>NZ_CBCSJH010000033.1:0-65996 GCF_965139195.1 Bordetella tumbae | reverse complement strand
CCAAACTCGCGCCGCTGCGCGGCACTCAAACATGGCCCCCGGACTGCCCCCGCCGAGGAGCCACGGACTGGGCGGCCTCCAACAGTCCCGCCTGCCACCCCTGCCGGGCCGCCGCAAACTCACGGTTGGAGAATCGCGTCGGCCCCGGAGGGGCTTTCGTTTTTATGGGGGCGGATGAGTGTGGGGAATATGCTAATCGCCGATTTGCTCGTAATGCCGCAACGCGGTAAATTCGCTTTCTTGCGCCAGTCTGCCTATCCGATGCTGGCGCTCAGGCAAGCGTGCCGCCCAGACTACATTCCAGGCGCTACGCCCCAGTAATTACCTGCTGTTGGCCGCGTCACAAGCGTGTGTTGCCAAAGCTTCCATTTCGACCTCCAGCGTCCCCTTGGGGCGTTTGCACTGCGTTCCCGACGAATGCGTGCCAGGTTGGCAAGGTGTTTGGGTGGCGAGGTTCCGTGAATCTCAAAGCGCCAGATCATGTTGTCGGCGTTGGTATTTGTTCGGTTGCTGCCGTATCAGGGCGTGCAACAGTCAGGAAAACAGGGCCGGTCCTGAAACAGGAAATGAATATCATGGAAACCATAGGCGCCGATATACTCGTGCGCTGCCTGGCCGAAGAAGGCGTCGAGCACGTTTTCGGCTATCCCGGCGGCGCTGTGCTGTACATCTACGACGCAATTTTCAAGCAAGACAAATTTCAGCATATCCTGGTGCGCCACGAGCAAGCTGCCGTGCATGCCGCCGATGCCTATTCGCGCGCGTCGCAAAAGGTCGGCGTATGTATCGTGACTAGCGGCCCCGGCGTGACGAATGCCGTCACGGGCATCGCCACCGCCTATATGGACTCGATCCCGATGGTCATCATCAGCGGACAGGTCCCCACGGCGGCCATAGGCGAGGATGCCTTCCAGGAATGCGATACCGTGGGGATCACGCGTCCTTGCGTCAAGCACAACTTCCTGGTGCGCGACGTCAAGGATCTGGCCGATACCCTGCGCAAAGCCTTTTACATCGCCCGCACCGGCCGGCCCGGCCCCGTGTTGGTGGATGTCCCCAAAGACGTCAGCCTGCAGCCGTGTAAATACGTCCCTGCCAAGGGCGAAATCAGCATGCGCTCGTATGCGCCTGTCAACAAGGGGCATCAAGGACAGATCAAAAAAGCCGTGCAGATGCTGCTGGCTGCCGAACGCCCCATGATCTACTCGGGCGGTGGCGTGATTCTGTCCGATGCTTCGGATGAGCTGCGCCGCGTGGCGGATTTGTTGGGCGCGCCTTGCACCAACACGCTGATGGGCTTGGGCGCCATGCCGGCGACCGACCGTCAGTTTGTGGGCATGCCGGGCATGCATGGCACCTACGAGGCCAATATGGCGATGCAGCACTGCGATGTGCTGTTGGCCGTGGGCGCACGCTTTGACGACCGCGTGATCGGCAACCCTCGCCATTTTGCGCAAAATGCGCGCAAAATCATCCACATCGATATCGATCCTTCGTCGATTTCCAAGCGGGTGCGGGTCGATGTGCCGATCGTGGGCAACGTGAAAGACGTGCTGGTCGAGCTCATCGCGCAATACAACGCTGCGCGCGCCGAGACCAAGCCGGCTTCCCTGGAAAAATGGTGGCAGCAGATCGAGACATGGCGAGGCAAGGAATGCCTGAAATACGCCAATTCCGACGAAGTCATCAAGCCGCAATTCGTGGTGGAAAAGCTCTGGGAAGTCACCGGCGGCGACGCTTTCGTGACCTCCGATGTGGGCCAGCACCAGATGTGGGCGGCACAGTACTACAAGTTCGACAAACCGCGTCGCTGGATCAATTCCGGTGGCCTGGGCACCATGGGCGTGGGCTTGCCGTACGCCATGGGGGTACAGATGGCGAATCCGGGATCGGAAATCGCCGTGATCACGGGTGAGGCATCGATTCAGATGAACATCCAGGAGCTGTCCACCTGCCAGCAATACCACCTGACGCCCAAAATCATCTGCCTGAACAACCGTTTCCTCGGCATGGTCCGGCAGTGGCAGCAGATCGATTACGGCTCGCGCTATTCCGAGTCGTACATGGATTCTCTGCCTGATTTTGTCAAAGTGGCCGAGGCATATGGGCACGTGGGATTGCGTATCGAACGTCCGGCGGATGTCGAGCCTGCGCTGCGCGAAGCATTCAAGAAGCACAAGGATCGCCTGGTCTTCCTGGATTTCATTACGGATCGCACCGAAAACGTGTGGCCGATGGTGAAAGCCGGCCGCGGGCTGACCGAGATGCTGCTCGGTTCCGAAGACCTGTAAGGAGGCGATCATGAAACACGTGATTTCCGTGCTGATGGAAAACGAACCCGGCGCGCTGTCGCGCGTGGTGGGCCTGTTCTCCGCGCGTGGCTACAACATCGAAACGCTGACCGTGGCGCCCACTGAAGACGCGACCTTGTCGCGCCTGACAGTGGTGACGGTCGGCTCGGACGAGGTCATCGAGCAGATCACCAAACACTTGAACCGTCTGGTCGACGTGGTCAAGGTCGTTGATCTGACCGAAGGGCCGCACATCGAGCGCGAGCTGATGTTGATCAAAGTGCGGGCTGTCGGCAAGGAGCGCGAGGAAATGAAGCGCATGGCCGATATTTTCCGTGGCAGCATCATCGATGTGACCGACAAGACGTACACCATTGAACTGACCGGCACGCAGGACAAGGTGCAGGCATTCATTGACGCCCTGGATCGCAGCGCCATCCTGGAAACCGTGCGCACCGGCGTGTCCGGCATCGGGCGCGGCGAACGGATCCTGAAGATCTAACAGGCATTTTTGCCTACACCCCTACTGCATTAACTGAATTCAAAATAATCCGGAGTACACAACATGAAAGTTTTCTACGACAAAGACTGCGACCTCTCCCTCGTTAAAGGCAAAACCGTTGCCATCATCGGCTACGGCTCGCAAGGCCATGCCCACGCCCTGAACCTGCATGACTCGGGTGTGAAGGTCGTGGTCGGTCTGCGCAAGGATGGCGCTTCGTGGAAAAAAGCCGCTAACGCCGGCCTGGAAGTCAAAGAAGTCGCCGAAGCCGTCAAGGCCGCCGACGTGGTCATGATGTTGTTGCCTGACGAAAACATCGCTGCGGTCTACCGCAACGAAGTCCACGCCAACATCAAGGCTGGTGCCGCTCTGGCATTCGCTCACGGTTTCAACGTGCACTACGGCCAAGTCGTGCCCCGTGACGACATCGACGTCATCATGATCGCCCCGAAGGCCCCCGGCCACACCGTGCGTTCGACCTACGCTCAAGGCGGCGGCGTGCCCCACCTGGTGGCCGTGTACCAAGACAAGTCCGGCTCTGCCCGTGACGTGGCCCTGTCGTACGCCAGCGCCAACGGCGGTGGCCGTGCCGGCATCATCGAAACCAACTTCCGCGAAGAAACCGAGACCGACCTGTTCGGCGAACAGGCCGTGTTGTGCGGCGGTACGGTCGAGCTGATCAAGGCGGGTTTCGACACGCTGGTCGAGGCAGGCTACGCTCCGGAAATGGCTTACTTCGAGTGCTTGCACGAGTTGAAGCTGATCGTTGACCTGATCTACGAAGGCGGCATCGCCAACATGAACTACTCGATCTCGAACAACGCCGAATTCGGCGAATACGAGACCGGTCCCAAGGTTGTCACCGAGCAAACGCGCCAAGCCATGCGTCAATGCCTGACCGACATCCAGACCGGCGAGTACGCCAAGAAATTCATCCTGGAAAACGCCGCTGGCGCTCCGACCCTGACCTCGCGCCGCCGCATCAACGCGGAATCGCAGATCGAACAAGTCGGCGGCAAACTGCGCGCCATGATGCCTTGGATCGCTGCAAACAAGCTGGTCGACAAGTCCAAGAACTAAGATCGCATTAGTCACGCTTTCCCCCGCGAAGGGGTAGGGCAAGAAAGGCATCCTTTCCCAAGGATGCCTTTTTTTGTCGCCGGGCCGCCCCGAGGCAAAAAGCGCCCCCTTGGGGGGGCAGCAAGCCGAAGGCGCAGCGTGGGGGGCTTTTTTGCCGCCAGGCGGACCCCGGGGAAAGACGCAGGCGTTGGAAATAAGTCCCGGCGCAGCGCAGCCTAGGTGGATCGTTGCGTGTCACGGCAATCCTGCTGGCACGCCAATTGCGGTGAGCCAACCAGCCGCTTGTACAGCGTTAGGGGCCTTTTTTCCTTACGAATGGGTTAACCTTTCAGCTGTTCGCCGCCATTTTTTGTAAATATGCCCAATTTTTCAATGCGAGATTCCGAAAATCGTCACCGCAGCATCTATTTGCTGCCCAACGCCTTTACCACTGCGGCACTGTTTGCCGGCTTTTATGCCGTGGTGCAGGCGATGAACGATCGTTTTGAGACTGCCGCGATCGCGATTTTCGTCGCCATGGTGCTGGATGGGATGGACGGCCGGGTGGCGCGGCTGACCAATACCCAATCGGCGTTCGGCGAGCAATACGACTCTCTGTCGGACATGACCTCGTTCGGCGTTGCGCCGGCACTGGTGATGTACGAGTGGGCGCTGCATGATCTGGGCCGTTGGGGATGGCTGGCCGCATTCGTGTATGTGGCGGGGGCGGCGCTGCGCCTGGCCCGTTTCAATACCAATATCGGGGTCGTCGATAAACGCTATTTCCAGGGGTTGCCCAGCCCGGCTGCTGCTGCGCTGGTGGCGGGTTTTGTCTGGCTGGCGATCGATAACAAGCTGCCCCTGCACGACAGCGTGCTGAGCTGGGTGGCGTTCGCCCTGACCATGTATGCGGGCGTCAGCATGGTGTCGAATGCCTCGTTCTTCAGCGGCAAGAGCTTTGCCTTGGGCCGCAGCGTGCCGTTCTGGGGCATTTTGCTGGTGGTCGCCGTATTCGTCTTCGTGTCCAGCGACCCCCCGGTTGTCCTGTTCGGCTTGTTTGTACTCTATGGCCTGTCGGGCTGGGTGGTGATGTTCTGGCGCTGGAATCGCGCCCGGCGTTTTCAACAAGAGCGCCGCTCGCACTCGGACTGAGTCTGGCCGTTTTGACTCGAAAAGCGCGCATCGCCAGGTCATCTGGCATGCGCGCTTTCTTTTTTAGGCCCGGGTAGTGTCTGGGGCCGTCTCAGCGCCAGCGCCTATCCTCGTCGTACAACGGATCAGGGCCGGGGTGATAGCGGGTCACGTGGTTGCCGTCACGCCCCATATACACATACATCAGCGAATTCCAGACGCCCGACTGCTTGTAGCGGTACGCCCAGACAGTTTCGCGCACGCTAGGCAGACCCACACCCGAGATATCGGCCGGCGGACCGAACTCGCACTGGACTTGCTCCGCCGTCATACCTTGCGCCAAATGCTGCTTGAAATAGGGATCGGTCAGGATCGGAACGATCTGCTCGGTGCGTCCGTCGGCCGTGAGATCCGTGCCCCAGGCGTACTGGCCGGACGGTTGGGTGGTCCAGATGACGCGATGCGTGCCGTCGGCCCGGTTGCATTCAAAATTGGGCCGGCCAAACTGGCTGGTGACCTCTGCCATCGGGGCGCCGGGCGGTACCTGGGCAAGATTGGCGCAGGCCGACAGGGCGCCCAGCACGGCGGTCAGCGCCACGGCGCGGCTTGCCAAGCGGTAAATATGACGGGGCATGGCGATTCTCCGGCGGGCGGCGGCCATGGGGCCAGCGCCCGAAAAAGGCGGCCAGACAACGGGTATTCCGGCCTAGTAGGGTAATTCTAGCGAATCGGCTATAATTCCATCCTTGATTTGCCCGGCTATTGTGTATGGCCGGGCAAATTAATATTGAACGCACGTCAAAAAGTTGTACAAAAAGTCGTATTTCGCGCATGCCAGCGCCTGCGCAACTGTTTGCCGTTTTTTAAAACCACGGTAGGGCACCTCGGCCCTGCCGCCAGTCCGAAGAGGTCATTCCATGTCCGTAGCTGACATCAAAAAAGCCGACATCGTCGCTCAGTTTCAACGCGCCCAAGGCGATACCGGTTCCCCCGAAGTCCAAGTAGCCCTGCTGACCGCTCGTATCAACGAGTTGACCGGTCACTTCAAAGAACACATGAAGGACCACCATTCGCGCCGCGGTCTGCTGCGCATGGTCAGCCGTCGTCGCAAACTGCTCGACTACCTCAAGGGTCGCAATCCCGATTCGTACCGCGCACTGATCGAAAAACTCGGTCTGCGCAAGTGATCGACGGGGCAGGCTCCCCATGACACAACCGTGGTCGGTGCGGCGTTCGTCGCAGCGGCCACGGTTTTTCATTTGTAAGGAATTCTCGTCATGTTCAATAAAGTGACTAAATCGTTCCAATACGGCCAGCATACGGTCGTGCTGGAAACCGGCGAGATCGCCCGTCAGGCCTCCGGCGCTGTGCTGGTGTCCGTGGACGATACGGTTGTATTGGCCACCGTCGTGGCTGCCAAAAAGGCAAAACCCGGTCAGACGTTCTTTCCGCTGACGGTCGACTACATCGAAAAAACCTACGCCGCGGGCCGTATCCCCGGCGGTTTCTTCAAGCGCGAAGGCAAACCCTCCGAAAAGGAAACCCTGACCTCGCGCCTGATCGATCGTCCGTTGCGTCCGTTGTTCCCCGAAGGCTTCTACAACGAAGTCCAAGTGGTACTGCATACCCTGTCGGTCAATCCCGACATCGATCCCGATATCCCGGCCATGATCGGCGCCTCCGCTGCTTTGGCGATCTCGGGCATTCCGTTCAATGGTCCGATCGGCGCCGCTCGCGTGGCCTACATCGATGACCAATACGTGTTGAACCCCACCGCGTCGCAACTGAAGTCGTCCAAGATGGACCTGGTGGTCGCCGGTACCGAAAATGCCGTGCTGATGGTCGAGTCCGAGGCTCAGCAACTGTCCGAAGAAGTCATGCTCGGCGGCGTGGTGTATGGCCACGAGCAAATGCAGGCTGCCATCAACGCCATCCACGAGCTGGTGCGCGAGGCTGGCAAGCCCGACTGGGAATGGCAAGCTGCTCCCAAAAACGAAAGCCTGATTGCCGCAGCCTCCACGGCTGCCCAAGACAGCTTGGCGGCGGCGTATCAGATTCGCGAAAAGCAGGCCCGCACGACGAAATTGCGTGAAGCCTACGCCGACGTGCATGCCAAGCTGGCCGAGCAGGCCGCCGCTGCTGGCCAAGACGCTCCTGACGCGGTCGAAGTCGACAACATTCTGTTCGACCTCGAGGCCCGCATCGTTCGCGGTCAGATCCTGAACGGCGAGCCCCGCATCGATGGCCGCGACACCCGCACCGTGCGCCCCATCAGCGTGCGCCTGGGCGTGTTGCCGCGTGCACACGGCAGCGCCTTGTTCACCCGCGGTGAAACACAGGCTCTGGTGATCGCTACGCTGGGCACCAAGCAAGACGAGCAGATCATCGACGCGCTCATGGGCGAATACCGTGACCGTTTCATGCTGCACTACAACATGCCTCCGTTTGCGACCGGCGAAACTGGCCGTATCGGTGTGCCCAAGCGCCGCGAAATCGGCCACGGCCGTCTGGCCAAGCGCGCCTTGGTGTCGCTGCTGCCTCCCCATGAGGATTTCCAGTACACCATCCGTCTGGTGTCGGAAATCACCGAGTCCAACGGCTCCTCGTCGATGGCGTCGGTGTGCGGTGGCTCGTTGGCTATGATGGACGCCGGCGTGCCGCTCAAGGATCACGTGGCCGGTGTGGCCATGGGCTTGATCCTGGACGATGGCAAATTCGCTGTCCTGACCGACATCCTGGGTGACGAAGATCACCTGGGCGACATGGATTTCAAGGTGGCCGGTACGCAAAACGGTATTACCGCGCTGCAGATGGACATCAAGATCCAGGGCATCACCAAGGAAATCATGCAGGTTGCGCTGGCCCAGGCCCGCGAAGGCCGCCTGCACATCCTGGGCAAGATGACCGAGGCCCTCGAGGGTTCGCGTGGTGAGCTGTCGGCCTTTGCGCCGCGCATGCTGACCATCAAGATCAATCCGGAAAAGATCCGTGACGTGATCGGCAAGGGCGGCGCTACCATTCGCTCCCTCACCGAAGAAACCGGCACCCAGATCGACATCTCCGATGACGGCACGATCGTGATCTCCAGCGTGGACGAGGCTCAGGCTAAAGAAGCCCAACGCCGTATCGTCGAGCTGACCGCGGATGTCGAAGTCGGCCAGGTCTACGACGGTTCCGTCCTGCGCCTGCTGGATTTCGGCGCCATCGTGCAAGTGCTGCCGGGCCGTGATGGCTTGCTGCACATCTCGGAAATCGCCAACTACCGCATCGCCAACATCAACGATGTGCTCAAGGTCGGCCAACAGGTCCGCGTCAAGGTCATCGAGGCTGATGACAAGGGCCGTCTGCGTCTGTCCATCAAAGCCATCGGCGGGATCGAGCAACAGCAGCAACCCGGTGCTGAAGCCGCCCCTCAATCGGCGCCGCAAGCTGAATAAGCTTTGCGTTTCTTGAGCAAAAACGGCACCGCGAGGTGCCGTTTTTGTTTTGTTTACGGTAAATTCCTGGACGCGAGGATGCAGGAACATGGGGTGCCTGCCACGACACGACGGAGCACTCATTGGTCAGCACAGGAATCATACGGGCATGAGGTGCCCACGGTGGGTAGCCTGGATGTGTGCGAGCGGCAGCCTGTTGTGGCTGGCCGGCTGTTCGCTAGGTCAGCCCGAGGCGGTTGGACCGGAAAGCGAAACGATGTCCATGGATCAGTTTGCACAAACTGATTTCAACCGGACCGTCACCCTGGAAATTCGCGACAACCTGGACAGCCTGTACAGCCTGTTGGACAAGCTGTATCGCCGCAATCCCCGCGAATGGCGCAAAGCCGGTGTCTCCACACAAGAGGCAGCCGTGGCCCGAGTGCGAAAAATGATCGAAACCCGCACACCGCCTGCCGACCTGAGTGGGTTACGCGATATTCAGATCCTGGCTGTCTCGCTAGATCCTGCTTATACCCGCGACCGGGTCGCTGCCTTTATTTATGGCCTGGCAGATACACTGATCGCTGCCCACAACGACAAAACGCGTATTTACGTGTCCGATGTGCTGCATGGGCAACGGGTCTACAACGCCGCGCGCAACGTCGAGGCTGCTGCCTGGTTGCTGGCATCTCGCCGCAATCTGGCGGGTGAGCCTTTGTTATTGGCCAACGAAATATCGCCCACCGTCACCAACCTCAGTTTCGAGCGCGAATTCGGCGCCATTATTGGCCGACTGGATTTGATTGCCAACCTGTTGGGCGAGAACGACCGGCGCATCGGGATCAATTATGCGCAGGGACTATTGTTCTTTAATTTCCTGCCCGTGCGCTGAGGATTTACACTCAGGAATTCTGATTGGATTCGACCGTGATCGATCTCGCCGCCATACAAGCCGCCCGAGCCCGTCTACAAGGGCAAGTGCATAAAACGCCGTTTACGCACTCGCGGACGCTCTCCGATATCCTGGGCGCCGAGATCTGGCTGAAATTCGAAAACCTGCAGTTCACCGCCTCGTTCAAAGAGCGCGGTGCGTTAAATCGAATGCTGGCGCTGACGCCGCAGGAGCGCAGCAAGGGCGTCATTGCTGTGTCCGCCGGAAACCACGCGCAGGGCGTGGCCTATCACGCGCAGCGCATGGGTGTGCCTGCCGTGATCGTCATGCCGCGATTCACGCCTACGGTCAAAGTCGCCAATACGCGGCGTTTCGGCGCGGAAGTCGTCCTGCATGGCGATACCTTTGACGATGCGCAGGCGCATGGCTACGAACTCGTGCGTGAGCGTGGCCTGATCATGATCCATCCCTACGACGACGAGGCCGTCATCGCGGGGCAGGGCACCCTGGCGCTGGAAATGCTGGAGGACCAGCCGGACCTGGACGCCATGGTCATCGCCATCGGTGGCGGTGGCTTGATCAGCGGCATTGCGACCGCTGCGAAAGCGATCAAACCCGGTATCGAAGTCGTCGGCGTACAAACCGAGCGCTTTCCGTCCATGTACGCTGCCGTGAAGGGGGCATCGATGACGCCTGGGCATTACACGATCGCCGAAGGCATCGCAGTGAAATCCCCTGGCGTCATCACCCAAGAAATCGTTCGCCGCACCGTCGATCGTATCGAACTGGTCAGCGAGAGCGATATCGAGCACGCTATCGTCGTGCTCCTGGAAATCGAGAAAACCGTTGTCGAGGGCGCGGGAGCAGCCGGCTTGGCCGCACTGCTGCGCGATCAAGCCGAAGGCGGGCAACGTTTTCGCGGCAAACGCGTTGCGCTGGTGCTGACCGGCGGCAACATCGATCCGTTGATGCTGGGTGAGTTGATCGAACGCGGCATGGTGCGCGCGGGCCGCCTGGCGCGTATCCGGGTGGATTTGCGCGACTTGCCCGGCGCCTTGGCGCACGCCACCAAACTGATCGCAGATGCCCAGGCCAACATTACCGAGGTGCATCACCAACGCGCCTTTACCGCGCTACCGGTACGGAACGTCGAAGTCGATTTCGTATTACAGACTCGCGGTCCTGAGCATATTCAGGAAGTGATCGATATATTGAACGCTGCAGGATTTGCGGCGAGCAATCACGACCATTGAACGCCCTGGCGGGCGTCTCAGTTTCATAGACCGTCGCGAGCGACCAGCGCCTTCAGGCGATATAGCCGCTCGCGATGCAGTGTCGCGTCCAGCGGTTCCGGATCCCGGCCCAGCGCAATATAGTCCGCCGGTATCGCCCGAATCGACTCTCGCAACTGGTCCGCATTGTCTTGCCACCACTGCGACAACAATTTATCCGGGTTAAATACGTCCAGCCCCTGGCGTCGCAGCTCAGAACGGCGAAAGTCCTTCAGATTCCAGGTGGTCACCAGTACCTGGGGCGGTTGTTGCAGCCCGCAACGCGCTCGCCGCGCCAGTCCCGCTGCAATGACATGAAAATCCTTGGGATCGCTGTAACGTAACCCGGCTTCGTAGATCTCCAGATCGTGTTCTGTCGCTTGCGGAAAGCGGTCATTCATCTCCGCCCATTGCATTTCCAACACATCCAGAGGGATCGCCCATAGCCGGGCGGCATTTCGGCGCCATTCCTCACCGATACGTTCGCTCCATACGGGCTGGTAAACCCCGTGAGCAGCCAGGCTCAACATCAGGCGGCGCATGATGCCGGACATCAGCACGCAGGCGTCCAGCACAACAAAGGGGGGCGAAGCAGGGGGAAGGACGGGCACGGCAGGTGGCGCCAGGCAGCGCCTCAAAAATGGTGACGGCCGTCACTGTAACAGGAACGCGTTCAGGCTTTGTGGTAACAAGAGGTAGCCGCTGGCCGACGCGCTCTATTGGGCAGATTCTTCTGGCGTTTCAGACAGTTATAGATTCGTTGCATCTATTAGGGAAAACCGCATTGAGTCCCTATTTTTCTTCCAGTAGTTTGCTTTGATTAGTCTATAACGGGCCATTGTGCGTGGTTTACATGACATTGGGATGAACATCCTGGATGGTCAGTCGTGTGGTCGCGGCAACGGGTCGGAGATAGTCTCTGGAGAAAGTTTGTGGATATTCCTAGCGTCCTTCAGTCTCGCCCCATCATTGCCCATACGGCAGTAGACGGCCTGACATTCCGGCAAATGGCAGGATATGAGGGCTTGTCGCAACTGTTCGAATTCGAAGTCGAGCTGCTGGCTGACAATTTCAACCTGGATTTGAAACAACTGCTGGGCAAGCCGTTGACCCTCGAATTAGCCACCTCATCCGCGAAACGTTACCTCGGCGGGCAAGTGGTGCGTTGCGTCATGGTGGGCCGCGAAAACAGCGTCTCGCGCAATTACATATATAAAGCCACGGTCAAGCCATGGCTCTGGTATCTGACGCAGACCTCGGATAACAAGATATTCCAGCAGAAAAACATTCCCGACATTATCAAAGAGGTGCTCGGGGAATACGGGTATCCGTTCGAGATGAAACTCACGGGCAGCTATCGCTCGTGGGAATACTGCGTCCAATATCAGGAAACGGATTTTGCCTTCATCAGCCGCCTGATGGAGCACGAAGGGATTTACTACTACTTCAAGCACGATAAAGACCAGCACACACTGGTCATGACCGACGATATTGCCTCGCATAGTCCGGCGCCCGGTTACGAGACGATTCCCTACTATGGGCCCGACCGGGTAGCGACGCCGCAGGAAGAGTGCATCTCGATGTGGGAAGTCTCGGCGCAGGTGACACCTGACGGCTATGCCACGGTGGACTACGACTTTACGAAACCGGGGGCGAGCCTGGATGCCATGTCCAAGCGCAAAGGCGGCTCAGAGCCGGGCAACCTCGAAATGTTCGAATGGCAGGGCGGTTTCCAAGAGGCCCAGCACGGCGAGCAATACGCTCGTATTCGCCTGGAGGAATTGCAAAGTATTCAGGAACAAAACTTGGGGCTGAGCAACGCCCGGGGCCTGGCGCCGGGGCATTTGTTTACCCTGCGAAATCATCCGCGCAAAGCAGAAAACCGCGAGTATCTGGTGGTGATGGTGAACTACCGGATGAGCGTGGGCGGCTATTCCAGTGGGAGCGGTACTGAGGAGTTTTACGAGGAGTCATTCTCGGCTCTGCCGTCGAACGTGCAATATCGCGCGCCTCGCACGACGCCGATTCCTCGCACCCACGGCCCGCAGACGGCGCGTGTGGTCGGACCGGCGGGCAAGGAACTCTGGACCGACAAATACGGCCGGATCAAAATCCAATTCCACTGGGACCGCTACGGGCAGAAAAACGAAAGCAGCTCGTGCTGGGTGCGGGTATCGAGCCCGTGGGCCGGTGGCGGATTTGGCGGGTTGCAGCTGCCGCGGATCAATGACGAAGTGGTTGTCGATTTTATCGGCGGCTGCCCGGATCGGCCGATCGTGTTGGGGCGTGTTTATAACGCCAACAACATGCCGCCAGTGGAGTTGCCGGGCGGGGCAAATCAGAGTGGTTTCCGCAGCCAGTCGGTGTATGGCGACCCGACAATGTGCAACAAGATGATTTTTGATGACACGCTGGGGTGTGAGTTGGTGCACCAACGGGCGCAGAAGGACATGAATAATGAGGTGGTGAATAATCACGACCACACAGTGGGAGGCGACTACACCGTCGATGTGACTGGCTTGTACTCGATTACTGCTGGCTCATTGCGCGTACATGTCAAAAAGACGACAGACCTTATCCGGGATGGCGCGACCACTGTCAATCAAAAGGCTTATTCCGAAGACACCAAGGGCACTGTGCTGAAAAAAACCCAGGGCGATGTTGTGACATCAACGACGGGGTTGTTGACGACCACGCAGACCGGCGTGCAGGCCGTGACTGAGATTGGTGCGGTGGGTCACTTCTTATCGGGCGCCTTTGGTTCGGTACAGATCGGGAATTTCAAGAAAACCATATTTGGTAATGTGGGCTGACTCGAGCGCCTTTTTGGAGACTCCCCATGTCGGACACGAATCTTGCTACCGAAGTGGTAGAGGGTGTCAATCAAGATATCAACAATCTGGGTACTAATCCACCTGCGGATGCCGTTAAAAACATTATTGCGGAGCATGCCAAGCTTGGCGCTAATGGGGATTCTGCGCTTGAAAGCAAAGCCGTAGATTTAGCGAATTCGTACTATGAGCAAGGGATGAAACCCGACGTTGCAGCCTCGGCCGCTGCAACGCAGGTATATCAGGAATCCATGGATGCTCGACCGTCTCTGGTCGAGCAACGCGATCAATTGTTGGGCTATCGGGATGCAAACAACAAGAAGGGCATTCCTGATTCTGGAGATATCCAACAATTCATCGATGCCAAGAACGCAAATTTGCCGGATGGTCAAAAAATATCCATGACCAGTGGGGCAAACAGCGCGTTAAATGATGCCCGCGATGCGATGAAAAATGCGGGGATGTCCCCCGAGCTCGCCGCCCAGGCACAGGCGGCGATTATCAATGCCGCCTCTGGCGGAAAGTTGCTACCCGCGGGCATCGATATTTATGGCAATCTGAAAGTAACGGTCTACGATTATGTGGACCTCGATTTTAAGAATTCGCAGATAAAGACGACCGTAGGTGATACGGTTTATACGCACACGGGTGACGTTGACGTTAATGCGAAAGACGTCAAGTTGACCGCGAACGCGATTGCTATTCTTGCGTCTGAAAAAGAAACGAATATCGTCACGACGAGGAAAGTGTCGGAACGCAGTGATTGTAGTTTTACGATGGCAACGACGTATTTCATGCACACGTCGGGATGTGAAAACTCGTTGGGTGTATTTGGTGTGGATCTGAGCTTGATCAACGCCAGTTATGCGACATTCAAGGTGGGTACGGCAGGTTATATGCGGACTCGTGGCCTGACCCGCGCGGGGACATTTGGCTTTGTGTATAAGAAATCAGACAAGATCAATAAAAAGGCCAACGACTTTTTGTTGGGTTTCGCGGCATTTCTCATCATTCTTCCGTAATGAAGCGCTTTATTATCGATTCGCCAAGCCGTGTTTTGATATCGAGAGATAGCCATGACTGATCCTTATCAGAACATCCCGCATGTCCTTCCGGGTTCAGATGCCGCTGCAGCTGTGGATGAAGTGAGCAATTATTTTGCCAATCAGGGCCCCGACTTGGATATTCCTGCGCTGCAGGACTTCGTGAAACAGACCATCGTCTCTCACGGCGGTGATCCGGTGACGGCGGCAGTGTCCAGCACCGCCGTGGGAGACCTGGCCACGAAAGATCCCGCTCAAGCACAAAAGGTGGCCGAAAATGTGGTCGGCATCACCTTGGCGGATCCTGCTGTGGCCAGCAGCAATGCGAAAGAGCGTGTGGCGGCGGCGCTGAAGGCGACGGGCGAACCGCTGGATGCATTGACGGCGCAGCAGCAAGAGGACATCGCGTTTAACGAAGCTAATGGTGTGTTGCGCAATGCAGGTGTTGTCGATGCGCAATCACAGCAGGATCTGCGTACCAAGATTCACCAATATATGGAGGAGGGCTCCAGCCCGGAAATGGCCGCTGCGGCCGCAGTGGCTGCAATCTTGGCGCAGAACATGGCCGAGGCGGAGTCCTTCTCGATTTTTGGCTACTTGACGATGATGGTGCACGGTGACGCGGAATATATCTTCAAGAACACTGAGCTGCTCAAGATAGCGGATTCGTCTATCCATACGAATTTGTCTAATACGACCTACAACATGAAGGCTAATAATTTTGTGGTCACGTGCGACACGATTAAAACATCGAGCAGCGGCGAAGACGTTCGAGCGCACGAGGGCGCCGCTGTAGGTAAGTATCTGGGCAGCTACGATTCATACGCGCAGAAAAGCTACTCCGTTAACCTCATCTATAAATACCGCTGGGGAGGGAGAGTCAAAAGCCTGGCCGTAGCGACTGTCACCGAGACATTGGGACGGGTGTATCTAGCGGTATTTGATTCCGATCTGGTGTGGAATAGCAAAGTCAAACTGAAGTTTAAGGATCATCGAAAATCCGCCGCTGAAGTCCGGGTATTCGGGAAGAAAATCATCTCGACGGCAAAGGCTTTTCTCAAATAGATTATGTCGCTTCCTTTTAATGTCATTCCTGGCTCCGATGCCGATAAGGCCGCACAGCGGATCGGTATGGTGGACCTCACGCCTGGCAACATCGGAACAGAAGTTTCCGACGTACTGAAGGATTATGGCGTCGATCCCCTGACAAATGCTGCGGCCTCTGAGACAGTAACTCAACTAGCCAAAAACAATCCCAACGCCAATTTGACCGAGTTGGCTCAAGGGGTTGTGGGCAGTGCGGTTGCTGACCCAAATGTGGCGGGAAATAAGGCCAAGCAGCGTGTTCTGGATGAAGGCAAGGATGTCAATGCCAGCGACCAAAATGATTTGGCGGTGACTGCGGCAGGAGAAGAAGCGGAAAAGGCGGGAGGCGACAAGAATGTCGCGAGGGCCAAGACGAAGGAAGCCCTTAGTGAGGGCTTGCCGCCGGCGTTAGCCGCACAGGCCGGAGCGGCGGTGGCCGTTGCCATTGCTGTAGCTCAAAATCCAAGCGCACCCGGGCTGGAGATTTTCGGCTATCTGAAGGCGATGGTACAGGGTCTCGTGACAGAAACATACCTGGGCAACGAGACAAAGACCGTGACGAACAAGACGGACTGGAAGATAACGAATACTTATATCCAGACGACGACGTCCAAGCTCACGATCGATTGTTTGAACTACACCGCAACTGCAGATCACGATGAAAGCATCATCGACAAATCCAACTCCATCTATTGGGGGGGATACACGATGGAGTCTCCCAATCCAGTGTCCAAGAGTTTGCTTAGCCTTGGGTATTCTTCGATAACCGGGGCGTTTCATTGGCAGAAAACGGCGGCAATCGCACCTGCCAAAGAAATCGGTTTTCTAGGCGATTTCTATGTGGCCGCCGTGACGACCTTGAAAGAAGATCGGCACAACACAGCTGTCAAAAATTTCGTGTCCCGAAGTCTGATCAAACTATGGTCAGCAGGCAAACTGATATTTAAGTGAATGCATGAAAATAATAAAGCCGCTGCGCATGATGGTCATGCCGCGTCCATACCGATGGCGTAATGGGAAGTATCTGGCGGTCACGTTGGCCGTGTTGATCAAGCACGAGGGGGATCGCCCGCTAATCGAGCCGGAATATACATTGATACACGATATTCTGCCGGAATTGGATTCCGATGAGGTGCTGGATTTTGTCATGCCCAAGCCGCATCCGGAATATCTGGTCAGTGGCAACGCATATACCGCACATCAAGAGGATCAAACGCATTGTGTCGTTCGAGTGCGCGTTGGAACCAAAGAAAAAGATGGTCTGGTATTTGGCGACCGTTACTGGTTAGGGGACACCATCTCTGATCCTGTGCCGTTTGAATGTCAATCCTTGTCATGGGCCAACTCTTTCGGTGGGCCGTCCTTTCCCGATAATCCGCGTGGCACGGGGTTGGACGCAGTGGACGTCCAAGGAAACCAGGTTATTAGATTACCTAATCTGGAATCGTTGACGGATCGTGTTCATACCAAAGGCCAGCTTGTCGAGCCTTGGAATTTTGGCCAAATCAATATCGAATGGCCTGCCCGTATGAGCAAAATGGGCAGCTACGATGAGGAATGGGTGAGGACAGTCGGCACGGGCTTTTTCGACGATATGCAGCCCAGTGTATTCAATGCCGCGTCAGAGGATCAGATCTGGACGGAAAAAAAAGCATTGAACATGGACGAAACATTCGAGATCTGGAATATGCATCCCGATCTGCATTGTTGGTCCGGTACGCTCCCCAGTCTGAAAGCTCGCTGTTTTATTGAGCGGCGCGACACTCCTGGCCAGTTGGACGAAATGCCGATGCGGCCGACCACAGTATGGTTCGTTCCGCACAAATGCAGTTATGTGTTGTTGTTTCACGGGCAGCTTCCCATTGATGAGGATGACGCTTATGACGTCAATGCCATCATGGCGGGCATGGATCACATGGATAGTCCGCGCTCCATCGACGACTACCACACCATTTTTCAGCTACGCACTGACTCAGAGAAATCGGCACTGCACGCCTTGAGAGATCGCGAGCTGATGCCGGCCGATATGCTTGCGCCGTGGATCGAGAAAATACCATTGGACGACAACGCGGTGATTTCAAAGATGCGTCGCTTTGCGGAAAGTGCTGGTTATCCGCACGGCGCATTTGTCGGACCGATCAAGCCCATGTCGCTTGATGATCTGCCCGATTTGGTCGAGCAAAATGACAAAATGTTGGAAGACTCGCTGGAGGAATATAAACAGGATCGCCACGCGGATTTGGCCAGGTTGGACACGGATACGAGTATGTCGGAGTTCCAGCGTCGCTTGACTCGTGAAATTTATGACGGCCTGGATCGTTCGACAGAAAGAAGCCTTCCTCATATTCCAACGAGTGGCCCGCCAGATGTCGACGGGATGAGTGGTTTTTTGGGGTCTATGCAGACGCGACGCGAGATGCGCAGCGCGTTGGGAGTCGCCGAAGTTCCGTTTAACAAGCTGCATGACGCCTATGCTTATGGACGCCAGTCTCTATCGAAAATGTACTTGTACTCCGTGCATTATCAGGATGGTGTTGCTCGGGTGGGAGAGCATCGTGCCGTCAGACTGCGCGAGAAGGTGCTCAGACGTTATCGTTCCAGCAAGAATCTCAGCCAAATGAATCTGACAGGTGCTGATCTATCAAATATGGATCTGTCGGGTGCCGATTTCTCGGGAACTTGGTTGGAGGGGGCCGACTTTTCGGATACCAATTTGTCCGGCGCGATATTCAATGAGGCCGTGCTCGCTCGCGGCCTGTTCTTGCGGACCAACTTGGATGGCGCGCGCCTGACGAGCACCAATATCAGTGAGGCGTCATTCCAACAGGTTTCATTTCGTGATGCCGAGTTGTCTGATCTGATTGTCGAGGTGCGCACGTATTTTCGAAATTGCCATTTCGAAGGCACTACGATCAAGGACTTCAGTGCAAGCGATATGCAGTTCGAGCACACGCGTTTCAAAGGGGTGAAGATTGGCGACGTTTCTTTCGAGTCGTCGCAATGGACACAATGTGAGCTTGACCAGTGCCACTTTGACAAGATCGATATTAACGAGTCCGTGTTGCACGACGTGGTGATTTCGAACAGCACGATGACGAATTCCGTCTTTATGGAGACTCGGAATACGCATGTGCGGATTGTGAGTTCGTCATTGACGAAGGTGACATTCACAGAGGACGAGAAATTTACCGACTGTGTATTCGAGCACAGTCGTTTTATGCAATGCCTGTTTCGAGGTGTCGTATTCGAAAAATCCAGTATGCAGGGATCTTTCTTTGAACAATGCGATTTTTCTCTAGCGAGCTTGCAACAGTGTGTTCTGACCAATATACAGACGCCACAATCCCTGTTCATGCGCACCAACTTAGATATGGCGGATTTGTCGGACAGTAATTTGATGACGGGTAATTTTCAGAAATCCAGTTTTATTGGAGCCAATCTGTCTCATTGCAACCTGTTTCGCGCGGATATGTCGGAAACGCTGCTCGATGCGTCGACGATAGTCCATAACACTTATACGCAGCGTACCCGCGTCGCTCCCTATCGTGACAACCTCAGGGCAGCGAAGAGGTTGATATGAGTAGAGCATATATAGTCAGCCGTCGCGAGTCTGTCGAGCCGATACAGGGGGTGAGTGCTACGGGAGAGTCATTCAAAGATGATGATCTTAGCGGCATGGCTTTTTATAACGTGGATTTTTCGGCTACAGACTTTGACGGCGGTTCGTTAAAGGACAGCATGTTCTCGCATTGCGCGTTCAAGAATGCGGCCTTCCGAGGTACCGATATGTCAGGGGTGCGCTTTAATAACTGTGATTTTAGTCAGAGCAATTTTCAGGCATGTACGCTTGGCGAAGCAGACTTTTCCGAGTCGACCTTATGCGGCGTGCTGTTTGCCGAATGCCATTTGGACAAAATTCAATTCACCAATTGTGATGCCACCGGTATCAGCCTGAAAGAGCAACGCTTGACGGATGCGTATGTTGTCGATTCAACGTTAACCAAGGCAGATTTCAGTGGGGCGACGATTTCGGGCTCTATATTCTTGACGTTGGATATGCGCGAATGTGTCTTATCCAATATTACGATGAAGGATGTGGCGCTATCTGGCTGCAATTTGTCTGGGCATGACTTTTCCGGTTTGGATCTGTCTGGATGCCAGTTCAATGAGGCCATACTGAAAGAGGTGGATTTTTCCTCTTGCAAGCTGGCAATGTGCAATTTCAGTGACAGCAAGATTTCCAATACGAATTTTGCCGAGGCCGATGCGCGCAACGGCGTATTCATCAAGGCTGACATACACGAAACGGTATTCAGCAATGCCAAGCTGAGTCAGTCGATGTGGAACGGCGCTGTTGTGTATCACAGCAATTTTAGTGGCGCCCGCATTGATATGGGCGGGTTTGGCAAATCGTCATTTGAGAAATGCTATTTTGTTCAGGCCGATTTGCAGTATGCGGATTTTTCCTATGCCGTGCTGAATGATTGCAACTTTGACGATGTGACGTTGAATAGCACCCGGTTTCACCGCGCCGTGACGACGACGGATGTCAAGACACGCGTTGGTGCAATCGAAAAGGACGAAGAGCTATTTAGCGCGGAACTCTGGAACGTTTAAACGGGAGAACATGATGCCTTTTTGGGGATGCATGGGTAGCGGTAAAAGCATTGGACTTGGGCCATATATCACGGGCCCGTCCAAAAATGACATGCTGAGTTGCATGAAGCTGCCCACCACTAACATTTTCATTCAGAACAAACCTGCGCATAACCTTTACTCGGTGGCACCCATCACCATCGATATGCCGTCGAGTGTCGTCGGGGTGGCAACAGGGACATTGTTCATGTTGGGAGCGACAATTGCCTTGTTTTCTACAACGGTTGTGGCATGTGGCGGAATGGTCATTCGTTGGCTATGCCTAGCCCTGCAAAATTTCTGGAATACCTTGGGCTTGTATCTGAAAATGGATCAAAAGAAAGTCATCGTGCTGGCCTGATGTGCGCAGTCCGACACGTCATGGGTTTCACGTTCGACGTCATGTCTGTACTACGATCTCATGGTTAAAAAATACGCATGGGCGACTGTGCTAGGTGTCCTGTTCCTGGCTGCCGGTACCGTGGTGTTGGGCATTTTCGTCGTGTTGCTGGCGCTCGGCAAACCTGTGAACGAACTGCTCTACATCAATGTCTCGGTATCGCTGTATTTGATAGGGCACTTTCTGTTTGTGTATCGGCGCTCGCTGCTCGGGCTCATTTCTCAGGATATTCATGACCACGGCCTGCCTGGGGTGGCGACGATTTTGTCTGCAGAGTTTTCCGGAATCACTGAGCAAGAGCCTGACAAAAAGTGGTATGCCGTACGGCTCGAGGTACAGCCGGACGACGATACCGAACTTAAATTCAAGGCGGATATCGAGCAGCAGTTCACTGAGAACGCGCCATCACTATTGCGTATAGGCCGCATCGTGCCTGTGAGGTATTGCGAACGGGCAAAGATGTTTACACTGATCATCGACGATGATGCGTATGCCAGTTTGAAGTAGCGATGTGAAGGTCGGCGATAACCGTTAGCTCATTCGAGGCCGTATTCCGCGCGCATCGAAGGTGTCCGGCCGGAAATTGGCCCCGAGGGCAGCGAAGGGTCGTGCGATCGTCTTGTCATCCCAATCCCAGCAGCCGCCGACTTTTACCATCGGCGAGAGCACGACGCTCGTCTTGTTGCTGCCGTCGACATCGAGCGTGCCTAACGGCGAGCCTGTTTCCTTGAAATTGGACAGCGTGAATGAACAATGTCCAGATCGCCTCAAGAGTCTTTGGGTCTATCTTGTATACATTGATAGCCTGGGTGAACACATGATGTCCCTGGGAGATAGTCCTCGTTCTTCCTAAGAAATCAACGCTGTCCCTACGCAGGCTTTTTTCTGCATCCCGTTGTATAAGTATTAACCCCAGCTATATATGTATACAAGAGTTCCATATTATGCATACGTAATCGGATTTACGTGCTTAAGAGAGGAACGCGGACAACATGGATTTGCAGCTGACGGGAAAGAAAATTCTGATCACCGGGGCCTCGCAAGGAATAGGCGAAGGGCTGGCACTCGCGTTTGCCGAAGAGGGATGCGACTTGCACCTGACGGCGCGTTCGGCCGACAAACTGGATCAACTGCGCCGAGAGATCGAGGAACGCAACCAGGTCAAAGTCACGGTGACCGCCGTAGACATGACCGCGCCAGACGCCTGCGAGCAAATCGTGAATGAGGCGGGCGATGTCGATGTCCTGATCAACAACGCGGGCGTGATCCCCAGCGGCACGCTGTTCGACATCGACGGCAAGAAATGGCGCGACGGTTGGGCGCTGAAAGGCTTCGGCTACGCCGACATGATCCGTCTCGTGTATCCCCGGATGAAACAGCGCGGCGGCGGCGTCATTCTCAACAATATCGGCAACGGTGGTGAGGTCTGCGATCCGAACTACATCGAGGGTGCGGCCGGCAATGCATCGCTGATGGCGCTCACGCGCGCCCTGGGCGGCACCAGCCTGGATGACAACATCCGCGTCATCGGCGTTAATCCCGGCCCAGTCGATACGAGCCGCATCTACAACATGCTCAAGAAATTCGCAGAGAACCGGCTCGGCGACGCAGACCGCTATGAGGAACTGCTGGAACGCTATCCGCTCGGGCGGCCCGCCAGAGTGCACGAGATCACGGATCTATTCCTGTTCCTGGCCTCTTTCCGTTCCGGCTACACGTCCGGAACCGTATTCACGGTCGACGGCGGCATCGCTTCGCGCCGCGCCGTGGTGTGACGACTGCTCATTCTCTGTAGAACGCCATGAAAAATTTCCAAGTCCGCAATCAATACTTTGACAAGCTGTGCAATACCCCTGGATTGATGTGGTTGGGGCAGAACACCAACCACTATGCGCCGCACGATTCCGTCCGCGAGGCCGTGATTCAGGCCCTGGACAGCGGTGAATACCACGCGTACGCGCCGCCGGCTGGTTTCGAGGAACTGCGCCAGCTCATCCGCGAAGACATGGGCATCCCGGATGCCTCTGTGCTGGTGACCGACGGCGCCGTCGAGGCGCTCTACAACGTCTGCAGCAATATCTGCGAGCCCGGCACGGATTTCGTCACCACGGATCCCAGCTGGGCGTGGCCGATTCATTTCGCTAAAAAGGCCGGCGCGAATGTGATCGAGCTGCCGATCTACAACGCGGAGCAACACTACAAGCTGACCGTGGAGCAGCTGCGTGCCGCCGTCACTGAAAAGACCCGGGTCATCTATCTGGTCGATCCGAATAATCCTCTAGGCACCTGCCACACTGAGGACGAAATCAAAGCCTTTACCGATATTGCGCGGTCGGTCGGGGCGTACCTGATTCACGATGCGACATACAGCAGTTTCGCCGAGCACTTCACGCCCGCATTTCGCTTTTACCCAGAAAAGTCCATCCAGATTTACAGCTTTTCCAAATGGCTGGGTTTAGCGGGTATGCGTTTGGGCGCGGTGCTGGCGCACGAAGATCTGGTGGAGCGTTTCGCATCAGCTCCGCCCAACAATCTCGGCAGTAACGTGCTCTCGCAGCGCGCCGCCATTGCGGGATTAAAGACCAAAGCGCAGTGGTTTCCCGAGATCTGGCGGCGTCAGCGCCGCAATCAGGAGGTCGTTGCCCGTGCGGCATTGGCGATCCCGGGTTTTGCGGTGCCGGTTTATCCGTCGCACGCAAACCTATTGGTGATCGAAACGATCGATGCGGGTATCAAACCCGAAGCATTGGTTGCTGCGTATCAGACGCGCGGCGTCATGATTCGCCAGGGCTCCTACCACACGAAGCGTTTTGGCCATCGTTTCGTCAAGGTGAGCTTGACGGTGCCAGAGGCCTGGGCAGATCGCTTTTGCGAGTTGCTGCCCGAGATGGTGGCTTTGGCACGCACGATCGACGTCCCTGAAAACCTGTTCTGAGCGGAGCGCACATGCCGACCATCACGACTTCCGACAATATCCAGCTCTATTACGAAGAGGCAGGCGAGGGCGAGCCGATTATTTTCGTTCACGAGTTTGGCGGCGATATGCGCAGCTGGGAACCGCAGATGCGCTATTTTTCACGGCGTCATCGGTGCATTGCATTCAATGCACGCGGCTATCCGCCGTCTGATGTGCCCGAGGACCTGGAGCAGTATTCGCAACGCCGTGCGGCGTTGGATATTGTCGATGTGCTCGATGCGTTGCAGATCCCTAAAGCCCACGTGGTGGGACTTTCGATGGGCGGCTTTGCCACGGTTCATCTGGGCCTCGTCGCACCCGAGCGTGCGTTATCGCTGGTGGTAGCTGGTGCGGGCTATGGCGCGGAGAAAGAGCACGAGGAATACTTCCGCAATGTGTCGATCGAGGTCGCTGCCCAGTTCGAAAAACAGGGATCGAAGGAGTTCTCGAAGACCTATTCGATGGCGGCATCGCGCATTGCCTATTTGCTCAAGGATCCGCGTGGCTGGGCAGAGTTTGCCGAGCAGTTGTCGCAACATTCGGCGGCCGGTTCGGCAATGACGATGCGAGGGGTCCAGGCGCGCAGGCCGTCTTTATATGATCTGGAGGACGAGCTGAAGGCCATGCGGGTCCCCACATTGATTGTGGTCGGAGACGAAGACGATCATTGCCTGCAACCAGGCATCTTTCTCAAAAAGACCATTCCTGCATCGGGATTGGCAGTGCTGCCCAAAGCGGGCCACACGTTGAATATCGAAGAGCCCGCGTTGTTCAATCAACTGGTCGCCGAGTTTCTGGCCACGGTGGCGCAAAACCGCTGGCTGCCTCGTGATCCCCGCGCGATGCCGTCGGAAATCATGAAAACGTCATGAGCAAGCGGGCATCTTCCTATGTATCGCAGCAGCGGTTGTGGGATCGCCACGAATCGCTGGCACGCATCGGCGCTACGGCAGCAGGCGGCGTTAACCGGCAAGCCTTGTCGCAAGAGGATATCGCCGCATGTCGCCAACTGATCGAATGGGGAAAGTCCTTTGGCCTGCAGCCTTCGCGTGACGAGGTGGGAAATATTTTCCTGCGGTTGGCGGGCAGGGATGCGCTGGCGGCGCCTGTCATCTCCGGGTCGCACCTGGATAGCCAACCTACGGGTGGCAAATACGATGGTGCATATGGTGTGTTGACGGCGTTAGAGGCGTGTCAGTCGATTGTCGAGTCGGGGATTCAGCCGCAGCGTCCCATCGATGTGGTGGCCTGGATGAACGAAGAGGGGTCGCGCTTTGCGCCTGGCATGATGGGGGCAGCCGTGTTTGCGGGCGCGCGCGGCCTGGCTGACATCGAGACAGTCCGAGATCAACAGGGCGTGTCCGTGGGTGATGCATTGAGCAATGCAAAGCAAGCCTTGATCGATATCCCACAGCGCGATCTGGGCGGACCCGTTTTTGGATATGTCGAAGCGCATATCGAACAGGGCCCGTTGCTTGAACGGCTGCAAAAAACCGTCGGGGTGGTCAGTGGTATTCAGGGCAAGCGCACTTTTGTCGTGAACATAGAGGGCGAGGCGTCTCATGCGGGAACGTCGTTGCGCAGCGAGCGTAAGGACGCGTTGCTGGCGGCGGTGCGCATGATCCAGGCGCTGACCGCGCGCATGCATGACGAGCAGGACATCGTGAAATTCACGATAGGCCGGCTCAACGTGACGCCCAATGCACCATCGGTGGTGCCCAGCAGTGTGCGCTTTTCTATCGATCTGCGTCATCCGGACTCGGCGGTTCTCACGGCACTGGGCGATGCCATCGCAGGCATTTGTGCAGCCCATGCCGCGCCCTGCAAGGTCCGCGTCGAGGAACTCTCCTGCGCCATGTCGTTGGAGTTTCCGCAGGCAATGCGGCAACGCATCCGTGATGCGGCCGATACGCTGGGTATCTCTCAGATGGAGATCTTGTCGGCGGCGGGGCATGACGCGAGATACCTGCATCCGCTCTGCCCATCGGCGATGCTTTTTATCCCTTGCCACGAGGGCATTACCCATAACGAGTCCGAGTCGATTACCGCAGCAGACGCGGCCGATGGGGCGAGAGTGTTGACTGAGGTGCTGGTGAGTTTGGCAGGTTCGTAGTCCAACAATTGATAAAGCGAGGGGAAACCGTGAATAACGCTGTGCTTTCGTCACCTGCTACGTTACCGATGGATATGGAAAAGCGCCTGTATCGCAAGATCACCTGGCGGCTGATTCCATTTCTGATGTTTTGCTACGTGGCGGCGTACATTGATAGAGTGAATGTCGGGTTCGCAAAATTGCAGATGCTGGATGAGCTGGGCTTCAGCGAAACCGTCTATGGCCTAGGAGCGGGAATATTCTTCATCGGCTATTTCCTGCTGGAAGTACCCAGCAATCTGGTCTTGCGTAAAGTCGGTGCGAGAGTCTGGATCGCGCGGATCATGCTCACCTGGGGGCTGATTTCTGCGGCCTTTGTCTGGGTCACGACACCGACGCAATACTATGTCCTGAGGTTTCTGCTCGGCGCTGCCGAAGCCGGGTTTTACCCCGGCGTGATCTATTACCTGATGTCTTGGTATCCCCCGAAACGCCGCTCACAAATCATCGCGCTGTTCATGGTGGCGATTCCTGTGGCAGGCATCCTGGGTGGGCCGATTTCGGGGTGGATCATCTCGGCATTTCACCAGACCCATGGGTACTCGGGATGGCAGTGGATGTTTTTTCTCGAGGCGCTGCCGTCTATCGTGCTGGGGGTAGCGACACTGTTTGTGCTCGATAGCAGTCCCGAGAAAGCGAAGTGGCTGACAACGGCAGAAAAGGCCCATATTGCCAAGGATCTGGAGGTGCCCAGCAATCTCCATGGACATGTACTGTCGTCTGTCGCGCATATCTTCAAAGATCCGCGCATGCTGCTGCTGTCGTTGATTTATTTCTGCGTCATCATGGGACAGTATGGGTTGACATTCTGGATGCCGACCCTGATCAAGGCCTCGGGTGTTACCGGGGTGTTGAATATCGGCCTGCTATCGGCGGTGCCGTATATGGTGGCGATCATTGCCATGCTGAGTTTCGGACGCAGCTCCGACCGTACGGGTGAGCGGCGATGGCATGTCATCATCCCCATGCTCATGGGCGCGGTGGGATATCTCATTGTTGCGATGGCCGGCAATCATGTGCCCATGGCGTTGATCGGGCTGTCTCTGGCCGCAGCGGGGGTTATCACGCCGGGGCCATTGTTCTGGGCTTTACCTTCCGCATTTCTGGTGGGCAGCGCTGCCGCCGCTGGGGTAGCGGCAATCAATGCATTCGCAGGGTTGGCCGGCTTTGTCAGCCCCTATTTCATAGGATGGCTGCGCGATTTGACCCAGAGTTCAACGATCGCAATGTACATCTCTGCGGCCGTGCTAGTGGTCGGCGCGCTGTTGGTTCTGATGATTCCGGCAAAGCTCGTCAATCGTTGAACCAGGCACACGCAAAAAAAGGAGGGGATTTCACCTACGGGTAAATCCCTATCCGGCCTCCCGCACGAAGCCCGGCGCTATCTGCCACGGCATCTAGCCGGCTCCCATAGACCTTCTGGCGGCAACGCAAAACACCCGGTCGTAATGAATTTTTGTGTAAAAACAATAACAATTCTTATTTTTATTCAATAAAATGCCGGCGTTGGCTGAATCAGCCTGTCTTTGTTCTCGTATCGGGAAGCATAAGAACGTCATGCATTCATTTTTCCATCACGCGTATGGACGAGATGTTGATCAGTCCAAGCGCTTCAGCACGCTTGCCGTGGCAATCCATTCGGCGTTTGTCCTCATGGCACTGTCGCTTTCGGCGCAGGCCTACTCCCAGCAATCCACGACTGATGCCGCCACTTTACCCGCGGTGACCGTGACGGTCGCGATCGACTCGGACCCGGCGCGCACGCCTTTTGCGGGCGGGCAAGTCAATGCCGGCAGTGATCTCGGACTGCTCGGCAGCACCAGCTTCATGGACACGCCGTTCAACCAGATCAGCTATACGTCGGAGTTGATCGAGCAACAACAAGCACGCTCGCTTGCCGACCTGGTGGAGAATGATCCTTCTGTTCGCTTAGGTTCTGCGCGCACCAATATCCAGGAACAGTTCACGATCCGGGGACTGAATTTCAACAGCCAGGACGTGGCCTTCAACGGCATGTACGGCTTGTCGCCATACTGGCGCGTGCCGCTGGAAATCGCCGAGAGCGTAGAGGTGTTGAAGGGGCCTTCCGCATTGTTGAGTGGCATGGCGCCGGGCGGCAACGTGGCAGGCGCCATCAATATCGTTCCGAAACGCGCCTATGACGATCCTCTGACACGTGTCACCGTCAATTATGTGTCCGACTCGCAGGTCGGCGCCCATCTGGATATGGGACGGCGTTTCGGGGAAAACAACGAATGGGGTATCCGGCTCAACGCCATGTATAGCGATGGCAGTACGACGATAGACAAGCAGAGCGAGAGAGATCACTTGATCTCGCTGGGCCTGGATTACCGGGGCGAACGCTTGCGGGCATCATTTGATGTGATGAACCAAAAGCAGACCATCGACAACGTGGTGCGTCAATTTGCGATCTCTCCTGGCCTCACCTCGATTCCCTCTGCGCCGGATACGGATCTGAACTATCCCGGATATGGCCGCAGTATTGTCGAGGACACGATGGTGGCGGGGCGGGTCGAGTATGACATCAACGACAATCTCTCTGTCCATGGCGCGATCGGCCGCCGCTACGACAAGATGGACGCTATTGCGGGCAATATCACCTTGCTGAACGAGCAGGGTGATTTTGTTTCCTCGCCCGCCTGGCAAATCATGAAGCCCGCGACCACCAGCATGGAATTCGGCGTGAACGGCCAATTCGAAACCGGCCCCGTCAAGCACAAGGTTGCGGCCAGTTTCTCGCGCCTGAACGACAGCGCGGATATCGGCTTTGTGTTTCCCTGGAGCGACGTGTACCTGAGCAATCTGTATTCGCCGACGTCTGCCAGTACCCCCAGCACTGATGGCATCAGTAATCCTACCGGCGCGTACCAGCGGGCCACGCTCACCAGCTACGCGTTGGCCGACACGCTATCCATTCTGGATGACCGCGTTCAACTGACCGTCGGTGCACGCCGACAGTCAGTGGAAAACCAGACCTACGATGTTTTCACGCACGAGCCCTCTGGCGAGAAGTACAAGGAGTTCGCGGTAACGCCGGTGGTGGGACTGTTGGTCAAACCCGTATCCAATCTGTCGCTCTACGCTAATTACATCGAGGGTTTGTCCTTGGGCGCATCGGCATTGCCACCCACGGTGACTACGGCCACGGCCCTGCCGCCGATGAAGACCAAGCAGATGGAGATCGGCGCCAAGTATGACTGGGGCACGTTCGCGACGACGGTCAGCCTGTTTCAGATCAAGCGGCCCAGCGCGACGACCATGAATGGCGCGCTGTCCGAGAATGGCAAGCAGATCAACCGCGGTATCGAGTTCAACGCTTTCGGCGAAGTCGTGCGTGATGTGCGCGTGCTTGGGGGATTGACCCTGATGCGTGGAAAACTGGACAAAATGGCCGACGGTGTTTACGAAGGCAATGATGCGATTGGCGTGCCGCGTGTCCAGGCGTCGCTGGGCGTCGATTGGGACAATGTCCTGACTCCCGGATTTGGCGTGAACGCGCGCATGGTCTACACCGGCTCGCAATATGTCGATCAGGCCAACGATCTCAAGATCCCTTCTGCGACGCGTGTAGACGTGGGGGCGAGGTACAGGACCAAGATCGCAGGCAATGATTTGACGTTGCGTTTGAACATCGAGAATCTGTTCGACGAGTCGTACTGGGCGACCTCGAGTTCGACGAGCAACCTGGACACTGGCGGCTACCTGTACCTGGGCACTGGCCGTACGGTCTTGCTGTCGGCCACGATGGATTTCTAAATGCGCCTGAGCTCCTGGATCTTTGTCCACAAGTGGACGAGTCTCATCTGCACATTGTTCTTGCTGATGCTCTGCCTGACTGGGCTGCCCTTGGTATTTACCGAGGAAATCGAGCATCTGTCAGGTGTGGTCGAGGCCCCGGAGATGGCCGAGGGGACCCCAAAGACCAGCATGGACCGGATCGTCGAGAGCGCATTGGCGGCGCAACCGGGCAAGGTCGTGCGCTACATGTTCTGGGACGAGGATGAACATCCCAACGTGACCTTGGTGTCCATGGCGAGCCGCATCGACGCGCCGCCCGAGGAGTACTGGCTAGTCTCGCTCGATTCGCGCACGGCGCAGGTGCTGGATCAGCCGAATGACCGCGGGTTCATGCATGTCATGCTGCAATTGCACAAGGACATGTACGCCGGTTTGCCGGGCCAGTTGTTTCTGGGACTCATGGGGCTGATGTTCGTGGTGGCCATCGTGTCGGGCGTGGTGCTGTACAAGCCTTTCATGCGAAAGCTCGATTTTGGTACGGTACGACGGCTGAAAACCAGCACCAAATGGCTTGATCTGCATAATCTGCTGGGCATCGTTACGGTCGTCTGGTTGACGGTGGTAGGAGTGACCGGCGTCATCAACACGCTGGATCCCATCGTGCTCGCGCTTTGGCAACGCGATCAGTTGACCGAGATGGTCGGGCCCTACATGAATGAGCCGCCTCTGGACTCCAACGGCTCCGCACAGGCGGCGCTCGACACGGCGGGTAAAGCGGTTCCGGATATGAAAACCACATTGCTGGCTTTTCCCGGCACGGTGTTCGCGAGCCCGCATCACTACACCATTTTCATGAAGGGCAATACGCCGTTGACGTCCAAGCTGCTGCGGCCGGTGTTGGTGGATGCCCAGACTGCCGTTCTGACTGACACCCGGGAAATGCCCTGGTACGTGAAAACGCTGTTCATATCGCAGCCCCTGCATTTCGGCGATTATGGCGGCCTGCCGTTGAAGATCATCTGGGCATTGCTCGATATTGTGGCCATCATTGTGCTGGGCAGCGGCGTGTATCTGTGGATCAAAAAGTACGCCCGCCGCAAGGAGGCCTCAGCTGTTGTCCGGTAGCGCGAGCACATTGTCCCGTCCGCCGTCATTTCGGTGACAGCAGCTTGGAGTATCGTTGCGCTGATATTCTCTTTTTTGCCCATCGATTCTCCATGGCCACATCCAAGCGACTCTCACAAACGCCGTCCGCCACCGCAGAATTTCAGAGGAGCTCGCCGCAAGCCATGCTGGCGCGTATCCAGAGCCTATTGCCGTCCATGGGCGCGGCGTCGCAGCGCATCGGCGAATTCGTCATCCGCTATCCTGCGGAAGTGGTCCACATGTCGGTCAGCGAAGTCGCCGAGCGCACGCAATGCAGCGAAGGCAGTGTGGTTGGCTTTTGCAAGATGCTGGGAGCCACCGGCTTTCAACAACTAAAAATCGCGCTGGCGCAGCAGATCGTGCAGCCGGTGCAGTACATTCACGAGGATCTGGCCGCGCAGGACAGCCCCGCTCAGGTCGTCAGCAAGATTTTCCACAGCAATATCCAGACCTTGCAGGAAACCGAATCGGTGCTGGACGTGGAGGCACTGTCTGCGGCCGTGGAGTTGATTCGCGGCGCCCGCCGTGTCGAGATCTACGGCATTGGCAGCTCGGCGGTCATCGCCCATGATGCCCACTACCGCATGTTGCGGATCGGCCTGCACGCGACGGCGGTCACCGACTCGCATGTGCAGGCCATCAGCGCGTCGCTGACCGGGCCGGAGGTAGCGGTGCTGACCATTTCTCACTCGGGCAGCACGCACGAGACGGTATTGGCGACACGGCTTGCCAAAGAGGCTGGCGCACGTACAGTGTGCATCACCAATTTCGGGAAATCGCCGATCCAGGAATATGCAGATGTGGTGCTGCACACCATATCGCGCGAGACCCGCTTTCGCACGGAAGCGATGACTAGCCGTTTGGCCCAATTGGCCATCATTGACACCTTGATTGCCTGCCTGGCCTTGTCCGATTACGACAAGGCGGTTTCGACCCTGCGCAGTACCTTCGACGTGCTGTCGAACAAGCGCTACTGATATTCGTTGCCGCTCACAACATCGTCAGGCAGCACATGCCTGCGCGGGCATGCGGCGTTGAGCAAATGCGCCACGTCCGGTGCGTCGGCATGGGGCGTATTGCCGACCAGTAGATAACCCATTCCCAACCGTGTCGCACCTAGTGCGTCGGTACGTATGTTGTCACCAATGACCGTGACATCCGTTGGCTGCAAATTCAGGCGGCGCAGCCCTTCTTGGAACAGCATGGCAGCTGGCTTGCCCAGGATGTCCGCACGCGTGCCGGGCACGCAGGCCAGCAGCGCCTGCAGCAAGGCCCCTGTCTCGGGTATCACTGACCCATGGGGGCCCGGATGGGTCAGATCGCCGTTACTGACCATCAGGGTGGCGCCACATGTCAGCTCACGGGTCAGCGTCTGCAGGGCGGTGTAGTTGAAATCGACATCCCGCGCCAGCAGCACGATGTCCGCATCCTGCGACACCACCGTCAGGCCTAGTCCCGCTGCGTATGCCTGCAGGCGCTCGGAGCCGCACAGCATCAGCTTGCTATACGGATGGTGGCGCGCGATATGGTGCAGGGCTTGCTCTCCGGCCAGAACGAGAGAGCTGGCCTCGACCGGCAGGCCCAATGCCTGTAACCGCAGCGCCAGGCTGGCGGCGGTGTCCGTGGAGTTATTGGAGACGATCACATAGCGGCCAGACCAGCGGGCCAGTAATTCCCGGGCACCGGGAATGACTTCGTGTCCCCGGATCAGCGTGCCGTCCAGGTCGAGGATCAGGCCGCGCGAGCGCCGCGTCCAGGAGGGCTCGGCGAGCGGACCATCGGGCAGAGTTGGCAGGGGTGGGCTGGTAATACAGATCATGGGCAAAGATGGCGCACGCAGGCGCGAGTTGGGATCGAGGGGAGAACACGAAGGCAGTCTTAGCCGGCTGAGGCCTGAAATTTTATATGAATAAAACTCAAAATTGAATTTTTTTGAATTGAGTATTTTTCATTTCTCTGTCATGTGAGACGCCTAATCTGCGCTTCGGAATCAGGACAGCTCTCACGGCACCCCATCGCGTTGCTGCCATCCAGGTCCCGCAACGTTCCATAACCAGGAGTATTCATGACCCAGTACTTTGCACCGGGCCGCGCCCTTGTTGCGGCCATCGCTCTGAGCTTGGCTCTCGCTGCCTGCGGCAGCGGCGATGACGANTCGGACGATGACTCGTCATCGCCGCCTGACGTCGAACAGCCCGAGCAGCCCGCGCCGCAGCTGCGTTGCGCACCTTGAACACACGCCCCTGACCAACTCCACGCAAGAGCCCTCCATGACCAAGATCTCCAACCCGCATTCAGCCGGCGTTTCCCCTGATCAGCCGGGACGCAGGCAGTTCTTTCGCACGTCGGCCAAGGCCGCCGGTGCGCTGTCCGCCATGGCATTGCTGCCAGCGTCGATCCAGCGTGCACTCGCGATTCCCGCTGCAGTCGAAACAGGCACCATCAAAGACATCAAGCACGTCGTGATCCTGATGCAGGAGAACCGCTCGTTCGACCACTACTTCGGTACGATGCGTGGCGTGCGGGGCTTTGGTGATCGCTTTCCGATTCCGTTGACCAACGGCAAGTCGGTGTTTTTCCAGCCTAATCCTGCGGGCGGTCAGGAGATTCAGCCGTTTCACCGCGACTCCAGAACCGGCAATGCGTTGATCGGATCGGGTACACCGCACAATTTCCCTGACCAGCAAGCCGCGTGGAATCAAGGAAAGATGGATCGTTGGATTCAATTCAAGAATCAGGCGACGATGGGCTTTTTCATGCGCGAAGACATTCCGTTCCAGTTCGCGCTAGCCGACGCTTTTACGATTTGCGACGGTTATCACTGTTCCATCCTCACCGGCACGGATCCGAATCGGATTGTCTTCTGGTCGGGCGCCAATGCAAATCCCGCATTGCTGAAGCAGGGGATCAACAGCACGGACACGGACTCCGAACCTGTCAATTCCCGCTGCTGGCCGAATCCGTTCAACTGGGTAGCAGGCCGCGCACAGCAGGCGGACGGCTCTGGTCAAATCGACCCCGAGACGGGGGCCTACAACTACAAATACACGAACAGCGCCTTCAAGTGGGACACGTTGCCGGACCTGCTGGAACGCGCCGGTGTGAGCTGGCACATCTATCAGAACATGAACAACAACTGGACGGGGGCGATGCATGGCTGCCTGGCATTCCAGAGTTTCCGCAGCGCTCAGCCCGGCTCATCAATCTATGAACATGGCTTGACAGGCGGCCCCGAGAAGGATGACGGCGCAGCTAACTTCCTCGCCCAACTCAGGCAAGACGTCTTGAATGGCACGCTGCCGGAGGTGTCCTGGGTGCTGCCTACCCAAGATCTGGCCGAGCATCCCGGCAGCAAGGAAGGCGTTGCCGGTGCGGCCGATTTCGTCGCGGAAGTGCTGGACGCCCTGACGTCCAACCCCGATGTGTGGAGCAAAACTGCTGTCTTCGTCACCTTTGATGAGAATGACGGGTTCTTTGATCACCTGCCGATGCCCGCGGTGCCGTCCTATGACGCTAGCGGCACCTTGATGGGTAAATCCACCGTGCCGTTGGAAGGGGAGTATTTCGATGCTTCCGTGGGCAATTATCTGTCGGCCGATGACGCGACCAGCGGAAAGATTCGCCCATGGGGCTTGAGCTCGCGCGTACCGATGTATGTGCTGTCGCCGTGGAGCAAAGGCGGGTGGGTCAACTCGGAAGTGTTCGATCACACCTCAGTAGGCCGTTTTCTGGAAAAGCGTTTCGACATCACGGTAGATGCCATCAGCCCGTGGCATCGCGCGGTCTGCGGCGACCTGACCACGTGCTTTGATTTTGTCAGCCCGAATGATCCCGTCGCTCCCAAATTGCCCGACACAAGCAACTATCCTGCAATCAATGCGGCACAGCGGCTGTTGCCCACGACTACGGTAACTCAGGCCCCCGCTGTGCCGCAGCCGCTGTATCAGGAGACTGGTACTCGACTGTCACGAGCATTGCCATATGAATTGCACACCAGCGCCAGGGTCGGGCAGGACGGAGCCGTCGAACTGTTGTTCAGCAATACCGGCAAGGTGGGGGCGGTATTCCACGTCTATGACCAGCGCAACCTGGATCTGATCCCCCGGCGCTACACCCTCGAAGCAGGCAAGTCGCTGTCGGACACGTGGAGCGGTGGCGATTACGATCTATGGGTATACAGCACCAACGGTTTCGTGCGGACGTTCTCCGGCAACACGCGGCAAGGTGCTGCCCTGGAGGTGCAAGTTTGCTATGAGCCCGCCGGCAGTGCGCTGTACGTGAAGGTGAGCAATCATGGCACGACTGCGATGCAGGCCTCGTTGCGAGCTAATGCCTATCGCACGGACGGTCCGTGGACCTTGGCCATTGAACCAGGTGCCGTGGCCGAACATCACTGGTCTATCGCGGATAGTGGCAATTGGTATGACTTCAGCGTGGCCGCCGAGGGTTTTGAGCGGCGCTTTGCCGGACGCATGGAGACCGGCAGCCACAGTGTGAGCGATCCCGCGATGGCGCAGCATCTCTGATAGTTGAACGTACGAACGGCCGGGCGCGTTTCAGGGGCGGGCCCGGCAGGTAGTTTGGCGCCTATCATTACCTTCTTCTCTACGAACGTAGGATTATCGCGCCGGCCATGAAATCCGCCCCTCTTGCCTCATCGCCCTCGCGCGATATCGATCTCGTTACGCTGCGTCTTTTCATTGCTGCTCTGGAAGAGGGCAGCCTGGCGCGAGCCGCCGCCCGCGAGAACATTGTCCCGTCTGCCGTCAGCAAGCGCATGTCCGAGCTGGAGGAAATCCTCGGTGTGCCTTTGCTCGAACGCGGTGTCAAAGGCGTCCAGGCGACCGTCGCCGGCGCAGCGTTGGCGGTGCAGGCCAGGCTGCTTTTGCAGGGTATGGGCCGTATGCGGGCAGAGATGGCCGGTTTTGCCACGGGTGTGCGTGGCCAGATCCGCCTTGCTGTCAGCGTTGCTGCGTTATCCGGCGAGCTGCCTGCGTATATTCAATCCTTTCGCCGCACGCATCCGCAGATTGATCTTTCCTTACTGGAAGACACGACGCAGGAGGCCTTTCGTGCTGTGCTGGAGGGGGCAGCCGATATCGCCGTCGGCTCGGATTTCGGGCACGAGGGCTTGCAGGTTTTTCCCTGGGAACATTGCGTATTGGCCGCCGTCGTACCCGGCCAGCATCTGCTGGCTGACTACGAGATTCTGGACTATGCGCAACTATTGCCCTTCGAGCAGATCGAGTTGAATCGCGAAAACGGCATCAGCGGTGTACTGGAGCAAACGGCTCGTGAGGCAGGTGTCACTCGCCGCATCAGCGCCCGGGTCAGCGCGCACGAGACGATTTGCATGCTGGTGGCGCGAGGCCTGGGCGTGGCCGTGGTGCCGCGCTATCTCCAGGCTCGGCATACCCATTTGGATATTCGATTTATCCCCCTGTCCGGCCCTTGGGCGAGCACGCCGGTCTGTATCGCCGTCAAGGACGCGAGCGCCTTGTCGCCCGCCGCCTGGGTGCTGTTGAACCATTTGGGTGTTCCTGATCCGGGCTCGTAGCATGGACGGCATTCAGGGCTATCCCGGATGTTCCGAAACGAGAATGCCCCCGTGCTGAAAGATTGCTACCCACGATGCGCCTGCCCCGATGATCATTAAAAGATGATTCGTTGGTGGCGGCATTCTGATGGTTTCCGTATGCCGCCTTGGGGTTGTTCAGCAGGCAAGCAGGAGACATCAATGACCGCAGCACCGGGGTCCGCTTTTATGGATCACGCCGAACTGCCGCTACGTGGCATTAAGGTATTGGAACTTTCACACATGATCATGGGGCCGGCCACGGGCTTGTCATTGGCGGATCTGGGGGCTGAGGTCATCAAAGTGGAGCCGATCGATGGCGATCGCACGCGCCGCTTGAAAGGATCCGGCATTGGCTATTTTCCGGTTTTCAATCGCAATAAGAAAAGCCTTTCGATTGATCTGAAACATCCTGAGGGTCAAGCCGTCGTTTGCCAACTGGCGCTACAGGCTGACATGCTGGTGGAAAATTTTCGTGATGGCAGTCTGGCGCAATATGGGCTGGACTACGAGTCGCTGTCTGCCGAGAATCCGGGGCTGATTTATGTTTCGCTAAAGGGCTTTTTATCGGGACCCTACAAGCACCGTACCGCATTGGATGAGGTCGTGCAGATGATGGGCGGTCTGGCGTACATCAACGGTGGCACAGACGCGCCTCAGCGGGTGGCGCCGTCGGCCAACGATATCCTGGGTGGAACGTTTGGTGTGGTGGGCGCGTTAGCCGCGTTGCATGATCGTCATCGCACAGGACGAGGCAGGCACGTGCGTTCGGGTTTGTTTGAAAATAACCTGTTGCTAGTGGCACAGTTCATTGCCCAGTATCAATTGACGGGCCATGCCCCAAAGCCTTTTGCCTCTGAGCGCAAGCCGCCATGGGGCGTCTACGACATTTTCGAGACGGCCGATGGCCGTGTATTCGTAGCTGTCGTCAGCGATGCGCAATGGCGCAGCTTTTCGCAGAAATTCCTGCCATCCGAGTGGGCAGCAGATCCTCGTCTAGCGACGGCCGTCGACCGCGAGGCGGCTCGATCTTGGTTGGTGCCGGGCGTTGCGGCTATTCTGAAAAAGTGGAAGACCGACGAGCTATGTGCGGCGTTGGAGGCCGCCCATCTCTCGTATGGACCCATACGCCAGCCTCATGAGCTGTTGGACGATGAGCATTTGAAGGCGGGCGGGGCGTTGCTCGATACGCAATTGCCGGATGGCAGTCAGGTCTCGACAGCGGCGCTCCCTATCGAGTTCGATGGCCGTAAAGTGGGCAAGCGTTTTGATCCACCGGCTCAAGGGGGCGATACGCAGACGATCCTGCAAGAACTAGGTCTGGATGCCGCGCGTATCGAGGCGTTGCGCGCATCCGGAGTGATTACATGAGCGCACGCAACCGCGCCTGTGTAGAGACCGAGACGGACTGATACCGTCGAACGAAGCTCACGCCGCGCTATCGATCAAATACGGCGCGACGGCAAGCGTCCACAACAAAGGAGACAAACCTCATGATCCGCAAACTGTTCGCGGTGGCTGCGATGGCGGCTGCTTGCATGGTGCACGCGCAAGACTATCCCACCAAACCGATACGCATCATTATTCCCTCGACCCCGGGTGGGGGGACCGACTACATCGGTAGATTGATGGGAAACAAGCTTCACGAATTAAACGGCTGGGATATCGTGCCAGAAAACAAGCCTGGCGCCGGTACGGCGTTGGGTTTGGCCGAGGCCGCACGTGCGCCGGCAGAGGGATATGACTTGGTCATCGGCCAATCGGACAATGTCACGTTGATCCCGTTGTTGATGAAGGTTGCCTATGATCCGGTCAAGGACTTGGCGCCTGTCGCCCTGGTGGCGACGACACCCATGGTGTTGTTAGTGTCGGATAAGTCTCCGTATAAAGCGTTGCCGGAAGTCATCGCTGCCGCCAAAAAATCTCCGGGCACGATCGCTTACGGAACATCCGGAACCGGTGGCGGCGTACACATCGCCATGGAGATGTTGCAACACGAGGCGGGCTTCAAAATGCAGCATGTTCCCTACAAGGGATCGTCGCCCGCATTGGCTGATTTAATGGGAGGACACTTACAGTTTGCCGGCTCGTCGATTTCCTCGGCAGCCACATTGATTCAGTCGGGCAAAGTGAGAGCACTGGCGGTGACTTCCCCGAAACGTAATCCCGCACTGCCGAATGTGCCGACGGTCGCGGAATTGGGCTACCCCAATTTCAACGTAGTGACGTTCTACGGCGTGTTGGCCCCGGCTAAAACGCCAGCGGCGGTGTTGTCGCGCCTGAACACGGATTTCAACAAACTCTTGGCGCGTAAAGACGTAAAGGATGCTTTGGCATCACAAGGTCTCGAAACAAATCCCATGTCCAGAGACGCGTTCGCGGACTTGATTCAAGCGGACATCGCCAAGGCGCGCAAGACGATCGAGAGCGCGGGTATCTCGGTGCAATAAGGAGAATGGATCCATGACGCAACACGTCAGGCTTTGCGAAGTCGGCCCGCGAGACGGGCTGCAAATGGCCAAAGGCATGATGCCCACCGCCGACAAGGTGCGCTGGGTACGGCAACTGGCTGAGGCGGGCTTGCATGAAATCGAGGTCGGCAGTTTTGTGTCACCCAAACTGGTGCCGCAGATGGCCGACACCGGCATTGTGCTGCACCAGGCGTTAGAGGTCGAAGGCCTGACGGTGTGCGCGCTGGCGTGCAATCTCAGAGGCGCGATGGCTGCGTACGAGGCGGGAGCGCATGTACTTGCGTTTCCCATCTCGGTGAGCGAGACGCATAGTCATGCGAATGTAGGTAAAGGTACTGACGCACAGATAGCGATGATGGCCGCCATTGTTGAATGGGTACGTCAACAACCACGCCCCATGCGTATTGACGCGGCAGTGGCGACGGCCTTTGGATGTTCCCTCGAAGGTGTCGTGCCTGCTGCGCGAGTCGCGTCGGTAGCTCAGGCAGTCGTACGTACCGGCGTCGACGAAATCGCGTTGGCTGACACCGTGGGCTACGCCCACCCTGCACAGGTGCGAGATGTCGTACGAGCGACGCAAGACGCCATCGGAGCGAAGCTGACTAAGCTGCACTTGCACGATACGATGGGACTAGGCCTAGCGAACGCGCTGGCGGGTCTGACCGAAGGCATCCGCAGTTTCGATTCTTGCTTGGGCGGGCTAGGGGGGTGTCCGTTTGCGCCCGGCGCATCGGGCAACATCGTTACCGAAGATCTGGTTTTCATGCTTGAGAGCATGGGATACCACACGGGTATAGATCTGTCTCGGTTGCTTGCCGCCCGAGCGTTGCTGGCGCAGGCGCTGCCAGAGGATCCGTTGCGTAGCGGCGTTGCCGCTGCAGGGATTCCTAAAACCTTTCAGGAGCGTCGGGAGCGGGTGCGTTCCGGCTGCTGACGCTTGCGCATAAATGCCACCAGCAGTCCGACGCCGAGTAATACGGATGCGACCGTCCCGATAATCCGATCCGGTTATCTGCCGCGTGTTTGTTGGGGTGTTTCGCCGAAAGCCTGACGGTACGCCTGCGAAAACTCGCCCAGGTGGGTAAAGCCAAAGCGTGTTGCTATTTCACTGATGTTGCTCGCATCATCGGCTTGCAACAAGGTCTGTCGGATCGATTGCAGACGCTGCATACGCAGCCATTGCAATGGCGACTGTCCGCATTCACTCTGGAACAAGGCTTGCAAGCGCCTGGCTGACAGGCCGCAATGACTGGCGACCATGGCCACCGGCAGGCGTTCGCCCTGATGTTCAAGCATATAGGCTTGCGCGCGTCGGATGGCCTGGGGCAGGGAGGGCGGTGGTGCAGGCCAGAGATGCTCTGCCATGCTGTGTGGTTGGTGCAGTAGCAGAGTGGTGGCCACCAGCATCTCGGTTTGGGCCAGCAAGGCTGCCTGGGTGGTGTTCTGACCCAGGCCCAGGCCCGAGCATCGCACCACCCATTGCAGCATGGGCATCAGCGCCTGCCAGCCAGCCGTATGCAAGGGCATGACCGCATCGAAGCAGATGTCGGGCGCTTGGTCTTGTCCCGTCAGACGTTGCCAGGCGTCGGCGATGGCCGGGCGGTCCAGACGCAGCAGGACTTGTTCGTAATCGTGGCTGACTCTGAAGTAAAAGCGCTTGTCGGGGCTGATGAGGAAAGCTTTATTGGGCGAAACCTCTATGCGGCGTCCGTCGAAATGAAACTCCGCGTGCCCCTGCGTGGGTAGCACGAGCAGGTAATAGCCGTCCAGGCCGTGACAATCGGGATCAATGCTGATGTCCGCCCCGTACCCATGCCTGCTCTTGAGCAATGACAGACGTCCGCAAGGAACCAGGTCCAGCCGGCTGTGGAGAATCCGCCCGCTATTGACTTTCAGTCGATAGGAGTTGAGTACCTCACCTATCTGTTGTCGCGCCTCATCGGGGTCTGCGGTATCGACGATCCGATACTGTTCGAATGGCACTTGGGAAAATAGAGACGAGATCATCTGGGCTCATGTGTAATGAATGTTTACATATTAATGGACAATCCTCGCGACGGGATAAAAAAGCGCGTTTTTCCGATAGTAAATGGCGTAAAACCGATAGACGGCCGAGGAAGCAGGCATAACCATAGCGCGCCGCGTATACCTTTGCGGCATTTAGGGCAGGCAGCGCCGATTGCGGCGGTTGCCTCGTGTGAATCACCCGTGTTGTTTCCCCTAGTAAGAGGCTCTCATGAAAGGCAAGACAAAGCGCGCCACTCTGCGTATTTCGATGTCGCAACCCAGTGCCCACGTTTCACGCAAATGTGCGAACTCGCCAGTGAAATCGCCGAAGGTGAGTCCATTCGTATTAAGCTGCCTGACCTTTAAATCGTACGGTCCGATGATGCAACGCTACCGTGCGACCCGGACCCCGATTTTCTCGTCGATATGGTGCAGGCGGGCGGTGCTCATGCAAATGATGCGCCGGCGGGCTAATGGCGCGATGCGATAAAAAGTACGTTGTCGGATAGCTGAGGATGTGAACCGATAGACGGCTCAGAGGGCAGGAATGGCCCTAATGCGCTGTCTATCTCTATGGGCGGATTGGGAGGGTGCCCATTTGCACCAGGAGCGTCGGACAGCATTGTGTCGTAAAGCAGGCCCTGGATTCGTTCAAGAGGGGCGAGCGATGCTCACCCGCGGCGGGCGCGGGCGCGTTCCGGTTGCTGACGTTTACGCATAAAGCCGACCAATAGCCCGACACCTAGCAGGACGGACGCTGCGGTACCGATAATCAGCCCCATTTGGGAGTCCTGCATCGCGCCGACGCTGCGCGCCGTGATGAAGCCCGGGGCCAGCATCAAAGGTAGCCAGACCACCGCGGATAAGACATTCGCCAACTGAAAACGGGCGTGTTTCATGCCCATGATGCCTGCCACTGTCGGAATGGTCGAACGTATCGGCCCCAAGAAACGGCCGATCAGCACCGAAGCAAAACCGTAACGCGAGAAAAACAGGCGTGCACGTGCCACAGCCGTGCGTTGCGTATTGAACGGCCAGCGGCGCAGCATGCTCGGGCCCAACCAGCGGCCCAGACCATACGACAGGGCGTCGCCCACGATGGCCCCTGCAATCCCCCAGGCCAATACGTTCCAGGGCGATAGCGTACCCGCCCCGATCAAGCCACCAGTCAAGAGCATCAGCGCCGTGGCGGGAATGACCAGGCCAACAATGATCAGTGACTCACCAAGTGTGAGCAGAAATGTGATGGGCCCAGCCCAATCCTGATTGGCTTGAATGAACTGGCCGATTTTGTCGATGTATGTGTCCATGCATAGAAATAGGCTGTAGACGAACACCATGGTAGCGCATCAGGCAGAACCAGGTCTTTATCAAATGTTGCAGAGCAGCATGCCGTGCATTGCTTAACAATAAATTGAAATATCAAGATGTACGGATCAAGGATCCCGGTCTGCGAGTCGAGGTCAACGGTCAGGAGGTCCTGGCCGAGAATCCCGGTCAATCGGAAGGCGTGATGCGTTTCGTGCTGCCGGCCGGAACGATGCTGGGCGACTTGCACATCCATTCTGGGAAAAGCAGCAACGAGCAGCCTGATGCAGGTCGATAAATAATTATTAGGACGTTTGCAGTACGTTAAAAAGGCGGCCTCGGCCGCCTTTTTGGCTATTGGTGCACCCAGCCGGAATCGAACCGGCACGCCTTGCGGCGAGGGATTTTAAGTCCCTTGCGTCTACCAATTTCGCCATGGGTGCAACGCATTTGGCGGAAGCGGTGAGATTCGAACTCACGAACGGTTGCCCGTTGCCGGTTTTCAAGACCGGTGCAATCGACCACTCTGCCACGCTTCCTGTTTCGCAGCTGCGGATGATACCTCAGCTAGAAAGTCCAAGCTGCGGACATTGATGCCGCGTAACCAGTTTGGAACTTCCGTAAAGGGCGCAATAATAATCTATTTAATCGAGGAGGCGCACGATGCGAGCCATAGAAATATCTCAACCCGGTGGTCCAGAGGTGCTAGTTCCGGTCGATCGCCCGGTGCCGGAGCCCGGCGCGGGCGAGGTATTGATCAAGGTTGCGGCGGCTGGCGTCAATCGCCCCGACGTGTTCCAACGCAAAGGCAACTACGCGCCGCCGCCGGGGGCCTCGGACCTGCCGGGCCTGGAGGTCGCCGGTGAAATCGTAGGCGGCGACGCGGCCGCTGGCGGATTTGCGATCGGCGACAAAGTCTGCGCGCTGGTCGCAGGCGGCGGCTACGCCGAATATTGCGTCGCTCCGGCGGTGCAGTGCCTGCCTGTCCCCAAGGGACTGTCCGAGATCGAAGCCGCCGGCCTGCCCGAAACCTATTTCACCGTGTGGAGCAATGTGTTTGACCGCGGCGCGCTGCAAGAGGGTGAGTCGCTGCTGGTGCATGGCGGTGCGAGCGGCATCGGCACTACGGCGATCCAGCTGGCGCGCGCAATGGGCAACCCTGTCTATGCCACGGTAGGCAGTGACGACCGCGCTCGCGCTGTCGAAGCGCTGGGGGCGGCCAGGGGCATCAACTACAAAACAGAGGACTTCGTACAAGTCGTCCGTGATGCGACGGATGGCGCAGGCGTCAACGTGATTCTCGACATGGTGGCGGGCGATTACATCAATCGCGACATGAAGTGTTTGGCCGATGACGGCCGTATCGTGGTGATCGCCTTGCTGGGCGGCGCTCGCAGCGAAGTCGATGGCAACCAGATCTTGCGTCGCCGACTGACCTTGACCGGTTCCACGCTGCGTCCGCGTCCTGTGGCATTCAAGGGCGCCATTGCCAAATCGTTGCGTGCGCGAGCCTGGCCGCTACTGGAGCAGGGCAGTATCAAGCCCATTGTTCATGCCACATTCCCTCTGGAGCAGGCCTCCGCCGCCCATGCCATGATGGAAGCCGGCGAGAACATCGGCAAAATTATCCTGACGGTGTAACGTCCGCTTTCATAGCGCAGCGTAATTTCCGGTAAACAGGATACAATCTTGGGTTTGACCCGGATTTTGTCCGGGTTGCCCTTATTCCGATTTTGCGCCATGACCACTGTTGAGAACCGCGCCCGTCTCGTGCTGGGCAACTGGAAGATGCACGGCAACCTGGCCGAGAACGCCGCACTGCTCGAAGCCCTGCGTGCCGCCGATCCGGCTTCGCACTGCGAAATTGGCGTTTGCGTGCCGTTCCCGTACCTGGCTCAGGCGGCTTCCGTCCTGACCGGCAGCGCAGTATCCTGGGGTGCGCAAGACATCAGCGCGCACTCCAAAGGCGCCTACACGGGCGAAGTCTCCGGCTCCATGCTGAAAGACTTCGGTTGCCGTCTGGCGCTGGCAGGCCATTCCGAGCGCCGTACTCTGCACGGTGAAACCGACCAAGTCGTTGCCGACAAGGCGCGTGCCGCCTTGGACGCTGGCCTGACGCCGGTGGTGTGCGTCGGCGAATCGCTGGCTGACCGCGAGGGCGGCAATACGCTGGGTGTGATCGAGCGTCAACTCGAGCCGATCCTGGCGCTGGGCGTCGATGCCTTGTCGCGTATGGTGCTGGCCTATGAGCCCGTGTGGGCCATCGGCACGGGCCTGAGCGCCACTCCCGAACAGGCCCAAGAAGTCCACGGCGCGATTCGCATCGCCCTGCGTGGCCTGGGGGCGGGGCAGGTTCGAGTGCTGTACGGCGGCAGCGTCAAGGCCGCCAATGCTGCCACCTTGTTTGCTATGCCGGACATCGATGGCGCGCTGGTTGGTGGCGCTTCGTTGGTGGCCGAAGAATTCCTGCGCATTGCCGCAGCCTAAGTTTCCGGAGTCTCTTTAATGTCTTTGACACTCACCATCTTGCTGGTCGTGCAGGTGCTGTCCGCCCTGGCGATCATTGTCCTGGTCCTGCTGCAGCAGGGCAAGGGCGCCGACATGGGTTCGGCTTTCGGCAGCGGGTCTGCCGGCAGCCTGTTCGGCGCCACCGGGGCAGCTAACTTTCTGTCGCGCACGACCAAGTGGGCGGCCGTGGTGTTCTTTGCCACGACCTTGGGCCTGGCCTATGTCAGCCACAAGGGCTCATCGTCGCCGAGCGCTGTCGACTCCGGCGTGATGCAGAATTTCCCGGCTGATCGTTCCGTCCCGCAAGTTCCGGGCTCGAACAACGGCTCGTCTGTGCCGCAATCGTCGGCGCCGGCACAGCCTGACGCTTCCGTGCCGTCTGCCCCTGCCGCACCGGGTGCTGCGCAGCCTCAATCTGCACCGCCTGCTGACGTGCCTGCCGCTCCTGCTGCGCCTGCCGACAAGCCCGCCGCTGAGACGCCGGCCCCTGCTGCGCAAACGCCTGCCGAGAGCAAGCCCGAGGCTGAAAAGCCTGCTGCACCGGCACCTTCGGAAGAGCCTGCCAAGCCTGCGCAACCCGCAGAGCAGAAGCCCGCTCAATAACGCGCGACATTCGATGCCTCAACCTCATTGGCTGAGGCATCGAATTCATGCTAGAATGCCGGACTTTTCTGGGATGGTTACATACCTTTCCAGGAATTAGGTAAGCCGACGTGGTGGAATTGGTAGACACGCTATCTTGAGGGGGTAGTGGCGAAAGCTGTGCGAGTTCGAGTCTCGCCGTCGGCACCAAAGATTAGTTGAAGTAGTACACATCAGACCCGCGATTCTCGTAATGAGGCGCGGGTTTTTTGTTGCGTGTGAGGTTACTGTTCAGTGATCGGTACACCGAGACCGTCGTGCGCTACGCGACAGCAGCGCTGCCCTAGAGCCGGGGTGAGATGGCATAGAATGAAGCATCAGAGCAGTATTAGGAGGCCCGCATGATTTCTGGAAACCTTCCCCGCTTTGTTGCCGTCGCAATGCTGATGGTTGGCCTGGCAGGCTGCGCTCATAAGAATGAAGCAGGACAGACGGAGGGGAGTGTGGAGATGTACGGCACGATCGATGTTGGAGTTGGCAGCACATCAACTCGATAGACAAAAGAAAACGGCTCGGGAGGGCGGTTGTTGCGGAAGGCGAGGCTAGGTCGCTTTCCTTTTCGCGGCTGGCTCGGCCGCGGTATCGCGTTTTCGCTGGGCGAGGGCGTCGCCCAAAATCCGTCGCTTCTCGCCGTCGCACCAAGATATAAAGTTACATCAACAAGAGGGTTTGCGAGATGCTACGTGCCATTGTGCTCGGCCTGGTCTATGCCGTGTTTTCCGCCACTGTGTTGGCCAGTGAAGTTCAGTGGAGTCCTCTGCCGTTTGATGCGTTGCGGAAGATGGCTGCCCACGGGGATGTCGACGCACAGTATGAAGTCGGGCTGCGCTACCTGGCGGGTCAGCGAGGGGCACCAAGTGATCACAGAGAGGCTTTCAAGTGGCTCAACGCAGCCGCGGAGCGAGGTAGCGCTCGTGCGCAGTACGAACTGGGAGTCATGTATACCAATGGCAAAGGAGTGCCATCGGATTATGTGCAAGCGGTGTCATGGTTCCGTAAATCGGCGGAGCAAGGCTATGCAAACGGTCAGTACAACCTGGGGGTGATGTATGCCAATGGCGACGGTGTTTCACAGGACTATGCACAAGCCATCGTGTGGTTCAGAAAGGCTGCAGAGCAAGGATATATCGATGCTCAAGGTAGTCTGGGGCTGATCTATGGAGAAGGCATGGGTGTCCCGAAAGACTATCAGCAGGCCCTGGGGTGGTATCGAAAAGCGGCAGAGCAGGGGAATGCCCAGGCACAGGCCAATCTGGGGATGATGTACCACGACGGACTCGGCGTCTTGCAGGACGATCAGCAAGCGGCAGCGTGGTTTCATAAAGCTGCCGAGCAGGGAAACGCCGTCGCGCAACACAACCTCGGTACCCTATATCAAGATGGAAACGGGGTTGCCCAGGATTACCCTCAGGCCGTTATGTGGTATCGCAAGTCAGCAGAACAAGGCCATGCCAACGGGCTGTATTCGCTAGGTGCCGCTTATCTGGGCGGCTACGGCGTTCAGCAAAATCAAGTGCTTGCTTATGTGTGCGCGCTCTTGGCTGCACAGAGAAACCCGAGCGAGGACTATCAGCGGTTCAGGAATGAGGTCGCGTCGCAGCTCACGCCCGCCCAGCTTGCCGTGGGGCAAAAATTGGCGGGCGAATGGGAGGCCGGGGTTCCGTTGCCGGAGTAGATACCTGATCATGCGCACACAAGCCACGATGTGGCGCTCTTTGTGACACCGAAACGAGAGTGTCTTTTCGGCGTCTGGCCCTTATAGCGCGCTTCCCAGTGCCTGCATGGCCGTGCGGACTTCCTGTCCCGGAATATCACGCAGGCGTCGGCCGCTATCCAGCGACAGTATGGCCGCGACGGCGGCGGCTCGGCCATACTCGAAGCACTGTGCAGTAACGCGTGCCGAGGCCAACGCCTCGTGCTCGGCGCTCAGGCAGCGGCCGGCCACGATCAGGTTTTCGCCTTGTTCGGGTACCAGCGCCAGATAGGGCACTTCGTAGTAGTCATCCAGCAGCCAATGCAGCTTGGGTTTTTCACCCGCGTGCAGTTCGATCGGCCATGGCACTTTGCAGATACCATCGTCGCGCTTGCGGCAGGACAGCACATCGTCGTTGGTCAATGTCTCCACACCCACGATGCTGCGGGTCTGGCGCACACCGACTTGCGTACCGGTGTTGACGACGTAACTCGCCTCGCAGCCGGGAATGTTGTCGGCGAGAAAGGCGGCATATTCACGGACTTGGCGGCGTCCGGTGATTTCGGCCTCGGTGAAGTCTTCTGGGTCGATGACATTCAGCATATGACCATCACGGGCCGTCAGCCGGGTTGCATTGACCAGCAATTCGCCAGGCCGGGTAGTCGGGAAGATCCAGATTTTTTTACGAGGCAGTGCGTAGCGGCCAGCAGCGTCGGCCTGCTCGATCGCTTCGCTGACCTTGGGCGGGTTGATGGTATCTTCGCCCCAATAGGCCAGAAATCGTGGCATGTCGATCTGGCCGAGTCTGAAGAACATCGTCGGATTCTGGATTTTTCCATGGTCACCGAAGACATAAGCGTAACCAGCGCGCGCAATGACCGCGGCATCGCCAGACGCATCGATGATGCGCTTGGCCAGGATGACAGAGCGCCCTGCGGCCGATTCGATGACTACGCCAGTGCAAGCGTCTTGTTCCATGATGACGCCTGTCACGCTGGTATGGAACAGCGTTTTGGCACCGGCCTCCTCAACGAGTTGATCCGCCGTTTCGCTCCACATAAGCGGATCGTGGGTCACGGTCCAGGTCTTGCCATAGCGTTGCGGTGCCGTGACGCCGTTGCGGCGGGCCAGCTCCGCGCGAAAACGTTCAGTGAATCCTTGGACGACCTGACGGGGTTCGGTGTGAGCGTCGCTCGCCAGATACATGCCGCAGATCGTCCCTGACATACCGGCCACGGCCGCGCCGCCAAAAAATCCGTAGCGTTCGATCACCAAGGTGCGTTTGCCATGTTCGGCAGCCGTTGTCGCGGCAGCTACGCCGGCGGCGCCGCCGCCCACCACCAGCACATCGACCTCTGCCAGGACGGGCAGGTCGGGTACGGCGTCGTAGCGGCTTTCGAGATGCCAGGCGGGGAAATCAGTGTTGTTGCTGTCCATGCTGTCTCCTTCATCGGTGCGAGCCGCAGTTGACGGCGGCTGCCTCTGCGTTAATCGATGTTCTTGTGCACAGTTTCAGGCCCTAGTGCGAGCGCGATCAGGGTCAGAATACCCATACCGCCCATGTAGACCACGATAGGCCACCAATGCTGATAATAGGTGTAGAGCGCTGTCGCGATAAAGGGCGCCAGGCCGCCAGCCAGCAACGAGCCGAGTTCACGTGAAAAGGCGAAACCTGCCAGCCGGAATTCCGTGTCGAAGAGTTCTGCGTACCAGGCAGCCTGTGGCGATAGCATGGCCGGGTAGGCGATACCGAGGCCGACCGCAAAGCCCAGCACCACGGCCCAGAAAGCCTGCACATCCAGCAGCATGAAAAAGGGCGCCAACCACAGCACAGAGACAATGATGCCGCCCAGATAGACTTTCTTGCGGCCGATGCGATCGGACAGCGCACCGTAGAACGGAATCGTCACGAGCTGGATAGCCGATGCAATGATGACGGCCCACAATGCCATCGACTTTTCCATCTTGAGCGTGGTCACCATGTACGACACGCAAAACACCGGATAGAGATAGGCAAAGCCGTTCTCGCCCATGCGCGAGCCGATGACGATAAAGAAGCTGCGTGGATGATGCTTGATGGCCGAGAGCAGGCCGATCTTCTTTGTTTGCTGCGATTGCTGGGCTTTCTCAAAGGCGGGCGGTTCCTCGATGTTGCGCCGGATCAGGTAGCCGACCAGTACGCAGACGGCGCCGAGCAAGAACGGAATGCGCCATCCCCAGGCCATGAATTGCGCTTCGCTCAAGGTGTTCAGAAAGAAAAAGAACACCGCGTTGGCGAGCAGCGTCGCCGCGGCAAAGCCCAGAGGGGCCCAGGCGCCGGCTGCACCGCGCTTGCCTTTCTGCGCGTGCTCCACGGACAAGACTACGGCACCCGCATATTCTCCGCCTGCGCCAAAACCCTGGATCAGCCGCATCAACACCAGCAATGCGGGAGCCCATAGGCCGATGCTGTCATAGCCGGGCAATAGACCGATGGCGGTGGTGGCGCCGCCCATGAGGAACAGCGTCAGTACCAGAACGGTCTTTCTGCCGACCTTATCACCCAGGTAGCCGAGTACGAGTCCGCCCAGTGGGCGAGCGAGAAATCCCACTGCATAGGTTGCGAAAGCGGCGAGGGTACCGACTAGCGGATCGCTGTTCGGAAAGAAAATTTTGTTCAGTACGATAGCTGCCGCGGTGCCATAGATGATGAAGTCATACCATTCCAGGACGGTGCCGATGAATGCTGCCAGACCCGCTTTCCTGGACTTTTGTGCCTCTGTCTGCGTAGACATGATGGGCTGTCTCCGTGTGCCGTTGTTATGTGTTGGCCGGTGTGGCGCCCTGATCAGGGTCAGGGCATTGGCCGGGGATCAAGAGGTATGTGCGTGTACCTTGCGTTTGCCGAGCACCGCGCCCTGTTCGATGGGCTGCACGAGTTGGGCGTACTGCAAGAGATAGGTGTTGTTGCCGCCGCCGAGTTCGAGTTCGCGGGGGCGCCATTCGCTCAGGCGCCGGGCGATCTCGTCCTGCGCCACGCCCATGTCGATCTTGCGGTTGACGAAGTCGATATGGATGGTTTCGCCTTGCCTGACTACGGCGAGCGGGCCGCCGGCAGCTGATTCCGGCATCAATTGGCCGACGATGATGCCTCGGTTCAAGCCGGACAATTCACCGTCGGTGACGACTGCTACGTATTCGGCGATGCCGGCGCCATTGAGGGCTGCCACAAAGCTGCAGGCGAATACTGTGCCGGGGCCACCGCTGGGGCCCATGTTTCGCAAGACGATCACGTCGCCCTTATTGATCAGGCCTTCGCCCAGGGCCGCGATGGCTTCGTCCTCGCCTTCGTAGATATTGGCGGGACCTGAGAACTCAGCGCGTTCGCCAGGCACGGCAGACAATTTCACGATGGCTCCATTGGGTGCCAGATTGCCGCGCAGAATGCCGACACCGGGCCGCAGGCTGACCGGATCGGCCAGGGAACGGATGATCTTGCTGTCTTTGACGCGTGCGTCGCGGATGTTCTCGCCTACGGTCTGGCGCGTCACGGTGAGTGCGTCGAGATGCAGATGGTCGCGCAGCTGGCTCATGACGGCGGGCGTACCACCGGCAGCTTCCAGGTCTTCGGTGCGGAACGGGCCATTGGGACGGACGGCCGTCAGCAGCTTGATGGACTTGCCGTAGTGTTCATACAGCTTTACGACGTCCAGCGGCAGTTCGGCTTCTGTGGCGATGGCGGCAATGTGACGCACCGTGTTGACTGAACCTCCAACGGCCAGCACCATCATGACGGCATTGCGGATGGCTTCTTCGGTAATGATCTTGCGCGCCGAGACGCCGTGGCGGGTCAGTTCGACGATCTGGCGGCCCGCGGCTTGTGCGTATTCGTTCAGGCGGCGGCCGTTGGCCCAGATGGGAGAGTTGCCGGGCAACGTCATGCCCATGGCTTCCGCGACGATATGCATGGAGTTGGCGGTGCCCAGGCCGGCACAGACGCCGGGGGACTGGATCGCCACATCCGTCATATCGGTCAGGTCCTTGAGTGTGATCGTGCGGGTCGCCAGTGCGCCGATCTGCTCGTAAACGTCGTCGATGTCGAAGAACTGATCCTCGAATTTCTCGTTCGAGCACTTGCCGCCGATCTGGTAACCACAGGTCAAGAGCAGGGAAGGGACGTCCAGGCGCGCTGCCGCCATGAGGTGCGCGGGTGTGGTTTTGTCGCAGGACGACAGACAGATCATGCCGTCCAGCACCGCGCCCTCCATCATGCATTCCACCTCGTTGACCATCAGATCGCGGGTCGGCATGAGGTAACGAGCCTTTTTCCCCGCGCTGGTGACGAAATCGCTGGGGGCAACCGTGCGCACTTCAAAGGCCAGCCCGCCGGCATCGCGGATGGCTTGTTGGACCAGAGCACTGATGGCGTCCAGGTGGACATAGCAGCAGGAGAGTTTGTTCGAGGTGTTGATGATGGCGATCTTGGGTTTCTCCATGTCCTCCTCACGGATGCCCATGCTGCGCCACTGGCTGCGCCGCACCGCCCAGCGGGTGGAGCCGGGCTCAAAATTGCTTCTGTACATTGCTGCTGTCTCCTGGTTTCGCCCTGCGCGCGCAGCACCATGCCGCGGGTAAGACTTGGGATGATTGGTATGCTATCCGACTAAAAGTGGTCTGACAACTATCCAATTTATCCAGATTTACCCCAATTGATGGGGAAATAAAAGCGATGTACGAGAAAGTGGACGGACCATTTGGCTGAAGAATGGTAAAGTTCCGAGTCCCTTATTTTTGGATGTCCGGCATCGAGCCCCCATGAGCAAGCCTCGTTTTTCAATGCTTCCCATCAAGCGCACAGACATTTTTCAAGAGGTGTGCCAGCAGCTTGAGAGCCTGCTGAATAGCGGCCAATTCCAGATTGGAGACAAACTGCCCTCCGAGCGAGAACTCTCCGAGAGTTTTTCCGTGAGCCGTTCGTCTATCCGTCAGGCGCTCAAGGTTCTGGAGGCGGCCGGGCGCATTGAGACTCGCGTGGGCAGCGGCACCTATTTTGTCGAGAAGCAGGCCGTTGCCACCAGTGGTGACAACTTGAATGCGCTGCTGGCACAAGGGGTGAGCAAAGAGTTCATGCAGCAGTTGATCGCTGCACGCACCGCCGTTGAGCGCGCGGTCTTCGAGGCGTATTCGATCAAGGCCAACAAAGGCAGCATCCGGGCTCTGAAAGAACTCATCGATGAAAATGCTCAGGACCAGACGGCAAAAGGAGAATTCGAAGACAACGCCGGTCTGGATTTGAGTTTTGAGGCCAAAGTCGCCGAGTTGGCTGGCAATCCTATCCTGTCCGCCATGCAGAGGCAGATCCATCAACTATGGACACAGGCCTGGAGAATCTACGGCTTTGTGCCGGAAAGCCGCGACACGCTGCACCAGGAGCACTGCGCGATCATCGAAGCGCTGGCATCGAAGAACACGCCGCGTGTCATCGATTTGGTGGTTCAGCATGTAGACAAGGAAGTCCTTTAGCATTCGTATCGCGCTAATGCCGATTTGTCTGGTGCCGATGACGATGCCGTAAATCAAGTATTCCCGGTTTGTTCGAGGGGGATGTCCGCTGAGTGTTGCCAAGGCTTGCTATAACAATGGCTGCAACACTCTTTTTTAGGGCTGGGAAATATGTCGATTCAAGCGTTGGGCCGTTGTGGTGTCGTGTTATGTCTTGTTGTTGTGATGGCGGGGTGCATGAGTACGCGCACGACGAGCCGTCTGTTCAATAAGTGCACATGGGACCGCGATTCGTGCCTCTATGAAGGATCGTACGAGCCTGATGAGGAAGCGTACGCGGAAGAGGAGGCACGGCGTTTGAATAAAGCGCAGACACGATAACTGGAGCAGCGAGGTCTTGGCGCTGAGTCAGGCTGCGAGCAGTGCAGTGGATCAGGCAGCTTGACCGACCCGTACCATAGGCGTTTATCCCCCGCACCATCAGGTTAGGGAATGTAAAAAGCGCGTGCTTGAAGTGTAATATCCCATAACATATTCGTCGTTATTTTTTTAGTTTTAGTCTATTTCTAACAAAAAAAAGAGAAACGACTCATGGCGACATATGAAACCTCGTATGCCAGTGCATTGAATTTAAATGCAGATGGTACGTACAACGTGCTGGCGACCAGTGACTCAAGCAGCATCGCTACCGAAGCGAACGATGACGGTGTCTTTGAGCAGGGTGAGCAACTCACGATTGATACGGATATCAATACAGATCAGATTCAGACCACGATCGTCGCGACGTACCAGGATGGTTACATTGTGTATGCTGATGGTGGCTACGTATTGTTTTCCAATACGGTTCCCCCAGAGGCCTTTCTGCCTGAGCGGGATACAGACGGCAAAACACCGGCATTACCGGTGTGTTTTACTGCAGGCACGCTGATCGATACCCCCAAAGGGCCGATGGCGATAGAGGCGTTGCAGATCGGGGATTTGGTGTTGGGTTCCACGGGATACCGACCCGTCAAGTGGATCGGATGGCGTCAATATGTGCTGCGCTCGCCGCGATTTACCGAAGCCGACCGCGAGGCCATTGTGCCGGTTCGTATCAAGGCGCATGCATTGGCAGACAATGTCCCTTCGCACGATATCGTGCTGTCGCCGTGGCATCACTTGTATATCGACAATGTGTTGGTCAAGGCCAATCAGCTCGTCAATGGGCACACCATCGTGCGAGAGTCGACGCTCTCGCGAGTGACGTATTTCCATATCGAATTGGATCAGTTCGATGTGGTGTGCGCGCACAATCTTTATTCCGAGTCGTGGGCCGATGGCGGTAATCGGGATTTTTTCGAAAATACCCCCATCACGATGCTGCGCCCGCAAGACCAGCAGCGGCGTCGCGCACTTCGACCGGGTTTCTTGGTGTTGAATGCCAAGGATCCACTGTTGGTCGATATCCAACAGCGCATTGCCGTGAGGGCTGAGCAGTCCGGTGATGATGCGGAACGCACGCGAGCAGCGTGATCCAGTGTTTTTAAAAAGAAAAAACAATGATGTTGAAAGCAAAATTTGGGGCTTTGGGGATAGGGCTGGCCATGTCTTGGGCGGGCATGTCAGGCGCCATAGCACAAGCGCAGACGCCCGTGCAGCAGCAACTGCCTGATGATATTGAGCAGTATGGGCCGTTCGTCTTTCTGCCGAGCGAGCCCAGTTTGTTGATTTATCACTCAGGTGTCGGCGCCAACGACATGCTGAATCTAAAGAAAGCGCTGCGTGAGCATCCGACGATTTCCACTATTGTGTTGCAGAACAATGGTGGCGGACTGGTGCACATCGGTCTGGTGGTCGCCGAAGAGGTCTACGAGCGCGGCTTGAATACCTATATTCCGAAAGACAGCTATTGCGCCTCGGCGTGTTCGTTTGTGTTCTTTGCTGGTAAGCAGCGTATTGCCGCAGGACGTTTGGGTGTGCATCAGATATCCGCACCGGAATTGTCGGGCGAAGAGGCCCAGTTTGGTGTGTCGGATATTGTTGCCACGTTGCCAAAATATGGTGTGTCAGCGGATGTGCTCGGCATTATGTTCAGTACGCCGGCTAAGGAGATGTATTTCTTCAAGCCAACCGAGATAGCAAAATACGGTATTAACCGTACCGATAACGTGCAGGTGGTGAGCGCGGAACCGCAGCCGCGTGAATCGGGAGGAGGTGTGCAAAGTCTGGCACCGGCAGGGGCCGCGGCTGTGGCGCCGACGGCCGTGCCCGCTCAAACACCCGGGCGAGGTGCTGACTCCATTTCGCAGCCCGTAACGACTGCTCCTGCCAATCCGTATCAGCAGCAAGGCGGTGCTACGCCGCCTGCCGCCATGAGCGATGAGCAGCGTGCGATTAATGTTGCGGCGTTGATGATTCAGGCGGGCAGCGGGACCAACGAAGAAGCGATGAATTTCACGCGCGAGTTTTACGCGGAGAACGTTGATTATTTCAAGAAAAAGCGCCCGAAGTCGGAGATCCTGGCCGATAAAGAGGCATATTTCCGTCGATGGCCTATCCGGCGTTTTGTCGTAGACCAAAATTCATTGCAAGCGAAATGCCAGGACCAGCTGTGCATGGTTGGCGGGATTTTTGACTACAAGGTATCCAGCCCTGCGCGCGACAAGACCGCCAGTGGTACATCGAATTTCACTTATGTCCTGGACCTGCGCGATCGTTATCGTATCGTCTTGGAGGACAGCGAAGTCATCAGTCGCTGAATCGAACCGAATGAGCCTGTGGAGCAGCCACAGTTGCGCCACGGGCTCATCTCATGAGAGTTATTCTGGCGAATTGCGGATGGCGCACAGAATGGTGGCCTCGGCGACGAGTTTGTCCTCGACAAATGCTTGACCTCGGTATTTGCAAATGGCGCGGCTGAGTCGAACCGCTTGGACTTCGATACGCAGTTGATCCCCGGGGACTACAGGTATTAAGAAACTCGCGTCATCAATCCCTAAAAAATAGTAGACCGCTTTCCCTTGTTCTGGCCGGCTTTCTGTTCCTTCGTCGGCAAAGGAGAACAGCGCGGCCGACTGCGCCATGGCTTCGACAATGAGCGTGACAGGCATGTGTTGCCCCACGGCCATGAAGGGGTCGTTGGTCGATACATTCTTGATTGCGGTGATTTTGTGCTGAGGAATGATCTCAATCACACGATCAATCAGGAGCATGGGGTAGCGATGTGGTAGTCGCTCCATGATTGATTTGATATTCAGGCCCATACGTGGATACCTCTTTGTCGCACTTGGAGCCCGTGCCGGGGGTTTACGCCACTTGCGTGTCCGCAGTGTGCCACAATGCGGGCATATTCCATGGGTGTTGGATGAAATGAGGCGTGGTGGTCGAAATTCGTCTCTGTTTGACATGCCTAAACTCGGCATGGTTCAAGAATTCAGTACCAGTAATGCACTCAGTTGAAACTTTGATTGACTTCTCGTCCCGGGCCACTCATAGTGGCAGGGATCTTCAAGTGTCGTGATCGTTGTGCGGTCAGGCGCGACTACCGTGTCATCATTGTCCTCAATCCTTCCTTGATCGTCTGTTTGGGCCGACGCCCGAACGTTACTTATATAAGGAAGTGTTATGGAAACCGGTATCGTCAAGTGGTTCAACTCTGAAAAAGGCTTTGGCTTCATCATGCCCGAGAACGGCGGCAAAGATCTATTTGCCCATTTCTCCGACATTGAAAGCGAAGGCTATAAGTCGTTGGATGAAAACCAGCGTGTCTCCTACGAAGCTGCTCAAGGAGCAAAGGGCCCCCAAGCCAGGAAGATTCGAGTTCTCTAACGAACTCATTGCTTCAGAAAAACCCTCCCTGGAGGGTTTTTTGCATCGTGCGACTTACTTTTTTGCGGTTTTCGAGTCGGGCGTGCGTTTGGCCATCTTGCCTGCCTGATGAACCATGTTGTAGAGCTGTTGTGCCGCGGGCGCTAACGGCCGGCCGCGGCGGGCAATGAGACCGAGTGTGCGAGTCACGCGGGGATGTTCGAGTTTGAGGCTGGTTAACGTAGCATGACGGGTCAACGGCATCGCCAATTGAGGCACGGCGGCGACGCCTAATCCTGCCTCTACCATGCCAAGCAATGTCATGATGTGGCTAACTTCAAAGGCGCTGACCGTGCGTTTGCCGCTTTTGGCCAGCGCATCATCGATCAATAGCCGATTGCCACTTTCTTTTGCCACGGTCATGAAGCGTTCTTCCGAGAGCTCCTCCCACGATACGCTGCGTCGACGGGCTAGCGGATGATCGTTGCGTATCGCCAGCACGAAATCCTCGCGTAATACTGCTTTGAAATCTACGTCGGGTTCCTGCGTGCCGAAAAAACTGATTCCAAAATCTGCGCGGCCAGTGACAATGCTGTTGAGTACCGTATTCGCGGTCTCGTCAATGATGCGCACCCGTATACGGGGAAAGCGCTCGGCGTAGGCGCGAATCACGGAGGGCAGGAAGTAATACGCGACCGATGGGACGCAAGCGACCGTGACCAGTCCACCGCGTTGCGCGGCCAAGTCTCCGATACTCAATACTGCACGCTCTAACTCATCTATCGCGCTGCGGGCGCGCTCCAGGAATACGCGGCCGACGTTTGTCAATGAGACGCGGCGCGTGGTGCGCTCCAGCAAGCGTGCGCCCAGCAGATCCTCCAGTTTTTCGATGCGTCGGCTTAATGCAGGCTGGGATAGGTGCAGGTCCTCGGCGGCGGCACGAAAGCTGGCGCGTTCGGCAACGGCGACAAACGCCTGCAATTCCTGCAGATCGAAATTGATGCGTGACATGCATTAATCCATAGATAAGTTGCAATTCACATAGTAGCGTGGCCGGCGCAGAATGCCACACATGGAAACCGTAATCCCCTGTGTACTGATGCGTGGCGGCACGTCACGCGGCCCCTTTTTTCTGGGAGATTGGCTGCCCGCCGATCCCGCAGAGCGGGACAGGTTGTTGCTGCTCGCGATGGGCTCGCCCCATGCCTTGCAGGTCGATGGTTTGGGGGGCGGGAATAGCCTGACCAGCAAAGTCGCCATTGTCTCGCGTTCGTCGAGAGCCGATTGCGATATTGATTACTTGTTTGCTCAGGTGTCTGTGGATCGCGCATCGGTGGATACACGGCCCAATTGCGGCAACATGCTGTCGGGTGCTGCGCCTTTTGCTATTGACGAAGGACTGATCGCGGCTCGAGATGGCGTGACAGCCGTTCGGGTCCACAACGTCAATACGGGGGCTGTGATTGAAGCAGTGGTGCAAACACCGGATGGCCGTATTACCTATGAAGGTGAGACGCGTATTGATGGCGTTCCTGGTACTGCGGCTCCCGTGCGACTGAATTTCCAGGACGCATGGGGTGCAGTCACTGGGAGTCTCTTTCCTACGGGACATAGGCTGGAAACGATAGAGGGCCTGCCGGTTACATTGATCGATGCGGCGATGCCAATGGTGTTGATGCGGGCCGCAGATTTCGGATTGCGTGGAGACGAGACGGCGGCGCAATTGGACAGCAATACAGCGTTGTTGGAACGGATAGCCCGCATTCGCCTGGAGGCTGGGGCGCGCATGGGGTTGGGCGATGTCAGCGATAGTGTGATTCCCAAACCGGTGTTGCTGGCGCCGGGCGAAACCAGGGCGTCTATCCGGTCGCGCTATTTCACCCCTCATGCATGCCATCGCGCCCATGCGGCAACCGGGGCGGTGGGCGTGGCCAGTGCATTTTTCATGCCGGGTACGGTGGCGCATTTATGCGGTGGCCCAGACGTGCAAGACGGATATCGGACGGTGCGTATCGAGCATCCGTCGGGCGGGATGGATATCGATGTGGCCTTGGACGTGTCTAGCGGATTAGTACGTGCGGCGGGTCTGGTGCGCACGGCACGCAAGATCATGAAAGGGATGCTGTATGTGCCCGGCCAGTATCAGATAAGCAGTCAGTTGCTGCAGCGCGAGGCCGCTTAGCCATCGCGGTGATCGACGTGGCGGCCGGATGCCGCCGATCAACATCCGTGTGAGTGCTGCATCGCTATGTGGGCGCTATACGAGCAGGCCCGCGCAATGAAATTGATAAAACTAGGAGACACAAATGAAATTTCTACCGAGCAAAAAGTGGGCGTATGCTGCCGCGGTGTGCTGTGCCTTTGGCGTGAGCGCAGCGTATGCCGATTATCCTGACCGCGCGATTACCTTGGTGGTTCCGACCGCTGCTGGTGGAGGCAATGATGCCTTGGCCCGCGTGGTGGGGCAAAAAATGGGGGATCTGCTGGGCCAGTCGATCATTGTGGTCAACAAGCCCGGCGCGCAGGGGGCGATCGCCTCGGATTATGTGGCGCGCCAGCCGGCTGACGGCTATACGCTGATGCTGGGTTATATCGGCACGCATGGCATCAATCCCGCGTTGCAAAAGCTGAACTACGACCCCGTCAAGGATTTCACGCCGATCGGCCGGGTGGCGGATTCTCCTACCATCATGGTGGTGTCCAGCAGTATCGATGTCAAAGACGTGGCGGGTCTGGTGAAGTACAGCAAGGATCATCCGGACAGTCTGACCTTTGCCTCGGCCGGGGCGGGGACGGCACCGGCTGTGGCCGGGCAACTGTTCAATCAAGCCACTGGCGCCAATATGCTGGACATCCCGTACAAGGGCTCGGCGCCGGCGTTGACCGACACTTTGTCCGGCACGACGCAAGTCATGTTTCCGAGTCTGTTCAGTGTCTATCCGCACCTGAAATCCGAGAAAATCCGCGCGCTGGCCGTCGCTGGGCCGACGCGGTCATCGGTACTGCCCGGACTGCCGACGCTGGCCGAGGCGGGCGTGCCCGGTGTTGAGGTGCCGCAGTGGTATGCGATTTTTGCGCCGGCCAAGGCGGATGCCGCTCTCGTGCAGAAACTGAATACAGCCTTGAATCAGGCATTGAATGACCCCGAAGTCGTGAAGAAAATCGACGAGCAAGGCGCCGAGGTGCATACCAGTACACCGGCGGACCTGGGGGCGTTTGTGCAAAGCGAGGCGGTGCGTTGGAAAAAGCTCGCCGCCACCACGGCGCTGGCGGCGCGATAGACCGCTAGTTTGGGCGAGTGCTGCGGTCTGATTCGTGGCCGCTTGTCTGGGCGGAGGATTTTCCTCCTCTCAGAGTGATGAATTGATATCTCCGTTAGCGCGGCTGATGCGGTTATCCTAGCGGCTCTGATCTCCGATAATTTCGGTATGAGCCGCTTTTTGTTAACCGCATGAACTACGACGCGGAATTCCGCTCCCTTATTTCGTTGGAACAGGTTGGCCGCCTGCCGGCCGCGCAGACGCTGGTGCTGACGGTGAACAACCGGCTGGCGCGTCGTTTGACGCTGGACCTGGCCGGTCAACTGCGCCGTGAACGGCAAGTCAGCGAGTTACCGCGGGTGCTGCCACTGGGCGCCTGGCTGGTCGAGGCGGGGGCCGATCTGGCCTTTGTCGCGGACGCCGATCTGCCGGCGCATCGCCTCGATACCTTTGCGACGCAAATGGTATGGGTGGATGCGATTGCATCAGAAGAGGGCGATCGCGTATTGCTGGACGTCGCCCAGGCGGCGGCGTTGGCCATGGATGCCGACGCGTTGATGGACGAGTGGGATCTGCAGGTACCCAGTGGCGCCGATACGGACGAGTATCGCGGTTTTGCACGGTGGCGCGCGCGTTATCGCGAGCAGTTGCGCGCGATTGATGCAGAGGATGCGAACCAAGGCTATGCGCGTGTGTTGGATGCGCTGCAGCAGGGGACGGTAGCCGCGCCGCCCTATCTGGTGTTGGCTGGGTTTACGGATGTGTCGCCGCGTTTTGCGGCATTGCTGGATGCGTTTCAGGATGGCGGTTCGCAACTGTCGTGGTTGCAGGACGCGGAGACCGAGGCGGCGATGCCGGCACGGTATTGCGCGGATGATCAGGGTGGAGAATGGCGGGCGGCTGCCGCTTGGGCGGCGCAGCGATTGGCGGAGCATCCCGCCGGGCGCTACGCGATTGTGTCTGCCCAGTTGCAGGCCGAGTCGCCGTTTGCGCGGCGTGTGGTAGGGCAGGCCCTGGCTCAGGGCGGGCATGCATTCAACGTGGCGGTGGGGCGGCCGTTGACAGAATGGCCTGCGGTCAATGCGGCATTGGCGTGGTTGCATGCCTTGGCCGATATGGCGCATGCGGACGTGGTGGATGCGCCGGTCTTGGGCGCGGCCTTGTTGGCCGGCCATTGCGCGGGCGACCGTAGCGATGGCGCGAAACTGGCGACGATCGATGCACGTTGGCGTCGCAAGGGGCTCAGCCGTATTGACGCGGCACAATGGCAGCGGGATATCGCCAGCGAGAATGTGCGGACGGCTCATCGAGTTGTTGCGGACGCGACTCGCAACACGGACATTGATGTTGCCCAGGATGCTGCAAACAACACTACAAACAGCGCCGAGAGCGCCCCGTTTGCACGAAAGGGCGCGGCACTGTCGACCGCTTGGCCTGCGGCGTTGGAGATTTGGCGGCAGGTCGGTGAACGCGCGACATGCGATCTCTGGATGCCTGCGATGCGCGCTGCATTGGTGGCATTAGGGTTTCCGGGAGAGCGGCCGTTGGATAGCGTGGGCTATCAGGTCATGGGCGCGTTGGGAGACTTGTTTGGCCGGTATGCGGCATTGGCGCCTGCGGCCGGACAGTTGAATGGCCGCGCTGCCGTGCGTCTGCTGGAGCGTGCAGCGGCAGCCTCGTCATTTCAACCTCAGCGTGATCCCTCGGCACGATTGGATGTGCTGGGGCTGCTCGAGGCCGAGGGCGGGCATTGGGATGGTGTGTGGATACTGGGCCTGACCGATGACGTCCTGCCCGCGACGCCACAGCCTAATCCGTTGTTGCCTCTGGTGGTGTTGCGACAGGCGGGCGCACCGCGCGCCACGCCTGAACGCGAGCGTCAATGGGCGGAATCCATGTATGCCGCACTGTGCCGCTGTGCGCCCGAGGTGGTAGTGAGTCATTCGCACCTGGATGGCGAGCGCGAGCTGCGGCCATCGCCCCTGATTGCGCAGGTTCCGTCAATGGATTGGCAGATGCCTGTAGCCGCGGCGCCTGCGTTGTTGCCTCAGCAGGTGCTGGACGATGACCGAGGGCCAGCATTGGCGCAGAGGGATGGCCGGGCATCCGCCCTGATGCAACGATCTTCGGATGATGGCGGCGCATCAGCGATGGCGCCGGACGCATCGGAGGGTGAGTACGGCGCGGCATTGCCGTTGACGTCGAGCGATGGTCAGCCATCTGCTTTGACGTCAGCACGCCTGGCTGGCGCAACGGGGGGGCTCGATGTGTTGGACACCCAGGCTCGTAATCCGTTGTGGGCCTTTGTCCGGCATCGTCTGGGCGGCCGAGCGCTGGCTGATTATGCCGATATGGCGAATCAGAATGTACGAGGGCAGTTCCTGCATCGCGCACTAGAGTTGGTATGGCGCATGTTCTCCAGTCAAGAGGATTTGCACGCGGCCATGGGAGAGGGACGTCTGCCCGCGCTGATCGAGCAAGCCATTGACGAGGCTGCCAGTACCGAGTTGAAAACCTATCCGCCTGCATTGCGTGAATTGGAGTGCGAGCGCGGACGGGCAGTCTTGGCGGGATGGTTTGATGTCGAAGCGCAACGTATGCCATTCGAGGTCGCCCAGGTCGAGGAAACCCATCATTGGTCGCGTGGACCGTTGGCATTGACGGTGCGATTGGACCGATTGGATCGCCTGCCTGACGGCAGAGCCGTGATCGTCGACTACAAAACCGGCATGTCTCCGGGGAATCCAGAGTCGGATTGGGCGCGCGTGCGCCCTGTGAACTTGCAGTTGCCGTTCTATGCCTCAGTGCTGTCGGGCGATACCCCCGATGCGGATGTGGCGGCATTGGTATTGGCGCAAGTGCATGCGCGTCAAGTCGTAGCGAGCGGATTGACGGACACGGATCTAGGCATGGCAGGCGTGACGGCGATTGAAAAGAGCAAGGCTTTCGAGGGGCAGGCTTGGGGAGATATCCTGCATCGCTGGCGTGGGGCAGTAGAGGGATTGGCCGATGAGTATGCGCAGGGATACGCCGCAAACGTGGTCTATCGCCAGGACGATTTGAAATACTGTGATGCCATGCCATTCCTGAGATTGCACTTGGAAGACGAGGATGACGCAGAATGAGTAGCGCTGTTCGTCAACCCTCTGATCATCTCGCACGCGCTCGTGCGTTGGACCCTGCCGCATCGTATCTGGTGCAAGCCCCTGCGGGCTCGGGCAAAACCGAATTGCTGACGGATCGTATTCTGGCGTTGCTGGCGACGGTCAATCGGCCCGAGGAAATCGTCGCCATTACATTCACGCGCAAGGCCGCGTCGGAAATGCACGCCCGCGTATTGAGTAAATTGCGGGACGGCAATGGCCCCATGCCCGAGACCGAACATGGTCAGCGTAGTTGGCAGTTGGCGCGCGAGGCGCTGGCGCGTGACGAGGCCCTGGGTTGGAAACTGTTGCAGCATCCGGCGCGTTTGTCGATTCGTACTATCGACTCGTTTTGCGCGGGCCTGGTGCGCGGGATGCCGTGGTTGTCGGAGTTGGGCGGCATGCCGGATATCGCGGACAATGCCCAGGCCCATTATGAGGCGGCCGCGCGGGCGACATTGGCGTTGGTCGATGATTTCGACGCCGTGCGTACCTTGTTAAAGCACCTGGATGTCGATACGCAGGCTGCTGTAGAAGCGATTGCGGCGATGCTTGGACAGCGTGATCAATGGCTGCCGTTATTAGCGCACGGCAGTGATCGCACGGCCCTGCAGGACGCATTGGCCGAAGCCATAGGCGAGGACCTGGACGCCTTGGCACAGGCCATGCCGTTGGGCTGGGAGGATGCGTTGTGCTGGCCTGCACGGATGGCCGTTGCGGCGTTGGATGAAGAAGACCCCGCCCATGCCTTGGCCGCGCTGCGTGATTGGGACGAGCCGTTGATGCCCGATGCCGAGTGGCTCGGGCATTGGAAAGCCGTACGCCATTTATTGTTGACGTCCGCCGGCGCGTTGCGCAGCGCGCGAGGTGTCAACAAGAAACTGGGTTTCCCGCCAAAATGCGAACACAAAGAGGCATTTACGCGATGGCTTGATGCGGCCGATCCCCAAGCCTCCTGGGTATGGATGCTGGACGCGGTCGATTCAGTTCCGCCGGCGGAGTTCAGCGAGGAGCAATGGCGTGTCTTGAGCGCACAGTTGATGACGCTGAAGCTGGCGGTCGCGCAACTGCACCTGCGCTTTGCCGAAACCCGTGAAGTGGACTTCATCGAGATCGCGCAGCGTGCCTCCCATGCCTTGGGGTCCGCTGATGATCCCGGTGAGTTGCTGTTGAAGCTGGATGCGTCGATACGTCATCTGTTGATTGACGAGTTTCAAGACACCAGTTCGACGCAGATTCATTTGCTCGCCACGTTGACATCTGGATGGCAGCCGGGGGATGGGCGAACGCTGTTCTTGGTGGGCGATCCGATGCAGTCCATCTACCGTTTCCGCAAGGCAGAGGTAGGATTGTTCCTGCAAGCGGCGGAGGTCGGCATCGGTGAAATCGCGCCAGAGTTCCTGCAGCTGACCGATAATTTCCGCTCACAAGCTGGCGTGGTCGAGTGGGTCAATGCGACGTTCCGTGGCTTGCTGCCTGCGCGCAATGATGCTGCGGCCGGAGCCATCGCCTATACCGACTCGGCCGCATTCAATCCGTCGTTGCCTGGCGAACCCGTTCGTTTCCACGGGGCATTTAGTACATCAGGTGCGAGCGAGGCTGACCAGGCGGCCGAGGCGTTGACCGTGCAATTGGTCAAGCAAGCGCTGCAGGACCGCGATCCCGCGAGCCGGCATCCCGTCGCTATCTTGGTGCGGGCGCGAGGCCATTTGGGGCAGTTGGTGCGCCGCTTGACTCAGGCTGGCATTGCTTGCCGCGCCGTGGATCTCGTGCCGTTGGGGCAGCGTCAGGTCGTGTCGGATTTGGTTCAGTTGCTGCGTGCGTTGTCTCATCCGGCAGATCGCTTGGCCTGGCTATCGGTATTGCGCGCGCCGTGGTGCGGGCTGACGTTAAATAGCATGCATGCCTTGTTTGGGCATGACTTGATGACGCCTGTGCCTACGCTGCTGTCCTCGGCGCTGCATGTGGCCAACGAGGCGAAAGACGCTTCGGCATTGCCCCGAGGCCAAAGTTTGTCATTGTGGGACGAACCGCAGTCGGCGCCGCAGCAGGCGCCCGCGCAATGTCTGGCACAACAGCGTTTGACCGCAGACGAATATGCGCGTTTGGCTCACGTCAGCGCCATTTTGCTGGATGCGACGAATGCGAGTGGCGCGATGCCCTTGGCTGCGTGGCTGGAGTCTCTCTGGCAACGCTTGGGCGGTGCCGCTTTGTACGCCAGTGCCAGCGCGGCCGAGGATGCAGAAAGCTTATTCGTCTTGATCGAACGCCTGGCGCCTCATGGCGGGCTGGATCCGGCACAGTTGGACACCGCGCTGGCCAGACTCTATGCCGCGCCGGAGGGCGGCGCCGACGACAGCAACGTGGTCGAAATCATGACCATGCACAAGTCCAAGGGGCTGCAGTTCGATACGGTGATTTTGTACGGCCTGCACAAGTCCCNGCGCNNAGCGCGCGCCCCTGGTCAGTTTTGAACAAAGTCATGAACGCGTGCTATTCGGCCCGGTCAAGCCTCGTGCAGACAAAGAAGCCGATCCAGTATCGCGGTATTTGACCCTGCGTGAAAAGCGCCGTGCGGCCTACGAAACCGATCGATTGCTGTACGTAGCGGCGACACGCGCGCGCCACCGTCTGCATCTCGTAGGAAATGTTGCGGTCGATCCTGCGACAGGGCAATCCAAGCCGCCAGCGGCAAACAGCTTGTTGGGGCGGTTGTGGGATTGGCTGCCCGCAGATCAAAAATCGCCTCCATCGGATTGGCAGGATACCGCCGCCTTGGATGACGGTGCGACGGCGCAATATGCCGGCGAGCCGTTACGTCGTATCACTGACCAGGCGATTGATCTGTTGCGTGCCCAGCGATCGTTGGTCAACAGGGCGAATTTTGGGTTGGCCGCGCAAAACGTCATCCAGGGGCAGGGCGTAGAGCACCCTGCTTGGCAACTGGACACGGTGCACGATGCCGCGATCGGTACGCTTGCCCATGCTTGGTTAGCCCGTATCGGTCAAGACGGCCTGGCCCAATGGCCCGCCGAGGCGCTGCGCGCTTATTTGCCCGTCATGCAAAAGCAGCTGACTCGCGCGGGCCTGCCATCCGCATTGGCCCCCGACGCCGCGCATGCCGTCTTGGATACATTACTGGCGACGCTGGATCACGACCGGGGCCGCTGGTTGCTCTCCCAATCCTCCGCCCGCCGCGAATGGCCCCTCATCGACGCCACCGGCCGCGTGTCCGTCATCGATCTGGCCCTCAGCACCGAAGACGGCTGGCTCATCGTCGACTACAAGACCGCCCGCCCCCACACCGGCGAGCCCACCGAACATTTCGCCACCCGCATGCGCCAACGCCACGCGGACCAACTTTTGCGCTACTGCACTCAAGTCACAGCCCTAGACTCCCGCCCCGCCAGATCAGTCCTATATTTCCCCAGAGCAGCGCTATGGATAGATTTATAAGTCGAGACAAAAAACACAAAATGATCTGAAGGCAAATACAGGCAAAGAATTAAACCTGTCCAAAAGAACCATCCCCCAACCACCAGNCACCCC
>NZ_CBCSJH010000032.1:0-69767 GCF_965139195.1 Bordetella tumbae | reverse complement strand
GGCCGAGGCCCCTGCTCATGGGCCGAGTCGCGGCGATAGGCCCGGCGGGGCTTTTACACGCCGACCTCCTGCGCCAAAAGAACTCCCCACTACGCATTCCACAGACAACAATCCTGTTCCCCCAAAGAGCCCCCTCGGGGGACAGCAAGCCGCAGGCGCAGCGTGGGGGCATTTCTATGTGTACGGCGAAGCTGTCTAGAAGCTGAAGCAATCACAAAAATACTTCGATGAGCCTATCAGCATTTATCGGTTCGCTGTAACCGTCTCGTTTCCCTGCCTTTCTAGAATTTCCCGATCTCTTGGCAAGCAAGAGCTTATGCACGGTCATCGCTGTGCGGCGGGATCTTTCGCTGTCCTGTGCTGGCAAACGCGAGCGCTTGTGCGTTGCGCATGACATCGCCGGCCGGGCGCGCCGACTGTGTTTCCAATCATCCTCCAGACAGAGTTTTCCGTTCTCCTATGAAACCAGAATCGACTGAATGGGCGTTCGCCAGATACGTACGCCGCGCTCGTGTGCTGCTCGTGCTTGTTGGGTTCACGTGCGTGCTTGCCGCCTGCGGCAGCGGCAGCGACGACGATGATGACTCGAATGGCAGCACGCCTCCTCCCGATACTTCGACGCCCGCCCAGTTGCGTTGCGCGCCTTGAAACCCCGACAACACGTTGCAGAGTCCGGTATGACGATCAATCATTCGAAGCGAAATTTTCTGCGCACGAGCTTCGGTGCAACCTTTTCCACTGCTGCCCTCAGCATGTTTCCGCCCAGCATCCGTCGCGCACTCGCGATCGAGGCCAACAATGCCACGGGCACGATCATGGACGTCGAACACGTCGTGATCCTGATGCAGGAGAACCGTTCGTTCGACAACTATTTTGGCACCTTGTCGGGTGTGCGCGGATTCGGTGACCGGTTTCCTATTCCGTTGAGCGCCGGTCTGAATGTATGGCAGCAAAAAGACGCCAATGGCGCATTGGTGTTGCCCTATCATCTGGATCAATCCGAAGGCAATGCGCAACGCGTCAGTGGTACGCCGCACTCGTGGGTGGATGCCCGCGATGCCTGGGATTGTGGCCGGATGAATCAATGGCCCACGTACAAAGAACAGCAATCGATGGGCTATTTCACGGAACAAGAAGCACCGTTCCAGTATGCCTTGGCCAACGCTTTCACGATCTGTGATGCGTACTTTTGCTCATTGCATGGCGGCACCAATACGAATCGCCTCTTTCATATGACCGGCACCAACGGCGCAACGACGACTGATGGCAAAGTGGTGGTCAATAACGTGTGGGATGGATTGAATTCGACCACGGACCTGAACACGACGGGCTACAACTGGACGACCTATCCCGAGCGCCTGGAAAAAGCGGGTGTGACGTGGATGGTCTATCAGAATGTGCCGAGCAACTACACCGATAACCCGTTGATTGGCTTTAAACAATATCGTCAGGCGAATCTGGATTCGGGCAAGCCGGTCTACCACGATGTGGATAACAATCCCGCCTACGATGCCTCGACCGACGACGCGATTGCGCCCCTGTACAAGGGCATCGCAAACACCATGCCTGACGGGGGTTTCCTCACGACCTTCAAAGAGGACGTGCTCAACAACAAGCTGCGTCAGGTCTCCTGGATCGTCGCGCCCTCGACGTATTCGGAACACCCCGGGCCTTCAAGCCCTGCACAAGGCGCGTGGTACACGCAGGAAGTGCTGGATGCGTTGACAGCGAATCCCGAGGTCTGGAGCAAGACCGCCCTGATCGTGAACTTTGACGAGAACGATGGCTTCTTTGATCACCTGCCGCCGCCGTGCGCGCCGTCGATGGATGAAACGGGAGCCAAGGCCGGCAAGACCACGCTGAGCGACGATGAGCTGTCGTACGAGTATTACACGCATGCAGAAGTGGACAACTCGAACATGCCGCAGCCCGATGGCGATTGCTATGGGCCTGGGCCGCGTGTGCCGATGTACGTGATTTCGCCGTGGAGCAAAGGTGGTTGGGTGAATTCGCAGCAGTTCGATCACACCTCGGTGCTGCGTTTCCTGGAGGCGCGCTTTGGTATCGCGGAAACCAACATCAGTCCGTATCGCCGCGCGGTGTTCGGTGATCTGACGAGCGCGTTCAATTTCGCTACGCCGAATGCGGAGTTTCCGACGTTGTCGGGCCGTACGACCAAAGAGACGGCCGATGCGCTGATTTCTGCGCAAGAGGCCTTGGGCGCGGTGCCGTTGCCCAATCCCCAGTCCTTGCCGGATCAAGAGCCGGGCGAGCGTCCGTCACGTGCATTGCCTTATGAGTTGCACGTCAGCGCACGTGCGGATTCTTCTGCTGGCACCCTGCAACTGATTTTCTCCAATACGGGCAAGCAGGCTGCGGTTTATCACGTCTATGACCGCCTGCATCTGGACCGTATTCCGCGGCGCTATATGGTTCAGCCCGATATGCAGTTGGATGACGTGTGGGCAACCAGCGACGATGCCGGCGAATACGATCTGTGGGTCCTGGGTCCCAACGGTTTTCACCGCGCATTCAAGGGCGATTTGACTGCACAGGCTGCACAGACCGCTGTCGCACCCGAAGTCCGCGTGTGCTATGACATCGCCAACGGCAATGTTTATCTGACGACGATGAACGATGGCAATGGCGACGCCAGTTTCACCATCAAGGCCAACGCGTACTTCAACGAAGGCCCATGGACAGTCTCGGTGGCGGCAGGCGCCTCTGAGGATATTCATTGGGACCTCGCGAGTAGTACGCGCTGGTATGACTTCACCGTGACGTGCACGGCCCTGCCTGGCTGGAGCCGTCGATTTGCCGGCCGCGTGGAAACTGGCGCGGATGGTATCAGCGACCCTGCGATGGGATTTGAGGGGTTTTAAAGACTGGAGGGCTGGGCAAAGCTCAGCCCCTTCTCTGAAGATAGTTAACGAATATTGTCAAAGCTGATACCGATCCCGCTTCCAATGAAAACCCCACCTTTTGCACTGCCTTTTTCAAGGCACGTGTAGTGGGTGCGTTAGCGAGATGGAAGCATGCTGGTTGGTACCGGTCAACGCTCAAGCCAGACGCCGCCGCACGTCACGATCGTTATTTTGGTAAAACCCCTATCCAAAGCGTCGGACGAACGGCAGTCACAGCTCGTCCATACCGTGTGCACGAGTTGGGTAAAGGTAATAATAATGTTTGACCGATTGAGTCGGCTTTCCAGGAGCCATGGCGCGTTACAGATGGGGAAGGGCTTGGTGGCGGGTGTGGTGGCGTTGATGCTCGCCGTGCTCTGCCTGCTGGGTGTGCTGGCTTTTCATTTTCCGCAGTATTTGACGACACCTGAATTGCGCCAGTCGTATGACGTGGAGACCATGCGGCAGTTGTTGTTCTGGTGCATGGTGATTTCCGGGGGCCTCAGCCTGAGCCTGATCGTGTTGGGCCGGATGCGCTGGATCGCCAGCTGGGCCTTTGCCCTGGTGACGTTGACCGCCTTTCTAGGCGGACACAAGGTCGAGATCGCGTCGGAACTGCCGTCGCATGTGCCTTATATCGGTCTGGACTGGTTCATCCTGGATCTGTTGGGCTCGTCGTTGATCTTCATTTTCATCGAGAAGCTGTTCGCGTTGCGTAAAGAGCAGCCGGTATTTCGCGCAGAATGGCAGACGGACTTTCAGTATTTTGTGATCAACCACCTGATCGTTGGTTTTATTCTGCTGGCCACCAATTTGATTGTGCACAAATTTTTCGGCTGGGCGGCCAACGATGGAATTCGTGGGTGGGTAGCCGGGCTGAATTTCTGGGTGGCTTTGTTTTTGATCATCCTGGTGGCTGACCTGGTGCAGTACTGGACGCACCGTGCGTATCATGAAATCCCGATGCTATGGCGTATCCATGCCGTGCACCACAGCGTCAAGAGCATGGATTGGCTGGCCGGTTCGCGTCAGCACATCCTGGAACTGTTGATCACTCGCACACTGGTGCTGGCTCCGATCTATATCCTAGGCTTTGCCAAGGAGGTCATCGATGCCTATATCATCATTGTCGGGTTCCAGGCGGTGTTCAATCATGCCAACGTCAGTGTGAGATTGGGGCCGCTGCGCTACCTCATTGTGACGCCCAATTTCCATCATTGGCACCATAGCCAGGACCAGGAGGCCCTGGACAAGAACTATGCTGCGCACTATGCATTTCTCGATTACCTGTTTGGGACGGCTGTGAAAAGCGACAAGCTCTGGCCCAAAGACTATGGCGTGTTAGGCGACTATGTGCCCAACGGTTTTTTCAAGCAGCTCAAGTTTCCCTTCTCGTCAGAGAGCGAACCGCCCCAGGATCTGAGCCATAAGTGATCGATGGTTAGTGTGCCGCCTCGAACGGGTGAACCTGAATCTCTGCATCGGGAAACGAAGCCACTAGTTTTAACTCTCCGCCAAGCGCCTTGACGTACTCACGCAGCGTACTGACGTACATGTCGCCGCGGCGTTCCAGTTTCGAGACGGCGGCTTGCTCCACGCTCATGGCCTTGGCGACTTCGACCTGGGTTACTTTGCGGGCCTTGCGCAACTCTTGAAGCTGCATTTCCACGAGCATGGCTTCGGCGCGTGCCGCAGCACGGGCTTGAGCCTCTGGCGACATCTTGGCGCGCAATTCACTGAATTTCCTAGCCATTGATCTGCCCTTCCTTTCTCAACGTCTCGATGTGCATGTCGTACAGTTTGTCGGCTATCGGCACATGCGTGTCGTACCAACGGTCATCGCCCGTCTTGTCACCGCCCAACAGGAGGATGGCGCAGCGGCGAGGGTCAAACGCATAAAGCACCCGGTATGGCCGACCGTCGTGCTGAATACGCAGCTCGCGCATGTGGGCGTGCTTCGATCTCTCGATCCCGGAGGTGTGAGGAAACCCAAGGTTTGGCCCCTTCTCTTCTAGCAACCGCACTGAAGAGTCGATGGACTCTTGCTCGGCCTCGGTCAGATCTGACCACCATTCTCCGAGTTCATCGGTGTACTCTACTTCCCATTTAGCAGACATTATTCCTTTTAAAGACTATTCCGTCAAATGCATATTTTTATGCATCGCGGAACAATACGAAAGCGCTCCACGCGAGAATATGGCGTTCTTCGAGTCCCATTTCTCGGACAACATCGAAGGCGCTGTATTCCTATCGATACCGCCAATCCGCTTTGTCTGGGAGTTGAGAATTTGCGCACTACATGTCAACGCGTTCCATTCGCAATTTTTTTTCTTGTGCTGACAGAGTGAGATGTTTCCGCGCTCCGACCCCACTAAAATCATGACAACGTGCGGTAAGCTTACGGTAACGCTCAGTAGGGGATAGCGCGGTACGCGCTCGTACAACTTGATACATTATCCCCCGGCAGTATCAGGGTCAGAATGTGCAATAACTTCGGTTTAGTTCTGGCAAGTTCGGAAAATCATGCAATTTCATGTCCGTGGGGCAACGTCAGTTGTCCTGGGGCATTAGAGGAAAATCGTCATCATGGCATCGGTCAATAAAGTCATTCTCGTCGGCAATCTGGGACGCGACCCCGAAGTTCGTTACAGCCCGGATGGCGCGGCGATTTGCAACGTTTCCATTGCGACCACCTCGCAATGGAAGGACAAGGCCAGCGGCGAGCGCCGCGAGGAAACCGAGTGGCACCGTGTGGTGATGTACAACCGCCTGGCCGAGATCGCGGGTGAATACCTGAAGAAAGGCCGCCCGGTCTACATCGAGGGCCGTCTGAAAACCCGCAAATGGCAAGACAAGGACACCGGCGCTGATCGCTACAGCACCGAAATCGTTGCCGACCAGATGCAAATGCTGGGCGGCCGCGAGGGCGGTGGCGAAGGCGGCTTTGGCGGCGGTGGTTACGACGAAGGCGCACCGCGTCAGCAGCGTGCGCCGGCCCAACGTCCGCCCGCGCAGCGCCCGGCGGCAGCGGCGGCAGCACCCGCTGCGGGGGGAGCAGCCAACTTGGCGGATATGGACGACGATATTCCGTTCTAAAACAAAAATCCCTTTCGCTGGGGTACAGGACCCGCGTTTCTCACGAGGCGCGGGTTTTTCTTTGGCTCGGCGGCACGCCGTGTTGGATCGGTATTCGCTGTTAATCCAGGCCCACGTGCCCGCTGGCGTATGTGTGTCAGGCCTTTTGAGGCGATTTAGGCGTCCACACCACAGCCGTGGCAATACCCGCCATCGCACCGGCGGCGACATACCAGGCGCCGGGCACCAGTTTGTAGGTGACGATGGCGGCCAACAGGCTGATTAGCCATGGCACGGCACGCCGCACGCCGCGCCACATGCCTCTGAGCATGACCAGAAACACTGCCGGAAAAGCCATATCCAGGCCATAAGCCTCGGGATGGCCGAGCAGAGGTCCGAGTATTGCGCCCAGCGTCGTGCAGCCGATCCATGCCACATAGAACACTGACGAGGTGCCCATGTAATAGGCCAGACTGAAGGCAGGCTCTATGCCCAGTTGTACGCGCCGTCGCGTATCGGCCATGGATAGAGCCCAGCTGGCATCGGTCATCAGGAACAGCGAGGGCAGGACCTTGCGCTTAGGCAGGTGGCGCAAAAAGGGCGTCATGGCCGCACCCATGACCAGCATGCGGCTATTGACCAGAAAGGTCACCGCCATGATCAGCAATAACGGCGGTGGCGCGGCCCACAGGCCCAGCGCGGCGAACTCCGAGCCGCCCGCGAAATTCAGGCCGGTCAGCAAGGGGACTTCGAATGGCGTCAGCCCTTTTTGCGCGGCTTGCGCGCCCAGGACCAGGCCAAAGGGAATGATGCCGAACAGCACCGGCAGGCTGGCCAGGGCGCCTGCGCAGCATTGGGCCCAGGGCGTGGCATGATTGGACAACGGTAGTACGGTGGCGCCTGGTTTTTTGGCGGTGGGCATGGGATGGCCAGTAAGTCGAAACGTAGAGCGAGCGTCAGGACATGAAGTGGCGCAGCAAGGCGGCGCTGACGACACCGATCAGGACTGTGGGCAAGAGAGCGAGCCGCGTTGCAGCGACGACCGTCAGCGCCAGCGCGATCAGATCCGAGAGCTTGTCAGAAACGAAGACTGGAGCGATGACCGCCAGCAGCACACAGCCGGGCGCGGATTCCAGCACCGCCGTGGCGCGCGGACCGAGACTGCGGTTGCGCAGCAGGATATAGCCGCCGATGCGTGTGAGATAGGTCACTGAAGCCATCAGGACAATGGCCAATAAATTCGCCGGGTCGATCATGAGGAAGGCTCGGTGCGCTTGCGTTAGAGTTAGGCACGGAATAGCTCATGATAACGGTTATGGGGTTTTGCGCGCAGATCGGAAAAAACATGCAGTTAAACGACTGCGCCTTCACTTTTACGGCACGTCGAAGGCATCGAGTATGAATGCTTCGACGCGCCGGAGACCGTCTTTGGTTCCCATGAGTTCCAAGGCTAGGTGCGGATTGATATCTGTGACGATCGCCGCTTCAAATCCCTGATCAATCGTTCACGGTCAACGCGCGGCAAACCGCCTGGGTCATCTCCGTGCAACTGGCCTTGCCGCCTAAATCTCGCGGCACATATTCACCCTGCGCGAGCACGTTTTCGACGGCAGATTCGATGCGATGGGCGGCGTCGCGCAGTGTGTCGTCATGATGGGAGTCTCCCAACCAGCGCAGCATCATTGCCCCTGACAGGATCGTGGCCAATGGGCTGGCGGCGTTTTGGCCGGCGATGTCGGGGGCCGAGCCATGCGCGCCCTGGAACAAGCCGTGTTGGTCACCCAGCTCGGCCGAAGGCGATAGTCCCATGCCGCCGATGGTGCCAGCGCCCAGATCCGAAATGATGTCGCCGAACATGTTCTCGGCGACGATCACATCAAAGGTGTCAGGACGCTTGAGCATGTGTACGGTGATGGCATCGGCGTAGGCGTAGTCGATTTCCACATCGTTATAACTGCGTGCCACGTCGTCGCATACGCTGCGGAAAAATGCATAGCTGCGCAGGATATTGGCTTTGTCGCAGACGGTGACCCGGCGCTTGCCGTCGCGCGGCGCACCTGCACGCGAACGGGCCAAATCGAATGAGAAGCGCGCCACGCGCTCGATGCCTTTGCGGGTGACGACGATGGTGTCGGTGGCCAGTTCATCGCGCAGCACGATGCCGCCGCCGCGGCTGGCATAAAGGCCCTCGGTGTTTTCGCGCACGATCACATAGTCGATCTGGCCGGGCTGGAAGTGTTTCAGGGGCGAGTCCACACCCTGGTACAGCCGGATAGGGCGTACGTTGGCATACAGATCCAGGCGAAACCGCAGGCGCAGATGCAGATCGTTGCCGACTTCGGTGCCATCGGGATAGGTTACCCCGGGCATGCCGGCGGCGCCGTGTAGGATGGCGTCGGCCGCTTTGCAGGCGGCGTAGGTGTCATCAGGGAGGACATGGCCAGATTTGACGTAATGATCGGCGCCGCCTTCGTGGCTGCTGAAAGACAGAAGGTCGGACCCGCAGGCTTCTTTCAGCACGGTGATGGCGGATTGGCAGACTTCGGGGCCGATACCATCGCCGTCGATCGTCACAATTTCATATTTGGCCATTTGCTGCTGTCTCCTCATTATTGACTGGGGGTATGGTGTGTCTTGATTGCAACACTTGCATGGAGGGTTGCTTACGTCAAGTGTACGCGCGGATTGCCGCGCCTTTTACCGGCGTGTGGAGCGCCGGATTTGCGGCGCGGCAAGCCAATATTGCGTGTATTGAGCTACATTGGCGCCCTTGTTTGCATAATCTCCTTAAAAAAAGGGAACCACGATCTTGGCTGAGACCACAAGTCACCACGCCGTTGATACGAGCACCGAGGGCGACTCCGCACCGACCGGGCTGCGTCGTACGCTGGCTGCCCGCCATCTGTCCATGATTGCCGTTGGCGGCTCTATCGGCACGGGCTTATTCGTCGCCTCTGGCAGCACGATTGCACAGGCGGGGCCGGGCGGGGCGCTGCTGGGCTATGTATTCATTGGCCTGATGGTGTATTTCCTGATGACCAGCCTGGGCGAATTGGCCGCTGCCATGCCGGTGTCGGGATCATTTGCCACGTATGGCGCGCGTTATGTCGAGCCGGGTTTTGGGTTCGCATTGGGTTGGAACTATTGGTACAACTGGGCGGTAACGGTAGCGGTGGATCTGGTTGCGGCACAGCTCGTGATGTCTTACTGGCTGCCTGATGTGCCGGGGATCTACTGGAGCGCGCTGTTTCTGGCCGTGATTTTCGGCTTGAACGCCTTGTCGGCACGAGGCTTTGGCGAGGCGGAGTTCTGGTTTGCCTTGATCAAGGTGATTGCCGTGATCGCCTTTATCGTGATGGGCGTGCTGATGCTGCTGGGCATCATCCGTGGTGGGGAAACGGGTGGTTGGCATAACTGGACCGTGGGAGACGCGCCGTTTGCCGGCGGGTTCGCGGCCTTGATCGGCGTTGCCATGGTGGTGGGATTTTCGTTTCAGGGTACGGAACTGATCGGCATTGCCGCCGGAGAGTCAAAGGACCCGGCGCGTAACCTGCCGCGCGCGGTGCGCAGCGTGTTCTGGCGCATTCTGCTTTTCTATGTGTTGGCGATCGGGGTGATTGGCCTCTTGATCCCGTATACCGATCCGCAACTGCTGCGTAACGATGTCACAGATATCAGTGTCAGCCCTTTTGCGTTGATTTTTGAACGGGCGGGTTTGCTGGCGGCCGCCTCGGTGATGAATGCGGTGGTGTTGACCTCGGTGCTGTCGGCGGGGAATTCGGGGATGTATGCGGCCACCCGCATGCTTTACGCCCTGGCGTGCGAGGGAAAGGCGCCCAGGGTCTTTAGCCGGGTGGCTTCGAACGGCGTGCCGGTCCTGGCGTTGCTGGCGACGGCGGCTGTGGCTGCGCTGTGCTTTTTGTCTTTTATCTTCAGCCCCAAGGCGGTGTACGTCTGGCTGTTGAACACGTCGGGTATGACGGGCTTTATTGCGTGGCTGGGGATCGCGATCAGCCATTATCGTTTTCGCCGAGGTTACGTTGCGCAAGGCGGCCGTTTGACGGATCTGCCTTACGTGTCGCCGTTCTTTCCTTTTGGGCCCATTTTCGCGTTTGTGGTGTGTCTCGTCATTACCCTGGGACAAAACTACAGGGCGTTTTTCGAGGACGATATTGACTGGATAAGCGTCGCGGCGACGTATGTCGGTATTCCTTTGTTCTTACTGATCTGGGCGGGTTATTGCCTGGCGCGCGGCTCACGGTTTGTGCGTTACGCGGACATGACGTTTCCGGTGCGCCGTGTCCGCTAGGGGACTCAGCACGCCACGTTTTTGACGATCTTCAGAAAGCCGATGTTTTGATGGGCATCGGTGAAATACTCCACACTCGCCATCGAGTCTGCATCGATGGTCGCGGTGAAATCCCGTATCTGCTGCTGGGTGCGATAGCGCAGCGACCAGTTCATGAACAGCTCCATGTAGCCGATGTCTGGTGTTTCTGGCAGAAAATTCGCCACCAGTAGCGCGCCACCCGGTTTCAGCCTTTCGAATAGATTGTGAGTCAAGCGCTGGCACAGCCGGTCGGATAGATAGTCATAGAGTCCGGCGGAATAAATCAGTTCGAAGTCCTGCAGGTGAACGTCTTTCAAAAGGTCCATGATCGTGCCGCATTGCGGCGCGACACGCGGAATGCCGGGTTTGGTGTGATAGCTCGTGGCAATTTCCAGGCTTTTGGCGTCCTGATCAAAGGCGACGAATGCTGCAATGCGCTCCAGCAACGCATGATCGACGAGTTCCAGTTCGCGCGCATGGCCACACGCCACAGACAGGATGCGGGCGCTCGGGGTTTGCGCTGCAATATGCGAGATGAGATCGGCAATGATGTGGCGCCGAGCTCGAACCGCGATGGGGGCGGGGCGGTCCAGGTTGGTCAGCAGGATGCGGCGTCCGATGGCGGTCGAGCGGTCGATGTCGGGCGTGCGTGCGGTGTGGCAATAAAGGTAATCGATCAGTTCTGCGTCACCGGGATAGCCGCGCGGCTGCCGGGCGGAATGCGCTGTGAAAGGGCATTGATACAGATATTCGGAAACGGGGTGCGATCGCGCGGTGTCCTGCAGCGCCGCCAGTTCGGCCTGGTCGGCGATGTGGCCGAGTACATAGCGGGCGTGCTCGATGAGTTCCGGAATGATTCTCGCAATGGCGTCGCCTCGGCGCGCGGCATGCGTGATGTGATCGAGTTTGTCGGTCAGAAGGGTATGTACGTCAACGCTATTTTTTAGTGCGGTTTGCGTATGCATGATGATTACCGGGCTTAACGACGCGGCGGGATATTCCGTCCGGCGCCATTTTCCAAGAGGCGCCCCGGGGCGGCATCATCGAAATTGAGGATGCGGAGCAGGCTCTGAAGATATAAGTAACAGGGCTATCATTTTTTAAATTATCCTGTTTCAATGATTAACATATGGCTGGGGATCACTGCTCGCGTGATCGAGCCTTATAGAGGATTCAACCATTCTTGCCCGGGGAGGTTCAAAGAATGTTTGAAGCAAATTTATCCGCGGCCATGTGTCTTTTTGCGGACGCGGTACTGGATGAGACGTTGTTTGAGCCTGCCCTGGCCCAACTCAGCCAAGCGATGGGAGGCCGACGCATGTTGCTGGTGTCGGTGACAGAGCGCTTGACGTCGACGCCCGAAGTCGAGACCTACACCGGCCGCGGCTCGCCGTTGAATCGCTTTCTCGAGGATTACGAGGGCTACTACCATCAGTTTGATCCGATCAAGCGCCGTTGGCCTATGGTGTCGGCAGGGCAATGGATGATGGAGATGCAGGCCGAGGAGCCCAGCCGTTGGTCCCGGGGCCTGTTCTACCAGGATTGTGCAAAAGAGCACGGGATCATTGGATGGGGAGCCCTGAAAATCTGTGAAGCGTCGCCACAAAGCGACGGCCGGCATTGGGCGTTGTCATTGCTGCAGGATCAAGGGCAGCAGGCTTTTGATCCTGCGCATTTACTGAGTCTGGCGCAACAACTACCCAGTTTGCGGCGCACGCTGGTGTTGCGGCGACGGTTTGCTGATCTGCGGGAGGCCGCTATGGTGGGCCTGCAGGCTTTGCATTGCTTCAGGTCTCCCATGTGGATCTTGAATGGTGTGGGACGTCTGATATTTGCCAATCAGGCAGCAGAACAGCATATGCGGGCAGGCCGTCTCCTGAGGGCAGCCTACGGCGAGTTGACGCCGGTCAATGTTCAGTCGCAGTCTGCGTGGAAGGACTTCATCGCCGCGGCTAAGCAACCAGGTCTGCAGCATGCGAGCGCTATCCGATTGGTGTCGACGGATGGCAATACCGTGCTGATCCGGCGGCTGCCCGTCCATTGCACGGAGAATCATGGCTTGGGCCGTCTGGCTCAACATCAATTGCTGTTTTTATGCAATGCGCGCGAGTATGGCTCGGCCGCCGAGGCCGAGCGGCTGCAGCAGGAGGTATATCACTTCACGGCCGCAGAAATCCGCATTGGCCGGTATTTGCTGGAAGACATGACGGTGGCTGAGATTGCGGATAATGCTGGCACAAAAGTCAGCACCGTGAGAACACAGGTCCAGGCCATGTTGCAAAAAACCGGCTTGCGGCGCCAGGCGGAATTGGTGCGATTGTTGTCGGCGATTTACGTGGTCGAGCCGGTCGTGACGTGAACGCTCCAGGTCGGTTCAAGAGCCCGTTTTAGATAAGCAGCTCGCATCTTTCTCCGACAGCTTATTGGCTTTCAGCCACGCCTGCGTTTCCTCATCGCCGGCTTTTTTCAGGGTCTGCATGATGGAGCCGGAGGGGGCGGTGTTCAGTGTCATTTTGTTTTCTCGCATGCGGCCGTAGTTTTGCTCGATGCGCTGTTCGACACCCGCCCAGGATGCGGCGGCGACTTTTTCTGCTGCCTGGGTCAGGATCGCCTGTTGATCCGGACTGAGCTGATTCCAAGTATTTTGATTGATGATGGTGTAGCTCAGCGGGATGGAATAGCTCACCGCTGTGAAGTTGGGCAGGTGATCCCAGAGCTTGCGGCCCGCGCCGCCATCGCCGGAGGTGAGCACTGCATTGACCTCGCCAGCGGCCAGTTTTTCGGCGAGGGCGGAGTAGGGCAGTTCCACGCTTTGTGCGCCGAGCCGTTCGAATACCGCTTTGCTGGTGGCGTCGTAGGTCCTGATTTTCAAGGCCTTGACGTCTGTGTCGTCGGTCAGGGGGGCTACGGACCAGATGCCTGATGGCGGCCACGGCGTCACATAGAGCAGGTGCGCGCCGAGTGCCTTTACGCGTTCTTGCAGGGCGGGTTCGGCGCAGGTGTATAGCGCATGAGCCTGCTTGAAGTCCTTGGCCGCAAATGGCAGGGACGAGAGCAGGAACAATGAATCCTTGTTGCCCAGGATGCCGCCAAATAACGTGCCCATTTGGGTTTTGCCTGTGCTGATGGCGTCGACCTGCCCCACACCCTTGTACGGATTCTGCTTTTCTTGCAGCGTTTCGATCTGGATTTTGCCTTGCGACTGTTCATTGACCGTTTGCGCAAACTGAAGGTCGGCAGCGGCCGTGATGGAGGTTGCCGGATATTCGTTGATCAATTGCAGCGTGGTCTGAGCCCAGGCGCAGGGGGCCAAGACCGCTGTACTGAGGGTGACGCTCACGAGCATGTGGGAGTGGTTGCGTTTCATCGGTTGCCTCGGGGCCTGGAAAAAAGGATACAGCCGTAAGGCTGTGGGACCAGTCTGATTCGGGTTGCGCGTTGGCCGTATTCCAGTTTGCTGGTCCGAAGCGGATAGGATGTGAAGCTTTGCTTGTAGCATCGGACGCCCCTGGTGAGTAGGTATGGAAACTCCCAGGTCAGGCATCCGGTTTGTTCGCAACGAAAATACAACTTATTTTCATTCATATAAAATCACCGCTGTCCGCAACGCCTTTCTACGGCTTCCGATGTTCCCGTTTTTTTTCTTGGCCACACCGCGTCGTCGGCGTTTGGCGCTGCTGTTGGCATTATTTTTGATCGTGGCAGGTACCGCGGCGTGGTTTCTCCGACCGCCTGGCGCGCCGCCGGACGACGCGTTCGCCAGTTACGTACGCGAGCCTGTTCCGGTCAGTCTGGCGGCAGCAGAGATGGGCGTGCTGCATAGGGATCTGCACGCGGTGGGGACGGTGACGCCGCTCTTGCGGATCGCCATTCGCAGTCAGGTCGATGGCGAACTTACCCAGGTGCATTTCCAGGAAGGGCAACAGGTTGCACGCGGGCAGTTGTTGGCTGAAATCGATGAGCGCTCCTATCGCGTGCGGCTGGCCTCGGCCGAGGGGCGGGTGCAGAACATTCGTGCGCAATGGGAAAATGCCGCCGCGGATTTGCGCCGCTATCAGCAATTGGCAAAACAGGATTCGATTGCCGAGCAGCGACTGGATACGGCGCGCGCGCAGGAACAGCACTATGCCGCACAGCTCAGCCATGCCCAGGCGCAGGTCGATGAGGCGCGCCTGCAGCTGTCGCATACGCGCATTGTCGCGCCGGTGACCGGGCGTATCGGACTGCGCGGCATTGACGCGGGTAACTACATTCGCGCGGATAGTACGCAGTCGTTGGCGACACTGGTGCAGACAGCGCCGACATCGGTGCTGTTTACGATCCCCGAGACGCGGCTGTCCGCCCTGCGAGAGGCGTTGGCTGCGGCCGATGGCGCTGGACTGCAGGTGCAGGCCTGGGATGCCGACAATCAGCGGGTACTGGCTCAGGGCACGTTACAGGTGCTGGATAATCGTATCGACAGTCGCAGCGGTACGTTGCAACTGCGCGCCCATTTTGACAATCAGACAGAGGTGTTATTCCCGAATCAGTTCGTGAATGTCCGGCTGGCGTTGACGCGAACCGCCGAGGTATTGACGATTCCGTCTGCTGCGGTACAGCAGGGCGAGGACGGGGCCTATGTTTATGTGGTGGGCGACGATAAGCGTGCGGCGCGGCGTTTGCTGACCGTAGGCGCGGCCAGCGCGGGGCGCGTGTCAGTGCAAGCTGGGTTACAGCCAGCCGAGCGGGTCGTGCTGGAGGGCATTGATCGACTGGAAGACGGCCGCGATGTGCTGGTTGTCGAGCAGCAGAGTTAAGGAACGCCGATGAGCCTATCCCGTCCTTTTATTTTGCGGCCCGTCGCCACGACATTTTTGATGATTGCCTTGCTGTTGTCAGGCATTCTGGCTTGGCGCCTGCTGCCGGTGGCAGCATTGCCGCAGGTGGATTACCCGGTCATTCAGATCAGTACGCAGTATCCCGGCGCGAGTCCCAGCGTGACCGCCAGAGCCATTACGGCGCCGCTGGAACGCCGTTTTGGGCAGATCCCGGGATTGAATCAGATGTCTTCGTCCAGTGGCAGCGGCGTGTCGGTGATCACGCTGCAGTTTTCGCTGGACATTCCCTTGGGTGTGGCAGAGCAAGAGGTACAGGCGGCAATCAGCGCCAGCAGTGCATTGCTGCCGGATGATTTACCTGCCCCGCCTATTTATCGCAAGGTCAATCCGGCCGATGTACCTATCCTGACATTGGCGGTGACCTCCGATACCTTGCCTCTGCCGCAAGTCTATGATCTGGTCGATACCCGGATGACGCAACGGCTGGCGCAATTGTCTGGCGTAGGGATGGTCAGTCTGGCGGGCGGGCAGCGTCCTGCCGTACGCGTGCAAATCAACCCTATGGCCTTGACGGCCTATGGATTGCAGTTGGCGGATGTGCGTGATGCCATCCGCGCGACGAATTCGAATCTGCCCAAGGGCAGCTTTGATGGCCCGGTGCGCTCGGTGATCATGGACGTGAATGACCAGCTGCGCAGCGTACAGGAGTATCGCGATTTGATTGTGGCCTGGCGCGGTGATGCGCCCGTGCGGCTGGGGCAAGTGGCGAGCGTGCAGGATGGGGCGGAAGATCGTTTTCTGGCAGCCTGGGTGGATGAGCGTCCTGCGGTGCTCGTGAACATTCAACGTCAACCCGGCGCCAATGTGATCGCCGTGGCGGATCGGGTCAAGGCCTTGTTGCCGCAGTTGACGGCCAGCATGCCGGCATCGGTGGATATCGCTGTGCTGACAGATCGTACGGAGAGTATCCGGGCATCGGTGCGCGGGGTGCAGTGGGAACTGGTGTTCGCGGTAGCGCTGGTCGTGTTGGTGACGTTCCTGTTTTTGCGCAATCTGCCGGCGACGCTGATTCCGAGCCTGGCGGTGCCTTTGTCGTTGATCGGCACGTTCGGTGTCATGTACATGGCAGGCTTTTCGACCAATAACCTGACCCTGATGGCCTTGACGATCGGGGCCGGCTTTGTGGTGGACGATGCCATCGTCATGCTCGAGAACATCGCCCGTTATCGCGAACAGGGACATAGCCGGATGCAGGCGGCACTGAAGGGGGCAGGCCAGATTGGTTTTACCCTGGTGTCGCTGACGGTATCGTTGATCGCAGTGCTGATTCCCCTGCTGTTCATGGAGGATGTGGTGGGGCGGTTGTTCCGCGAGTTCGCGGTGACGTTGGCGGTGGCGATATTGATTTCGCTGGTGGTGTCGCTGACGTTGACGCCCATGATGTGTGCACGCCTGTTGCCGGATCTCGAGTCGCACGATACGTTGGCGGCCGGACGCCGCGGCTTGATGGATCGCATTGTCGATCGGTACGCGGCTTTGTTGGACGTGACGCTGCGGCACCAACGTACGACGTTGATCATCATGTTGGGAACCGTCTTGTTGACAGGGCTGTTGTATTGGTCGGTACCCAAGGGATTTTTCCCGGTGCAGGACAGTGGTGTCCTGCAAGGGGTGACGCAGACCGCCGAGGATGCCTCGTTCGATACGGTGGCGCAACGTCAGCAAGCTGTGGTGCGAGCGCTGTTGGACGATCCCGCCGTGCAGAGTCTGTCGTCATTCATCGGTATCGATGGTGTCAACACCACGCTCAATAGCGGTCGGCTGCTGATCAATTTGACGCCTCGCTCGGACCGTGACGGGTCGGTAGATGCCATCATGGCGCGTTTGGCCGATCGTGCCAGCAAGGTGGATGGAATCGAATTGTTCCTGCAGCCGGTGCAGGAGTTCAATGTCGAGGACCGGGTCAGCCGTAGTCAGTATCAGTTCACACTGACTTCGCCCGATGCAAAACTGCTGCAGTATTGGGCCAATGAGCTCGCGCAGTATCTCGGGCATCAGCCCGCGTTGGCGGATGTGGCCGCGGATTTGCATAGCGGCGGCCGGCAGGCTTATTTATCGGTGTCGCGAGATATTGCTGCGCGATTGGGTGTCAGCATGGACGATATCGTGCAGACGCTCTATAGCGCTTTTGGGCAACGTCAGGTCGCTACGCTGTTTACGCAGTCCAATCAATATCGCGTTGTGCTGGAGGTCGATCCACAGCATGCGTCGGACCCTGCTGCGCTGGATCGTATTTATGTGCATTCGGCCGATGGCGCTGCGGTGCCGTTGGCTGCGTTGGCCACGCTCAGCGAGCGGGCGGTTCCGTTGGCGATTAACCACGTGGGCCAGTTTCCGGCGGTCAACGTGTCGTTCAATGTGCCGCCGGGCAGCTCGCTGAGTGAAGCGACACAGGTAATACAAGGTGCACGCGCCGCGATCGGTATGCCGGTGAGTGTGGAGTTGCGCTTGCAGGGCGCGGCGGCAGCCTTTCAGGCGTCGTTGGCCAATACGTTGTGGCTGATGCTGGCGTCGGTCATCGCGATGTATCTGGTGCTGGGGATGTTGTATGAAAGCGCGATCCACCCCATTACGATCCTGTCCACGCTACCCTCGGCGACGGTGGGAGCGTTGCTGGCGCTGTTGCTGACGGGGCGGCCGCTGGACCTGATTGCGGTGATCGGCATCATTCTGTTGATCGGGCTAGTGAAGAAAAACGGCATCATGATGGTCGACTTTGCGCTGGAGGCCGAACGAGTGCGAGGCCTGGATCCTCGGGCTGCGATTCGTGAGGCGGCCTTGCTGCGATTGCGGCCGATCTTGATGACGACGTTGGCGGCGTTGTTTGGCGCGATTCCGTTGATGCTGGCCAGTGGTTCGGGCGCGGAGCTGCGTCAGCCGTTGGGGTGGGTCATGGTGGGCGGGCTGTTGGTCAGTCAGGTGTTGACGCTGTTCACGACGCCGGCGGTATATCTGTTCTTTCATCGGCTGGGCGCACGAGGTTCTGTGCCCACAACGCAGCCGGTGTCTGGCTCGGATGCCTCCTGATGTTGCGCGCTTTTGTCCAACGGCCGATCGCGTGTTTGTTTCTTGCCGTAGCGCTGATGCTGATCGGTGCGGTGGCTTGGCACCTGTTGCCGGTTGCGCCGTTGCCGCAAGTGGATTTTCCGATGATCGAGGTGCGTGCATCGTTGCCCGGCGCCAGCCCGGAAAGCATGGCGAGCACAGTCGCAGCGCCATTGGAGCGGGCGCTGGGCAGCATTGCCGGCGTGACTGAAATGACCTCGTCGAGTAATCAAGGGGCGACGGAGGTACAGCTGAGCTTTGAACTGGACAGGGATATCAACGAAGCCGCCCGAGACGTTCAGGCTGCCATCAATATGGCGCGCGGCGAGTTGCCGGCCGGTATGCCGGAGGACCCGTCGTACTACAAGGTGAATCCGTCGCAGGCGCCCATCATGGCGATTGCGTTGAGCTCGGCAACACGGCCGCCAGGTGCGTTGTACGATCTGGCCTCGACGGTATTGGCGCAGAAGATCTCGCAGATCGAGGGGGTGGCAGAAGTCTCGTTAGGAGGCAGCTCGTTGCCTGCGGTGCGGGTGCAGATGAATCCACACGCACTGGCGCACTACGGTGTAGCGCTGGACGATGTGCGCGAGACCATCGTCCAGGCCGCGCCGATGGCACCCTTGGGATATCTGGAATCGGCATCGGGCCGATGGGAAGTCGGCACCCAGGCTCAGCCTCGCACGGCGCGCGAATATGAGCAGCTGACGGTGCGGCAGCAAGATGGCGCGCTGACGAAATTAGGCCATGTGGCGCGCGTCAGTGATTCGGTAGAGGACCGCTATAGCACGGGTTTTCATAATGAGGACCCTGCGGTTGTGATGATGATCAACCGGCAGTCGGGTTCGAACATTATCGAAACCATCCAGGAGATTCACCAGGCCTTGCCTGGGTTGCGGGCATTGCTGCCTGCCGATGTGAATCTGACGGTCGTGCTGGACCGTTCACCAGGCATCCATGCGACATTGCGCGAAGCACACATCACGCTGGGGATCGCGGCCATTCTGGTCATCTTGGTCGTGTGGCTGTTTTTGGGCAATGCGCGGGCTGCGGCCATTCCGAGTGTGGCGATTCCGGTGTCATTGATTGCCACGTTTGCGGTGATGTATGCCTTTGGATTTTCACTGAATAATCTATCGCTGATGGCGTTGATCGTGGCGGCGGGATTGGTTGTCGACGATGCCATTGTGGTGCTGGAGAACATCTCGCGTCATCTTGAACGAGGCTTGTCGCCATTGCGTGCTGCGGTTCGTGGGGTGAGCGAGGTTGGCTTCACATTGGTGGCGATGACAATGGCGTTGGCCGTGGTGTTTGTTTCCATGCTGTTCATGGGGGGATTGGTCGAACGTTTGTTCAGGGAGTTTTCTATCACCCTGGTAGCCGCCATGGTGATCTCGCTGGTGATTTCGTTGACCATCATTCCCAGTTTGTGCGCACGATGGTTACCCGCCGTAAAGGCCAGCGAACCGCCGTCTGCGACCTGGTTGAATCGCGTCTTTGCCCGCTTGCAGCGGGGCTATGGGAACACCCTGACCGGCGTGCTGCGGCACGCGTGGTTGACGCTGGCGTTGCTGGGCGTGGTGATTGGGTTGAACGTATATTTGTATGTGCAGGCACCCAAGGGCTTTTTGCCTACGCAGGATACCGGGCAGGTCATCGGCTTCGTGCGCGGCGATGATGGTTTCTCATTCCAGATCATGCAGCCCAAGATCGATGCCTATCGCCGTTTGGTCGTGGCAGACCCTGCCGTGCAGGATGTGATTGGCTATAACGGCGGCAGCCTGGGGATCAGTAATTCATTCTTTTTGATTCGGCTCAAGCCGTTGTCAGAGCGTGGTGAGTCGGCGGACGCGGTGATCAATCGACTGCGGAAAAATTCCCCGTCTGTGCCTGGCGGCATGTTCTTCATGGCGGTTGACCAGGATTTGCGCATGCCGGGCGGATTCGGCACGTCTGGCGATCACGAGTTGAAGGTTCTCACCAGCGACGTGCCGCTGCTGCGGCAGTGGTCGCGGAAAATTGCCCAGGCGCTGCAGGATGTGCCTGAGTTGCGTGATGTGGATGCGGTGGGTGACGAGGCCACGCAACAAGTGACCGTGCTGATCGATCGTACCGCGGCGCGACGATTGGGCGTTGATGTGAGTACCGTGGCGTCGGTGCTGGGTAATTCGTTCAGTCAACGTCAGGTGGCGACGCTGTACGATCCTTTGAATCAATATCGCGTGGTGTTGGAGTTGGATCCTCGCTATACCGAGGATCCAGGCGTCCTGGAAGAAGTCCAGGTGATCACAGACGATGGTCGTCGCGTGCCCTTGAGTGCGTTTGCAACGTATGAGTATGACTTCGTGAACGACCGGATATTTCACGATGGCCTCTTTGCTGCGACGGGCATCGGGTTTTCCTTGGCTGAAGGGGTGTCGTTGGATCAGGGATTGGCGGCGATTGACGAGGCGATGGCCAACCTGATGCTGCCGTCCGAGATTCAGACGCGCTTGGGCAGCAGCGCCGAAGATTTTCGGCAGATCCTGCGAGATCAGCCCTGGTTGGTATTGGGGGTGCTGGTGACCATCTATCTGGTGCTGGGGGTGTTGTATGAAAGTCCGCTGCATCCCTTGACGATTTTGTCGACCTTGCCCTCGGCAGGGATCGGTGCGTTGCTGGCGCTGCGGTTGGCGGGAATGGAATTTACGTTGATTGCATTGCTGGGATTGTTCTTGTTGATCGGGGTGGTGATGAAAAACGCCATTCTGATGATCGATTTTGCGCTGGCCTTGGAACGGCGCGAGCGGCTGTCGTCGGCCGAGGCGATTCACCGCGCTGCCATGTTGCGGTTAAGGCCGATTGTGATGACGAATCTGGCGGGCCTGCTGGGGGCATTGCCGCTGGTGCTGGGTCTGGGCGNGGGGGCGGAGTTGCGCCAGCCNTTNGGGGTGGCGATTGTCGGGGGGCTGGTGGTGAGCCAGTTTTTGACCTTGTATACGACACCGGTGGTCTACCTGTTGCTGGACCGTTTGCGTCGCCGCCCGCGTGCGGTTCAGACTTCGTCGCCATGAAACAGGCTCTGCCCATGGGTGTGCAGCAGGTTGATGAGTTTTTCGGCTGCAGGCGACAGGCTGACGTCTTTGAGATAGGTCAAGCCAAAATTACGAACCAGCGTGGTGGCCGGCAAGGGGATCTCGCGTAGCTGTCCTTGGCTGGCGCTGATAGTGCGGCGTGATACGAAGCTCAGCAGATGCGTGTGTGCGATGACGCGGGGAATCAGGGGAATCGAGTTGGTTTCGATCTGCGCGTAGGGGCGGGCGAGGCCTTGGGATTCGAATGCCTGGTCGAGCCAGATCCGGCTGGCGACAGATACATTGGGCAGCGCCCAGCGGTAACGGGTCAGTGATTCCAGTGTCAGGCGTTTTCTGCTGCGAAAAATGGGGTGCTGCACGCCGGCTGCCGCGACCACGACATCTTTGAGCAGGGTGTCACAGACGAACTCGGGTTCTCGATCGGGCACGAATCCCAGCACCACGTCCAGGTTGCCGTCGCGTAGTTCAACGCGCGATTCGTAATTCATGCGGATCAGCAATTGCAACTGAACATCGGGGGCTTCTTTCAGAAGCAGTTGTGAGATCGTCGGTAGCAGATATTCGGCGCCTAGAGGGCCGCTGCCTAAGCGCACCAGACCTGCTGTGCCGCGACCGAGCGCTGCGACTTCGTTACGGACGGCATCGGCTGTGCCCAGCAGCGGTGTGGCACGCGCCAGCAGCGCGGCGCCTGCGACGCTGAGCCGTTGGCCGCGCCCTTCGCGTTCAAAGAGCTTGGCGCCTAACGAGGCCTCCAGTCGGTCGATGGCCTTGGTGAGGGCGGGTTGTGAGCGGTGCACGATGTCCGCAGCCCGCCGGGTGTTGCCGGCATGAGCGATAGCCACGAAATATTTCAGGTCGCGCAGGTCCATGGTGATTACCTGTAAAAGAGGTCAAACCTTCAAATCAAGTCAGCGGGGCCTCGGGAGTATGGCCGGAAATTGATAGCTAAATAGATTCAATTGATGAAAATTTTAAAGTAGACGGAATCAATTGGGCAGCCCAAAATGCCGAAAACTCAAGGAGACGGTTTCGTGACCTCGGCGCAACGCCCTATTGCCCCCACGGGCAGGCCCATCACCATTTTTGTAACGGCGCCCAAGCTGGCTCAGGCCGGCGTCGACGTCCTGCAAGCAGCTGGCGCCCGTGTCATTTATCTGCCGGTGGCGGATGACGTGCAAGCCGTACGCCACATCATGGCGACGGAGCCGGTGGATGCCGTGATTTCGCGGACCGTGGCGCTGGATGCCGAGGCGATTGCCTCATGCCCAACGTTGAAGGTGGTTTCCAAACATGGCGTCGGGGTCAGCAACATCGACGTGGCGGCCTGCACCGAGCGGGGCATTCCCGTGTATGTGACGCCAGGAGCGAACGCGCAATCCGTGGCGGAAATGACCTTGGGCTTGATGTTTGCCGCCGCGCGCCGCATTCACTGGATGGATGGTGAGTTGCGAGAGGGGCGCTGGTCCCGGGCACAGGACGGCCTGGAGCTACACGGACGCACGTTGGGATTGGTGGGTTTTGGCCAGGTGGGCCAGCGCGTGGCTGCCGCATGTCTGGCGATCGGTATGCGTGTGTACGCCTACGATCCCGCGTTGCAGGGGCAGCCGTCGCCGTTGCCGGGTGTGACCTTGTGGAGCGATATGGACGATATGCTGCCGCATTGCAATGTGGTCAGTCTGCATGTTCCCTTGAATGCACGTACGCGCAATTTTTTCAATGCTGCGCGTTTGGCGCGCTTGCCGAAACAATCGGTGTTGATCAACACCGCGCGGGGTGAAGTGGTCGACGAGGAAGCGCTGATTCAGGCGCTGCAGGACGGCCAGTTATATGCGGCTGGGCTGGACACAATGGCGGTCGAGCCATTGCCTGCCGGCAGTCCGCTGGCAACGTTGCCAAATGTGGTGCTGACTCCGCATGTCGGCGGGTCCACGCCCGCCGCTCTGGCCGCGATGGCCACTGGCGCTGCGCGCAATGTGCTGGGCTGGTTGGCGGGCCAGCCAGCGGATGCCTCGGCCTGCGTGAATGCGCAGGTGCTCAAGGCCACGCCAGCTGTATCGGCGTAGTGCGCCACGACGTTGTACTTCTTTTTTACTAGGATATTTCATGAGCACGAACACCAAGATTTCCTGGCCTGCCGGCTATCGCATCAACCCGCGCGACGCGGGTCCTTCGGCTGAGGTTGTCAGCGGTTTTCAGGGCCTGCCTGCAGCTGCGATCGGCGACGCGATGAGCCGTAACGTCGGGACGGTGGGTTTGCGTCAATATCATGCACGTCTGGACACGACGATGTGCGGCCCGGCGTTTACCGTGCGCGTACGGCCGGGCGACAACTTGATGATTCACAAGGCACTGATGATGGTGCAGCCGGGTGACGTACTGGTGATTGACGGCGGCGGCGATGTGACGCAAGCTTTGGTCGGCGGGCTGATGCGTACGACTTGCGTGGCCAAGGGCGTTGCGGGCTTGGTGATTGATGGCGCGGTACGTGATCTGACCGAGTGGGCCGAGGACGGCATGCCGATTTTTGCGAAAGGCCATACGCATCGTGGCCCGAGCAAGGATGGTCCAGGCGAGATCAACGTGCCCATCAGCTGCGCGGGGTTGGCAGTATTGCCAGGCGACCTGATTGTGGGCGATGCTGATGGCGTGATCGCTGTCCCGAAAGATCAAGCCGAAGACATACTGGCACGCACGCGCGCCCACCTGGAAAAAGAAGCGCGCATCCGGGAAAGCAATCGTACGGGCTCGGCGGATCCCGAGCGGTTTGATGCAGTGCTGCGTGCGAAAGGCCTGCCGGTTTGATGGCTGGCTTGTGACGACAGATCCGTGATGAGCCGAGCTTAGGCGAGCGTATCGCGCCAGTATTCGAGGGTGCGCACGGGTTTGCTTTTAAAAGAAAATGATACGGAGACTTTGATGAATCGACGCGATTTTCTGCAGCTTGCGGCAGCCGGCGCAGCAGGAGCCACGATGCCTTGGGCAGCTCAGGCCCAGTCCAATAATTGGCCCACGACTGTAATCAGGCTGATCGTGCCTTTCCCGCCGGGAGGCGGCACGGATACGGTGTCCCGTTTGGTGGCAGAGAAACTCACGCTATCGAAAAAGTGGCAACTGATCGTAGACAATCGTCCAGGCGCAGCGGGCAATATCGGATTGGACCAAACTGCCAAGTCGAAGCCCGACGGCTATACCTTGGCGATGGCGCAGACGTCGAACATGGCTATCAATCCGGCCTTGTATCCCAAGATGCTGTTCGATCCTCTGAAGGACCTGGAACCGATTGTCCAGGTGTGCGCACAACCAGTGATCCTGGTGGTGCGTAAGGAGTCACCCTTCAAGACTCTGGCAGACTTTATTGCGGCAGCCAAAAAAGAGCCGGGCAAGTACACCATGGCGCAAGCCGGCATGGGTACGGTAGGCCATCTGGCGGGGGAAATGCTGACGCGCGAAGCAGGCATCGACGTGATGCAAGTGCCTTACAAGGGCGCGGGACCGGGAATGAATGATTTGATGGGCGGCCAGGTCGATACCTATTTTGGCAGTGCGGCATCGGTCATGTCGCAGCTGGAGGCGGGCGCCGTTCGAGGGTTGGCGACAACATCTGCCAAGCGCCTGGTGGCCTTGCCGGATCTGCCGACGGTAGCAGAGCAGGGCTATAAAGATTTTGAGGCGACGACATGGTTGGGACTAGTCGGGCCGGACGAATTACCGGATGATATCGTCAAGCAAGTCAACGCTGCCGTTGTCGAAATCATGTCGAGCAAAGAAGTGCAGAAGCGTCTGGAAGCCGACGGCAACGAGCCGAACGCTGGAACGCCCGAGGCATTTGCTACGCTCATTCGTAATGAGCACGATAAATGGGGCAAGTTGATTCGCGAGGCCAACATAAAAATTAGCTAGCGAGTATGCACCAGGAGCCCACCTTCTCTATGCGTACGTGCGTGCGCATGGGGACGGTGGGTTTTGCTGTTTTCACCTTATTGAGGGGACATGGAATGAAAGTATCGATTTCTGAATTGGCTGCCAAGCGCGTCGCACGGCTGAGTGCTGTGGGGCTGGCGGCGGCGGCGTGGATGATGCCTGCGGCGCATGCGGCCGATGCGGTGTACCCGAACAAACCCATCACGCTGATCGTGGGGTCTTCGCCAGGTGGATCGAACGATGTGTTTGCGCGTGCCATCGCCAAGCATATGGGCGATGCGCTGAAACAAACCGTCGTGGTAGAGAACCGGCCCTCGGGCGGTGGTGTGCTGGCGAACTCGCTGGTCGCAAAGGCTGCGCCGGACGGCTATACGCTGGGTATGGTGTCTTCTACGTTCACTACGGGTGCTGCGATCCGCACCAATCTCGGCTATGACGCGGTAAAGAGCTTTACGCCGGTGGCGATGATTGCCCAAGGCCCGCTGCTGATTACCATCAACAAGGATCAGCCTTTCAAGACCATTCAGGAACTCGTGGCTTATGCTCGTGAGAACCCGGGTAAATTGAACTACGGCACGTCGGGCATAGGCAGTATCAACCAGTTTTCGACGGAGCTGTTTGCCCAGTCCGCGAATATCAAGATGACGCACGTCCCCTACAAGGGCATGGGTCCTGCTACGAATGATCTGATCGGTGGACAGATCAATGTGCTGGTGGCGAGCGCGCCGTCGATCCTGGGGCAGGTGCAAAGCGGCAATGTGCGCGCTTTGGCCGTGACTACTGCGCAGCGTTCACCGGTTGCGCCGGATCTGCCGTCCTTGGAAGAGGCAGGCTACAAAGGCAGCGCGACGGATTTGTGGTGGGGAATTCTGGCACCGGCCAATGTGCCTGCTGACGTGACTGAACGCTTGAACAACGTCATCAACGAAGCGCTCAAGAGCGACGATATGAAGGCGTTCCTGCTCAAAGAAGGCGCCGAGGCTGCGCCGATGAGCTCTGCCGCGTTTGGCAAGGTGATTGCTGAAGAACTGGCCAATTGGAAAGTGGTGGCCGAGAAATCGGGCATTCAGCCGGAGTAATCCCAGACCAGGCGCGTTGGCTATCTTGCTATGCGCGCCTGCGCTTTGCGGCGGTGGGTTCGGTCGCCAGAATATCGGTGATCTGCCCAATATTGCTCAGCGTGCTTTGCAGATGTTCGCGCAAGGCCTGCGATGCGTCTGCGTTGCGGCCTTGCTCCAGTAATTCCAGGATGTGCAGGTGCTGTTCGCAATGCTGTTTGTAGCGTTTGCGATCGCGCATCGAGCGATAGGACAGCAGACGGCGTACACGATTGACGCGGCGTACGGTGTCGATAAAGAATGGGTTGCCCGAGGCCTCTACCAGCGATTCGTGAAAGCGCACGCCACGGTCATGGAGTTGATCTGCGGTGTCGGTTTCGATGCCACCTGCCAACAGGTGCAGTTCGGCCTCGCGGCAGCGTGCCAGGATGGTGGGGTCCAGGCGATAGCCGGGTTCTAGCAGGGCGGCCGGCTCCAGCGCTAGCCGCAGGCGATAGGACTGCAGCAACGCGTCGGGCGTGCGCATCATGCCGGAGAATTCCCATCCATAACCAGGACGGCGTTCGGCCCAGCCTTCGTTGGCAATGCGTCCGAGTACGGCGTTCAATTGCGCCGGCGTCAGCTGATATCGTGCGCGCATTTGCGTTTCGGTGACGGCCGCCGCCAGCTCACCGCGCAGCAGATCGTCGGCGATGCGAAAGTAGATGTCAGTGAGGACGTCGTGTTCTTGCAGCCCCAACTCTGCTGCCAACTCGTCGGCGCGCGCGGGGACGGCTTGTGCGACGAAGTAACCGCGATTGCGTTGCCGGCTCAATACCCCTTTTTCGTGCAGTTGTTGCAACGCTTCGTTGATCGGCGAGCGCGACACCCGCAGCCGATCGGCCAGCATTTGCGCGGGCAAATGGGCACCGACGGCCAGACCATCCATATGGATGAGTTCAACGATCTGCGTGGCAAGGGATTTTTGCGGAGTCATGCCCAGGACTGTAGCGCAGAATCAGTCCGCCTCCACGTCCGAGACGGGGTGTGCCGCCAGGGTGTCGCGCAAGATGGCGGGGATGACGCCGCCGACAGCAAGCAGGTCAACTTCCAGTTGAGTTTCTACGGCGGCGCGCGCTGTGAAAGCCGTGATGGAACCGTCTTGGCGGTGGATGCGCACCGGAATGTCGCAGCGCGGCGTAATGGCGTTCGCGGGCGCGTCGATCTCGATACGGTCGCCGGATTGAATCTGCAGGGCGTCGGGGCCATGAGTTGCCGACAGGCGCAGCGGCAATATACCCATGCCTATCAGATTGGAACGGTGAATGCGTTCGAAGCTCAACGCCAGGACGGCGCGGATGCCGAGCAGCCGCTGCCCCTTGGCCGCCCAGTCGCGGGAAGAGCCGGTGCCGTAGCGTTCGCCTGCAATCAGGACGAGCGAGTCGCCCGCATCACGGTAGCGCTGTGCGGCCTCCCAGAGCGGTAAAACGTCGCCTGTCGGAGCGTGCCGCGTGTACGCCACGGGCGCCTCTGGACATAGCAAGTTGACGAGTGTCTTGCTGTGAAATGCCGCGCGCAGCATGACTTCCCAGTTGCCGCGGCGTGAAGCGAAAACATTCAAGTCGTTGCGATCATCACCGCGTTCGACCAGAAAATCTGCGACCAGGCTGTCGGGAGGAATGGCGCTGGCCGGCGAGATATGGTCGGTAGTGATGTCATCGCCCACGACCAGGAGCGGATGGGCTGTGTAGTGTCCCAATTGACTGCCTGCGTCCGCGGCGGCAAAGGGCGGCCGGCGCAGAATCGTCGAGGCGGGGTCCCAGGGAAACTGAGGCGATGACGGCGCATCGAGTTGTTGCCACAACGGATTGCGCTGCGCGATCTGAAAATCGCGCCGGAAATCCGCTGCGTCCAGCCCGGCCTGAAGACAAGCCTGAATCTCTGCGTGGGTGGGCCATAGGTCCTGCAGATAGATGGGCTGATCGTCTTCAGTCTGTCCCAAGGGATCGTTGCCCAGGTCCCGCTCGGCGTCACCCGCCAAGGCATAGGCAACGACGAGCGGCGGCGACATGAGAAAACCCAGATCCAGATCAGGGTGAATGCGGCCCGGGAAATTGCGATTGCCGGACAGCATGGCGACGGGATGGATGTTGTCCACTTTGGTTGATCGCGTAATGACTTCAGGCAAGGGGCCAGAGTTGCCGATGCAGGTGGTGCAGCCATAGCCCACGATATCAAAGCCCACGGCTGACAGATCGTCGATCAAGCCCGCGCGCTGCAGATAGCTGGCCGCGGCGGGAGAGCCGGGCCCTAAAGACGTTTTGACCCAATGAGGAACTTTGAGGCCATGGGCGCGCGCCTTGCGGGCGACGATACCGGCAGCCATGAGCAGGCCGGGATCGGTGGTGTTGGTGCAACTGGTGATGGCTGCGATGGCGACGGGATAACGCGGCAGATCCGTGTGGGAATCCGCCGGCTGAAATGCCAGTGCATCGAGCGTGGCCGGTACATCGCGATAGTGCAACAGGTCCTGCGGGCGCCGCGGACCGGCGACGTGCATGCCGACCTGCTCCAGTGCAATGTGCAGGGTGCGCGTATAACGGGGGCGGGCACAGGGATCGAACCACAACCCTGTGCGTTGCACGTAGTGGCGTACTCGTTCGACGGCAGCCTCGGATCGGCCGGTCTGGCGCAGATAGGCCAAGGTATGGTCATCGACGGGAAAGTAACCCGTGGTGGCTCCATACTCCGGGGCCATATTGGCCACGACAGCGCGTTCGCTGGCAGACAGCGTAGAGACGCCGGGGCCGTAGAACTCGACGAATTCGCCGGATACCCCCATGCCGCGCAACTGCTGCGTGACCGTCAACGCCAAATCGGTGGCCAAGACCCCGGGCGGCAAGGCTCCCGTGAGTTCGACACCGATGACATCCGGGATACGCAACATCGTGGGCATGCCGAACATCACGGTCTGCGCTTCCAGGCCGCCTACGCCCCAGCCGAGCACGCCGATGCCATTGACCATGGGGGTATGGCTGTCGGTGCCGATCATCATGTCGGGCACGAGCCAGTCTTGTCCGTCGCGTTGATCGATTTGTACGACCGTTGCCAATTGCTCCAGATTGATCGTGTGCATGATGCCCGTGCCAGGCGGGTTGATGCGCACGCCCTCCAGGGCCTGTGAGGCCCAGCGTAGAAAGCGATAGCGCTCCTGATTGCGGCGAATCTCATGGCCGATGTTCTGCGCCGCGGCGTCGCGCCGGGCATAGGCCTCGACTGCCAGGGAATGGTCCACCGAGACATCCACCGGTAATCCGGGATTGAGCACCGCGGGGTCGACACCCGCCTCGGCTAGGGCATCGCGCATGGCGGCGATGTCTACCAGGGCAGGGGTGCTGGTGGTGTCGTGCATGAGCACCCGGCCGGGCTGAAACGCGATCTCTGCTTCGCTCGATCCCGTTTGCAACCAGTCAAACAGCGCCTGTACTGCATTGTCCCGCTCGCTGCCCTGCATATTGCGCAGCGCATTCTCCAATAACAGACGCAGCACGACGGGAAGCCGAAAGTACTCGGCGCCAAACGGGCCGGGGAGGTCGACGACGGCGTAGGTTTGCGATCCGACAACCAACGTGGCCGGGCTGGCAGGGGGCAGGTGGGCAGGTTCCATGGAATCCATTATTGCATTTTTAATTTAAAAAATGCAATATGAAAAAGCGGTGGCCGTAATCGCCGCGCCATCGTTATCAAAAAATCCATATTGGAGACGTGCATGTCCATTCTTCGTAAATTTCATGTGCTGGCGCCGCTGGTGCTGGCCGGGCTGTTGGGCCATGCGCTGCCGGCCGCTGCTCAGGAATATCCCAGCCGTCCCATCACACTGATCGTGCCGTTCTCGGCCGGGGGAGGGGTCGACGTCATGGCGCGGCTGCTGGCTGAAAAGCTGCGCGATTCGCTGCATCAGAACATCGTGGTGGAAAACAAGCCGGGCGCCAGCGGGATGCTGGGGGCACAATTTGTGGCCAGGGCTTCCGCCGATGGCTATACCTTGCTGCTAGGGTCGGCGGGCGAGACGGCGATCAATCCATACGTGTACAAAGCACGCATGGCGTACCAGCCCGAAAAGGATCTGGCGCCGATTTCGCTCGTTGCGCGAGTACCGAATGTGCTGGTGGCCGGGCCGTCGCTGCAGGTGAATACCGTTGCTGAGCTGGTCGCCCAGGCCAAGGCCAATCCGGGCAAACTGACCTATGCGACGAGCGGCGTGGGCAATCCACAGCACTTGAACGGGGCCTTGCTGCAATTAATCGCCGGGGTCGAGATGGTGCATGTCCCGTATAAAGGTGCAGCCGGGCAATTGGCGGATGTGGCGGGTGGGAACGTGGATATGACGTTCGTGAGTTATGCGGGGGCCAAACCGTTCATTGATGCGAATCGGGTCAAGGCGCTGGCGGTGACCTCGGCACAACGGGCAAGCTTTGCCAAGGACATCCCGGCAATTGCCGAAACGCCGGGACTGTCGGCCTATCGTCTGGAGAACTGGTTTGGTTTGTTCGCACCCGCCAAGACACCCGAGACGGTGCTGGAGCGTATCAATCAGGCCGTGACGGCCGCATTGAAGGATCCGGAATTGGTGCAGCGCTTGCGTGATCAAGGCGGCGAAGTGCAGGCCATGTCTGTTTCTGAGTTCAAACAATTCATTCAACACGAGAGCGAGCAGTACAAGTCGATTGTGACGCAGGCCAATATCACGGCTGAACATTGATCAGGAGACGTCATGTACGCCTATGTCGGAAGCCGCACGACGCGTGAACGCAATGCGCGAGGCGAAGGGATCAGTGTTTTCAAGGTCGATCCGGAAACGGCGGCCCTGCAACGGATTCAGTTGTTGGACGGATTGGAAAATCCTTCTTTTCTGACGTTGAACGCGCGTGGGGATCGCTTGTATGCCGTGCACGGCGATACGACACGGGTGAGCGCCTATGCAATTGATGGCGACAGCGGGACGCTGACGGCGTTGAATACGGAGCAGACACAGGGCAAGAATCCGGTCGATCTTGCGGTGGACCCCAGCGGCAGATTTCTGATCGTGTGCAATCACATCGGCGCCAGTATGGTGGTGCTGCCCATTGCCGAGGATGGTTCGCTGTTGCCGTTGGTGCAGCTTGTGCCGGTGGCGGGCGTTGCTGGCCCGCATCGTATCGAGCAGCCGCATGCCAAACCGCATGCCTGTCCGTTTTCGCCTGATGGCCGATACGTGGTGGTGCCCGATAAAGGGACCGACCGCGTGCTCTCATTTCGTTTTGAGGCGGGGCGGTTGTCAGTGCCGCCCGTCGAGGCAGTGGCACGCGAAGCCTCAGGGCCACGCCATATCGCGTTTCATCCATCGGCGCAGTATGCGTATTGTGTCAACGAGCTGGATTCGACGGTGACAGCGTATCGCTACGATGCGCACACCGGGTCATTGAGCCCGCTACAAATCCTGTCGACGCTGCCTTCAACGTTTACCGGCAACAGCCGCGCGGCTGAAATCATGGTGAGTGATGATGGGCGCTACGTCTATGCCTCGAATCGCGGGCATGACAGCATCGCCGTGTTTCGTGTCGATGCGGCGACGGGGATGTTGACGTGGCTGGACGCCTATGCGTCGGGAGGGCGAACGCCGCGTTATATGACGTTCTTGCCTGGTGGCCGTTTCCTGTATGCGCTGAATGAAGACAGCGATAGCATCGTGACGATGCAAGTGGATGCGGCAACGGGGCTGCTGTCGCCGGCCGGAGACTTGGTGGCTGTGGGAAGCCCGGTATGTATGGTTTTCTCGCGTGGGCGTGAGTGATGGGCCTGCTGATGGGGGACTATTGGACGTTGCAGTGCGGGGATCGAGTTCCGTTGGACGTCGAAGGGGGGCAGTGACCGCGTTGGCGCTTCACGGAGTCGGTCGGCCGCCTTCGCGTCCGACTGCCGCATCGCTCGTCTCGTNCGGCCCCTTCGGGCCTACCTACGACGTCCGCTCGCGCGACTCCGAGGCGCGCCAACACGGTCACTGCCCCGCTTCGACTCACAGCATCTCTGATTCCCTCGTCGCTGGGACGGGTGGTCTACGTAGGCTTCGTAGGCGATGATTTCTGCAAAGATGAAAATCTTGCAGGGCTGCTATTCATTGGCGCCTACGGGCGCGCCAATGAATAGCGTTCGTGATCGGCATGCGAGGGCTTTAGCATCGGAGATAAACAGAAGATCTCTCGAGCGACGATTTCTCATAGGCCATCATATTGTTCGCACCACGATTTCGCGATATTCAAAGATGTGCGACCCATCTCCGCATGCATCAACTCTAGCCAAGCAGATCTTCCAAACTGGCACCACGCCACCCCGCCGCATGCCCGGGCCAATCGCTATTCGCGCGTGTGCAGGGCACGCGCGAATAGCAGCCCTGCAAGATCTTCCTCTTTGCCAACACGGTTGCAGAAAAATGCCAAGCAAAACAGCCGTGCCAGCGATGTGATGAGCTTGAGTTACTGCGAGTCGAGCCGAGGCAATCGGGCCCTGGGGGCGCCTCAAAGCCGAGTGGAGCGGACGTTGAAGGGAGCGCGAAGGCGCGGACGAAACGAGCGAACACGNTGTCCGGCGCCCGCGCGCCGGACCGGCTTTGTGAAGCCCCCACGGCCCGATTGCCTCGGCTCGACGTCCAATAACCACACCAACCTCACCCCATCACCCAGACCACTCACAAAATTTGCAAGACACACCCGAGCAAGCACAACGCCTTCCACCCACCAAAAAACAAAAGGGCATCCAGTCCCCCAGATGCCCAAGACAACCTCCATTCCTACAGCGATATCAAAACAACACCGCCGTCTTCTGTATCGTCGTCCAAATCCCCCAAGCCAACGGAATCCCCACGCAACCCCATGCAAACACCACAAACGCAAATGGCGTCTTGAACGTAGAGATAGACTCCCCGCGAACCTCAGCCGCCACCGCCCGCTCGTGCGCCAACGCTTTCTCCCGTGCCAGTTCCTCGTCACTCATAAAGTATTTAGGATCCACCGGACGAATAGCCAGATTGCACAAGAACCCCAACACCAGCATCCCTGCCAGCACATACATCGTAATGTCATACACCTGCGCGCGCGGCACGCCGATAGACAACTGATACTCGCGGATATAGTTCACCAGCACCGGCCCAAAGATCCCCGCCGCCGACCATGCCGTCAAGATTCGGCCATGAATCGCGCCCACCATCTGCGTACCGAACAGATCCGCCAGATACGCCGGCACCGTCGAAAACCCGCCACCGTACATCGAGATGATGATGCAGAAGGCAATCACAAATAGCGCCAATGCCCCCAAATGCGCCGACCAGGGAATCGACGAGTACAGCACAAAGCCCAGCACCAGGAATACAAAATACGTCAGCTTGCGCCCCAGCTTGTCCGACAGCGTGGCCCAGAAAAAACGTCCGCCGATGTTAAACAGGCTGAGCAACCCCGTGAACCCTGCCGCCGTGGCCGCAATCGTCGCCAGCTGCGTCTTGTCCAACTGTCCATAGAGCAGCTCGGGATGCCCGATCAACGTGCCGCCAAACACCTCCTGCAGCAGCGGCGACGCCATCCCGAGGATGCCAATCCCTGCCGTCACGTTCAGGCACAGCACCAGCCATACCAGCCAGAACTGCGGAATGCCCCAGACACGATTCACATGCACGTGCCCCTTGGTAATCATCACGTTATTGGCGTGCTTGACCGGCTCTTTCCAGCCCTCCGGTTTCCAGCCGCTGGGCGGGATGCGATACCCCAGTGCGCCAGATACCATAAAGACAAAATAGATGATGGCCAACGCCAGGAACGTCTGCGCCACACCCAAGCCCTCTGGCGTGGCGAAGTAGCGCATCAGCATATCCGCCAACGGCGCGCCGATCATGGCGCCGCCGCCAAACCCCATGATGGCCATGCCTGTGGCCATCCCGCGCCGGTCGGGAAACCATTTGATCAGCGTACTGACCGGCGAGATATATCCCAGGCCCAAGCCAATACCGCCAATGACGCCAGATCCCAGCCACATCATCCACATTTGATGCAGATGAATGCCCGCAGCAGAAATGAGCAGGCCGCCGCACCAGCAGACGGCGGCCACGATACCTGCCTTGCGCGGCCCCGCGCGTTCCAGCCAGCCACCCCACAGAGCGGCCGCGCAACCCAGGAGCACGAAGAACAGCGTGAACATCCACCCCATGGTGGAAATGCGCCAATTGCATTGAGTCGTAAACAGCTCGGCAATCAGGCTCATATCGGCCGAGCAGGTCGCGACCGATCCGCCTAGCGATCTGGACAGCGGCAGCCAGAATACCGAGAACCCATAAGCCATCCCGATACATAAGTGGATCGCCAAGGCCGCAGGCGGTACCAGCCAACGATTGAAGCCAGGTCCGGCAATGGTGCGCTCTTTGTCCAGAAAGCCTGGCCGGGCGCCCGGTAAATCCAGTGTGGCGGTGTCGCTCATAGTGTCTCCTCAGGCACGGCGCAAGGGCCGCAATGGGTGCTCGCGCGATATGGCGGCAACCTCTAGGTGGTATTTATTGATATTGGAAATACGAGCAGCGAGGTGAAACATGAAATGAAAATCAGATGAAGCTTCGGGCGAAAACGGATACACGTATCAAACAGATCGGGCCGGGATCAGCCGCACGCGATGTCTCGTGACCGCCTCGACGATCAACGCATGCAGGCGGACATCGTCGGCCTGGCCATCCGTGTGCTCAGCCAAGAAATTCAGCAGCGCAATGCGCATGCGAGGTTCCCAGGATTTTTGAATATGAGTGGCGGCGCCTTCGAGGGCCTCTTCGCGGTCGGGCAGGGCATCGAAATAGTCGCCAATGCGATTGGCCATGCGGATCAAGTTGGCAATATCCATGACGGTTCAGCTCTGGATGCGTTCAGCGTGTGAGTAAATGGTGGCGTCGGCATTGCGCACGAAGCCGAGCAATGCCACGTTAGAGTTTTGTGCCAGGCGGACAGCCAGCGCGGTCGGCGCCGAGACCGCGGCCAGGACGCCTATTCCGGCGGCCGCGCATTTCTGCACCATTTCGAAACTGGCGCGGCTCGACACCAGGGCCAGGCCCTGCCGCAACGGTTCATCGCGACGGGCCAACGCACCAATCAGCTTGTCCAGTGCGTTATGACGTCCAACGTCCTCGCGCACCATGCGTACTTGTCCATAGGTATCGGCCCATGCCGCTGCATGGGTCGCCCCGGTGATATCGTGCAAGGTCTGGTTCGCCCGCATCGCTCGCATCGCCCGCAGGATCGCCGATATCGCGATAGGCGAGGCATCGGGAACGGGCGCGACTTCCCGCAATACCTCCGGCAGGGTTTCGACACCGCACAACCCGCAGCCCGTGCGGCCTGCCATCGCACGCCGGCGTTCTTTCAGGCGGACCTCGCAGGCGCTCGAAATCTCGATCTGCACGACGATGCCGTTGTGTTGCGGGACGATGTCTATGCCTCGCACGTCGGTGGGCCGGTCGATGATGCCCTCCGTCAAGGAAAAGCCCAGCGCAAAGTCTTCCAGATCGGCTGGCGAGGCGAGCATCGTCGCATGGCTGATGCCGTTGTATTCCAATGCGATGGGTGTTTCCTCGGCGACGCGATCGATCTGCGTGACAGGCTCGGCCGTGCCGCCGCGTACGCGCACGACAGCGGCTTGCGCGTACGCGGCGGGGTGCTGGGTAAACGAAGGCTGACGATCCATGAAATCAATACGTATCGAAGAAGACGATCTATTTACTGACGAGGGCGGCTTCGGTTTCACGGGCACGCTCTCGCAGCAGTTTTTGCTGAATGTCGGTAAAGCGTGACCATTGGCGTTGCCATTCAGACGGTTGCGAGACCCGCATCACTTGCACCGCGGTGACCTTGTATTCCGGGCAGTTGGTTGCCCAATCGGAATTGTCTGTGGTCACTACGTTGGCGCCGGACTCGGGAAAATGGAAGGTGGTGTATACCACGCCTGGCTGCACGCGGTCTGTAAGGGTGGCGCGCAGCACGGTTTCGCCCGAACGGCTTTGCACGCCGACCCAATCGCCTTCGGATACGCCGCGGTCTTCGGCGTCCTGAGGGTGCATTTCCAGCACGTCTTCGCTGTGCCAGGCCACGTTGTGCGTGCGGCGGGTCTGGGCGCCCACGTTGTACTGAGACAGAATGCGGCCCGTCGTCAGCAATAGCGGGAATTTGCGTGTGCTGCGCTCATCCGACGGGATGTACTTGGTGATCATGAATTTGCCCTTGCCCCGGACGAACTCATCGATATGCATGATGGGCGTGCCATCGGGCGCAGACTCGTTGCAGGGCCATTGCAGGCTGCCCATTTGATCGAGTTTGGCGTAGGTCACACCCGTGAACGTAGGCGTGAGCCGGGCGATCTCGTCCATGATCTCGCTGGGGTGCGCGTAGTTCATGGGATAGCCTAGCGCATTCGAGAGCGCGACGGTGACCTCCCAGTCGGCCATGCCGTTGCGAGGCTCCATGACTTTGCGCACGCGCGAAATGCGGCGTTCGGCATTGGTGAAGGTGCCGTCTTTTTCCAGGAACGATGAACCGGGCAGAAAGACGTGCGCGTATTTGGCCGTCTCGTTCAGGAACAGGTCCTGGACCACGATGCATTCCATGGCCGCCAGCGAGGCAGCCACGTGCTGTGTGTTGGGGTCGGATTGCACGATGTCTTCGCCCTGGCAGTACAAACCCTTGAAACTGCCGCCCAACGCGGCCTCGAACATATTGGGAATGCGCAGGCCCGGCTCGGGTTGCAGGGTGACGCCCCAGTCGGCCTCGAATTGCGCACGTGCCGCGTTATCGGAGACGTGACGGTAACCCGGCAGCTCATGCGGGAACGAGCCCATGTCGCACGAGCCTTGCACGTTGTTCTGGCCGCGCATCGGGTTCACGCCCACGCCTTCGCGGCCGATGTTGGCCGTGGCCATGGCCAGGTTGGCGATGGCCATGACGGCGGTCGAGCCTTGGCTGTGTTCCGTGACGCCCAGGCCGTAGTAGATCGATCCATTGCCGCCGGTGGCGTAGAGCCGGGCGGCACCGCGCACATCGGCCGCAGGCACGCCTGTGATATCGGCGGTGGCCTCCGGTGAATTTTCGGGGCGCGCGACAAAATCGCGCCATTCGTTAAAGGCTTTGGCTTCGCAGCGTTGCGCTACGAAGTCCTCGGCCACCAGGTTTTCCGTGACGATGACATGAGCCAGCGCGGTCAACAAGGCAACGTTGGTGCCGGGACGCACGGGCAGGTGATAGTCGGCCTGGATATGCGGCGAGTTCACCAGCTCGATGCGGCGAGGGTCGATGACGATCAAGCGCGCGCCCTGGCGCAGGCGGCGTTTCAGCCGCGAGGCAAAGACCGGATGCGCGCTGCTGGGATTCGAGCCCATCAGGACAACCACATCGGTATGCATGACCGAATCAAATGTCTGCGTGCCCGCGGATTCGCCCAGGGTTTGCTTCAGGCCATAGCCGGTCGGCGAATGGCAGACGCGGGCGCAGGTGTCGACGTTGTTGGTGCCAAAGGCCGCACGAACGAGTTTTTGTACGAGCCAGGTTTCCTCGTTGGTGCAGCGCGAGGATGTGATGCCGCCGATGGAGTCGCGGCCGTACGTGGACTGCAGGCGGCGGAATTCCGACGCGGTGTAGGCGATGGCTTCTTCCCATGAGACTTCACGCCAGGGATCCGTGATGTTCTTTCGGATCATGGGGTTGAGCACGCGTTCCTTGTGCGTGGTGTAGCCCCAGGCGAAGCGGCCCTTGACGCAGGCGTGGCCGCGATTGGCCTGGCCGTCTTTCCAGGGCACCATGCGCACGACTTCCTGGCCTTTCATTTCGGCCTTGAAGCCGCAGCCGACACCGCAATAGGCGCAGGTCGTGATGACCGAGTGTTCGGCCTGGCCCATCATGATGACGGATTTTTCTTGCAGGGTAGACGTGGGGCATGCCTGGACACAGGCGCCGCAGGAAACGCAATCGCTTTCCAGGAAGGACTGGTTCTGGCCGGCGGTCACGCGCGAGGCAAAGCCTTTGCCGGAGATCGTCAATGCGAATGTGCCCTGGGTTTCCTCACAGGCGCGCACGCAGCGGTTGCAGACAATGCATTTGGACGGATCGTAGGAAAAGTACGGATTGGACGCGTCGGTTTGGTCTTTCAGATGATTGGCGCCCTCGTAGCCGTAACGCACCGCGCGCAATCCCACGACGCCCGCCATGTCCTGCAGTTCGCAGTCGCCGTTGGCGGGGCAGGTCAAACAGTCGAGCGGGTGGTCGGAGATATAAAGCTCCATGACGCCGCGCCGCAGATCATGCAGTTTGGGCGTTTCGGTGGTGACCACCATGCCGTCCTCGACTGGCGTGGTGCATGAGGCGGGATAGCCGCGCCGACCCTCGATCTGCACCAGGCACAAACGGCACGAGCCAAAGGGCTCCAGGCTGTCGGTGGCGCAGAGTTTCGGAATGTTGATTCCCGCCTCGGCCGCGGCACGCATGACGGAGGTGCCTTCGGGAACGGAGATTTCCTGGCCGTCGATGGTGAGGGTGACGAGGCGGGCATCCGTTTGTGTGCCTCGGGCGGGCGTGCCCAGATCGCGGTCGCGTTTGATAACGGTTTCGAGCATGGCGGGTCTCGTTCGAATCAGGCCTGGTGAGAGGCGGTTGGGCTGCCGGACGTGGCGGATGCTGCGATGCCGAAGTCTTCAGGGAAATGGTTCAGCGCGGACAGCACGGGATAGGGCGTCATGCCGCCCAATGCACAGAGCGAGCCGCCCAGCATGGTGTCGCACAAGTCGCGTAGCAGATGAATGTGCTGCTCGTGTTGCGGGCCGCCGGCACGGATTTTGTCCAGCGTTTCCTGTCCACGTACCGCACCGATGCGGCAGGGCGTGCATTTGCCACAGGACTCGACGGCGCAGAATTCCATTGCATAACGCGCCATGCGGCTCATGTCGACGGTATCGTCAAAGGCGACAATGCCGCCGTGGCCTACCATGGCCGAGATCTTGACGTACGCCTCGTAGTCCAGCGGCACGTCCCATTGGGATTCAGGGAGGTAGGCGCCCAGCGGACCACCGACCTGTACCGCGCGCAGAGGCCTGCCCGAAGCACTGCCGCCACCATAGTCGTACAACAACTCGCGCAGTGTGATGCCGAATGCGACTTCGACGAGGCCGCCGTGTTTTAGATTGCCCGCCAGCTGGAAGGGCAGCGTGCCTTGCGAGCGGCCCATGCCGTAGTCGCGGTAATACGCGGCCCCTCGCGCCAGAATCACGGGCACCGTGGCGAGCGAAATAAGATTGTTGATGACGGTGGGTTGGCCGAACAATCCGGAGATCGCGGGCAACGGAGGCTTGGCGCGCACGACGCCACGTTTGCCCTCCAGGCTTTCGAGCAGCGACGTTTCCTCGCCGCAGATATAGGCGCCCGCGCCTTTGCGGACCTCGAGGTCAAAGCGTTTGCCGCTGCCGTGTATATCGTCACCTAGCCAGCCTGCGTGACGAGCCCGGGCGATGGCTGCGTTGAGCGTGGCGATGGATTGAGGATATTCCGACCGGACGTAGATATAGCCATAGGTCGCGCCGACCGCCAGGCCGGCGATGGTCATGCCTTCGATCAGCACAAAGGGATCGCCCTCCATGATGAGCCTGTCGGAGAATGTGCCGGAGTCGCCTTCGTCTGCATTGCAGACGATGTATTTCTGCGGCGCGGGTGTGGTCAGGACGGTTTTCCACTTGATGCCCGTGGGAAAGGCGGCGCCGCCACGCCCGCGCAATCCGGACGTCGTGATTTCCTCGACGATCTGCTCGGGCGTCATCGTCAATGCGCGCCGCAAGCCTTGCAGCCCCTCGTGAGCGACGTAATCGTCGGTAGACAGTGGGTCGGTGATGCCGACTCGGGAAAACGTCAGGCGCTGCTGGTTTTTGAGATAGGGGATTTCTTCGGTCAGTCCCAGATTCAGGGGATGTGCACCGCCATGCTGCCAATCGGCGGCGAACAGGCTGGTGACGTCTTCGACCTGAACGGGGCCATAAGCGATGCGGCCCGACGGCGTCACGATTTCGGCCAGCGGCTCCAGCCAGAGCATGCCGCGCGAACCATTGCGCACTAGCTGGACCGTGAGATTGCGGCGGCGGGCCTCTTGTTCGATGGCCAGCGCGACGGCGTCGGCGTCCATGGCCAGTGCCGCTGCATCGCCAGGCAGGTAGATGGTGACGACGTCAGCGCTGGCTGATATGCCTGTCGACGATGCAGCGGTGGCGCTATCAGTGGTCATCGTGGTGTCAACGGATGTGACAGCGGGCTGAGAGGGAGAGGCGTTCATGCTTTCGCCTCCTGAGTGTGTTGCATCGCGCGATCCAGGATGCGGTCAAGCTTGTCGGGCGTGACGCGCGCATGAGGTTTGCCGTCCAGCATGACGGCGGGGGATTGCGCACATAACCCCAGGCAATACACGGGCTCGAGTGTGACGGCGCCATCGCTCGTGGTGTGATGAAAATCGCAGCCCAGCGTTTGACGCACATGGTCGGCGAGACGCTCGGCACCCATGGCTTGGCAGGATTCTGCCCGGCAGAGTTCCAGCACATGCCGGCCAGCGGGTTCGGTACGGAAATGGGGATAAAAACTCACGACGCCATGGACTTCGGCGCGGGACAGGTTCAGGGCCTCGGCAATGGTGGGCACCGCGTCGGCCGGAATACAGCCGAGCTGGTCTTGTACGTCGTGCAAGATCGGCAGCAGTGCGCCGGGCTGGCCGTGCCACTGAGTGGCGGCCTGTGCGGCGGCTTTGACGGCCGGCGCGGCTGATTGGCGAGCGGCCGAAAGGGCCGAGTCACCGCCGCGTGCACCGGCACTGCCGGGGGGATTCGGCTTTGCCTGGGGGGTGGGCATGCAGGTCTCCTGGTGGCGGCCTCGTGAACGGGCCGCATCGGTTTTTATTGCCAGCAGGTTGCATTAATAATATGCTTTATAAAACATATAAAATGCGTGCAACTTGCTCGATGGGCGTACTCTAAACGCCTAATTTCCGACGTTCAATAGGAAATTAATGACATATAAGTTCCGAATCGGGCTGCGCCCGCAGTGGGTACTGGAGGGCGACGCCGAGCACCCGCCCCAGGCGCTGCATGACATGTTGGCGTTGTTATCCGCGATCGATGCGACAGGCAATATCGCCGGCGCCTGCCGGGCCTGCAGTTTGTCGTACCGGCACGCCTGGGGCGTGTTGCGCCGTTTCGAGGCCTTGTTCGGCACGCCCTTGTTGATCACCAATCGTCGTCAGGGCACGAAGCTGTCGCCATTCGCACAACGGCTGTTGTGGGCCAACCGCCGTATCGAGGCCCGGTTGATGCCCACGCTGGAGAGCCAGGCATCCGAGTTGCAGGAGGAGCTGGAAAAACTATTGCCCGAGGCGATGCCGCACCTGCGTTTGCATGCGAGCCATGGTTTCGCGGTCGAGGCATTGATGCAACACATGAGCGGACGGCAGCCCGGCCTGGAACTGCGTTATCGCACGGCAATCGAGGCGTTGGCTGCGCTGGAGCGCAACGAATGCGACCTGGCGGGTTTTCAGGTGCCGAGCGGTGCATTCGAGGGGCCCATCATGGCGCGTTACGCCCAATGGTTGTCGCCGGATGATTATCTGTTGATCCATCTGGCAGTGCGCAACACGGGCTTGTTCGTGATGCCCGGCAATCCGAAGCATATTCGCGGTATGGCGGATCTGGCGCGGCCGGATGTGCGTTTTGTGAATCGGCAGATCGGCTCCAGCACCCGTTATCTGGTGGGTTTGATGCTGGAGGAGGCGGGCGTATCGATCAGTGAGGTGCAGGGGTACGAGACCAATGAGTTCACCCATATGGCGATCGCGGCGCATATTGCGAGCGGGATGGCCGATACGGGTGTGGGTGTTGAGACGGCCGCGTGGCGGTTCGGACTGGATTTCATCCCGCTGGTGCTGGAGCGATATTTCTTTGCCATACGCCGCGAGTCGCTGGAAACGCCCGCCATGCAAGACCTGCTGGGCATCATGCGCGGCCGTGAATACCTGTCGTACGTGCGTCAATTGGTCGGGTACGACACGACGAATACGGGGCAGTTACAGACTTTGCGCGAGGCGTTCGGTGGATAGAAAGAGTTCCGCGCCATTGCGCGATATGATATTTGAATGAGCAAAGTTATTTTCCTGACCGATCACACTGCGTCGCGAGCCGCCCAGCTGCCGCAGTCAGCGTTGCCGCCACCAGGGCAGCCGGCGAAGGATAAGTTTGCCCGGCCGATGCGCGATTTGCGGATTTCGGTCACGGATCGCTGTAATTTCCGATGTACGTACTGTATGCCGCGCGAGGTTTTCGACGGCAATTATGCGTTCATGCCGCATTCGGCGATGCTGTCGTTCGAGGAAATCACCCGCGTGGCGCGACTGGGCGCACAACTGGGTGTCCAGAAAATTCGACTGACGGGCGGCGAGCCGCTGCTGCGCAAAAACATCGAGGTCCTGATTGGCATGCTGGCCGAATTGCGTACGCCAGACGGCAGGCCGCTCGAACTGACGCTGACCACCAACGGCACCTTATTGAGCCGTAAAGCGGCGGCGTTGAAACAGGCTGGGCTGACGCGGGTGACGGTGAGCCTGGACGCGCTGGACGCCGAGATGTTTGCACGGTTGAGCGATAGTACGTTTACGCCGGACGACGTGTTGCGCGGCATCGATGCTGCGGGCGAGGCGGGGCTGGCGCCTGTCAAGATCAACATGGTGGTGCGTCGCGGATTGAACGATAGCCAGATCGTGCCGATGGCAAAGCATTTCCGGCATAGCGGCCATGTGCTGCGATTCATCGAATATATGGACGTAGGTAACACCAACGGCTGGAATTTGCAGGAAGTCGTGCCCAGCGATGAGGTCTTGCGCCGGATTTCGGGCGAGTACCCGTTGCGGGCGCTGGATGCCGAGGTGATGGGCCGTGTGGCAGAGCGTTGGACCTATGCCGATGGCGGCGGCGAAATCGGCGTGATCTCCAGCGTCACCCATGCATTTTGCAGTGGGTGCACACGTGCACGGTTGTCGCCGGAAGGCAAAATCTTTCTGTGTTTGTTTGCGTCGCAGGGACACGATCTGCGTACGCTATTACGCAGTGGCGCCGACGATGAACAGGTCGCGCGTGCGATGGCCGGGATTTGGGCGCAGCGCGATGATCGATACTCTGAACTGCGAGGGCGCGGCGTGCCGGTCGTGCCGCAGGGTGAGCGCAAAGTAGAGATGAGTTATATCGGAGGTTGACTCGATTTGAGTCGATGCACAAAAAAGGCGGCTGTTAAATAGCCGCCTTTTTGCATGCTGATTTGACGGGTCACGCCAGCCAATGCGCGACGTCGTAGTACTTCACGATATCGCCATCGTTGACAGTTTCTCCTGCCGGGGTACGCGCCAGTCCGCTTGCCCAGGGCATGGAACTGATCACGGACGAGTCCTGATTCGCGTAAGGCACGAGTTCTGGTGCGCCGTCGGCAGTGTGGCGCCATTGCACACGCAGAAATTCCTCGCGGCTGTCTTTGTGCGGACGCGACAGGCGCAGCGCTGCGGTGCTGACTTGGGGGAATGGATTGGTCCGCCCTTGCATGCGTCGCACCAGCGGCGAGACCAGCATGGCATACACCGCATAGACCGAAACGGGATTGCCCGGCAGGCAGACAACGGGTTTGCCGTCGATATGGGCCAAGGCGACCGGCTTGCCCGGTTTCATACGGACTTTCCAGAGCGCCAGTTTGCCGCCCAGGGACTCCAGTACAGGTTTGACGAGATCCTTTTCACCGACGGATACGCCGCCGATACTCAACAGCAGATCGCAGTCGGCCAGGATGGTAGTGATGGCGGCGCGCAGGTCGGGTTCGTTGTCGCGGGCATGCAGCACGTGTATTGCCTGTGCGCCGGTTTTCTGCACCAAGGCGGCCAGCATGGGGCCATTGCAGTTGTAGATCTGTTGCGCGGCGCGTGCTTGGCCGGGATGAACCAGCTCGTCGCCGGTGGTCAGAATGCCTATGCGCAACGGCGCAAACACCTGAACCTGAGTCAGTCCCTGAGAGGCCAGGAGCGCGATATGCGCGGCCTCCAGCACGGTGCCGGCGGTCAGCAGGGGCTGTCCGGTGGTGGTGTCCATACCGCGTTTGCGTACGAATTCACCGGCTTTCGGGGCCTGCAGGATGTGGACCTGCCCATCGGATTCACGGGTGTTTTCCTGGATGACGATCGTGTCTGCGCCATCGGGGATCAGGCTGCCCGTAAACAGCCGTGTGGCTTGGCCCGGAACTAGCGCGGCGGGCATTTCTCCTGCATAGGTGCGCTGCTGAATAGGCAGGACGACATCAGGCTGGTAATCCGCGTAGCGAATGGCATAGCCATCCATGGCGCTGTTATCGGCTGGTGGCAGATCCAGCGTGGCTGCCAGATTGAGCGCCAGGACACGGCCCACGGCGTGGGCCAAGGATACGGTTTCGTGGCGAGTGATCGGCGCAGCGGCCTGGGCCAGCAGGGTTTGAGCACTGTCGAAATCTAGCAGATCGTTATTCATGCGGTGTCGGTCGGGCAGGACGGTATGGGCTAGCGGCGGAGGGAATTGGGGTCATGCGAGTCGTTCCAGGCCTCGGTACGTTCGTGGTCGGCTTGGCGCGATTCGACCCAGAAACTGCTGCCATCGGACAGGGTTTCCCGTTTCCAGAACGGCGCACGGGTTTTCAGGGCGTCGATCATGTACTCGCAGCCTCGGAACGCGTCGCCGCGATGGGCGCTAGCAGCGGCTACGAAGACGATCTGGGCGCTGCGGGGCAGGGCGCCGACGCGATGGGCAATGACGGTACCGGCCAGTTGCCAACGCTCGCGCGCCGTGTCGGCGATTTCATGCAACTCGCGTTCGCACATGCCTGGGTAGTGCTCCAGAAATAGCGTTTCGGTCGCTTTGTCGGAGGAAAAGTCGCGCACATAGCCCGTGAACGTGACGATCGCGCCAGCCTGAGCGCCGACTTGCTCGCGCAGGCCCGCCAGCAATGCCGTGCTGTCGAAGTCGGCTTCCTGGACGATGATCATGATGTCAGCCTCCTGTGACGGGTTCGAAAATCGCGACCTCATCGCCTGGCTGGATCGAGGCGGTGGCTTTGGCGTGGTTCTGGTTGATCGCCAATTTCAGGCGCGCCGCGGGTGCGAGGTCTGGATACTGGGCCTGCAGGGCTTGCAGCAGTTGGGTGCCCGTCGTCGGCTCGGCCAGCGGCCAGGCTTCGTTGCGCTTGCCCACCAGGTCGGCGACCCGCGCGAAATACAGCAGATTAATCGTTGCGCCACTCACCGCTTTTTCCTCCCGCCTTGTATTCAAGGTGTATTTGTTCAATCAGAATGCCTTTGTCGGCCGCCTTGCACATATCGTAAATAGTCAGCGCTGCGACGCTGCAGGCGGTCATTGCCTCCATTTCGACGCCGGTTTTGTAGCGGGTGCGGCAGGTGGCCCGGATCTCGACAGTATGGGTGTCGTCGTTCAGGGCGAACTCCACCCCGACAAAGGCCAGCGGCAGGCTGTGGCAGAGCGGGATCAACTCTGCGCAGCGCTTGGCCGCCAGAACGGCGGCGACCCGGGCGGTGTTGAGCACTTCGCCCTTTCCCTGGCCCGGCTGGGTCAACAGGCCATAGGCCACTGCGTTCATGCGTACGCGGCCAGCCGCAATGGCGATGCGGTCGGTTTCGGTCTTGGCGCCAACGTCAACCATGCGGATCTGGCCGGATTCGTCCAGATGGCTAAGCGTAGGAGAAGAAGAGGACATGGGTAGAAAAAATGTTAACGATTGAAAACGAAGGCGGGTTTTCGCCCGAGCCAGGCTGGTCTACACCCTATGATAGACGAGCTATGGCTCCGGGTGGATAATTGCCCTTGCCTATGCCCCGCTGTTCACACCAGGAGATGACGCATGGCCCTTACGATGCCCAGGTTGAGAATCACTCGGCGTCTTGGAAAAATCCTTCTGTGGATAGTGGCCATTATTCTCATTCTGTTCGGCGTGGCTGCCTGGCAGGTACCCAAGGTGCTGCGTTCAGCGCTGACCGGGGATGTCGCCCAACTGCTGGGCCGGCCGGTTCAGGTCGGTGATATCAGTTTTAATCCTTTTACGTTGACCGTGCGAGCGCAGGACCTGGCAATCGAACAGCCGGGTGGCGCGGCGCCGTTGCTGCAGGTCGGGCAGTTGGAGGCCAGCGCCTCGTGGGCGTCGTTGTTCTGGTTTGCGCCGGTCGTGGACTCTGTGCGCGTGCAGCGGCCGCAGATTGCGTTGGTGCGTGAGGACAAGACCACATTCAATTTCTCGGACATCCAGAAAAAACTGGCCGATATGGCGGCCGCCCAGCCCGAGCCGGAAAAGAAAGACGAGAATAGCGGGTTGCCCCGGTTTTCTTTGAATAACCTGGTGTTGGAGGACGGCGCGATCACTCTGGATGACAAGGTGACCGGCCGTAAACAACAGATCGACGAGATCAAGCTCGGTGTGCCTTTTATTTCCTCGTTCGGCTATGCCACGGATATCGACGTCGAGCCGCTGGTGCATCTGCGTATTAACGGCAGTCCGCTCGATATGAAGGGCGTGGCCCGGCCGTTTGAGCCCGTGCCCTCGTCGACGTTGAATGTGGATTTTCGGGGGCTGGAGCTGGAAAAATGGGCAGATGTCTGGCCCATGGCGTTGCCGATCAAGGTCGAGCGGGCGTTACTGGATTCGAATCTGAAGGTCGTGTTCGAGCAGCCGCGTGATGCTGCGGCAAAGATCCTGGTGACGGGTGATGTGGGACTGCGGCAACTGGATCTGCGCGAGGCCTCGGGCGCAGCGCTGGTCCAATGGAGCACGCTGGACGTGCAGCGGATCAGGCTCGATATGCTGGCCAAGCAGTTTTCGATTGGTCAGATCGAAATGTGGTCCCCGGTATTGCAGACCAGCCGGGATGCGAATCAGCAGTTGAATTGGCTGAGGGTGGTCGACAAGCTCAAGGCGCTGGGAGGGCCGGCGGCGGCTGCGAAAGCTGACAAGCCGGCTGCGGCTAGATCGGCGGATGGTAAATCGGCCAGTGCTACGCGCACTGCAGCAGCCGAGCCTGCGGACGGCAAGCCGGTCGGGGGCAAGCTTGCTGCTGCGCAGGCTGATAGCAAGCCGGTCAGCGATAAGCCTGCTGCAGCAGCCCAGACCGCGGACGCCAAGCCGACCGGGGGCAAGCCTGCTGCTGTTGCGCAGGCTGATAGCAAGCCGGCCAGTGATAAGCCTGCTGCGGCAGCTGAAGCCGCGGCGGCAACGACAACGGCCGCTGTTGCGCCTGCATCGGGGGGGCCGAGCGCGAACGCGGCTGACGGGAATGCCTCTGCGGCATCGGGAAATGCACCTGCCGCGCAGGCCGAGGCCGCTACACCACCCGCCAAGGCGCCGGACGAATGGCAGATCGCGGTCGATGCGATCAATATTCACGATGCTGAACTGCGTGTGCAGGACGCGGGGACCAAGCTCGATACTACCTTTGCGGGTGTGGCTGTCACGGTGGAAAGCGTGCAGTTTCCGCAGCCTGCGAAGCAGCCCATCAATCTGTGGCTGACGATGGATAACCCAGGCGACGGGGGCTGGATACGCGCGAAAGGTCCGCTGATGCTCAGCCCGCTGGGCCTGAAGCTCGATTTCCGCGCTGGTCATCTGGGGCTGGCTCAATATGCGCCGGCAGTGCGCAGCCTGTCGCCGATCCAGGTACTGGACGGTTTGCTCGGTGTGCAAGGGTTGATCACCGTGGCCCAACAAGGCAATGCGACGCAAGTCGCGGCGACAGGCGTCAAAGTGGATCTGTCTCAATTGGCTGCGCGTGACGAATCGCAGAAGCCGGCGGTGGATCTGGGCGTGAAACAACTCAGCCTGGCGGCCGATCGTGTGGCGCTCGATGCCACGCCGTCGCCGTTCACGCTGCAGGCCACGGGTGTGCAAGGCGATGGCAGCCTGGCGTTGCAAGGCAACTTGACCACGCAGCCCCTGGCGCTCCAAACCAAAGTGGATCTGCAGAATTTCAATGCGGCATCGTTGGCCGCCTATGGCGCATCGAGCTTGAACGCGACGGTGCGCTCGTTGGTCGTGGGTGCCAATGGCGAAGCAGCATTCACCGCGGCGACAGGGAGTGCCCCGATGAAGGCCAATTGGAAAGGCGGCGTGGACGTCACCGACCTGCATCTGGCCGATCGCGTGAACCGCGATGACTTTCTGCGATGGAAAGCATTGGATCTGAGCGGCATGCAGGTGTCGGTCAACGGCGATCAGTTTGCCGCCAATCTGGGCGACATCACGCTGGATGATTTTTATGGCCGCGTTCTGCTCAGTGCCGACGGCCGCTTGAATGTGATGGACTTGGTGGCCGAGCCGGGACAGGCCGGTGGGTCGATTACCCAGGATACCCAGACGCGTGGGCGCTCGGCGCGCGAGGCCCAAGCTGCCAAGACCGGAAAACTGCCGGATATCGCCCTGAACAGCGTTACGCTGAAAAATGGCCGCATGACGTTCACCGACCACTTCGTCAAACCGAACTATACGGCCCAGCTTTCTCGTATCGAAGGCGGTTTGTCGGCGGTGTCCTCGCGTGAGCCCAAACCGGCAAAGGTCAATGTGACGGGCCGTGTTTACGACACGGCGCCTTTGTCGATCGGCGGGACGGTGCAGCCTTTTGCCGAGTTCCTGTCGCTGGATCTGAAGGTCTCGGCCAAGGGGGTCGATTTGCCCCGCTTTACGACGTATTCCGCAAAATACGTGGGATATCCGATCAAGCGTGGCAAGCTGTCGGTGGACTTGCAGTACAAGCTGGAAGACCGTGCGTTGCAGGCTACGAACCATGTGGTGCTGAACCAATTGACATTCGGCGACAAGACGAACAGCCCGGATGCGACGACCTTGCCTGTAATGCTGGCCGTGTCGTTGTTGAAAGACAGCAAGGGCAACATCGATATCAACCTGCCGATTTCAGGTTCGCTGGATGATCCTGAGTTTTCGGTGGGCGGGATTATTTTGCGGGTGTTGGGCAATTTGCTGGTCAAGGCGGTGACCTCGCCGTTCTCGTTGCTGGCTTCTGCGTTTGGCAGTGACGAAGAACTGTCGTATATCAATTTCGAGCCGGGCAGCGCGACGTTGGCAGCGGACGCGGACGAGCGTATTTCGACCTTGGCCAAGGCACTGAATGATCGGCCGGCCCTGAAGCTGGACATCATTGGCCGTGCAGACCCGGCGACTGATGAGGAGGGTTTGCGCCAGGCCTGGGTTGATCGTCAGATTCGCAAAGCCAAGGCCGAAGACACTTCGGGCAAGGGTAAAAAGCCCGATCTCTCTACGGTGACGGTCTCTACCGCCGAGCGCGATAAATACCTGGAAGATGTCTACGACGATACGGATATCGAGGAAAAGCCGCGCAATTTCATTGGCATGGCCAAGTCGATCCCGGCCGATCAGATGGAGTCCTTGTTGCGCAAGGCGGCACCGGTCAATGAGCAGTCGCTGGAACGATTGGCGCAGGCCCGTGCGCAGGCCGTGTATGAAAAACTGCAGGAGGTCGGGCCCGCCGATCGTATTTTCATTGTGACGCCTAATCTCGAGGGCGGCGCAGGCGAGGGCGATGCGCTGCCGTCACGTGTGGAGTTTTCGTTGCAATGAGGCGTGGCAGGTAGTGTGGTTCTTTCGCTGTCATCAAACGCAAGCCCTCGACTTGGCACTATGATGAGGGTTTGGCGGACGGCTCGCGTCCGCGTTTCTGCGTTCACTTGGAGATGTAAATGACGATCAAAGTCGGCGATCGCGTGCCTGATGGCACCCTGACTGAGTTTTTCGAGACCGAAGCCAATGGCTGCTCCCTGGGGCCCAATGCTTTTCAGGTCGCAGATCTGGTCAAGGGCAAGACGATTGCCCTGTTCGCCGTGCCGGGCGCTTTTACGCCGACCTGCTCGGCCAAACATCTGCCAGGTTACGTCGAGCAAGCCGCAGCCCTGAAGGCCAAGGGCGTGGATGAAATCTGGTGCGTGTCGGTCAATGATGCGTTTGTGATGGGTGCATGGGGCCGCGAGCAGCAGACGGCGGGCAAGGTCCGCATGCTGGCCGATGGCGCGGCGCATTGGACGCGTGCTTTGGGTCTGGAACTGGATCTGGATGCGCGCGGCATGGGCATTCGTTCGCAGCGTTACTCGGCGTTATTGAAAGACGGCGTTGTGACGCAATTGAATGTCGAAGCGCCTGGCAAATTCGAGGTCAGCGACGCGGCCACGATGTTGTCGCAGCTTTAATTTTTCCGCCCGGGGCTATCCCTTGCGCCGGGCCGTCCCAGGGCAATAACATGACCTGGGGGTGCGCCCGGACACAGGTACAGTCCTTGCGGGCGGCTTTGCGCCTGGCAAAATTTGAGCGGCTTGCGCACCGCGTAGTGTGATGGCACGTTCCTGCATCCCATGTTGACCACGATTTCTTCTTTTTCGTCGCTTTATCTGGCGACGCTGCTGATGTTGATTGGCGGCGGCCTGTTCAATACTTACATGGGGTTGCGGCTGACTGCGCAGTCAGTCAGTGAGATCTGGATCGGTACCTTGATTGCCGGGTATTACCTGGGGCTGGTGTGCGGCGCACGGCTGGGACACAAGCTGATCATCCGGGTTGGGCATATCCGGGCTTTTGTGGCCTGTGCGGCGATTTCGACTTGCATGATTCTGGCGCAGATCGTGGTCGACTATATGCCGGTGTGGCTGGTATTTCGCCTGGTGGCCGGGATCGTGATGGTGACTGAATTGATGGTCATCGAAAGCTGGCTCAACGAGCAAACAGAAAATCATCAACGCGGCCGTGTGTTTTCGGTCTATATGGTGGTGTCTGGATTGGGCACGGTGCTGGGGCAACTGGTGTTGACCGCGTATGGTCCGCTGGATGAGCAGCCGTTGGTGCTGGTGGCGGCCTGCATGGTGTTGTGTTTGGTGCCTATTGCCGTGACGGCGCGTTCTCACCCGCCGACGCCTGTGCCGGCACCCCTGGATCTGCCATTTTTTCGCGAACGGGTACCGTTGTCGTTGACGGTGCTGTTTGTTGCGGGGAATCTGTCAGGGGCGTTTTATGGCCTGGCCCCTGTTTTTGCGTCGAAGTATGGGATGACGACGTCGCAGTCGGCGCTGTTTGTAGCGGCGGGGGTAACGGCGGGGCTGTTGTCGCAATGGCCGATGGGGTGGTTGTCGGATCGGATCAATCGGGCGGGGTTGATTCGTTTTAATGCGTGTTTGTTGGTGTTGTTGCCTGCGGTGTTGTGGGGCTGGGTGACATTGCCGTTTTGGGCGTTGGTGTTGCTGTCATGTGTGTTCGGCGTGTTGCAGTTCACGCTGTATCCGCTGGGGGCGGCGTTTGCGAACGACCATGTGGAGTCGGACCGGCGGGTGAGTCTGAGCGCGATTTTGTTGATGACTTATGGGGTGGGGGCGTGTTTGGGGCCGCTCATCGCGGGTGCTTTGATGTCGGCGGGCGGGCCGAATATGTTTTATGTGTTTGTGTCGGCTTGTGCGTTGATCCTGGTGTGGCGGGTGCGGCCGGCGCGGGTGACGGGGGCGCATCAGGTGGATGAGGCGCCGGTACATTTTGTGCCGATGCCCGATAGTTTGCAGAGTTCTCCGGCCTCTGTGACGTTGGATCCGCGGGTGGATATTGAGGCGGATGCGGCGATGGAGATGGTGTCGCCGGAGCCGGATGTGGTGCAGGTGCCGGCTTCTGCGGATGTCACGGAGACCGCTGCGGATGATGCGGCGCTCAAGGCGGCGACGGCCGCGGCTGAGGCTGACGACGAACGTTCAGCGCAGGCTGGCGGGCGGCCTTGAGGCGCGGGGCAGAGCCTTCGTTGCCTACTTCTGGCCAATCATCCAGTTGGCAAAGGTGCTGAAGGGCAGTGTGGCCGCTCGCGCCGGATCGCTGACCAGGTAATAGCCGTCGCCGCTGCGCGCACTGTGCGCCAGGGGCTGCACCAATTGGCCGGTAGCGAAATCCTGTGTGATATAGACACGCTGGGTCACGGCGATGCCCAGGCCCTCGGCCGCGGCCTGTAGGCACAGCACCGCGTTCGCCAGCGAGATAAAACGCGTGTCGCTGTTTGAGGCCAGGCCGATCGATAGCAGCCAGCGATCCCAGCAGTCCGGCGCAATCATCGAATTCAACAGGGTTTCGCCCAACACGTCCTCGGGCTTGCGCAGGCGCTTGGCCAGCGACGGTGCGCAGGCCAGTACCAACTCGTCAGGAAACAGCAGATCGGCGCGCAGTCCCGGCCAGTTGCCATTGCCCCGGCGCACGACGAAATCGGCGTTGTGCAGGTCGGTGTCATCGGCGCGAGCGACGGTGGCGACCTCGATGTCGATGTTGTCGTGCTGTGCGTATAGCGAGCCCAGCCGCGGCATGAGCCATTTGATGGCAAAACTCGGGATGACTTTGACTCGGATGCGGGGGTTGGCGCCGGCTTCGCCGGCCTTGGCGAATACCGACTCAAGCTGGTCGAACAATTGGGCGGCCTGTATGGCCAGTTCGGTACCTGCCGTCGTGAAGCCAATGTCGCGGCCACTCTTGTGCACCAGTCGCACTCCCAGTTCGGTTTCCAGTCGGCGCAACTGGTGGCTGACCGCGCTCGGCGTGATGTGCAGGAGTTCGGCGGCCCGGCCAACACCGCCCCCGCGATGCACGGCATCTAGTACACGTAGCGGGCCGAGGCGGTTTCTCAGTTTGTGCATTGTTGAGATGGATTCAATGGTTGAACAATAAGTTTCGACAGACATCAGCGAGGAAGCGGCCTACAGTCTGTCCTATCCAATAAAACCAAATCAAGTGTCGGATCGGTGTTTGCGCTGCGGTATCGCCGCAGGCAATCCTGCCACGAGGAGACAGAATGACCAAGCTTCATCGACGCCGGGCAATCGCCCGCGCATTGATCCCGTTTGCCTGCATCGCGCTGTGGTGCCTGCGCGCCGAGGCGGCTTATCCCGAGCGTCCCATCAAACTCATTGTGCCGTTCGCCGCGGGCAGTGCGGCCGATACGTTGTCGCGCGTGGTGGCCACGGCATTGAGCGAGCAACTCGGCCAGCCTCTGGTGGTAGACAACAAGGGGGGCGCGGGCGGCACGATCGGCACGGTGGACATCGCGCGTTCCAAACCCGATGGCTATACGCTAGGTATCGCCGCGCAGGGGACTTTTGTCAATAACCAAGTGCTCTACAGCTCGCCAGGGTACGACTCCATCAAGGATTTCAGTTTCATCAGCGAGATCGCTGATGTGCAGAACCTGTTGGTCGTGTCCGAGAAATCGCCTTATCAAAGTGCGCCGGCGCTGCTGGAAGCGATCAAGGCCAAGCCGCCGGAGACTTTCCGCTATTCATCCAGCGGCGTGGGCACCAGTCACCATATCGCCGGCGCTACTGTCGCGCAATATCTAGACAAGCCGCTCATGCATGTGCCCTATACCGGCGCGCCGCAAGGCTTGAGCGCGATCCTGAGCGGTGATGTGGACATGGGCCTCTACAACATGCCCGCGGCCATGGGCCTGGTGAAATCGGGCAAGCTGAGGCCGCTCGCAGTCACCGGACCCAAGCGTTCGAGTTTGTTGCCTGACGTTCCCACGCTGGACGAGAGCGGTTTGCAAGGCTATTCGGTCACGCTCTGGTGGGGCCTGGTGGGCCCGGCCCAGCTACCGTCCGACATTTCTGCGCGTCTGTATGCCGCGCTGGACAAGGTCATGAGCAATGCGGCGTTGCGTGACAAGCTGATCGGCCTGGGGTTCACTTTGCCCGATACGCCTATCCCCCAGCCCGCCGCTTTCGAATCGCTGGTGCGCCGGGACCTCGCCACATGGATTCCGGTCCTCCAGAAATTGGGCACGGCGGCGCAGTGACGCCGCGATAACTTCCGAAGGAAACTCCTACTGTGCGATCCCTTTTAGTGACGCCGCCTTTGGCGCGTCAACTGGCTGACCTCGTCCTGTCGACCCGTGGCGGCGACCTCCCGGCCTTGGCTCTCGAACATGCCAAGATGAGCTTGGCCAGCACGCTTGCCAGTGCCGCCGCGGGGTACGGTATCGAATCGGCCCGCATTATCCGCGAGCTGGATCTGGCAGATGGCGGTACGCCGGTGGCGACTGTGTGGTTTGACAATGCCCGGTTGCCACTGGCGAGCGCTGCGCGTGTGAACGCAGTGGCCAGCGATGCGGCCGCGTCCGATGATAGCGATATGCGTAGCATCGCGCACATCGGCACCATTGTCTCCAGTGCGGCGTTGGCCGTGGGCGAACGTGAGGGGGCGAGTGGCCGGGATGTGCTGACCGCTATGGTGCTGGGCTATGAGATCGCCGGACGCGTTGACGAGTCGCTGACACCCGGACGCATGCAGCGTGGCTTTCATGGTTCGTTTTCTACGGTGTTTGGCGCCTGTGTGGCCGCTGGGCTGTTGTTGCGGCTGGATGCGCATCGGCTCGCTCATGCTATCGCCCTTTCGGCGACCTCGATCGGTGGTATGGCGATCGCAGCCGACACCAGTTGTGCACGGGAGTATCACGCTGGGCTGGCCGCCAGCACGGGCATCCGAGCCGCGTTGGCGGCGCAGTCCGGTTTCGAGGGCGAGCTGGGTGTGTTCGAGCAGCCGCGCGGGTTTCTCGATGCGTTAGGCGGGCAGGCGCGCGAGGACATCGTGCGTGACTGGGGAGTGTCTTGGGACATTGTGACCGACATGGCCATCAAGCTGATGCCCGGTGCGCATCCCTTTCATGCAACTGCCGAAGCCGCGGCCGAGGCCGCACGGGCTGGCGGCCGCATCAGTCCTGACGACATTGCGCGCATCGTTGTGTCGGCGGCAGTGCAGTGGACTGATTTCAAGGGCGAACCCCATCCTCGTAATCTGGTCGACGCCGCTCACAGTCTGCATTATTTCGTCGCCGCGGCCATTGCCGACGGCGGCTTTGCCTGGCAACACATGGACGCGGCCAAGATGGCCGATCCCGTGATCGCTGCGTTGCAGGACAAAGTCGAGTTTGATCCCGAACCGCCACCACTACCGGATCGCTTTCCTCATCGGCATGGCGGCAGCGTCACGATACATATGAAAGACGGCGCCATGCATCACGCCGCCTGCGTAGCGCCGCGTGGCGCAGGCGTGCGTGGCATCGATTGGCACGATGTAGAAGACAAGTTTTTGCAGCTATTCCCGCGTGCTGGACTGCCAACGGGTGCGGCCGATAGCTGCCTGGAAGCAATCGCGCATCTGGAGCGCACCGACTCCATCCGTTCGCTGACGCGCTTGTTAAGCAGGCGTTGAGGGTTTTTTGAAGAAGGAGACAACATGAAACGACGCATCGCATCCGCGCTTGCCAGTATTGCTTTGTGTCTGGGCGTGAATCACGCGGCCCGGGCCGACGACGGCTTTCCTTCCAAGCCGGTCACTATCATCGTCGGCGTGGCTCCCGGCGGCAGTCTGGACGCACTGGCCCGGCTGTTGGCCACCGAACTCGGAAAAGTCACGAATAACACCTTTGTCGTAGAAAACGTCACCGGGGCGGGCGGGCTGCTGGGGTTTCAGCGCCTGACTCGATNGGCGCCTGATGGCTACACGNTGNTGNTCAGTAATCAGTCCATGGTGCTGATTCCTTTGCTCTATCCCAAGGCCGGTTTGAACATCGTCAAGGACACGACCGCGATCGGCACAGTCGCCAATGTTCCCATGGTGCTCAGTGTGAGCAATCAGAGCGGCATCCAGGATCTGCCCTCGATGTTGGCGGGCATGCGTAGTGGTGCGCTCAAGCTGTATTTTGGCTCGGGCGGCCCGGGCACCACTGCGCATCTGGCCGAGGCGTTGTTCTTGCGCATGGCCAATGTGCAGGCCGAACTGCTGCAGTATCGCGGTTCGGGGCCGGCGATTACCGATTTGATGGGGGGCACCATTCAGTCGGTGCTGGATCAGACAGTCACCATGTTGCCGCTGCACAAGGGCAAACAGATCAAGGCCATCGCTGTGGCGTCCAAGGAGCGTTTGCCGCAGATGCCGGACGTGCCGACTTTTGCCGAAGGCGGCCTGCCACAGTTCGATCTGCAGATATGGAACGGCTTGGTCGGGCCCAAGGATATGCCCAAGGATGTGGTCGACAAACTTTCCGAGGCAGTGACCAAGGCGGTGCAGACCCCGGCGTTCCGCGAGCGTATCGATACGCTCGCCGCGCAGATTCCCGCGGATGACGAACGCAGCCCCGCGGGCTTTGCGCGCACGCTGCAACGCGACCAAAAACAATTCGCCGAGCTGGCCAAGCAGATTGGGCTGGAGCCTCGCTGATCCCGCACGTGGGATGCGGCAGCAACGCGATGGCGTAGCGTGGACGCGGTTTTCTGGATCAACACAATTGGAGGACAGATATGAGTGAGACGATTTACGGATTCATTGGATTGGGAAATATGGGCGGCCCCATGGCGAAGCGTTTACTCGATGCGGGCAACGTGCTTCACGTGACCGATAGCGATCCAGCGGTGATGCGCCGCTTGGTGGAGCACGGCGCCGTGGCTCACGACAGCGCTCAGGGTGTGGGCAACGCGGCCGATGTGGTATTCCTGAGCCTGCCCGATGGCAAGGTGGTCGAGCGTGTGCTGAGTGGCGAGCAGGGCCTGGCGTGGGCGAATCGCGCCAAGTGCGTGGTGGATTTGTCGACCATCGGTCCCGCCGCGGCGCAGCGCGCGTTCGACATTCTGGCTGAGCAGGGTATCGAGTACGTCGATGCGCCCATCAGCGGTGGTCCGACCGGGGCCGAACGCGGCACGCTGGCGGTCATGGTCGCTTGCGCGCCGGCGCGCTACGAGGCGTTGAGACAGGTGTTAGGCCATTTCGGCAAGCCGTTTTATCTCGGCTCCGAGGCAGGCCAGGCTCAGGTGATGAAGTTGGCGAACAATCTGCTGTCGGCGACCGCTGTTGCCATTACGTCAGAGGCCATGGCGCTGGGAGTCAAGGCGGGCTTGGACCCGAGCGTCATGATCGACGTAATCAATGCGGGCTCCGGCCGTAACTCCGCCACCATGGAAAAATTCCCCAAGGCGGTGCTGACTGGCACGTTCAATGTGGGCTTTGCGGTCCGCCTGGCACACAAGGATGTGCGCCTGTGCCTGGAAGAGGCCGAGCGCCACGGCGTGCCGATGGTGGTGGGATCATCTGTGCGCGAGATGCTGGTGATGACCACCGCTATCTGCGGCCAGGACGCGGACTATACCGATGTGGCCCGCGTGGTGGAGGATTGGGCCGGCGTGAAAGTGCGTGCGAAATCCTAGGAGGCAGGCGCGACGTCCAGCCGCACGACCCATACGAAGTAGTCGGATCAGGGTAAATCCGTAGGCAAAATCCCAATTTATTCACCATTCAATCATACAATCAGTCTATATTACAAGAATACAAAATATATGAAGCCCTCGATACGTCGGCAACATCCTGACCGGCGCGCGGGAAAAGGAGACGGTGGTATGGGAGTGCTGGAAGGAAAAGTCGCGATCATCACCGGTGGCGCGGGCGGCATCGGCCGAGCTATCGCGCGAGCCTATGCCCGCGAGGGTGCCAAAGTGGGATTACTGGATATCAACGCGGACTTGTTGGCCGAGGCCGAGCAGGAGCTTGAGGACGTCCAGGCGCTGCCTTGCGATGTATCTGATCGCGCACAAGTGCAGCGCGTGATCGATGCCTATGCGGATCAATCGGGCGGGTTGGACATTTTGGTGAACAACGCGGCCTATTTCCACTACGCGCCGCTGGTGGAAATGTCCGAGGAGCAGGTCTGCAAAATGATCGACGTCGGGCTGAAGGGCGCGCTGTGGTCGTTGCAGGCTGCCACGCCGCACCTGATCTCACGGGGCGGAGGTTCTGTCATCAATCTCTCGTCGGTGGCCGTGTCGGTATCGATCAAGAACGCGGCGGTCTATAGCGCTATCAAGGGCGCTCTGGACACCCTGACCCGGCAACAGGCCGTCGAATTGGGCGGGCACGGTATCCGCGTCAATGCGCTGGCGCCCGGGCCCGTGATCACGCCGGGGGCGAGTTCGGTGATTTCCGAGGAAGGCTGGGCCACGCGTCGACGCCGCACGCCGCTGAATCGGTTGTCGACCAGCGAGGATATTGGCGAAGTCGCTGTGTTTCTGGCTTCGTCCGCCAGCGCGACGGTGGCGGGGGTCACGCTCAAAGTGGACGGCGCCATGACTGTCCTCGGCTACTAACGCGGATTCGCACGTTCCCGAGGGGAGCAGGATGACGCTTCCTGACAGACAAGGCGCGGGCGCAGCGCGGGCAATTCTGCGCCTTGCGGCCGGATACGACACCGACCTGGGACGAGGCCTGACATGATGGACATGACAGAACTGCAAATTCATCTCGAAGCATTCTTGCAGGCACTCACCGCTGGTGTGCTGGTGGGTGGGCTATATGGATTGATGTGCGTCGGATTGGCAATGATCTTCGGCATCATGCGCGTCATCAATTTCGCCCAGGGCGATTTCATGATGCTCGGGATGTATGTGACGTACTACTTTTTCATCCTGTTGGGTGCGCACTGGCTGGCGGGCTCTGTGCTGGGGCCCTATGTCTCGGTGTTGCTGGCGGTGCCTGTGATGTTCGGGGTGGGCTATCTGGCGCACCGGCTCTTGATTTCGCGCGTCACGGGCCGGCGCGGTGCGGCGCTCGATGGCGATGGTCATTACGCTCAACTGGTGCTGACGCTGGGCATTGCCCTGATTCTGCAAAACGGCGGCATGATGGTGTTCGGTCCGCAACTGGTGTCGTTGCGCACGCCGTTGTCGAGCAGTGCCTGGGAAATCGGACCGCTATGGGGAGACTACGTCAGCGTGTTCGCCAACAAGGGCCGGGCAGTGGCGGCGTTGATCTCTGTGGCCGCCATTGTGGTGCTCGGCGCATTGATTACGCGCAGTCGGCTTGGCAAGGCCTTGCGCGCCTCGGCCGACAATCCGGTCGCCGCCTCCTACATGGGCATCGACGTCAACCGTTCGTACCGCATCGCCTTTGCGTTGGGCACCTGCGTGACTGCGCTGGCCGGCGGCCTCTTGGCGACCAACTTTCCGTTTCATCCTTTTGTCGGCCTGGAGTACGTGATCATCATGTACGCCGGCGTGGTGCTGGGTGGCATAGGCAGCATCTTTGGCGCGTTCTGGGGAGGCATGGTGATTGGACTGGTGCAGCAGTTGTCGTCGCTGGTGCTGCCCACGCAATTGCAGAACGCGGCGATTTTCGTGTTCTTTCTGTTGATCGTGATGTTGCGGCCGCAAGGACTATTCGGCCGCGTGTCGGAGCGAACCTGATGAAACGATTGCCGACTTCTTTGACGTTGCTGCTGGTCGCCGCAATCTACTTGGCCGCCGCGTTGCTGGCGAGCAATGCGTACCATCAACTGATCTTTACGCTGGTGCTGGTGTGGGCGTGCTTTGGCCTGTCGTGGAACATGCTGAGCGGCTATACGGGCCTGGTCTCGTTTGGCCATGCCGCATTTTTTGGCCTGGGAGCCTACGCGGCGGTATTGGGACAAGTCTATCTGGGCCTGTCGCCCTGGGTGATGTTGCCGCTGGCCGGTGTGATCGGCGCGGTGGCCGGAATCCTGGTGGGGCTGCCGACGTTCCGGTTGCGCGGGCATTATTTCGCGCTGGCGATGTTGGCGTATCCACTGGCATTGTTATATGTGTTCGAGTGGCTGGGGCTGCAGGAAGTGACCTTTCCGATGCAGCGCGAGCATCCGGCGCTGTATATGCAGTTTGCCGACCGGCGTTACTACACGGTGGTTGGCCTGATCATGCTGCTGGTGTTTGTGCAGATCACCCTGTATGTGGAGCGAACGAGATTTGGTATGGCGCTCATCGCCATCAAGCAAAACGAAGCCGCGGCTGAAGCCGCCGGTATCGACACGCTGCGCTGGAAATTGCGCGCCATCACGTTGAGCGGAGCCATTGCTGGCGTCACGGGGGCGTTTTACGCCGTGGTGCTGCTGGTGGTCACGCCGGTGTCGGTGTTTGGCATGCTGGTGTCGGCGCAGGCGCTCACGGTATCGATGTTCGGTGGCGTGGGGACGGTGTGGGGACCAATCATCGGCGCGGCCATTCTGGTACCCTTGGGCGAGATCCTGCATGCCGAGCTGGGCTCGACCTATCCGGGTATTCAGGGTGTGATCCTGGGCGTTGCTATCATCGCCGTGATTCTGGTGGCGCCGGAAGGCGTGTTCTGGAAACTGCGCGACATGTTGCAACGGCGCCATCGCGCGCCAACGCCAGCTGCGCCGTTAGAACAGACTGCTTCTGCACAACGGCCCACCAAGCCGCCGCGGCCGGTGCGGCCTGCGATATCGGCCGACGACATCATTCTCGACGTACAGTCTGTCTCGCGCAGCTTTGGCGGACTCAAGGCCGTGCAGGATGTCAGCTTTTCGGTGCGACGAGGCATGATCCTGGGCATTATCGGCCCCAATGGCGCGGGCAAGACCACGTTGTTCAATCTGCTCAACGGTTTTTTGCAGCCGGATACGGGCAAGGTGATCGTCAATGGTGTGGATATGGCGGGCCGCAAACCGCACGTATTGTGCGCGGCGGGGGTGGGGCGAACTTTCCAGATAATGCGGCCTTTCATGCGGCTGACGGTGGCGCAGAACGTCAAGGTGGGCGCCTACGTGAGCGCCAAAAATGAGGTGCAGGCCGAGGCGTTCGCGGCGCAGGCCATCGCGCGGGTCGGTCTGTCCGATTGCGCCGACAAAATCGCTGCACTGCTGACCACCCGTGAATTGCGACTGATGGAGCTGGCTCGCGCGGTGGCCGGGCAACCCGAGTTGTTGCTGTTGGATGAAACCCTGGCGGGCCTGGGGCACGGCGAGGTCGATGACATTGTCGATGCGATCCACGCGCTCTCGGCCGAGGGCGTCACGATTGTCATCATCGAGCACACCATGCAGACCATGGTGCATCTGGTCGATGAGTTCCTGGTGCTGGATCATGGGCAGGTGCTGACCCGTGGCGACCCACAGTCGATCACGCAAGATCCGCAAGTGGTGCAGGCCTATCTGGGCAAGAAGTGGAGCGCGCAACATGCTGCTTGAAATCAATGAACTGACGGCCGGTTATTCCGCGGTGCCGGTGCTCAAGGGGGTGTCGGTGGTCGTTGACGAGGGGCAGTTCATCTCTGTTGTCGGCCCAAACGGCGCAGGCAAAAGCACCTTGTTCAAGACCATTTCCGGCAGCGTGTCGGCCCGTTCGGGGAGCATTCGTTTCGATGGGCGGGACCTGTTGACCGTGCCCAGCGATCGGCGGCCTCACTTGGGCATCGCCCACGTGCCCGAGGGGCGGCAAGTGTTCGCCTCGATGAGTGTGTTGGAAAACCTGGAAATGGGCGCTTATACCGCGGCCGGCCGGCGCGATTGGGAAAGCAACCTGGAACGCATCTATGCGTGGTTTCCCGTGCTCAAACAGCGCAGCCGGCAATTGGCGGGCACGCTGTCGGGAGGCGAGCAGCAAATGGTGGCCATTGGCCGCGGGCTGGCATCGTCGCCACGCTTGTTGATGCTTGATGAGCCGTCAATGGGGCTGTCGCCCGCCATCGCCGATTTTATTTTTGAACGCCTGATCGACATTCGCCGAGAGGCGAATCTGACCCTCCTGTTAGTGGAGCAGCGTGTAGCGGAAGCGCTGCAATATGCCGACCGGGGCTATGTGCTGGAAACCGGATGCGTGGTGTTGGAAGGTACGCATCAAACACTGCAGGCTGATGACCGGGTGCGTCGCGCCTATCTTGGGATGTAGCACACATGCCGCCCGAACCAAGGCGGAAGAAAAGCGAGGAGATCAACATGAAAAAGCAATCCATGGTGGCCAGTGTCGTGAGTATGGCCTTGGGCGCTAGTTTGTTGCTGGGCGGCAGCGCCCTGGCCGAACCGGCCCCCGTGAGCGTCGGCCTGATCGCGCCCATGTCGGGTATTTACGCGCGTTATGGCCAAGTCATGCGTATGGGCGCTGAGATGGGTGTCAAAGACATTAACGACCAAGGTGGAATCAAGGCGCTGGACGGTGCCAAGCTGAAGCTGATCGTGGTGGATTCCGGCGACTCCACCGAAAAGGCCAAAAGTGCAGCGGAACGAATGGTGGCCGATTATCCCGGCCTGGTCGCAGCGACGGGCGCCTACCTGAGCTCATTCACCTTGGCCGCAACCGAGGTGACTGAGCGTGCCGAGCTGCCGATGCTGACGTTGTCGTATTCCGACCTGATCACTTCGCGCGGATTCAAGTACGTGTTTCAGACCTCGGCGCCAGCCGGCAAGCAGGCCGAGATCGCGCTGCCCAGCATCCTGGACCTGGCGCAGCAGGCCTCGGGCAAGCGACCCAAGACGGTGGCCATCGTGACCGACAATACCGCCGCCTCGCTGTCGACGGTCAAGGCCCTGAAAGATGGCCTTTTGAAGAAAAATGGCTTGGAGCTCGTTGTCGACGAGACTTTCACGCCTCCGCTGGCGGACGCGTCATCCTTGATCCAGCGCGTGCGTTCGCGGCGTCCCGATCTGCTGTTTTTCCTGCCCACCGTGATCTCCGATGCCAAGCTCATCCTTGAAAAGATGAACGAGACCAATGTAAAGGTGCCGGTGATTTCTTTTGGCATCGCCATCGCCGAGCCCGAAGTGCTGAACACCGTCAGTCCGGCGTTGCTCAATGGCGTTATGTCGGCCGTGGGCAATTGGGGAGCCAAGGGCCAGGAAGCCCTGATCCAGCGGATGAAGACCGAATACAAAGAACCGTGGATGACGCAGAACGCCATCTCGACCTATGGTGATATGTGGATCATGAAGGCGGCCTTGGAACGCGCCGGCAAGGCCGATCGCGAGGCGGTCGGGCAGGCGATGCACACCCTGGACGAAGGTCCCAGCCGGTACTTTCCAGGGGGAGAGATCAAGTTTGATGAGGCGGGGCACCGCATCGGCGCGACGCTTACCGTGATCCAGTGGCAGGACGGTGTGCCGGTGACCGTATTCCCGCAGGAACAGGCCGTTGCCCAGCCGATTTGGCCCGGCAAATAACAGGCTCTCGCCATGGCGGCACATGATGGCGCATCGATGGCGTTGGAGGTAATGTTATGCGGCAATCTGATCGGTTCCGTGCTCGGCAATCGTGTGGTGGACGCCATCGGCGACGTGTCGGCGGTGTTCGTTCGAAAAGCGCTTCAACAGAGGAGTAAAACGTCATGCAAGTATTTCACGGCAGAGATCAGGGCAAGCCCTCCGAGCAACGCGGTGCGACGTTCACAGGGGTTGTGTGGGCTGATCCGGTCATGCCCCCTGAGGACAACGTTGGCATCAATCACGTATTTTTTTCGCCGGGCGCGCGTACATTCTGGCATACCCATGAAGACGGCCAGGTGTTGCATGTGACATCCGGCCGCGGCTGGATATGCACCGATGGTGACGAGCCTCAGGAAATCCGCCAAGGCGACGTGGTCTGGATTCGGCCCAACGAACGTCATTGGCATGGTGCGGCCGCCGATACGTTCATGACACACTTGGCCATCTCGCTGGGCAAGGCGGATTGGCAGGAGGAATTGCCCCAGTCCGAGTACCCCAAAGCGCAACGCTGAGCCACATTTGATACCGCAAGGAGACGTCATGATTATCGAAACGCGTATTTACCATTGTTTGCCAGGTCGCCTGCCGGCGCTGCACGAGCGCTTTACCAAGACGACGCTGGATTTCTTCAAGAAATACGGCATCAAGCCCATCGGGTTCTGGACAACGCTGATCGGTCCCAGCAACCACGCGCTGACATACTTGTTGGAATGGGAAAGCCTCGACGAACGAGAGCGCAAGTGGAACGCCTTTCAAGCCGATCCCGAGTGGATCGCCAAACGGGCCGCCAGCGAAGCCGAGAAGCCCATCGTGGAGCGCGTCGAAAACCATATTCTCGTCCCGACCGATTATTCTCCCATGCGTTGATCGACCGGCGGCGCGCGCGGTGGCAAGAGACGATTCGTGGCTCAAGCGGGCATCATCAGGAAAATGGCCGCTGCCGCGATCAATAGGCCCAATATGTTGATGCGGCTGAGTGGCTCGCGAAAGGCCAGCGCTCCTACTACTGTGCCTACTGCGATGACGCCCATGTTCATGGAGGCGAAGACCAGGGCGGGGTTGTCGGGCAGGGATTGATGGGCGCGGATGTAGGTGACGATGTTGCCGAAGTTCAGCAGGCCCAGAATGACGCCGGCAAGCAGGTGGCGGGGATGCCAGGTGATGCGGCGGATGAGCAGGTAGGCGGTCATGGCGATGCCGGCCAGAATGAAGGCGATGAGGAGTGCGCCGGCAAAGGCGGTACCGGTTTTGGCGACTTGTTTGAATAGGATGTCTACGAGACCGTAGGTGATCCAGACGCCCAGGGGCCATATCGAGGTGTGCGGGCCGGCGGCGGCGTCGTTTGCATGGTCGCGCCGGCGCAGGACGCAAAACAGCGCGGTAAAGGCCAATGCGATGGCGGCGGCTTTATGCCAGGTGAGGTTTTCGCCAAATAGCAGGAAGGCCGCCAGCAAAGGCAGGAATAACGATAAACGCTGTGCGGCGTCGCTGCGGACGATGCCGGCATGACGCACGGATTGCGCCATGGCGATGAAGCCTGTGGGCAGGATGATGCCCAGGGCCAGCAGCAGGGGCCAGGACTGGATGGCGGATTCGACTTGGGCCGCCGTGGGGCCCAGCACGATCGCACTGAGTGTGGCCGTGACGGCGTAGTTGGCGGCGATGGCTTGGCGTATGTCGATGTCGTATCGGCGAGCGAGCTTGAGCAGGACGGCAACGCTGACGCTGCAGGCGACGCTGGCGATCAGGTACAGCAGTCCGGATGTGAGATGAGGCATGGGCTGCGATTCGAGAGTCAGATGGTTGTCCGGGGGGATGAGCGAGGCTCGTCAGGGGTGAGTCAAATGTGTGATCAGGGGGCGAGCCAGGCTCCCACCGCGAGGAACCGGGCTTCGACAAGAATGAACTAGGCTTGTACTCAAGGATGAGGCAGACCCCGAGGAATAAGCCATCAAGCGGCTTCGGCGTGCAGGCCCAGGCGTTCCATCAGGCGCTGGTCGGCTTGTACCTGTGGGTTGCTGGTGGTCAACAGCATGTCGCCGCAGAAAAGCGAGTTGGCGCCAGCCAGAAAGCATAGGGCTTGCAAGGTGTCGCTCATGGTTTCGCGGCCGGCGGACAGGCGTACGTGTGCGCGCGGCATGGTGATGCGGGCGACGGCGATGGTGCGTACGAATTCGAATGGGTCCAAGGCGTCGATGCCGGCCAGTGGGGTGCCTTCGACTTGTACGAGGTTGTTGATGGGCACGGACTCGGGATAGGGCGTCAGGTTGGCGAGTTGGGCAATGAGGCCCGCGCGTTCGTCGCGCGATTCGCCCAGGCCGACGATGCCGCCACAACAAATGTTCAATCCGGCGTGGCGTACGCGGTCCAGTGTGTCCAGGCGATCCTGGTAGGTGCGAGTCGAGATGATCTGGCCGTAGAACTCCGGCGAGGTATCGAGGTTGTGGTTGTAGTAGTCCAGTCCGGCGGCTTTGAGTTGCTCTGCCTGCCCTTCGCGCAGCATGCCCAGGGTGACGCAGGTTTCCAGCCCCAGGGCTTTGACCGCGCGGATCATTTCGGCGACTTGGTCCAGGTGATGGGGCTTGGGGCTGCGCCAGGCGGCACCCATGCAGAACCGCTGCGCGNCGCCCGCCTGGGCGGCGCGGGCGGCCTGCAGGACGTCGTCCAAGGGGATCAGTTTGTCGGCGGCGAGGCCGGTGTCGTAGTGCGCGGATTGGGGGCAGTAGGCGCAGTCCTCCGGGCAGCCGCCGGTCTTGATCGAGAGCAGGCTGGATAGCTGGATCGCGTTGGCATCGAAATGTTGGCGATGAATCTGCTGGGCTCGGTACAGCAGGTCCATGAACGGCAATTCGAACAGCGCCAGGATGTCTTGGTGGGGCCAGGCTATACCGGTGGGAACAGGCAGCGGTTTGGCGATATCGGAAACGGGAACAGTGGCGATTTGCAAGGCGATCCTCCAGCGAGAACGATGCCGCGGCAATGGTTGCGGCTTGAGCAATAGCGGCGGATCGTAAGAACGGCACCCGAGAATGGCAATGGCTGGTTTTTGGCTGAAATTGATGGGGTGTTGGTGGTAGTAGGCGGAGGTTGGCTGTGTGTTATGCGAGGAGGGTCATTAACGTGTCGTGATCTTCCGGGATAAATTTTGCTGAGTTTTATGTGTCTTTTTGTAAAATTTCTCTGCGCCGCATGACGGCACAGGCAGGCCAGGCCATGGATTCGTCGAGGGTTTATGCGCATTCGTCGAAAAACAGTAGCCGGCTTTTGCGGCTGGGCATACTGTCAGTCTGGCCGCGGTCTCAGATCACAGTGCAATGTAGATCGAGGGCGGTGGCCGCGATGTCGAGTCATGACGACGTGGACGCGCAGACGATGGCCTCCATGTCACACCATTGCGCGGCGCAGGCGCAGGGACGCGGTGCGGCCCAGGATGATGGGGGCAATGCTGCTGTGAGTGAAGGTGATTTCGGCCTGTTCGCCGGGCCGTTGGGAGACGTGGGCAATATGGTCCAGATTGATGATCATCGACCGGGAGACCGCGCAGAATGGGGGCGTGGGCAATTGCGGCACCAGGCGCTTGAGCGTGATGTGCATCAGTTCGTTGGCATGCGCGGCGCTGCACAGCAGGACATAGTCTCCCTGTGCCTGAGCGATGGTCAGGTCCTGGATTTTGATGATCCGCGTGCCGTTTTTGGTCTTGGTGGTCAGGTAGTTGCCGCTGCTGCTGTTGCGCGATTGCAGACGAGTCAGGGTCTGGGCCAGGCGTTCGGGACTGACGGGTTTGAGCAGATAGTCCACCGCGGCGATATCGAAGGCCTGCGCACCGTAGTCGTCGTGCGCCGTGACGAAAACGACGGCCGGCGAGGGATCCAGTCCGGGCAGCAGGTCGAATCCGGTGCCGCTGGACAGTTCGATATCCAGGAACAGGACATCGGGGCGGAATTCGCGGATCATCGCCTGGGCTTGATCCGGGGTGGCGGCTTCGCCCTCGATTTGAACCGTGGGGAATTGTTCGAGCAATCGACGCAAATAGCGGCGCGCGGGCGCTTCGTCATCGATGATCAGCACGCGTAACATTGGTTCTCCTTGGGAGCCTGATGATGGCGAGCCAGCTGAGCGTGGGCAGCGAGCGACCAGACGGTAGGGCGCAAATGGGCAGCGCCTGCACAGCAGGGGCTAAATATAGGCCATGTTGAGCTTGTCGGAAATCCGTAGCGGCCCGTAGTCGGTACGGCCAATAAGGTGTAGGGAGATGTTCTCATGATTTTTGTGCCCATCGGTCAGGCGTTGAGCCTGGGGGAATCGTCGGCGGCATTCTGGCGCGCCCAGGTGGTTGGGTGGTGCGTGCTGGCGATCATCGGCTTTTGTATACGGCTGGTGGTGTTTGCGAATGCGACGGTCGCGTTTTGGCTGACCGTGGGGGTGGAGCCGCTGGCGTTTGCGATCACGAGCGCCGTGGCTGTGCTTCATGGCCGCCATCCCAGGCCGAATGCATCGATCCAGGTGCTGGCCAGTGCGGTGTTGCTGTGCCTGGCGACGTCGGCGGTGCTGGCGGGCATCGCTTATGGGATACATCAGATGTTCGGCCCGGAGATCCGGTATGTGATGCCGGTCGATCAGTATCGGCTGGGCTTTATCTACTACATGGGTATCTTGTCGATCTGGACGCTGATTTACTTTGGCGTGTCGGCGGAGCTGGCAGTACGCACTGAGCGTATTTCGAAGATGAAGGCCGAGACTCGTGCGTTGCGGCTGGAGTTGGAATATCTGAAACTGCAGATCGAACCGCATTTTCTATTCAATGCGTTGAATACGATTGTGGCGGAAATCACGGATCGCCCGGTGATTGCCGAGGAAATGACGCGCGGGTTGGCGGCCTATCTGCGTTATTCGCTGGATCGGCGCGGGCGCGGGATGTGCCGGCTGGAAGAGGAAATCGAAGCAGCGGAAACGTATATCCGCATTCAAGCGCTGCGTTTTGATAAGCGGCTCGAGTATCGCTGCCAGGTGGATCCTGCGTCGCTGGAATTACTGGTGCCGCACATGACGATGCAGGGGCTGGTGGAAAATGCGATCAAGCATGGCATGCGTTCTGAGCACGATCATTTTTTGATTAATGTCAGGACGCGGGTGCAGGGCGATGAGTTGATTGTCGAGGTGGACAATCCGGGACAATTGCATGCGCCGTATGATTTGGCGCGCAGCGGTGGCGGGCTGGGGAATCTGTGCCGCCGGTTGGCGTTGCGTTACCCGGATCGGCACAGTTTTTCTCTGGAACAACGTGCGGACAAGATTGTGGCTGAGGTCCGTATGAAGGGCGAGCCGTTGTTGTTATAGGCCGGCGATCCCGAAGGCCTCGCCTTTTTCTACGATGCGTTGGGCCTGTTTGACGACGGGCGCATCGACCATGCGGCCTTCGAAGGTGCAGGCCGAGCGGCCTTTGGCTTCTTCTTCCTTGAATGCTGCGATGAGGCGGCGTGCGCGTGTGACGGCCTCGGACGAGGGGGCGAATGCGGCGTTGGCGATGGCGACTTGGGCGGGATGGATGCAAAAGGCGCCTTCGAATCCCAACGCTGCGCCGCGTTCGACGGTTTTCTGAAAGGCTTCGCGGTCGGCGAAGTCGGCGACTGAGCCGACGAAGCCGATGGGGGCGATGCCTGCGCGCCGGCATGCGGCGACGGCCATGACGTTGGGTACGTAGAGGGTGTCGGCGGTGACGGCCATTTGCAGGGAGACGGCGAGGTCTTCGGCACCGACGATCAGGCCGCAGATGCGTGGGTGCGCGGCGGCGATGTCGTGCATGTTGTGCAGCCCTTCGGCGTCTTCGACCATGACGATCAGGCGGGTGGTGCCCAGCGGTATGCCGCGTTCGATTTCCAATTCGTCGATGATTTCTGCGACGGATTGTACGAAGGCGGGGTTGGGGACTTTGGGCAGGGTCAAGGCTTGTACGTGCGGGCCTATGCTGGCTTCGATGTCGCGTAGCAGCTGACGCCAGGGGCGGTTGACGCGCACGATGACGTCTTTGCCTTGGTCGTGGCATAGCTTGGCGACGCTGGTGACGCGTTCGCGGGCTTGTTCTTTTTGATCGAGGGCGATGCTGTCTTCCAGGTCTAGCTGGATGGCGTCGGTGGGTTGTTTTAGGGCGCTTTGGATGAAGCGGTCGTTGATGATGGGGACGAAAAGCATGGAGCGCCAGGTGAAGACTTTGCTCATAGTGGGCCTCTTTTCTGGGGAGTGAGTGGGGAGTTCTTGTTTCCGAGGGTGGGGTTCTTAAGTCGCAGGGGGCCGTCATATCAAGGCCGCGCCGGCCCTGTCGTCCGGTCTGGCCG
>NZ_CBCSJH010000031.1:39973-72881 GCF_965139195.1 Bordetella tumbae | reverse complement strand
CCCTTCGGGCCTACCTTCAGCATCCGCTCCACTCGGCTTTGAGGCGCCCNCNCGGCCCGATTGCCTCGGCTCGACTCGCAGTAATTCAAGCTCATCACATCGCTGGCACGAGTCTCTTGCTTGGCGTTTTTCTGTGACCGTGTTGGCAAAGAGAAAGATCTTGCGGTGCTGCTATTCGCGCGTGCCCTGCACACGCGCGAATAGCGATCGGTCCGGGCATGCGGCGGGGTGGCGTAGTGCCAAGTTGGAAGATCTGCTTGGTGATAGTTGATGCCTGTGACGATGACGCATAGCGAATCTCCAGGTGTCACGACGCCGTCACTCGAGAGATCTTCCGTTCATCCCTGATGCCAAGACCGTCGCATGCCGATCACGAACGCTATTCATGGCCGCGCCCGTAGGCGGCCATGAATCGCCACCCTGCAAGATCTTTGTCTTTGCAGAAATCATTGCCCACGAAGCCTACGTAGACAGTTCGTGCCAGCGACGAGGGAACAAGAGATGCTGCGACGTCCACCAGAACTCATGTCCCCGTCCTGCTCACACCTAGTTCGTCTTCCCCATCAACACCACCAGCGTCTTCATCCGCTGCCCCAGTTGCTGCAGCTGTTGAGCCCATTGCTTTCCAGGCAAAAAAGCCAGTACAGGCGCATCGGCCTTGCCTGCCTCCAGAAATCCTGGATCTTTCATTGTGGCTTGCACTGCATCCTGTACGCGTTGTGCGATGTCATCAGGCAAGCCAAGCGGCCCCGCTATCCCGCGCTCGGATGATATTTTCAGATCATAGCCTTGCTCGGCCAGCGTAGGGACATTGTTGGTAGCGCGTTTGTCGGCCCAGATCGCCACACCTGTCAGTGGAACGCCTGGCTGTCCGAGCTCCAATACCTCGCCCGTGGTCATCATGACGTAATCGACATGTTTGCCTAACAGCGCAGTCTTGGCTTCGCCGTTGCCTTTAAAGGGAATGGACATGAACTGGAATCCCGCATCCCGTCCCAACTCCAGCATCCCCAGATGCCCTGTCGTTCCTTCGCCGGAATGTCCTATCGAGAACGGCGTTTTCTTGGATTGTGTGATGAATTCTTTTAGCGTGACAGGCTTGCCCGCATCTCGATTGGCCACCAGCATGATCGGATCGTCGACGATGCGGGCGATGAGTCGGATCTGATCCGGGTGATAAGAGGTCTTGCGATACATCGGCTGAAAAATAAAGCCCGGTATATTGACCATGCCCAAGGTATATCCATCCGGTTTGGCATGCTGAATATAGTTGGCAGAGATCTCGCCGCCTGAGCCCGGCTTGTTGACCACGACGATCCGGGCCGACTCTCCCAGGCGCTTTTCCATAAAGCGCGCCAGATTACGCGCCATGACATCAGTGCCGCCGCCGGGGGCAAAGCCCACCACCAGTTCGATGGGTCTATCGTTGGGCCAAGCCGCCATGGCCGGCTGTGACAGCATGCCAGCGCTTACCAACAGGATACTGCCGAGCGTCTTTCCCATGGATTTGTCTCCGTATATAGGTATATGGGATGAGAGGGCAATGTATTCGCCCGGCGTTGTGATACGGGTCTTCCCCGTCCACGTCGCCGGGCAGGGACAACAATCAAAATGGTTGTAACCCTAGCGCACCGCGAAACCGGTTCTTGATAAACGGCCCATCTCGAGGAGGCAGCATTCGTGGAGGCTCATTCGCCTCGATAAACACCTGTGCGAACGTTACCTCGTCGCGAGCTTGAATGCGGCGGATGACCTCATCGCAGCCCTCCAGGCTGTCGGTAGAGGACGCACCTTGGATACCAAAACCCTTGGCGACCGCGACCAGATCCGTACCCAGGCTGGAATGACTGCGCTGCATGCCGGTTTCACCGAAATGCCCATTGTCCAGTACCACGATGGTGAGATTGCGTGGTTGTTTTGCTGCGATTGTCGCCAGGCTGCCTATACCCATGAGCTGCTCGCCATCGCCCGTGATCACGACAACTGACTTGTCCGGTTGTGCCAATGCCAGGCCTAATCCCAAAGGCGCCGCGCCACCCATGGCGCCCCACAGATAATAGTTGCTGTCGCGATCGCCAGCGGCATAAACATCGTACGAGGCTGAGCCCAGGCCAGTTACAACCAGTGCATCGGGAACGCCGGCCAGCAGTCGTGCTACGAATTCCCGGCGTTGGACACCCGGCTTTTGTTGAGTCTGATTCATCAGTTGCGCTCCCACTTTTTTCGTCCGATCAGATTCTGTCCCAATAGCACAGCGACTTTATCGCCAGCTTCGAATGCGGCATCGAATCCCGCGCTGACAATCTCCTCCGCCTCTTCGGGACGAGAGACGCGCAGCACATGTATGCCCATCAGTTCCAGAGCGGCCTGTGTGGCTCTGCCCATCGGCCCTTGCCAGGGGTTGAACTCCGCATATTCGCCGCGCATGGTGACCAGCGTGAAAAACGGAAAGTCGGCCGCTTGCAGCAACGAAAACATATTGACGCAGTTGCCCACGCCGCTGCTTTGCATCAGCAACACAGCACGCTGGCCGCCTAGCCAAGCGCCGCTAGCCAGCGCAACCCCTTCTTCCTCGGTCGTCAGCACGATGTCCTGGATATCCGGATCGGCGATGGCGCTGCGTATGACGTGTGAATGGCCGGCATCTGGCACGTAGGCAATCTGCTGTACGCCGCCTTTCTTTAACACATTGAAAATGGCTTCCTGCCAGGCGGGAGCCGTAATGGATGCTTGGTTCATTGGGGGAGATCCCTAGAGTTGAACGACGTAGAAATCATAAAATGTGATGGATATATAAATAAAATAGAAATTTGGCATGATCCAATCACGATTCCTGATCGAGGCACAGCAAGATGGATTTGAAACAACTGCGAGCTTTCCTGACGGTTGTCGAAACCGGCAACGTGACGCGGGCGGCCGACGTGCTCAATCTGGTGCAGCCCGCCGTCTCACGCCAGATCCGTTTGCTGGAGGAGGACATCGGCACGCCGTTGTTCGAACGCGAGCGCCGCGGTATGGTCCTGACCGAGGCAGGCCAGGTACTGGTCGGTTATGCGCGCCGGGCATTGTTGGAACTGGACCGGGCGCGCGTGGAAATCAACGGCGTGGGGCAGGGCATCAGCGGCTTGGTGACGCTAGGGCTTTTGCCCAGCAGTATCGACATGTTGTCCAGCCCGCTGGCGTCTGCCGTAGCGGCTGCCTATCCCGGCATCCGCGTACGTATCGCCATGGGATACGCGGGGACGCTCCAGCGCTGGCTGGCATCGGGCGAGGTGGATGCTGCCTTGCTGTATGGGGTGGAACGGTCGCCTGATATCGAGTCCACGCCACTGATCGAAGAGCCGCTCTGGGTCATCGGGCCGAAGCACAGCGCATTGCGTCCGGACCGCCCGGTCGCGCTGGCGGATCTGGTCGGCCAGAGACTGGTGCTGCCCAGCGCGCCGCACGGCATACGCACCTTGATGGAGCACGCATGTGCGGTTGCGCACGTCACGCTGGATGTATCGGTTGAAACCAACGCCCTGAGCGTACAACGCAGCCTGGTATTGGGCGGACATGGTTGGACGATTCTGCCGCCCATTGCGGTCGCAGACGACTTGCGCAGAAATCAACTGAGAGGCGCGCCGTTGGCCGAGCCGGACATTACGCGCACGATTGTGTTGGGATTGCCGACCAACCGACCTATCTCTCGCGCTGTCCAATGCACGGTGGATGTATTGAGAGACGAGGCGCGGAATGCGGTGGTCTCAGGGGCGTGGGTAGAGGGGCGGTGGTTAGGGTGAAGTTGTTCCCATATTCTTCCGGTCAGGACGCATGTACACTTATTCCAGGTAACGATGGATGATGTAGTGGCTGCCGGGCATAGTGTGGTGCACGGCAGAAAATTGGAGCGTCCGACGGCAAGCGTCGTGATAGCGTCAATGGATGGCGCCTGGAGTGAACCTTGACCAATCCCTACGAAGTTCTCGGCGTTGCATCGACGGCATCGCTTTCCGAGATCAAGCATGCATATCGCAGACTGGCAAAGAAATACCACCCTGATCTGAACCCCGGCGATAAACCCGCTGAGGAGAAGTTCAAGGCGATCGCGAGTGCCTACGCGTTGCTGAGCGACGACGAAAAGCGCAAGCGTTATGACGCAGGCGAGATCGATGAAACCGGCCAAGAGCGTCCGCAGCATCACTACTACCGTGATTTCGCGTCATCGGATCAAGCCCACCCTTATGCAGATGCATCAGGCTTTGCGGACTTTATGCATGACGACGCCTTTGCCGAGATACTCAGACGCAGCCAAGAAGCGCAGCGCAATCGCCGTGGGCAGGATATGCACTACCGTCTGGAGATTCATTTCGCCGAGTCGATTACCGGCGCCAGCAAGCGATTGACCTTGCCTGGCGGCGATGTCCTGGACGTGACGATTCCTCCAGGGCTGGTGAGTGGGCAAGTGCTTCGATTGAAAGGCAAGGGCGAGCCCGGTGCGGGCAGGGGCGGTCCGGGGGATGCGCTCATCGAGGTTGAGGTGTTGCCCGATGCGCGCTTTACGCGCAAGGGCGATGATATTTCGCTGGAGTTGCCCGTGTCCCTGTCCGAAGCCGTGCTGGGCGGCAGCGTGACGGTGCCCACCGCTACAGGCGAGGTCGTGATGACCGTGCCCAAAGGCTCCAATACCGGGACGACGCTACGCCTGAAAGGTAAGGGGGCTCCCCGCCGTGGCGGCGGATTTGGCGATCAGTTTGTCAAACTGAAAATCGTATTGCCGAAATCTCCTGATCCGGATCTCGAAAATTTCGTATCGAATTGGACCCGGGGCAAAGACTTCAACCCTCGGGAGGAAGGTAAATCATGAAAATGACTAAACAGGAGTTTCTGATTTCTTGCGAGCTGCCTGCTCCGACGCTGGAGCTGTATCTCGAGCAGCAATGGATCATTCCGGAGCAGACCTCCGCAGGCGTCACGTTTTGCGAAATGGACCTCGCACGCGTGCATCTGATTCAGGATCTGAGAGTCAATATCGGCGCCAACGATGAGGGCATCGATATCATTCTGCATCTCATCGACCAGGTGCACGGGCTGCGTTATGCGCTCGCACAGGTGCAGAAAAAGCCCTAGTGCCACGACGGCCGATCGATGTGTACGCCATTTTGGCGCATCCATTGGCCGAGTTCGGGCCGGGCGAGTACCTCGAATTCCGCGGCACGCTGGCCGGCCAATTTATCCCCCGCGCCGGCAACCGCTGGATGGCACATCAACAGATCGCCATCTCGCGCATTACTCAGCCATTGATGGAGCAAGCCGGCGTAGTGGCGCGCGCCGCCGTTGAGTCCATATACTCCCAGCAATCGGCGGTTGGTGCGCCAGCCATCACGCTGTGCGGCGCGCGCGACGGCGCTGGCGCCCAGGGCAGCGATGACATGGGCTTTGGCGGACTCCTGCATGGGAATACCTGCTTGCATACCGGGCGCGGTATACCGTAACCAAGGCCGATAGCTGCCATACCGTTTTCGCAACAGCAGCAGCAAACGTGGCAGCACGCGGGGCAATTGATGGACATGCTGGTGTCCATCAACATAATCTGGTGCGCGTCCCAGCACCCGTTCAAACGCGTCAAACTGGCGGGCCAGCTGTGCGTCTATCTGTTCGTCATTCAAGTAGCCCGCGTAGGCGCGGGTAACCAATGCAGACAGCGGCATGACCGCCAGCTGGTCCCGATGCCCAAATGCTTCCGTGAGGTTCAAATGCAGGCCTACCTCGACATTCGCGTCGCGCAATAGCCGTGCATTGGCAGAAAACGTGGGCCCTTGCGTGAGGCAACTGATGGCGCTGAGCCGGCCCAATTGCGCCAGTTGAAACATCCCCGCATCAACGCTCGAATTCATGCCAAAATCGTCGCCACACACAACGATGTGTTTCCAGCATCGTCCGTCGTTATCTAGACTGCTCTCATTCAAGCCTTCATGCGTGCCTTGATTAAACAGATTGCCTGGTTTGTCGTTGTCGGCTGTGCCGCGGCCGCTACGCATTGGGCGATCGCTGTGGCCTGCGTCGAAGGCCTGCAGATGCCGCCACTCACCGCCAATGCGGTGGGCTGGCTGATAGCATTCGTTGTATCGTTCTCGGGTCATTATCGACTTACCTTTCGCCACTTGGCCTCACACTGGATGACGGCCGCACGGCGATTTTTTCTCATTTCTGCATGTGGGTTTCTGCTGAACGAGGCTGCTTATGCCTGGTTGCTGCATGCCACATCCTTGCGTTATGACGTGTTGCTCGCATTGATCTTGATCGGATTGGCGGTGCTTACTTTCCTGGCGAGCCGGCTGTGGGCGTTTCGCCGCAAAGCCGAGCATTGAAATCGTGATCGATGTCGATCCGCCATACCGTGTAATGACGGTCAGAAAATCTGGGTGCCAGTCCTCGCAAAGCGGGATAATGTTGTGCGTCTTCGGGTTCGCCCCATACCCAGAACCGGCTGCCGGACGCCGCAGTACATAGACGAGACAGAAATGTCTCGGGCGATACCAGCAGATGTGCGGCAGTCTGCGGCGCAAATAGCCCGGCGTCATACAGTTCTTTGCGCCAGTTATCGCGCAACGGGATTTTCGGGTTGCTCCAGTCGTCGACGACCCAGGCGGGTTGCGTCGCGCCCGTATAGATGCCTAAATCAAAAGGGTATGAGTGCAGCGTTACCAAGGTGTCGCTCGTCTGCATTTCCGCGGCGATCTGGCGGCCTAATGGTTCTGCGCTGCGGCGTGGGTTGGCTACGAATACGCCAACCAGCACGACACACAACAAGACAGAACCCGCGGCGCATCGGTAGGCCCAGAGACGGGCTTGCCCAGTCGTACTTTGACTGATCGCGCGTTGTATCACTTCAGCCACGATGACGGCCAGTGGCGGCAGTGCGGGCACGACATAGCCAATGAGCTTTGAGCTGGGAATGGAAAAGAAACCGAGTACCACGACAGCCCAGATTGCCATCAAACTGCGCAGTCCGGCAGGGTCGGGCATCTGCCAGAAATCTTTGCGCAGCACACCGCCACCCCAAAGTGACCAAGGCAATATCAGGCCGACAGTGACAGGCAGGTAAAACCAGAACGGTTGCGCGTTATTGAATCCCGATTGCGCAAATCGTTCGAAATGCTGGTACACGAAGAAATAGTGAAAAAAGCCCGGAAATCGCGCCTGCATCATCCAAAACCACGGAACGGCCACGAGCGCAAACATCAGTAGCGCGGGCAGCCACAGCAGCACTCGAAAACCATGCCACCGCCGGCTCAGAATCAGCCAAAAGAAAATCGTGGCGCCAGGTAATACCAGCCCGATCAGGCCCTTGGCCAGCACCGCCAAACCCGCGAGTGCCGCCGCTGCCAATGACATCAGGCGAAAGGGTCGCTGCGCTTCGGCACGCAGCACACTGTCTGCCGCTGCCAGGACGGCCAACGTAATCAACCCAGCAACCAACATGTCCGTGTTGGCAAACTGCGCGCCACCATAAAAGAACGGGGTGGTGGCCAAAATCACGACCGCAATCGTCGCCGTTGTTGCATTGCGGTAACGCCGCACGAACGCATAAAGGCCCGATGACGCTGCCCAGGCGGCCAACCACGACGGCATGCGTGCCGCCCATTCGTTTAACCCGAAAAGCTTGAACCCGATTTCTGTCAGCCAGTAGTAAAGCGGCGGCTTGTGAAAATAGGGCATGCCGTCCAACAACGGCACGGCATGTGAGCCACTACGCAGCATCTCCCAAGCCACACCAGCATAGCGGCCTTCATCCGGCAGGGTGAGTACGCGCGCCCACGACAGACAGGCCAACCATATGCCCAAGCCCAGAAGCAGCCACGCCGCGGGCGGCACCCAGAAATGGGCGCCGGCGTTGTTGCGGGTGTTCATGGTTGCACCCGGGCGGAACTGGCGCGGCGGGCGCGTCCGCGACGTTGACGTACGACAAACAGCGGGCGGCCTTTGACCTCGTCAAAGATCCGAGCTACATACTCGCCGACGACACCCAGGGAAATCAGATTCACCCCTGCGAAAAACAACAGTGCGGTGACGATGGTCGTCCAGCCTGAGATATGGTTGCCGTTGATCAGATAGTCCAGGACCAGATAGCCACCGTAGGCAAACGACAGCAGCGCAAAAACACACCCCAGCAAACTGACCATGCGTAATGGCCAGGTGGTAAACGCAGTCAGTCCCGTCAAGGCCAGACGAACCAAGCGCCACGTGTTGTAGCGGCTCGCGCCATTGGCGCGAGCATCGGGCGTGTAGGGCAGGGGTTCGCTACGGAAGCCGACCCAGGCATACAAGCCCTTCATAAAGCGCGTGCGTTCGGGCAGCGCCATCAGCGCCTCGATGACCCGCCGGTCCATTAGCCGAAAATCTCCGGCGTGGGCGGGCACTTGTACACCGTTGGTGCCACTGAGCAGGCGATAAAACCAATGGCTGCCTGTGCGTTTGATCCACGATTCGTCATCGCGATGTTCGCGTACGGCATACACCATGTCGGCGCCCGAGCGCCAGCGTTCGAGCATGGGGCCGATCAGCGCGGTAGGGTGCTGTAAATCTGCATCCAGGCAAATGACGACGTCGCCGTCCGCCGCTTCGAATCCTGCGGACAACGCTGCTTCTTTGCCGAAGTTGCGCGATAGCTGCAGATAGCGCATGCCGTCATGTACCGTCCATTCGGTCATCAGGTCCTCGGTGCCGTCGGTGCTGCCATCGTCTATGACAATGATTTCCCATTGTGTGGACAGCGACTTCAGCTCCTGGCGCAATGCCGGCAGCAACAGGTGCAGGTTGTCGCACTCATTCAGGCAGGGAATGATGCAGCTGATCCGAGCGTCGTCAAATTTGTCGGATCTGGACGAGGTGGTGATCAGCGGCGCCGTGATGGACGGCGTGGGCAAGGCATGGGCTTGCGCGTCTAAACGAAATTCGAGGGCCATACATGGGTACCCTGGCAGTGCAAGAGAGCCCAGTATGCGCGGCAGCCCGTCGAATTTTCGTTAAATAGATTGCGGAAAACGTAAATGGGACAGTGGGATAACGATGTTCAGCTAAATCTCAGGGTGAAGCACGTCCCCGACTGCGGGCCGCCGTGTTGTGATCTGATATCCAGTTCCCAGCCCTGCATATCACAGACTCGTTTCGCAATGGCCAGGCCCAATCCGTGCCGCAAACCACCATGATCCGTAGCCGGTGTAGACGCGTCGGCCAGTCGCCCGCTGTAATACCGTTCGAACAAAAAAGGCAATTCCGAGGCCTCGATGCCCTTGCCTGTATCGCGCAACTCGATGGCGCCGTCGACCGTCAGCAGTGCCGTCAGCGTGGCAGGGGCTGCATGATCTATGGCGTTACGCACCAAATTACGCAGCACGGTCAACAGGGCGTACTTGTCGAGCATGCGCACCGTTTCGGGCGGGATGTGGTTGCGGAACACCAGGTCGCAAGCCTCTGCGATCGCTTCCAGTCCGCGCCATGCGTCGTCCATGCAACCATTCAGATCGACAGGCTCGGCTGGGCGAGGCTGATCCCGGGCCATGGAATGTGCGCTTTCCAGTGAGGCTGCAATATGATCCACATTGGCCACAATGCGCGTCAGGCGGTCTTTTGGGTCCGTGGGCAATGCGGTATTGAGCAGCATGATTTCGCTGTCGGAGCGAATTGCAGCCAGCGGCGTGCGGACTTCGTGGCTGAGGTTGGCAGCAAACTCACGCTCACGCGCGATCGAATGATCGACCTGGTTCTGGACGCGATTGAACGCCTCGATGAGGCGGCCTGCTTCGTCATCGCGAGTGATGGCGATGTCTGGCGACCCTGGCGCCCAGTCTGACAAGCGAGTCGTCAAGTCCAGCAGCGGGCCCACGGCAACACCTGCAATCCGACGCGACAGTGCATAGGCGACAATGATGCACAGAACGCCCACGCCCAGCACGATCAAGCCGAACTCACGCACACGGGCCTCGTGCGCGGTGGCGTCATACAGCACATACAGCCGCCCGCGCGCGGTGTCTTCGACCATGACGTGCCACGTTTCGTCGTCAGGCTCCAATTCATGCAAGCCAGGGACCAAGTCGCGCAGCGGCACCGGCATGCCTTGGGGAATATCATTGTGGCGCAGCCATGCGCGAATCGAGCCTGTCAGTTCAGACGACTCTTGCGGAACCGCATAATTCGCGTCGGATTCCAGGTGCTGGATAATGCGATTGCCTTCGGAGGTGAGGATCTGCTCGACCAGTCCATCTTCCATTTGATCGAAGGCCAGGTAAGCCAGCAACGCCAGGACGGCGACAAAAATCGAAACCACGCCCGTCAGCGCCCAAATGACGCGCTGGGTGAGGGTGCCGCTTTTCATGCGCCTGCTCCGGGCTCGGCCATCCGCCATCCCACGCCATGTATTGTTTCGATGCCATCAAAACCGGCGTCGGAAAGCGCTCGTCTCAGCAAATGCACCTGGCTGCGCAAGGCGTCGCTTGAGGGCGGGACGTCATTCCAGAGAATAGCTTCGAGCTCCTCTCTCGATACCACTTGGCCGGGGGTACGTATCAGGGTTTCGACAATGAGGACCGATTTGGGGGTGAGGTGCAATGCCTGGCCTGAAATGGACACCTCTCTGGTACGCCCGTCGAATTGCAGCGGGCCGCACGTTTGCACGGCGTCGACCACTTTTCCTTTGGCGCGGTGTATCAGTGCCTGCAGCCGAGCCTTGACCTCGGCCAATGCAAAAGGTTTGGTCAGATAATCGTCCGCACCATGGCCGAACCCGGCGAGCTTGTCCTCTAGCGTATCCCGAGCCGTCAGCATCAACACGGGAATCGCCTTGCGCCATTCGCTGCGCAGCGTGTGCAGAACCTGGTAGCCGTCCTTGCCAGGCAGGCCGATATCCAGCACGACGGCGTCAAAATGCTGGTTCTGCAGCATGCGCAATGCGGTCATGCCGTCGTAGGCTACGTCCGGAGTGAATCCACTGAGTTCGAGGAATTGGTACAGGTTTCCCGCGATCGTCAGATCGTCTTCGACAATCAGTACCTGGTAGTGCACATTGGCCGAAACGGTTTTCATGTGGGTTGATGCTGGCAGTGACGTGCGCTGTTAAAGGCAGGCGCTCCATGCGCCAGGAGCGTTGGTGACAGTTTGACGGATTATTGAGCATGCAGGGCCTGCCGTCGAATTTTCGTTGAATTTACCGAGTGGGAGATCTCCTCCTCATAGAGGAGCTCGGGTAGCGGTGGGCGTCGGGAGCAGCCAGGCGCGCCTTGAGGCAATCCTGGGGTCTCGATGGCGTTGGGCGGACTAGCCTCTATAATTAAAGATTCGCCTTATTTCCGGTTCGTGCACGCATGAAATCCTCAGAGATTCGCCAGAAGTTCCTGCAATTTTTCCAGTCCAAGGGGCACACGATTGTGCCTTCGGCGTCGCTCGTGCCGGGCAATGACCCCACGCTGCTCTTTACCAACTCCGGGATGGTGCAGTTCAAGGACGTCTTTACCGGCAAGGAAAACCGTTCCTATTCGCGCGCGACCTCCTCGCAGCGCAGCGTGCGCGCCGGCGGCAAGCACAACGATCTGGAGAATGTCGGCTATACCGCCCGGCACCATACGTTCTTCGAAATGCTGGGCAATTTCAGCTTTGGCGACTATTTCAAGCGTGACGCCATCCAATACGCCTGGGAATTGCTGACCACGGTATACAAGTTGCCGGCCGAAAAGCTCTGGGTCACCGTCTACCAAGAGGACGACGAGGCCTACGACATCTGGGCCAAAGAGATCGGCGTGCCGACCGAGCGCATTATCCGCATCGGTGACAACAAGGGCGCCCGCTACGCATCGGACAACTTCTGGCAGATGGCCGATACCGGACCGTGTGGCCCGTGTTCCGAGATTTTCTACGACCACGGCCCCGAGATCTGGGGTGGTCCTCCGGGCTCGCCCGAAGAAGACGGCGACCGTTATATCGAAATCTGGAACCTCGTGTTCATGCAGTTCGAGCGCGACGCGGCTGGCAATATGAATCCGCTGCCCAAGCCGTGTGTTGATACGGGGATGGGCCTGGAGCGTATCGCTGCGGTGTTGCAGCACGTCCATTCCAACTACGAAATCGATTTATTCCGTCACCTGATCCAGGCGGCTGCGCGCGAAACCGGGGTCAGTGACCTCGCAGAGAACTCGCTCAAGGTGATCGCCGATCACATCCGCGCGTGTTCCTTCTTGATCGTCGACGGCATCATTCCCAGCAACGAGGGCCGCGGCTATGTGCTGCGCCGTATCGTGCGCCGCGCCTTGCGTCACGGTTACAAATTGGGCCAGACCAAGCCGTTTTTCTACAAATTGGTGCCGGATCTGGTCGCTGAAATGGGCGAAGCCTATCCTGAGCTGGCTCAGGCGGCCGACCGCGTGGCACAGGTGCTCAAGCAAGAAGAAGAGCGCTTTGGCGAAACCCTCGAACACGGCATGAAGATCCTGGACGGCGCCTTGGCTGGCGTACCCGCTGGCGGGCAGTTGGACGGCAGGACGCTGTTCACGCTATACGACACGTATGGCTTCCCGGTGGATCTGACGGCCGACATTTGCCGCGAACGCAATGTCGAGGTCGATATGGCCGGTTTCGAGGCGGCGATGACGCGCCAGCGTGACCAGGCCCGCGCCGCCGGGAAATTCAAAATGGCCGAGGGCCTGAGCTACGAGGGCGCCGAGACGCGCTTCGAGGGCTACGAAAAACTCGAGCTGGACGACGTGAAGGTCACCGCTCTGTATGTGGACGGTACGCAGGTCGACCGTGTCCAGGCCGGCCAAAAGGCCGTCGTGGTGCTGGACGCCACGCCGTTTTACGCCGAGTCGGGCGGTCAGGTCGGTGATACCGGCTTGCTCGAGGGTGGCGGGGCGCGTTTTGCCGTGGCGGATACGCTCAAGATCCAGGCTGGTGTCTTTGGGCATCATGGCGAGCTGGAGTCCGGCGCCTTGGCTGTTGGCGATACGCTCTTGGCTCGTGTGGACGCCGTGCGCCGCGCCCGTACCGTGCGCAACCACTCGGCGACGCACTTGATGCACAAGGCGCTGCGCCAGGTGCTCGGCGGGCATGTGCAACAGCGCGGCTCGCTGGTTGACCCCGACAAAACCCGTTTTGACTTTGCTCATGACGCGCCGATGTCCGCCGAGCAAATTGCTCAGGTCGAGGCCATCGTCAACGCCGAAGTGTTGGCCAACCAGCCCACTCAGGCTCAGGTGATGGCCTACGACGATGCCGTCAAGGGTGGCGCCATGGCGCTGTTTGGCGAAAAATATGGCGACACGGTGCGTGTGCTGGACATTGGTTTTTCGCGCGAATTGTGTGGCGGCACGCACGTAACCCGTACGGGCGATATCGGTTTGTTCAAGATCGTGGCCGAGGGCGGCGTCGCCGCGGGCGTTCGCCGGGTCGAGGCGATCACTGGCGATAACGCGTTGGTATGGGTGCAGAATCAACAAGCCTTGCTGCTGCGTGCGGCAGGCGTGTTGCGCAGCACGCCGGCTGATCTGCCCGAGCGTATCGCGCAGGTGCAGGACCAAGTCCGCGCGCTGGAAAAAGACCTAGAGCAGGCGCGCGGCAAGCTGGCCGCAAGCGCGGGTAACGATCTGGCTGCCAAGGCCGTCGACATCAAGGGGGCCAAGGTCCTGGCCGCTAACGTGGGTGATGTGGATCCCAAGGCCTTGCGCGGCATGGTCGACAACCTCAAGGACCGTCTGAAATCCGCCATCGTGTTGCTGGCCAGCGCTGGCGCCGATGGGAAAATCAGCGTGGTGGGCGGTGTGACCGCCGATTTGACAGGGCGCGTCAAGGCCGGCGAGCTGGTGGGCTTTGTGGCCAGCCAGGTCGGCGGCAAGGGCGGTGGCCGTCCGGATATGGCGATGGGTGGCGGCACCGATGCTCAGGCATTGCCGGCCGCGATCGCCAGTGTGGCAGGATGGATCGATGAGCGCCTCTGAATTGCCGAATGCCGCTGGAGCGGCAGGGGCTCCCGCACCGACGGAGAGCCTGCCTGAGTTCCAGCACGAGGTCGATGCCAGCGGGCTGACGTGTCCGCTGCCCATCTTGCGCGCCAAGAAAGCCTTGGCGCAGATGGAAAGCGGCCAGGTGTTGCGTGTCACGACGACCGACCCCAAGGCCGTGCGCGATTTTCAGGCGTTTGCCAAACAGAGCGGCAATGGCTTGGTGGCGCAGCACGAGGCTCAGGATTCGGTGTTGCATTATTTGCGGCGCCGCTAAGTAAGGCTTGCTATGGCCTTCGATTTAATGCTAGAATCTTCCGTTTTTCACAACTAATTCAAGGGATTACCTATGGTGGTGATTCGCATGGCCCGCGGTGGCTCCAAGAAGCGTCCGTTCTACAACCTGGTAGCTACCGATTCGCGCAACCGTCGCGATGGCCGCTTCATCGAGCGCGTGGGTTTTTACAACCCCGTCGCCAGCGAAGGCTCGGAGCAACTGCGCATTGCGCTGGATCGCGTCCAATACTGGACCAACAGCGGTGCACAACTGTCGCCCGCCGTTGAGCGTCTGGTCAAAGACTACTCGGCCAAGGTTTCCGCTGCAGCCTAAGGGCTAGCAGGAAACCTGTGTGTCGCTTTCGGCTGTTGGCCTGATGCCGTCTGATGCCATTACTCGCAATGCAGCGCCTGACGACTTAGTCGAGTTGGGCCGCATTACCGGGGCGTATGGTGTCAAGGGTTGGGTCAAGGTACAGCCGCATTCCGCACAGGCTGATGGTTTATGCCGGGCAAAGACCTGGTGGCTGACTCGCCTCGCCCCTGAAACGGCGCGAGGCGTTGTCACGTCTGTACCGACTGCTCATCGAGTGCTGCAGGCCCGGCCTCAGGGCACGGCCGTTGTGGCGCAGCTTGACGGCGTTGCAGATCGTGATCAGGCCGAATCTATGCGCGGCTACACCGTACAGGTGCCGCGCAGCGAGTTTCCGGCGACTGCCGACGACGAGTATTACTGGGTCGATTTGATCGGCTGCGCATTCTATTCGGATGCGGAGGGCGAGCCTGCTCGCGTCGGTATCGTCGAGGACGTCATGGATAACGGCGCCCACGCGATCTTGCGTGTGGTGTTGCAGCGCGCACCTGCGCCTGGCGCAGAGCCCGAGGCCAGGCTCGATCCCAAGGGTCGCCCAATGGAAATGCTGGTGCCTTTTGTCGCCGCGCATATCCTGGCGGTGGACCTGTCCGCGCGTCGTATCGACAGCAACTGGCCCACGGAAATCTGATGCGCTTTGATGTCGTCACGCTCTTTCCGGACATGTTCGGAACTGTGCGCGACTTGGGCGTTACCGGCAGAGCGCATTCCCAGGGACTATGGGCGTTGCGCGCCTGGAATCCACGCGACTATACCCACGATGTTCATCGCACGGTCGACGATCGCCCTTATGGGGGTGGTCCGGGCATGGTGATGATGGCGGCCCCGTTAGAGGCCGCTGTTGCTGCTGCGCAATCGGATCGTGCGCAGCAGGGTCTAGGGGTCGCGCCGGTGGTGCTGCTGTCACCGACAGGGCGTCGCTATGATCAGCAGGGTGCTCAGGCGCTGGCTAATGGCGAGGGGGCCATCATGATCTGTGGCCGCTATGAGGGCATTGATCAGCGCTTTATTGATCGCTGCGTTACCGATGAGATCTCGCTCGGCGATTTTGTGTTGTCTGGCGGGGAAATTGCCGCGCTCGCGGTGATTGATGCTGCGGTGCGTCTGGTGCCGGGTGTGTTGAATGACGGTGATTCGGCGCTTCAGGACTCTTTCAATGACACGTTGTCGGGGTTGCTGGATAGCCCGCATTACACGCGGCCCGAGGTGTATGACGGGGAGGCTGTGCCTGCTGAGTTGCTGAGTGGGCATCATGCCAATATTGCGCGGTGGCGACGGGAGCAGTCGCTGCGATTGACTGCGCAGCGTCGTCCTGATTTGCTTGAGCGGGCGCGGGCTAATGGGTGGCTGACGCGTGCTGATGAGAAGTTTCTGACGGCGTTGAAGGCTGCTCGGTAGGGTTCTCTTGGGCTAGTTTGTTGGTTTGCGTGCACGGGCTTGGGCGGACGTCAGGTTTTCTGTTGGTCGTCGAGCCGAGGCAATCGGCCCGGCCACGTGAAGCGCCCGCGCGGCCACTGCCCCGCATCGACGTCAATAGCACTAAACCCCCCCATCACTCACGCCGACTCTCTCAATGCCTGAACGATCTGATTCGCACACGCTTGAGCCGCTGGGCTGAGTCTCTTGCCGTTCACGGTGACAATGCAGATCTGCCGCGTAAGGACTCCTGGGCGTATAGGCAAGACCTGATAATCAGCGTTCTCTTCCTTTGGGACGCATATCGTAGGCAAGATCGCGGCGCCGAGCCCCGCCTCCACCATGCTGATGACCGTTTGATGATGGGTGAGTTCGATTTTGGGCCGATACCGCAGCCCCGCATTTCTAAAGACCAACTCTACAGTGGCCCGCACTGCGGTGTCATGAGATAGTGCCAGTAGATCGATCTGATTCAGCGCCTTCAGCGTGATGTATTTCCGGTTGGTGGTCATGGCGCGAGGCAGGATAGCGACGAACGGGTCATTGACGATCGCTTGGTGATCCAGATCATATGAGTCCTCGTGCAGGGGAGCCACGGCAAAGTCAGTGACACGTTCGCTCAGGTCTCTGTGAATCTGATTGATAGGGCCTTCGTGCAGCTCCAGCGTGATATTCGGATATTTGCTTTTGAATTCGCCCAGAACAGAGGGCAGTTTCAAGCTTGAGATCGACGGGACTGTGCCAATCGATACGTGGCCCCCGCGCAGTTCCGATCTTTCCCCGAGTTCTCGCGAGACTTCCATCAGCTCGCGAACTACCGTCTGGCAGCGCGTGTAAAACAGCTGCCCCTCCGTTGTCATGGCGACTTGGCGCGTCGTGCGATCAAAGAGCGGCACACCCAACTCGGTTTCGAGTTGCTGTATGTGGGTGCTGATCGCAGCAGGCGAGCGATGCAGCTTGATGCCCGCAGCGCTAAAGCTGCGCAGCTCGGCCACGGCAATAAAGCTCTCGATACGGCGTAGATTCATATTTTTTAGAAAAGCTGAATAATTTTTCTAATATTACCGATTATCAAAATCATCGGCGAGTGATTCAATGGTCCGCAAAAGGAGACAAAACATGGCCATTGAATGTAGACCCCTGTCATTCGCCTTGGGCGCCGAAATCCTCGGGCTGGATTTGCGTTCCCCTATCTCGGACAGTGACTGGGAAGGCGTGCACCAGGCGTTCCTGCAATATGGTGTCCTGCTGATTCGAGGCCAGTCTATTACTCGTGAACAGCACATCGGATTCAGCCGCAGGTTCGGCGATCTGGATGAGCACGAGTCCTTGCCCTTGGATCGGAATGCGACGTTCCCAGAGCTGTTGATGGTGACGAATGACCAGAAGCCTGATGGCAGCCCCTCGAACTCCAGATACACAGGGCAGATGTGGCATTCCGACATGTCGTTCACACTGGCCCCAGCGCTTGGGTCGCTTTTGCGTGCAGTCGAGGTTCCGCCCGTAGGAGGGGACACCCTGTTTGCGAACATGTATGTCGCTTATGACGCGCTGTCAGAGCGGATGAAACAGATGATCGAGGGGCTGAACGGCATTCATCACTCTGAACGGAAAAACTCCGGACTATCCACGTCTTGGGAAAAGGAAAATCAGCGTTTGAATCCACCCGTCGCGCAACCCGTCGTGCGCGTGCATCCCGAAACGGGCCGCAAGGCGCTATACATAGGCGAAAAGGTCAAATGCTTCGAGGGCATGACGCCAGAGGAAAGCAGACCGTTGATCGACTTTCTGATCCGTCATGCCACGCGCCCGCATTTTGTGTACCGCCATAACTGGCAGCCGAAAGACCTATTGATCTGGGATAACCGCTGTACAGCGCATCTGGCGCTGGGTGACTATGACCCTCGATACCGGCGGCATTTAGAGCGAACCACCGTATTGGGTACGCCTTCCGGCCATATTGCGCAAATCGAGGCATCGGCATGAGCGCCCCATCCTGTACCCGCAGGGATATCTTGCGCAGCCTCGCCGCTGCGTGCGTACTGGGACCCTCTCTGGCGCGTGCCGCCGACCAGGATGCTTTTCCGAGCAAACCTATACGCATGATCGTACCCTTTGCGCCGGGCGGCTCCACGGACGTCTTGACGCGCTTGATAGGTGCACAATTGTCTGGACGTTTAAAGCAGCCTGTGACCGTAGAGAACCGCACCGGGGCGAGCGGAAATATCGCTGCAGACTATGTGGCCAAATCGCCGCCCGACGGTTATACGTTGGTCATGGGATCCATTGGCACGCATGCCACCAATCCCTTGATCTACCGCGACATGCCCTACGACCCGGTGACAGACTTCGCTCCCATTGCGCTGGCGGGCGAGGTCACTCTGGTCTTGGTCGTTCATCCTGATCTCAAGGTACAAAGCGTCAAGGAACTGGTGCAATTACTGAAGAGCCGTCCAGGCTCGATCAGTTATGCCTCTGGCGGTGTGGGCGCCTCGCAGCATCTCGCCGCCGAACTGTTCAAATACTCGACGCAGACGTCAATGCTGCACGTGCCATACAAAGGCAGCGCGGGCGCATTGGTAGATCTTGTCAGCGGACGAGTCCCTGTCATGTTTGCCGACTTGCCGTTAGTGTTGCCGAACATCCAAAGCGGCGCATTACGCGCACTGGCCGTCTGCGATCCCGTCCGCAACGCCGTCATTCCCGAAGTGATGACCATGCAGCAAGCCGGTGTTGCCGACTACGTTGCAACAGCGTGGTACGCCCTGTTTGCCCCCGCCAAAACGCCCGCAGACCCTCTGCAAATACTGCAGCGTAATGTCTCAGCGATCCTGCATGAGCCCGATACCATCAAATCGATTCAAGACATCGGCGCCAAACCCGGCGATGCCGTGGGCGACAAATTGCGCGCATTCCAGTTGAACGAGATTGCGCGTTGGAAAACCGTCGTCAAGGTCGCAGGCATCAGCATGGACAACTAGCTAGCCTGAGGCCGCCACATCTTCGCAAGCCGATTCCAAGAACAGCCCATAGCGCCATTGAACATCGACAGCGCCATGGGCTCCGCTCTTATCCCAGCTTGACCCGCTGCTCACGCACCTTGGCCAGCGTCTCATTGAACTGCGCCAATCGGCCTTTCTCCTGTGCAACGACCGCCGCTGGCGCACGCTCGACAAAGCTGGCATTACCCAGCTTGCCATTGGCCTTGGCAATTTCACCCTCGAGGCGGGCGATTTCCTTGTCCAAGCGCGCGCGTTCAGCAACAACATCGATTTCCACGTGCAGCATCAGGCGAGCCGTACCCACCACTTGTACCGGCGCCCCGGCATCAGGCAGCGTATCGACCACATCGACCTGACTCAACTTGGCCAGCGCGGCCAAGTACGGTCCATTGCGTGTGAGCGTCGCGGCATCACCTTGAGCCACGAGGGGAACACGCTGAGCAGGCGACAGATTCATTTCGCCACGCAGGGCGCGTACTGCTTCAACCTGAGCTTTCAATTCAGCGACATCTGCCTCGGCTGCCGTGTCAACTGCATCCGGATTGCTGCGGGGGTAGGGCTGAACGCTGACACTGTCGGTCGCGCCGTCTGCGCGTTTGCCTGCCACTACCGACACTTTCTGCCACAGGGCTTCAGTAATGAACGGAATGATCGGATGCGCCAAACGCAGCACGGCCTCGAGCACACGAATCAAGGTGCGGCGCGTGCCCAGTTGCTGAGCAGGCGTGCCGTTCTGGATCTGTACCTTGGCCAACTCCACGTACCAATCGCAGTATTCATCCCAGACATAGCGATAAAGCGCGTTGGCGACGTTGTCGAAACGGTAGTCGGCAAAGCCGCGTTCGACTTCGGCCTCCAGGGCCTGCAATTGGCTGACAATCCAGCGATCGGCAAACGACAGCTCGGCCGTTTGATCGCCGCCTAGATCATGCCCCTCAGTGTTCATCAACACAAAGCGCGTCGCGTTCCACAGTTTGTTGCAGAAATTGCGATAGCCCTCGCAGCGCTTGAGATCGAAATTGATGTTGCGTCCGAGCGTGGCGTAGGCTGCCATCGTGAAGCGCAGCGCGTCCGTGCCAAATGACGGAATGCCATCGGGATACTGGCGGCGCGTTGCTTTCTCGATCGTGCTGGCTTGCTTCGGATTCATCAATCCATAAGTGCGCTTGGCGACCAGGCCATCCAGGTCGATGCCGTCGATCAGATCCACCGGATCGAGCGTATTGCCCTTGGATTTGCTCATCTTCTGGCCGTCGGCATCACGGATCAGGCCATGCACGTACACGTGCTTGAACGGAATCTGGCCCGTCATGTGCGTGGTCAGCATGACCATGCGCGCGACCCAGAAGAAAATAATGTCAAAGCCCGTGACCAGCACACTGGAGGGCAGATAGCGTTGCAGGTCGGGGGTGTTCTCGGGCCAGCCCAGGGTGGTGAAGGGCACCAGGCCCGACGAGAACCACGTATCCAGTACGTCCGGGTCGCGGGTCAACGGGCCCGTCACGCCAGCGGCGCGGGCTTGTTCCTGAGCATCTGCCTCGGAGTGTGCAACGAAAACCTGGCCATCCTCGGCATACCAGGCCGGGATTTGGTGGCCCCACCAGAGCTGGCGTGAAATACACCAGTCCTGGATGTTATTCAGCCATTGGTTGTAGATGGTGGTCCAGTTTTCTGGGTAGAACTTGATCTCTCCATTGGCCACGACATCCAGTGCGACTTCGGTGATGCTCTTGCCCGGATTCAACGTGCCTTCGGGGGCGGGCTTGCTCATCGCCACAAACCACTGGTCGGTCAGCATGGGCTCCAGCACGACACCGGTACGGTCGCCCTTGGGCTGCATCATTTTGTGCGGCTCGACCTTGACCAGGTAGTGTTCGGCTTCGAGCTGAGCCACGACGGCTTTGCGGGCCTCGTAGCGTTCCAGGCCCTGGAACTGTTTCGGGCCGTTTTCATTGATGTGCGCGTCCAGCGTGAAAATCACAATCAGGGGCAGATTGTGGCGCTGCGCGCAGGCATAGTCGTTGAAATCGTGAGCGCCGGTGATCTTGACGCAACCGGTGCCGAATTCCGGATCGACGAAGTCGTCCGCAATGATCGGGATATTTCTATCGCACAGCGGCAGCTCGACCAGCTTGCCAATCAGATGCTGATAGCGGGGATCATCGGGGTGTACGCACAGCGCGCCGTCGGCCAGCATGGTTTCCGGCCGGGTGGTAGCGATCGTCAAGCCGCGCAGCGTGACGGTCTGGCCGTCCTTGTCCACAATAGTCTGCGGACCGTCGACAAACGGATACAAAATGTGCCACATATGGCCGTCGACTTCCTCGGATTGCACCTCGAGGTCGGAGACGGCCGTCAATAGTTTCGGGTCCCAGTTGACCAGGCGCTTGCCGCGATAGATCAGGCCCTGCTGGTACAGACGGACAAAGGTCTCCACCACGCCGCGCGACATGCGGTCGTCCATGGTGAAGTATTCACGGGGCCAGTCGGCGGACGCGCCCAGCCGGCGAACCTGGCTGGTGATGGTGTTGCCGGACTGCTCTTTCCATTCCCAGACTTTCTCGATGAATTTCTCGCGGCCCAGGTCGTGGCGCGAGACTTTTTCGGCGTCCAGGCGGCGTTCCACCACGATCTGGGTGGCAATGCCGGCGTGATCGGTGCCGGGAATAAAGACCGTGTCGTCGCCGCGCATGCGGTGATAGCGCACCAGGCCATCCATGATGGTCTGGTTGAACGCGTGCCCCATGTGCAGCGTGCCTGTTACATTGGGCGGAGGGAACTGGATGACGTAGGGCTGGGAGTCCGTCCCTGTTTTTACGTGTTGGCCTGCCGCGAAATAGCCGCGGCGCTCCCATTCGGTGTACCAGTGGGCTTCGAGCGCTGCGGGCTCAAAGCTTTTGGGCAGGTCGGCGGTATCGGTGTCAGACGGGATCGGGGCAGCGGCTTCGGTCATTACTGGGTTCCGGCAAAAGGCGAGGGCCCGGCCGATTGGTGGCCAAGCAAACCGTTCATTTTAAGATGTATTGCGGTCTTGACGGCGTGTTAGAATGTCGGGTTACTGTAAACCCTACAGAAGTCCCTGTTTTTATTAGGAATTTGGAGTCTCCATGTCCGTCCAACGTACTCTCTCGATCATCAAGCCCGACGCCGTGGCCAAGAACGTCATCGGTCAGATCGTCGCCCGCTTCGAAAACGCTGGCCTGAAAGTCATCGCCGCACGCCTGCAACAACTGTCGCGTGCCGACGCCGAGCGCTTCTATGCCGTGCACAAAGAACGCCCCTTCTTCAAGGACCTGGTTGACTTCATGGTCTCGGGCCCCGTGTTCGTGCAGGTCCTGGAAGGCGCTGACGCCATCCAGAAAAACCGCGACCTGATGGGCGCGACCGATCCCAAGAAAGCCGAGGCCGGCACCATCCGCGCCGATTTCGCTGACAGCATCGACGCCAACGCCGTGCACGGTTCGGATGCTCCCGAAACCGCCGCCGTCGAAGTCGCCTTCTTCTTCCCCGAAATCAACATCCACAGCCGTTGATCTGGGTTAGCATTACCTGAGTACGTCATGGAAACCGCCGAACGCGTCAATCTCCTGGGCCTCGATGCCGCCAAACTGTCCGACCTCGTCGGGCAGTGGGGGGGCAAGCCGTTTCGCGCCCGCCAATTGCAGCGTTGGGTGCATCAGCGTGGGGCTGACTCGTTCGACGCCATGACCGATCTGGCTCGCGAGTTTCGCGGGCAACTGGCAGAGCACTGCCTGATCCAGGCGCCGCCGGTCAATACCGAGCAGCGCTCCTCGGACGGCACACGCAAGTGGCTGTTCGACGTGGGGCAGGGTAACGCCATCGAAACGGTCTTCATCCCCGAAGACGATCGCGGCACGCTGTGCGTGTCCAGCCAGGCAGGCTGCGCGGTCAACTGCCGTTTCTGCTCTACTGGTCACCAGGGCTTTAACCGCAACCTGCAGGCCAGCGAAATCATCGGCCAGCTGTGGTGGGCCAAGCGCATCCTCGAGGCCGACGCCGGTACGGCTCGCCTGGGCGGGGCGCGCAGCGATGACACGCGTGTGATCAGCAACGTCGTCATGATGGGCATGGGCGAGCCCCTGCTCAATTACGACCAGCTGTTGCCTGCGCTGCGTTTGATGCTGGATGACAATGCGTACGGCCTCTCGCGCCGTCGCGTGACCGTGTCCACGTCGGGTGTTGTGCCCATGATGGACCGGTTGGCAAAAGACTGTCCTGTGGCGTTGGCCGTATCGTTGCATGCACCTACGGATGCGTTGCGCGACGAGCTGGTGCCGCTGAACAAAAAATATCCGTTGGCTGAATTGCTGGCTGCGTGCGAACGCTATCTCGCCAGCGCGCCGCGTGATTTCATTACTTTCGAATACTGCATGCTGGATGGTGTGAATGACACCGATCAACATGCCAAGGCGCTCATCCAGGTGGCTCGGCAGATCCGCTGCAAGCTCAACCTGATTCCTTTTAATCCGTTTCCGGCCTCCGGCCTCAAGCGTTCGCCCTCTGCGCGGGTCAAGGTCTTTGCCCAGCGCCTAATGGATGCCGGCATTGTGACGACGGTACGCAAGACGCGTGGCGACGATATCGATGCGGCCTGTGGACAATTGGCGGGCGAGGTTCGCGATCGTACACGTGTCGCCCAGCGTAATGCCGGGCGGACCATACCCATTGCACAGGTGCAGGCATGACGCAGGAGCTCAACGCGGCGGCGCTTTCCAAGGAATCGGCAACTCCGGATCAGCCAGCAAACGCTGGCACGACGGCTACCGTTGGCCAGGCCCTGAAGGACTTGCGCGTCGCAAAGGGCTGGTCTCTCGAGGAGGTTTCGAGCCGCATCAAGTTTGCGCCGCGTCAGATCCAGGCTCTGGAAGGCGAGCAATGGGACAAGTTGCCCAAGGGCGTTTCGCTGCGCGGCTTGGTCCGCAGCTATGCGCGCTTGCTCGATACCGATCCGGCGGCGATCGTTTCCTCAGTGGAAAGCCAGGTCGGGGCACTGAGCTCGCCTGGTTCCGTTCATCGGGTATCGCGTACGATTCCTGTGGCGGTCAGCGCGCACAGTGACCACCGCAACTCCACGCCGTGGGGATGGATACTGGTGATCGTCGTATTGCTGGCAGTGCTGGGCGGCTATGCTTTCTGGCAAGGCTGGCTCCCTGCCGATTGGCTGCCATCCTGGCTGTCCGGTGAAAAACCGTAATTCAATATACGCATGCAAGAGTTGTCTGTGCCCTGCCAAGATGCCCCGCCTCCCGAAGTCGGCGCAGCCTCACGCCGCCCGACGCGCTCGGTTGCCGTGAAATGGGGCGAACGCGTTGTCCACATCGGTGGCCAGGCCCCGGTCGTGGTCCAGTCCATGACGAATACGGATACCGCGGATGCCATTGCGACGGCCATTCAGGTAAAAGAACTGGCGCTCGCCGGGTCGGAAATGGTGCGTATCACGGTCAACACGCCCGAGGCGGCGCGCGAAGTCATCGCCATCCGCGAGCAACTGGACCGTATGGGTGTATCGGTGCCGCTGGTGGGGGACTTCCACTACAACGGCCACAAGCTGTTGACCCAGTTTCCCGACTGCGCGCAAGCCCTGTCAAAGTACCGGATCAACCCCGGCAACATGGGCGGTGGCAAGCGTCGTGACGACAACTTTGCGCAAATGATCGAGGTCGCCTGCCGCCACGATAAACCCGTGCGTATCGGGGTCAACTGGGGCAGTCTCGATCACGAATTGATGGCGCGCAAAATGGACGAAAACAGCCGTCGCGCCCAGCCCTGGGAAGCCCAGGCCGTGATGCGCGATGCGCTCGTCGTGTCCGCGATCAGCAATGCCCAGCGCGCCGAAGAGCTCGGCCTGCGTGGCGATGCCATCATCCTGTCTTGCAAAGTCAGCCACGTACAGGACTTGATCGCCGTGTATCGCGATCTGTCCGCGCGCTGCGATTATCCGTTGCACCTGGGGCTGACCGAGGCCGGCATGGGCAGCAAAGGCATCGTGGCCTCGACGGCTGCGTTGTCCGTCTTGCTGCAACAAGGTATCGGCGACACCATCCGTATTTCGCTGACCCCCGAACCCGGCGGTGATCGTACGCGCGAGGTCGTGGTAGCGCAGGAAATCCTGCAAACCATGAATCTGCGTGCATTCACGCCGATGGTCGTGGCATGCCCAGGGTGTGGACGCACCAGCAGCACTTTTTTTCAAGAACTGGCCGACAGCATTCAGTCTTATTTACGTCGCCAGATGCCGGTGTGGCGCGCCCATTATCCCGGCGTTGAGAGTATGAACGTCGCGGTAATGGGCTGTGTGGTCAATGGCCCCGGTGAAAGCCGCCATGCAGATATCGGGATCAGTTTGCCCGGTACGGGCGAGGTGCCAGCCGCACCGGTGTTCATCGATGGCGAACGTACCGTCACCCTCAAGGGTGACCACATCGCCGAAGAATTCCAGACCATTGTCGAAGACTACGTCGCGNGCCGTTACGGCGCGCAGGCCACTCATTAAAAGTAAGGGCTGAGCCGTCAGGCGGATCGCATGGTGCGATTCGCCGCGGCATGATGAAGATGACGCAAGCGTTTCAGAAAGTCGCCGCAATCCGCGGCATGAATGACGTCCTGCCGGCCGATGGCGCCCGGTGGGAGCAATTCGAAGACATCGTGCGTGGCTGGTTGCGCAGCTATGGCTATCGCAATGTGCGCACGCCTGTGCTCGAGCACACGCGTCTGTTTACGCGCGGCATCGGCGAAGTCACGGACATCGTCGAAAAAGAGATGTACACCTTTACTGATGCGCTGAACGGTGAATCGCTCACCATGCGTCCCGAGATGACCGCTGGCGTGGTGCGTGCCACCATCGAGCACAATTTGCTCTACGACCGGCCGCAACGGGTGTATAGCATCGGCCCGGTATTTCGTCACGAGCGTCCCCAGCGCGGCCGTTATCGCCAGTTTCATCAGATCGACGTTGAGGCGCTGGGCTTTGCCGGTCCGGATGTCGACGCCGAACTCATCATCATGTTGGCACGTCTGTGGAAACAACTGGGGCTAACGGACGTGCGCCTGGAGCTCAATTCCCTGGGGCTGCCTGCCGAACGCGCCGCGCATCGCGCCGCACTGATCGCGCACTTGGAACAACATCGCGACGTGCTCGACGAGGATGGCCTGCGCCGCATGTATAGCAATCCGCTACGCGTCCTGGATACCAAAAATCCAGCCATGCAGGCAATGGCCGACAGCGCGCCCCATTTGTTTGATTTCCTGGGCGAGGAATCGCGCGCGCATTTTGACGGTTTGTGCCAACTGCTGGCGGATGCGGGCATTGAGTACCGTCTCAATCCTCGTCTGGTGCGTGGCCTCGATTACTACAACTCGACCGTTTTCGAATGGGTCACCGACCGTCTGGGCTCTCAGGGTACGGTTTGCGGCGGTGGCCGCTATGACGGGCTGATCGAGTTGCTGGGCGGCAAACCCGCGCCGGCCGTCGGCTTTGCGATTGGCATGGAACGCCTGCTGGACCTCTGGGAACAAAGCGCGCCGGCGGCTGCCACAACAGAATGTGACATTTATGTCGTTCATCAGGGCGAGCCGGCCCAACGCCTGGCGGCGCGGGTGGGCGAGCAATTGCGCGATGCAGGATTTTCGGTCATCGTGCATGCCGGATCGGCCAGCTTCAAGTCGCAATTCAAGCGGGCCGACGCCAGTGGTGCCCGAGTTGCGGTTATTCTTGGCACCGACGAAGTCGCCTCGCAGACTGCCAGCGTCAAATTCCTGCGTGCCGATGCTGCCGACGAGGCGGCTCAGCAGCAAGTCTCGCTGGACCGCTTGGCGGATGTTTTGAAATCCTAGGGTAAGCATGGCATACGATCTCGAAGAACAGGAACAACTCGACGCGCTCAAGGCGTGGTGGTCGCGTTACGGCACGCTGATCATGACTTTACTGACCATCGCTGTGCTCGCATGGGGTGGCTGGTGGGGTTGGAAGGCTTATCAAAGCCATCGTGCCAATCAGGCAATGGGCTACTTCGAAGCCCTCGAAGACGCCGCCCGCTTGGGCAGTACCGATTCCTCGGTACGGATCAAGGCTGCTATCTCGACCTTGCGCGACGATTATGCGGCCACAGGTTATGCCGCCCGTGGGGCACTGGTCGCTGCCCAGGCGCTCGTCCAACAAAAAGACCTCGATGGCGCGCGTCAGCAACTCGAATGGCTGGCATCGCAATCCAAGCATTCGGCGCTGCAACCGGTAGCGCGTGAGCGGCTGGCCGGTCTGCTGCTGGATCAGAAACAGTACGATGCCGCCTTGGCTCAGTTGAACAATCCGCCGGCGGCATTTGCGACGCTCTATGCGGACCGCCGCGGCGACATCTTGGCCGCTCAAGGCAAGCCCGAAGAGGCTCGCAAAGCCTGGCAAGCCGCCCTGGATGGGCTGAGTGCTGCCGATCCTTTGCGTCAAGCCGTGCAACTGAAACTGGACGCTCTCAGCGGAGCATGAACGTATGACTATTTTCCGTTTTCACCGAGCCGCGCGTAGTGCTGCGCTTGTGGCCAGCTTGTTGGTTTTGGCCGGTTGCGCCAGCGATGATGCCCGTTACGAGCCCGCTCCATTGACTGAGTATTCAGCCGGAATGTCGGTGCGCTCGGTGTGGTCGACGTCTATCGGTAGCGGATCGGGTCTGGGATTTGTGCCCGCCGTTGTGGGTGATACGGTCTATGCTGCGACCCCTGATGGCTCCGTTGCCAAGGTCGAGCTGTCGAGCGGAAAAGTCCTCTGGAAAGCCGACGCCGATACCAAGCTCTCCGCCGGTCCGGGCAGCGACGGGTCGACGACGGTCGTGGCCTCTCCGTTGGGCCAAGTTATCGCGTTTGACGACACCGGCAAGGTCAAATGGAAGGCCCAGGCCAGCAGCGACGTCGATATTGCACCGGTCGTCGGATACGGCGCTGTGGTCGTGCGCAGCGGTGATTATCGGATTCAAGCCTACAACATCGAAACAGGCGAGCGCCTCTGGAGCCTGCAACGCCCAGGCCCCGCTCTGGCGCTGCGTAGCACGGCGCAGATGGTCATGGCCGAAGGCCTGGTCATCACCGGCTTGCCGGGCGGCAAATTGCTGGCCATCAACGTCGGCAGCGGCAACGTCCAGTGGGAAGGCACCGTGGCCACGCCGCGCGGCTCCAGCGATCTCGAGCGCCTGACCGACGTCGTCGGATCGCCGCGTTTGGCCGGCCCTCTGCTGTGCGCGGTCGCATACCAAGGCCGTATCGTGTGCTTTAACGTCAGCCAAGGCGGCCGCCCCATGTGGGCCAAGGACTTCTCCAGCGCCAGCGGCATGACGTTGGACAGCCAGTTTGCCTATGCGCCAGACCAGAACAGTGTCATGAACGCCTTTGCGCTCGAGAACGGCAACAATGTCTGGAAGCAGACCGCGCTGAAAAATCGCAAGCTGACCGCGCCTGCCGCGTTGGGCGGGGCGGTGGCAGTGGGCGATCTGGACGGTTATGTGCATTTCCTGTCCAGCAGTGATGGCAGCTTGCTGGCACGACTCTCGGTCGGTGGTGGCGCCATCCTTTCGCCTGTGCAGTCCACGTCTGCCGGCGTGCTGGTGCAAACCGGCAATGGCAATCTTGTGCTGCTTGGCACCAACTAATTTTTTTCTTTTGGCTCAATCGTGTCTTTCAAGCCCGTCGTCGCTCTGGTCGGTCGCCCCAATGTGGGCAAGTCGACCCTGTTCAACCGCCTGACGCGTTCTCGCGCGGCGCTGGTTGCCGATTACTCCGGCTTGACGCGCGATCGCCATTACGGTGAGGGCAGGGTGGGAGACATCCCCTTCATCGCCATTGATACCGGTGGTTTCGAACCCGTCGCGAAAACCGGCATTCTGCGTGAAATGGCGCGGCAGACGAGCCAAGCCATTGCCGAGGCCGATGTGGTGGTGTTCCTCGTCGATGCTCGGGCCGGCGTCAACGCGCACGACCACGAGATTGCCCAATTGCTGCGTAAATCCGGGCAACAGCGCGTGGTGTTGGCAGTCAACAAAGCCGAAGGCATGGGCGTAGGCAACGCTACCAGCGAGTTTCACGAGCTGGGGCTGGGTACGCCTCATCCCATCTCGGCGGCTCATGGTGACGGAATCGTCGATCTGATCGAGTTGGCATTGCGGGATCTGGTCGAGCCCGAGCCCGAAGCCGCTGAAACGGCCGATGGGGAATTGCCACCCGATCATCGCATCAAGCTCGCCATTGTCGGCCGGCCAAACGTGGGCAAATCCACCTTGATCAACACGTTGATGGGTGAAGACCGCGTCATCGCGTTCGATATGCCAGGTACGACACGCGATGCGATCGAGATCGACTTCGAGCGTGACGGCCGTAAATACACCTTGATCGATACCGCTGGCTTGCGCCGCCGTGGCAAGGTCTTCGAAGCCGTAGAAAAATTCTCTGTCATCAAGACGCTGCAGGCCATTGAGGCCAGCAATGTGGTGCTCTTGGTATTGGACGCCCAGACCGAGGTTTCAGAGCAAGACGCGCACATTGCCGGTTTTGTGCTGGAAACGGGCCGTGCGGTCGTCGTGGCGATCAACAAGTGGGATGGCCTGGACATCGATCAGCGTGAACGTATTGAGCGCGAGTACAACCGCAAGCTGCGATTCTTGTCCTTTGCGCCGACGCACACCATTTCTGCCCTGAAAGGCCAGGGCATCAAGCCCTTGCTCAAATCCGTGGTGGGCGCACATGCCGCGGCGTTTGCAAAGCTGTCGACGCCCAAGCTCACGCGCGAGTTGCAGGCCGCCGTGGAACAACAGCCACCTCCACGCAAGGGTATTTTCCGTCCCAAGATGCGCTATGCCCACCAAGGTGGACAAAATCCCCCGTTGGTGGTGATCCACGGCAACGCACTCGATGCCATTCCGGATTCCTATCGCCGCTATCTGGAAACCCGCTTTCGCGAGGCGTTCAAACTCGCAGGCACACCGCTGCGCATCGAATTCAAATCCTCGCACAATCCTTACACGCAGGAAAATTGAGCATGAGTCGCTTCTGGAGTTCTGTCGTCGGCGAACTCAGTCCGTATGTGCCGGGCGAGCAGCCCAAGTTACAAGATCTGGTCAAGCTCAATACGAATGAGCATCCGCTAGGGCCGTCACCCAAGGCGCTGCAGGCCATGCAAGCCGCTTGCAACGACAGCCTGAAGCTCTATCCAGATCCAGGTTCGGAACGACTGCGCCGCGCTGTTGCGGCTCGTCATCAGGTGCAGCCCGACCAGGTCTTCGTAGGCAATGGGTCCGATGAAATCCTGGCGCACACCTTTCAGGCCTTGCTTAAACATGACGGCCCGCTGTTATTTCCAGATATCACGTACAGCTTTTATCCCGTGTATTGCGGGCTGTACCAGATCGCCTATCAGGCTGTACCGCTAAAAGCTGATTTCAGCATCGACGTGCAGGACTACTTGCCATCGGCAGGGCGGCAGGCGGGCGGGATCATTTTCCCGAATCCGAATGCCCCGACTGGCCGGGCGCTGCCGCTGTCGGACATCGAGCGTATCGTTGCGGCCAACCCCGATATCGTCGTCGTCATCGACGAGGCTTATGTCGATTTCGGTGCGGAATCTGCTGCAAGCCTTATTTCTCGTTATGAGAACCTGCTGGTTATCCAGACCTTGTCCAAATCCCGTTCGCTGGCGGGGCTGCGGGTGGGTTATGCAATGGGCAGCCGCGTGCTGATCGATGCACTCGAGCGGGTCAAAAACAGCTTCAATTCCTATCCGATCGATCGTCTCGCCGAGGCGGGCGCCGTGGCCTCAATCGAAGACACGGACTATTTCGAGCAGGCGTGCCAATTCGTGATTGCCACGCGCAAGGACTTGGTCAGTCAGTTACAGACGCTGGGATTCGAAGTTCTGCCGTCGGCGGCTAATTTCGTGTTTGCCCGTCATCCTGGACACGATGGCGCCGCCCTGGCGGCGGCATTGCGTGAGCGCAGTATTATTGTGCGTCACTTTAAACAGACCCGCATCGATCAGTTTTTACGTATTACCGTTGGAACTGAGTCGCAATGCGCGCGTCTGATAGAAACCCTCAAGGCCATTTTGGCGTGAGGATCGGGGCGAGGCGACTTGCCCCGGCATTAATAAGTCAGACACCTTATGAAAGAATTTGCTCTGCAAGGCAAGTGGCACGGCCCCGGAAAACCTTGTAGAGTACACATTTCGGCGTCTGCCACCACTCAAAACAAACAAATGGAGCCTGGCCAATGAGCAATAAAGGGCAAACTCTGCAAGATCCGTTTTTAAACACGCTGCGCAAAGAACACGTACCTGTGTCGATCTATCTGGTAAACGGTATCAAGCTTCAAGGGCAAATTGAGTCGTTCGACCAATATGTCGTCTTGCTGCGCAACACCGTGACGCAAATGGTGTACAAGCACGCCATTTCCACCGTCGTTCCCGCTCGCGCTGTCAACTTTCAGGTGGATGTTCCCGCTGAATAATCGTCAAGCTCCAGCTGTACCTTTTTTTGCCCGCCGCACGGATCGTGTCGGCGGGCATTTTCGCTGTGGTGGGGAACGTTTTTCTCTCGCCCAGCATGCGTCCTCCGGCGTGTCACCCGGTACTATCATTAAAAATGCGCCTATTTGGTGCATCGAACTGCAAGCGCAGCGTAGGGGGTAATGTATGCGTGCGCTAATCATCAGCGTTGACTTGGGTAATCCCGATTTCGTCGCGCATGCCGAAGAATTCGCCATGCTCGCGAGTGGTGCGGGCGCCGAGATCGTCGGCACCGTCACGTCGCGGCGCGATCGGCCCGACGCCAAATTTTTTATCGGCTCCGGCAAGGTCCAAGAGGCCGTTGCGACGGCGGGCGCTTTGTTAGCGGACATCGTGCTGTTCGATCAGCCGTTATCTCCGGCACAACAACGTAACCTCGAGCGTGAATTCAATTTACGAGTCGTCGACCGAGTCGCGCTTATTCTGGATATTTTTGCGCTGCGCGCCAAAAGCCACGAAGGCAAGCTGCAGGTCGAGTTGGCGCAGTTACAGCATCTGGTCACGCGCTTGACGCGGATGTGGACTCACTTGGAACGTCAGCGCGGCGGTATCGGCATGCGCGGGCCAGGCGAGTCGCAGCTCGAAATGGACCGCCGCATGATCGGCGCCAAAGTCAAAATGCTGCGAGAGCGGCTTGACCGCGTCGAACGTCAGCGGGTGACGCAGCGCCGCGCCCGGGCGCGGGGCGGGGCACTTTCCGTCTCGTTGGTGGGCTATACCAACGCCGGCAAATCCACGCTCTTCAATGCCCTGACGCGAGCAGGGGCCTACGCCGCTGACCAATTGTTCGCTACGCTTGATACCACCACCCGCCGCATCTGGATCGAAGGCACCGGGTCGGTGGTGTTGTCCGATACGGTCGGATTCATTCGCGATTTGCCGCCGAATCTGATTGCCGCCTTCCGGGCAACGCTAGAGGAAACCATCCACGCCGACGTCTTGCTGCATGTCGTGGATGCGGCCAGTCCGCAGCGTGATGAGCAGATCGCCGAGGTCAATAAAGTCCTGAATGAAATCGGCGCGGGGTCCATTCCCACCATCCTGGTGCACAACAAGATTGATCGGGCAGGCCTCGAGCCGAGGATCGAGCGCGATGCCCGTGGTACGATTGCGCGAGTGTTCGTAAGCGCTACCGAGCGCGCCGGTCTGGAAGCGTTGCGCGGGGCAATTGCGGAGATCGGTCAGATCGTGGGAAACAATGCCTCGAATTACCAAACTATTCAATCTGAATGACCCAGGCTGGGGTCGTGGCAACAACAATGGCTCCGAGCCGCCCAAAAAGCCAAAGGGCAACGGAGACAGTCCGCCAGACCTCGAC
>NZ_CBCSJH010000031.1:0-39963 GCF_965139195.1 Bordetella tumbae | reverse complement strand
GTCTGNCGCGACTTCAACAACCGGGTCGGGTCCTTGTTCGGCCGCAAAGGCGGCGGGGGCAATCGTCCCGGCGGGGGCCGCGGCGGCATCACCCCGCCGTCTCCACGGGGAGCCAAGGTCGGCCTGAGCATCGTCGCGGGGGTCGCGGTGCTGCTGTGGTTGGCCAGCGGCTTCTATATCGTCCAAGAAGGCCAGGTCGCCGTTGTCACCCAGTTCGGCAAGTACAAGAGCACGGCGCCCGCCGGGTTCCAGTGGCGCTTACCGTATCCCATTCAGAGCGCCGAGACGGTCAATATTTCCCAGCTTCGTACTTTTGAGGTGGGATTCCGCGGCGGTTCGCGCAACAAAGTGTTGCCCGAGGCCCTGATGCTGACCACTGACGAAAATATCGTCGACATGCAATTCGTGGTGCAGTATCGCCTGCGTGCCGATGGCGCGCCCGATTATCTGTTCAAAATGCGTGACCCGGACGACTCGGTGCGTCAGGCCTCCGAAACCGCGATGCGCGAGATCGTGGGCAAAAAGCCCATGGATTTCGTCCTGTACGAGGGGCGTACCGAGGTGGCTGTCGAGGTCCAGAACCTAATGCAGCAGATTCTCGATCGTTATCAGTCCGGTATCCAGATCAGCACCGTGGCCATCCAGAACGTACAGCCGCCCGAGCAGGTGCAGGCAGCGTTCGATGATGCGGTCAAGGCCGGCCAGGACCGCGAGCGTCAAATCAACGAAGGTCAGGCCTATGCCAACCAGGTGATTCCGCTGGCGGGTGGTCAGGCTTCTCGTATGCTCGAGCAGGCCGAGGGTTATCGTGCCAAGGTCATCGGCGATGCGCGTGGTGACGCCTCGCGCTTTACCAGCATTTTGGCCGAGTACCAAAAGGCGCCCAAGATCATGCGTGAACGCATGTATCTGGAAACCATGCAGCAGATCTTCTCGCGCGCCAGCAAGGTCATGGTCGATACCAAAAACGGCAACAACATGCTGTATTTGCCCATCGACAAGATCATCCAGCAAACGGCTCGCGACGCGTCGAGCCAACAGCAGCCGACTGCTTTGCCTGGCGCCAGCCAGCCCAGCGTTCCTCAGCCGCCGGCGCGCAGCACCGGCTCAGCAAGTTCGTCCGGCAATCCGGGTAGCAACACTGGCAGCGGCAACAACACGCTGTCTCGCGATCGTCTGACGCGCTAATCCGGAGGAGCCCAAGATCATGCAACGTTTAATGCCTATCCTGGTCGGCCTCGTATTGGTGCTGGCCGCCTTGTCCTCTTGCGTGTTTGTCGTGCGCGAGCGCGATTACGCTTTGGTGTTCTCACTCGGTGAGGTGCGTACCGTCATCAGCGAGCCGGGCCTTTATTTCAAGGCACCTCCGCCGTTCCAGAACGTCGTGACGCTCGACAAGCGCATCTTGACGATCGAGTCCGACGATGCCGAGCGTATCCAGACGTCTGAGAAGAAAAACCTGCTCATCGACTCGTACGTGAAATGGCGCATTGCCGATCCGCGTCTGTACTACGTGACGTTCGGCGGTAACGAGCGTGCCGCGCAAGAACGCCTGCAGGCTCAGATTCGCGATGCACTCAACGCTTCGGTCAACGTCCGTACCGTCAAAGAAGTCGTGTCGGCCGAGCGTGACAAAATCATGAGCGAGATCCTCACGACGGTGGCCAAGCGCGCCGAGCCGCTGGGTGTGCAAGTCGTCGACGTGCGACTGCGCCGTATCGAGTTCGCACCCGAAATCTCCGAATCCGTCTATCGCCGGATGGAGGCTGAGCGGACTCGCGTCGCCAACGAGCTGCGCTCCATCGGTGCTGCCGAAAGCGAAAAAATCCGCGCCGAGGCGGACCGTCAGCGCGAAGTCATCCTGGCTGAGGCCTATGCCAAATCCCAGACAGTCATGGGTGAGGGTGATGCCGAGGCTAGCGGCCTATACGCTGCCGCGTTTGGCAAAGACCCCGACTTCTATACTTTCTACAAGAGTCTAGAGGCCTATCGTCAGTCGTTCTCGAAATCGAGCGACCTGCTGGTGGTGGACCCCAGTTCGGAATACTTCCAGTTCATGAAGAGCTCCACGGGCAAGGCCGCTCCGGCGAACTGACCCGGCTGCTTTTCGGAAAATACGCGGTAACGGTAACAGGGCAAAAGGGAAACACGCAGGCTGCCATCAGGCGCCTGCACAAACCCTCAAACCATGTACAATACCGCGTAAGCTAGAAACAATCCTCAGGCGGCTGAGTGGGCTTACGCCCTCTCAGCCGCTTTTGTTTTGGGCGTCGTTCACGCATTTCTTCAAGAGTCTTCAGGTAAATACTCATGGGTAACTGGTTGCTGCCCGAAAGCCTTGCCGACGTACTTCCGGCCGAGGCTCGGCGCATCGAGGAACTACGTCGCGAACTGCTCGATCTTTACCGTAGCTACGGTTTCGAGCTGGTCGCGCCGCCCCTGGTCGAATACATCGATTCATTGCTCTCCGGTACCGGCAGCGATCTGGATCTGCGCACCTGCAAACTGGTCGATCAACTGTCTGGCCGTACCCTGGGGGTGCGGGCCGACATGACGCCCCAGGTGACGCGCATCGATGCGCATTTGCTCAATCGTGCGGCTGTGACCCGGCTCTGTTATTGCGGCAGCGTCCTGCATGCCCGGCCGGCGGACTTGCTGTCCAGCCGCGAGCTGCTGCAGATCGGCGCCGAAATCTACGGTCATGCCGGTTTTGAGGCGGATCTCGAAATCATTTCGCTCGTCCTGGATACCGTCGCGACGGCAGGTGTCCGTCAGCCGCGCCTGGACCTCTGTCATCCCGGCGTCGTCCGGGCTCTGCTGGAGGCCGACCCGGCAGCTACGGCTCGCGCTCAGGACATCGTCCTGCTGCTGCGCGAAAAAGACATCCCCGGACTGGCGGACTTGGCCCAACAGGCGAGCGGCATTCGGGCCGACACCATCGTTGCCTTGCAGCGGCTGGCGGGTTTGTACGGCGGTCCAGAGGTTATCGAACAGGCTCGGCGCGATTTGCCACTGTTGCCGGGCGTGGCGACGGCCCTCGATGCCTTGCAAAACATCATTGACGCCATCCCTGATGTGGCTTTAGGGGTGGATCTGGCTGATATCGGCGGCTATGGCTATCACTCGGGTGTCACCTTTGCGCTGTACGCAGAGGGGTGGCACGATGCATTGGTGAGTGGTGGCCGTTACGACGATGTGAGCCGTGCCTTTGGCCGGGCGCGCCCGGCGACAGGCTTTAGCCTGGACTTGCGCAAACTGGCGCGTGGCTTGCCTCCCGCAGATCGTGCGCGTGCTGTGCTCGCGCCTTGGGGGCAGGATTCCGCGCTAGTGGCGGCAGTGCGGCAACTACGCCGGTCCGGCGAGATTGTCGTACAAGTATTGCCCGGCCATGAGCAAAGCCAGGACGAATTCATCTGTGACCGTGAGCTGACGTTGCAAGACGGCGCTTGGGTGGTTCGAACGCTGTAAAACTGACTCCCTCTTGTCTGCAAGAGGGCCGCAGGGGGATTTCCGGATTTCCCGAGAAACTCGATATCGATTCGTACAATGAGCAAGAACGTAGTGGTTATCGGCACCCAATGGGGTGACGAAGGCAAAGGCAAAATCGTCGATTGGCTGGCGGAATCCGTCGCAGGCGTGGTGCGCTTCCAAGGCGGTCACAACGCCGGCCATACGCTGTGGATCAATGGCAAGAAAACCATCTTGCGCCTGATCCCTTCGGGCATCATGCATCCTGGTGTGACCTGCTTCATCGGCAACGGCGTAGTGCTGTCGCCTGAGGCGCTCCTCAAGGAAATCGAAGAGCTCGAAGCTGCCGGTCTGGATGTGCGCTCGCGCTTGCAGATCTCCGAAATCTGCCCGCTGATCCTGCCGTACCACATCGCTGTGGACCAGGCGCGCGAAGCCCGCAAAGGCGACGGCAAGATCGGGACCACCGGTCGTGGTATCGGCCCGGCCTACGAAGATAAGATCGCTCGCCGCGCGCTGCGTGTGCAGGATCTCTTCAATCCCTCGCTGTTCGACGAAAAACTCGCCGAGCTGCTGGATTACCACAACTTCGTGTTGACCAAATACCTCGGCGCCGAGGCCGTGTCGGCCGCGCAGGTGCGTGATCAAGCCATGGCTTTGGCTCCCGCTATCGCGCCCATGGTGAAAGACGTTTCCAGCAATTTGTATGCCTTGCAACAAGCCGGTCAGCGTCTGCTGTTCGAGGGCGCACAAGGCGCGCTGCTGGACGTGGATCATGGCACCTATCCGTTCGTGACCAGCAGCAACTGCCTGGCGGGCGCGGCCTCGGCCGGCGCTGGCGTGGGCCCGCAATCGCTCGACTACGTGCTGGGGATCACCAAGGCCTATACCACCCGCGTGGGTTCTGGCCCGTTCCCGACCGAACTGGTCGACGAAGTCGGCACGCGTCTGGCTACCATCGGCAAGGAATTCGGTTCGGTGACTGGCCGTCCCCGCCGTTGCGGCTGGTTTGACGGCGCAGCGCTGAAACGTTCGGTGCGTTTGAATGGCATCACCGGCCTGTGCATCACCAAGCTCGACGTGCTCGACGGCCTGGAAAAAATCCAATTGGGCGTCGGCTATCGCGTCAATGGCGAATTCCGTGACGTGCTGCCCTACGGTGCCCATGCAGTGGCCCAAGCCGAAGCCGTCCTCGAGGAACTGCCTGGCTGGACCGAGTCCACCGTCGGCATCACCGAATACGACAAGCTGCCGGCGGCAGCGCGCCGCTACCTGGAGCGCGTCTCCGAAGTCTGCGGTGTGCCGATCGACCTCGTGTCCACCGGTCCGGACCGTAACGAAACCATCGTGCTGCGTCACCCCCTCAAGGGTTGATACGCAGTCAATAAAGCGCGGCAGGCCTCTGAAGCATGCCGCGCAAATCCGATTTCAGGTCAGGCACCAGTCGGGTTATGATTCCAAGCCGCCGTCGGCTATCGTCGATCGCGGCTTTTTTGCATTCCTAGGAGACCTTTTCCATGAGCACACCTGTCGACGATGATAGCCACGTGTGGGTGACTTGGGAGAAATACAACCGTCTGATCGAACGCCTGACGTTGCAGGTGTATCAGTCTGGTTGGGAGTTCGACCTGATTCTATGCCTGGCGCGCGGCGGCGTGCGGGTGGGCGACGTGATGTCGCGTATTTTCGATGTGCCGCTGGGTATCCTGGCAACCAGCAGCTACCGCGAGGCTGCCGGCACCAAGCAAGGCGAGCTGGATATCGCCAAGTTCATCACCATCACGCGTGGCGCGCCGGCAGGGCGCGTGTTGCTGGTGGACGATATGGTGGATACGGGTCTGACGTTCAACCGGGTGCGCGAGCATCTGCAGGAGCAATTCCCGGCGATTACCGAATTGCGCAGCGCGGTATTATGGTGGAAGGGGCATTCCAAGGCGATTCCCGACTACTACGTGGACAAACTGCCCACCAATCCCTGGATTCACCAGCCCTTCGAGGACTACGACAGTTTGCGTCCGCATCAGCTCGAAGCCTGGATCCGCAAGGGGTCGACGTCCACCTGAGGCTCGATCGGGCAGGGCAGTTTCCCTGCTGGATCGCCCCGTGGCTATGGGTGAGTGTTGTATTGAGGTTTGGTGCGAGTAGTATCAAAATACTCAAACCGTGTTAGAATCTCGGGTTATCGCTAAACCCCATAGGGGGGTGCCAGGGTGCACGGGCGTGGTTTATTGCAGTTTTTTGCTTAGCGGGCTTTGTCACTAGAGGCTGCCGGGCTCAAAAAACGAGCCTGAATAGGGCAGAGACCTATCAACAAACCATGCCAGGCTTGCAGTCAGCGCGCCCTGTGTTTTCAACTTTTTTGTTACCCCAAGCAGGCCTACTACTTTTATGCCTATTGTCCGACTGAAGGAAAACGAGCCGTTCGAAGCCGCCCTGCGCCGCTTCAAGCGCACTATCGAAAAGACCGGTTTGCTCACCGAGCTGCGTTCGCGCGAGTTCTACGAGAAACCCACGGCTGAGCGCAAGCGTAAGCACGCCGCCGCGGTCAAGCGCCACTACAAGCGGATTCGTAGCCAGCAACTGCCTCCCCGCATGTATTGATTTTTGATTCCCGAATTTATTGATTCCAGAATCATTTATTCAAGACTTACTCGCCCGGGTCGATGTCGCAGACGTCGTCGGGCGATATGTGCAGTTGCGAAAGGGTGGGGCCAATTTACTTGGCCTGTGCCCTTTTCATAACGAAAAAAGCCCGTCGTTTACCGTCAGCCCGACCAAACAGTTCTACCATTGTTTCGGTTGCGGCGCCCACGGTACCGCCATCACCTTCCTGATGGAACACACGGGCTCGAGTTTCCCCGAGGCCGTGCGCACGCTCGCCGGCTCGGTGGGAATGACGGTCCCCGAAGAAGACCGCAGTCCTCGCCAACAAGCCGAATCTGCGCGCCGCAAGGCCGAAACCTCACGCCATACCCAGGTCCTTGATGCTGCCCAGGCGCATTATCTGCAGCAGTTGCGCGCGTCGCCTGCCGCTATCCAGTACCTGAAACAGCGCGGTTTGACCGGCGAGATCGCAGCGCATTTCGGGCTGGGCTGGTCAGGTACCGATCGTCATGGTTTGTCCAAGGTTTTCGAGCATTACGACGATCCGACGCTGGTCGAAGCCGGGCTCGTCATCGAGTCCGAGGATGGTCGCCGCTATGATCGCTTTCGCGAACGTGTGATGTTCCCCATCCGTAATGCGCGCGGCAGCCTGATCGGCTTTGGCGGGCGCATTATCGGCAAGGGCGAGCCCAAATACCTGAACTCACCCGAAACCCCGGTGTTTTCCAAGGGCCAGGAGCTCTATGGACTCTGGGAGGCGCGCCAGGCCATCCGCAAAGAAGGCCAGGTAATCGTCGTCGAAGGCTACATGGACGTGGTAGGCCTGGCTCAGCAAGGCATCGCCCACGCTGTCGCCACACTGGGCACGGCGACCACCCCCGATCATGTCAAAAAGCTCCTGCGGGCCAGCGACAAGGTCGTCTTCAGCTTCGATGGCGATGGTGCCGGCCGCCGGGCCGCCTGGCGAGCCTTGCAGGCGTGTTTGCCTGTCTTGCGGGATGACATATCGATTCGGTTTCTGTTTTTACCCACCGAACACGATCCGGATTCCTACGTTCGTGAGTTGGGCGCAGAGGCGTTTCGGACATGCCTCGGTGAGGCGACCGCGTTGTCGCGCTTTTTGCTCGAAGAGCTCGCCTCACGGCACAACCTGAGCGAAGCAGAAGGCCGCGCCAGTTGCCTGCACGAGGCCAAGCCCCTGTTGGCGGCCATTCCCGAGTGCGCCCTGCGCCTGCAAATCGAGCGCGAAATGGCGCGCCAGGTGCAATTGACGCCGGAGGAAATGGCTCAAATCCTCGCTCAGGCGCCCGCACGCCCATTTGTGCCGCCAGGCACGGGCAAACCTGCTGCAAGCAAGCCGGCCGGCTCAACCTCCGCCGCGCCATCATCCTCAGCGGGCTCGTCAGCTGCCTCGTCCCCGTCCGCCGGGACCGACGGTTACGACCCTTTTGATGTGCCCCCTCCGGATTTCGACTACGAGCCTGTCGGTTATGGCTACGATGACCAGCCGCCTGCTGATATGGCCTTTGATGCGCCGGCTCCAGATACGGGTTGGCGGGACCAGGGCGGCTCAAAGGGAAACTGGCAGGGCAAGAAGGGTAACTGGCAGGGCGGCAAAAAGGGCGACTGGAAGGGCGGTAAAGGCGACTGGAAAGGCAAGCGTGACGATGGCGTCGGTGGTTACGAAGGGCGCCGCACCATGCCGTCCATGGCCAAACGTCTGCTGGCGTTGTTGCTGGCTCACCCTGAATTAGTCGATACGATGGGTGACCAGCAGCTTGAAGTCCTGGACAAGGGACCCCATCTAGGATTGGTCAGAGACTTGATCATGCTGGCCCAAACCAGCGGTGCGCGCCACGTGGGTGCGCTGCTGCAGGCTGCCGACCCGGATTCCGACTTGGCCACGGTATTGAAAAGCATGCGTGCCGATCTGCTTGCCCAGGAAGACCTGCCCGAGCCCCAAACCGAATGGGACGACGCGCTGCGGCGCATCGAATTCGACGCGGCGCGTGCAGAAATGGCCAAATTGGCCGAGGCGGGCTTGAGCAGCGCAGACGCCCTGCAGCGTTACCAGGAACTGTCCGCGCGATTAGTGGTCTTAAAACATAGTGGTATCCGTTAATTACGGTACAATTAAAGGTTTTCCAGCGGTATGTCGTGATCAGCTGCGACGCCCTATAGGGGTGGACGTGTTGATTACGTTTATTTTGCCGCCGGAGTTGTTACAATTAAAGGTGGCAAGTACGCAAGTCCGGCCAGGGTTTGGCCAGCGGTGTTGAACAGATGGGGCTGTGTCTATTGCAGCAGCGTGGGGCGAAAGATCCCCTCAGACTGCCAGCCTGTCGCAGGCAAGACAGCCCATCACAATGCCCGGAAACCCGGCCGGAACGAGTTCGCGATACGAGATGCTCCTGGGCCAATTGGCCAGAGAGGAGTATCTGTGGGGTCCGATGAGCGGCCCGCGTTACAGACAATGTAACGCACGCGATTTCAGCGCGCTTGCCTGTTTTACCCGCATCGACCGGATCGCGGCGCTTTGGCGCGTGCGGCCGGTTCTTGCGGTGCAATAGCCCCAATCACGGGTTGCGACGACCACGGAAGCGACTATGACCAGAACATCAGGCAAAACCTCCCCTGCAAATGATGCGACCGACACGCCGGTCAAGACGGCCAAGCGTGCTGTCAGCATGGCAGCGGAAAAAGCGCCTGCCAAAGCGGCAGTGAAGGTCTCTAAAACAGCAACGAAAACCGCTGCCAAAAAGGCAGCAAAGCCCGCAACCGGAGAGAAAGCGGTCAAGGCAACGCGCACGAAAAAAGCCGAGGACAAGCTGGCTGATCTGGTGGGCGGCGGTGCACGCCCATCCAGCGGCCGTCGTCCTGGGCGTCCTGCGAAGAACGCGAATAACGACAACGACGGCTTCGACGATTCGATGGATGGCGAAGGCGAGGTCCTGCCCGATCTCAAGCCGCCCAAGCGCGGCGGCAAGCGTGGCAAGGCCGATCCCAAAGACCTCATCGCTCGCGGCCCCGTTTCGCCCGAGGAATACGAAGCCCGTCGCAATCGCCTCAAACAGCTGATCAAGCTGGGCAAGGATCGCGGCTACCTGACCTATGGCGAAATCAACGATCATCTGCCTGACGATCTGGTTGACGCCGAAGCCATCGACGGCATTATCAGCACGTTCAGCGACATGGGGATCGCGGTCTACGACCAGGCCCCCGATGCCGAAACGCTGCTCATGAGCGAAAATGCGCCGGTTGCGTCCAACGACGACGATGTCGAGGACGAAGCCGAAGCCGCGTTGACCACGGTGGACTCCGATTTTGGCCGTACGACGGATCCAGTGCGTATGTACATGCGCGAAATGGGTTCGGTCGAGCTGCTGACGCGCGAAGGCGAAATCGAAATTGCCAAGCGTATCGAAGACGGTCTGAAACACATGGTGATGGCGATCTCGGCCTGCCCGACCACCATCAACGAAATCCTCAACCACGTCTCGCGTGTGCGCGACGGACAAGCGCAGATCGACGAAGTCGTCGATGGCCTGGTCGACCCCGAAGACGGCGAAGAATACGCCGGCGCCGGTGTGACGGCAGAGGAAGACGAGAACGATGACGGCCCCGCCGGCGGTATGTCGAGCAAGCAGCTCGAAGACCTGCGCGTCAAGGCCTTGGCCAAGTTCGACGAGATTGCCAAGCAGTTCGCTACGATGCGTCAGTCGTACGAACAGGACGGCTACAAGTCCGACATCTACGTCAACTCCCAAGAAGCCATCTTGAACGAGATGATGGGCATCCGCTTTACCGCCAAAATGGTGGAAAAGCTGGCCGATACGCTGCGTGCGCAAGTCGAGGAGGTTCGCCAACTCGAACGCGCCGTGCTGCACACCTGCGTGGATCGCGCAGGCATGCCGCGCAGCCACTTCATCAAAGTATTCCCGGGTCACGAAACCAACCTGGAATGGGTGTTGACCGAAGTCGCCGCAGGCCATCCGTATTCCGAGACGCTCGAGCGCCAAGTCCCCGCTGTCCAAGAACTGCAGCAAAAACTGATCGACCTGCAAACGCGCGTCGTCCTGCCGCTCAAGGACCTCAAAGACGTCAACAAGCGCATGGCCACCGGCGAAGCCAAGGCTCGCAAGGCCAAGCGTGAAATGACCGAGGCCAACTTGCGTCTGGTGATCTCGATCGCCAAGAAATACACCAACCGTGGCCTGCAGTTCCTGGATCTGATCCAGGAGGGCAACATCGGTTTGATGAAGGCCGTGGACAAGTTCGAATACCGTCGTGGCTACAAGTTCTCCACGTACGCAACGTGGTGGATCCGTCAGGCCATTACGCGTTCGATCGCCGACCAGGCACGTACCATCCGGATTCCGGTTCACATGATCGAAACGATCAACAAGATGAACCGCATCAGCCGTCAGATTCTGCAGGAAACGGGTGGCGAGCCCGATCCCGCGACGCTGGCACAAAAGATGGACATGCCCGAGGACAAGATCCGCAAGATCCTCAAGATCGCCAAAGAACCGATCTCCATGGAAACGCCGATCGGTGACGATGATGATTCGCACCTGGGTGATTTCATCGAGGACACGGCTACGTTAGCGCCGTCCGATGCTGCCTTGCATGGTTCGATGCGCGATGTCGTCAAAGAAGTGTTAGACTCTCTGACCCCGCGTGAAGCCAAAGTTTTGCGTATGCGTTTCGGTATCGAAATGAGCACCGACCAAACCTTGGAAGAAGTGGGCAAGCAATTCGACGTTACGCGTGAGCGCATTAGACAAATAGAGGCTAAAGCGCTGCGCAAGCTGCGCCACCCCAGTCGGGCCGACAAGCTCAAGAGCTTCCTCGAAGGGCAATAAGCAGTCAGTTTTAAAGGCCCTCTAGCTCATGCCTGGTTAGAGCAGCGGACTCATAATCCGTTGGTGCTCGGTTCGACTCCGAGGGGGGCTACCAAGTAAATATGCGGGTTTCCGGCTGGTTCGGAAACCCGCATTTTTTTGCAATGCAGGCTTTTCCGCACAAGGTCCATTCCGCGTGGGTGGGGTTTCGCATCCACATCGATCCAGGGCGTTGCGTGGAGCAAAAGTCATGCATATTCCTCATGACTATGTGAGTACGCATCGTTTTTCAGTTGAGCAACGCATGCCGATAATTTCCAGGTATCTGAACCACTGTCGGTTTGGGAGCCCTGGAGACACATGTCATGACGCAGCAAGCCCCTGTAAATACAGCCCTTAAACCGCTGACCGGAATACGCATCGTTGATTTCACGCGGGTGCTGGCGGGCCCCTATTGCGCAATGCTGCTCGCTGATCTGGGGGCTGAAGTCGTCAAAATCGAGATCCCTGGCACGGGAGATCCGTTACGCGTACAAGGGCCGCCATATCATGCAGGCATAGGCGTCACATTCCTGGCGACAAACCGCAACAAGCGGTCGGTGACAGTAGACATGCAAACGCACGAAGGTAAGGAGCTGGCTTATCAGTTATGCATGCATGCGGACGTCGTGCTGGAAAATTTCCGGCCTGACGTGATGCCGAGATTGGGCTTGAGTTACGAACGATTATCCGCGCAGCGGCCTGAGCTGATCTACGCGTCGATATCGGGCCTGGGGGCGGACGGGCCGGATCATTTGCAAGGGGCTTTTGATCTGACGATACAGGCGTTGGGGGGGTATATGAGTATCACCGGCGAACGGGACGGTGCGCCAGTGAAGTTGGGGACCTCCGCCTTTGATATCGTGGCCGGCATGAATTGCTATGCAGCCGTGCTTGCCGCGTTGCTTCAGCGCAAGGAAACCGGGCTGGGTCAGAAAGTCGAAACCAGCCTGCTGGAAGGCGAGGTTGCCTTCCTGGCGAATGTGGCGCTGGAATATCAATTGACTGACAAAGTCCCCGGAAAATGGGGATCGGAGCACTCACAATTGGTGCCGTATAAAGCGTTTCAGGCCAATGATGGTTGGCTGGTCGTGGCGGCAGGTTATCAGAATCAATTTGCCGCCTTTTTGGGGGTGCTGGGACGAGAGGATCTGTTGGTCGACAAGCGCTACGCGAGCGAAGCCGATCGAGTCGTGAACAGGGATGCGTTATACGCCACACTGGATGATGAGGTCGCGAAACATTCAGTCGAGGGTTTGTTGGGGCAGTTGGAGGCGGCCAAGGTGCCGTGCGCACCGGTCAATGATCTTTCGCAGGTATTCACCCATCGCCAGGTGAGACATCGACAGATGCTCTGTGAGGTCGAGCATCCCGGCTATGGCAAGCTGCCGCAGGTGGGGTCGGCCGCGAAGTTTTCGGCCTTTGATGTGGCTGCACAGTGGACTGCGCCTCCTACGCTAGGCGAGCACACTAGCGAAGTGCTGAGTGAGTGGCTGGGTCTGGACAATGGCCGTATCGCGGCGCTGCGTGAGGTTGGAGCGATCTGATGAGATTACGCTAGCCAGCCCGCTCGGAGGCGGCTTCTTCGAGCAGCCAGTGACGCAAAAGTTCCAATCTCGTGTCGGAACGTTTGGCCGGCGGATAAACAAGACAGTATGCGTCTTGGCCCTCGAATGGCGACTCGAATGGTATGACGAGCCTGCGGGCTGCTATGTCTTCTTTGACGAGCAGGCGTGGCAGCAGCGCGACACCCAGGCCCGCTACGGCCGCCTGCATGATCATATAGAAGTGCTCAAAGCGGGGACCGGCCCACGCGTTGACGGTACTGCCGCCCTTGGCGACCAGCCAATCGCTCCACCAATTTGGCCGGTGTATTTGCTGCAGCAGTGTATGCGCAGCAAGATCCGTCGGACGTTTCAGGCGAGGCTGCGAGCTGCGGTAGTCGGGCGAGCACACGAGGACCAGATCTTCTCCGACGAGGCGATCTGACATCACGCCAGGCCAGTCGCGACGTCCAAAGTAAATCGCGGCGTCTATTTTCTCTGCTTCAAAGTCAAAGGGTTTTGCTCGGGTTGCCAGGCTGACGAGCACTTGCGGATGCGCTGCGCTGAAACGGTCCAGCCGAGGAATCAGCCATTTGACGCAAAACGCAGGCGGTGTGGCGAGGGTCAGGATACCGCCGGCGCCGCGGTTTGCGAGCAGATTGATCGTCGCGGTTTGCATTTGCTCGAGTGCAGAGCGGATCTCTCCGACATAGGAACGGCCAGCCTGGGTCAGTTCCAGCCGCTGTTTGACGCGCTCAAAGAGCAAAACACCGAGATAGTCTTCCATGACGCGTATCTGTCGGCTCACCGCGCTTTGCGTCAGGTTGAGTTCGACTGCCGCTTTGGTGAAGCTGAGATGACGGGCCGCGGCCTCGAAGGTCCGCAGCGCAGCGAGAGAAGGAAGTTGCCAGCCCATAATGCACGCAGGTTATACCAAAAGCTCATGATGTGACAAGCACACATCGCTTGTTATACCTATACCAAGCGGCTCAGAATAAGTCGTGCTCACTTTCATCACGACAAAATTGCATGACTAAAACGGCTTTTTCCGATCTACCTGACATGAGCGATATACGGGGCCCGGCGGCATCTCTCGCCAGCCGAGTCACGGAGATGCGAACGGATGTGTTGGTCCTAGGCGGTGGCATGGCCGCATATCGTGCTGCAATCGCCGCGCGTAATGAGGGTGTCGAAGTGGTGCTGGCCTATCGCGGACGAGGCGCTTCACCCTATGTGATTGGCTTTAATGCCCCATTGGGACACTGCGATGACCGGGACAGTCCAGACGTCTATTTCGACGATATGGTGCGTGGTGGTTATGGTCTGAATGACAGGCGGTTGGTGAGGCGATTGGCGCACGGCGCTGCGGATGCTTATCGCGAATTGCAGGCGCTGGGCGTGCCATTTGCCATGCAAGCAGAACGGGAGCGTGCATTGCAGCGCCATCTGTCCGGAAACTCCTATGCGCGCTCTGTATACGTGCCTGATGGAACGGGGCGTGCGGTCATCGATACCTTGATTCGGCATGCTCGAACGCTAGGGGTAGTCGAACGAGGCGGTGAGAAGGTCATCGGGTTGTTGCATGGAGAGGCGGGCGTACAGGGCGCACTGTTATGGAAGCCGCACACCGAGCAGCTGACACTGGTTCGTGCGCGCACCGTGGTCGTCGCCATGGGAGGCCTGGGACAACTCTACGCAGATAGCACTTATCCCGTAGATGTCGCCGGCGATGCTTGTGCGATGGCCTATGAGGCGGGAGCGACGCTGATCGATATGGAGTTCATGCAGTTCGAACCTGTGGTAACGATATGGCCGTCACAATGCCGCGGCATGGAGATGCCAACCGCAATGCTGGGCGACGGGGCACAGCTACGGAACGCGGCGGGTGAACGATTCATGCTCCGGTATAACCCGCCACATGCCGAGCGCCAGATCGAGAAGGCGCGTATGGCTCTATATATCCAACAGGAAATCGACGAGGGTCGGGGGTTGCCTGAGGGCGGCGTGTGGTTCGATGCCACGTCGTTGGATGCCGATACACGGGAAAGCTATGTTTCTCATTGTTCGCGATTGCGTGCGGCAGGCGTAGATCCCGCAAACCAGGCTGTGATCGTCGCACCCGCAGCGCATAGCGCGATGGGCGGCATACTCGTCGACGATTGTGGATGGACTGGCGTAACGGCTCTCTATGCCGCGGGTGAAGCTTGCGGCGGCGTACATGGCGCCAGCCGTATCGCGGGGAATGGTTGCAGTGACACGCTGGTCTTTGGCGCAGTAGCGGGAAGGCATGCGGCGCGCGCGGCGCGAGCGTTGGAGTGTGCCAGTGAAGCGCCGATTGATATCTCGCTACGTGCATTGAGCCGCTGGTGGGGAGAGGAGCAGGGCGACCCTGTCCCACTGAAGCACCGTATTCAGCAGGCGGTAGCCGCTCATGCCGGAATCTGGCGCTGCGCTACGGGGCTGAATCAAGGTTTAACAACGTTGGAGCAGCTCGACGTCGAGCTGCAAAGCATGCGTGCCAGAACCTTGGCAGGAGCGGTAGCGTTGCTGGAGACAGAGCGCATGACCCGCTGCGCCGTCATGGTCTTGGCAGCGGCGTTGCAACGTACGGAAAGCCGTGGTGCACATCAGCGTACAGATTTTCCTCAAAGCGATACGCGGTGGTTGACGCATCTTTCATTCGACCGAGATGGGCAATTTTCCCCGCGCGAAATTCCGATTCATTGACATTCATTGGCTGGAGACATTGTGGACTTTGAACCTACTGAAGAACAACGGATGGCGCTCGATGGCTGGCGCCGTTTTGTTGAAAATGAAATTGCACCTATGGTTTTGCCATTTCGCGATCATGCGTTTTCGCCGGACGTCGCGCATCAGTTGCTGTCGATGATGGCGCCTTATGGTGTGGGATCGGGTTGGGTTCCCGAGGAGGGCGGTGGTACGGGCTATGACTTTCTGACCAGCGGCTTGCTATTCGAGGAGCTGGCCCGTGTGTCGCCGGATGCCGCCGGGCTTGCATGGGTGGCCGAAGGGGCTGCGCTGAAGCTCTACACGAATGGCTCCGCCGCGTTACGTGACCGTTATCTGCCGGGAATGCTGAGTGGCGAGATCATCGGCTGTTCGGCGATCAGTGAGCCGGGTATTGGATCGAGCGTGCGCGAAATGCGGACCCGTGCAACGCGAGACGGCAACTATTTCCGTATTTCTGGCGAGAAAATGTGGACCTCCAATGCCTCTGTCGCGGACATCGCGATCGTCGTCGCACGTACCGGGGAGCAAGAATTCTCCATGTTTTTGGTTGATCGTCGTGAACACGGATTCGAAACCCGGGAAATAGAAAAGCTGGGCCTGAATGGTTGGTCCATGGGGCAGATGGTGTTCGATGATGTCGTGGTCCCCGCCGAGAATCTATTGGGAACGTTAGGAGCGGGATTGCGGGAAACCATGAAAGGCTTCGATCGTTCACGTTGTTTCGTGTCCACTCTGGCTTTGGGCATCGCGCAAGCATCTTTGGACAACGCGGTGTCTTACGCTGGTGAGCGGACTCAGTTCGGAAAACCTATCGCGGGACATCAGCTCGTACAGGGATTGCTGGCCGAGATGGTGAGCGAGCTCGACGCGTCTCGTTTGCTCGTGTACCGCGCGCTGTCGATGATGTCGCAGGGAAAACGCTGCGAAATGGAAGCGGCCATTGCCAAGTCATTCACCACAGAAGCCGCACAGCGTATTACATCCAAGGCCATACAGGTGCATGGCGCATTTGGTTTGACGCGTGAGTTTCCCGTCGAGCGTCATTTCCGAAACGCACGCATGCTCACGATCCCTGATGGGACCACTCAGATCAATCAGTTGATTATTGGCCGAAAGCTGACTGGCATGGATGCTTTTCACTAGCCATTGATAAATAACGTACTGGAGGAGTCGATAACTATGAAAAAAGCTTTGATCATGGGCGCATTAGGCGTTCTCATGAGTTCCCCTGTCCTGGCTGCATCATGGCCGACCGAAAAGCCCATCCGCATTGTGCATGGCTTTTCGGCCGCAGCAGCGACCCAGATGCTGGCTCAGGAAATAGCAGAGCAACTGCATGCGAAGACTGGAGCGACGGTGTATGTGGAGCCGCGGCCCGGTGCGGGAGGTAACATCGGCGCCGATGTCGTAGCAAAATCGGCTCCGGATGGCTACACGTTGTATGTCGCCACCTCGGCGACGCAAGCGATCAATCCATTGATCTACAGGAAGCTGCCTTTCGATACGCAAAAGGACTTTGCTCCGATTTCTATATTGGGCGACGTGCCGAATGTGCTGATCGTGAACAAGAATCTGCCAGTCAACACACTCGCCGATTTCGTAGCACTGGCGAAGTCCCAACCCGGTAAACTGCATTATGGATCCAGCGGAAACGGGACCTCTATGCATCTCGCGGCAGAGCAGTTCAAGATGACCGCGGATGTTGATATTCAGCACGTTCCGTATCGGTCTTCCGGTACCGCTGTCACGGACCTCATGGGAGGACAGATCGATGCGATGTTCCATCAGGTGCCGGCCGTGATCGGCATGATACAGAGTCAGAACCTGAAGGCGTTGGCGGTGACGACGCGTGAGCGTGTGGCGGCACTGCCAGATGTGCCCACTGTTGCCGAAACTTATCCGGGTTTTGAATCGATGACCTGGTACGGCTTGTTCGCCCCGGCGGGGACGCCGGAGGCGGTCGTGCAGCAGGTCAATCAAGTCGTCACGACAGCGTTAAAAGGCGACCTGGGAAAAAAGCTGCTGGCCATTGGCATTACGCCGCGTCCGTCATCTCCGGAACAAACTGCCGCGGCTGTCTCGAGCGACTCCGCGCATTGGAAGGTGGTGGTGGATCGTGTGGGCGTGCATCTGGATTGAGGCGCAGTTTGCTCTATTTGGCGCATTGGCCGTGTTGTGCCTTGCCTGCAGGGCCTCGGGGAGCATGATACTGTCACCCTCGAGGTCCTATTCGTTTCTTTGGAGCGATAGCGCCCGCGGCACTAGCTATCGCATCCCCGGATTGCATCCTTGATCGCTTCCAGTGCGCTCCTGATCTTCAGCGAATTCTTCAGGCGTTCTTGCAGCATGATAAATACCGGCACCGATTTTTCGGTTCGGTAGCCAGGGAAAATCCTGACCAGCGTTTTCTCGGCAGTGGCAGACAGGCTCATCACATTCGGCAATAGGCCGATACCTTGTCCTTCCTTTATCATTTGAAAGATCGCGCCCCAGTGGTTGATCGCCATCACTTCGTTGATCATGACTTCTGCTTTACCGCCCTGGTCATTGACGAGCGAGAGCTTCTCTCCAGAAGAAAATCCGGGTTGATTGATAAAGGGATGTTTTTCCAGATCGGAGATTTGATGTATGCCATTATTTTTCTCAAGGTATTCTTTCGAGCAAAATAACAGGCCGTGAATCGTCCCGACGTCAAATGCCATCAACCTTTCATTTTTGGTCGGCCCCACCCGAATCATTAAGTCGACATCGTCGCCCATTGATTCCGATTGCACGTCGTAGAACCTCAGTTCAACTCTGACTTCGGGAAAAATGCTGCGAATTTTCAGCAGGGCAGACGACATGATGTAGTCGTCAAAACAAATCGGCACAGCGATACACAACGTCCCCGACGGACTGGTGTCTAAAGACTTGATCGCATGCAAACCCCCATCGACACTTTCGATGGTGTTTATGCTTAGTTCATAGAATTTTCTGCCGGCCTCGGTGCAAGACAGCGACCGTGCGCTGCGGGTCAGGAGCTGGATGCCAAGATGGTCCTCCAGCCGAGCCAAACGCTCGCTGATAGCAGGTTGGCCCACGTTCAGTTCGCGCGCAGCGCCAGAAAGCGTCCCGCACTCTACGACGCGAATATATATTCGCATTGCTGCCAACATGTCCATAGAAATAGGTCACATTTCTGTATGTAATAGTTGACACTATAACCATCTATCTCGGAACGCGCTTCAAGGCTTCAGGAATGAACAGGGGCAGCACGCACCCGCTAAATCGTTATTTTTGAATGAGTTCTCCGAAGAACATATACCCCTGTTGTCGTACGTTCATCAGCGGCAGTTTGCTTCCATTCAGAATGGCTTTCTTTTTCAAGCGGCTGATTGCGACAGTCAGGGTACGCATGGCGGACTGACCGGCAGCTGCAGGTTCCTCACCATCTGTCTGGTCATGATCGAATTGCTCGATCGACGACAAATCGACGGGCGTGTCGGGGTGTAGATATAACTCAATAAAGATCCGGCGCTCGTGTTTGGAGAGTTCCAGCTTGCTGCCCGCAGGGGTTTGCAGGATCCAGGAGTCGTGACAAAGCGCCCAGGTTTCTCTTGTATTTGCGTCTGGCGCACTCGCGTTGCTGCGGGTTAGCTTGATCGACCGCGCGGCTTCGGGTCTGGGGCATGGGGCGAATGGGGAGTGCGCCGAGAGCGCAACCGGATGCTTACGGAAAAACGTATGCAGATTTGCTGCGAGTTCTATGGCGCCAAAGTCACTGTTAAGACAGGCATCGGCGCCTGCAAGTAACGCCTGGCTCTTATGGGCTTCGTCGTTGAAGGCACCGATGGCTAAGACAAAATGATGAGGGGACTCGCTGCGGAATTTAGGCAGCCTCATGAAAAGCGCGTCGTCCCTGACATCGACAATATAGACGCCTAGACTGGGTATCTGCGTCGCTGTCGATGCCACTGGGTGGCTACTCTCGATCTGGACGGACGAGTAGCCAAATTGACCAAGATACTCTTTAGTGCGATGCGCCAGAGAAGCATCATCTATAGACAGATATACGGGCATGGTATTTTCTTGCGGCAATCAGGAACGATGCTGACGCTCAGGAGCCCGCATGTAGGGGTTCTCGGCGCCTCAGGTTTTAAACATTTCGTTCAATCCTACGGAATCGTGACGCCCAAAGAAAGTCATCTGTCCCGATAATAAGTATCGGTTCTGCAAGGTTGATCTCGGTGTTGAAGTTAGATAGGTCACTGTTCCTCGCACAAACATCTCTACCGCGTGATGTAATTCCATGCAAAGAATTGCCACGTCGCGCCTGAGATCGACGCCCCTGCCGTAGGTAGAACATACTGCTATCTCAGCCGCGCCTGTAGTGCTATAACATTGGCTCTCTCCAGTGAGAAGGGCTATTTATTATGGGAGTGGCTCGTTCGAGATCGCTCGTGGTATTGCTTGTTATTGCTAGTCTTTGTATCCCCATCGTTGGCGTTGTCCTGATCTCCTGGAACCTGGCTCTCCATTCCTATCAGCGTCAATTGACTTACTTGAGCGAGAGCATGCTCTCTCGTACGCAGGCGACGCTCGACGAGGCCAAGGCAGCTCTTGATGAAATAAAGCGCTATGCCAGCATCCCGTGTTCGGAGGAACATATCACTGAGATGCGACGCCTGGTCGCGAATAATCGGTCTATTGTGGGGATGGGTTATCGCGGCGAGAATGGTCTACTGAAGTGCAGTGATTACGGCCCGCCGAAGGTCGCCATGCCTCGCAGCGAGGCGATACCCTATGTGATGGACAACGGCTTGCATATGATTCCCCGCCTGGCGACGCAGATGGCGGGTAGTGAGCCGCGTGTTCTGCTCTATGTCGGCAGCAATGAGGTGCTCGTAGACCCTCGTAATCTCACGGACATCGTGAGCACTGAGGACGAGCAGCTGGCCGTGACGCTGGATCAAGCCGGTTTGGTCATCGAAAAAAACCATCCAGATCGAGAGTTGGTGCGTCTCTTGCAGAGAAAGCCGGCGCCGGGCTCACAAGACTCGCATGTCTATTCTGTCGCCAAAGAAGGACCATGGACCGCCATCGCCATGAGCCCTATCCGAGTGGTTCATACGGAGTTTCGCAAGCTGCTCTTCGTCATGCTGCCGATTGCGCTCGTGATATCTGTCCTCTTTATCTTTTTGGGACTGGGCGTGATCAGAAAGCGCGCCTCGATTGAAGGCAGGCTAGCCACCGCGGTCAAGGAGCATGCGTTCACGGTTCATTATCAACCGATAATCGACATCCGTACCGGCGCGTGTGTCGGGGCAGAGGCGCTGGCGCGATGGCCGCAGCCGAATGGCGAGTACATTGCGCCAGATATCTTTATTCCCCAGGCGGAAAAGAACGCGCTCATCTTTTCGATCACGGATCAGGTCATCGAGACGGTGGTCCGCGATATGGCGGAGGCGCTGCGTGCAGAAAAGGATTTGCATATCTCCATTAACGTCAGCGCCGCGGACATGTCATCAGGTCGGGTGTTGAGCGTATTGCGACGGCTGTTGGCTGAGGCCAGCATTCCCAGTGAACAAATTTGGCTCGAGGCAACAGAACGCGGTTTGATGGATGTCGAATCGGCACGCCAGTCTATCCAGCGCGCACATACGGCCGGTCATTCTGTTGCGCTGGACGACTTTGGGACGGGGTACTCGAGTCTCACCTACCTGGAGGCTCTACCGATTGACATGATAAAAATTGACAGATCCTTCGTCGCCACGATCGGCCAGGTGACAGCAAAGAGCCCCGTCTTGCCTCATATCATCGATATGGCTAAAACGCTGAATCTGCGGTGTATTGCAGAAGGCGTGGAAACTGAGGTTCAACTTGAGTATCTGACCGGCAAGGGAATCGAGTTTGCCCAGGGATGGTATTTCTCGAAACCGTTGCCTGCCGCGGAGTTCATCGCATTCCTGGCGCAACCCCGTGCCGATGCCCGGCGCGCCTACTGATCTCAGACGACCAGGTATCCCCCATCGACCGGCATCACCACACCCGTCATGAACGATGCCGCAGGCGAGCACAAGAATGCCACACCATTGGCAACGTCCTGCGGCGTACCCCAGCGCCCCAGCGGCGTACGAGCCAGAATGGGCTGTGCCCGCTGGGGATCGTCCTGCAGCGCCTGCGTCAATGCCGTGGCGATCCACCCCGGTGCGATCGCATTGACGCGAATTCCATCCTTGGCATAGGCAATGGCCAAGGATTTCGTCAACTGCGCCACGCCGCCTTTACTGGCTGCATAGCCGGGCACCAGGCCGCCCCCAAAAAAGCTCAGCATCGACGCCATATTGACGATGCAGCCGTTGCTGGTTTTGAGCAGCTCGCGCGCAGCGGCGCACATGCGCATGGTGCCACTCAGGTTGACGGCTACGACCTGATCAAACACATCGGGATCCAGCTCTTCGCCGCGTTTGATGATCCCCGCGCAGTTCACGAGCATATCCAATGCCTCGATCTGCGCGAATATGGCATTGACCTGGTCCGGTTTGGTTACGTCGGCTTCGATGACTTGTACATTGTCATCCAGAGATCCGTCCCCGCGGCCCAGGCCAACAGCTATCACCTTTGCGCCGAGCCGTGCCAGTGCATTGGCGACGCCTGCGCCGATGCCTTGCGTAGCGCCAGTCACCAGCGCGGTTCTACCTGCGTACAAATTACTGGTGAACGTCATCTCGCGTTCCTTTTTTGCTGTGTTGTGAGGCCGGTAGGCCGGTGCGTTGAGGGTGCCCTCCTTGCCTGCGTCTTGGTTCGGCCATGATCAGCGGATGAATTGCTTGACATAGTCCGCCCCTAATCCCACGGCCTCGAAATGTCGTTTACACATATCGATCTTGGTGAATACGTCTTCGTATCCGTTGCCTTTGCCCCAGGGGTCGGTGTAGTACATCACGCCGTTGACTTGGAAATAGGTGATCATTTCCTCGCAGTCTTCGGGGACATAGAGGGTGTGGGTTTCACCCGGCGGTTCGAACACGTAGGAGCCTTCTTGTGCCCACCAGTCATGCTCCAGATATTTCCATTTGCCTTTGAGGACGAAGCCATGCACGGCTTGCGGGTGGCGATGCCGGCTCAATACTCCGGACTTGCGCACCTTCAGCAGATTCATCCAGTAGCCCTGGCTGGCGTTCAGACAGAGTGGGCGGAACCACACGTTTTCTGCCTGCGGGACCCACAGCCGCTCGTCCTTGGGGATAGCACTCTCCACCACAATTTCGGGTAATGCCTCTACCGGGTTAGGGTATTGATAGGGCATCATCGGGTTGGCTTCTTTGTTATCAACGGGCATCACATCGCTCCTTTGTCCATAATATAGAATATATGGTTATAATATGGACATTATAGGGCGAGCGCTACCGACCTAAAAGTGCGCTTTATAGGTATTAACCCGTGGTTTAAACGGAAAGCGAAGCGGATCAGGCGGGCTGCACTAGCGCGACGCGTTTTTGCAGCCAGAACGTCAACCCTAGATTCATGATGGCCAGCGCGGTCAGAACAGACAGTGTGCCCATCGCGCCTATATGAGTGATAAGCACGCCGCATACTAACGGGGTGAACGCCTGGCACAGGAGCGAGGATCGAGCCAGTTTGCCCATCACGGGGGCCAGCATGGTCGACGGCAGCAGTGCCAACGGCAAGGTGCCGCGCACCAGCGCGCGCAGTCCGTTTCCTATGCCGTAGCACACCATGCCGAGTGCCGCGATCTGGGGGCTGATCAAAATCAATAGCAATCCCGCTGCGACAAAGCCCGCAGAGAGCAACCCCATCCAGATCGGATGCAGGCTTTTGATGCTGAATGTGATCACGCGCATGGCCACCATGCTGGGCCCGATCAGTGCGCTGAGCGCGATGGCCGAGGCAAGGCTATGCCCGGCGCCTTGCAAGAGCGCAATGATCTGTACGGATACTGCCGTCATCAAGATGGCGGCAATTGAAAACACGCTCGAGAGCAGCCAATAGGTGCCGCGTGAGACATTGCCTGATGGGACTGCAGCTTGAATGTTTTTCTTCTGAACGGGCGAGGCCGCATCAGCCTCTGTGTCCTGCGGGAGGGCTTTCAAGTAGAGCGGGGCCATCGTGGCCGCCAGCACGCCTGCGTAAACCCAGCAGGTCACGCGCCATCCGAGCGGTTCGACCATCCAGGCCAGTACGGGCCAGACGATGGTCGTCGCAAAACCTGCGATGAGAGTGATCGCATTAATGACGGCTCGAGCCCGTTGTCCATACATGATCCCCAGTGTTGTGAACAATGGGTCATATAGGCCTCCCGCCATACCCACGCCGATCAGCGTCCATCCGATTACGAATACGGGGATGTTGGGGGCGAGGCCGATTACACATAGGCCGGCCGCCACAATCCAGCTCGATCCAATGAGCACCTTGCGGCCGTGACGACGCGCAATATAGATATTGGCCCGCGGTGATAGCAGCGCCGATACCAGGACGCCGATCGTCAGCGAACCATAGATCCAGGTCATGGACCATCCGGTATCACGATGAATGGGCTCGGCCAGCACGGCGAGCAAAAAGAAAGAGCCGCCCCAGATCAATATTTGGGCGATACCAAGCAACATGCTGTCAAAGAACGGTAATGCTGCTTGTTGCTGCTTATTCGGGCGCACGCGCCGCTCCAGGGGGGCTTCGGGATGAGGGGTATGGTATCAGGCACGTAAGTAACAGTTAATTACCCTGAGCCACAATTCCCCTGATTACGAATTGCCTTGTTGCGATTGGCAGGGATGTCTTGCAGGCTCACGCAATTTGGCTATCAACAGGCGAGTAGAGTGAAAGGCTCCTCAATAACAACTGGAGCGTCTCATGCTTAATACATTCCCGACGATGCGTCGCGCTGCGATGGCGGCGATGACGGTTGCAGTGGCTGGGCTCGTATTTTCCGGCTGCACCACGACCTCGGACAAAGCTTCAGCCAGCGCCGCTGAACAGAGGCAGGAAATCAACAGCGGAACGGACGCCACGCTGAGCAAGTTGTACGAGACGTCGCCACAGGCCAAGGCTCTGGTCGAGCGTGCCAAGGGTGTGCTGGTGTTTCCGTCTGTGTTGAGTGCGAGCTTTATCGTAGGTGCGCAGCATGGCAAGGGCGTACTGCGGGTGGGCGGCGTGGATTCCGGGTACTACAGCACCACGGCGGGTTCGGTAGGGTTCCAGGCGGGTGCGCAGTCCAAGGCGGTCATTCTGCTGTTCATGACGGATGAAGCCTTGCAAAAATTCCGCAACAGTAATGGGTGGACGGTAGGCGCGGATGCGACGGTGGCTGTTGCCAATGTAGGGGCGAACGGCAGCATTGATACCAATACTGCTCAGCAACCCATTGTTGGTTTTGTTCTCAACAACGGTGGGCTGATGGCAGGTGTTTCACTCGAAGGCGCAAAAATTGCCAAATTAGACCTCTGATAGGAGACGAGAGCGTCTTTCGGGCGCTCGTCTTTACCTGCTTCAGATCGTTTTTCGTCGCGAAATGGCCGCCAGTCTGGCAAGACTGGCGGCCATTTTTTGTATTTAATGGGGAGGTATCAACCCGTGATATTTAGACTTTTTCCGTGATAGTATTGTCCAAATACATCAAGGTGTGAGATTTTCTGGGCTGTCACGAAATCGTTCACTTTGGCTCGTGTATCGGCACAGCCCCGGGGACAGGGCTGCAGACAAAGCAGGCTCACTTTGATGGTCGGTATCCGTGTTTCTGGTCTACGCTCTCTATGTCGCTGCGATTGGCATCAGTGTCATCTCTTTGCTGAGCGTGATCCTGCGTTTGATTTCGCTGCGCGAATACCGCCCGACCGGCTGCGTGCCAGTGTCAGTCATTCTGCCGCTGACGGGCGAGGCCCGATCGTTCGGAGCGCTGCTCGAGGCACTCAATAAGCAGACGCTGCGTCCGGCCTGTCTGCTTGTCACCGTCGAATCCGAGCTGGATCCCGCCTATGCCAGGGTTCAGGCCGAAGCTCACAACGCAAGCTTCCCGATCAAACTGGTCGTCGCGGGTCCCGCCACCCATCAGGCACAAAAATGCCGCAATCAACAAGCCGCACTGGATCAGCTGGATCCCGAGATCAAAGTCCTCGTCTTGATGGATGGCGATATCGTGCCCGACTCAGAATGGTTGGGCGGCTTGGTTTGGCCTATCGTTTCGGGGCAATACGACATCATTAGCGGCCATCGCTGGCAGCAAGTCGCCAAACACCGCATCGGCGCGCATTTTGTCACGGCCGCTGATCGTGCGATTACCTTGTTGCCACGCATAGAGTTGGACTGTGCTTGCGTGACATGGGGAGGCAGCATCGCCATGACGACGCTGGTCGCGCAGCGCCTGGATCTGCGGTCGCTATTGGATCGTGTGCTTTCCGATGATTTGGCCTTGGCTCGCCGTGCTGCTGAACTGGGACTGCGCGTCGGGACGCATAAATCCTTGTTAGTGCCGTCGCCCAACCGGCAATCGTTTGTATCGGCGTGGCATTTCGCTCGCCGGCAGTATCAGATGTGCCGTATCTATCGGCCCGCATTGTGGCGGCTGGGGTTGTGCGTTGTCGGGCTGCGCTTGTCCGGATGGGGGGCTGCCATGTGGTTTGCCGTGATGGAAGGCACTGCCATGTGGGTGCTGGCATCGCTGATGACCCTGGGCGTATTCAAGCAATATGGGATCAGCGAAGTGTCTCGCCAGATGGACATGCCTGATTCCGGGTCTGTGCGGCTCGTTCAAATCGTATTGGGCTGTCTGCAGCCGATTGTGGATGTCTTTCACCTGAGTGTGATTGCCGCGGCGCATTGGGCAGCCCGTGTGCGATGGGGGCATGTGACGTATCGCGTGTCGGGTCCAGACAATATTCAGGTCGAGGCGCGGGAGCCGTTTGGAGGCAGACGCCCACTCGAGCGGGATTACGCGACGAATCTCGGCGACTGGGAATTGGCCGAAATCGCCGGCCAGGGCACAGAACCCCCCCCAGTAGGGGGAGCCTCTTGATTCTTGCTTGCAAGACTCAACCAGGGTGATTGCACTACGTGGCTTTGTTTACGAGCCAGATTTTTGTTCTGACGGTGCGGGTGCCGGTAACGCCTCGCACGTGAAATCAATGGTCGCCTCTTTGGGCATCAATCCCGTAGCGTGATTGGATGTCACTTTGGGTTGCGTCATGCGCTTGTTCATCGACGCACAATGAGCCTCGGCCTGCTCGCGCGCAATGTGTTTGACTTCTACCCACGTCTGCCATTTGGCGCCTGCGTTATACGTCACTCGATACGTATCGGGCCCCGTGGGCGTGGTTTGGCTCATGCTGGTGCAGGCAGCGAGCAGCGAAAACGTCAAAGCATAAGTGAGCGGGCGAAGCAGCATGAGGATTCCACGAATAAGATCTGTGCTATTACAAAGCACAGGGATGCTCTGTGCAAGCGCAATAGCTATCATTGGCGGGCATGCTAGCATGCCCGCCAAGCATCATTCTTCACGAGGTTTTCATGGATATTCAAGAACAAATCGCTGTTATTGTGCACACGATTTCGCACCAGGGCGGGCGCATTGATGCGTTGAACTCGGTCCTGTCGTCGATGCTGCACCTGGCCAAATCGTCGCCCGGTCTGCGCGAGGCGATCGAGGCGCAATTGGAGCAGAACTATTCCAGCTTGTTGGCACGCTCTGAGAATCCGCAGTATGTGGCGGGTTTTGAAAGCGTACGTGACAGTGTATTGGCCGCTATCAAATAATTTCACTGTTCAGGCCGCTCGACTTACCCACAGCTTCTGTGGACAACCCTTGGGATAGCTCGGGCAAAGAAAGAAAACGTCCTTGTGGGGCAAGGGTTTACCCCTGGCGGTTAAATCCTGACATCAATGCGCAAGAATCGGGCCAAAGGAGGGGCGATCGACGCTAGTCTGTCTCGGCCACGATATTGCTGAGCGTGCGCATGGCCTGAGCCATCTGGGGCGTATACGGCGAGCCGCAGCTCAGTCGCAGGAAATGGTTATAGCGGTCCGAATTGGAAAACATGGTGCCGGGGGCGATGCGTATCCCATGCGCCAAGGCTTGTTCAAAGACCTTTGTACTGGATCGTTGGCCGGGCATTTCCACCCATAGCAGCATGCTGCCTTCGGGCATGCTCAGGCGAGTGCCGGGCGGGAAATATCGAGCCACGTCTTCGGCAATATGCTCGCGCTGGCTCTTCAATTGGCGGCGCAGACGGATCAGATGTCGATCATAGGCTTTGGACGCCATGTATTCGGCGACGGCGACCTGAGCCAGGGGCTCATTCGATCGGCTTTGCGCAAATTTCAGCATGGCCACGCGCGCGGCCCAGCGGCCACCCGTCATCCAGCCCAATCGCATGCCGGGCGCCAGGGTCTTGTGCATCGAGGCGCAATAAATCACGTTGCCCGTGTGATCCCAGGATTTGATAGCCGGCCGCAATTCATTGTCATCGCAGAGCAACCCATAGGTATCGTCTTCGATGAGAGCAATCTGATGGCGTTCGCACAGTGTCACCAGCCGCGCCTTTTCAGTATCCGGCATGATGCAGCCCAACGGATTTTGAAAATTAGGCACCACGACCACGGCGCGCAGGTGAGGGTGGGTCTGCAGTGCTAATTCCAGCGCGTCCACAGACAGGCCGTGTTGCGGGCTGGTCGGGATCTCGAGCGCACGCATGCCCAGGCTTTCCAGGATCTGCAGCAGGCCAAAGTACACCGGTGATTCCACGGCAACGGTATCTCCCGGTCGGGCAACCGCCCGCAGCGCCAGGTTGACGGCCTCGATGCAGCCGTGCGTGACCACGATATCGTCCGGCCCCAAGCTCATTCCCAGCTCCAGGGCGCGCCTGGCCAGGACCGTACGCAATTCTGGATGGCCGTGGGGCGGTACGCGATCGACCAGCATCGAGGGATGTTGGCGCACTGCGCGAATCATGGCCTGCTTGAGCGCCTCGGCCGGATACTGCTCGGGGGCGGCAGCGGCGAGGGCCAGGTTGATGCTGGTGGTGTGCCGCTCGCATTGCGCGATGAATTCCGAGACACGATCGTGGATCCCCACATAATTTGCCGGGCCGGGCAGTACCCCGGGATCCGGCTCGGATGCCGGCAGCATGACCGTGCGATGCTTGGCGCGGACAAAATATCCGGAGCGTGGGCGGGCTTCGATCAGGCCATCGTCTTCGAGTTGCCGGCAGGCTTGCAGCGCCGTTGACAGGCTGACGCGATGGGTGCGGACCAGATTGCGTACCGAAGGCATGCGCTCTGCGGGCGCCAATACGCCGTTATCAATGGCTCGGCGATAGTGATCAGCCAGCCGTTGATACAGAGGCTGATCGTGAGTCGGCTGAACTTGAGGGGAGGTCATAGGCACATCCATCTCAACATCATGAGCCCGATCGGGCCAAACCGTAATACACAGTTTGCGGGAAAGACGACCATAACAGATCCCCAAAATGCTGTCTGTTACGGCACAGAAAACAAGCCTGTGTGTCTGTTGCGATGAAGGGCGGGCGCGTAATCTGACTGGACGGTTTTGGGCGGTTTTTCGAGATCGCCCGATCTAGACAAACTCGGGATTGGCCATTGTCCGGCCCGAGCTATTCTCGACAGGAACGCCATCATGACCAGCAGCAGCGCACCCGGCACCAGCACATCCAGCTTGACGGAAGAAATCGTCTTGCCCCCTGGCTCTACACAGACTGTGTACGGCGTTCGTGGCACGGTACTGATCTGTCTGACAGGCGGTGTCATCCAGCATCAATCCATTCCCCGTGACGGTGACGCCATGCCGTACATCGCCCAGTCGCCGTTGCGGCAGGGCGAGTCTTATGTATTCGAAGACACTCACTCGATCCTGCTCAGGGCAGAGGGGCTGACGCATCTGTTATGTATACGGCCACGCCCGGTTTGGCGTGTATGGGCGAAGCAGTTGATGCAGCGCATCGAATATTATGCTATGATTACAAACATCAGACGCGGGGTGGAGCAGTCTGGCAGCTCGTCGGGCTCATAACCCGAAGGTCGTAGGTTCAAATCCTGCCCCCGCAACCAAATTTCAAGCGCTCCCGTGCGAATTTCGCCGGGGGCGTTTTGTTTTTTCGGCTGTGGACGCCGTCTTTCCAAGACCGGATCAAGTCGTTGTCAGAGCTGGCCCGTCATCGCCATGCTTGTAGTGCACCTCTGCGAACACCCGTGTTGAATTTTTGCGCCGCCCTTATGCGCGCATGACGCTCGGCTATAGCTATAGTACGACCTGAGAATCAGCGCATAGGGCGCGCAGGAGGAGTCATGTTCGATCGTACCGTCGTCAGCTTGTGCATCGCGGTGTTGGCGCCGATGAGTGTTTGGGCGTCAGATAATGGCTCGATACGCGAAGTCAGGCTGTCATCGGGGGGCTTGGCCGAGATTGTCAGGGCTGCGCCGGTGAACGACGGCTCTGTTCGTCTGGAGGTGCCGCTCGATCAGGTCGATGATATTTTGAAAAGCCTGGTGCTCAATAGCTCGGCAGCCTCTGTGTCGGGCTTTTCGTTGGTCGGGCCCAGGCCGCTCGAGGAAAGTTTCAAGGGTCTGCCGTTTCCGCCTCAGGCGCTGGCTTCGGTGCCTGCGCTATTGACCGCTTTGCAGGGCGCAGCCGTTACCGTGACGAGTAATGGCAAAACGGTGCAGGGCAAGGTGCTGGGAGTCGAGCCGCGCAAAGGCGCCGATGGCACCCAGTTTTTCCTGTTGTCTGCGCTGACATCCTCGGGCGCGGTCGCGACGCTGGAGTTGTCGCAAGACGCCTCTATCAGTGTCGATGACGCCGCGCTGAGGGACAAGCTCGCCGAGGCCGCCGACGCGATCGGGCGGGCCAAGAACGACCGGTCGCGCGTGATAAATATTAATCTGACAGGCGCATCGAACAGCAATGTCGATGTCTCGTACGTAATCGCCGCACCCATATGGAAGACAGCATATAAGGTCGTGGCGCAGGACGATGGCAAAGCCCGATTGCAGGCCTGGACAGTACTGGAAAATGCCAGTGGCGAAGACTGGAAGCACGTCAAAATCGTGTTGACGTCTGCGGATCCCGTAACGCTCAGGCAGCGTCTGCACCAGTTGTATTGGAAGAATCGATACGAGCTGCCGGTGAATACGGCCTCGACCAATGTGCCCAGGGCGGATACGGGAAATCTGGCGAATCGTGAGCAAGCGGCAGGAGCTGCTGCCTCGACGGGGGCGGCCAGGATGAGGGCGATTCGGCCCGCACCTGCCGCGCCAATGTTGGAGGCAGCGCCGGCACCCGTTGCCATGGCGGATCAGTATGGCGGGGCAACGGCCTCCGCCGAGGACAGCGCCGCGGCCAGTGAAAGCGATATTTCCGCCACATTTGCGCTGCCAGGTACTTACGATCTGGGCAATGGCGACACCTTGTCCACGCCTATTGTTGATGCTGAGGTGCCGGCCACGATGGTGTCCGTGTATCAGGCGGGCGCATCGTCACCGCATCCTGTGGCTGCGTTGATGCTAAAGAACACGACGGGTGTCAGTCTGCCGGGCGGCATTCTCACGATTTATGACGCTCAGTCGGGTTATGTCGGTGATGCACAGTTGGTAGGGTTGCCCAATGAGGACACGCGTTTGGCCAGCTTTGCCACAGACCGAAAGGTGAGTATTGCCGAGGATCAAAAACCGGTCGATGAAGTCGTCGAGATCAAGGTGGTGGACGGGCTGCTGCGCTTGACGCAAAAGTCCCGTATCGTGACGCGGTACACCGTCTCGGGTGCCCTGGACGGTGAGCGTGTTGTCGTGATTGAGCATCCCGTTCGATCTGGGTGGACCTTCTCATCACCTGAAAGCGATGGCAAAACCGCTACCCATCATCGGTTAAAGGCCACTGTGGCGGCGGGCCAGGAAAAGACGTTGGAAGCCGTGGATGAGCAGTTGCAGCGCAACGCTTATGCGGTGGTTGATACGGCACCCGACATGTTATTGGCGTGGTCGGCATCCAGTCCCGACAAGGCCTTGGCGGCCAAGCTGGTTCAGTTGGCCGAGGCACGCAAAAAACAGGTCGAGGCGCAGGCCGCTCTACAGGATCTGGACGACGCGCGCGAGCGCTTGGTGGGTGAGCAGGAGCGCATTCGGCAGAATCTCGGCGCGGTGCCGGGGAGCAGCGATTTGAGCACGCGTTATCTGAAGCAGCTGGAGAGCAGCGAAAACGAAATCCGCGGGCTGAGCGACAAGCGAGCTGCGATGGAAGACGACGTTCACAGTCTCGAGGGCAAAGTGCAGCAGATTCTCAGGACGTTCTGAGGCTGAAGCATGGTTTGTCTTGGGGTAAATCCCACTGTAGCAGCCGCGCCGGGCATGGGATACCATGCCCAGGCGGATTATCAGCTTTCTCTTCTCAGGAGACGTGTTACATGGGTACAGCCAAGTATGATCATCCCGGCTATATCGCAGATATCGGCCCGCAGGGACAGTACTATGTGGGCGTTTGGTGCCCGCATGGTTATCCCGCACATGTTCATATAGGGGATGCCGCCGCTACGGCGGATTCGGCGGATGCGAGCTTGCGGCTGCGTATTCCCGATGGAGCATTCCAATCGCTATCTGACGATTTTGAAACGCTGTGCCGGCGCGCTATCGGCCAGGCGTTGAATACGGGGTTACTAAAGAGCGGGCTAGGGGGCTTTCAAGAAACGCGCCTGGTGTTGGAAACGGAGCCGTGGTCGGGCCCGATGCAGGCAGCAGCCAAACAGTAGCGCACGCTATGATGGATAGGGCCTGCCTGTGCGTGGGCGGCCCTGTGGTTCGTATGAATCGGTACGTGGCGCCGCCGCAGTACTGTTAATTACTGGGTCTGCTTGCCCGGTTGACCCAGCATGGCCACCAAGGCCTGCTTCAGATGTGGCGAAAAGATCGGCACGGTGTGCGATACGCCATCCCGGTCGGTGCCTTCTTTCAAGGTGACCGATTGCCCCTCGAAAATTTCCGGCGCTTTGCGCTTCTCTACATAGCGGGCGAGCAGGGCGTCGACCTGTTCCTGTGCGACGCTCAAGGGGGCTGCACTGGCTAGCCGTCGCGCGGCATGGGCCTGCAATACATGGTGCAGATCATCAATGAATAATGCCAATGCGGCTTGGCCGTGACCGGGCTGTTGCCAGCCCCAGCCTTGGTCCGCATCGCCGGGCGTAGAAGAAGAATGTCGCATACCGTCATCCTACCTTATGAGAGCTTTGGCGTGTATGACACAGTGTGCACTGTTGGCATATTGATTTGTTTGGCGATTTGTTAAAAAACGGTGCATGATTACCGAGCCGGGGATCTGAAGTCCGGCTGCAGGGTCAGTAGGTCTGGCCCTGATGATAAGTCGTCACAGGAGAACTCATGAAAAATCGCATTTTGCTCGTCGTTCTGCTTGCTGTGTCCGCCATCTCGGCGGGGTGCAATACGATTGCGGGGGCCGGCAAGGATATCGAAAAGGGCGGTGAAAGCATTCAGCGCGCGGCTGATTAAGGTTGGCGCCCGCCGCTCACTCACTCGGTTTGCGTGAGCGGCACGCCGCGCGACGTGCGGCTAGTGATGCATAATGCCACCATTAGCACTATCTAGTGGGAATGACTATGCGCATTTTGGGTCTGGCAGGGTTGACCATTGCCGTTGTATTGAGCGGCTGCGCCAGCAAAGGGTTGTTGTCCGGCGATCCTCCAGGAGCAACAGAAACTTTTTCGGTACAGGCAGATGTCCAGGCGGCGCATCGCCGCGCGGGCGAGTATGTGCGTGTTTGCCATGAGCAACGCACCCATCCTTATGGTGTGGTGTATCAAACGCATCAGACCTTGGGGGAAAAGGGCGCGCCCAATGAGATTCGGATTTTCAAGCAGACCGAGCCCGCCAAAATCCTGGAAATCATTCGAGCCCAATCGGACGGCGCCAGTGCGTCGAACGTCACCGTCATGGTGCTGGGTCAAGGACAGTGGGATCAGGCGGAGATCGAGGCAGCCAAAGCCTCGATCCAGAGCGCGACGCCGGTATGCCGTCCGTTGGACCGCCAATAACGCTCCTCGAGTCGCGATAGAAAATCGCTTGCGGCGCACGAAATCCTGGGTTTAATATACGCATTGCGTACATTAGCAACCCAGGGGCCGCCATGTCCATTTCCCAGCAAGCCTTTCTACGCGACGCCATGCGTCGCCTCAATCTGACTCGCGATGTCTTCGCCACCCGTATCGGCGTGAAGCGACGTGCCCTAGACACATGGCTCCTGCCAGAAGGATCGCAAGAATTCCGTGCGATGCCCGAGGTGGTCGAGCGTTTTGTCAGTGAAATCGTACAAAACAGCGCCTTGCTGGAAAAGTATACGCAGAGCGCACAGGCCGGCCCGTTGCGAGAGCGGATCGCAGTGAATGGCAAACACCAATTACTGTCTGTGGATCAATTTACCCGCGAGTCGGTCGAGGATCTGTTCCGCGTAGCCGACCTGATGCAGCCTGTCGCCCGTCGGCAAAAAGTATCTCGCGTCCTGGAAGGGGCGGTGCTGGGGAACCTGTTTTTTGAGGCCAGTACGCGTACGCGCGTGAGTTTCGGTTCGGCTTTTTGCCGCCTGGGCGGTTCGGTGTGCGATACCACCGGCTTTACCTTTTCCTCGATGGCCAAAGGCGAGTCGATTTACGACACCAGTCGCGTCATGAGCGGTTACGTCGATGCCATGGTGATTCGTCATCCCGATAAAGGCTCGGTCGCCGAGTTTGCGCAGGCTACGAATATCCCCGTCGTCAATGGCGGCGACGGTCCGGGCGAGCATCCCAGCCAGGCACTGTTGGACCTGTACACGATTCTGACCGAGTTCTCGCGGCTGGGTAAGCTGCTCGATGGCGCCCATATTGCCATGGTCGGCGACCTGAAATACGGCCGTACAGTGCATTCGTTGATCAAGCTGTTGGCCTTGTACAAGGGCATCAAGTTCACCTTGATTTCCCCACCAGGGCTGGAAATGCCCGACTACATCATCGAACAGGCTAGCCGTAACGATAATGTGATCGAGCAAAAAAGCAGCCTGGCAGAGGGCTTGGCGGGCGCAGACGTAATTTATGCGACGCGTGTGCAGAAGGAGCGTTTCGCCAACGAGGAAAGCGAAGGCTACACGCCCGAGTTTCAGATCAGCCGCGCGACGATCGACACGCATTGCGGACCCGATACGATCGTCATGCATCCGCTGCCTCGCGATAGCCGGCCCGGTGCCAACGATCTGAGCGTCGATCTGAATGACGATCCGCGTCTGGCGATTTTCCGTCAGACGGATAACGGTATTCCGATCCGGATGGCGATTTTCGCGGTGCTGCTAGGGGTGGAAGGTCTGGTGCAGCATTCGATGCGCGATGTGACGTGGAAACATCCGTCGCATATCGGCCCGGACGATTCGATTTTCCACGGGCTGGATTGATGGTCTTTACCGGCGGGCATGTATGGCCGCCGGGCTTGGTTCTCAGGCAATGTGTTTATCCTGAGATGGCCCGGCGATAAAAGCAATGATGCCCCACGGACTGGATTGAACCCAGTCTGTGGGGCTTTTTTTAAATACGCTTTTCGCCGCCTAAAGCCTCGGTGAGATCGGCCAGCAATTTCGCCAGTTCGCCCGTCATCAATGCCATGTCGGAATCGAACTTTTCATCGTCATTTTGCATGACGGTGTCGTTGCCTTCCTTGAGGACGTCCAGTGGCGCAACACGTTTCACGTCGAGGGCTTCGGTCAGCACGAAGGACACGCGGTCGGCCCAGGTCAACGCCAGGCGCGTGCATTGTTTACCTGACTGAATGTGGCGGCGCACGTCGTCGACGTCGATGGAATGCTTGACGTAACGAATGGCGGCGCGGCTTTCGCCCGAGGCGCGCAGTTCGGTGTCCTGGTCGATGCTGAAATTCGCGGGGGCCTCGTCGGCGGCCAGCCAGCCGGTCATGGCGGCAGCGGGCGATTGCGCGACGTACAGGTTTTCCAGTGGCAGCGGATCGATGGTCTTGACCAGCAAGCCGATGACTTCATCGGCCTTGGCCGAGGCGGCGGCATCGATGACCAGCCAATGGTTGACCGGGTCGATCCAGACACGCGTGTCACGATAGACACTGAAGGCCTTGGGCAAGAGCTCGTCAGTGACGCGCTCTTTGATTTCCTTCATTTGCTTGCGGCCAGGCTTGTACCCTTGTTGCTCTTCGATTTCCTGAGCGCGGGCACGAGCGACCTGGTTGACGACCGTGGTCGGCAGCAGCTTTTTCTCGGCACGCAGGCTGAGCAAAATCTGTTGATTGACGGTGTGTGAAAGCGCGGCGTTTTCGCGAGGCGAAATCCAGCCCACGCTCTGCATTTCGAGGTTGTTACCGGATTGGTAGGCATGCCGAGCCAAGCTTTCTTCGAGCTGTTCGCCGGTCAGCGTCCACGGTGCGGATAGTCGGTAGATCTTGAGATTCTTGAACCACATGGCGTCGGGCAAAAGGGTTGATTCTATACGACCCTTGCCCGGTTCGCCGGCAGGTCAGTGCTTTTCTTGTGTATCTCGAGACGACATCGGGCCGACGCTCAGTGTCCGGCTCCTTCAGGCGCAGGCCGGATGATGTTCTGTCTGCCGGGCTGGGTTTTATCGCTAGAGATCGACTTTGACTTTGCCGGATTTCACCAGGGCCGCGACCTCGCGAATTTCGGACAGCAAGGCCGCTTGCAATGCCTCGGGCGGGCCTCCTGTCGGCGTGAAGCCTTGCTCGCCCAGTTTGCGCCGAACATCTTCCGTTTGCAGTGCGCGGTTCACGCCCTGATTCAGCGCGGCGATGATGTCCGTTGGCGTCCCCGCGGCGCAATACGTGCCGAACTGGATTTGTGCGGAAAATCCCTGGTAACCGCTTTCCGCGATAGTGGGGATGTCCGGATATTTAGGTAAGCGTTCTGCGCTGGTAACGGCCAATACGCGCAGCCGGCCGCTTTTCAGGTAGGGCTCGACGGCAGCGACTGTGGCAACGACCAACTGGATTTGTCCGCCCAGCAAGTCCGTCATCATCGGCCCGGTGCCTCGGTAGGGCACGTGCAGCATGTCGATGCCGCAGGCGGCTTGCATGAGTTCGGTAGCGATATGTTGGGGAGTCGCGTTGCCAGGCGTGCCAAAGGTCAGATCCTGGGGGCGAGCCTTGGCCTGTTCGACTAGTTCTTTCATGGTCTTGGCTGGCACATCGGCGTTCACTGCCACCATGTACGGCGAGCGCGCGATAGGGCATACGGGCGCCAATTGCTTGAGAACGTCTTCAGGTGGCCTGGCGTAGTAGCGTACGGACGGAACCAGACCTGCGAATAGCAGAATGCCGCCGTCTTTCGCGCCGTTGGCGGTGTAGTCCGCGCCCAGCATGCCGCTGGCCCCAGGCTTGTTTTCGACGATGACGGGACGGTTCAGCGCAGGCTCTAGTGAGGCCGCAATCACGCGTCCCAGGACGTCGGTGCCGCCGCCTGGGGGAAAAGGCACGACGACGCGCAACGGCGCCTCGCGCGCCCAGGCGGGTTGAACCAGTTCTGCGGCGCCTAGGGCGGCGGCATATTTGAGTAGGGTTCTGCGATTCATGGTTTGTCTCCTCCCTGTGCGGGAATAGTGCGTTATGTAGAGGCCGGCAAGAAAAAACCTCGCAACGCCTGAGCGACGGTGGCAGGCGCCTCCACGGGCAGCATGTGGCGCTGTCCTGCGACGATCTGCAATTGCGCCCGCGGCAAATCGGCGGCCAGGGTTTCGCTCATGCGCGGTGTGGAGCCCACGTCGTCGCTGCCTGTCATGACGAGTACCGGGCAACGGATCGCGTGTGTATCGATCAGGCGATCGCCCGTGACGAACATGCGATACGCATGCAGAAAGCTGTCGCGGTCATTGGCGAGTAAGCGTTGTCCGATTTCCTGGACACGCGTTTCGTGGGTTTCGCGATACGCGGGAGTGAACCATCGCGCCAGGGATACGGCCGTCGAGGCTTGAGCATCCTGAGTTGTTGACGCGTCGAGCCGCGCGCGAACCGCTGTGGCTTCGGCTTCGGTGCGTTGATAAACCGTACTCAGCAGTGTCAGTCGCTGGACGCGTGAGGCTCTTGTCGCGGCGTAGTGGGCTGCAATCAGGCCTCCCATGGAATAGCCCAACAAATGAGCATCGTTCCAGCCGGCTTGGTCCAGTACGCGGTCCAGTTGTTTGGCAAAGTCTTCCGGTGTGACGGCAGCTCGTAATGGAGCCGCCTGTCCGTGACCGAGGAGGTCGTACCGCAAGACCTCAAAATCCGATTCCAGGCAGGGAGCGAGGTCATCCCACAGGCGATGATCCAGACCCACACCATGCAGCAGGACCAAGGGCGCGCCCTGGCCTGATCGACGCACCGCAGCGTTCATTTTGCTTGCGCCTCTTGTTCCAGTTCTTTCAAGTCGGAATAGCGATTGCCGATGCGGTGATGTGGGCGGCCAGCGGTGGCAGCGCCCAAGGCAATCACGATTTCATCGGGGGCCGGTGCGTCGTAGATGCAGGTCTGTACGGTCAGATAATGCGAGCGTAAGCCTTCGTCTTGTTTGTGCATCATCGGAATGGAGATGACGCAACCCGGACCGCCCCGCGTGTTGGTGAAACTCAGGTAGCTGGTGCCTTCTACCGCGTTGCGATAGGCATTGCCAAAACGCAAGGTATGGATCAGGGCGGACGCATGTTCGACTTCGCCCGAGGTGCCGACGATAGCCGCTTTACCGTAAGCCTCGATCGCATCGGCCGACCCTGCATGGCGCAGGATTTCGCCGACCAGTAATTCACCCAATGGCGGTGCGGCGGCCAGGATTTCCGGGCGCAGATTTTCCTGAAACGGTTTGTCGGCCCAAGGGTTACGGATTACTGCTGCAGCCACGATCATCACCAACGGTTTTTCAGCGGCTTTGCCGCCTTCGATCAAGGTCTTTTCTACGTAGCTAACGACTTTGCGAACTTGCACAGACATGCTGGGCTCCCGGTTGAACGATGGGAGCATTGTTGGCGCTGCAGTCCGGTTTTAGCAATCTAAATTAATTCATGTTAATTTCGGAAAATCCGAATTAGATAATGGCTGCACCATGTCTGCTCCTTTGAAAATTCAGCATCTGCGTCAGTTCGTACTGGCGGCGGATCTGGGCAGTTTCCGCGATGCGGCCCAGGGCACTTTTCGCTCACAAGCGGCTGTTTCGGCAGCGATGCAAGACCTGGAACAACAGATTGGCGCACCGTTGTTCGAGCCTGGCAAGCGCGCTCGCTTGACGCCGTTGGGGCAGACGTTGCTGCCGTCATTTCGAGAGCTGCTGGCGACGCATGATCGCGTGCAGGATGGGGCGCGGCTTTATGCGATGGGGTATCAGGGGCCAGTGTCATTGGCGGTGATGCCTTCGTTGGCAGACGAGTGGCTGCCGCGATTGGTGGCGCGTTATGCCCAGCGGCATCCTGATGTTCGAATCCGGGCCGTGGATGAGTCGTCTCCCAATGTGCATCGTCTGGTGTTGTCGGGAGATGTGCAGGTGGGCGTGGCGGGTCAATTGCCGCGTACGGACGAGTTGGCGTTCAGCCCCGTTGCGCGTGATAGTTTTGGTCTGGTTTGCCGCAAGACGCATCCCTTGGCGCGGCGCCGCAGTATTGCGTGGTCTGAGTTGACCGGCGAGCGATTGATTGCAAATGCGACGTTTGCGACGCTCAAGGGCCGCCAGCTTGGCGCCGGCGTGGATGATCCAGCGATGGATATTTCGAATCGAGCTTCGTTGCTGGCTAGTGTGGCGGGGGGACTCGGGGTGACCGCGTTGCCTGTGCTGGCTCGACCTCCCGCGAGCACGGGTCTGGCGTTCGTGCCGTTGGTCGAGCCTGTCGTCGAGCGTATCGTCGGTGTGTTGACGCGTCAGGACGAGACGCTATTGCCTTCGGTTGCGGCGATGCATGCGTTGGCGTTGCGTTCGTTAGCGCAGTTTACGCGGCGCAAAGGGGCGACGTTGTATGAGTGAGCGGGCTCTGTGTCGCACAACGGGTCCGTAGCGGTTTTCACTGGTGGCGTACTGCGATGCGTTCTGTCACTGACAGAGTACGGGCCTTCTGGTATCGTCCGCCGCATCGTCATTGATGAATAAAGGATGATAACGATGAAACTGGCGACGCTTGTGGGTGCGGTTCTGATCGCATTGGGTGCGGCGGCATTGGTGTACAAGGGTTTCAACTACACCAGCGAAGAAACCGTGTTGCAGATCGGTTCGGTCAAGGCGACGGCGGAAACGGAAAAATCGATCTCGATTCCGACTTGGGCTGGCATTGCTGCGATTGTGGCCGGCGTGCTGGTGATCGGTTTCGGCCGCCGCCGTTGATCCAGGCAAAAAAAGGCCCGGCTTGAAAAAGCCGGGCCGGGCAGGGTCACACAATGCCGCGCCGTTAAAGGCTCGCGGGGGGCGCGGCATTGGTGTCAGAGAACTGGCCCTGCAATCGTCGGACTGGGGATCAAACGTCCGGCAATGTGGAGCAAGACCGTGTTCTGAGCTTCCAGTCTAATCTCGCCGGTCTGACATCGTCCTGAATCTCGGTTCTTTTGGTTGCGCCAACGGCTTGCTGCCCCTCGTGGGGGTATTTTTCTCCGCTACGGTTGTTGTCTGTGGCATGCGTAGAGTGGAGTTCTTTTGGCGCAGGAGGTCGGCGTGTAAAAGCCCCGCCGGGCCTATCGCCGCGACTCGGCCCATGAGC
>NZ_CBCSJH010000030.1:0-73761 GCF_965139195.1 Bordetella tumbae | reverse complement strand
AGAGGGTCTGAAGAGTGCATTGCTCCACCTATATAAATGGAGACTTATGCTCATCGATACGCCCTAACGTATCAAGATGGGTTGCCCGGACGCTAACCATACGTGTCCATCATTTTGAACTGCACCCCAAAAGCTGCAGGTCAATCCGGCTATTCAGATGCGGGGGCAGACGCTGCAGAATGTCGCGCAGGCAGTCGCACGGATTTAAGCATTGAGTTTGGCGGCTTGGATCACGCTCATAATGCATAGCAGCCGCGCGTTTTCCGGCGCGCAACGAGACGCAAAACCCAGTTGGCTCTCCCAACGTTAACTGGCTTGATTCGCTGTTCGTAAGCACGGATCGCAAGGGTATAGTCGAGCGATACGACAGAAATAGAACACAGTCCGCTGATGGGTTCGAATCTCACGCTGGCAAGTACGTTGGAGCTGAAGGGTACATATGGAGCTTGTAACAAAATAAATGGGAAGAAACTTATGGAATTTTGGTACAACTAGAAAACTTTTGACGTCGTCAGACTATTCTGGAGTTGACCATGATCCGATTTGTAGCTTCGAAAGGTTATACAGTGGAGCCTGGGGAAGATGGCCAATACACTGTCATCCACGCTTTCACCCCCGACAGCAACAATTATCTCCAAAGCGAGAATGAGCAATTCTTTATAGCGGGCGAGCGCGTCCGGATGTGGGGATTCGACGGCGGCGAATTTACAAATGGCACGATCACAGGTTTCGTCAACGAGGGCGTAATTGTTTACTTTGTTGACGACGCTGGTTGGCGCGGCCATATGTTGTTGACGACCAATTCCGTCGATGACTACGTTGTCGGCCAAGCGTTCCCGTACAATACGGATCCATTTCTGGGCAGTCCTCCCTGCTTCGTCAATGGAACGTTGATTGAGACAGATAGTGGCCCAGTTGCCGTTGAGTCTTTGGCCGTTGGCGACAAAGTAATGAGTCTCACGGGCTTGCGGACGGTTAAGTGGATAGGCTGGCGCCACTATCAGGGCGCCGTATTACGCACTCATGAACAGCGAGCGGAGTCACTACCAATACGGATTTTGACAGGGGCTCTAGGGGCTAATCTGCCTAGCCAGGACTTGCGTGTTTCTCCCTGGCACCACTTATATATCGATGAGGTGCTGATTCGCGCAAAGGACTTAGTTAACGGTAAATCGATTTTTCAGGAAACTAACGTAATTGATTTTAGTTACTACCATGTAGAGCTGGATCGGTTTGATGTGATCCTTGCTCACGGGGTCTTATCTGAATCTTGGGCGGACGGCGGGAATCGCAGTTTCTTCCAAAATGTGGATGTCACTACTCTGCGTCCCAAAGACATGCAACGCCGCAGGGCGCGCAGACCGGGGTTTAAGGTGCTGAGAGAAGCCGATGAAATCGCCGTCATTCACAAACGAATTGCGGCGCGCGCCGAAGGCTTGTTTATCGAGCTGGCCTCAAAGGCAGCATGAAATCTATCAAGAAAACTTTGCTGAGAGCTCGAAGGACTTCGGACTCACCGCGCTCGGCACGGCAATGAATTGCGTCGCGGCATCACGGTGGATCGTCGTCGATGTTGCGCTGACATCGAGATGACCATAACGCTCGTGTTTCTGGAGTCAGCGGCGAACAAGATTAGCGTTGACGCCGTGATCCCGAGCAACCGAGGTCACGGAGATGCGACGCTGCTAACAGTAAGCAACGAGTCCAGCTTTGAATGGGGGGATCATATCGCCGGCGCCGTTGCACCGAATTTGATTCAAGAGGGCCTGATGGTCTTACGATCGTCGGCCTACCTCAAGGTGTGTTCCCCGAGCGCTTACTCATATGGTTCGTCAACATGGTTTTACCGGCCGCTTACAGCTATACGACAGAAATAGAACGCTGTTCGGTGGTGGGTTCGAGTCCCACGCTGGCAAGTGCGGTTGGGAGCGGACGGGCACACGTCGAACGTGTAACAAATAAACAAGTCGAATATTAAAAAAATTTGGTACAAAGAGAAAATTTTGACGTCAACCAACCGTACCGGAGTTGATAATGATCCGATTTACCGCTTCTAAAGGGCACGCATTGAGCATTGGTGAAGATGGGCAATTTACCGTCGAGCACCAGTTCACCATCGACCGCTACAATTATCTTCAAAGCGAAAATGAGCAGTTCTTTATCGCGGGGGAGCGCGTCCGGATGTGGGGAGTGGTCGGCAACGAATTTGAATCTTGGACGGTCGTAGGTTTCGTTAACGAGGGAATGATCCTTACCTATCCTTCCGAGGAGGGTGACACCTTGTATACAATGGTCACCACCAGTTCCGCCGATCAATATGCCGTCGGCCAGACGGTTCCATACAATACGGATCCATTTCTGGGCAGTCCTCCCTGCTTCGTCAATGGAACGTTGATTGAGACAGATAGTGGCCCAGTTGCCGTTGAGTCTTTGGCCGTTGGCGACAAAGTAATGAGTCTCACGGGCTTGCGGACGGTTAAGTGGATAGGCTGGCGCCACTATCAGGGCGCCGTATTACGCACTCATGAACAGCGAGCGGAGTCACTACCAATACGGATTTTGACAGGGGCTCTAGGGGCTAATCTGCCTAGCCAGGACTTGCGTGTTTCTCCCTGGCACCACTTATATATCGATGAGGTGCTGATTCGCGCAAAGGACTTAGTTAACGGTAAATCGATTTTTCAGGAAACTAACGTAATTGATTTTAGTTACTACCATGTAGAGCTGGATCAGTTTGATGTGATCCTTGCTCACGGGGTCTTGTCTGAATCTTGGGCGGACGGCGGGAATCGCAGTTTCTTCCAAAATGTGGATGTTACTACTCTCCGCCCGAAAGACATGCAACGCCGCAGGGCGCGCAGACCGGGGTTTAAGGTGCTGAGAGAAGCCGATGAAATCGCCGTTATTCACAAACGAATTGCGGCGCGCGCCGAAGGCTTGTTTATCGAACCGGCCTCAAAGGCAGCGTGAAATCTATCAAGGAACTTTGCTGAGAGGAGCTCGAAGGACTTTGGATCGCGTTTTGGCGCAGGATGCCGCCATACACAGGAATGACTGCGGCATGCCTATCCGTCAGTATCCTCCGGTAGCCTCCACTAGGTTAGGATTCGGCTAACTTCCACCGTCCCTCGAAACCATCTATGGTAACGATTCCGATGCTCACCGGACCCAGCGCCTGAAGCTCGCGCAACTCGATCGGGTTGCCATCCAGCCAACGGTTGATTGCCAATTCGGTCAATTTCATGTCTGGCACAATGTCCGAGATATAGCGAAGCGCGACCGCACGCCCACATAGGATGGCAGCGACGGCCCACTCATCGCCGTCATGGGTGTCCTCTAGGCATTCAGGGATGGGGTAGGTTGCCATGCCGGAATGATACCCAGCATTTCAATCCCTATTCGGATAAATGATCGGCTCCCTTTGTTTCCGCCATTCGGTAAGGAAGGGCTCTTCTCCAATCTCGGATTTCAGGCAACTCGCAATCAGCCGCTCAGCGGTGACACGGGTGATGCTCATAGATCGGTCCCAAAGTCCAGGTTCTGGGAAGGAGGCTCCCGAAGAGCGCGGCCATCAGACAATAAGCCCCACTTTAGCCCGGGGTAAAGCCCTTGTGGTCGGCCTGCTGGTGGTTTAGCACAGTTAACCCAATCCAAATCGAGTCCGGATTTCATCACCGCAATTGCGCCCGTTCAACGAGTAGCGGTCTCCGATTTCGGCGCATTCTTCTGCTATCGACAGGGCGAATGCCATCAAGGCTGTGGGTTCAATTTCCTCAATCCCGGCAGCTTCCGCGAAAGCCGCCAGCTCATCGGCGCTTAGGCCCAATTGATCGGAATCCCGCGTTTTGTCATCGTTCTGGTCCATCGTCGTGTCCTCACAAGGAATCTACGGCGTGCTCTACGAGGAGCGCAGCTTCGGTGCTCCACATGAGTCTTTTTGTACTTACAGTGTACGCGTTCAGGCGAAAAACGGGGCTTTTCATGGGCCCCGCATAATTTTATTTTGTCTCCAACGCTGCTACGCGCGACTCCAATGCATCCTGAGCTGCCACGATGCCCCGCATGATGAATGCACCAAGCTCATCCCAACGGAATGAATAGACATCACCAACCGGCCGAGCAGGGCGTACGACGATATCTTTCCCGGTCTCGTCATCGGCATACCTCACCTCAGGCTCAGCCTCATACTCGTCATAGCAGATCGCTCCATAGGCAAATGGATCTAGGTCGTGGGATTTAAACACCTCAATCGCGCGTTGAACTGTCATGCCGAAATGACGGCGGGCGGCGGACCCCTTGTCAGCAACTTGTTGGAGCCATTGATACCACCCGATTTCGCGAGCCAGCGCTTGTGCGCATGTGATTTCTGCGGAGGAGAGCGGGGCCACCTCCGTCTTTAACCGCGCATCTGATGTATTGATCGCACCTGTTGCCGCGTATACCTCAGACCAGCGGTAAGTCGCGGATCCCAGTTGGCGGCTGTTGTCCACGCCAGGGCGAAAGCCTCCCCCGGTTATACGAGCGATTTCAAATACTTCGTCTGTTGCGATGGTCGACGAATCTGTTGCCAGAAAAGCGATACCAGTCTGGCTGGCGTTGGCGCCATTCTGTACTGAGGCGATCGCGGCTTTACGGCGCTCCACGCCGATACCTCGAAATGAAATCGACCCTCCATAGTTGCCTTGGCCGGTCGTGCCGGCGCAACGCAGCGCCAAGGTTCCTAGGGACCCTCCGCCATTACCTGGCACAAAATTGTTCAGATCGAGAACCGCCATGCGATTCACTAGCCCAAGATTCTGTGTCGCGTCTTTTGCCAGCAGGCTTACATTGACGCCAGGAGTGTTGTTTATGTTGTTGACGTAGGTATTGTTGGTTCTGGCTACTCCATTGACCGAGATAGGCCCGGTAAGAGGAGAGGGGACGTCTACGGTAATGATGTTGCTGGCGGGGGAGTCGATGTCCGAACCGGAGACGTGGATGTTTCCTATGCCGATATCCGCGCTGTCGCGGACGTTGATGCAGGCGCCAACCGAGTTCCGGACGGTGAATCCGTTGAAGTAGATGTCGTGGCAAGGGACGGGCGTCGAGATTCCGGTTTCCTTGTCGACGACGAGTTGAGTCGCAATTTCCGTTCCATTCACTGCAGGAGTGTCAACGTAAAAACCATTGATGTAGACATTCGTGGATCCGGCTATTACTGCGCCGACGTTGCATGATTGTGCCTTCAGGGTTTTCATAACGCGATAGCCCGAAACGAGCACATCCACGCATTGCTCTAGCCGCAGGCCATCCTCGTTTGAACCCGTAAGGTTGCCGGTCGCGCAATCATTGACGACGATGCCGTTGATACTCAATGCGTGGTATCCGCGGACCTTTATCCCACATTGACCAGTATTCTCCAACGTGATGTTGCTGATCCTGAGCCCGCGAGGTTGCGCAGCGGGATTTGAGAAATAGATCCCATGTTCACCAGATTCGTTAATGTAGATATCCGAAATACTGCACCCGTTGCCGGGGGCTCCACCAATGGCGTTGTAGCCTGGGTTTGTCTCAGCGTTAGGCGATTTACCAACAAGCGAACCAGAATGGATGCGTGAATTGGTCACACTCGAAAAGATGATGCCCTTCCCATACGACGTAATCTTGAATCCTTCAATCTCCACATTGTCCGGGATGAAATCAGGGTGGTAAAGCCTGATAGGAAGGTCCCAGTTATGGATCTGCAAGTTGCGCAAGCGGACGTTATTGCGGAATGCCCATATGCACGCGTCTTGGTTCTTCTCGCCGAGAGGCTGTTGATCTGCACTGGAGATAGTGAGCCCATCGGCTGAGGCCCCCTCGCCGAATGTCGCAAATCGTCGAATGACAAATCCGCTAGGAACGTGGAGGGTCAGGTTGAGCACACGCGTGTAGTCGCCGAAACTGAATTGGGTGTTTTTGCTCGCGTCGGACCGTGCGTAAGTAATGGTCGAACCGTTACCGTAGAGGGTCACACTCGGAGGTAACGGGACAAGCTGTTGCGTAATGAGGTAGTTTCTACTCTGCTCAAGCCATAAGGGGCGAGGGGCCGTAGCCAGGGCAGCATAGGCAGCTTGAAACGCGGCAGTATCGTCCGTAACGCCGTCACCTACTGCACCGAAGGCCTCGATTCTTAAGGGAGTACTGCCCAATTGGGCAAACACGGTGTCATCGGGCGACGACCCGGTGCCTCCGTAATATCCAACTAATGCAGCACCCTTCGTCGGATCGGTAGCGTTAGCAAGATCGCCGCGCAGTGCATCATCTGCCATTTAAGTCTCCCAGTTTGAGGTGGTTGCACTATGGTGGTTAAGTTACGATCATCCGAGACAGTTCCGCCCACTGGCTGCCCGTGCTACTTACGGATATCAGGGTGAGCGTGGAGCCCGGAGCTGCATTGTTATACGCTCCGTTTAAACGAATTGTCGGTGGGTTGTTCGCCACAGTGAGTGTTCCCGGCCCATCGTTTCTCAGAACAATAGTCTGAGAGCGTCTGCCAGACGATAGCGAAGTAATGTTCGCGTTAGTCGTAGGGTTGAGATTTATCATCCCCATCTCGCCTTTGATGTAAACAACCAATTGTCCGTCCAGATTGCCGCGCGTTACGCTCGGACTCCAGGTGTTGTTCGACTCCCAGAATACCGCCCGTTGTGGATCGCTGTGCAGTCCGCTCACTTTAGTCGCGGTCTCTTCGCCAACATGCACGCAGTTAGTCACGCAGCACGACTCGTCGAATAATGTTCCTTCGCCCCTGACGTAGTATGTATTGACGTCCTTGAACGTTACACCGTCAACGCGAACATTCGAGATGATTCCGCCCGGTTGAACACCCAGGTGCCAAATGGCCCGATTTGTACCCTCTATGGTTCCGCCTTGGATGAGGATGTTGCTAGCCTCTATTGGGGGAGTATTACCCAAGCCAAAGCAGTAGCCACCATATGTTGCGGTAGGATCTGTGCCCTTGAAATTCGCGGTGATCTTTACATTGGATAAATACTGGCCGAATGCGGACAATGCGTTGCGGGATTCGATATACGCGTCGCACTGAAAGCGATCCCAACTAGTGGTGGCATGAACTCCACGACTGCCGGCGATTAGCCGTGTGGTGGCATCAATGATGCAATATCCGGCGTTGATTGGATATTTCCACGTGCCTACGTCTTCAAGGCCGGATGAGCCTAGGCCAAGGACCACACCAACTTCTTGTACTTGGAAGTCGCAGCCTACAAGGCGTGTGTTCTTACCTCGATTGTGCAAGCCCGTACGCGTGTTTCTGGCAATGCAGCCGATCGCGGTGACGCCATGTGCCATGTGTCCACCAAAGGCGGTATTGGCATTTCTGCTTATGCCACCGAGGATCTGGATATGTTCGGTTTGCACTTCTTCGCGGTTGTCCGTACCCCAAGGGCGATACGAGCAGTCCCAGTCCTGCATGCGACGCCCAAAGGCGAAGTCCCCGTTGATGTATGCCGCGTGACGAACGCTGAATATTCGATTGCCTGCCCAGACAGATCGATAGACGTTATTTTGCAGAGTCACGCTATCGGCGAAGTGTAGCTCGGTTCCGCTGGTCTGGAAGGCTCTAATATTAAGACCAGATTCGCGGTATCCGTGTAAGTATCTTCCGAATAGAAAACCGGGACCAGCTATTGAATCGGGTTCGAAGTCGATGTTCTCTTTGGGGCCGATGATGGTTAGATCACAAATAGATAGCGCCTCGAGCATTCGAAGTGCACGGACATTAACGGTGTACGAGATTGCGTCAAACACGTCGTAGTTGGAACTTTCGTCGAGTGCCATATGCGTACTGTCGATGATCTTGAGAACGCGACGCAAACGGCCTCGACCCACTGAGCGAAAACCTTGGCCAGCGCTACCACCCCAGTATTCGTCGCTGGTAATAGTTACGTGGTCTCCTGCGTTAAAGCCTGTCGTGGACGCCACCGTGATAGCGATGTCGGAGCCGTCTGGGTTGTACGTTGTACTGTCATCCCAGTTCTCGGTGAGTGTGGTGGCTGCCCCCGTAAAGCCCGGGCCTTCGGCCCAGAGCAGGAAAGTCCCATCGGTCATAGGCATACCCGAGCAATCCAGCGTTCCCCGGCCACATAACATGACGTTGTCGCGCGTGAGGATTACGGGGCAGGGTTGCGTGAATCGGTAGTAGCCATCAAAACGGACGACACATCCAGAGCTGCGGCTATTTAGGTAGGTAATCAGGCGTTCGAGTGGAGCGTTGTCAGTGGTGGAACTGCCTGCACCGAACTGTTCGAACGTGACTACATCACTCAGGTGTTCTCTGACGGTCTGGTACCCGTTATACGACACTAATGTCGCGCCCTTCGTCAGGTCAGTAGCGTTAGCAAGATCACTTCGCAACTCGTCGTCGGCCATAGAGACCTCCCAGTTTTGGTGTGTCGTGGATTGGATAGTCAGTAATTACGCAGATTGTGAGGTGCTGCCGCTGCAGTTGACGTTGCAGTTGACGCGCATTGCACGTGGAGGAGGATAGTCGACATTCCTCCCTAATAATATTCGGCTAGGTCACGCGAATTTTGATAATGCTATCTGTCCGGTACAGACTGCCAATTGCTAATCCGCCTGCACTGGCAGCGGCATCATCGGCATACTCAGGCACTCCATTGGGAATGCGCCATGTTTCGCTGGAGGAGGAGTATAAAAGCTTAACGTTGGCTTGAGATTGAAGAGTGATATCTCCGGTTGACCGCATAGTTAAGGCATTGGCAGTCCTGCTTCCCCCAGGCATAGGGAAGCAGAGTGTCGAATCCCACCGGGTATTGGCAGCGTTCCAAACAGGGTTCGGCAAGTCGCGCATATCTAGGACACGCGGGAATGTCGCTTCGTTGATGGAGTTTATTCGAGCCTGAATATTGGCAAGGCCGGATGTTCTATTTGGCCCGCCCATAATGTTTATCTCGTTACGAGCCGCAGATCCATTGTTAGAGAACAGCCACAAACCGCTGTTGTCGTAGCGGGAGATGTTGAATTGTTGATCTGGAGAGCCGCTATAAATGGCATTGGCATCAGCTGGTGTGTCGTGAATTACCAAGTCATATGTACACCGTGTGTTGAACCCCGCAATTGCCAGCGCACCGCTTGTCCCAGAGCCGCACCCAACCATAGTGACGGACGCATAAGTCCCACTGGCCTTGTTCGTGCTCATGGCCGCACCGCAGTTATACGCCGTTCCCGTAATTCTGGAGTTCTTGGCGCCAATACCAAAACCACTACTGCTATCGTCTGATAGCACAACGGCAATTCGGCAATTTGTGGCGATGAAATCAAGGATGGAGCAATTGATGCAATTGTTTTTCAGGTCGAACGTATAGGCAGTGTCGTCAGAGGTCCCGGTGTTGTTCTTTGCTGTCGGCCGAATCATCATGGAGTCGGAGAGGTTCGCAAACAAGAACGATGAGCTAGCAACTCCTGCTCCATCGGTGCCGCAATCGATGATGAGGTTATTGCTGCAATCTGTAGCGGAGTCTCGGTTATTGTTGTACCAGAGGAGAGCAAACCCCCTTGTGTCTGTAAAAAATAGTCTATCGGCAATACAGTTTTTAGGACTTGCGAATGAGATACCCTGCCCATCTGTCGCGGCAGCATTGCCTGTTAACCCAAGCTGTCCGCCCTCAATCCTGAAGTTGCGAAGTTCTACGTCGTGGGGATTGGCACCGTTGATTAAATTGGCAGTTCCGCCGTATCTACGAAATCGTAGAACGCCACCATCTCCGATGAAGCGAATGCCTTTCGCATTAGAGCCAAATGACAATACATTTTCGCCGAATACGTAGATCGAGTCTGTGCCTGGGCAATATATAGTCAGGCCTCCCTTTGTCTTGCCCAGATTCAAGGCAGCCTGGAATGCCGCCCAATCTAGCTCATCACTCAATGCGGTGGCATGCGGATAGACTTGCTGGGCAAGTGCTAGTGTCGCGAATATGGTTGACAGTGGACGGCTAACACCATCACCGATAGCTCCAAAATCAAGAACACTAACTCGTTCAAGGAGTTTGTCGGCGGTCATACGCCCGGTCGAGCCGTTGAGTAGGGGAATATATCCCACCAATGCTGCGCCCTTGGTGGGGTCACTAGCGTTTGCGAGATCACTGCGTAGACTGTCATCTGCCATTTTTCAATCTCCCAATTTACGGCCGCTATGGTGTGGCGGTTAATTATTGCGCTGAAAAAATGATCTTGAGGTGACTTTACGGTGACGCTGTTGTTACCGGGAAGCTGATGGACTTGGCAGTTAAGGGTCGCAACTGATCCCATATGCACGCATGCTTCTTTCATGAACGGTTATATACCGCGGAGTGAAGTTAGGGCAAACTACTGCAAGAATTGAATCACTGTCCGACGAGGTCGTCTTGCCTTGTTAAATGGGCTTCGCGACTTCTAAAGTGTCACGATACATTAGGAGAGCATCAAATGGTGGACGATGCATTACGAGGTGACCTTGCCAACGTTTCCGACGCTGAAAAAGGCGCGGCCCTGGTAGGGTATTTGTCATCAGGGCAGGGGGCTATCGGCAATACGGTTTCCGACAAGCTCAACGAGTGTATCTCCGTTCTGGATTTTGGCGCGCGTCCGAATAATGCTCTTGATCCTGTATCCGTTTGGCTGAGCGGCACGGAGCCTCGCTTTGCCTCGTTTGCGGATCTGCAGGCTGCATATCCCCACGTGACGTCGCTCACACAGAGTGTCAACTGGGCTGCCTTCCAAGCCGCGGCAAACTATTTCAATCAGCGTGGTGGGTATGGCGAAATCATCATTCCTGCGGGCCGCAATGGATACCTCTATCACTTGGACGACGAGGTAGTGATCCATGTCAGCGGGGTTACCGTGCGTGGCACAGGCGGAAAAATCATTACGCGATTTCCAAACACCAGCCAAAAAGCTTTTTTTCGGTTTGAGTCTCCAGTTGCACCCGGCGAATGGTCTGAGGTGAATGCTGTTCCAGCTCTATCTAACATTTTCAATGAAGGTCGCCGTACGTTGACAACGGCGGTAGCCACGGCTCTTCAACCGGGCGACCAAGTTGAGATTCTCTCGTCGAACTACTTCAGTGGAATAGCCGGGCAGTCAGGATACGCTATCAAGCCGAAAGGCGAGCATAGTGTTATTCAATCAGTCTCGGGTAATACGGTGATTCTGAGTGAGTACTTGAAAGACACGTATGTAATAGGAGACGGTGAAACCTTAAGGATCAGGAAGGTAACACGCATCACCGATTGTGCTATTGTCGGATTGAAGGGTAAAGGGAGTGGCGTCACGCCCGAGCATCAAACGCAGAACGCCTATGGCGTTCGTTTTTTTTATGCAAACTATGTTGATAGATTCTCCGTCTGCGACAACGATGGCGAGGGATTTAGTCGATTTTTTGGTCAAGCAAACAACTGCCTGAACGTCATAGGGCACAACAACAAGATGCATGGATGGAATTTGACGCTCGAGGGAGATCGCCCAGCGGGAACGGTGTGGTTTACCGGTATAAATCTGTCAGGATGTGAATCCGTTTCCATCCGAGGCAACACGGCTACCAACATGCGCCGTCCATGCGATATGGATAGTGCGATGGAGGCCGGAGTGGGGTATACGATGCCGACGCGTTCTATCACCATTGAAGGCAATACATCGGTGCGCTGTCAGAACGTGATTGGCGGACATTTCGCCGTCGACATCACGATCATAGGAAATACCGGGGTTGGTTGTGTACACGGCATCGGTTCACGTGGGTACAACGTAACCATCATCGGGAATACCGTTGGTCGAGTGTATGGCACGGTCATTGGTGTCGGTCAGGCCCCTGACGATATGACGTACACAGAGAGTCCAACCGCCGGGAGAGTGACGATTATTGGCAATCGCGGTTCCGGGGCCAACGGGGTGTCTGTCAGCGCTCAATTTGATTCGATGCTTATCAAAGACAATACATTTTCCGACATCTATGAGTACGCAGTCGGCTTTCATTCAAAAGTGATTCGAAATGCGCTCATTACTGGCAACGTGTTCACTTCGAATGCCAACGTTCCAAACGCTCAACTGGGCTTCGCTCAGTACAATCCGTTCTCTGAGGCAACGAGAGAAATTCGCGGGCTGGTGATTGCAGACAATGTTTTTAACGGGTTTCCGAAGGCCGTCATCATATCGGGCTGCGCCAAATCATCCCCTGCCGAAGATGTCATCATCGAACGGAATCACTTTAATGACACGGTAAATCAGGACATAGAGCTTGGAACGAGCCAGGCTGGCGTTGGCGGGTGGTTCGGGCGGAACGTACGTATTACGCGCAACTATCTATCCAAGTCTGTCTTTTCAAGTGGAATAGGCATCAACCGGGTCGCCTCCGACAATAGCCTCAGATTCGCTCTTGAGCCCCGATTAGAAGAGAACATCGCACGTCGAGATAACGACAACGACATTACGTTGGCCGGATTTATCCAAGCTACGACTATTGGTTTCGCGAATGCCACGTATCCGCGAGGTGCCCGGCTGCGTGCGTCCAATCCGGCTGCCGGTGGGGTAATCGAGCAAGTCTGCGTTATGGCAGGTACTGTGGGAGCGCTTGCGGCTACGACAGGGTCGATTTCTTCAGGAAGTAATCAGCTTACATTGAACAATCAGGCCTTATCCATCGGAAACCATATTTCCATTGCAGGAGCAGGAGCCAGCGGCGGGATCCTGAACACGCGTGTTCTTGCCGCGGCAGGAAGCGACGTAACGGTCGCCAATAATGCGTCAACGTCAGTCACTGACGCAGAGGTATCATTCATCGCACCTGTATTCAAGTCGGCGGGGACGCTCGAAACCTGATTGAATGTGGACTTCCTTAGTTACATAGGACTGACAGATAGCGCGCCATTTGAAATCGTCACTCTGTATTACTGTGGGAATCCGGCGGCTATCGGGCAGGGTTGGGGGGGCTGCGGCTATACCGCCGTTCGGACGATGCGGTATTGATCCTTTATCTGCAGCTTTTGTTTCAAGCTTGGGATCAACCTAGCTCTACGGGATTCAAAAGTTTGTCACGGCAACGTGGGCCGGATATCTTGCTGACGATCGAGTCGCCGCAGACGCGGCGTTTCCTGCTCCTGGATCATGAGCAATTTAGGGTGGGTACGTTCGAACTCGCGCCAGAGCTTGAGGATTCAGCGTTAGCGGTGTGCTTCGGGCGGTTTTTGTTGGGTTAGAGTCTCGTATCGCCTGAAACTCTCTCGTTCAGACAGCATGCAGTCCAGCGAAAATAGGATACAGAGTCCCCCCCAAGTACCGAGTCGAATTGATTGATTGAGAATCGCGGTAAAGACTAGGGCCAAACCTAGAGCGATGAGCATAGCGCTAACGATCCAAAGACGCAGCCCCAAGATGTTTTTCATCGGATCGCGGAACGCCCTTGTCATTGTCGCCCAAATTATCATCACTGCAGTGGTAGCTATCCACAATGACACTGCAGATTGGACTGTTTGAGTGATGGAGCTGCTCGGCCAAAAGCCCAGCCCAATTGCAAGTGCGGCCGCAAAAATGTAGGCAATAACCCGTTCACGATAGATGCTCACATGTTCTCCTATGTCGGAATGCGCTAATGAGAGAACGTCGCTCACGGGCATATCTCACGAGGATTATCGATTCGGGGGGACGCTTTGCTACCCAGGTCCTTACAACCGACGCCAACAAGAGCTGCCGCAGCTGATCCCAACAAGGAGTTTCCCGACAGGCCGGTGACAGTAATGCCGATACCCGTTGTGGTCATGAAGCAAGCTAGGCCCACGCCTGTGTTGTAACTCCAGACGGCCTGTCCTGAGCTGCTCAGTAGGAAAATGGTGGAAGACCCATTGGGCTCATTAACAAAGTCCAGGTACATGTCCGATCCTGAGGCGCTCGGGTGCTGGAAATACTGTTGAAGCTCTGCTCCATACACAGCAGAGAGTTCTGAGGTGCTCAGTGGGCGCATAGTCAATCCTTTGATAGTGAGGCTCGCAACAGCACGAAAAGTCGGATCAAATCGACTTCTTGAGGCTCGAACCGTAATAAAAATTCATCGCGTCTTCGATGGTTGGATATCTTCTCCATTGAGAATCGGACTACTTGCCGGCGATATCACGCGTCAGATTAGACCTTTGATTGCGTTGAGCGATGTCAACTCAAACTAGCCCAACCGCAAATCGAGTGCGGATTTCATCACCGCAGTAGCGTCCATTCAACGCGTAACGCTCCCCGATTTCGGCGCATTCCTCTGCTATGGACAGGGCGAATACCATTCGCGCGCTCAGGGTGTATTGGAACGAAATTTTAAATTACGTCACTACACCCTCAAGCCAACCCCCAGCGCCACCAGTGCGCACAATCCCCATGCGCAAATCCGATTTCGCAAAGGCTGCCTTACTACCCCCATATCGAGCCACCCGCTGGTACCACGCCGTCGAACAATCCATGATGGAGTTCGGAATCATCTCACCCCTCCGCGCCGCGATGTATATCGCCACCCTGGGCCACGAATCATGCGGCTTCACCTACACCCGGGAAATATGGGGTCCCACAGCGGCGCAACGGCGCTACGAGGGACGGGCAGGGCTGGGTAATACTCACCCCGGTGACGGATTCCGATACCGCGGGCGCGGCCTGATCCAGATCACCGGACGCGCCAACTATCGTGCGGTGTCGGACGGATTAGACGTTGACTATATTACCCACCCTGAATGGCTGGAACGCGCCGTGGACGCGGCCAGAGGCAGTGGCTGGTGGTGGCTGAACAATGGATGCAACGAGATCGCCGATAGCGGCGATTTTTTGCGTCTGTCCATACGAGTCAATGGCAGGAACGCCAGGGGCTTGCCTAATGGATGGAGTGATCGTAACCGCAGGTATGCCGCGGCGTGCGCTGCGTTGCGAGTATGACTCTGCTCGTAGCATCATCCGGTGCAAATCACCAAGGAGGTTTGCGGCAACTACGCATGGACATAAGCATTCACTGCATCTTTCGAGAATCTGTACTGAAGCCGATAGTAGAGGGCTTATTTGATTGCCCTGATGGACCTGCTATATGGCGCGACGCGCAGACTACGACAGTGCGTGGAAAGACGCATTGTCTGCGTACTTTCCGGAATTTTTGGGGATGTTGCACCCCTGTGTGCATGCGCGGATTGATTGGACGCATATGCCGAAATTCCTGGATAAGGAATTGCAGGCGTTGATCCGCGGTACGGTGCGCGGCCGATTGCTCGTGGATAAACTGGTTTCGGTACGATTGCTGGATGGCCAGGAGGCATGGCTGTTGATCCATGTAGAGGTGCAAGCGCGATGTGACTCGGAATTCACTCGCAGGATGTTTGACTATCACGTTCGATTGAAATCGAATTATCCCGAGAGCCGGTTACTGAACATGGCAGTATTGACGGGCAGAAACAGCCACGGCCTGGATCGTCTGCAGGCAGGCGTGGGCGCGATGTGTTACGCCTACGATGAGGCCGGCTGTGAGCTGCGTTTCACGTTTCCGGTCATTCGTCTGGAATGGTGGCGCTCGCGTATGGCAGAGTTGAGGGAGTTGGCCGAAAATAATCTTTTTGCCGTGGTGGTATTGGCGCAACTCGAAGCAACGGCAAATGGCCATGCTCGAGATCGTCTGTTACGCAAGATTGAGTTGGTGCGGCATTTGGAGCAATGGAAGGTGCCGCGCGATAATAGACGGACGTTATTTCGTGTGATCGATGCGATGTTGTATCTGCCGGAGGAACTGGAACCGGAATTTGATGCTGCCATCACGACAATCGAAGAGGAACAGAAAATGGCTTATGTAACGAGCATCGAGCGAGTCAGATCGAAACAGGCGCGCGCTGAGGGGTTGAAAGAGGGGTTGGAGCGGGGGCGGGAGCAAGGATTTGAGCAGGGTCAGCGCCAAGGGACTGCTAAATCTTTGACCACGCTCGTCATGGCGAAATTTGGTGCACTGCCCGATTGGGCTCAAGTTCGTATCAACGAGGCCGACGAGGCATCGTTGCAAAAGTGGATGCTGCGTCTATTGGATGCTGAACGCATCGAAGACGTGTTTATTTGACCGCTTTCTGGAATGCGGCCCATAAGCGACGCCCTATCGAGTTCGCTCAGGATGCCGCAGCGTGCGCGGCCTTGGGGGTGTGACACCAACCTGGTTGGCACGCAGAGTCGGCACGTTGCCTACCTGCAAGGGATGGGCTTTTGGTGGACAATGGAAAGGACGGCGTAGTGCCGGACGGCTCCCGCCCGACACATGTCTCTCGCCGGATTCGCAGACGATTTCCAGGAAAGCCCGTATGACGCTCTCGATAGGAATAACGGCAATCCTCGTAGGTATCATCGCCTACGGCATGGGCAAGCTCAGCGTTTACGTCCAACAGGACAACGAGCGCGATCCGGCGCTGCCCGACGACCCTGCGCTGGGCTGGGGGCAGCGTCAGTTCGAGCTATGGAGCCAGGCTCAGGAAAATGCTGTGGCGTGGGAACGGGAATTGGCAAAACTGATCTCGACGCTGTCATTGGCCGGTATCGCCGGGGTGGTTGCATTGGGCGAACTGAAAATCATCGGCACTACGGGTATCCGTGTGTTGATTTCGGGCTTTCTGCTGCCGGTGTTTTGCTGCGTTGCCAATTTGCAAATGCGCCAATCCTGGTTCCACAAACGCGCACGCCGGATCCAGGAGGCCCTCGATCAGGGGCAACCGGCACATCGTTTGCTGCGTGATAGAGTGGGGCATCGTATCGCTTCTGCGATGTCGACGATTGGAGCGCTCCTGTTCGCTATTGCGTTGGTGTCGATTGCACTGATCGTGGCCGCTGGCAGCACTGATTGTGCGGGTCCAATCGCCAAGTACAGCCTGGAGCCGCTGTATTGCAGCGTTCCCATTCAGGAATTGGTGCACAAGGACTGATGGCACTTTGCTGGTGGCGTTGGCGCGTGCCTTGACTGTGTTGGGGACGCGGATGGAATTTATGTTGGCTCGCCGAGCAGGTCAAGACCGACTCGGACGAGACCGCATCGCGTCAGCCGCCGCTACTCAAGCTTGATTCCCGCATCCTTCACCACCTTCAGCCATTTCTCAATCTCCGCTTGCAGCGAGCGATTGAATTCCTCTGGTGTACTACCCACGGTTTCGATGCCGTCCTGAGCCAGCCGTTCCTTTAATGCCGGATCGGCCAGGACCTTGACGATAGCGGCTTGCAGCGTCTGTATGACTGGCTCGGGCGTGCCGCGTGGCGCCAGTACGCCATGCCAGGCAGAGGCCTCGTAGCCGGGAACGCCTGCCTCGGCCACCGTAGGCACATCAGGCAGCAGTGGCGAGCGGCGCGCGCCCGTGACTGCCACGGCTTTTACGTTACCCGCCTGCGCCTGTTTCGACGCCGAAGCGGCGTCGCCGAAAGTCATGTCCACGACACCGCCTACGACATCGAGCAGGGCAGGGCCTGCGCCTTTGTAAGGCACGGGAATCAGCGAAATGTCAGCTTGACGCATAAAGAGCTCGACTGCCAGATGTGCAGAGCTGCCTTGGCCTGCTGTAGACAGGGTCAGCGTACGAGGCTCACGTTTGGCGAGTTCGATCAGTTCTGCCAAGTTGTTGACGGGCAATTGTTTCTTCACCGCCACGACATAGGGATAGCTGGTCAATTGCGTGATGGTCGCAAAATCCCGGCGTGCGTCATAGGGCAGTTTGCTGTAGACCGAGGGGTTGATCGCATTGGGGCCGCTTTGCCCCAGCAGCAGGGTGTAGCCGTCGGGGGCGGCTTTGGCGACGGCATCGGTGCCGATGATGCCGCCGGCGCCGCCGCGGTTGTCGATGATGAAGGGCTGGCCCAGCTGCTCGCTGACGCCTTTGAATACCAGGCGCGCCACGATGTCTGCACCACCGCCGGCGGCGAAGGGTACGATGACCCTGACTGGGCGGTCAGGGTAGGCAGCCTCGGCGTGGGTAGCGCCGAGTGCAGCGAAACATATAGCCAGCGTTGGCACGAATGCCTTGAGAATGCTGCGCATGAGGAGTCTCCTGTGTTGTTCTTGTAATGTGATGGCTTATGGCCTGCTGGTAGCAGGAACGCCGCCAGCATAGGTGCGATAGCTGACACCGCTGTTCCAGCCGGCATCCACTGGCAAGAGCACGCCGGTGATCAGGCTGGCCTGTTCCGAGCACAGAAACGCGACGGCGTTGGCGACGTCGTCTGGCACGGGTAATGCCGCTAATGCATGCACGGACATCATCTGTGCCAGGTCGCGCTGGCCGCCGTCTATTCTGGCCTGCAGGGCAGGTGTCATGACATAGGTGGGGGCAACGCTATTGACGCGTACGCCGTGCGGCCCGAGCTCTTGTGCCAGGATTTGCGTCAGGCGGGCGATCGCTGCCTTGCCTGGGTTGTAGGCGGGCAGGGGCAATGGATGCAGGCTGTTGATGGAGCCGATGGTCACGATGTTGCCATGTCCCTGCGCACGCATGCGTACGCCGAAACTGCGGCATGCGTGTACGGTGCCGTGGTAGTTCACGCGCCACATGCGGTCGTGCGCCGACAGATCCATGTCCAGCACGGATTCAGTGTTGGGGATCAACGCGGCGGAGGTAACCAGTACTGTCGGTTCACCCAGGTCCGCGCTGATGGTATCGGCGCAGGACTGCACCACACCGGCGTCGGCGACGTCGCAGGGATAAAAGCGGGAGCGGGCGCCCTGGCCGCGCAGTTCGGCGGCGAGTGTTTCGCCAGTCTCGTGCGTGACGTCCAGGATGGCTACCGCGAGCCCCTGGGCGGCAAAGCGTCGTGCGCATGCGGCGCCGATACCGCTGGCGCCTCCCGTGATGACGGCAACGCCGGTCGCTGTGCTCATGCCTGGCCCGTCGCCGCTTTGCCGCGGACTTGTACGCCTGCGCTGTCTTCGACGTAGCGAATGATTTCGGTCAGGTCTGCGTCGCTGCCCAGTTTGTCGCGTGCGTCGTTGAGCAGTTTGCGCGCCGCGTCGCCGACTCGCAGGGGTACGCCGAGTTGCTCGCTTTCTTCGAGGCAGAGGCGTACGTCTTTGGTGGACAGGCCTATTGCAAAACCGAAGTCAAAGCTGCGCGTCAGCACAAATCGTGGGATTTTGTCCTCAGAAGCGTTGGTGCGGCCCGAACCAGAGTTGATGATTTGCACCATGACGTCTGGATCCAGACCGGCCTTGACGCCCATCACCATCAGTTCGGAGGTGATGCTCAGCGCGGTCACGGAGATGAGGTTGTTGATGACCTTCATGGTCTGGGCCATGCCAGGTTTTTCACCAACGTAAACGGGCTTGCCCAGCACGTTGAAGACGTCCTGCAACTGCTCGAAACGCTCGTGCGGACCGGAGATCATGAGCGCCAGGGTGCCGCGTGTGGCGCCTGTGACGCCGCCGCTGACAGGGCAGTCGATGCTCTGGATATTGGCTGCGGCCAGGCCATCGGCCAGGGTACGTGCAGCCGCCGATCCGCTGGTGGATAGATCGATCACGGTACGTACGGCTTTGCCGCGCGCCAGGCCCTGTTCGCCCAATGCCACGACAATGACGATATCGGGGGTGGGCAGCGATACCAATACGGTGGTGGCGCTATCGGCCACGGCTTTGGGAGACTCCGCGATGATCGCGCCTTTGTCTTTCAGGGCCTGCAAGGCTTCGGGCTGGGTGTCGTAGATGGTCAGGGTGTAGCCGGCATTCAGCAGCCGTTCTGCCATCGGGGTGCCCATGCGGCCGATGCCGACAAAGCCTAGATGTTTTTCCGTCGTCATGATGTCTGTCACTCGTACAAAAGGGGGGAAAGGGTTCAGGCGGCTGTCCAGCCGCCATCGATGGGTAACGTCGCGCCGGTGATATCGCTGCCGGTATCAGCGCAGAGAAAACAAATCAGGGCAGCCACGTTTTCCAGGGCCACAAAACGGCCGGTGGGCTGGCGTGCGGCGAGATAGTCGCGCTCGGCGTCCTCGACGCTTTGGCCGGACTGTTTGGCGATGGCGGCGATCTTGCTGACGATGGCTGGAGTGGGGGCGGTGCCGGGCGCGACGGCGTTGCAGGTGATGCCGCTGCCGGCCGTCTCGATGGCCAGGGCGCGGGTCATGCCCAGCAGTGCCGTCTTGGTGGTGATGTAGCCGACACGATTGGGCGCCGCGCCGCTGCCATAGACCGAGGATAGATTGATGATGCGGCCCCACTGCTGGGCGAGCATGCCGGGCAGGGTGAGGCGTGCCAGGTGAAAGGGGGCAGAGAGATTGACGGCCAACCCTTCGTCCCAGTGGTCACGAGGCAGTTGATGGGCCGGCTCGAAATGCCGGATCACGGCGTTGTTGACCAGGATGTCGATGCGGGGAAATCGTGCCAATGCCTGGGCTGCCATGGCCTCGATCTGGTCTACGTCGCGCAGGTCGGCTTGCAAGAGCTCGACGTGGGCGCCATGGCGGTCTGCGATGGTGTCGCGGGCCTGGCGCGCTTGGTCGTTGGCTGCGAGGCTATGCATCACGACGGATGCGCCGGCGGCTGCCAATTGATCGGCAATGGCGTATCCCAGGCCGGCCTCTGCGCCTGTCACGAGTGCGTGGCGGCCCTTCAGCGGCAGGCTCATGCGGCGTCCCCGGCAGCCTTGGCCGGCATGACGTCGAGCTGTGCGATCTGGCCTGCCAGCTCAGGCGAGGGCGCGGGGTAGCGCTGCATGACCTGCGGATCGTGTCCGGGAATGATGTGGTCTTCGGAATCCGCGAGGCTGCGCACGATGCGATAGCCCTCGAGCATGTCGCCTACGTTAAAGACGATGGGAAAGGGGGCGTTGTTGCCGATGTTTCCGTATAGGTGGGTGGCATCCGAGGCCAGCACGACCCATCCGCGCTTGGTCCACACGCGCACGATCTGCAGGCCGGCAGTGTGTCCGCCTACCAGGTGCACGGATAAACCAGGGGCGAGTTCGCTGCTGCCTTGGTGAAAGGTCACACGGCCTGCATAGAGCCGCCGCACGTACTCGACGATGTCCTCGACGTAGTAGGGGTGGCGCAGTGCGCCATGGCACATGCAGCGCCCGGTGGCATAGGTGGGCTCTGCGTCTTGGACGTGAAAGGTCGCGTTGGGGAAGTCGGTCAGTGTCCCCGCGTGGTCGTAGTGCAGATGGGTGAGGATGATGTTGCGGACTTGATCGGCATTTATGCCGAGCAGCTTTAGCCCTTGGGCCGGACGCATGAAGAGTTCGCGTCCACGTTGCTGTGCGGCTGTTTCGCCAAAGCCGGTGTCGACCAGGTAGATCTCGTCGTCACGGCGCAGCACCCAGACGTAATAGTCCAGATCGGACTCTGCATCGTGAAAATCCACGGGGCCTAGATAGTTGTCGGCTGAAGTCCGGCCGGAATGGTGCGCGTAGCGAATCGCGTACACGCTGAAAGGGGCGTAATCCATGGTCTGTCTCCTCCTGATCGAGGTGTTGGTCTTGTTCAAATACAATAGGATTGTATTATAGTAATACATCGTGCGGTGGCAAGAGGATGGTCCGGCGCCGCATTTAATCCCTGGAGAAAAAATATCATGGCATTGAGGCCCGAATTCCAATCCGAGCAGTTCCAAAAGGGGCTGGAGGTGCGTCGAGCTGTTGTGGGTGACGCCTATGTCGAAAAGTCGCTGAATGGGGCTGACGACATGAGCGCCCCGCTGCAGAAGCTGGTGACGGAGTACTGCTGGGGGGATGTGTGGACCCGGCCCGGGCTGGAGCGCAAGACCCGTAGTTTTCTCAATCTGGCGATGCTGATCGCATTGAATCGGCCGAACGAGTTGCGGCTGCATATGCGTGGCGCGGTCAATAACGGCGTGACGAAGGAAGAGATCGTCGAGGTGATTCTGCAGGCCGCTATTTATTGCGGTGTGCCGGCTTCGTTGGACGCGATGAAGGCGGCGCGTGAGGTGATCGCCGAGATGGAAAAGGAAGGCGCATTACGGTGAAGCATAGTCGCTGATGCAGATTGCCAGATGCGTGCCGATGGCGACGGACTATCGGCATGCCATAACGAGGAGACGTGGATATGAAGAATGAATCGATTGCGTTTATCGGTCTAGGGGCGATGGGCCTGCCGATGGCGCGTAATCTCGTCAAGAACGGGTTTGCGGTGACGGGATATGACTTGAATCCGCAGGCGCTGGATGCGCTGGTGCAGGCGGGCGGCAAGCGCGCGGCGAGTGCGAGGGAGGCTGCGGCCGGTGCAGGGTTGGTGATCACGATGTTGCCGACGGCGGCTCACATTCGTGCCGCGCTGGAGGGCCCCGATGGCGCGTTGCAATCGCTCTCGGAGGCGTCGTTGCTGATCAATATGTCGACCATCTTGCCGCATGAGACGGATGGCATTGCTGCGCTGTTGGCGGCGCGTGGCCTGAGGATGCTGGATTCCCCGGTGGGACGCTCTGCGATGGAAGCAGAGCGAGGGACTCTGCTGATTCTGGCCAGTGGCGCAGCCAACGACAAAGCCCGGGCAGAGGAGGCATTACTCTGCATGGGCAATCAGATCATTGATTGCGGCGAGGTAGGGGGCGGCTCCCGAGTGAAGGTGATCAACAATTTCATGGGGATCTCACTCAATGCCTTGACGGCGGAGGCGTTGACGCTGGCCGAAGCCTGCGGGCTGAGCGTGGAGCTGGCGTTGCAAGTGATGCGCGGGACCATCGCGGGCCAGGGCCACATGAATATCACGTATCCGAACAAGGTGTTGCGTGGCGATTTGTCGGCGGGTTTTCAGGTCGATCTCGCGCATAAAGACCTGGGCCTGGCCCTGGAGCTGGCGTCGCGCAGCCGTGCGTGTGTGCCGATGGGTAGTGCCGCGTATCAGTCGTATACCGCGGCGCGGGCGCAGGGCAGGGGCGCGCAGGATTACAGCGCTATTTATCCCTTGATGCGCAGCCTGGCTGGACTGCCTGAGGCCTTGCCGTATACCGTGGATACCCCGGTGAATGCCGATCCCTTTGGAAAGTCGGCGGCGTGCTGAGTGGCGCCGACGGTTTTTAGGGCGATCATCGTCCGTGGGCTCTGATCGTTATCGGCTCTGTTAATCCGCTTGGTTAGTCCGCGCTCTCGGACTGTAGCGATTCCTGCAGGATTTTGATCGCGACGTCGGCGGCATTGCGTACGTGACGTCGCGCCGCNGNGNGTGCGGCCTTGCCGTCACGCGCCTCTAGTGCCTGCAGCAGCTCGGTGAGCTCGGCGATGCTGTGCTTGGATCGTCCAGGAGCCTGGATCGAGGTCGAGCGCAGCAGCATGACGCGGGAGTTCAGCAGGTGCAGGCTGTTGGTCAATGCCTCGTTGCCCGCCCCATCCAGCAATTGCTGATAAAAGGCGTTTTTCGCGGCCAGCTGCTGCAGAGCGGTGCCACGGGGCAGGGTGCGTTTCATCGCCTCCAGCGCCTTGCGCAGTGCGGTGAGCTGCGCCTGCGTGGCGTGCTCGGCGAAAAGCTCACAGGCCAGGCCTTCGAGTTCTTCGCGTACTTGGTAGATGCCGCGCGCTTGTTCAGGCGAGAGCCGGGCGACGACGGGGCCGCGGTGGGGAATGACGAGGATCAGGCCTTCGGATTCCAGCTGGCGCAAGGCCTCGCGGACCAAGGTCCGGCTCACGCCGGTCATCTCGCACAGGTCGCGCTCGGGCAGTCGTTCACCGGGCCGGAACCGCCCGACCAGGATGGCGTTGCGAATGTTCTCTGTCACGCTGTGCCTCAGTACTGAAGCGACGCGTTGGACCTTGAAATCGTCTTGTGGCTCTACGTGGGCAGTCATGGGCGTAATGCAAAAGGTATCCAGGGTATGTCGAGCGCCCCGGATACCGTTGGGTGCGCCCGTCGATTATTGCGTTTTGCCTAATACCTTTCGTACACGATCAAGGTAGGCAGGGCCATCGAATCCAACTTGCTGGGCACGTTTGTTCCAAGCATCGTACGCGGATCCTATGTATTGCGGCTGCATTAGTTTAGCCCTTTCTTCATCCGGTGCGACCCAGAAGGTCACGCCGTTCTTTTCCATCGCCTGGCGTGCATTGGTGACAAACTGGTCGTATTGGGTAAAGGCGTCGTGTTGTACGCCGTCCATGGCGCTTTGGACCTGCTTCTGGACGTCGGGTGGCAGTTTTTCCCAGCTGTCGGGGTTGACGAGTATGGCCCAGCCGTTGATTGGGCCCAGGCTCCAGTTCTGGACGTTCTTGGCGATGCGCCAGAATTCCAGCGATCCGCCTACGCACATCGAGATGAACAGGCCGTCGATGACGCCACGCTCCAGCGCGGGGAAGATCTCGGTGGTGGGCATGGCGACCGGCTTACCGCCCAGTGCGTTGACGACTTCGGCGGTCTGGGGGTTGTGCACGCGCAGGCGTTTGCCCTTGAAGTCCTCGATTTTGTGGATGGGATCCTTGGAAAACAGCTGTTGTGTGCACCAGGTGCCCTCGGCGAGCACGATGGCATTCCATTTGTCTTTCCAGATCTTGCGGGTGTCTTCGCACCAGAAGGCGTCGCAGACCTGTTTGTACTCTTTGATGTCGTTGATGAGGCCCGGCAGGTTAAAGATGCCCATGCGCGGCTCGTCGGCCGCCAGGTAGGTGTGCAGGGCTGCGCTCATGTCCACGCGGCCTTCGCGCACGGCAGTCGCCATTTGGGCGGGCGGCACCAGTGAGTCGCTGACGGTGACTTTGACTTTGCCGTCGGTGGCTTTGGCGACGCGATCTGGCACTGACGCCGTGAGAATGGAATAGCCGTCGCCGGGCGAGGTGATGACGGCCATGGTCAGGTCATAGGTCTGTGCCTGCGCTGCGCCGGCCCATAGGGTGACACCGATGGCGGCCGAGAGCGCCAATGACCGTAGCCGCGAGGGCGGGCGAGTGGGGTAATGCATGTTGTGCTCCTCCTGGATGGTGCGCGGTGCGCTGTGTGAAATTATGATCATTCGATCATACAATATGCCTATAATATCGTCATAGCATTTCTCTGGCGTTAGCTCTCGATCAGGGAAAACACCATCGCGCGCACAGCGCCGAGGAGACAAGAATGAGCAGCATTGATATGCCGATGCAGGCGCCGGCAGAGGCCGCCATATCGCCAGGCGCATCGCCTTATCCATTGGGCGGCAGCGCAGACTTCAGCCTGATTCGGGGGATGGTTGGTATCACCCGGTGTTCCGGAGCGCTCGCGACGGCGGCGTTGCTGTTGATGGCGTTGTCGATGTGCTACGAGATTTTTTCGCGCTACGTCTTTAACTCGCCGACGTCGTGGGCTACGGAAATCTCGGGTTATCTGTTGGTGGCGACGGTGTTTTTCGGATTGGCCGCGGCGCAGTCGGCGAATGCGCATGTCCAGGTGGAACTGTGGATCGACCGGGTGTCGTCATCGACGCGGGTGCAACTGGAACTGTTGGGCCAATGGTTGGCGTTGCTGTTCAGTGTGGTGCTGGGATGGCAGATGGCCAGCTTTAATTTTCGCGAGTATGTGAACGACACGCGGGATTGGGGTTTGCTGTCGACGCCGCAATGGATACCGCAGTTGTCTGTGTCGCTGGGCATGCTGACTTTCTGCCTGTCGATTCTGGTCGATATCTATCGGTTGCGTCCGCCCGCAGAGCATTGGCGTCGTTGGTTGGCGCCCGTTGTGTTGGCCGTCATGGCGCTCGCGCTCGTGGCTTTGGGACCCAACTCTGTTTCTATTGCCGGCAGCCGGATCGACTGGGGAATGGCGGTGATCGCCGTGGCGTTCATCATCGCGATTGGGGCGTGGAGCGGCAAGGCTACGCTGGTGCAGTCGCTGATTCTCGTCGGCGGATGCGCTGCCTTGTATGCCTTGGCACGCGGACAGTCGTTGGGTTGGGTGGCCGCGCTGTTGGTCGCCAGCATGATGCTGTTGTTATTTCTTGGTGTGCGTATCGGTGTGGCGTTGGGGATGGTGGGGTTGCTGGGCGTGTACTTTCTATTGTCGCGTCCACAGCTTTCATTGCTGGCCGAGCGAGCCTGGAGCAGTACGAATACGTTTACGTTGACGGCTGTTCCCATGTTTATTTTCATGGGCGGGCTGTTGCTGCGTAGTGGGATTACGTCCGGCATGTTTGACGCATTGGTGCGCTGGTTCGGCCGTGCGCCGGGTGGCCTGGCGCATGCCTCCGCGGGGGCTTCGGCGATCTTTGCGGCGGTGTCGGGATCCAGTCTGGCTACGGCTGCGACGTTGGGGAAAGTCGCTTGCCCGGACATGATCGAGCGTGGCTACAGCCCGCGATTGACGTATGGCGTCGCGGCGGCGGGCGCTACGCTGGGCATTCTGATTCCACCTAGCATTCCGATGATCATCTATGGGACGACGGTGGGGGCTTCGGTGACTCATCTGTTTCTCGCGGGGATGATTCCGGGCCTGTTGCTGATGGGCGTCTTTATGCTGGGAGCCCTGGTATGGGCGCTGACGGTGCCGGGGTCGGCTCCGCCTGCACGTGCCTACACCATGCGCGAAAAGCTCTCGGCCTCGCGCGGCATGGTGCCGTTTGTCGTGATCATCGGTGCGGTGCTGGGCTCTATGTATGCGGGGATCGCCACGCCGACCGAGGCTGCCGCTATTGGCGCCGTCAGCGCGTTCGTGCTGTGCTTGTTGCGCGGCAAACTCACTTGGCGCGCGCTGATGGAGATCGCCTATGACTCGGCCAAGGTCACCGCCTTGTTGTTGCTGATCGTGGTGGGGGCGGGCATCTTCAGTTGGGTGTTCGACTATCTGAGGTTGCCGCGCGAAGTCGTCAACCTCATTCAGGGAGCGGATTTCTCGCCCGTCGTCGTGATGGGAGCGATGGTGTTGATTTATCTGGTCCTGGGCATGTTCGTAGAGTCGATCGCGATGATGCTGATGACGCTGCCGGTGACCTATCCGATCGCCATGGCTCTCGGGCTGGATCCCATCTGGTTCGGGGTTTTTCTGGTGTTGATGATCGAGGTGGGCCTGATTACACCGCCTGTCGGCATGGTGCTGTTCGTGTTGCGCAGCATGAATGATAAGGCCCGGTTTGGTGACATCCTGCGCGGCGCGCTGCCGTTTGTGGTGATTATCCTGCTCTTTTTGTGCCTGATTTACGCTTTCCCGCAGATCGTAATGTGGCTTCCTCAACAAGTGAAATGACATGAATCAAACTGCTGTTTCCGACGCAATTTCTCCGTCTATTCAACTGTCGCGTTTCGTCGCCGAGTCGCGGTGGGAGGATGTGCCGGCAGAGGTACGGCATGCCGCACGCCGGGCTATTTTGAATTTTTTCGCCGTGGCGATCTCTGCGGCACGTACGCCGTCGCTGGATATTGCGGTGCGCACGTATGCGCGGTTTTCGGCGGGACCGCAGGCGAGCCTGGCGGGCCGGCCGGATCGTGTGGATGTGTTGAGCGCTGCCGCATTGAACGCGATGGCGGCGAATGTGTTCGACTTTGACGATACGCATCATCCGACCATTATCCATCCCTCGTCGCCGATTGCGCCGGTCTTGTTCGCCCTGGCCGAGACCCGGCCCATGAGCGGGCAGGAATTGCTGCATGCCTTTGTGCTGGGTGTTGAGGTGGCCTGCCGTATCGGCAACGCGATCTCGCCGGAACACTATGCACGCGGCTGGCATATCACTTCGACGTGCGGGGTGTTTGGTGCAGGGCTGGCGGCGGCGAAGACGCTGGGCTTGGATGCGCGGCAGAACGTTCATGCGTTGGGTATCGCTGCCGTGCAGGCGGGTGGCCTGGTGGAGGCGCTGGGCACCGGCGCCAAGAGCGTCAGCGTGGGCAATGCCGCGCGAAATGGACTGCTGTCGGCCTTTCTGGCTGCAGATGGTTTTGATGGACCGGCGCTGCCGTTGGAAGGAGAGCGCGGGTTCTTGAGAGTCGTCGGCGACAGTCCGCGGCTGACTGCGATGACAGAACGGCTCGGGGATAGTTGGGAACTGTTGAATAACGCCTACAAGCCGTATCCCTGCGGCGTGGTGTTGAATCCGGTCATCGATGCCTGCCTGGAGCTGTCGTCGGATCCTCGTATTCAGGACGGGGGATGGGGCAGTATTTCCCGTATCGAGCTGACGGGGCATCCCTTGTTGCGCCAACGGACAGATCGTCCCGATATCAACAGCGGGCGTCAGTCTCAGGTGTGCGCGCAACACGCTGTGGCAGTGGCATTGGTACGCGGCCGCGCCGGACTTGCTGAGTTTTCTGATGAGGCAGTGGCGGATCCTGTTCTACGCACGCTCGGTGCACGGCTGGTGTTCACCGACGATGCGGCCATGTCAGTTGACGCGGTCAAGGTGCACGTCGAGTTCAACGACGGCGCAACGTTGCAGCGTGAAGTCACCGCGCCGCGCGGCTCGTTGGCCCGTCCGCTGGAGGACGACGCTATCGAACAGAAACTGCGTGACCTCGTGCGTTATGCCGGCGTGGACGTCGATGCCGGTCGTTTGATTGATTCGGTCTGGTCATTGGAGACAGCTGGCGATGCCGCGCTGCCTATGCGCCTGGCTGCTACTCGTAAATAGGAGACATTGCGTGAAAAAGAAAATCATCGGGGCCATGATGGCTGCATTGTTGATGGGCAGCGCCGCTCAAGCGGAATTTCCCGACAAGGCGATACGCATCGTTGTTCCGTTCGCGGCTGGTGGCGGTGTGGATACGCTGGCCCGGCCGTTCGCAAAGGAACTGGGTGAGATTCTCGGTCAGAGTATCGTGGTCGAAAACAAGGCCAGCAATACCGGCCAGATCGGTGCCATCGATGTTGCTCGATCGGCTGCTGATGGCTATACGTTGCTGTTGAGTTCGGCGGCTTTCGGTACGACACCCGCGTTTTATCCGCAGGTCCCGTATGATCCGATCAAGGATTTCAGTCCAGTGATGATCATGGCGGCTGCACCGCAGGTGCTGGTGGCCAGCAACAAGTTCAAGGCAGAGTCCCTGCAGGATGTGTTGGCTCAGGCCAAGCAGTCTGACAAGATCAATTTTGCCTTGTCCGCGAGCACAGGGATTCAGGCGTTGGCCACGGCAATGCTGGCCAAGCAGGGTGGTGTGGATTTCACGAAAATCCCGTACAAAGGGGCTGGCGCTGCCTTCGTCGACCTGATCAGCGGCGAGGTGGATCTGATGATCGATAATCCCGCGTCGTCATTGGTGCATGTGCGTTCGGGAAAGCTGCGGTTGTTGGCCACCACGGGCGCACAACGGATGAGCATTTTGCCGGATGTACCGACTGTGGCGGAAACCCTGCCGGGCTTTGAGGCCCGCAATTGGTTCGTGCTCGCGGCCCCGGCGGGAACGCCACCAGCTGTCATCGACAAGCTGAACGCAGCCTCGCGCACGGCGTTGAATACGCCGGCGATGAAAGAGCTATTGGCGCGTGACGGGGTAGACCTGGTCGCGAACAGCCCAACGCAGGCATCAGAGTTCCTGCAGGCGGAAGCCAAAAAGTGGGGCGACCTAGTCAAGGAGTCGAATCTGCAGGTGCAATAGGCGTGACGGTCTATTCACGATGCGGCAATTGGGTCTCGCCGTCCGGCCGGGCCCACGGCTGACTGGCGTAGCATTGCGCGAGATAGTCGATGAAAGCTTGCACGCGGGCAGGGCGCTTGCGTCCGGGCGGGGTCAGGATATGCAATGCAATGGGTTCGACCTCCCATTCGTCCATCACGGTTTCCAGCCGGCCTGCCTCGATATCCTGCCAGACCAGAAATTCCGGCTGTAGTGCCAGGCCGAGGCCGGCTGTCAGCGCGTGCGTCAGGGCTTCGGCGTTGTTGACGCGCAAGGGTATGTGCATGGTTTGGCTGAATTCGCCGTCGCGCTCATGCCGAAATCGCCAGCTTGGTCCTCTGGGGGAATAGGCATACTGCAAGGCACGGTGCTCGACGAGTTCGCTCGGGTGCTGTGGCCGGCCATGACGCTCGAAATAGCCGGGCGAGCCCACCAGCAGGATGCGTACGTTGCATAGACGTTTGGCCAATAGGCTGGAATCAGACGGATTGGAAATGCGCACGGCGACATCGAATCGGTTCGCAACGAGGTCCTTTTGTTCGTCGCTGAATTCGATGTCCAGACTCACATCGGGGTGGGCTTGCATGAATGGAGGCAGGATCGGCGCCAGATGCGAGAGCCCGAAGGACATCGGGGCGGTAACGCGCACGAGACCGCGCAGGGCGGTGGCCTGTTCGGCGAGGTCTGCCTCGACGGCTTCGCCTTCCTCGAGAATGCGGGTGGCGCGCTCCAGCGCGGCCAGCCCGCTTTCGGTCAAGGTCACGCGGCGAGAGGTGCGGTGAAACAGCATGGTTTTCATGCGTGCTTCTAGGCGCGTGATGGCTTTGGACACCGTGGCCTGCGACAAGGCGAATTCGCTGGCGGCGCGGGCAAAGGATCCTGTTTCGGCGACCTTGGCAAAGATGGCCCAGGCTTCGAGGTCTGGCAGTCTATTCATGTGACAGGCGAATGAGTATGTTGTGCTTGATTCTACTGACCACATGGAGGTGGGGGCAATGCGTCGCAGCCCGTTTGCCCGGCTGACAGGTATCTACTGATTGCTCAGCAAAGAGGCTGTTCCAGACGCGTGTGAGGAACGTGGCCTCGGTGTAGTGACTCGTCCATATCAATTTTGGAAAGGATGCTTTTCCAGTTTGCCCCTTCTGATGACATCGTTGGAGTCCTACACTGCTGCGCTGCGGCACTTTATTCGATCATCAATGAAGGGAGCAATGCGATGTCCAAGTATCTCGAAGTCCTGACCCCCCAGAATAGCCAGATCATTTTCATCGACCAGCAGCCGCAGATGGCCTTCGGTGTCCAGTCGATCGATCGCCAGGTGCTAAAGAACAATGTAGTCGGCTTGGCTAAAGCTGCGAAAGTATTCGATATCCCCGCTACCATCACCACGGTCGAAACGGAAAGCTTCTCCGGCTTTACGTATCCGGAGCTGTTGGCCGTTTTCCCGGATCACTCGATTCTCGAGCGCACGTCGATGAACTCGTGGGATGATCAGAATGTGCGTGATGCGCTGGCCGCGCATGCTGCGCAAGGCCGCAAGAAAATCGTGGTTTCTGGCTTGTGGACCGAGGTCTGCAATACGACTTTCGCATTGTCATGCCTGCATGACACGGATTATGAGATTTACATGGTGACCGATGCGTCGGGAGGCACCTCGGCCGATGCGCATAAGTACGCGATAGACCGCATGGTACAGGCCGGTATTGTGCCGGTGACGTGGCAACAGGTGTTGCTGGAATGGCAGCGTGACTGGGCCCGCCGTGATACGTACGACGCGGTGATGGAAATTGTCAAAGAGCATTCCGGCGCTTATGGTATGGGTGTGGACTACGCCTACACGATGGTGCACAAGGCTTCCGAACGTGTGAAGCACGGCGAGCGCATTGGTCCGAATCCGGCCAAATAACTCGACGCCGGCCGAGAGTAGCCCCAGGCCTGTGCGTCTGGGGCGCCGCTTATGCCTGCCGTCGCTCATCGGCGGCCTCAAGAAAAGCTCCACAACGAGGAGAAAAGCGTGACAATGACAACTCGTCGAAAGATTCTCGGCGCGGCCACCACGCTGGCTGCCACGGCAGCGTTCAATGGCGCATTGGGCCGCAATGCAGCGGCCGAGGCACTCCGGAAAGGAACGTCAACCGTGTCCGATGCTAGTCCCGACATCATTTTCCATAACGGCCAGATCACGACGCTGGATCGTGCCAAGCCGGTGGTCAACGCCGTCGCGATCAAGTCCGGCCGTTTTGTCGCCGTGGGCACCAACGAAGAGGTCACACGGCTGGCGGGATCGAATACCCGCCTGGTGGACTTGAAGCGCCGGCATGTACTGCCCGGGCTGTTCGACAACCACACGCATGTGGTGCGTGGCGGTTTGAACTACAACATGGAGCTGCGCTGGGATGGCGTACGTTCGCTGGCCGACGCGCTGGAAATGCTAAAACGCCAGGTCGCCATCACGCCCGCACCGCAATGGGTGCGTGTGGTGGGCGGGTTTACCGAGCAGCAATTCGTCGAGAAACGCCTGCCGACGATCGAGGAGATCAACGCGATCGCGCCCGATACGCCGGTCTTTCTGTTGCATTTGTATGACCGTGCGCTGCTCAACGCAGCGGCGTTGCGTGCGGTGGGCTACACCAAAGATACGCCGGATCCGTTGGGCGGGCAGATCGTGCGCGATGCCAATGGGAACCCCACGGGTTTGCTGCTGGCAAAACCCAACGCCACGATTCTCTATTCCACCCTGGCCAAAGGCCCGAAACTGCCGCTGGACTATCAGATCAATTCGACGCGCCATTTCATGCGCGAACTGAATCGCCTGGGCGTCACGGGGGTGATCGATGCGGGGGGCGGTTTCCAGAACTATCCCGAGGACTACGAGGTCATCCAGAAACTGGCCGATGCCAACCAGATCACGGTGCGGCTGGCCTATAACCTGTTTACGCAAAAGCCCAAGCAGGAAAAGGAAGATTTTCTGAACTGGACCAAGTCCGTCAAGTACAAGCAAGGCGATGACTATTTCCGTCACAATGGGGCGGGGGAAATGCTGGTGTATTCGGCCGCGGATTTCGAGGATTTCCGTGTCGAGCGCCCGGATATGCCGCCGCAGATGGAAAGCGAACTCGAAGAAGTCGTACGCGTATTGGTGCAGAACAAGTGGCCATGGCGTTTGCACGCGACGTATGATGAAACGATTTCACGTGCGCTGGACGTGTTTGAAAAGGTCAACCGGGATACGCCGCTGGAGGGAATCAACTGGTTCTTTGACCATGCGGAGACGATTTCCGACAAGTCCATCGATCGTATTGCGGCGCTGGGCGGTGGTATTGCCGTGCAGCATCGTATGGCCTACCAGGGTGAGTATTTCATCGAACGCTATGGCGCAAAGGCCGCCGAAGCCTCGCCGCCGGTCAAGCGTATTCTGGAAAAGGGCGTCAAGGTGTCGGCTGGCACTGACGCTACGCGGGTCGCTTCCTACAACCCCTGGGTGTCGCTGTCGTGGATGATCACGGGCAAGACCTTGGGCGGTACGCAGATGTATCCGCAACGCAATTTGCTCGATCGTGAGACGGCATTGCGCATGTGGACAGAGAATGTTGCGTGGTTTTCCAACGAGGAAGGCAAGCGTGGCCGGATTTCTGTCGGTCAGCTGGCGGACTTTATGGTGCCGAGCAAGGATTTTTTCAGCGTGTCGGAAGACGAGATCTCGTTTTTGACGTCGCACCTGACGGTCGTGGGCGGACGGGTGGTTTATGGCGAGGGCGAGTTTGCCCAGCACGACGATAATCCGCTGCCGCCGGCGATGCCCGACTGGTCGCCCATGCGCTTGTTTGGCGGCTATGCGGCCTGGGGAGATCCGGAGGGTGCAGGCAAAAATTCGCTGTCGTCCTCGTCGTATCGGCGTTATCAGGCGGTGGCTGGTTGCGGTTGCGCCAGTGCGTGCGGGATGCATGGGCATGACCATGCAAATGCCTGGGCATCGAACGCGCCTGTGTCGGATTTGAAAGGCTTTTTCGGCGCGCTGGGTTGTTCGTGCTGGGCCGTCTGATCGTCGATATGAGAGCACCCATGCCTACGCCTGATGTTGTGACGGGTCACGGTGTGACTGCCGCGGTGCGGCCGGTGTTTGCGAGCCGCGCCGCGCGTTTTCTTGCTTATCTGGCCTTGTGTTCGGCCTATCTGCAAGGCGGGCTCGTGAAGCTCACCGATTTTTCCGGTGCTATCGCCGAGATGAACCATTTTGGCCTATCGCCGGCTCCGCTGTTCGCGGGGGCGGTGATTGTGCTTGAATTGGGGGCTTCCATGATGATTCTCACGGGCCGGTTACGGTGGCTGGGAGCGCTCGCCCTGGCAGGGTTTACCTTGCTGGCGACCGGTATGGCCCTGCGGTTTTGGGAGTTGCCGGCCGGACCAGCGCGTTTCATGGCCGCTAATTCGTTTTTTGAACATCTGGGTTTGGTCGGCGGCTTTTTGCTGGTGGCCTGGCTGGATTTGAGGGAGCGGCGGGCATGACGCATACAGACGAACCCCCATCAGGCAGTTTTGCGCCGCTACGGCAGACGCTGTTTGCGGTGTTGTGGGTGGCAACGGTCATTGGCAACACCGGCAGTTTCGTGCGCGATGTCGCCAGCGCGTGGCTGATGACTGACCTGTCTTCATCGCCCACTGCGGTGGCGATGGTGCAGGCTGCGGCGACGTTGCCTGTGTTCTTGCTGGCGATTCCTGCGGGTGTGTTGGCCGACGTGCTGGATCGACGCAAGTTTCTGGTTGGTATTCAGTTCCTGTTGGCAGGCGTCAGTGTCACGCTGATGCTACTGTCGGCTGCGGGTCTGCAATCGGTGGCATCGCTGGTGGCCTTGACGTTTTTGGGCGGTATCGGCGCGGCGCTGATGGGGCCGACCTGGCAGGCCATTGTTCCTGAGCTGGTTCAAAAGAAAGATCTCAAAAGCGCGGTGGCGCTCAATTCGCTGGGCATCAATATCGCGCGTGCCGTGGGCCCCGCGTTGGGCGGTTTGATTCTGGCCAGTTTCGGCGCAGCCTTCACGTATGGCGTGGATGTCATCAGCTATGTGTTTGTGGTTGCCGCGCTGTTGTGGTGGCCGCGGCCGCAGGCGGCGGACGATGAGCTGTCCGAGCGCTTCGTCGGCGCTTTTCGTGCCGGACTGCGCTACGTTCGCGCCAGCCGCGAGTTGCATGTGGTGTTGCTTCGGGCGTTTTTGTTTTTCGCGCTCGCCAGCTCGATCTGGGCTTTACTGCCTTTGGTCGCACGCCAGTTGTTGGGCGGCGGCGCGGGTTTTTATGGCATTTTGCTCGGGGCGGTCGGCTTGGGCGCGATTGGCGGTGCAGTCGTCATGCCGAGCTTGCGTGCGCGCCTGGATGCGGATGGATTGCTGCTGGTGGCGGCGTTGGTCACAGCGGCGGTGATGACGTTCCTGTCTTTCGCGCCGCCACAATGGGCTGCGGTGACTGCGTTGCTGGTGCTGGGAATGGCTTGGATCACCGCGTTGACGACGCTCAATGGGGTGGCTCAGGCAATCTTGCCTAATTGGGTGCGTGGACGGTCGTTGGCGGTGTATCTGACCGTGTTCAACGGTGCGATGACGGTGGGTAGCCTGAGCTGGGGCGCGGTCGCGCAATGGACCTCGGTACCGGTAGCGCTGTTGGCCGGCGCGGCAGGACTCGTGTTGGTTGGCCTAATCGCGCACCGTATCAAGCTGCCTGCCGGTGAGGCTGACTTGGTGCCGTCGAATCATTGGCCCGAGCCGCTGACCGCGGCACCCATTGAACATGATCGCGGGCCGGTGCTGATCCAGATCGAGTACCGCATTGCTGCGGCCGATCGTGCTGACTTTCTCAAGGCGCTGGCGCGGCTCTCGGCAGAACGCCGGCGCGATGGCGCCTATGCATGGGGCGTGGCAGAAGACTCCGCCAATCCCGAACTGATGCTCGAATGGTTCCACGTCGAGTCGTGGGCCGAGCATCTGCGCCAGCACAAGCGGGTGTCCAAGGCGGACGCCGACGTTCAAGGGGAGGTCCTGCGTTTCCATCAAGGAGACCAGCCGCCTGTCGTGCGCCATTTCCTGGCGTTTAATCGTCCGCATCAAGGGCGGGCGTAGGCCGGGGCGGCGAGCGTCAAAACTCGGATATACGTCATTGACGTATATAATCGAGCATTCCATGTATCGAAAGCGCAGTGTTGCGTCGATTGGCAAAGGAACTGCGACGATGAAGAAGGACAACGCTGTATTTGACGAGTTGCAAACCAGTCTGAAGCAGGCGGCTGCCATTCGTAAAGGCGCGATGAAGCCGTCGCGCGTGTTCAAGGTCGATGTGATCGATGTCAAGGCGACACGTGAGAAAACCCATTTGTCTCAGGCCGAGTTCGCCAAGGCGATTCAGGTCAGCGTTCGTACACTGCAAAATTGGGAACAAGGCCATCGCAATCCGACGGGCCCCGCTGTTGCGCTTTTGAAGATCGTAGCGAGTGTTCCTGATGTGGCCGTGCAGGCACTGCTGCGGGCGTGACAGAAGATTTGGCCATGCAGCGAGCCATTGATGACGCTCGTAGTCAGGGAAACGCCGCGATCCGATAGCCGTATCCTGTGCGGACTGGGGATGTCCTGAGCGTTTCCATGATGGTGTTGCCCGTCTACCGATTCTTACGTTTCGCGTAGGAATCCATCTCGGAAATTGGTGTTTCGTCGCGCTCCGCGCGATGAGACACTCTTACGCACAACGAGAACGACGGAGACAACGATGAGGAATGCTGCTTTATGCGTGCTACCTCGTGCCGCTCGCGCCTTTGTGCGCTCTGTGGGTATCCTGGCCGTGGCTCTGGGCGTGACAACGCCTGCCCAGGCCCAGGACTACCCGGCGGGACGACCAATCAAGCTGGTGGTGCCTTGGCCTGTGGGCGGTGTGACAGATGCGGCCAGCCGTATTCTGGCCACACGGCTCGGAGAGCAACTAGGGACCACGATCATTGTCGAGAATCGCAGCGGTGCGAATGGCCGCGTCGGGACGGACTATGCGGCGTCTGCGCCTGCAGATGGCTACACGCTGTTCGTTGCCAGTGCCGAGACGCATGCTATCAATCCGCACGTCTATTCGACCTTGTCTTACGATCCGATCAAGGCGTTTACGGGGGTGGCGCCGTTTGCTCTCAATCCGTTTGCGTTGGTCTCGCGCGCTGATTTAAAGGCCGGGACGCTGCAGGAGGTGATCGCGTTGGCCAAGGCTCGTCCCGGTGAGTTGACCTTTGCGTCATGGGGCGTGGGCAGTACTTCGCAGATCGGTATGGAGATGCTTAAAGGCCAGTACCAGTTGCAGATGCTGCATGTTCCGTTTCAAGGCGAGGCGCCTGCGGTGAACGCGTTGATGGCCGGGCAGGTGGACTTGATGGTGTTGCCCGCGGCGCGCGCCAAGGCGCTGAGTGCGGATGGCAAGATCAAGGTCTATTCGATGATGACCCACGATCGTTTTTTCGTGTTGCCCGATACGCCTGGGATGGATGAGTTGGGGATCAAGGGCATTAATGTGGTGAATTGGTTTGCTGTGGTGGCGCCTGCCAATACACCGGAGCCGATTGTGCAGCGCGTGGCGGGGGCCATCAATTCCATCATTCAATCGCCTGACGCCATCGCGAATTTCCGGGCGCTGGGGGTGGACGTGCACCCTGTGATGAGCCCCGGCGATCTGCAGCATTTCATTGAATCAGAGACGCAGCGTTGGGGGGACGTGATTTCCAACGCCAATATCAAGCTGGACGGCTGAGCGCGTCTGTATTCCTGTGCGTGGTTGCGAGCCAGGCGTGTTCGATATTTCAGGCGCGCTGGGCGTAGCCGTGGGAAGCGTCTGCGCTTCTGGTTCACCTTCAACATCAAACAAGAGAGGATTCGTTTTGAACGCTATTTATCTGGTCCTGGACATGCAGAACGACCTGGTCAACCCGGAGGCGGGAGCCATGCCCAGTCCGTTGGTGCAAGAGGCTCGCGACAGGGATATCGTCGCCCGGACAGCTCGTGCGATAGAGGCCGCTCGTCGAGCCGGCGTGGCTATTGGATTTGTACGTGTGGGTTTCTCCAGTGACTATCATGAGTGTCCAAAGGGCTCGCCGATTTTTGGCGGCGCGCCTGACGCGGGATTGTTCCGTTTGGGTACCCGAGGGACGGAGATCCATCCTGATCTGGGGGCACGTGATACGGACGTGCACGTCGTTAAACACCGTGTCAGTCCGTTTTATGCGACGACGCTGATGGCGCAACTGAGAGCGATGCGGATCGAGCGTATCTATTGCTCGGGCGTGTCCACGCAAGCCGTGGTGCAGGCTACTGTGCGCGACGCACATGACCGCGATTTTGATGTGGTCCTGCTCGAGGATTGCTGCGCCGCGCATTCTGCCGAGGAACACGCTCACTCTGTCCAATCGCTGGGCCGGTTTTGTCGAGTTGTGAACTCCAGCGATGATGTCTTTGGAGCCGGAGCATGATCTTGTCGGCGGAAGTGGCATTGATCACTGGGGCGGCACAAGGATTGGGACGGGCGATTGCGCTGGCCTATGCACACGCGGGTTGTCAGGTGGTGGTCGCGGATATCAATGAGACTGGGGCACGAGAAGTGGCCGTGGAAATCCAGGCCAACGGCGGGCAGGCCGAGGCGGTATGCCTCGATGTGGCGGATGTGCATAGTGGCCAGGCGGCTGTGCAAGCGGCGCTGCGGCGGTTCGGCAGACTCAGTGTGCTGGTCAACTGTGCGGTCTTTGCCAAATATGGTCCGTTGGCTGAGGTGGAGAGTGCGGTTATCGATCGCATGCTCGCGGTGGGCCTGAAAGGGCCGCTGTTGCTGAGTCAGAGCGTGGCCGAGCCAATGCGGCAGGCTGGGCGCGGCGTCATTATCAACATCTCGTCTGTTGTCGCGCTGACCGGAGTGGCATATAGCAGCGCCTATGCCTCGCTAAAAGGCGGGTTGGACGCGATGTCCCGCGCGCTGGCGGTGGAGTTGGGCCCGATGGGTATCAGGGTGAATTCCCTGGCGCCGTCGGCCATCCCTTCAGCGATGTCGAATGCCAATCTCGATGCCGCTGGATGGGAGGAGCGGCGGCGCCGTACTGCGCTGGGACGTATCGGCACCCAGGACGATGTGGCCGCCGCCGCAGTGTTTTTGGCGTCTCCTGCCGCGGCGTTCATGACTGGCGTGGTGTTGCCGATTGATGGCGGTTTCAGCATCGCCGGCATGGTGCCGGGTGTGGATCTGGCGACGGTGGGCCGCACGCGGCGTTGATATGTCGGGGTTAGGTGCAGACCTGTGATTCAGTACCGGGAGAAAGACGAATGATTGAAACTCATGATTTTGATGTGGTCGTTCTGGGGCATGGTATCGCCGGGCTGTCGGCAGCCGTCGCCGCCATGGAGGCGGGCGCGAGGGTAGCTGTACTCGAACGTGCCAGCGAAAGCGAAAGCGGCGGCTGCACGCGGTACACGGAAGCCTTTCTGCGGCTCAAAAGCGAAACCGAGCTGTCGGACGATTTTGATGAGGCGATGGCAGAGGTGGCCAGCGCCAATCCTGATCCTGGGTTGGTCGCCGAGATGGATAGCGCCTCGGAGTCGTGGGGCAATGTCGTGCGTTCGATGCCTGTGACGGATACGGATTACTTGGCGGCGTTGTCGCGCGAGGCTGTTCCGACGATTCAGTGGATCAAGGGGCATGGGGTGCGGTTCATTCCCACGATGCTGCCGCAGATCACGTTGGCGCCTATGACCATGATCACGCCCAGCGGGGGTGGTGCGGCGATGCTCGAGGCGTTGGGCAATGCGGCGCGCAAGGGTGGCGTCCAATTCTTTTACGAAACAACGGGACGCCGTCTGATCGAATCCGAGGGTGTTATCTCCGGTTTGCATGCGGTTGCTCGGGGGAACCGCCCCGTTGATTTTTTGGCAAAGGCAGTGGTGTTGGCCAGCGGTGGATTTGAAGGATCGCCGGAAATGCTGGCTCGTTATGTAGGCCCTGGATCTGCGGGTATTCGTCCCGTTGCGCGCGGCGCGCATTACAACCGCGGCGAAGGCATACGCATGGCGTTTGACGTGGGCGCTGCACCCGCTGGCGATTTTGGCGCCTATCACTCTACGCCTGTGGATGAGAGATCTGCACGGGCAGAGGCCAAGGTGCTGATTTTTCCTTTCGGCATCGTGGTCAATCGACTGGGTATGCGTTTCTGCGACGAAGGCAGCGGCGCCGATTACAACAATTATGACCGGATCTGCTGGGCGATACAGAAACAACCCAATAACGTCGGGTATGCCGTTCTGGATGCCAAGATCAATGATGTACCGAACTACGTCAGAGCCGTGTTGAGTGATTTGCCGCCCATAAAGGCCGACAGCCTGCCGGATTTGGCCCGCAAGCTCGATGTGCCGCTGGGTGCATTGGAGGAAACTGTAGCGGCATTTAATGCGGGATGCCGGGCAGGGCGATTCGTGCCTTCTGAGGCCGATGGTTTATCGACGGTCGGTGTTGTGCCTGCCAAGAGTAACTGGGCCCGTCCCATCGATACACCGCCGTTCATTGCGTATCCCCTTATTCCCTCCGGCATTATTACGTTCGGAGGGGTGAAAACCAACGCCAGTGCACAGGTGCTCAACAGTGACGGCGATGTGATTCCGAATCTGTACGCCGCGGGCGCGATGACTGGCATCTACTATCGGCGTTATCCGGCTGCGACCTCGGTATTGCGTGGCGCTACCTTCGGCCGGATCGCGGGGGTACACGCTGCGGGATTGCGCGGATCGGAGGGGTAGGGGGAAGCAAGGAGAAAGATGTCTTTCAACGGATAGTGGCGTTATCATGCCCGGCATGGACCTCTTTGGCGCGATTCGCACCTTTGTCACGATAGTGGAAGCCGGCGGGCTCGCCCCGGCGGCGGAGCGATTGCAGATCTCTGCTGCTGCGGTCAGCCGCCATTTGGCATTGCTCGAGAATCATCTCGAGGCGCGCTTGCTGGACCGCACGACGCGCCGCCATCGGTTGACCGAGATTGGCGAAACCTGTTTTGAACGGTTCTCGCGTATCCTCGCCGAGCTCGAGCACACCGAGCAACTGGCAACCGCCGGCACGATCGAGGCAAAGGGTGTGTTGCGCGTGGCGTCGACCATGCATTTCTGGACGTGGCGGGTTGCTCAGGTGTTGCCGGATTTCATGCGCCAACATCCCAAACTGGATGTGCAAGTCAACTTGAGCGAACGATTGGTGGATCTGGTCGAGGAGAACTACGACGTCGCACTGCAGTTTCATCCGCCGGTCAGTCAGTCGGTAGTGGGGCGCAAAATCACGACGTTGCATCGCGTGGTGTGCGCGTCGCCAGAGTATTTGCGTCTGCAAGGCGTGCCGCAAACGATAGACGAACTAGCCACCCGTGAATGTCTGTTGTATGCCAGCCGGGACGAACTGGTCGAATGGCGTTTCCGTACCGCTGAAGGCGAGCGTACAGTACGGGTGTCAGGGCGTTTACGATCCACGGACGCAAACACGCTGCGCTTGGCTGGGATGGCTGGCATCGGCATTATCCGATCGCCGTTGTTTGTCGTGGAGAAAGACCTCGCCGCCGGTCGTTTGCAGAGGATTCTGCTGCATGCGGAGTCGGTCGATCCTGACCTGTTGGCCGTCTATCCGAGCCGTCGTCACTTGCCGGCAAAGGTACGAGTGTTTGTTGATTTTCTCTGTGATCGGTTTGGACGGCCTGCGCATGCTGATCACGTAAAAGCCGCGATCCGATAGCCGATATCCTGCGCAGCCTGGCGTATGGTGCGGGCGATTTCGATTGAATCCGGTGTGTCGCTGTGCACCAGGATGGAGTCCACCGGCATGTCGAGATCCGTTCCGTCGATGGCGCGGACTTTGCCTTCTTGCAGTACGCGTTGCACGCGTTCGCGTATGAGGGCGGGATCGTGAATGACGGAGCCTGGTGTTTTGCGGCTGACCAATACGCCGTCAGGCGTGTAGGCACGGTCGGCCAGGAATGACGCGACAATATCCACGCCCAGTTTCTGCGCCACGCGGTATGCGGCGGTATGGGGCAGGGCCACGAATTTGAGCGTCGAGTCAAAGGCCTTTACCGCGCTTAATGTGGCGAGGGAAACGTCCTCGTCGATAAAAGACAGATTGCCCAGTGCACCGTGAAAATTCGCATGGGTGAGCCGGGATCCTGCGTGCTCCGCGATGGCGCTCAGCGCGCCGAGCTGATATATCGTCATCAGCTCCAGTTCCTTGGCGGTATAGGCAATATGGCGGCGTCCAAATCCCTGGATATCTGGATAGCCGACGTGGGCGCCGATACTGACGCCGTTCTTGTTTGCCAGCACTGCCGTCTGATGCATCGTCATGTAGTCGCCGGCATGAAAGCCGCAGGCGACGTTAGCCGATGTGATGAGGCCCAGAATCGCAGCGTCGTCGGCCTTGGCATAGTCGCCATAGCCTTCGCCCAGGTCGGAATTGATGTCGATGGTTTTCATAGTGGATGTTCAGTGAAAGCGTCGGCGCGTCAGCTCGCAACGCAACGCGATGTCGTCCAGGAATTTCTGATGGCGTGTGGTGATCGCTGCAGCATAGGCGATATCGCAAACGGCAAACCGCACGGGCGTGCCGGGTCGCAGTTGGGCGAACATGTGCAAGTCCGCCTCGATCACCGTGGCGATGACGGGATAGCCGCCGCTGGTGTTGCCATCGCAGAGCTGGACGATGGGCAGGCCCGAGGGGGGCAATTGCACGACACCAGGCATGATGCCGTGCGAGCGCATTTCGTGCCGTCTCTCCATTGGCAGCGTGGGGCCTTCCAGCCGGCAGCCGACGCGGTTGCTTTGGGGAGAGACTTGCCAGGTGGCGTTCACTAATTGCTGCTGTGCGGCTGCGGTCAGGTCTGGCCATTGCGCTGCCGGCAGAATATGCACCAACGGAACGACGCTATCGCCGTCTGGGGGACTGTGATCCAGACGGTCTCCCTGATGCGCGTAGGGAGCGCGTTGCATGACGGGCAAACCAAAACCGGTATTGCGGTTGCTCAAAGGAGGCGTGGGGCACAGGTCCAGTGTGTCGCCGTTTTTGAGGGGACGGCCTTGGATACCGCCAAATCCGCCTTTCAGGTCTGTAGAGGTGGATCCCAGTACCGAGGGCACTGCCAGGCCGCCGCGAACGGCCAGATAGCTGCGCACGCCGGCGCTGACTGCACCCAGTTTCAATTGCTGGCCGGCTCGTACGCTCAGCGCCCACCAGTTGGGTAATGGCCGCCCGTCGAGGGTGGCATCGACGGTGGCGCCTGATAACGCGATTTCAGTGTCGGTGTGAAACGTCAAGCATGCATGGCCCATGGTGATCTCCAGGCCGGCTGCGTCAATGGCGTTGCCCAGCATCAGATTCGCGACTGACAGCGCGACGGGATCCATGGCGCCGCTCAAGCCGACGCCGAGATGGCGCCACGATTTGCGCCCGAGGTCTTGTACCGAGGTATAGAAGCCAGCCTGATTGATTTCAATCATGGCAGGACCTCCTGGATTTCGAAGCGCACGGTATCGCCGGGCGTGAACAGGGCGGGACGGTCCTGAGTGTGGTCAAAGCAGTTGAGTGTGGTCTTGCCGATGATGTGCCAACCACACGGTGTGGTGCGGGAAAGGATGGCGGCTTGGCTGCCGCCTACGATGACGGATCCGGCTTGCACACGGGGCCTGGGTACATCGCGTCGTGGCACGGCCAGGCGGGGATCCAGTCCGCCTAGATAGGCGAATCCCGGTTGGCTGCCCAAGGCATAGACCACATAGGTGCCCTGCGCATGCAGGTCGATATAGTCTCGGGTCGTCAATCCAGCGTGACGCGCCACGAGACCGAGGTCTTCTCCATCCTGTCCGCCGTACACCACCGGCACGATAATCTGGCGGCCAGGGGATGCGCTGGCCCCGGCGGTTTCCCACGCGTCGTGGATGAAAGCCTGGCAGGCATCGAAGTCGTGCTGGATGTTGCGAAAAATCACCAGCAGGTTGTTCATGCCGGGCACGACTTCGAGCACGTCTTCGCGAGCCGACAGGCAGGCGGACATGCCCCAGACTTTCTGCTGCACGGTGAGGTCTGCGGTAGACGCGGTGGGCATGCCGAGGTCGCACAGGATGGCGTATTCGCCTTGCCTGGAGCAGATCGGTTTAGCGGCAGGACGGGTCATGTGGGCAGCGTTGGCGTGCGCAGATGCCACTGTGTACGCGATTGATAGATTTCGCCGATGTCGAGGATGCTTTCTTCGCTGTAAGGACGGCCGATGATCTGCAGTGACAGCGGCAGACCGTGCTGTGTGACGCCGTTCGGCACCGCGAGGGCCGCTAAATTGAAGAAGTTGGCAAACCGCGTGTAATAGGCGGGGGTGGAGTTCTGGTCGACTTCCGTCAGCGGCAGTGGTGCGGTGGCGGTGGTGGGTGTCAGCAGGGCATCGACCTGTTCGAAAATGGATTCGAGCTCGCGCTGCATGGCTTGCCGGCGCCGTAGTGCGTTCAGGTAATCTGCCGCCCGCACGGTGCGGCCTTTTAGCAGACGGGGACGCACGTCTTCGTCCAGGGGTTGAGAGGGATCGTCGACGAGTTCGGCGTAGAAACTATAGCCCTCGGCATTCATGATCAGGCTATTGAATTCGGCAACCTCGGCAAAGCCATAGGGCAGCGTGATGTCCACGATGTCGGCACCGGCTGCACGCAACACCTCGAGAGAGGCGTCGTAGGCGGCCAGGACTTCTGCCGTCGCAACGGCGCGCTCGTTATCTGGCAGGCGGGCCAGGCGCAGTCCTTTCAGGTCGTTGTGCCGGCGTGCCTGCACGATCCGTTGTGCATGGTGGGTGGTGTTGGCGCGGCCGCAATCGTCGTGCTCTCGTAATGCGTGATAGAGCAGGCGGGCATCGCTCACGGTACGAGTCATCGGGCCTGGGGTGTCCAGTGTGGTGCTCAGCGGCAGTATGCCCTCGGTACTGATTCGTCCTGTGCAGACTTTCAGGGCGGTCAGGTTGCACCATGAGGCGGGCAGCCGCACGGATCCCCCTGTATCGGTGCCGATGGCCCACGGTGCGAGGCCCGCCGCGACGGCCACACCCGAGCCGCTGCTCGATCCGCCGGGCGTGCGCGGGACGTCCAGATCCCAGGGATTCAGTGGTGTCCCCAGGCGAGTGTTGGTACCCCATCCGCCGGTGGCAAACTCGACGGTGTGCGTTTTGCCCAGGATGATCATCCCTTGTTGCCGAAGGCGGTGCACGAGGGCCGCCGTGACAGTGCTGCGACGGTTCTGGTTGGCGGCGCAGCCTCCCATGGTGATACGCCCTTCGATCTCGATCAGGTCTTTGAGGGCGATGGGAATGCCGTGCAATGGACCGAGGGAGCTGCCCGCTTGGCGGGCGAGGTCGGCGCTTTGTGCGAGCTGACGGGCTTCCGGCGCGTAGGTGTCGATAAACGCGTGCAGGCGGTCGTCCTGGTCTGAGATGCGTTGCAGATAGTGCTCTACCAGGGTTGCGGATGATAGCGTGCCTGCCTCGAGCTGGGCAGAGAGTTCAGTGACTGTCGCGAATGGGTTGGATAATGACATTGCACGGTTTCCCTGTTCAATGTTGCGCCAAGTGCTGTGCGATGATTGCCGAGGTACCGAGGATATCAGGGTATTTCTCGCCGGCATCGACACGTTGCAGGGTTTGTTTTTCCCCGGTTTGCAGGCCGACGGCTTTGTTGGCAGCAAATTCGATGAGTTCGGGCCGCAGGACGAGGACACCGTTTTCATCCGCCAGTATGGCATCTCCGGGGGATACCGCTACGCCGCCGCAGGACACGGGGATGCAGAATTCCCCACCTATGCCCAATGTTTTTACGGTAATGGTGGTGAGTCCTCGCGACCAGACTGGCAAGCCATAGCGTCGCAGTTCTTCGATATCGGTGACGACGCCGTCCACGATGATGCCTACGACCCCGGCCGCACGCGCGGCGTAGGCTAGCGCGCCGCCGAGGCTGGCGTGACGCTGGTCGCCGCAACGGTCGATGACCAGGATATCGCCCGGACGGGCCTGGCCCACGGCGTAATGCGCCATCGCGCCATCGGGGCCGGGGTAGCGCACGGTCACTGCGGTGCCTGCTATACGTTTGGGCGGCAACATTGCGCGGATGCCGCTATCCATGAAACCTGTGTGCAGAAAATGGCCGATCGTGGCAGGCTCCGCGCGACTGAGCAGGTCAATACGTTCGGGGGCGATGGGTTCGGGAAGCGATTTCAACAGGTACATGAGAACTGTCTCCAGATTCAGGTATGGGAAAGCCGATGAGCAGGTTGGTCGAGCTTTGAGAAAGCGAGGGTCTATCGATACCAGAGGACGACTTCGGGCCAGACGATGATGATCCCGACCAAAGTCAGCAGTGCGAGCAAATAGGGCGACACGCCAATGAAAACGTCCATGAGCGAGCCGCGTCCGCGTGTGGCTTGGACGACGTAGCAGTTCATGCCGACAGGTGGTGTGATGAGGCCGGCCTCGGTGACGAGGATCACCATGATGCCGAACCAGACGGGATCAAAGCCCAGTTTGGCCATGATGGGGGCGAGTACGGGTACGGTCAGGACTGTCAGTGATAACCCCTCCAGAAAGCAGCCCAGGATCAGGTAGATGAGCACGACCAGCAGGACTAGCGCGTATGTGCTGAGATTCAGGTCGAGCACAAAGCTCTCGAGCAGGCGGGAAAAGCCGATCATGCCCAGCGCAAAATTCAGCAATGCGGCAAAGATGATGATGATCATCAGAATGGCATTGGTCTTTGCCGTGGCAAATAGCGCTGAGTTCAGAATGCCGAAAGACATCCGGCCTCTGACGAGTGCCAGGACGACGGTCGCAATGACCCCCAGCGCTGCGGCCTCGGTTGGCGTGGCAATGCCAGCATAAATGGAACCCACTACCACCAGGAACAGCCCCAGGGGCGGCAGCAGCTTGGGCAGCGTGGCAATCCGCATGCTCCAGTCGGTCTCGATCGGCTTGCCGCTCCATTCGGGCCGCAGGATGCACAGTATGGTCGTCACCAGCATGAACAGCGCGGTCAGAATCAAGCCTGGCACAATGCCGGCCAAATAGAGCTCGGGAATGGATGTGTTGGTGATGCTGCCGTAGACGATCAGATTAATAGAAGGCGGAATCAGGATCCCCAGCGTGCCGCCTGCGGCAATGCTGCCCAGAAATAGCCGTTCGTTATAGCTGTGCAATTTGATTTGGGGAATGGCGATCGAGCCGATGGTGGCAGCGGTGGCGAGGCTGGATCCCGATGTGGCGGCAAAGATGGCACTGGTGGCCACATTGGTTTGCATCAATCGACCAGGCATTTTGTTGAGCCATGGCGCGACGGCATCGTACATTTCGCCGGCAATGCCGCTGCGCACGAAGATCTCGCCGAGCATGATGAACAACGGCACCGAGATCAGCACATAGTTTTGCGACTGGGCCCAGGCCGTCATCCCGAGCGAATCTACGATAGGGGCTGGAGAGATCAGCCCGACAGCGAGAGCGCCCAGGCCGATGACTGAAAAAATGGGCAGGCCTGCAAAGAAAAGAATGAATGCGCCCAGGATGAAGGCAATGCCGATGGTCATAGCGTGTACTCCCCGGACTGTTCGTCTTCTTCGATGAGGCTGATCGTTTCTTCATACTTGCCTCGCAGGGCAAGACCCAGGCTTTCCAGCAATACCAGCAAGGCGGAAATCAGAAAGAGGAGAACGCCGGCCAGGAAAATGAATTGAGGTATCCACATAGGCACGCGCAACGGTGTGTTTGATACCGCATCAAACGTCCATGAGTCGAAAGCAAGAATCCATATTTGCCACGCCAGGATGCCGATCAAGACGACTGTCGTCAGCACGGCCAATACGTCGAGCCAGGCTTTGGTGCGTGGCTGCAGTGTCATGTGCAGAACGTTCACCCGTATATGACTGCCTTGGAAAAACGCGTACGACAAGGCCCAGCTTGTAGCCAGGGCAAGTGCATAGCCACCGAGCTCGTCGGCGCCGACGAAGGCGACGCCAAATACTTTGCGAACCACGACGTCGGTGCTGACTAACAGCGTCGTGGCAAACAGGACGTAGAGTCCAGCCAAGGCTGCCATGCGAGACAGGCGCTCGAACAGAATTCGGGCACTGGTGAGATAAGACATGTTCTCTCCCGTGCTGGCCGCCTGTCCCGCGTACCTCAGGGACAGGCGGGCAGCGTGTAGGGTTGGGTTATTGTGCTGGAATCGTCATGTCGACGGCTTTGCCGACGGTGTCGTTCCACGCTGTGGCGCAGTCTTTGCCGCATGCCTTGCCATATTGGGGCAGCACTTTTTGCTGAACAACTTCGCGCACTTTGGCCAGGTCTTCTTTGCTGGGCTCGACCAGTTTCATATTGCCCGGCGTGACGCCGGCTTTGCCGATCATCGTGCAACGCTTGTCGGCGGTGTTGCACCAGATGCCTTCCTGGACATTCTTGGTCTGAATGGCGTCGCTGATATTGCGGTAGTAATAATCTATCGCTTTGGTCAGCCATGCGCGTTGGGTCTCGTCCAGCTTGGCCAGGCTCTTGGTGTTGATGACCTGAATGGTGGGCGCCCAGCCTGCGATCAGTGTGAACATGGTGTCGGAGACTTCATAGAGCTTTGCGGTATTGCCGGACATGGTGCCCGTGATCACGCAATCGATCACACCGCGCTGCAGCGCAGGGACCAGTTCGCCGAAAGCCATGGTGACGGGGGCGGCGCCCAGGCCTTGTACCAACTCGGACAGCGTGCTCGAGCTGACACGTACTTTTTTGCCTTTCAGGTCATCGACGGTTTTGATGTCACCCCTGCAGAAAAAGGTTTGTGCGCCCGACATGCCGGCGCCCAGCAGATTGACGCGGTAGCGCTTTTGCAGCGCGGTCTCGGCTGCCGGCTCGTAGGCGGCCAGCACTTTCTTGATGGAGTCTACTGAGGTGGCTACACCGGCCAGATCGAAACCGTCCAGGGTCGGAACATCGCCCGAACCATAGTTGGCGACCATGTTGGCCATGTCGAAAGTGCCCTGAGAAATGAGTTGCAGCGCATCTGACGGTTGGGCGTTGATGTCGGTGACGCTATTGAGCGTCGCAGTGACCTTGCCGGCGCCGAGTTCCTTGACGGTTTCGCTCCAGAAGGGTTTTACGACGAACGACCATTCCGACGTGCCCACTGGTGGCCCCAGCACGCGCATGGAAAACGGTTTCATTTCCTGTGCGAGAGAAAGCAGCTCGGCTTTGGTATCCGTTTGTGCGCGCACGGTTGTGGCAGCCAACGCGGTGACCATCACTGCTACGGCGGAAAGAAGTTGTTTGTGGATCTGCTTCATGTCAACCCTCTGTTGTGTAGCCGCGTGCGCGAGGCGACGCGGCGGAGCCAAGTGAATAACAGCAGGAGCCAAGTGGCTCTTATGCAATCTAGATCAAACGCAATTGTTCGACCGGGACATCGCCGATCAGCATGTGGCCTGGGGCGTGAGTAATCAGGATCGGGGGTTTGGCGAGGAGTGCCGCAGCCTGTGGCGTGACACCACAGCCCCAGAATACGGGGACTTCGCCAGGCAGGATGTCGGTGGGCTCGCCTTCGTCGGGGTGATGGACATCGGCGATGCCGATCTCGGCGGGGTTGCCCATATGGATGGGCGCGCCGTGTGCGCCGGGCAGGCGAGCACAGACTTCGTAAGCGATTCGGGCCTGTTCAGGCGTATAGGGCCGCATCGATACCACCATCGGTCCATGAAATGCGCCGACGCGTTTGGTCTGAATCGAGCTGTGATACATCGGGACGATTTTTCCTTCGTCCACATGCCTGACGCGCAGGCCTGCTTGTTCGAGAGCATATTCGAACGACAAGGAGCATCCCAACACAAAGCCTACGAAATCGTCCTGCCAGAGGCGGGAAACGTCATCGACTTCATCCACGAGCTGTCCATCGCGCCAGACGCGGTAGCGTGGCAGATCGGTTCTGAGGTCGATGTCAGTGCCTAGCATGGGCACTGCAGGATCACCGGGTTGGGTCATCCCGATCAAGGGGCAGGGCGTGGGGTTGGCCTGGCAGTAACCATAGAAATCCTCGGCCCAGCTTCTGGGCAGGATCACCAGATTGCCTTGGCCATAGCCCGGCGCCATGCCGCTGGTGTTGCCGTTGAACAAGCCCTGGCGCGCTTGCGCGCGAACACCCGCTGGTGTGGCGGCCCATGGCGGTAGTTGAGTTTGCGTATCGATGGATGTCATTGGGCGAGGTCCTCCGAGAATAAACGGCCGGTCGGCGTTGCCTGTTCGAGGCTGTCGATGGCATGTAAAGATGCCCATATCGTGGCCTGGTTTGACGTGACGACTGGCACGTTCAACGAGGCCTCCAGCGTCTGTACGCACTCCAGCGAGCGCCAGGCGGTACACGAGCAGAACAGCGCCTGTGCGCTGCCGTCGAAATGTTCGAGGGCAAACTGCGCGATTTCTGCAGGGTCCTGATCATTGATGGCCCGATGGCCGTTTGCGGCAGCCCGTACATCACCGTGCACGCCTTTGACGTCCATGCCTTGTGCGGTGTAGTACTCGGCGAGTTTTCGGTTCGTCCAGTCGGGATAGGGGGTCATGACGGAGATGGCGCGCACGTTCAATGACTGGAACGCTTTTGATACCGCGGTACTGGTGGTCACGCACGGAATGCCGGTGCGCTGCTCGATGGTGCTCCTGACCTGTTCGTCCCAATCTGCTCCGCGGTAAAAGCTGCCCGAGGTGCAAGCGTAGGCAATGACGTCTATCTTTGCGGTGGCCAGCAGCGCGGCTTTTTCCTGCAGATCCCGATTCATCAGGTCTAACGACGCCTCAGTCATCGTGCCATCAGGAATGTACAAGCGTTCGCTGTGCACGGTCACCGCGTCAGATAGCAGCCGCTGAAAATCGGCTTCGACGGATGTGTTGGTCGATGGAATGAGAATACCGATACGCTTTGGAATCATGCCGTTCCTTTCCCCGGATCTGTGTTGTGACCGCTTTGGTACACTTTTATGTCACTGCCACTCCCATCCTATATGGCATGTCAGGGGTGAGGGTAATCAAAATTCCTAAAGGGGCTGCGGTCAATTTCTATCATGGTGATATCCCTTACCCAGATAGAGACTTTTTACTGGGTTGCCCGGCTAAAAAGTTTCCATGCGGCCTCCCGGCATCTGCATTTGACGCAGCCGACGGTGTCTACGCGCATCCACGAACTCGAAGGCGTAGTGGGCTACCGGCTTTTCGAGCGCGACGCAAAGGGCGCGGCTCTGACGCCTAAAGGCGCATCGTTTCTGAACAAGGCGACGCAGTTGCTCAAGCTCGCCGACGATGTGTTGACCGAGGATGTGGTGCCGATGCGCGGTCTGCTGCGATTGGGCACTAATGAGTCCGCTGCGCTATCTGGATTAGGGGCGTTTCTTGCCGGCCTCAGCGAACGCTATCCCTCGTTGCAAGTGGAACTAAGCGTAGACGTCGGCTCTATTTTGCGCGGCAGATTGTGTGCGGGGGGATTGGATTTCGCCATTTCCACCGATCCTGGCGCTCATCCGCATATTCGCGACGTGTTGTTGGGTGATTCTGAAATGTGCTGGGTCGGTGCAAAGGGAAAGGTCAAACAGACTGCGCCCCTGACAGCGGCCGATATTGCGCGCATGCCTGTGCTGACGGTGCCGGCGCCGTCTGCGTTGCATGCGCTGAATATGTCGTGGTTCGCTGGCGCACGCGTTTCGCCTCCACGAGTTAATTCGTGCAATTCATTGGCAGTCATGGTGCGCCTGGTCGTGTCTGGCACGGCAGTGGCGATCTTGCCGCGCGCCATTCTGGAGCGCGAGTTGGCCGATGACAGTATCGATATCCTGACGGTTGACCGGCCAGTGCCGCCGCTGGCTATTTATGCGTCGTTCCCGCTCATCGGCGACATACGTATATCGGAAAGCATCGCAGACATGGCGCGCGAGGCGTTGTTGGATTCGCAGTTGATTCAGAGGGTAGGCTGATTTGCTGCTGTTGCATTATTAAATGTTTGTGGTGCGCGATGAAATTCAGTGCCCGCATATCAGCTGAACTGCCTCTGTCAAAGTCATATCTAGCGAGTCTGACTGCCTAGTCGTTTTGAGACTTCCAGGCTACATGCGCGCACGGCCTTTGCCTGCGGTCCGTTCCAATCCGGGTTAAAGGACTGGGATCGTCCCATGAGGGTGATTCCCAGGACGATGTTACCGGAATAGTCGAATACGGGTGCGGCAAACGAACAGACACCTGGCGTGGGGTTGTTGACCGCACGAGATACGCCATATTTGCGTACGTCTTTCATCATGTCGTGCAGTTCGTCGGGATCGGTTGGTTTGGCAATGTCCGGCCCGAGACGCCGGGCGTCTTCGAGGAGAGATTCCTCTATCAGCTTGGCTGGCAAATAGGCCGCGAACACCCGGCCCGTGGCCGTGCCAGCCAGGGACATGACCGTTCCTGTACGGATATTCGTGTGCAGAGGATAGATGGCGTCAAACAGGAACACCACCGTCGGGCCATGATTGCCCCAGACGGACAACGCGACGCTGTGTCCTGTGTCTCTGGCCAGGGCCTCTGCGAAGGGCGTTGCTTCACGCACGGGATTGAGCATACGCAGTGTCACCAAGCCGAGTTGCATGGCGGTGGGGCCGAGCCAGTAAAAGCCCGTAGAAGCCTCCTGCGTCACCAGCCCCAGTTTGGAAAAGCTCACTAAGTAGGGGTGTGCCTTGCCCGGCGCCATGTTGGCAGCTTTGGCGAGCTCGCGCAGCGGCATTGGACGGCCTTGTGTTCCCAGTGCCAGCAGTAATTGGCCACCCGTTTCTATGGATTGAATGCCGCGGCGTTCTTTTTCCAAGTTCGTGTCGTTGTTGTCTTCATGGGGTGCCTTCATAGGGGTCTCCTGGTCGGCAGATTCTAGCAACTTCGCTATTAGCCAACGTCCTATGAAATTAATCAATATCGATCGAATAATATTAGGGTAAATCATTAGATAATAAATAAAACGTTATCCATATACTAACGTCACAGCGAGACGAGAAATTACAAAGGAGCGTGGGCATGAGTGAGCAGGAGACGGAGTACGACGTTCTGGTGATCGGCACGGGAGCGTCGGGCATGTCGGCAGCCGTGACAGCCGCATATCAAGGGCTGAACGTGTTGGTCATCGACAAGGCTCCGCTTTTTGGGGGCACAACTGCTCGATCAGGAGGGTGGCTGTGGATCCCTGGGACCAAGCTCGCCAAGGAGCAGGGAATCAACGAACCTCCTGGCGCGGCTCGAGCCTATTTGCAGCATGAGGCAACGACGCATTTCGATAGCGCGCGGGTAGATGCCTTTATCGAAAACGGGCCTAAAGCCATCGATTTTTTTACGGAGAAGACCTGCGTGCAGTTTGATATGCCGCCGGTGTTCCCTGACTATCATGCCGAAGCGCCAGGTGGTCAGCCTGGCGGACGTTCGATGGTGACTCGGCCTTTTGACGCCAGGGAGCTGGGAGCGCGAGTCGCGCAATTAGCGCCTCCTGTTCCGGAGTTGACGGTATTCGGGATGATGCTCGGCTCTGGCAAGGAGCTCTGGCATTTCCTGCGCGCGTTCAAGTCGTTCGAATCGTTCTGGTATGTGGTCAAGCGCTTCGGCGGTCACCTCGTGGATGTGATGAAGTATGGACGCGGGATGACGCTGACCAACGGTAATGCGTTGGCAGGCCGGCTTTTTAAAGCGGGCATGGACCTGAATATTCCAGTGTGGCTGAGTTGTCCCGCCAGCCGCCTGATCGTCGAAGGCAATGCGGTCGTCGGCGCATCGGTCATGCGTGAGGGCAAGCCGATCGATATTCGCGTGCGCCGAGGCGTGGTGTTGGCGTGCGGGGGATTCCCCCACGATATCGAGCGTCGCAAGCAACTGTTTCCCCATGCACCTACCGGCCAGGAACATTTCACGCCTTCGCCTGCGTTGAATACGGGTGATGGGTTGCGTTTGGGCGAGTCGGTCGGAGGATGGGTGGATCCCAGTATTCCGAATGCGGCGGCATGGTGCCCGACCTCCGTGACAAGGCGCAAGGACGGTTCTCAAGGGGTCATGCCCCATTTCATAGACCGGGCAAAGCCCGGTGTCATTGCGGTGACGGCAAAGGGGAAGCGGTTTACCAACGAGGCGCTGTCGTATCACGATTTCGTTCAAGAGCTCGTGAAAGCGTGCAAGGACGATGCCGAGGTGGCCTGCTGGCTTATTTGTGATCATGAGCATTTGCGGGAGTACGGATTGGGGGCGGTAGCTCCGTTTCCCTTGCCTATCGGCAAACACCTGAAAAACGGTTATTTGAAGCGGGGAAGCAGCCTTCAGGAGCTGGCCCAAGTCATTGGCGTGCCTGTCACTGCCTTGCAAGAGGAGGTCGAAACATTCAATCGGGATGCTTCGTCGGGTGTCGATACGCAATTCGCCAAAGGCAGCACCGCCTACAACCGTTACCAAGGCGACTCACTGGTCCAGCCCAATCCTTGCATGGCGCCGATTCGCAAGGGACCTTTCTATGCGATCAAGGTTGTGGTCGGCGAAATCGGTACATTCGCCGGTCTCGCGACGAATGCTTCTTGCCAGGTGTTGACGAAGGATGGCCAAGTAGTCAGAGGTCTTTATGCCGTGGGCAATGATGCAGCCAGCGTCATGGGTGGCAATTATCCGGGCGCGGGTATTACGCTCGGGCCGGCAGTCACCTTTGGCTATGTCGCAGGCCAGACTTTGACCAGGCAAGCCGATTTGCAGATCGCTGAACCGCAGCGTGTATCTGCCTGAGCATTGAATGGAAAGGACCGAAGAATGAACATTTCTGAATGCATGGCACCGCAGATTTTGCGTGGACGAATTGCACTGGTGACGGGAGCGGGGCAGGGTAATGGCAAGGCCATCGCCAAGGGCTTGGCAAAGGCTGGGGCTCGCGTGATCGTGACAGACCTGAATGAGACCAATGCCAAGGCCGTTGCCACCGAAATTGGCGTGAGCGCAGTGGCCTATCAATTAGACGTGACATCGCGCGAGGCTTGCCTGGCATTGGCGCAGACGGTGGCGGTTGACATAGGTCCTATCGATATTTTGGTCAACAATGCAGGCATCATCATCCGTGAGGGATTAGACAGTCCTGAAGTGGCGTCAAACCTCGAACGCACACTGAAGGTGAATGTGATGGGGAGTTTCCTCCCCACGCAGGCCTGGCTGGGCGCGCTCAAGGCGACCAAAGGCGTGATCATCAATGTGGGTTCGATCGCATCGAGCGCCGGCATTCCCAATGTGGTTGGCTATTCGCCGTCCAAAGGCGCGGTCAAGCTGATGACACAGGCCCTGGCCGTGGAGCTGGCAAAGGACGGAATCCGTGTCAACGCGATCGCGCCGGGTGTGATCGAGACACCGATGACGTCATACACGCGACAGGCGCCTGAGCGGCTCGAAAAATTCATGCTGCGCACCCCCATGGCCCGTGTCGGCCAGCCTGAGGAACTGGCAGGACCCGTGGTGTTTCTGGCATCGGATATGGCCAGCTATGTGACAGGCGTGACGCTGCCTGTCGATGGCGGTTTCCTGGCGGCCTGATTTCTGGGTCGCCCAGTGGTAGTTCCACATATTGAATGCGTCGAGTTCAACAAAAAATACGAGGAGACATCTATGAGCATTCCCAAGCTCTTCAAGCAGGCGATTCTGATCACTAGTCTTGCCGTTGCCGCCTCGGCGGGCGCACAAGACATCAAGCTGGGATATAACGGCGACTTGTCCGCTTCCCCCTCTGCGCAGAGTGGCCAGGCGGCCGTATTGGGTATGGCTGCTGCGATCGAGGATATCAATGCCGCAGGTGGTGTGTTGGGCAAGAAGCTGGTGTTGATTACCCGTGACGACGTCTCTTCGCCGCCGAAGTCAATCCAGAATATGAGCGAGCTGATCGATAACGAAAAGGTCGCCGTGGTCTTCGGCCCTACGAATTCCGGCAATGCGATGGCGTGGAAGCACATCGCCAATCAAAAGAAGATCCCGGTCATCGGCAACGTGGCATCGGGTTCTGACATCACCAAGCCGATGCGCCCTGGCGCCGATAACTATATGTTTCGTGTCTCGATGCAAGATCGAGAACAGGTTGCGGCATTGATGGGCTATGTGAAGAAAAATGCCGAGGCTTCAAAGGTCATCGGCTTGATGGCCGAGACCACGGGTTATGGTCAAGGCGGCTTGAAGGATATGCAGGAAATCGCCAAGCTGCAGGGTATCGACATTGCCGAGACAGAGCGGTTCGGCGTTGCCGATACGGATATGACGTCTCAACTGAACAAGATGAAGTCGGCCGGTGTGGACACGATTGTGGTCTGGGCACAAGGCACACCGATCGCGCAGTTGGTTCGCAGCATGGAAAAAATCAACTATTTTCCATTGGTGCTGTCGTCTTGGGCGGCCGACAACATCACGTTCTATGATGCGGCCGGAAAGACATTGGCCGAAAAGCCAATTTTCATGCGCACGGTTTCCGATACGTTTACCCCTGCGCAGCAAAAGCTGTTTGATCGTATTGGTTCCAAACTGAAAGCGCCTGGCTCTTTTTCGTTCGCACTGCATGGTTACGACTCGACCATGCTCTATGCTGCCGCTGCAAAGCAGGCTGGCAGCATCGACGGCCCGGCCATTCGTGCGGCGCTTGAGGACCTGACGACTCCCGTGCAAGGTTTGCTCAAGACTTATGACAAGCCGTTCAGCAAGACGGATCACGAAGCATTGCGTGCCAAAGATTTTGTCTGGATCCGCTGGAAAGACGGCAAACTCATGCCCTACACGGATGCGGTGATCGGTTCGCTGGGTGACGCGGATATCAAGAAATAAAGAATGACGCATGGCTTTGACCTGGGATGCTGACGGCGGCCAGGTAAAGCATCTCGGAGGCAATGATGGCAGAGGCGCTTTTGCAGGCGATTCTCAGTGGCCTGGCCGTGGGCGGTGCCTACGCGTTGGTCGCACTGGGGTTCAGTATCACCTTTACGACGACTAAGACCTTGAATTTCTCGCACGGTGAGTTTGTTTCTGCGGGGGCATTCATCGGCATGAGCGTGCTCTTCCTGGCGCTTGGCTTGCCGGTAACGTCGACTTCGTTCGGGCAAGCATTGCCGGGGACGGGAGCCCAACTGTTGGCGCTTGCCGCGGCGCTAGGGGTCATGGGGATATTGGGATGGGTGCTTTACTCGATTGGCGTTCGTCCATTCGCGGGGCGCCCAGGTATGGCCTGGGTGATGAGTACGCTGGGCTTTGGGGTGATTTTGCAAAGCGTTGGCTTGGCCATATGGGGGCCAAAACCGGTTGTGGTCCCCGCGCCTGTCGGCGATGCTGTTATCCGAGTGTTCGGCATCGGTGTTCGCCCGCAAGAGCTCTTGATGTTGGGGGTGGCCGTCGTGGTCATGATCGGATTCGATTTTGTCATGAACCGCACGATGGTGGGCAAGGCCATGCGCGCAGTGGCGGCTAATGGCAGCATCGCCAGCCTGATGGGCATAAATACTAATACAGTCATGATTGGCGCATTTGTAGTGAGTTCCGCACTGGCAGGGCTGTCGGGATTCTTATTGGCCCCGATTGCCCAAGCCTCTATTTTTATGGGGCTGACGGTGGGGTTGAAGGGTTTCTCCGGAGCCATGATCGGCGGGCTCAGTAATCCTCGAGGTTGCGTCATCGGCGGGTTTGTACTGGGCGTTCTCGAATCACTGGTGAATCTATGGCAGGCGCAATGGCGCGAGGTTGCCGTGTTCGTCTTGGTGATTCTGGTTCTGGCCGTACGCCCAACGGGCTTGTTCGGAAAGAAAATGGTGGAGAAGGTATGAAAGACCGCCTACATTTCCCGCTAGTCGTGCTGGCCGCAGCGATCTTGGCTGGTGCGATGTCATTCGTCGGCAACGATTACTACCTGCGCATTGTTTTCATGATGTGTGTCTACTATCTCTGCGCTGCTGGCATGAATGTGTTGGTAGGGTACGCGGGGCAAAAATCTCTCGGCCAGGCAGGGCTGTTCGCCGCCGGCGCCTATGCTGTGGCGCTGATCACCACGGGGACTGAGGTCAACCCTTGGCTCGCGCTGGTGATCGCTGCAGGTATTTCAGGCTTGTGTGGCGTTTTGATTGCCTTGCCATCGTTGAGAGTCAAGGGTCCCTATCTCGCAATGGTGACCTTGGCTTTCGGTATTGTGGTTGAGAAAATCGTCGGCGAATGGACCGAAGTATTTGGCGGAGCCACGGGCATTTACGGCATCAGACCGCTGACGTGGGATGATGAGCCCTTGACGTCGCAGCAGTGGGTGGGATTTGGAATTGTTCTCTGTGCTGTTACGCACTTGTTGTTGCGTAATCTGCTGCGAGGCCGTTTTGGCCGTGCGTTTCTGTCGTTGCAGGCTGATGAGATCGCGTCCTCGTCGGTAGGAGTACGGGTCTATCGCGCCAAGGTGATCGCATTTGTGGTGGCAGCGGTCACCTGCGGGATCGCGGGAGCGCTGGTCGCGCAGCAGAATCAATACATTAATTCTGACTTCATCACATTCCACTTATCGATTTTTATCCTGTTGTTGGTCCTGTTTGGTGGCGCGGGGTCGCAATATGGGCCCTTGGTGGGTGCAGTCATTTTGACGTTGATTGATGCTCTCCTGGCACGTTGGCCTTCGGTACAGCATTTTCTGTACGGCTTCTTGTTGCTCTTTGCGCTCTATGTGATGCCGGGAGGCGTAACGGGATTATTTGCGAAGTGGTTTCGCCGGCCGGCACAGGCACTGCAGACCGGCAGCGCCGGTAGTGAGTCGACGCGAATCGGTCCCAAAGGAGAGGGCGAACTACTGATCGCGCAAGGTGTTACTAAGCACTTTGGGGGAGTGAAGCCCGCACAGAATGTGTCGTTTCAGTTGCAGCGCGGGCATATCCACGCCTTGATCGGGCCAAATGGCGCGGGCAAGAGCACCATGATTAATATGCTCACGGGCTTGATCCCTCCTAGTGAAGGCTCCATTCGGTTTCTTGGCCAGGAAATTTCGGGACGTCCGGTGTATTCGATCTGCTGCATGGGCATGGGGCGGACGTTCCAGAACCTGCGATTGTTCGCAGAGCTTTCTGTGCTGGATAACGTCATGCTCGGCCGGCATAGCAGGATGACGAACGGCTTTTTCGCATCTATGTTGATGCTGCCAAATGCCAGGAAGCAAGAAGTCGCCACACGTGACCGGGCGCTGCAGTTGCTGGATCTGGTGGGATTGTCGCATTTGGCGCATCAACCGGCCGGCAGTTTGCCATATGGGTTGCAGCGTAGAGTGGAGCTCGCGCGAGCATTGGCGACTGAGCCACAACTGCTGTTGCTGGATGAGCCGGCTGCAGGTTTGAACCCGCAGGAGACTGCCGAGCTAGGGCAATTGCTGGTGCGTGTCGGGAAATGCGGCGTGAGCATTCTGATGGTCGAGCATCACATGGATCTGGTCATGTCGATCTCTGATCATGTGATTGTGCTGGACTACGGGGTCAAGATCGCCGAGGGCAAGCCCTCGGAAGTGCAGAGTAACCCTCGCGTGGTGGAGGCTTACCTGGGTGTCGACGAGCCCGAGGGCGCAACTGCTACCGCTTAGCCTGGGAGGCCTAAATATGTTGAAACTCGATTCAGTCAAGATCGCCTATGGTGCGATCCAGGCCGTCAAAGGTGTGTGCCTGGAGGTCCGTGCGGGAGAGGTGGTGACGATCATCGGCGCAAACGGCGCGGGCAAGAGCACGTTGCTGAAGAGTATTTGCGGCCTGGAGCCTGTCGCCGAAGGCAGTATCAAATTTAACGGAGCTGATGTGACAACCGTAAAGGCTCATGAACGCGTGTCGCTGGGCGTGGCAATGTCTCCAGAGGGGCGCGGGATATTTGCGGATCAGACCGTACGCGAGAACTTGACCCTCGGCGGGTATTGCCGGCGCAAGGATCCCGCTGCGGTGGAGGCGGCTATCGAACGGGAGTTCAAACGATTCCCGCGCCTGCGCGAACGTCAGGATCAGCTTGCTGGAACGATGTCTGGCGGCGAACAGCAGATGCTGGCGATTTCTCGCGCGTTAATGAGTGAGCCTCGGTTGTTGTTGCTGGATGAACCCTCGCTCGGTTTGGCCCCGTTGATTATTAAGGACATCTTTAATGCGATTCGTCAGTTGCGTGAATCGGGGTTGACCATTTTGTTGGTCGAGCAAATGGCCAAGCAGGCGCTGGGTGTGGCCGATCGCGCCTACGTGCTGGAAACCGGCTGCATTACGTTAGAGGGCACGGGGCGAGAGCTGCTGAACGATCCGAAAGTCAAAGCGGCGTATCTCGGTACGCATTGACGAATTGATGTGCACGAAGGTGCCGCAATGTATGGTCTTTTGATCCAGGAGCTTGAGTTTTGACTTCTACTGAACCTCTGCTTTTTCAACCGATCAAGCTTCGCTCTCTGGAGTTGAAGAATCGAGTGGTGATTTCGCCTATGTGCCAACATGCGGCGGAGGCAGGCCACGCGACACCTTGGCATTTGGTGCACTTGGGAAAGTTCGCGTTGGGCGGCGCCGGTTTGATTTTGACTGAGAGTACGGCGGTCGACCCTCGTGGGCGCATTGGGACGGCCGATCTGGGGCTGTGGAGAGACAGCCAGATCGCGCCGCTGAAGTCCGTGGTTGAATTTGTCCACGCGAATGGTGCGGCCATAGGGGTCCAGTTGGCGCACGCTGGTCGAAAGGCGGGCAGCGAGCCGTTATGGGAGGGCGGTGCCGCGTTATCGGAATCCCGCCTGGCTGGGGATGCCGAGCCATGGGAGCGGCTCGGACCAAGCGCACTGGCGGCCGGGCCGGGATGGTCGGCTCCGCAGGTGCTCACTGCAGACGGGATCGCCGGGGTAATACAGCAGTTTGTCGAGGCTGCTGTACGCGCGGACCAGGCAGGTTTTGATGTGGTGGAGTTGCATTTTGGCCATGGCTATCTGGTCGCAAGTTTTTTATCACCGCATTCGAATCATCGAGATGACGAATGGGGCGGAGATCTGGCAAGGCGGATGCGGCTGGCACTCGAGATTGCTCGTGCCGTCCGCACGGTATGGCCGCCAAACAAACCTCTTTTCTGCCGGCTGTCGGCCGTTGATGGCAGTGTGGACGGTTGGAGCTTGGACGATTCGATTGCGTTATCTCGAGAGCTCGCAGCCTGCGGCGTCGATGTGATTGACTGTTCGTCGGGCGGCTTGACAGAAGAGACGCGTGCGCTGCCTGTGCCTCGTGGCTTGGGATTTCAAGTGCCGTTTTCAGAGCGAATTCGCAACGAGGCCAACGTGATAACGCAGGCCGTCGGCATGATCGTTGATGCAGATCAGGCCGAAGCCATACTTGCTGAAGGCAGGGCTGATCTGATCGCACTGGGACGCGAGGCACTATTCGATCCGTACTGGGCGCACCACGCGGCATTGACGCTAGGCGTAGATCCTCGTTATGAGCGTTGGCCAGTCAGGCATGGCGTTTGGCTGGCCAAACGTGCACCAGGGCTGGCTCGTGCGCGAGCGGCCGAAACATGAGGTGATCGTTTGCGAAATTACTGTTGCCAGCCTTCTTGAGCAGACGGCAGAGGTTATTTTTGCTCGTTGAATAAAGCTAGGAGTCGCGATGAATGTCAGGATTGGATTAATTCGCAAGAAAACGGATTGGGCTTTTGACGCGTTTGACGCCTATTGGCGCGATAGTCACGGAGCACTTGCGGCACGCGCGCCCGGTCTGCGTGAATATTGGCAGAACCTGGTGGTAGACCGCGAGCAGCGAGGCATTGATTTTGAGCGGGGACCATGGGACTTTGATGGTTTCTCGCAACTCTGGTTTGATGACGTACAACAATCAGCGTTCGCGTTTGGCAACAGTGCTATAGCAGAGGATCTGGTCAGGGATGAACACCATTTCCTAGGGGATCTGCATATCGTTACGGCGCAGCAGTCTGTCGTGATTCCGTTGACCGATCATGAGCGCGCAAGAAACCTGAAACGTATCTCTCTCCTGCGCCGGCTGCCGACGTTGAGCGAAGAGGACTTTAAACGCGAGTGGCGTATTCATGGTGAACTCGTGAAAAAAATGCCCGGCGTGAGTGGCTATCGCCAGAATGTGGTGATAGCGCGAGAGCGCGACAAAGGCACGCCGTGCGATCATGACGCGTTGCCGATCGATGGCATTGTCGAGTTGTGGTTCAAGGACGAACAAACACTGCAGGATGCTTTTGCCTCATCTGCAGGGCAGACCACTATGGCCCATGCGAAAACATTTCTGGGGGACATCACGGCGTTCTTGGTTGCTGAGCGCCGGATTATTTGAGACGCAGCAGGATAGGGTGGTCCGACTGCGAGGCTGGCAGTTCGACGTTAATGCCCGTTTTGCAACAACGCACTCAATGCCGCAACTGTACGCGTGAGTTGTGCTTCGGTATGCAGGCACGAAATAAAGAACCGCAATCGCGCGGATTTTTCCGGCACGGCTGGGTACAGGATGGGCTGTACGTTGATGCCTTGTTCGAACAACGAGGCCGACAGGCGCGCGGCTTTTAATGAACTGGCGGTGATGGCAGGCACGACCGCATAACCCGTACTGCTGCCGGTGTCGATGCCGGCGGCCTGTGCGGTTTCCAGGAAATAACGGCCACGTGCCTGCATTGTGGCAACGCGTTCTGGCAGGTCCTGCATGCGGCGCAACGCGGCCAGCGACGCGGCGGCGACGCTGGGGGGCATGCCCACGCTGTATAGAAAGCCCGGCGCCAGGAACTTCAGGTGCTCGATCAGAGCATGTTCACCGGCAATGTATCCTCCGCAGCCCGCCAGCGTTTTGCTGAGCGTGCCCATCCAGATGTCTACGTCTTTACCGGCCAGGCCAAAATGCTCGCGAATGCCATAGCCGCGTTTGCCCATGACACCGAGCGAATGCGCCTCGTCCACCATCAAGAAGGCTTTGTGGCGGCGTTTGATCTCGACGAAGCGGGGCAGGTCGGGGTAGTCGCCATCCATGCTGTAGATGCCTTCGAGCACAATGAGGACGCGTTCGAATTGGTGGCGTTGCTCGGTCAGAATGTCGTCCAGGGCCGCCCAGTCGTTATGGGGAAAGGACAGGCGGCGGGCGCCGGATAGCTGTGCACCCTGCAGGATGCTGTTGTGGATGAACTCGTCGTGCAGGATCAGGTCGCGCGGGCCGAACAGGTAGCCGATGGTGGATACGTTGGTCGCATGGCCGCTGACGAATGCGATGGCCTCGTCGACTTCGTAGATATTGGCGAGGGCGCGCTCGAGCTCGCGATGGATGGGGCGTTCGCCCGACACTAGCCGGCTGGCGGATACGGAAGTGCCATAGCGCTCCATGGCCTGGCGTGCGGCGGCCTGGACCACAGGGTCGCCGGACATGCCCAGATAGTTGTAGCTGGCGTAGTTGATGTAGGACTTGCCGCCAATCTGGGTGTCGGCACCGGCGGTGCCTTCGTGCAGCTTGAAAAATGGGCTGCGCACGCCCATGCGGGCGGCGCCTTCGTTCATGATTTGCAGCTGACGGTATCCCGGATGCAGATCGAATCGATAGAACTCTTCGGGAATGGCATTTTTGCGCGCGGACGATTGGAATAGCGTCCGCGACGGCGGCTCTTGCCCGGCTTGGCGCAGCTTGCGTTCCAGGGCTTGCTGGATCAGCTTGTCTTTGATGCTGGCTGAGAGGCCGGGCAGGCCTTTTTTAGTGAGGCTCACGGTCAGTGGATCATGCGTTTGCTGTTGATGTTCCCTGATTTTAGTTCATCGGCGAATTTGGCCATGGCTTCGGCCGGGACTTCGTCGGTGTGTTGTGAGACAACTTGCTCGACTTGGGCCAATACCGTGTCCTGTTCGGCATGGTCGCCCTCGCCGCGCAGCAGTTGGATCAAGCGGTCAGCCAGCTTGGACAAGGTGGGGCTTTCGTTGAGCGCCATGACCGGCAGACGGATGCCAAACCGGTTTTCCAGGGCGACGACCAGCTCGACGCCCATGAGGGAATCGAGACCCATGTCGTAGACCGAGACGTCGGGATTGATCTTGTCGGCAGATACACGCAGGATTTCGCTGACTTCGGTCTTGAGCATCTCGACGAATACGGGATGCAAGGCTGCATCGTCCATGGTCGCCAATAGATGCGAGATATCGCGGGCGTCGCCGTCGTCGTCGCCGCTGTCGCTGCTGCGTCGGGCCAGGACGCTGAATTTAGGTGTGTTGGCGCTGGGCAGGAAACGGCGCAGGGCGCGCCAGTCCAGTTCCAGCACGCCCAGGCCGCTGGCGTTGGCCAGCAGCATGTCTTCGAGGGCGTGCAGGGCTGCGTCAGAGGCCAGCGCTGCGCCACCCATGCGGCTTTGCAGGGCGTCCTTGATTTTCTTGTTGCGCGCCAGGTAGCCGACGTCGTCGATCGCGCCCCAGCGTACGCAGGTGGCCGGACGGCCTTGGGCGCGGCGCTGGCGGGCCAGGCCCTCCAGCCACATGTTGGCAGCAACGTAGTTGGCTTGGCCGGGGTTGCCGAACAGCGTGGTGCCGGACGAGAACATGACAAAGAAATCCAGCGCCAGGTCTTGCGTGGCGGCGTCCAGATGCTGTCCGCCCAGGACTTTGGGGGCGAGCACACGCTGGATCTGTTCGGCAGTGGCGTTGCGGATCAGGCCGTCGTCGATGACCATGGCGGCGTGCACGATGCCTTTTAACGGCGGCATGGCGCTTTGGATATGCGTGACCAGGTCGTTGACGGCCTGTGCATCGGTGACGTCGCAGGGCGCGGCGTGGACGGTGACGCCGCGGGCTTGCAGCTCGGCGATGGCCTCTTGTGCCGTCTCGGACGCAGGGCCGCTGCGGCTGACCAGCGCCAGATGGCGGGCGCCTTTGTCGGCCAGCCATTGAGCGGTGCGCAGGCCAAAGCCGCTGAGGCCACCGGTGACCAGGTAGGTGGCCTGCTCGGGCAGTGTCAGTGTGGCGGCATCGGCGGTCGCGGCGGCGGCGTGCGTGTGACGGATGCCGTTGCGATAGGTGATGACGATTTTGCCGATCTGGCGCGCCTGCTGCATATACCGGAAGGCATCGACGATGTCGTTGGCGTCGAATTCCTGATAGGGCAAGGGATGCAGCACGCCCTGGGCAAAGAGCGCCATCATTTCGCCGAACAAGCGGCGGGTCAGGGCGGGGCGCTCGTGCATCAGTTGGTCGGCATCGATGCCAAAGTAGCTGATGTTGTTGCGGAACGGGCGCAGGCCGATGCGGGTGTTTTCGTAGAAATCGCGTTTGCCCAGTTCGAGGAACCGGCCAAAGGGTTTCAGGACACGCAGGTTGCGGTTGACGGCTTCGCCGGCCAGGGAGTTCAGGACCACGTCTACGCCTTGGCCTTGGGTGTCGGCCAGGATGTCGTCGGCATAGGCCAGCGAACGCGAGTCGTAGATGTGCTGCACGCCCATCAGGCGCAGGAAGTCGCGTTTTTCTTCAGAGCCTGCGGTGGCATAGATCTCGGCGCCGCGGGCTTGTGCAAACTGGATGGCGGCAATGCCGACGCCGCCTGCCGCGCCATGGATCAGGACTTTTTCGCCTTCTTCGAGCTGAGCCAGGTGGTGCAGCGCGTAGTAGACGGTAAAGAAGGTGCTGGGGATCGTCGCCGCTGCCTCGAAGGAGATGCCTTCGGGGATGTGGGCGATGGCGCTGGCTTTGGTAAAGACGCGGTTGGAGAAGCTGGCCGGGCCAAAGCCCACGACCGAGTCACCGGGCTGGTAGTCGCCTTCGGCCTGCGGGCCGACGCGCCGCACGGTGCCTGCGAATTCCAGGCCCAGCGTGGGGCCGGCAAAGCCGTTTTCGATGGCTTCGTCCGACAGCAGGCCCAGGGCGTACATCACGTCGCGGAAATTCAGGCCGGTGGCGTGGACGTCGATTTCCAGTTGATCCTCGGCCAGTTCGGCCGCCGGACCGGCTTGCCAGCGCAGATTGCGCAGCTGCCCCGGGAATTCAAAGCCCAGGCTGATCTGGTCTGCCGTGTGATCCTCTGCAGCAGCGTTGGACGGACGCGGCAGGCCGTGCAGGCGGGGCGCGTAGCGCTCGCCATTGGCCGTCAGCGCCGCCTCTTGTTCGGCGTCAGGGTGGCACAGCTCGCGCACCAGGGCGTTGATCAATACGTCGGTGGGCTCGGCATGGGGCAGATCCAGCAGGCGCACGCCGTAGTTGGCGGCCTCGTTCATCATCGTGCGGCCAAAGCCCCACAGCGGCGTATCGTTCAGGCCGGCGGACAGGGCATCGGGCGCGGCCAGATGCTGCGCAGCGCCTGCAGTGATGAGCCAGAGGGTGGCTTTGCTATTGCTGCGTTCGAGCGTCTGAGCGGCGGAGGCGGCCAGGGCGCAACGGCGGACTTGCGTCTGCAGTTCGGTGGTGTGGCTGGCCGCACTCGGAATCAGACCGTCCAGGTGGATGACGCCATGAATGGCGCCCAACTGGCTGGCGGCTTGAGCCAGCAGTACATCCAGATTGGCGCAATCGACGTCGCGTTGGATCAGTGTGCGATGGCCTGCTGCGTTCAGGGCCGTGGTGATGGCCCGGGCCAACGCCATGTTGGTGTCTTGAGATCCCGCGAGCAGCAGCCAGCCCGGCTGTTCGGGCTGTGAAGCCGCTTGCGTTGCGGCAGCCGGAGCAGGGACCACAGGCTGTACGGTGGCAGACGCCGCGGTGGCGACCGCGCTCAGCAGATAGGGGCCCGACAACGACTCGGGAACGAACTCCAGGACCGGGCCGCAGGTATAGCCTTGTTGTGTCAGCATGTCCTGCCACAGGCGGGCAGGATACTGGCATGAGGCACGCAGTCCGTCGGCGTCGGCCGGAGTCCACCAGGTGGCTTGCGCACCAGCCACGAAATCCAGCCACGCGACGGGATGATGGCCGAGCAGCAGCAAGGTGCCGCCGGTCTTCAGATGCACTCGGGCATACTCCAGCGAGCGCAAAGCGTCGTCGGGGCTGGTGGTGTCGGCATGCAGGACGATCAGGTCGTAGTATCCGGATTCATCGGGTTGCGAGGAGCCGTCGATGAGGCCGCACGAGGCATCGGGATACGCATCGAGCAGGCGCTGCGCGTGTTCGATGGCGGATTGCTGCGTGGAAACGTAGCGGTAGTCGGCCAGATCGAAATCCAGCGCTGTGCAGCAATGCACCGCAAAGGCCGGTGCGTAGGCGCTGATTTCCAGTACGTTCAACCGTGTACCGGCAGGCAATTGGTTTTGTGCCTGCGTCAGCAGGGTTTGCAAGCTGGCACCGATGCGCTCGCGAGCCTCGGTGCCCAGGATCTGGTGCGTCAGCGCGCTGGGGGAGGCGTCAGCAGGGCAGACACTATCCAATGTGACCTGGCCCTGCAGGAGTCGGCCCAGATGCAGGCCAACGCGGCCGACGGCATGCACGATGTGCGCATAGTCGGGATATTCGCGCAGCAGGCTGTTCCAGATGTCGATGACATCGGGCGCGTTGTCTTCCTGGACAGGGATGCCCCAGCCCGAGGGCGAGCGTTCCAACAGGCCTGTGTCGGTGGCGCGCGCCAACAAGTGGTCCAGCAAGGCAGCGGCATCGGGCGACGCTTGGCGGCAGCGCTCGACAGCGTCGTTGTACAGATGGTGGCCGTTAGGCGCCAACGAGGTCAGCGCCCGGACAAAGAAATGGTCGCACAGGCTGTCCAGCAAGGGCTCGATTTCGTGGGCGTAACGTATATGCGTCTGGTCCTGCGCGGCGCTGGCGGCCAGGGCAGCCCAGGCCTCCGAAGCCGCGTCGGCATCCAGCGCACTGATTCGGCTGCGCGGATCCAGGGCATGTGGGCGAGGCACGCCTGCGTCGTCGACAAAGTCCAGCGTGTCGCCAGCCGTTTTGGACAGACGGATGCTCTTGAAGCGGGCTTCGCGCACAGCGGCGATTTGTTCGCCCGCGGCGTTGTAAATGTCGAATTCGGCCGTCAGCGAATGCGGTGCACGGCGCAACAGGCGTGCGCGCACGAAATGCGGCACATCGGTCTCTGAGCGCACGGCCAGTCGCCCGATCTTTGCGGGCACGAAGGCGACGCCTTGACCCATGGCGGGGTCGTCGCGCAACAGTTGGATGATCAGCTGGAACGTGCAGTCCAGCAGCGCCGGATGCAACAGGCTGCGTGGTAACTGGTCTTGCAGGACCGCCGCAGGCTGCAGGACAGCCAGCACGGTATCGTCGGATTCTTTCCAGCCATGATGGACGGCACGGAACGCATCACCGTAATCCAGGCCCACCGCGCGAGTCAGCAAGGCATGACTGTCGGTCGTGAAGTCGTAGGGACGCTCGAGTGCTCGCACAGGGGCGCCTGTAATCAGGGCGTCGCTGGCCTCGCGCAGAATGCGGGCCGAGGCGTGCAGGGTCCATGGCTCGGGGCTGCCTACGTCTTTGGCTTGAATCCGCATGCCGCCGTCAGAGGTATCGACCGTCACGCGGGTGCGTTTGGACGGTGAGGCGGCCAATAGCAGCGGGGCGCGGATCTCGAGCTCTTCGATTTCCAGCCATTGGGCCGGCTGCCATTGCTGTGCCGCGGCCAAGGCGATCTCGGCGAATCCGCTGCCAGGAAATACGGTAGCGTCGCCCACGATGTGGTCGGCCAGCCAGGGATATAGCTTGGTATCGAGCTGGTTTTCCCAGATGCCTTCGTGCTGGCTGAGCGGGTATCCCAGCAGGGGGTGGACCTTGGCGCGCTGCAACTGGCCCAGCGAGTCGGCGCTGGTCGGGTGCCAATAGCGCTCGCGTTGCCAGGGGTAGGCGGGCATGATGACGTGGCGGCCTTCCCAGGGGAACAGGTCTTGCCAGTCGATTTGCGCGCCGCTCAGGATGGCCTGGCCAGCGGTGTCATGAATGCGGGCGGGATCGTCGTTGCCGCGGCTGGCGGTCAACAGGACACGGCCCTTGCGTTCGATGCTGTTCAGGGCGTCGTTGACGTACGAGCGCAGCACCGGATGCGGGCCGACTTCGATGTAGACGTTGTCGCCTCGCTCGACCAGAGCGTCGATGGCCTGGTGAAAACGTACCGGTTCACGGACGTTGCGCCACCAATAGTCTGCGCCGAGTTTTTTGCCGTCCAGCAGTTTGCCGTCTACTGACGAATAGAACGGCGTGTGGCCTGCCTTGGGTGCCAGGCCGGCCAGGGCTTGTTGCAGGTCTGCCTGGATGGGGTCCATGGCAGCACTGTGAAAGGCATAGTCCAGATCCAGGCGCTTGTAGAAGATCTGGCGTTCGGCCAGGACAGCCTCTACGGTGCCCAGCGCGGCTGGGTCGCCCGCCAGGGTGGCGCCGCGCACACTGTTGTAGCCGGCGACGCACACGGCGTTCGTGAGCTGCAGTTCGGTCAACAGGGCGAGGGCAGCGCCGCCGTCTATCCCGACGGCAGTCATGCAGCCATGGCCCTTGGTGCTGCCTTGCAGGCGGCTGCGATGGAATATGACCTGAACTGCGTCGGCCAGGGTCAACGCGCCGCATGCCCAGGCGGCGGCGACTTCGCCGACGCTGTGGCCGATAACGCCGGTTGGCAAGATGCCGCGCTGCGCGAGCATGCGGGTGATGCCCACCTGAATCGCGAACAAGGCCGGTTGCGCGACTTCGGTGCGTGCGTATTGGTTGGCGCTGTCGGTGCGTGCGAGTTCGTCGCCCAGGCGATAACCGGACAGGGGAGCAAACAACGTATCGATTTCGTGGACAGCTTCGGCAAAAACCGGATCGGCCAGCAATTGGCGGCCCATGCCGTCCCACTGTGAGCCGTTCCCCGAATAGACGAATACCGCGCCTTGTGCGTCGGGCACGGCGCTGCCGGACGCCACGCTGTAGCGGGGAGCGTCGCCATCGGCGAATTGGGTCAGGGCCTGTGCGACTTGTTCGCTGTCGGTGCCGTAGACGACGGCGCGTTCGGCGTGCCATTCGCGGCGCATGGCGGCGTGGTAGGCGACGTCGTACAGGGCGCGTCCGGGCTGACTTTGCAGGACGCCCGCCAAGTCACGGGCGGCGGCCTTCAGTGCCTCCGGCGTTTTGCCGGACACGATCACGGGCACCGCTGCGGTGTTGGCCAGCTTGTCGGCGGGATCGTTGTCGGCTTCGGGGGCGCTTTGCAGAATGACGTGGGCGTTTGCGCCGCCAAACCCGAACGAGTTGACGCCGATGGTCAGCGTGCCGCTGGCGGGCAGGGCATAGTTCTCGGTGGCAACGGAGATATTCCAGCTGTCGAACTCGATGGCCGGGTTCAACGTCTTGATGCCGATGGTGGCGGGCACGACGCGGTGTTGCAGGCTGTAGATGGCCTTGACCAGGCCGGCGACGCCAGAGGCCGCCTCCAGGTGACCCAGGTTGCTCTTGACCGAGCCGATGGTCAGGGGCTTGCCCGCGCCGCGGGGTTGGCCCAGTGCCGCGCCGATGGCACGTGTCTCGATAGGATCGCCGACGGCGGTGCCGGTACCGTGGGCCTCCAGGTAATCGATGTCGGTGATGTCGATTCCGGCGCGTTCGTACACCTGCTGCATCAGCGAAATCTGTGCATTGGCGTTGGGTACGGTCAGGCCGGATTTGCGGCCGTCGGTGTTGACGGCGCTGCCCGCGATGACGGCCAGGATGTGATTGCGGTCGGCGACTGCCTGGTCGTAGTCTTTCAGCAGCAACAGGCCGCCACCCTCGGAACGGACGTAGCCGTCACCCGCGGCGTCGAAAACCTTGCAGCGCCCTTCGGGCGACAGCATCGAGGCTTTGGAAAACGTGATGAAGCCATAGGGGTGCAAGTGCAAGCTGATGCCGCCTGCGATGGCCTGCGTGGTTTCGCCCGTCATGATGGCGCGGCAGGCCTGGTGCACAGCGACCAGTGCCGACGAGCACGCCGTGTCCACGGCCATGCTCGGGCCGTGCAGATCGAACAGGTAAGACAGGCGGTTGGCCGCGATACTGGACGTATTGCCCGTCGCCATCGAGGCGTCGACAGCGCCCATATCGTCAGACAGGCGATAGGAATAGTCGGCGCTGGCGATGCCGATATAGACGCCGCAGTCGCTGCCGCGCATGCGCGAGGGCGCTATGCCGGCGTTTTCGATGGCTTCCCAGCACAATTCCAGCAGCATGCGCTGCTGCGGGTCCATCAGAGAAGCTTCGCGCGGCGAGATGCCAAAAAAATGTGCGTCGAAACCGGAAATATCCCCCAAGGATCCAGCAGAGAAGGTATAGGCAGTGCCGGGGTGGTCTTTGGCAGGGTGCAGATAGGCGTCTTGCTGCCAACGGCTGGCGTCGACTTGGGTGACCAGATCGCGTCCGGCCATCAGGTCATTCCAATATCGCTCGGTATCCGTTTGCGGAAACCGGAACGAGAGCCCTACGACGGCAACACGTTTTGCCATGAATGAAATTCCTTCAACAACAGCTCTTGAGAGCCTTTTGATTTTGTTTTGCTGGCAGCCAGTAGCCGCACAACTGATACACCAGCCCACGAGGCGCTGGACATACTGGCTGCGCCTGCCAGTAATCGCCCAAGCCGCGCCGATTATCCGACGGGTAAAGCCAGACTATCTGCGATGAAGTGGAAGACGGTGTGCCCGCTGCTTCTCAAGGCAGGGCAAACCGCTAACATACTGATACCTATGCCATAAAAAAGAGGCTCGGCCATTATGAAGGGAGTATCCGTAGAGTTCGAGTTCGCAAATTTTACTGTTTATATTGTGTCTGCAAGATCGTAAGGCGATATGTAGAAAAATATAGATACAATTCGCCCTGTTATCGCCGCTAATGCGGACAAGAAAACAGCTATTTCTCGGGAAATACGGGAAATCCTCTTTGTTATCTAGCCGGTAATTGCTGCATTTGTTATTAAATAAATGAAAATTATGTAACTAAAACAGCGGTTAATTATAATTCACGGCCGATTAGACATTTCTTGTTTCGTGATGTGGTTTCTATACGAAACTTTGAAAATAATTGTCAAGACTGGGGAAATTGTACGGAAATAAAGCAAAACGGGGCTCCGAGAGCCCCGTTTATGTGACCCGGATATCCGGGTTTTTGATACTAATGAGCGCTTGAGTTACCTGATGGCGATCAGGCGATATTACTTATAGGCCGTCTTGCTGCCGTCTTTGTGCCAGGTAAAGACCTGGAATTCGAATTCGTTCAGATCGCCTTGTTTGTTCCATGACGTTTTGCCGATGGGAGTCTGGAAGGTATTGGCGTGCAGGTATTGAGCGACCTTGGTCGGATCGGTGCTGCCCGCGCCCTTGATGCCGTCGGCAATGACCTGAGTGGCCGCATAGGCGGTCAACTGGAACGCGCCGCTGGCGTTGCGCTTTTTGCTTTCGAATGCTTTGACGATATCGGCGTTGGCCGGATTTTGTGTGAAATCGGCGGGCAAAGTCAGCAACATGCCTTCGGCGGCAGGACCGGCGATGGCGTTGATGTCCGGGTTGCCGACACCCTCGGGGCCCATGAATTTGGCCTTGACGCCTTGTTCGGCGGCCTGGCGCAGCAACAAGCCCATTTCGGGGTGATAACCACCGTAATAGACGAAATCCACATTATTGGATTTCAGTTTGGTGATGACGGCGGAATAGTCGCTGTCGCCTGCGTTAATACCCTCGAAGACCGCGACTTTGGTGCCGGCCTTTTCCAGATCGTTTTTAACGGCGGTGGCGATACCCTGACCGTAGGATTGTTTGTCGTGCAAAATCGCGACGGTTTTGGGCTTGAGCGTATTCAGAATGAATTTCGCGGCGGCGGGGCCTTGTTGGTCATCACGGCCTATGGTGCGGAAAATAAACTCGTAGTTTTTGCCGTCGGTCAGGGCAGGAGAGGTGGCCGAGGGCGTCACCATCACCACACCCTCATTGTTGTAGACGTCGGCAGCCGCGATCGTGGCGCCCGAGCAGACGTGGCCGACGACAAAACCGATTTCGTCATTGACAATGCGGTTGGCCGCGACCGGCCCTTGTTTGGGCTCGCATCCATCGTCGATGATGACGGTTTCCAGTTTTTTGCCATCCACGCCGCCGGCAGCGTTGATCATCTCGACGGCTGTATCGACCCCCTCGCGCACCATGGCGCCGTATTGAGTCACCGGACCTGTAGTCGGGCCGACGACGCCAATTTTGATGCTCTCTGCCTGCACGCCTGCAGAGACCGTGAGGCCTGCCGCGAGGCTCAGCGCAGCCAGTACCGGGCTGAGGCGAAATGTTTGTTTCATGAGGGATCTCCTTGGCTTCATATTTCGTATTCAGGCGGGGCAGACCCTGGTCTGTGCACCCGCTCAGTGCACGGCAAGCATACCTGAAACAAGCCCCGCTTTGAGGCGCAAACGGGGGCGTAAGCCCCCTCGCAAAGGGGAGGGAAATCCCGTATCAAAGCACAGGGCCCCGCTGTTTCCGCGCTGCGCCGGGGCAATCGCGTCAACAGAAAACGCGGAACCCAAGGGGCGGATGACGGCCGTTTCTATATGCAAATCCGTATATATACAAAAGACGATTTATTCGTTTGCCATCATAAGACTGCGCGGCATCATATCCGCCATGAGATTCCAACCGATTATCGTTCCGGGCTGGAAGGATTCCGGCCCCGGCCATTGGCAAACGCGCTGGGCGCACTGTCTACCGCATGCGCAGCGTGTGCAGCAGCCTGATTGGGACAATCCCGATCCGGCGGTCTGGCATGCGACGGTGGCGGCCTATGTCGACCGCGCGGCGTGTCCTGTGCTGTTGATCGCCCATAGCCTGGGGTGCCTGGCATCCGTAAGCCTGCCGGTTCCACTGCGAGCCAAGGTCGCGGGCGCGCTGCTGGTGGCGCCGCCTGATGTTGAACGCCACAGTGCGCCGGATGGCATACGCGCATTCGGCCCGGTCCCATTGCATTCGCTGCCATTCCAGTCCGTCGTTGTTGCGAGCGACGATGATCCGTATTGCCGGCTGGATCGTGCCCATCAGTTTGCGTCGGCGTGGGGAAGCCGTATCGAGGTGCTCTCTGGCGCCGGGCATATCAACACGGAAAGCGGCTTTGGCGATTGGCCCTACGGTCTGAAACTGCTCACAGCCCTGCGCCGTCGAGCTATCTGGCGTGTCGCTGCGCCGTTACCCCGGGTATCGCCTGTGCAGGAGTCTGTGGCGTTGCCTTGATGCTGGGATTGAGTGCTATTGGACGTCGAAGCGGGGCAGTGACCGTGTTGGCGCTTCACGGAGTCGGTCGGC
>NZ_CBCSJH010000029.1:4662-75865 GCF_965139195.1 Bordetella tumbae | reverse complement strand
AGCCGCCCCCTTCCCCAGTCCAAGATAACTCTCAATCACCCGCGGATTCCCCGCCAACTCCCGCGCCGGCCCGTGCAAGATCACTTCACCTGTCTCCAGCACATACCCATAATCAGCCACCTGCAACGCCGCCCGCGCATTTTGCTCGACCAGCAAAATCGCCACACCCGTTTCACGCAGCCGCGCAATGATGTGAAAAATCTCGCGAACGATGCGAGGCGCCAGTCCCAGGCTAGGCTCATCCAGCATCAGCAAACGGGGTTTGGCCATCAGTGCCCGCCCTACAGCCAGCATCTGGCGCTCACCGCCCGAGAGCGTACCCGCCTCCTGGCGACGACGCTCTTTCAACCGCGGAAACAAGGTGAATACTTCCTCCAACGTATCCCGCCAACCGCTTTCGCGCGCGCGATAACGGCGAAAGCCTCCCAGCAGGAGGTTGTCCTCGACCGACATGCTGCCAAACAATTCGCGGCGTTCAGGGACCAAAGACATGCCGGCCCCGACACGGCGCTCCACACCCCAACCGGACACATCTGCTCCGGCGTAATGCACAGCACCCGAGGCATGGCCCGTCGTCGGCAAGGCCCCCATCATCGCATTCAATAACGTGGACTTGCCTGCACCGTTCGCGCCAATCACCGTCACGATACTGCCCGGCGCCACCGTCAACGAGGCCTCGTTGAGCGCACCGACTTTGCCATAGCGAGCGCTGAGGCCCCGCACATCGAGGATCACATTCTGAGCTTGCGTCATTGCACACTCCCCGTTACCGGTGCGCCTTGATCGGCTTCGGGCAGATCATCATCGATGCCTCCCAGATAGGCTTCGAGCACAGCAGGATTCTGCTGAACCTCCGCAGGAACGCCCTCGGCCAACTTGGTGCCAAAGTCCATGACGACCAGATGATTGGTCAAACGCATCACGAAATCCATATCGTGCTCGACCAGCAAAATGCTCATACCCTCGGCACGCAATTGCTCAAGCACTTGTGCCAACTCTTGCTTTTCCTTGTAGCGCAGGCCAGCTGCAGGCTCGTCCAACAACAGCAAAATCGGATCGCTCGCCAACGCGCGCGCGATTTCCAGAATACGTTGCTGACCTAGGGCCAGGTTACCCGCCTGCTCGTAGAGATAATCGCCCAGACCTACGCGCTTGAGCTGTGTGGCGGCCTCGTGCAACAAACGGGCTTCCTTGGCCCTGTCGCTATGCAGCGCCCCCGCCACGACACCGACGTCAGCCCGCATGTGCGCACCCAGCGCGACGTTTTCGAGGACAGACATCCCCGGCAGGAGCTGCACATGTTGAAAGGTGCGCCCTACGCCACGGCGCGCGATGTCGCGTGCGCTGCGGCCGTTGATGGATTCGCCCAGGAAACGCACCTGGCCGCGCGTCGCCGGCAACACGCCGCTGATCAAGTTGAAGGTCGTGCTTTTGCCCGCACCATTCGGACCAATCAGGCCCACGATCTCGCCAGCGCGGACTTTGAACGAAATATCATTGACCGCAACCAAGCCGCCAAATTCCTTGCGTATGCTTTCTACATCCAGCACCAGTTCACCGCGCTCTGGACGATCGCGTTGCGGCAAGGCTTCGGCATTGGGAGGAGGCGCCCGATGACGACGCGATCCCTCGCTGCCCGTCAAGCGAGCCCAACCCGCAGACAAGATCGGCCATAAGCCATTCGCGGCGTACTGCAACACCAAAATGAGCAACACGCCGAAAACGATGAGCTCGAAATTGGCGTCCGTGTCCAACAGCTTAGGTAACAGATTCTGCAATTGGTCTTTCAGGCCCAGAATCACGGCGGAGCCCACCAAGGCGCCCCATACGTGACCTGCGCCCCCCACGACGGCCATGAAGAGATATTCGATCCCGTAATTCAAGCCGAATGGACTGGGACTGACAGCACGTTGCATGTGCGCATAGATCCACCCCGACAAACACGCCAGCAAGGCGGCCCAGACAAAAATGATGATCTTGTATGAGCCGGTGTTCACCCCCATGGACTCGGCCATGCCCGCACCGCTTTTCAGTGCACGGATGGCGCGGCCCGGACGGGAACTGAGCAGGTTGCTGGTCGCCCACAACGACAACAGCAGGAACACCCAGATCAGGTAGTAAATATGACGGCCGTTGGCTAATGAAAAACCGAACAGGCTGATTGGCTCCAGGCCCGCGATCCCATCATGCTTTCCTAGCCAATCCAGATTGCCGAACAAGAAATAGAGCGACAAGCCCCAGGCGATGGTGCCCAACGGCAAATAATGGCCGGACAGACGCAAGGTGATCAGGCCCAGCAAATAGGCGATGACCGCGGTCAATAATAGCCCTGCCAGCAATGCCAGCCACGGCGAGGTGTCGTAATGGCTGGTCAACACGGCGGTGGTGTATGCCCCCAGCCCGACAAAGGCTGCCTGGCCAAACGACGTCAGTCCGCCCACACCCGTCAACAACACCAGCCCCAACGCCACCATCGCGGCCAGTCCGATGTAATTGAGCTGCGTAATCCAGAACTCGGGCGTCGCAGGCACCATGGGCAATATCACCAACAAGGCGATGAATGCGATTAACAGAATACGGTTGCTCATGGCGATCACTCCTCGTCATCCGTATGGTGGCTGCTGAACGATCGCCACACGAGCACCGGAATGATCAGCGTGAACACTATGACTTCCTTGTAGGCGCTGGCCCAAAACGAAGAAAACGCCTCAAGCACACCCACCAGCACCGCACCCGCGGCCGCAAGCGGATAGCTGGCCAAGCCGCCAATGATCGCGCCCACAAAGCCTTTCAGGCCGATCAGAAAACCCGTGTCGTAGTACACCGTCGTGATCGGTGCGATCAACATGCCGGACATGGCGCCGATCGCCACCGCCAACGTAAAGGTCAAGCTGCCCGACATCGTAGTGCTGATGCCGACCAGCCGCGCGCCGCGGCGATTCACCGCCGTCGCACGCAACGCACGGCCGTATAGGGTTTTGCCAAAGAACAACCACAGCGCAACAATCAACAGCGCGCAGGTCCCGACGACAAAGAGGCTCTGCGCCGACCACGTGGCAGGCCCCAGATTCACTTGCCCACTGACAAAGGCGGGCGTACGCCATCCCTCTGCGCCAAAGAACACCAAGGCCAGTCCCGTCAGCGCAAAGTGCACCGCCACGGAAACAATCAGCAGGACCAACACCGACGCCTCGGCCAACGGCTGATACACAATGCGATAGATCATCGAACCCATCGGAATGATCAGCACCAAGGCGAGCAACATATTCAGCCATAGCGAGTTATCCGGCGCGGCATAGACCGAGGCCAACCACAACAACGCCAGCGGCAAGATCACACACGTCAATACGACTTTGGGCAACGCGGCCCAACTGCCTGTACGCACGGCACGCAGCAGTTCCAGCACCAACACTACGGCGCCCAGCAGCGGCAACAGGTATGCGGTACCCGGCACACGGCCATTGACCAGCATGGCCAGGGTCAACGCGCCAAACGCGACGAACTCGCCCTGAGGAATAAAGATGACGCGCGTCACGGTGAACACCAGGACCAGCGCCATACCCAGCAATGCATAGATGGCACCGTTGACGATACCGTCCTGCAACAGGATGAGGGCAATTGAAAAATCCATGAAACTGCCTTATGGGATTCTGACAAGACTGCCTGATGACATGGATACGTCATCAGGATTGACGTGGATTATCGCGGATATGACACACCGGCCCTCAGGCCGGTGTATTGAAAACCAGCAGACGTCAGCGCCACGTCGGCGATGGCTGCCTCACAAATCAGGCTGGTACACCCACTTGCCCTTCTCAACCTTGACCATGACGCGCGAACGCTCGTCAAAGCCAGCATGTTCGGTGGGGCTCATGTTGAAAACACCTTGGGATGCGGGCAAGTTCTTGATGCCTTCCAGCGCATCGCGCATCGCCGCGCGAAACTCGGGGGTGCCAGGCTTGGCGCCGCTCTTTAGTGCCACAGGCAAGGCCGCAACGATCAACTGGCCTGCGTCCCACATATGGCCGCCAAAGGTATTGGTGGTGCCGGCGCCATACTTGCCTTCGTAGGCAGTGGTGTAAGCCAGGGCCGATTTTTTCACCGGATTGCTGTCAGGCAATTGCGCCGCGACCAGCAACGGGCCTGCAGGCAGCAGCATGCCGTCGCAATCTGCACCGCAAACACGCAGCACGTCATTATTGGCCGCACCGTGCGTTTGATAAATCGTGCCTTGGTAATTGCGCGCGCGCAGTTCTTTTTGCGGCAGCGCCGAAGGCGTGCCGGCGCCGGCGATGAGAATCGCATCGGGTTTGGAGCTGATCAATTTCAGCACCTGGCCCGTGACACTCGTGTCCGTGCGGCCGTATTTTTCGACCGCCGTGATCTCGATGCCCTTGCCCTTGACGGCCTCGCGCATCACTGCCAACCAACCATCACCATAGGCATCGGCAAAACCGATGAAGCCCAAGGTTTTCACCTTGGACTTGGCCAAGGCATCGGCCAAGGCACTGGCCATCAAGGCATCGTTTTGCGGCGTCTTGAACACCCAGCGGCGTTTGTCATCGACCGGCTCGACGATCTTGGCGCTGGCAGCGACGCTGATCATCGGGACTTTGGCCTCGGCGGCGACGTCCACCATGGCTAGCGAGCCCGGCGTGACAGAGGTCCCCACCAACACGTCGACTTTGTCGTCGGACACGAGTTTGCGCGAGTTTTTCACAGCCTGAGTCGTGTCGGTCGCATCATCCAGCACGATCCATTCGATTTTTTGACCGGCGACTTCGGTGGGCAGCAATGCGACCGTGTTGCGCTCGGGGATCCCTAGCGAAGCAGCGGGGCCGGTACTGGCGATGGTGACTCCCACCTTGACTTGGGCACTGGCCAGTAGCGGCAGGCTCAGCGCCACAGCCGCGGCGGCCGCGGACAAGCCGAAATACTTGCGCGTCATGTTGTTGTCTCCTGTGTGGGCTCTTGTTATGGCCCCGAAATCGGGAAAGTGAGCCCGGTTGATGTTATACAGAAATTCAGATATTTGAGCCAGAAGTGTATCAAATAGCCTTCAAATAAAACCCCGTGACTTCCCTAGTCCGCCCTCGCACGCATGCAAGCACGTCGACGCAAAAGCGAGCCCGCAATCCAACCTGCAGCTATTCGCACGGGCGACGGGTCGGCCGCGTTTGGCGAAGGCCGTCCCTCCCCGTTCCACACGGCCAGGTGGGCACGCTAAAAAATCAAATGCATTCAACAATAGCGAATGTTGCCTCTGACCGGGAACGGCGTCATTAAGGGGATTCCCGCAGAATCGGCCATACGCGTTCGACACGCCACGCCACCCAGGAGGCAACGGCAACCTTGACCAGATCGCCGGGGATGAATACCAACATCGCCATCATCGCTTTGCCCAAGCCCATCTGCGTCACGGAGGCGAGCCACAGCACGCCGATCAGATACACGGCGCCAATACCGCCGGCGATGCACGCCAAGCCATAAGCCAGCACGGTCCTGACGCTCTGGCCCGGGGTGCGGACCCAGCTACGCGCCAGCCAACCGGTGACGACGGCGCCCAGCGCCATGCCCAACAGGAAACCGCCGGTCGGCCCGAAAAACACGCCCAGCCCACCGCGGCCTCCCGGCAGCACAGGCAACCCGATCGCAGCCAGCAACAAATACAGCAAGCACGCCAACCCGCCGCGCACCGGCCCCAACATGGCGCCCGTCAGCATGACGCCCAGGCTCTGCAAGGTCACCGGCACCGGAATAGCCGGCAAGGGGATCGGCGGTACCAGGCTCAGCACCACAATCAGCGCCGCGAACAGCGCAATCAACACGGTATCTTGGGTTTTCATCATTCACCACGCGCATCAATGGCCTGAGCGACTTGCTGGGCCCGTTTCAATGTCCGCACCACCAATGGCACCAGCAATGCCAAAGGATGTCGGGCCAAACCGCGGGCCGCCTGCGCCTCGCGGATTTCCTGATAATGACGCCAGATTTCCGGCACGAAACGCAAGGTCAACGCCAGGGCCAGCGCTACCTTGCTCGCATCTACCCATCCTAGCCGGTCCAGCGGCGACAAAGCGCGTTCGCAGACGGCGATCAGGTCCGAACTCCTCGTCGACAGCGTCACCGCCAAAGCCAGACCGACCAAGGCCGCGATGCGCAGCAACACGATCACCGCCGGCAGCCAACCCTGGAACACCACGGCAAACACGCCAATCGCCGCCAGCACCCAAACGAGGCCCCGCACCTGACGCCAGCAAGCGGCCGCCCCCACGCCGGTCGACCATACCAACACGCAGGACACCGCGAACGCAATCGCGAGCCCCCAGGCATTCTGCACGAAAAACAATCCGATGCCCGCGACCACCAGCGCCGCTAATTTATAGCCGGCTGGCAGCCGATGCAGCCAGCGATCACCCTTTATATAAAGGGGCTCGATCATCATGCGCAATGCTCCCGATACCAGCGTAACGCAGGGCCGGGGCAGTCATCCGCGGCGATCTGCCCATCGACCACTACCAGGACACGGTCAAAGTCCTGCAGCAGCTCCAGGTCATGGCTGACGACGACGGCTTGCTGTTCCAGCCCGGCAATCGCGCGGGCGACCCTATTACGATTGCGCAGGTCCAATTGCGTCGTAGGCTCGTCAAACACCACCAAGGCCGGCTGCATCACCAGCACCGATGCCAACGCCACCAGTTGGCACTCACCGCCAGACAAGGTGTGGCTCGCCCGGTCCACCAGATGCCCTACCCCCAAACCGTCCAGGCTGGCTTGGATACGCTGCGCCGACTCTTGCGCGGGCAGGCGCTGCGCTTTCAGGCCAAAAGCCATGTCCTCGCGCACAATGGGGTATACGATTTGGTTTTCGGGGTTCTGGAATACGAATCCCACCTGACGGCGGATCGCCTTGATATCGTGCCGGGTATCCAGGCCGTCGAGGGTCACCCGGCCGGCCGTCGGCAGCACCAGGCCGTTGAGCAGCTTGGCAAAGGTGCTCTTGCCGGCCCCGTTCGGCCCGACCACGCCCACCCGGCGCTGGTCGAGGGTCAAACTCACCCCCCGCAATGCCTGGGAATGCGGTGTGGCAACAACGGCGTGATCAAACTCGATTAACATGGGGCGAAATTATGCCCGAACCCCATGCTTGAACCATTTCAATCATCCGGGCTCCAAGAGGTGACATGGAAAAAGTACGTAAAACCGACGAGGAATGGCGCGCCCAACTGACGCCGCAAGAATACGCGGTAGCGCGCCAGAAAGGCACCGAGCGCGCCTTTACCGGCCGTTATTGGGACACGACACAGCTGGGTATTTACCGTTGCGTCGGCTGTGGCACTCCGCTATTTGCCTCGGACACCAAGTTCGACGCCGGCTGCGGCTGGCCCAGCTATTTCGAGCCTATCGATCCAGCACGCGTGCGCGAAGAGCGCGATATCTCTCACGGCATGGTGCGCACCGAAGTCCTGTGCAATATCTGCGACTCGCACCTGGGCCACGTATTCCCCGACGGGCCAGAGCCCACCGGACTGCGTTATTGCATCAACTCGGTATCGCTCAAATTCGAACCCATCGAGAACGAATGAAGAAATTCCTGTTTGACCTATTCCCACTGATTCTTTTCTTCATCGCGTACCGATTTGCCGATATCTATACCGCGACAGCGGTGGCGATCGCCGCCTCGGTTGCCCAGTTCATTTGGTTACGGGCAACAGGCAAACGTATCGAAATGACACACTGGATCAACCTGTCGGTCATCGTGATTTTCGGCGGTGCGACGTTGTGGCTGCACAGCGATGTGTTCATCAAATGGAAGCCCACTGTCCTGTACTGGCTGTTTGGCGGCGCCCTGCTCGGCTCTCGTTTCCTGTTCGGCCGCAACCTGATGCGCCGGCTGCTGGGCGCCCAAATTGAACTTTCCGATACAGCCTGGGACAAACTCAACCTGAGCTGGGCCTTGTTTTTCCTGGCCGCAGGCGCCATTAATCTGTACGTGGCGTTTTCCGGCCATTTCACGGAATCGCAATGGGTGAATTTCAAGGTCTTCGGGCTGATGGGGTTGTTGCTGGTATTTGTGATTGGCCAGTCGTTATGGCTGAGCAAACACATGCAGCATCCCAGCCAACCAGAGGCCAACGATCCTCAACGCGAAATAGGCAAAGACTGATGCTCAGCGAGGACTCATCGTCCGATTTTTATCCGTTTGAGTTATCTGCTTGTATTTTCTATTTAAGGTCTGATCGTTTTATCCATCGTTCATCGTTTGACTCATGCCCGACACCACTGACCGCATCGCGCTGATACGCACCCGCCTGGCTGCCCTGGAGCCGACCGCACTAGACATCCGCGACGACTCGCACCTGCACGCCGGACATGCGGGTGCACAGGGTGGCGCCGGCCACTACCATGTACGTATCGTGGCCTCGCGCTTTGCCGGTTTGACGCCTGTTGCCCGGCATCGTCTGGTGTATGATCTTTTGCAAGACCTGATCCCTCATCCTATCCATGCGCTTGCGCTTGATGCCCAAGCCCCTCTGACAAATTCCTAAAGGAAATCCATGAAACGCATCGTGATGCTGGCCGCTGCTTGCGCGGTCGCGGTACCCGCATTTGCGCAGAACGTCGCCACCGTCAATGGCAAGGCGATCTCTCAGCAAAGCTTGGATCAATTCGTCAAACTGCTGGTCAGCCAGGGCGCAACCGATTCGCCGCAACTGCGCGAACAGGTCAAGCAGGAAATGATCAACCGCCAGATCTTCGTCCAGGCGGCCGAAAAAGACGGCGTCGCCAAGCAAGCGGACGTCCAGACCGAAATCTCGCTGGCCCGCGAAGGCATCCTGGTTCGCGCGCTGATGGCCGACTACCTGAAAAAGCACCCTGTCACCGACAAGCAGATCCAGGACGAATACAACAAGGCCAAGCAGCAACAAGCTGGCCAACAGGAATACAAGGTCCGCCACATCCTGGTCGAAGACGAGAAAACTGCCAACGACCTGCTCGCGCAGATCAAGAAAGACAAGAGCAAGTTCGCCGATCTGGCCAAGAAAAACTCCAAGGACCCTGGTAGTGGCGCCAATGGCGGCGATCTGGGCTGGGCTCCTCCCACCAACTACGTGAAGCCATTTGCCGACACCGTCGGCAGCCTGAAGAAAGGCCAACTGGCCGACAAGCCGGTGCAGACGCAGTTCGGTTGGCACATCATCGAGGTCGAGGACACCCGTCCGGTGGAATTCCCCCCGCTGGATCAGGTCCGTCCGCAACTCGAAGAAATGCTGCGTCAGCAGGCTTTGGGTGAATACCAGAAGCAACTGCGCGAAAAAGCTACGATCAAGTAATGATGACGGTGAGCCTGGCTGCGGTGTTGTACTGTGGTCAGGTTTGGCTGGAGGCGTTCGTTAACGACTCTTGCTAGTTAGCCGTTGCATGATGATTGTGAAGAAGGGCCCTGGTTTTGAACTGGGGCTTTTTTTATCGCTGTTGGGGTTGTGGGCGGTTGCTGCTCTTGATTGTCTCTCTGAAGGCGTCCCTGTCGCGTGCCTGGGCGTGGTGCCGGGCCTATCGCACGGACTCGGCCCATGACCAGGGGCCTCGGTCCGCTGCGCGGACTAAATCCGTGCTCAACGGCCCGGCNCCACGCCCAGGCACGCGACAGGGACTCATGATGAGGGAATNCAACGAGGGCTGATTGCCATCNGCGNTTTTNGAAGCTGTCTTTGCTAATGCNATNGGCAGGGTTCNTGTCACGNGGCCANACTGGACGCNAATCAACGGAGTCTGCTCAACAACGAGNAGNGTANNAACATCCGTCAATGGCAGACATTGCGAGCAGGAGGTNGGCGTGTAAAAGCCCCGCCGGGCCGTTGAGCCGCGATTTAGCCCGCGAAGCGGNCCGAGGCCCCTGNTCATGGGCCGAGTCGCCGCGATAGGCCCGGTGCGGCTTNCAGGCACCCGGCTGGGACGCCTAAACAGAGACACCCCAGGCAATCGCGAACCTCACCCTTCTCCGTAGCGCGCCGCAGCCACTCCCGGCTCAGGATCCGGATGCTTGCCCGCATGCTCGACGATGTAACTGAACGCCCGTCCATTTTCCTCGGCGAACGTCACCACATCCGCGCACACGGATTCGATCCGCGCCGCGTCATCGGCCAACGCGGGATCCCCCGAATGCAGCTTTACCAACCACAACACGACACCGGTTTTTTGATCCAGCACCGTGTCGCACAAGCAGTCGTACAGCGCATCGAAATTCCCGCCAAAATATTCAGGAAAATCGACCGCCTTGGCGATCGCCCGCAATACCGCCGACCGGCTGCGCGCCCGGTCGCATTCGGCCACCATGAACGCCAATCCGAGCTCACGCGCAGCCTCATTCACGGCCTCTTTGTGCAGATCGCCATGATCGATCGCGCCACCGCTGCTCAATTGGCGCTGCAACGTAGACTGGCCATTGTGCGTCATGCCTGGCCCTCCTTGAAAAAACCCGCGACATCTTCGCTACGCCGCATCGTATCGGCATACCCCAGTTCAATCAATCGTTGTGTGTAAGCGCCTTCGAACAATAAATAAGACAACAGCGCGCCACCACCCGAACGATCAGGGTCGGACGATACACCGAGTACGCGAAAAAGGGTACGGGCTTCGAGGGGCATTTCAGATAAATAATCGAGTGCCAACAGATCCAACGACTGACTGGGGGTCAAGGTCAGAACGTTCACACGCCGGACACCCCCGCCAACAGCCGGATCATGGCCGATGTAAGTGACCAGTTCGTTAATCCGTTCCAGACGCTCTAAATCCATCGATAAGCCGTCTAGAAAGATGCTGGACAGCACATGCCCGCCCACTTGCGCCAAGCTGGGATAAGGCGGCGCGGCCTCGCGTTTTTCGGGATGAGTCTCATCACGAAAGCTGGTTCCTATCACCAACACGCGCTCAGCCCCCAGATGGATGGCCGGGCTGATGGGGGCCAACTGTCGCATGGAACCATCACCGCACCACTCGCGCTGGCCCTGCACATCGACAGGCTGCGCAGGAAAGATGAACGGAATGGATGAGGACGCCATCAGATGCTGGACGCCTATGCGTACGGACAGCGCGCGCCGCAGTGAACGATGCCAGGGTTCAATCGCGTGGTTCGACTGATAGAAGGTCAGATGTTCGCCGCTGGTGAACCCCGAAGCGGTGATCGCCAAGGCGCTTAAGGCGTTGTGCTGCAGGTTGGCATGCAAATGCTCGAAATCGAGTACGCGCGTCAGCAGCTCGGCCAACGGCTTGTTATCCAGCAACGATCGAGGCCGTTCGCGGCCCAGACCGGAAAACATCCATCCCAAAGCCAGCAAGCCCAGCCAACGCACGCCGGTCTTGATCAAACCCGGTGCGTCGGCACGGTACACCATGCTGGTGTGCAAAGATTCCCAGAGACGTTGAATGCGGCGCACCGCCAAGTGCGGACGATCGGCACGGCATGCCAGGGCGGTGGCGTTGATAGAGCCCGCTGAGGTGCCGCAGATGATCGGAAAGGGATTGTGGAAACCCGGATGGGATTCGGGATCGAGAATATCCAATACAGCGCGCAGCGCGCCTACTTGGTAGGCCGCACGCGCGCCACCGCCGGTCAACACCAGCCCCGTCGGAGAACGGGGCTGGCTGGCGGCCTGCGCGATGCTATTTGGGGATGTTGGCATCAACGACGACCAGGGCGGTCATGTTGACGATACGGCGCACCGTGGAACTGGACGTCAAAATATGCACGGGCGCGTTGGCCCCGAGCAAGAACGGTCCCACGGCGACGTTGCCGCCCGCCGCTGTCTTGAGCAGGTTGTAGGCGATATTGCCGGAATCCACGTTGGGGCAAACCAACAGGTTGGCTGCACCTTTGAGGGTCGACGATGGCAGGATGCGAGTGCGCAGGGCCTCGTCCAATGCGCAATCGCCGTGCATTTCGCCGTCGATTTCCAGGTCCGGGGCGGCTTCGCGCACCAGGGCAAGTGCTTCGCGCATTTTCGCGCCCGAGGACGAGCTGCCTGTACCGAAATTCGAACGCGACAGCAACGCGATCTTGGGCGCCAGGTTCAGGCGCTTCATTTGCTCGGCCGCGGCGATGGTGATCTCTGCGATCTGTTCGGCCGTAGGATTGTCGTTGACGTGCGTGTCCACCAAGGCCACCACACGCTCATTGAGCAACAGCACGTTCATGGCGGCATAGACGTTGGCGCCGGGGCGCTTGCCGATCACTTCGTCGATGAAGCGCAGATGCTCGGCGTAGGAACTGACCACACCGCAGATCATGCCGTCTGCCTCACCGCGATGCAGCATCATGGCGCCGATCAGCGTCAGGCGGCGGCGCATTTCGACGCGCGCCATTTCCTTGGTGATGCCGCGGCGGCACATCATTTCCCAGTACGTCGTCCAGTACTGGTGGAATCGCTCGTCGTACTCGGGGTTGGTGACCTCGACGTCCTCACCCAGGCGCAGGCGCAGGCCATATTTTTCGATACGGGCGGCCAGCACTGCCGGACGTCCCACGAGGATAGGTTTGGCCAGCCCCTCGTCAACCACGACCTGCACGGCGCGAAGCACGCGTTCGTCTTCGCCCTCGGTGAAGACAATTCGCGCCTTGCCGCCGTCGCGTACCAGGGTCTTGGCCGCCGAGTACAGGGGCTTCATGAAAGCGCCGGAGTGGTACACGAATTGCTGCAGTTGCTCGACGTAAGCCTCCAGATCGGCCAACGGACGCGTCGCAACCCCGCCTTCCATGGCGGCCTTGGCCACGGCGGGCGCGATGCGGGTGATCAAACGCGGGTCGAACGGCTTGGGAATCAGGTATTCACGGCCAAAGCTGATGTCGTACGTGCCATAGGCAGCGGCCACGACCTCGTTTTGCTCTTCCTGGGCGAGTTTGGCGATGGCGTGCACGGCTGCCATTTCCATTTCACGCGTAATCGTCGTCGCGCCAACATCCAGCGCGCCCCGGAAAATATAGGGAAAGCACAGAACGTTGTTGACCTGGTTCGGATAGTCGGAACGGCCCGTTGCCATCACGACGTCGTCGCGTACCGCGTGCGCGTCTTCGGGCAGGATCTCGGGATTGGGGTTGGCCAGCGCCAGGATCACCGGGCGAGCCGCCATCGAGGCGACCATCTCGGGCTTGAGCACGCCGCCTGCCGACAGCCCCAGGAACACGTCTGCGCCCTGGATGACTTCGGCCAGCTTGCGCTGTTCGGTCTTTTGAGCAAAACGGGCCTTGTCGGGGTCCATCAACGCGACACGCCCTTCGTAGACGACGCCTTCGAGGTCGGTCACCCAGATGTTTTCAATGGGCACGCCCAGATCCACCATCAGGTCCAGGCAAGCCAGCGCGGCCGCACCGGCGCCCGAGGCCACGACTTTGACTTGATCGATCGCTTTGCCCACCACTTTCAGGCCGTTGATAAAGGCCGCCGAGACACAGATGGCCGTGCCGTGCTGGTCGTCGTGGAACACCGGGATTTTCATGCGCTCGCGCAGTTTGCGCTCTACGGTGAAGCACTCGGGGGCCTTGATATCCTCGAGGTTGATGCCGCCGAAAGTCGGCTCCAGCCCCGCAATGATTTCGACCAGTTTGTCCGGATCGGTTTCGTTGATCTCGATGTCGAACACGTCCAGGCCGGCAAACTTCTTGAACAAGACGGCCTTGCCCTCCATGACGGGCTTGGAGGCCAGCGCGCCGATGTTGCCCAGGCCCAGCACAGCGGTCCCGTTGGTAATCACGCCGACCAGGTTGCCGCGCGCCGTGTAGCGCACCGCATTGACGGGGTCGTTGACGATTTCTTCACAGGCTGCTGCCACCCCAGGTGAGTAGGCCAGCGCCAAATCACGCTGGTTCGACAATTGTTTGGTCGGCGTGACAGCGATTTTGCCGGGGCGGCCGGACTCATGATAATCAAGTGCGGCTTTGCGAAAATTGGCGTCCATATGGCGGGCTACTCAGTTGGTCCACGAAAGTGGGGAATTCTAGCTTAGAGAGGCGATTATCTTACTTCCAGATGACAGGCGCGTCCGGTAAAAACGGCACCGCTGGCGTGACAGAAATGGCGCGGACGGAAACGGCATCGCGGCTCACCCGTAGATATCCAAAGGATCAAACGCGTTTTTGATGCGAATCTGCAGCCTGCGAGCTGCATTGGCCACTTTATCGCCCGAGGATGCCGGTCCTGGCAAGGCCGCGGGGCCGGGCGGCGCTCCGGCAGCGTGTGACCAGGCAACGGTCGATGCGCCTGGATCAGCTCCCTCTTGCCCTGCCTGCCGGACCTCGACCGGAATCAATGTGACAGACTCCACCCAGGCCAACGCACCGCCGTGCCCCAGTAACAATTGAGCGAGGTTGACCTCTGCAGGCGCCGCTGGCTGCAACGCATCCAATCGATAACGACACGGCCACTGAGGAGCCTCGCGGCACATCACCGCATCTGGAGACGACGACAATTGAAACAGCGCGGGTACCAGGCGCTGCACCATCGCGGAGCGCAAGGGCCTCACCCCGGCGGCGCCAAATGGCCCCAGCGTCTCGGTCGTGCCGTCGGAAAACAACAATTCGGCCTCCACTACGCCGCTCATGGCAGTGCCCCCGGGCATCCAAGCGTGAGATTTCGCCAACCAGGCGGCCAAGGTCCAATCAGGCGGCGCCTCACGAAATTGCGGCAGCCCGGATGCCGCCAGCTCGCCGACCCGGCATCCCGGCTGCGCTACCCACTGGCCTGTCTCGGGATCATGGGTAAACGTGTCCAGGCTTGACGGATCGACCTCCAGCACATCTCCCTGGATCAGTGCATCGGTGTATTCCTGCCCTGGCTCATCAGGCGGACGATGATCAAGCGCATCGTGCGGGTCACCCGCCTTCGGCGTCGAGGGACGCGTGCCGCCGGTCAGGCCAGCGAGTTGCAACACCACGCCGTATTCGGCACAGAGCGCTCGCGCTTGCCGCACGTCGTCGCGATGTACAGGTATCAGACGGGCGCGATTCGGCGGCTCGACGCCTGGACCATGCGCCGGTGTCTCCGCCGTGAGAGTGGGTCCCGACGCCTGAGCCCCGGGATTGTGCGTCCGCCCTTGCTGAGGCGCCTCAGTCCGGAGATTGCGCACCTGCCCTTGCACCAGCCGCCCCAGACGCTGCAAAAAAGCGTCCCAGGGCGTGCGTGGCGTTTGCCGGCCAAACAGAAATGCGCGCCGCGATGGCTGCATCTACAATTCCTTTTTCGTTACGAGAACTGCCATGTCGCGCCTTGCCTCACGCGCCCAAGAATTCCTGACCTTTCACGCCGTCGAAGTCTTTAAAGAGGCCCAGGCATTGCAAGCCGCCGGCCGTGACATCGTCAGCCTCGGGATAGGCGAGCCGGACTTTACCGCGCCCGCGCAGGTCGTGGAAGCCCTGGACCGCGCCGCGCGAGCCGGCCTGAGCGGATACAGCGCCCCCGCCGGCCTGGCCGGATTGCGCGAGGCCATTGCCCAATTCTACGCAACTGAGTTCGGCGCCAAGATCGACCCCGCGCGCGTCATCGTCACCGCTGGCGCGTCCGGCGCCCTGTCGCTCGCGTGCGCCGCCATGGTGGATACCGGCGCGGAAGTCCTGATGCCCGACCCCTCGTACCCGGCAAATAGCAATTTCATTCTGGCCGCCGGCGGCCGTCCCCGCCTGATCCCCAGCGCGGCGGAAAAACGGTTTCAGCTATCGGCGCAAGACGTACGGGACCACTGGACGCCCGCAACACGCGGCGTGCTGGTTGCCTCGCCCAGCAATCCGACCGGCACCAGCATCGCGCGCGACGAGTTGGCCGCCTTGCTGCATGCCGTGCGCGAGCGCCAGGGCTTTGCCATCGTCGACGAAATCTATCTGGGACTCAGTTACGAAAACGAAGCGCGCTCGGCGTTGACGCTGGATGATGACATCATCGTCATCAACAGTTTCTCAAAATACTTCCACATGACGGGATGGCGGCTCGGCTGGATGATCGTGCCCGAACGCCTGGCCGGCCCCATCGAAAAAATGGCCGCCAGTCTGGCGATCTGCGCGCCCACACTGGCGCAGCATGCCGCCCTCGCCTGCTTTGCGCCCGACACGCTCAAGATCTACGAACACCGCCGCGAGGCCTTTAAACAACGCCGCGACTATTTGCTGCCCGAGTTCGAACGGCTGGGCCTGCATGTGCCTGTCAAACCGGATGGTGCGTTTTATATCTATGCGGACATTGCCGCGATGGGCGTTGACAGCTCGGCTTTCGCTCACCGGCTGCTGCACGACGCAGGCGTCGCAGCAGTGCCCGGTCTGGATTTCGGTCCGGCGCATGGTCACCACACGATGCGATTCTCGTACGCCACGGGATTGGACCGCCTGCAAGAGGCCGTGCGACGCATAGGCACCGTGCTGTAGATGTCGAGCGCAGGGCTGCTCATTCAAACGGGCATGCCCTTTCCTCCCATGCACCCGGGCCCCGCTCTACCCAGCCCAGCGCTGCCCAGTCCAGCTCATCCCATCTGCATCAACTTGACCGACTAAGTTCAATTAAATCGAAAAAAGCTTTCGACTAGTCGGGATTCCCCACAGAAACACCACCCCGCACAATCGTCTCTGATCTGTTGTCCAGTGTGAACTGGCACTCATACCGACAAGCCGGCGCAACGCAACGCCAGCTATCAGGAGACGAAGCGTGGAAACTTTTGATGTAGCCATCATCGGTGGTGGCAACGCGGCCTTGTGTGCGGCCATTTCGGCCCACGAATCCGGTGCCCGCGTCGTGCTGATCGAACGCGCGCCCAGAGAAACCCGCGGAGGCAACTCCGCGTTCGCGGGTGGTGCATTCCGCATCGCCTACGACGGAAATGACGACCTCAAGACGCTGATCCCCGACCTGTCGACCGAAGAGTTGCGCGACAACGATTTCAGCTCCTATACCGAAACGCAGTTTTTCGAAGAAAGCATGACCATGAGCGGCTACCGCGCCGACGCCGACGTGCTCGATGTCGTGGTCAAGGAAAGCATGCCCACGATGCATTGGATGCGCAGCCACGGCGTGCGCTTCATTCCGATCTACGGCCGTCAGTCGTTCAAGGTGGATGGCAAAAATAAGTATTGGGGCGGCCTCACCGTCGAGGTATCGGGTGGCGGGTTGGGCTTGATCGACGCGCTCTTTGCTCGCGCCGAAAAGCTCGGCATTGACATCCGCTATGGCGCCCGCGCCCATGGCCTGGCCCGCGATGGCGAAACCTGGAACGTAACCCTGCAACAAGATGGCCAGGACAGCTCGTTGCGCGCTCATGCCGTGGTGCTGGCCAGCGGCAGTTTCCATGCCAATCTGAAGCGGCGTGCAGAATACCTGGGTCCCCACTGGGATCTCGCCAAGGTGCGCGGCTCGCGCTACAACACCGGCGACGGTATCGACATGGCGCTGAGCGTGGGCGCCGTGGCGCACGGCAATTGGACCGGCTGCCACGCCGTGTTCTACGACCTCAACGCCCCGGCCTATGGCGATATCAACCTGCTCAACCAGCAAAAAAACTATTACACCCTGGGCATCGTCGTCAATGCGGACGGGCAACGTTTCGTCGACGAAGGCACGGATTTCCGCAACTACACCTACTCCGGCATGGGTGCACGCGTACTGTCACAACCCGGCGCGGTGGCTTGGCAAGTGTTTGACGCAAAGACGTCAAACCTGCTGCCCGACGAATACCGGGTGCGGCACGCCACACGGCTGGTGTCCGACACATTGGAAGGCCTGGCCGACCAGATGGACGGCATCAACAAGCAGGCCTTCTTGCAGACGGTGGCTGAATTCAACGCCGCCGTCGATCAAAGCGTGCCCTACAACCCGGCTATCAAGGATGGACGTTGCACGCGTGGGCTGGCTATTCCCAAATCAAACTGGGCGTCTCCCCTCGACACCGGCCCCTATGTGGCCTATGCCGTCACCTGCGGCATCACATTTGCCTACGCCGGCGTCAAGGTGAACACGCACGCTCAGGTGCTGGATGACACCGATCAGCCTATTCCCAACCTGTACGCGGCTGGCGAAATGGTGGGCGGCCTGTATTACGTGAAATACGCGGGCGGCATTGGATTGACCGCTGGCTCGGTGCTGGGCCGCAAGGCGGGTGCTCATGCCGCCGCCCGCGTTCGCCAAGCCTGACAACCCTATGCTCAATCAATCTCAAACACCCATGAACAACAACGATATCCAGGCCGACGTGGTCGTGGTGGGCGGCGGCCTGGCCGGCTTTGCTTGCGCGCTGCAAGCCGCGCAAGACGGCGCCGACGTGATTCTGCTGGAAAAGCTCGGAGAGATCGGGGGATCCTCCGCCATGAGCGGCGGCTGCCTGGCGTTTGCCGGCACCGATCTGCAAAAAGCCGCAAGCATCGAAGACTCCAGCGAGCTGCTCTATGCCGACCTGATCGAGGTGGGCAAGCACGAGAACGATCCTGCCCTGGTGCGCGCCTACGTGGACCACCAGCTCGAGACCTACGACTGGCTCAAACAGGCAGGCGTTGAATTCAGCCCCGTCATGGAAACCTCCTCGGGTCAATCCGTGCCGCGCGTCCATACCGTAGACCCGGCCGATACCGTGCGCGCCCTGGCGGGCCGAGCCAAGGACACGGGCAAGGTGCGGCTGTTACTGAACACCAGCGCGCTGCGGCTGATTCGCGATGCGCACGGCACAGTCGTCGGCGTGAGCGCCGAGCGAGAAGGCAACACATTCACGGCATCGGGAAAGCACGGTGTGGTGTTGGCCAGCGGAGGTTTCTGCAAAAACCCCGAACTGGTACACCGCTACGCGCCGCAGTATGACGACGCCGTGTTCATCGGTGGCGAAGGCAATGTCGGCGACGGACTGAAAATGGCGTTACTCATCGGCGCCGATTGCCGCGACATGATCTACATCAAGGGCACCTACGGCAAACACCCCACCGACGAGACCAACCATCACAGCCTGCTGGCCGTCTACAAAGGCGCGATCGCCGTCAATCAGGACGGTAAGCGCTACGTGGACGAGTCCATCTCGTACAAGCTCCTGGGGGACGCGTGTATCACCCAGCCGTACGGCGCCACGTTCCAGATTTTCGATCACCCCATCATGCAAAGCGGCGACAACGCCGTGCGCATCCTCGACATCGAACGGCGCCTGGAAGAAGGCCTGGTGATCCAAGCCGACACGATTGAAGCACTGGCCGAGCAGATTGAGGTGCCAGCACACGTGCTGATAGACACCGTGAACACCTACAACGGCTACGTGGACGCGGGGCATGACCCCGACTTTGGCCGTGCGCACTTGGTGCACCAGCACGGCGAACTCGTGCGCATCGAGACCGGCCCGTTCTATGCCTACCCGTCCACCGCGGCCGTGTATGGCACCTACTGCGGCTTGTGTGTGGATGCCGCCATGCATGTTCTGGATGTCTATGGCGACGTGATTCCCGGCCTGTATGCCGCTGGCGAAATGGTGGGAGGACTGCACGGTGCCGCATACATGACCGGCTCTGCGCTGGGCAAGGCCGCGATTTTCGGCCGCATCGCTGCTCGCAGCGCCACTCGGATCTGAGCGCCATGCATATCGCCGTATTACTGGCCGGCGTCGCAGATCCCAAGAAACTGCTGCCCAAGCCTGCGTCAAGTAACTGGCGCGACCTCCCTGCCGACACAGCGGTCTCGTACAAACTCAGCCCCTTTGACGAAGCCGCATTGGAAATCGCGCTCAAGCTGCGCGATCAAGGCGTCGCCACACGAGTCACCGCCATCGTCACCGACGGCGCCTACGATGTAACGCTGCTGCGCGCCGTGGCGGCACTCAAGCCCGACACGGTACGTGGTCTCAATCCCCCGCAAGCCCAACGCGGCAATCCGGCCTGGCTGGCGACGCACGCCGCCGGCCTGCTGCGTGAAGACGACACCTGGCCCAGCCTGGTGCTCATCGGCCGCGAACATGGCGACCTGGACGATGGCATGACAGCCGCCTATCTGGCCGATGCCTGGCAACTGCCGTATGCAGGCCAAGCCCTGCAAGTACGACCCTCGCCCGATGGTGGCTGGACGCTGTTGCGCAGCGGTGCGCTGAACGACGAATCGCTGCACTTGCCCGCTCCCGCGTTGGCCAGCATCAGCAACGACAAGAGCAATCGACTGCGTCATCCATTAATGAAAAACGTGGCGCTGGCCAAACAGATGACGTTCTCACAAGCGGTGCCTGACGGCGCGTCACCCGCGCCAGCCATCGCTCTGACCGACGCGGCACTTCCACAGACCGCCGCGCGTGGAGAGAACGCCTGCCGCATGCTGTCCGGATCCGTGGAAGAACAAGCCACCGCGCTGGCCGCCTATCTGCGCGCGCCCCTCGCACAGGAAAACCACCATGCCTGACAATCGTCCGATCTACGCGCTCATCCCCGCGTGCGGCACCGACGTTGACGCAGAACTCGCGCTCATGGCCGAGGCTCGCAAGCTGGCCGATCAGCGCGGCGGCCATGCACATGTCGTGATGGCGGGATCCGCCACCGAGCACGCCCTGGCCCAGGCGCGCGCCGCAGGTCTGGACCATGCCTGGCACATTGCCACACCCGTTGGCCTGCAAGTCCATCAATACGTCGATGTGTTTGCCACGGCGCTGCAGACGCCGGGCCTGGCCGATGGCCTGCGCGAGGCGCTGGTGCTGGTGATCGCAAATCCGGACAACGAGGCTCTCGCTGGCGCGCTGGCCGCACGGCTCGGCGGTGCGCCATTAGGGCGCTGTACAGGCTTTGCCTTTGACGAGCCAAGCGGTATATCCGCGCAGCGCAGCGCCTACGGCAATCGCTTGGACATCACACTGTCTGCCAACGCCGGGCCAGCCATTGCCGCAGTACGTCCCCAAGCGCTGCCCTCGGGTCACAGCAGACCGACCGAGATCCATGCACTCGAGGCCTGCAACGCGCGCGCCGCCTATCCGGTGAGCACCGTGCCTCGCACCGAACAGCATGCGAGTGTGGAAGGCGCGAGCATCGTCATCTCGGGCGGGCGCGGCAGTGGCGAGGCGGCGTTTCCCGCACTGTACGAACTAGCCGCCAAGGTAGGCGGCGCCGTGGGCGCCAGTCTGCCTGCGGTGGATGCGGGATGGGCGCCAGTCACCCGTCAGATAGGCATCTCGGGCAAATACGTCAGCCCGCACATCTACGTAGCCGTCGGCATTTCCGGCACGCCGCAGCATTTGGCCGGCATCGATCCGCACACCCGCATCGTGGCCATCAATAAAGACGCGGACGCCAATATCTTCAACGTGGCGCAGATCGGCGTCGTGGCTGAATGGCAGAGCCTCATCCCCGCGCTGATTCAGGCACTGGATACTTCCCCCGCGCACTAGCGCATCCCTCTCGTCATTAATAACAACACAGGAGACTTCCTTGCAGCCCAACCGCGCCATCCGCCGCCGCACGCTACGTGCCCTAGCCGGCGTCATCATCGTCACTCCATTGCTGAATGCCGGCCCCGTCCTGGCCAGCGAAACCTACCCCTCCAAGCCGATCCGGCTGATCGTCGGCTACCCGCCCGGCGGCTCGAACGATATCGCCGCCCGCATCATCGCTCCCGAGCTCAGCCAATTGCTGGGCGTATCGGTAGTCGTTGAGAACAAAGCCGGCGCCAACGGCGTGATCGGCGCCGACCATGTCGCCAAGGCCGAACCCGATGGCTACACCCTGCTGCTATCGAGCATGAGTCCCGTGATCCTGGCGCCGCAGACCATGAAGCAGCCGCCCTTCAATACGCTCAAGGACTTCGCGGCTGTCAACACGATGGCACTCACGCCCGAGGCCATCGCCATGGGGCCAAAACGCCAGGGCATCAACACACTGCCCGAGCTGCTCGATCTGGCCAAAAAAGAGCGCATCACGTTGTCATCATCAGGCTCGGGCGGACTGCCCCATCTGACCATCGAGTTGCTCAAGAAAGTGCGGCCCAATATCGAACACGTCCCCTACAAGGGGGCAGGTCCCGCGCTGACCGACACGCTCGCGGGTCACGTTGACGGCATCGTCATGGATCTGCCGCCGCTCTACAGCCAAATCAAGGAAGGCAAGCTCAAGGCCCTGGCGGTCACCAGCGAGCAACGCGTGAGTTTCCTCTCGCAAGTGCCCACCGCACAGGAGTCCCTGCCCGGTTTCAACGTAGAAAACTGGGTCGGTATTTTCGCCCCGGCCAAGACACCTGCCAGCGTATTGACCACGCTCGATCAAGCCGTGCGCAAAGCCGTCACCCAACCCAAGGTGAAGACCGCATTGGAGGCCGTCGCGCTATCTCCCGTCACACAGGATTCTCCGGCCGCCTTCCAGAAACAGGTCGCTGACGACTATGCCCGCTGGGGCAAGATCCTGCGCGACGCGGGCGTGGAAATGAACTGAAGCGGAGCACAAAATCATGCACAGCAAATACGGTAAATACGCCCTGCGCACCCTGCTGGCCGCGTGCCTGACCACGGCCAGCCTGGGCGCAGTCGCAGCGACCTATCCCACACACGCCCTCAAATTCGTCGTGCCCTATAACGCGGGCGGCGGCACCGACGTGCTGGCTCGCGCAGTGGCCCAAGGCACCTCCAAGGTCCTGAACCAATCCATCGTGGTCGACAATCGTCCCGGCGCCAGCGGCATGATAGGCGCGGACATGGTCGCCAAGGCCGCGCCAGACGGCTACACGCTGGTAGCCACGGCGTCAGACACGCACACCATCAATCCCCATGTCTATCCCAAGATCCCCTACAACGCGCCAAAGGACTTCGTCCCCGTGGCGCGTGTGGGTTACCTGCCTTATGCCATGGTGGTCAACCCACGCCTGGGCATCAAGGATATCCAAGGCTATATCGACCTGGCCAAAAAGAACCCTGGCAAACTCACCTATGCCTCATGGGGCGTAGGCAGCTCCAGCCATGTAGCCATGGAAATGCTGAACGTCAACCAACAGCTAGACGTGTTGCACGTGCCCTATACCGGCGCGGCGCCCGCCATGACTGCGCTCATCGGCGGGCAAGTCGATGCCTTGTTCGTGCCCTTGAGTCTGGCCAAGCCCAACGCCGACGCGGGCAAGGTCCTGATCATGGGCTTGGCCGCGCCCAAACGCTTTGTGGACGCGCCCGAGGTGCCCACCATGGTCGAACAAGGCATCCAGGTCATCGCGTCGCCATGGATAGGCATCCTGGCGCCCACCGGGACACCGGCTGACAACATCAACGTGTTGTCCGACGCCATCATCAAGGCCACTGCCATCCCTGGGGTCGCCGAGGCCCTGACCAAAGGCGGATTGGAAATCGCCCCACAAAACGCCAAAGATTTTGGCGCCTACCTCGTCGAAGACTACAAGGCCTGGGGCGATACCGTTCACGCAGCCAACATCAAAGCTGAGTAGGATTGGAGAACTTCACCGCGTCCGTGGTTTCAGCCTTGCAAAATCGCGCAAGGCTGCCCATGGAATTTGCATGCTCCTGTTCGCTGTGCGCGGCGCATGCGTCCTCCAGGACGATCACTTCATAGTCCCGGTCGTGAGCGTCGCGTACGGTAGCCTGCACTACGGCCTGCGTAGACACCCCAGAGCAATAAATACGCTGCACGTTGTTGGCGCGCAATTGCGCCTCGAGCGTCGTGGAGTAGAACGGGCTGACGCGGTGCTTGGTCACCTGAATGTCGCCGACCCGCTGTTCGAGATCGGGATGGATTTCCGTCCCCCATGCGCCTAATTTGAATATGCCGGCCTTGGGTGCGCCCGAGAACACCTGAGATCCCTCGGGGCACTCGGGGTAACCCTCCGAAAAGCCCACGCGTACAAACCCCACCAGGACATCGGCCGCACGCGCCTGGGCGATGGCCTTGGCCGTCTTGGCCAGAATCCGACGGCTTTGTACCTGCTCGCCCAATGGGCTCTTGCCGTTGGGGCCTTCGGCGTGAACGAGATCATTCTGCATATCGAGCACGAGATAGATGGAACGGGGAGCTTTCATATCGAATACCTATGTCAGTTGAAAAGGAAAAAATCAGTCGCACCAGATGCCGCCATTGACGTCCAGCACCTCACCGGTGATGAAACCCGACTGCGGCGATGCCAGGAACAGCACCGCCGCAGCGACTTCATCCGCGGCCCCCATGCGGCCCACGGGAATCAGATTCTTGAGCGATGGCGGAAAATTAGTGGTCATGGCCGAGGCGACCGGGCCAGGCGCCACGGCGTTTACCGTGATGCCCGACGTGGCCAGCTCCTTGGCCAGAAATGAAGTCATGATGTGCACACCCGCCTTGGATACGCCATAGGCCACGTTGCTGGCGCGTTCCTGTTCGGCGGGATCGATCCACGGACGCGGGTTGCCGCCATTTTTGCCGATGACCGACCCCAGATTGATGATGCGTCCGCCGCCCTGGTGTCGCATAGGCTCGATGGCAGCCTGGCAGCATAGAAAAGTGCCTTTGAGATTGATGTCAATGACGCGATCCCACTCGGCCTCCTGCAAATGCTCGGCGCTGCCCATCGACACCACACCCGCCACGTTCACCAGAATATCGAGACGGCCCAGCGTGGCGGTGATGTCCGCCATCACGCGCGCCACATCATCACGCCGGGTCACGTTCAAGCGCAGCGTCTGCACGTCGACACATGCAGGGTCGATCCGGTCGGCGCCATCGAGATCGGCAGCAACGACGCGTGCGCCATGCGCGGCCAGCGCGGCGGCCACCGTCCGGCCTATGCCACCCGCACCACCCGTTACCAGCGCGACCTTGCCAGCGTATAAATCAGCCGTATACATGGAATCCTCTCATGATGCACAAATGGATGAAAACGCGGATTGGACCTTGCCCTGCATCAACGCTTGCCACAGCGCTTGCGTGTCCCGCTCGCGTCCTGCATGACGCAGGCAATCGACGAACTTCGCTTGTACGCGCTGCGTGTCGAGTTGCAGGTCCAGCGGATCGAATACGGCTCGATGCAAAACCCGGGAACCCGATATCAACGTGAGCACAGCCTGCGGATGACCGGGATTGTCGGGCAGACCGTCCTCCAGTTCGATGCGATCCGCCACATCCAGTACCTCACCATCGCGCAACACGTCGTGCGCAAAACCACTGAGAGTCGGTTCACCATGCACGAGCGCGTAGGCCGTCATGAACGGGATGCTGTACTTGGCATCCTGCAGCGTGCGCGGACGCCGGCGTTGAGCCAGCGGGCGGCATAATCGGCCAGCCGATGCATTTACCGCGACGCGAACACTCGCAGCCGGATGATGTGCGTAGCTCTCGCGCGCGGCCAACGCCACGGCCACATAGGGATGCGACAGACGGCAACTGGGCCACGGTTTGATATCGACCTGCGCCGCGTGCCACACCGAAAAATCCAAGAGCGTGCGGCGCTGCCGGCTGGACAATGCACCCGCCAGGTAAAGACGGAACATACTCGCCTCGCCATCGAGCGCCCCGGCAGGCCCCGCCACGCCAGCCTCGGCAAGCAGCGCAGCCTGCAGGCCACCTTGTGCGGCAAAGGCGGGATAGATGCCCCGCGCCGTGGCGCCCGTGCTGAACCCCGCCTCCTTGCCGCCCGCAAGCTGCATATAGGCCAACCCGAGACACGACACCAGTGCTGGCGCGTCCAACCCCAGTACCAGCCCTGCTCCCATGGCCGCGCCCAGATAACCGAATAGCTGCGTGAGGAACCATTCCGAGCCCGGGCCCTCGCCCTGCGGCGCGCATGCCGTACCGAGGCGGCACATCAACTCGTTGCCGATCGCCACGGCGTCAATGACTGCCTCGTCATTCACATCGCGCAACGCGGCGGCGGCCAACACAGCCGGAATCACGCAGGCGGACGGATGCAGACGGCCGGCGTCATGAATGTCGTCGTAATCCTGGATATGAATCAGCGCGGCGTTGACGAACGTGGCAGCCAGCGCCGAAACCTGGCCGCCACCGATCAAGCCATGACGCCCGTCTCCGGCACCCAGACGCTGCGCGGCCACCACTTGCCGCGCCAGCTCCGTATCGCACGCCGCCAACCCAATCCCCATCGCGTCGGCGATATGCAAACGGGTCTTGGTCCGCATCGACTCCGGTACGCCGGCCCGATATGTTTGCAGCAGTGCATGGGCCAGTTCTGCACTGAGCGAGATCGGCTCATCGACCATGGCCGCCCCTATTGCGCATTCGCGATATGCTGCGCCGCCAAACGGCCGAACACCAACCCTTTGAGGACGGATGTAGCGCCGGTATAGTTGGTGTAGTACATGCCGACGGTTTCCCCTGCCGCGTAGAGGTTCTTCATAGGATTACCATCGGTGTCCAGCACCTGGCCCGACGCATCGATCTTGAGGCCGCCAAAGGTAAAGACATTGGCCGAGATGATGGGATAGGCCATGAACGGTGCCTGATCAATGCGGCGCGACCAATTCGATTTAACGGGCGACAAATCCCGAGTCGCCAGGCCATCGAGTTCCAATGGCTTGAAACCCTCCTCACCCGGGCAGGCCTCGTTGTAACGCGCCACCGTCGTTTCGAGTTCGCCCGCCGGCATACCCAGCTTCGCGCCCAGCGCTGCCAGGCTATCGGCCTCGATGGCGGGTTGATCAGTGCGAATGGCCAAGCGATAGTTCGGCACATCCTTGACGCGCTGATCGAGGATCACATAGGCAATGCCTTCTTCCTGCTCGTAAATCCGCCGTGTCACGCGCTCGTAGTAGGCATCCACCGTGCCCGGCGCCTCATCGGTAAAGCGCTGGCCGCGCTTGTTCACCAACACCCCATACGGGAAGATAAATATCGAGGGTTCAGACACGCCCGAGCGCGGATCCACCGGCTCGGCGTGATAGCTGCCGAACTCGCCGCAAGGCGCGGCGCCGGCGTCCAGCGCCATCTCGATCCCTTCACCGCGATTGAAATACGCCCCCTTGCACACCGGACGCAGATACACCGAACGCGGGCCCACATAGCGAGCCATCATGGCCGGGTTGCCTTCAAAACCACCGCAGGCCAACACCACCTTGCCCAGGAAACGCACACCGCCTTCGTTGGCGCGATACGCGTGCAATCCCTGCACCTCGCCGCGTTCGTCGAGTAACAAACTCCGGGCAGTGGTGTAATAGAAAAACACCGCTCCCAAACTCTCCGCGCGAGCCGCCAATGCCTCTACCAGCGCCTCGCCGCCTCCGACCGGCAACAGACGCGGTTGCGTCTTGGTCAGGAACTGAGTGGGCAGAAAATCGAACTTCACACCCAACTCTTGCAACCAGCCGATGGTGCCGGGCACCTGATCCGCGAAACTCATGATGAGCTCGGGATCGGGCGAAGCCAGCGCACGCGCCGCATGCGACCACCCCGCACGATCACCGCCCATCTCGGCCGCAAAATCCGGGTCCATATACACGCCCGCGTGCTCGGCCAGATGCGTCTCGAAATCGTCCGACACCTGGTCGATCGCCTTCATCCGCAGATAGGCCTCGGTATACCGACTTTGCCCCCCACGCTCCTCGCGGCTGGCACGCTCCAGCACGGCTACCTTCAGCCCCAGCTCCGCCGCGGTCACCGCGGCCGACAGGCCAGCCACGCCACACCCCGCCACCACTACATCAAAACGTTCTTCCATGCTCTCCACCTTTGTCGTATACCGATGCTTCGCCGTATCATCGTCGTTAAATGCAGCGGCTAGGTTAGGCTTATGGCGGCGCTTGCGTTAGACATCGGCGCCTAATGCGCTATTTAAAAAAATCGAAAGGAGACGTATGGACAAGCTTTGGGCCATGGAGGTGTTTGTGCGAGTGATGGAATGCGGCAGCCTATCTCGAGCCGCCGAGTCGCTCGACTTGGCCAATGCCACTGTCACGTCGAGCCTGCGCAATCTGGAAAAGCACCTGGGCACCACGCTGATACAGCGCAACTCGCGCCATCTGCGCCTCACCGAAGAAGGCCAACTATTCCTGCCGCGTTGCCAGGAAATTCTGCGCAACGTGGCGCGCGCCGAATCCGAGATCACAACGCGTACGGCCGACATCAGCGGCCACCTGCGCGTGGAGGCCCCCTTCGCCATCGGCCAGAATCTGCTCTGCCCGGCATTGGTCGAGTTTTCGCATCGTTATCCGGGGTTGTCGGTGGCGCTGACACTCACCAACTCGCCACACAATCTGATTGAACACGCCACCGATGTGGCCATACGCATGGACAAGGTGGAAGACGCCGATCTGGTGGGCCGCCCTATCTATGAAGCAAAGTATCTCGTGTGCGGCACACCCGCACTGGTGAACTCGCTGCATGCCGTCTCGCCAAACGATCTGGACCCTACGCTATGCCTGGGCCTGTTTCCAGAAGGCGGCCATACTCCCAACCCCTGGGTCTTTACGCGAGGTGACGAAGAAGTCGTAGTGCGCCCGCAGGGGCCATTGAGCTTTAACAACACAGAGTCGTTGATCCACTGCGCACTGCAAAGTCGTGGATTGATCTGCGTGCTGGATATTTTTGTTGCCCAATTGATCGACGAAGGCAAGCTCACGCCCATATTTTCGGAATGGGACACCGCCAAGCGCACCTTTCACTCCGTCACGGTGAAATCACGCTTCGCGGCGCCTAAAGTGCGGACGTTCGTCGACTTTCTGCTCGAAGTCTTCGACTCGCGCCGCCGTCCCGATATCAAGACGATTGTTCCAATCGGTTCAGACCGTAAAACGAAAAAATCTCGTTGACCCGTTCTGGATCGGGCAGGCGATGGTAGTAGCCCTTGCGGCAGGCCTTGATGCCGCACAGTCGATGCAGGTCCCCTAAGGTCTCCGCCTGCTTGACCCATGTCGCCAGCGAATCCAGCACGGGCACGCCATCGACCTCGGACACCCCATTGCGAGCCAACAAGACATTCATGGGCGCCTCGCCGGGAATGATCACATCGGCGCCACGCGCAATCAGTTTTCGTGCGGAATCACGAAAGGTCTCGATCAACTCGGAAGGATCCTCGAAGGCCGCCAGCACATCATTGAACGTGAACCCCACCGGCTGCGCACCTGCGAAGCGCGACTCCAGCCCATGCCGCAGCGCGTTCTCCGTAATGAGCTCGTCCATATCATCGATGAACAACAGCACGCCGAACTTCCGGCCCAGCATGCAGGCCGTCAACATGGCAGATTCGCCATAACCCACCACGGGGATATCCACCAGCGCGCGAATCTCACGCAGCGCCGGCTCAGGCAAGGTACTCAGGGCGTACACATCGTAGCCCTCTTGCTGGGCTTTGACCGCCGCCGCCATGAACTGCAGACCGTGTACATACTGAAAGGCCGCGTGTCGAATATCCGAGCCCGGATAGTTGCTGCGATACGTGCCCGGTTGCATGCCATGCATCACAATCTCGGTGTCCGGGCGCGCCACGCGAGCGAAATGCTGCTTGAGGGCGTCGTTGTATGCGCCCAGATCACTCAGAACCGTAAAGCTTTGATGCCAGATTTTCATGATGTCCTATGTCGGAGAATAGCTAATCGAGCTGCACATTGGCCCGTTTGACCACTTGTGCCCATTTGTCGACCTCGGACTTGAAGAACGCGTCGAACTCGCCCGGTGTCGAACCTATTGCCACGCAGCCCAAGCTGTCGAGCTTCGCTTTCACGTCGGGATCCTGCGCAGCCTGGCGAGCGGCATCGCTGAGCTTTGCCACCACATCAGTGGGTGTCCCTGCGGACACAAACAAACCGAACCAGGCCGTAGCGTCGTAATTCGGCACACCCGACTCGGCCAGCGTCGGTACATCAGGCACGGCTGATGAACGAGTCTTGGTGCTAATGGCCAGCGCACGCAGTTGCCCGCTCTTGATCAGAGGCAGAGTAGTGACCATATTGTCAAATGTGATGGGCACATGGCCACCCAACACGTCAGCCATGGCTGGCGCTGCACCACGATATGGCACGTGCTGCAGCTTGATGCCGGCTTGCTCGGCAAATAATTCGGTAAACAGATGCGCGCCCGATCCGTTGCCCGCACTGGCGAATTGCAAAGGCTTATCGCCAGCCTCTTTGGCCGCTGCCACAAGATCTCCGACAGAACGATAAGGCGTGCTGGTGTTGGTCACCAACATAAAAGGCGTGGATGCCACCTGCGAGACGGCCATGAGATCCTTGAGCGGATCGTAACTGAGGCTGCGGTACAGACTGGGATTTACCGCCAACGAGATCGTTCCAAACAACACCGTATAGCCATCGGGCGTCGACTTCGCCACGAAATCCGACGCGATATTGCTGGCAGCACCAGCCTTGTTTTCGACCACGATCGGCTGGCCCAACAAGCGGCTCATCTTCTCGGCTACCGCGCGTGCCGCCACGTCGGACGCTCCCCCAGCGGGAAAGCCCACAATCAATTTAAGCGGCTTTTCGGGATAGCTGGCCATGCTGGGGTTCACGGCCGACAACGCCACCAAACCGCCTACCAGCAGTATTCGCGAAAAAGCACGACTGATTCGATGCATAGTGAATGTCTCCTTCCTCATTTTTTGCCATTTTGCCCATAACAACGCAGGTCAAACATGGCAAGAACATGAAGACAGGATTCACTAATCTTGAAAGTGCCAGTGCCTCGGAGTTTTCGAAATTCTCGAAATCGGCATTCGAACGTGCGCCCTTCTTTATCGCACGCCCCTCCGCGCACAATGAACGCCATCCATAAACAAGGGCATCCATGCCCTGGAGGAGATCGACATGAGAACTACCCGGCGCCACACTCTGGCGTACTTATGCGCGGCCATTCTGGGCGTAACGATTACCGGCACATCGGCGCACGCTGCCTATCCCGACAAGCCCATCAAAATCATTGTTCCTTGGGCGCCCGGCGGCAGCACCGACATTCTGGCCCGCAGTACGGCGGAACGCTTGAGCCAGGCGCTCAAGCAGCCTGTCATCGTGGAGAACCGCGCCGGCGCCAGCGGCAATATCGGCGCCGAGGCGGCGGCGCGTGCAGCGGCCGACGGCTACACGCTGCTCTTTACCAGCACGAACCTCACGCTCAACCCTGCCGTCATTGCGCACACCCCCTACGATCCGGTAAAGGACTTCACCGGCATCACCATGGTGGCATTCGCGCCCATGATGCTGGTGACCAAATCAGGCTTTGCCGGCGATACGCTGCAAGGTCTGATGGACTATGGCAAAGCCCACCCAGGCAAGCTCAATTTCTCGAGCAGCGGGGCAGGCGGCGCGCCGCATCTGGCAGGCGAGATGTTCAAGCGCGCGGCGAAGCTGGACATGGTGCACATCCCCTACTCGGGCGCGGCGCCGGCGCTGGCCGACGTACTAGCCGGCCAAGTGCAGATGACGTTCACCACGTATATCTCGGCCCAGGGCCAGCTCGCCGCCGGTGCGCTCAAGGCATTGGCCGTCGCCAGCGACCAGCGATTGCCGGTGCAGCCCGACGTGCCTACCTTTGCCGAAAAAGGGCTGGATATCGAGATAGGAACCATGTTTGGCCTGCTGGCGCCCGCAGGCACACCCGCGTCCGCCGTGAACACGCTGTATCAAGCCCTGAAACAGGCCAGCGCCGACCCTGCCTTTAATGCAAGCATCATCAAACAGGGCGGACGCATGGTGATGAACACGCCACAGGACTACAACGCCTATCTGCGTGAGGACACCCAAAAATGGAAGAACCTGGTGCAGCAGATCGGCGGCGTGGACACGAACTGAGCGCAGACCGTCGATCAATCGCGTGCTAACGCGATCCCGGCAGCCAAGGCCAACCGGCGACGCTCGGCCTGAACCTTGGCGCCATAGCCGCCATCGCTGGGACCTGTCGCCCCCACATAGCAGGCCAAGCCGCCCTCCACCGATCCGCGACGCGTGATGCAGTCTTTCAGGATGGTGCTGCCGACGCGGATATTCGAGATCGGATCGAGTGCGCTGGCGCCCTCGCCCAATTTATCGAATTTATCCTGGTGCACACGCGTCATGACCTGCATCAGGCCCTGCGCGCCCACCGAGCTTTCCGCAAAGGGGTTATAGCGGGATTCGATCGCGATGACCGCCAACAGCAATAGCGGATCCAGATCTTTTTCGCGTGCAACACGATACGTTGTATTGACCAAGACACCGGTCGCGTCATAGGCCACACGGTACTTGCGCGAGATATAGTTGCGCAGCGCCTCGGCCTGCGGGCCGGACACGGCAGTACGTAACACCTTTTTAGGCGGAGCCGGAGGCAGCTCGCTACGCAGTGGGCCCAGAAAGCCGGTGGCATTACTGGACGGCGCAGCGGGAATCGCCATGGCTACCGCTGAAGGGGTGTCATAGAGGGGATCGTCACTGGTATCGGCTAGCGAACCGGACGGCACGGATGTAGGCGCTAAAGCGGTCAACAAGGCTTTGTGCACCTGCAGGGCCTGGTCGCGCAAACCGGGCAAAGCGAGGCTCATACTTATGGTGACAATGACGGCAATACCCAGATAGGTACAGCAGATACGCAACCATTCAGCAAGACGGTGGTGCACTCCTTGGGCGGACTGACGGAACAGACCTGCCACTGACGCATCGGGCATGGTGACCTCCTGCGTGATAAAGAAGAGGCCTGGATGTTAACCTCTGTTCTGACTTTAAAATGTAACGAATTGACCTGGATCTGTAGTGAAATACCGTGACCTGAGAGACTTTTTACAGCAACTGGAGCAGCGCGGTGAGCTCAAACGCATTGCCACGCCAGTATCGACACATCTTGAAATAACTGAGATCGCCGATCGCGTTTTGCGCGCCGAAGGGCCTGCTTTGCTGTTCGAAAATGCCGTCCACAATGGCACGCGAGCCGAGATTCCGGTGCTGGCCAACCTGTTTGGCACGCCCAAGCGCGTCGCGTGGGGCATGGGGGCCGAGGACGTCAGTGCCCTGCGCGAGACCGGCGAACTATTGGCCTCGCTACGCGAGCCCGAGGCCCCGCGCAGCCTGCGTGACGCCTTCGGCAAAGTCGCCATGCTGAAATCCGCTCTCTGGGACATGGCGCCCAAACGCGTGCGCAGCCCGGCCTGCCAGGAAATCGTCTGGGAAGGCGCGGACGTGGACCTGAGCCGGCTGCCGCTGCAAACCTGCTGGCCCGGCGATGTAGCGCCGCTCTTGACCTGGGGGCTGGTCGTCACCCGGGGGCCGAATGCGCGGCGCCAGAATCTGGGCATCTATCGCCAACAGCCGATCGCGCCCAACAAATTGATCATGCGCTGGCTGTCGCATCGCGGCGGCGCGCTGGATTTTCGTGAGCACGCGCGCGCCTATCCAGGTACGCCCTTTCCCGTCGCGGTCGCCTTGGGAGCAGACCCGGCCACGATCCTGGGGGCCGTCACCCCCGTCCCGGACAGCCTGTCCGAATATCAATTCGCCGGCCTGCTGCGCGGCTCGCGCACAGAAGTCGCCCAAGCCATCGGCAGCGAGCTCTCGGTACCGGCCTGGGCCGAAATCGTCCTGGAGGGCCACTTGCTGCCCGCTACGGATCCGCGTGCTGTTGCGCCCACGATCCCTGACGGGGTCTCGCCGCCACCCGACACGGGCTACGAGATGGCGCTCGAGGGCCCGTATGGCGACCATACGGGCTACTACAACGAGCAAGACTGGTTCCCCGTCTTTACGGTGGATCGCATCACCATGCGCCGCAACCCGGTCTATCACTCGACCTACACGGGCAAACCGCCGGACGAGCCGGCGGTTTTGGGGGTCGCGCTGAATGAAGTCTTTGTGCCGTTATTGCGCCGCCAATTCCCGGAAATCGTCGATTTTTATCTGCCGCCAGAGGGTTGCAGCTATCGATTGGCCGTGGTCTCGATACGCAAGCAATACGCCGGACACGCCAAGCGCATCATGTTTGGCATCTGGAGCGTGCTGCGCCAATTCATGTACACCAAATTCATCGTCGTCGTGGACGAAGACATCGACGTACGCGACTGGAAAGAGGTCATCTGGGCGATCACAACCCGCATGGACCCGGTGCGCGATACCGTCATGGTCGAGCGCACGCCGATCGATTATCTGGATTTCGCCTCGCCGGTATCCGGCCTGGGTGGCAAGATGGGGCTGGACGCCACCAATAAATGGCCGGGTGAAACCGACCGAGAATGGGGCCGGCCGATCACCATGGATCAAGACGTCAAACAACGCGTGGATGCGATATGGGGTGAATTGGGGCTGTAGTAACAGCACCGTGAATCGCGCGAGCCAGTGCAACAAAGCACTGGCTGAATCCGGCATCATCCGACAAAACGGGTGCGTACAAGCACTCCGGTATCGGAAATCAGTCCTGATCGTCCTGCCTCACCCGTCCACCAGACGGACTGACGTGATCCTCGGCATCAGACGATGACGTCCCACGTGAATCGCGCCAGGCCTTGAAGGCCTGCCAACCCAACAACGCGCCCCCCGCCAGCTTGATCAAACCCGAGCGCTTGCCGCGTCCCATGACCAGGGCGGAAAGCGTGGAACTGACAAAAGGGTAGCGCCGGGCCAGCGTAAAGCCCTGCCATAACAGTTTGGACAGATTGCCCTGCGTCAAACTCGGCAGCCAACGCTTGACCAGATTGCCGGGCCTGAGCGAGCGGGTCGTCGACACAATATCGTGCGCCAGCGACTCTCGTTCGAGCGCCGCCCGGGCACGCAGCAATTCAATGCGAACGGCACGGTCAACAGCAGTCGTGGGTTTCGCCATAGGTCAGCTCCGTGCTCGCCGAGCCGCCGCCTGCCGGGCACGCGAGGCGCGCGCCTCTTGTTCGGCTCTCTCGTCACGTTCGTCTTGCTCGGCTTGTTCGGCCTCATCCTGTGCGGCGCGAACACGATCCAGCAACTCGGCGTCACGGCCGAGCTCCTCGACCGTCGCCGCAAAAGGCATGGGGCCGAACAGCAATTGACGGCGTATCGACAGCAGCAATACGAGACCGATCAAGGCATATATCGCGGCCAACAGCCCCAGCGCTACATAACGATTTTCTGTAGGCCAGAACGCCACCGCGATGGTGACCGTGAACACCAGTACCGCCAGCGTCAAAAACAGCAACGCGGCAAATGCCGAGCCCAATAGCTTGATCAACCGCGTTTTTTCTTCGGCCGCCTCGAGGGAGAATAATTCCAGGCGCGTGCGCAGCATCCCTACCAGGCTGCTGGCCACGCTGGATACAGAAGTCCGCAAGCCCATAAATAGGACCAGGCCAGCCTGAAGGCCGGCCCGTGCCTTTATCGGCGAGCGATCAGCAAACCAAGCAGCAGGCCGGTCACGCCTGCAACGCCGATGGCTTGCCAGGGATTGTCGTGCACATAATCATCGGTCGCGCGTGCGGCCTTGCGGCCACGTTCCAGTACGGCGTCTTGCGCGTCGTACAGCGCCTCGCGCGTGCGTTTCAGCGAGGCCAATGCGCGGTCGCGCAATTCGGAGGCCTTGTCGCCGGAACTGGACGCTGCCTCGCGCAACAGGTCTTCGGCATCGCTCAGGCTGCTTTTCACGCTATCGATGAGTTTTTCTTTAGCGGCTTCCTCGGAACGTCGTGTAGGCATAAAAGCTCCCTATGAGTAAGGTCGATGACAGGTTCATCATACCAGCCTGTTGCGACTCTCGCAGCCAGGCAACTATGACATGACGATATATACCTATGGGCACATGGCTTGGTTCACAAGCCCGGTTTTTATTTGACTTGGGTAATTTCCACCGCGGACTTCACTCCGCCCTGATCGATGTCCTGCCGCATGACCAGATTCACTGCGGGACAAAACCAATCGGTGACCGTAGTATTCATGCCGGGTATCGGCAAGGTCAGCCCCTTGAACGTCGCCATCGTGGGGTCGGTATCGCGCGTATAACGGATCGGCCAGCATGATTGACGCCCCAAGGCGGTGTCGAGCGTGGATTTGGCGCCGACAGTTTTCTCGCCGATGCGTACCACCGTGCTGGGCTGCCCGCCAACCGGCGCCTCTTTGCCGATGTTCAATCGATACGTCGCGCCCGGCATGCGCTGCCCCTGCCCGGTGATAGCGCCATCGTAGGCAAACAAGCCCAACATGCGCAGATCGAATTGCCCTTGCGACGCAGGCTGTTCACCTGCCTGGGCATAGCGCACAAAGCTCGCCTGGCCTTGTTTGATCGTCATCAGATAGTCCAGCTTGGACTGGCTCGCCGGCAAACCGGCATAGCTGAACAACGCCGTGCCTTGCACCCGCGCACGGCAGTTGGCCGAATCCGTTTTGGACACTTCGGCAAACGTCAAATCGGCGCCCAGTTTTAAATTGCCGGACCCCGTCAGTTGCACCGCCCCGCCGTCGTGCATAAACCGCGCATCGCACACGCCGGCCATCGCGGGCGCCGTCAGACTGGCGCAACCCGCCAGAATCAGGAAAGAAAGATATCGTGCCGCCACCGGGACTCCAGACTGAAATATGACATCTGGATGCTACACCGTTTGTCTGATTTCCACGTTTCAAGCCGTGTTTAATTCGCGCTGTGTGCAAGACCAGAGAAAGACTTCTGCTGGACCCGAAACCTGTCCTATCGCCGATCGGCCATGCTGAACCCTCAGCATCTCGCTGGCGGCAAACCCATACCGTACATGGCGCCGGCTCCGGCACCACGGCAGTGCTTATTGCCCCACGAAGGGGCATCTTCCTGGACAGCCATGCACCAGGACAGCGCAGGCGCCAAATCGGGCACACACCCGTCTCAATGGCATGAATCTTGCATCTTTTGGCTAAACCGAGGCTTGATATCGACGACTAATCACTTCTAGCTATATCAATCCAATAAATCAAAAGTTGTAGGGATGTATTGCTTGTCCCTATGATTCTCGATGTACGCGGGTCCGTCCCGCCAGGCTGATCATTTCATGAAGCTTTTCCCCTTATTTGCCGATCTACAAGGTCGCCGCGTGCTGGTAGTCGGCGGCGGCGAAGTCGCTGCGCGCAAGGTCCAGGTGCTGTTAGAGGCATCGGCCGATGTGCAGGTTGGCGCGCCTGAACTCGTGCCGGAACTGGCCGAGCTGGCCGACCAAGGCCGCATTCGCGTATTCAAGGGCGAGTTTCAACCCGCGTGGCTGGACGAGGCGTGGCTGGTCGTTGCCGCCACTGACGACCGGTCAGTCAATGCGGCAGTGTCCGAGGCTGCCGAAGCCCGCCGCATTTTCAGCAATGTCGTAGACGATGCGGAGCTATCGTCGTTTCAAGTCCCGTCCATCGTCGACCGCTCCCCCTTGATCGTGGCGATTTCGTCGTCCGGCGTAGCGCCCGTGCTGGCGCGCCGCCTGCGCGAACGGATAGAGTCACTGTTCGATCATTCGTTGGGATCTCTGGCCGCATTGGCCGCTCGCCATCGTCCGCGTATCCGCGAACGCCGCCCTGACCTGAAACAGCGCCGGCGGTTCTATGACTGGCTGCTGGACGGCCCTGTCGCGAGCCTGCTGCGCCAACAACAACCCGCCGAAGCCGAACGCGTGCTCAAGGCCGAGCTCGACAGTCCGCAACCTGCCAGCCAAGGCAGCGTCGTGCTGGTCGGCGCGGGTCCTGGCGACCCTGGCCTGCTGACCCTCAAGGCCTTACGCGCTCTCAACGAGGCCGATGTCATCCTGTACGACCGTCTGGTCAGCCCTGCTGTGCTGGCCTTGGCGCGTCGCGATGCCGATCGCGTCTCCGTGGGCAAACTGCTCGGCGAAGACCACAACGCTACGCAATCCCGTATTCATGCCCTGCTGGTCAAACATGCGCAGGCCGGCCGGCGCGTCGTGCGCCTCAAAGGCGGCGATGCATTCATTTTCGGACGCGGCGGTGAGGAACTGGAATATCTGCGCGCACACCACATCCGCTACGAAGTCGTACCCGGCATCACAGCGGCGCTGGCCTGTGCAGCCTATGCCGGCATCCCTCTCACCCATCGTGACCATGCGCAATCCGTACGCCTGGTCACCGCCCATTGCCGCGAAGACGAAGACACGCTGGATTGGGCCGGGCTGGCTCGCGAACACCAGACCTTGGCGTTCTATATGGGCGTCGGGCAATTGGAAACGTTATCTACCCGGCTGATCAGCCACGGCCGTTCTGCCGCGACGCCATTCGCCTTGATCGAAAACGGCAGCCGCCCCGAGCAGCGGGTCATCACCGGCCGCCTGGATGAGCTCGCCGCCGTGGCACGCAGCCACAACGTGCGCGCGCCTGCATTGTTGGTGATAGGAGAAGTCGCCGGACTCGCCCGCCAATTGCATTGGTTTGGCCGCTACGAGGAAGGCCAGCGAGAGGCGTTGGCGGCCTGACATGACGCTGGGGGGTGCGGGTACAGCGCACCCGCCTCGCCCAATGCCGTTTTTTTGTTAAGGCGACTGGGCTAGCCTCAATCAGGCTGGCAGTGGCCTGTCGCGAGGGCCGTCTCTGCGCGTCGGCATCAGCACCGGTCACGGGTGCCAATGTCATTGATAGGAACCAGCGATATACAAGCTGGCCAACTGTCCGCCGAAGCTGCCGGCGGCGCGGCCTATTTCTTATTCTGCTTTTTGCTTCGTACCAAAGATCCGGTCGCCCGCATCCCCCAGGCCCGGCATGATATAGCCGTTTTCGTTCAATCCCTGGTCGATCGACGCAGTGTAGATATGCACATCGGGATGGCGGTCCAATACCGCTTTAATACCGGTCGGTGCGGCCACCAGAACCAAGGCGCGGATCTCGCGACAGCCGGCGCGTTTGAGCATATCGATCGTCGCCACCATCGAGCCGCCCGTGGCCAACATGGGATCGACGATCAGCGCCAGGCGCTGATCCAATTCCCCGACCAGGCGCTCCAGATACGTGTGCGCCTGCAGCGTTTCCTCGTTGCGGGCAACGCCAACGACACTGACCTTGGCGCCGGGTATCAGGCTCAACACCCCATCCAGCATGCCGATGCCGGCACGCAGAATCGGCACTACGGTGACTTTCTTGCCGGCGATTTTCTCGACCTCGACCGTACCGCACCAGCCTTCGACCGTCGCGGCCGCCAAAGGCAGATCTTTGGACGCCTCATAGGTCAGCAAAGCGCCGACTTCTTGAGACAACTCGCGAAAGCTCTTGGTGCTGAGGTCAGCACGACGCATGATGCCGAGCTTGTGGCGAATCAGCGGATGACGGATTTCGTGCACGGGCATGTGCGGAAGTCTCCAAAAACAATGGGCAGCAAGGCGGCCAAGTCAAAACAAAATGAATTTTAGCGCTACAAGGTCGCGCTGCCGCCTCTGAGTGCGCTATTTGTTGATGACGCCGCCGCTGCCAGCCGACGCCGTTCGTTTCTATGCCCCCTCCACGCCACTGCCGATCATGCGGTCAATGGGACGGCTCGATGGGCGTAACCTGGTCAAGAGATACAACTGGACGCAACGGCTGGCGCCATTGATTTATTTGGCCGCCAACCAAGCGATCAACGCATCATCGAATTTTCGTACCGCTGCCGCATTGGGATCATTGACGATGCTGACCACGACATAGCGCTTGCCACTGGCGCCCAGCACATAGCCCGCCACGGCGCGTACGTCGCGCAACGAGCCCGTCTTCAGATGAGCCATGCCGATGGTTTCCTCCCCTTTCAACCGCCGACGCATGGTGCCATCCACGCCAGCAATCGACAGTGAAGACAGATATTCGGGCATCAACGGCGATTGCCAGGCCAGCGTCAACATGGATGCCAGGCTTTCGGCCGACACCCGCGCGTCGCGCGACAGGCCTGCCCCATTATCCATGACCAGCTCAGGCATATTCAGCCCCTGGGACGACAACACCGATTTGGCTACCGCCTCACTGGTCTGCGTGGTCGCCGGCCGCGTGCCGCGCTCTGCCCCCAAGGTCAGCAACACCGTGCGGGCCATCACGTTATTGCTTCGTTTATTGATCTGGCGAATGGCTTCGCCTAACGACGGAGACTCGTGCGAGGCCAGCACCACCGCATCGGCAGGCACCGTGCCGGCACGGATTTTCCCCTTGAAAGTCCCGCCCAGCTCGCGCCACAGCTGGCGGAATAGCGACTCGCTGAACTCCGGTTGTGACAGCGCCAAGCGGTACAAGCTGAATTCCCCGCAAGACCCCGCCACCGTGCCGCCCAGGCGGATCGAGACGCCTTGCTGCGTCAGCACGGGATCTGTCGTCACCACAGGAGGGCCGGGACAGCGCGCCGTGCTCCAACCCACCTGTCCTTCCAGCCGTATGCCCGGCAACGGAGGATCGATGATCGGCACCCATTTCTGGGCCGCCTGGTCGGGCGTGAACAGCAGGCGCAAGGCGCCGAATCCCACCATCAGCGCATCGGGACTGGCGTTATAAGCACGATCCGGCGCACCGTCAAAGGCGCCGGGATCCGTCGCCACGTTGCCAAAAATACTGCGGTCGATCACCAGATCGCCGATCTGTTTGACCCCGCGCAGGCGCAGCTCCCGCAATAGCGTCCACATATCCTGTATCAGCAAATACGGGTCTCCCCCCGCCCGCAAATACAGGGGACCACGCAACGCGCCATGGGTATCCGGCCCGGCGCCTGGCTCCAACAGAAAATCCGTACGCCAGACATAATTCGGCCCCAGTTCCGACAAGGCGGACCAGGTAGTCACCAGCTTCATAACCGATGCGGGATTGCGTGGCTCGTTGGCGTTGATCGCCACCATGCGCTGGCCGCCGAGCTCTTGCACGACCAACGACAGTGAGGTGCCGGGCAACCCCGATGCTTTCCAGGCTCGCGTCAGATCATCGGGCATGACATCCTGCGCCTGCGCCATGGCCGCCGCCCCCAACAGTGCGCACGCCACGAACCATCGTTTGAGTCGCCCGTGTCGCTTGTCCGCCTGTCCTGTCATGCTGTGCCCGCCGCCATGCCGATGATGTTCAAAAACGCAAGCATACCGAACCTGATTGACAAGTGGCTGTAGCGTCAGCGCGTCCATGCGATCTGGTGGGGTGGCAGCAACAGAATAGAGACTCGAGCACTCGACCACCGACGAAAAGAACGTGCGACCGGCCCGCGATCAGTGCACAGCGGATGAACCACGAAAGGGCCGGCGGGATGGCGCCATTAGAGGATGCGCGGCCAGGCACTTACAATATGGCCCTGTCCGCGCCCTCCGCCCCCCCAATCGGGCGGCGATCCCTGGCGCTTTACTTGAATTGCATCGCGTGTCCTCGACCCTCACTGTTTCCGACTTCGATTACGAATTACCGCCCGAGCTGATTGCCCAGACGCCTGCGGCACAGCGCGACGGCAGCCGCCTGCTCCATTTGGATGCAACAGGCGCGCTCCATGATCGCCAGTTCCTCGATCTGGCCGATTTGCTGCGCCCGAACGACCTGCTGGTGTTCAACGACACCCGCGTCATCAAGGCCCGGCTGACTGGCCAAAAGGCCACCGGCGGCAAAGTCGAGGTCCTGGTCGAGCGCATCGTCGAACCACAGCGTGCGCTGGCCCACGTGCGCGCCAGCAAATCGCCTGGGCCAGGCACGACGCTACGTCTGGCCGATGCCTTTGATGTAACGGTGCTGGGCCGGGAGGGCGAGCTCTTTGACCTGCAATTTCCGGCTCCCGTCCTGGACTTGCTGGACGCCCACGGCGCTACGCCCCTGCCGCCCTACATCACCCACGCAGCCGACGCCACCGACGAAGACCGCTATCAGACCGTCTATGCCCGCGAACCGGGGGCTGTCGCCGCGCCAACGGCCGGGCTGCACTTTGACCAGGCCATGCTGGACCGCGTCGCGGAACTGGGCGTCGACCGCGCCTTTGTCACACTGCACGTCGGCGCCGGCACGTTTCAGCCCGTGCGTGTCGAGAACCTGACCGATCACATCATGCATGCCGAGTGGTACACCGTCGGCCAACCTGTGATTGACGCCATTGCACGTACTCGTGCCCAGGGCGGGCGCGTGATCGCCGTAGGCACTACCAGCGTGCGCGCCCTGGAGTCCGCCGCCGCCCAGAACCCGGCCGGTCCCGACGCGCCATTGGCCCCCATTCAGGGCGACACCCGCCTGTTCATCACCCCGGGCTATCGCTATCGGGTCGTGGACGCGCTCGTCACCAATTTCCATTTGCCGCAATCGACACTGCTCATGCTGGTGTCCGCCTTGGCCGGCGTCGAGCCCATCCGCCGCGCCTATACCCATGCCGTCGCCCAACGCTATCGCTTTTTCAGCTATGGCGACGCAATGTTCATCGAATCCCCCTCTGCCTGACCATGACTGGACTGAATTTCGAACTCCTGGCGACCGACGGCCAAGCCCGCCGCGGCCGCGTCACCCTGAACCACGGGGTAGTCGAGACCCCCATTTTTATGCCGGTGGGCACCTACGGCAGCGTCAAAGCCATGCTGCCGCACGAGCTCAAGGAAATCGGCGCGCAAATCGTGCTGGGCAACACCTTTCACCTGTGGCTGCGCCCTGGGACAGACATCCTGGATCGTCACGGCGGCCTGCACGGATTCATGCAATGGGACAAGCCGATCCTGACCGATTCGGGCGGTTTCCAGGTGTTCAGCCTGCAGGGCATGCGCAAAATCACCGAAGAAGGCGTGAAATTCGCCTCGCCCATCGACGGCGCCAAGCTGTTCCTGACGCCCGAAGAATCCATGCGGATTCAGCGCTCGCTGAACTCTGACATCGTCATGGTGTTCGACGAGTGCACGCCCTACCAGATCGATGGCCGTCCCGCCACGACCGAAGAAGCCGCCCGCTCGATGCGCATGTCCTTGCGCTGGGCACGCCGCTCGCGCGAGGAATTCGACCGCCTCGAAAATCCCAATGCTCTGTTCGGCATTGTGCAGGGTGGCATGTACGAATCGTTGCGCGACGAGTCTCTGGCCGGCCTGACAGATATCGGTTTCCATGGCTACGCCATCGGCGGCCTGTCGGTAGGCGAGCCCAAGGAAGACATGATGCGCATCCTGGCGCACGTCACCCCGCGCCTGCCCACACACGCACCACGCTACCTGATGGGCGTAGGTACCCCCGAGGACCTGGTCGAGGGCGTATCGCGTGGCGTCGACATGTTCGATTGCGTCATGCCTACGCGCAACGCCCGCAATGGCTGGCTCTTTACTCGTTACGGCGACATCAAAATCCGCAACGCCAAATACCGTGACGACACCCGGCCGCTGGACCCGAGCTGCGCCTGCCACACCTGCGCCCATTTCTCGCGCGCCTATCTGCATCATCTGCAGCGGGCCAACGAAATCACCGGCGCACGCCTGAACACGCTGCATAACCTGCATTTCTACCTGACCATCATGGGCGAAATGCGCGAAGCCATCGCCGCAGGCACATTCCAGGCCTGGCGCGCCAAGTTCGCGGCTGACCGGGCACGCGGGATTGAGTAGCGATTCCTGGCGTCCCCAATATTGTCCCAAAGCCGCCTCGGGGACGTTTCGGGCCTGCTCAGATCGGGCCTTGTACGGCCCCGTAACACCCTGGATTTTCCGCCTGACCCTGCCGACCACATAACCTCGCTACAATAGTCGGCTTGCCCTGTCCAAGGCTCGCGCGGGGACGGGCGCTACAAAAACCTTTCATAATTCGACCCGAACACCTCATTCAGGAGATTTACCATGTCCGTTATCGATACCGCCGGCATCGTTCTGGCCCAGGCCGCCCCCGAAGGCAGCGCGCTGATGGGCATGCTGCCCATCGTGCTGATGTTCGTGATCCTCTATTTCCTGATGATCCGTCCGCAGATGAAGCGCCAGAAAGAACACCGCAACCTGGTGGCCAACCTCGCCAAAGGCGACGAAGTCCTGACCGCCGGCGGCATGCTGGGCAAAGTATCCAAGGTCACCGACACCTACATCACCGTCGAAATCGCCGACCTGGCTGACAAGCCCGTTGAAGTCCTGATGCAAAAAACCTCGGTCTCGACCGTGCTGCCCAAGGGAACCATCAAGGCCCTGTAAGCGTCTCATCTGGCCCCCTCACCTAAGGGGGCCTTTTTGCCACCGGGCCGCCCCAAAGCAAAAGCCCCTCGCATGGGGCTACAAGCCAAAGGCGCAGCACAGGGGCATTTTCCGTTATCTCGCATGAACTAGCCGCCAATGAACCGCTATCCCCTCTGGAAGTACATCACGGTGCTGGTCGCGGTCATTATTGGCCTGCTGTATACCCTGCCCAATTTCTACGGCGAATCCCCCGCCGTGCAGGTCTCCAGCGCCAAAGCCACGATCAAAGTCGACGAAGCCATGCTCGGCCGAGTCGAACAAATACTGACTGCCGGCAATATTCCCGTCTCCAGCGTCTACTACGAACAAAACGGTACGCTGGGCACCATCCGCGCCCGACTGCCCTCCACCGACGTGCAACTGCAAGCACGCGACCTGCTCGACAGATCCCTGAACACCACTCCCGGCGACCCACAATACACCGTGGCGCTGAACCTCCTGCCCGCCTCGCCGCCCTGGATGCGTGCGCTGGGCTGGTTCGAGCCCAAACCCATGTATCTGGGCCTGGATTTGCGTGGCGGCGTGCATTTCCTGCTGCAAGTCGACATGCAAGGCGCACTGCAAGCCCGCTACGATTCGCTGGCCGCCGACGTACGCACCTCGCTACGCGATGAAAAAGTCCCCAGCCAAGGGGTCGAACGCTCCGGCTCGTCCGTCATCGCCACGTTCAGCAATGCCAACGAGCGCGACCGTGCTCAGAGCGTTCTGCGCGGCCGCCTGCCGGACCTGGAATTCACCACCGGCGAAGACGGCAATCGCGCAACGCTGACCGGCATGCTCAGCCCGGCGGCCGTCACCCGCGTCCAGGATTCCGCGCTCAAGCAAAACATCAACACACTGCACAACCGTATCAACGAGTTGGGCGTAGCCGAACCCGTCATCCAACAACAAGGTTCGGATCGCATCATCGTCCAACTGCCTGGCGTGCAAGACGTCGCCAAAGCCAAAGAACTGCTGGGCCGTACCGCCACGCTGGAAATCCGCATGGTGGACGACTCCCCGGCCGCGCAGACCGCCCTGATGGGCGGCACAGTGCCCTTTGGCTTGGAACGCTACACCGACCGCGATGGCCGTCCCCTGCTGGTGCGCCGCCAAGTCGTCCTGACCGGCGAAAACCTCCAGGACGCCCAACCCGGCCGCGACTCGCAGACCCAGCAGGCTGCAGTGCACCTGACCCTCGATGGCAAGGGCGCCCGCATTTTCCGCGATGTCACGCGTGACAACGTCGGCAAGCGCATGGCGATCCTGTTGTTCGAAAACGGCAAAGGCGAAGTCGTCACCGCACCGGTCATCCGCAGCGAAATCGCAGGCGGCCAAGTGCAGATTTCCGGCAGCATGACCGCCGAAGAAGCCGCCGACACCGCTTTGCTGCTGCGCGCCGGCGCCCTGGCTGCACCGATGTCCATCATCGAAGAACGCACCATCGGCCCGAGCCTCGGGGCAGACAACATCTCCAAGGGTTTCCACTCCACGCTGTACGGCTTCCTGGCCATCGCCGTGTTCATCATTCTGTACTACCACTTGTTCGGGGTCTTCTCGACAATTGGCCTCACGATGAACGTGTTGCTGCTGCTGGCGCTGCTGTCGATGCTGCAAGCCACGCTCACCCTGCCTGGTATTGCCGCTATTGCGCTGACCCTCGGCATGGCCATCGACTCGAACGTACTCATCAACGAACGGATCCGCGAAGAACTGCGTAACGGCGCCTCGCCACAGCAGGCCATTCACCACGGTTTCGAACGCGCCTGGGGCACGATTCTGGACTCGAACCTGACGACATTGATCGTGGGCCTGGCATTGCTGGCTTTCGGCTCCGGCCCCATCCGCGGCTTCGCCGTGGTGCACTGCCTGGGTATCGTGACCTCGATGTTCACCTCGGTGGTAGGCGTACGTGCGCTGGCCAACCTGTGGTACGGCCGCAAGAAAAAACTCGCGAGCCTGTCCATCGGCACCGTCTGGAAACCCAAGGCAAACTGACCTGGTTGGGNGGCCCTGCCGCCCAACATCGATAAAAATCAAGGCGAAACATGGAATTTTTCCGTATCCATCGCACCATACCGTTCATGCGCCACGCGCTGGTGCTGAACATCATCAGCCTGGTCACATTCGTGGCGGCGGTGTTCTTTATCATCACCCGCGGCTTTCACCTGTCGATCGAATTCACCGGCGGCACGGTCATGGAAGTCAACTACGCGCAGACTGCGCAGTTGGACAGCGTGCGTACTGCCGTATCCAAGCTCGGCTACTCTGATTTCCAGGTACAGAACTTCGGCACCTCGCACGACGTCATGATTCGTCTGCCGTTGACCGAGGGTCAAACCTCGGCAACGCAAAGCGAAACCGTCATGGGCGCCCTCAAGGCAGCGGACGCCTCGGCGAACCTGCGCCGTGTCGAATTCGTCGGCCCTCAGGTCGGCCAGGAGCTCTTGCACAACGGCCTGATGGCACTGCTCTTCGTCGTGCTGGGCATCATGATTTACCTGGGCATACGCTTCGAATGGAAATTCGCAGTGGCCGGGGTGATCGCCAACCTGCATGACGTGGTGATCATCCTGGGTTTTTTCGCGTTCTTTCAGTGGGAATTCTCCCTATCGGTGCTGGCTGGCGTATTGGCGGTACTCGGCTACTCCGTGAACGAATCCGTGGTGATCATGGATCGGATCCGCGAAAACTTCCGCAAATACCGTAAAGCGGACGTGCACGAGGTGATCAACAGCGCCATTACCCAGACCATCTCACGGACCATCATTACCCACGGTTCCACCCAGATGATGGTGCTGGCCATGCTGTTCTTCGGCGGCCCGTCGCTCCACTACTTCGCCATGGCGCTGACAATCGGCATCTGGTTCGGTATCTACTCCTCAGTCTTCGTGGCCGCCGCACTGGCCATGTGGATGGGCGTCAAGCGTGAAGACCTGGTCAAGCCGGTCAAAAAAGAGGGCGACGCAGAGATCGCCTGATCGCTGATTGATCTCTCACCCCGCAAAAAAATCGGGCACCTGAACTCAGGTGCCCGATTTTTTTCGAGGAAACGCAAGCCGCATTTGCCACTAAACGTCAACGCCCACACGCCTCAACGCCTTTAAAAGCAAAACACACATCTACCAAGACTGTTGGCACCTCATTGACCGTGAGTTTGCCGCAGCCGGGTAGGTGTGGNGGGTGGGCCTGTNGGAGGCTGCCGAGTCCGTGAACCATCGGCGGGGGCAGTCCGGGGGCCATGTTTGAGCGAAGCGAGTTTGGCCCCCCGGCCCGCCGATGGTGCGCGGGCGAAGGTCGAGTCCCCGTAGAGGGGACGAGTCAGCCGACCAGGCCCGCCCACCACACCTACCCGGCTGCGGCAAACGGCTCAAGAACCCAGCTCACACAACCCCAAACATGCAGTCCGGCCTAACTGTGAACACAGCAAAGCCAGCCCCCTCACCCTCAATGCTGAACAGCTGCCGAGCGAACCTTAGCCACCTGATCCGCGGACACCTCACCGCCCTTGTTGCCCCATCCAGAACGCACAAAGCTAGCCAGCGCCGCAACTTCCTCATCGTTCAAACGATCCGAATACCCCTGCATCACCAGATGCATAGGGCGGCGATCCGTCGACGGAACAGAGGTCCCATTCAGAATGACTGACAGCAGCGGACTAGGATCCTTTCCCTGGACCATCGCATTGCCTTGGAGCTCGGGGAATATCTCCGGAGCCCCCTTGCCAGTAACAAAGTGGCAAGCAGCGCAATTGTCCAGGTACAGACGCGCCCCCAGAGGCATATCAGGCGAAGCAGCCGTCAGCATTTTGGCCGTCGCTTGCCCAGCCTCATCGGCCGGCGCCGCCGGCATCGGGCGAGGACCAGGCGCGGCCACCTGCTTGGGCGCCTCTTGCACAGACTGACCATCCGCAGACTTGAGGAAAACCGCCATGGCATTCAAGTCTTGATCATTCAGATACTGCAACGAATGCTCGACCGCCAATGCCATTTCCCCGTTCGCGATAGCGTGCACGTTACGCCCCGTGCCCAGATACGCCGCCAGATCCGCAACAGACCATTTCTCAATGCCCGAGTTAGGACCACGCAGTGCAGGAACACTCCAGCCCTCGAGCTCGCCACCCGTCAGGAAATTGGCATCACCCAAGCGCGTGCCATCCTGTGCCATGAAAGCCGTACGCGGACTATGGCAGGCCGCGCAGTGACCCGCGCCTTCAACCAGATACTGGCCTCGGAGCTGCTGATCATTGCCGCCCTCCATCGGTTTGAAGGACGAATCGCCGCTCAAAGCCAACCAGTTCCAGGCCCGGATACCAAAGCGCAAATTGAACGGGAATGCCAGCTCCGTAGCTTGCACCTCGTTCTTCACCGGCTTCACATCGTTCATCAAGTACGTGTACAAAGCCTGGATATCACTCTCGCTCATGAAACGATAGTTCTCGTAGGGCATGGCCGGGTACAGGTGCTTCCCATTGACCACGCCATCGACCATCGCCGAGCGGAACTGATCCAGCGTCCAGTTACCGATACCGGTTTCCTTGTCGGGAGTGATGTTGGACGACCAGATAGTGCCCATGGGGCTCTCGATGCCCCGGCCACCGGCCAAGGGCGAGCCGCCAGTCGCCGTATGACACGCCATACAGTCCCCAGCGCGCATGACATACTCGCCACGGCCAGGTTCGATTTTCCCGTCGGCCGCCAAGATCTCCTTGGGCGGCGTGGTTTGGACAGGGACGTAGATAAAGGCCAGCAGACCGACAATCGCCAGTACCACCAAGACACCCAGAATGCGGAGCATTTTTTTCATTGCATTCTCCTCAAACCAGGGGACGTGGGTTGCGCAGGTACAGCGTACGGATGGCGTTCACCGTCCAGTAGGCCAAGCCACCGACCATACCGGTCGGGTTGTACTGCGTGTTCTGCACAAAATTGCCTGCGCCCATGACGAACACATTGTGCTTGTCCCAGGCCTGGCAATAGCGGTTCACCACCCCTTCGAGCGGGCTGTCGGACATGATGTGACCGCCCGTGTTGTGCGTAGTCTGATAGGGGCGCACGTCGTACTGCGCGCCGATATCCTTGAATCCCAGCTGCATCAGGTCCGGCTTCATCGCGCGTCCCACCTCTGCGGCCTTGAGCTTCATGTACTGGTTCATCTTGAGATCGTTTTCCTGCCAATTGAAGGTCATGCGCATCAACGGGCGGCCATGCGGGTCCTTGTAAGTCGGGTCCAAATCCAAGTGATTGGCGCGGTACGACATATGCGAACCGTGCGAGCCGATCGACATGGAGCGGCCATAATATTCTTTGATGGCTTCCTTCCATTTCCCGCCCCAGGTGGGCGTACCGCTGGGCAAACTCATGGAGCGAATGGGCTGTCCATTGAAGGTACCCGAGCGCCAGTAGGCGCCGCCGATAAAGCCCAGCTTGCCAAAATCGTTCTGGTTGACGCTGAAGTCGTCGATGCAGATGCCGTTCGAACCGTGCCCGATAAAGGGATTGAAATTGGCATCCTTGAAGAACATGGTCACGCCACCGTTCATCTGATAGGCGTAGTTCTTGCCCGTCACGCCTTCATTCGTGGCAGGGTCATAGGGTTTGCCAATGCCCGACACCAGCAACAGGTGCACGTTGTTCAGCTGGTACGCAGACAGAATCACCAGATCGGCAGGCTGAAAGACTTCTTCTTGATTGATGGCATCGAAGTAAGTCACGCCCGTGGCCGTCTTGCCATCGGCTGCGATTTCTACACGCAACACCTCGGCATGCGTGCGATAGGTGAAATTCGGCTTGCGCTTGAGCGCGTCCAGGATAGCGGTCTGCGGCGAGGACTTCGAATACTGATAACACCCAAAGCGTTCGCAGAAACCACAGAAATTACAGGGCGCCATCTGCATGCCATACGGGTTCACATAGGCGGTAGACGCGACCCCTGCCGGCGCGGGGAACGGGTGATAGCCCATGGCCTTACAGGCGGCCTCGAACTTGGTCGAGTCGTAGGTACGCGGCAGGGGCGGCATGGGATAGTCCTCCGAGCGCCAGCCTTCGAATGGATTCCCGCCTTCCTGGATCTTGCCTTTGAGGTTACCTGCCTTGCCAGAAATGCCGGCGACGTGGTCAAACCGCGTGAAAAACGGCTCCAGCTCATCGTAGGTCACCGGGTAGTCCATCAAGTTCATTCCCTCTGGAATAATGGACTCGCCCCATTTCGCTTTCACGTAGCTGCGCAACTGGATTTCTTCAGGCTGCGGCCGCCACAGCAGACCGTTCCAGTGAGTACCGGCACCGCCCACGCCATTGGCGGGCAAAAATGAGCCCATGGAACGATACGGCAAAGCGACTTCCGAATCGCGACGGCGAACCGTCACCGTCTGCTGGCTGGGATGCTGCATGTTCTTGAGCCGCACACCATACTTCAGCTCATCAATCTGGTTGGGATACTTGAACTCAGGCACAGTGTTCTGGTCGCGGCCACGCTCCAGTGCCACGATTTCCAGCCCTTCAGCGGCCAGTTCAATGCCTGCGATGGAACCCGTCCAGCCCAAGCCGACGATCACCACGTCTTTCTTTTTTTCAGTGCGTGCCATGGTTCAAGCCCTTTCGCCTTTGATGGAAACCGGACCCAGCGGATACTTCACGTTGTGCTGGTCCACCCACTCCGTAAAACCGGCGCGTGCGCCCGGAAAACCGATATAGCTCCAGGCTTGCATGCCATAGTTGCCGCCATACATGGGATCGGCGAAATAACCTTCTTTGGTGTTGCTCAACAACGTAGCAAAGAAGAAGCTGAGCTCCGGCGCCAGCTTTGCTTCGCCTTTTTGCAGCGCGGTGAGCGCCTCGTCCTGCTGTTCGGGGGTCAGGCTTTTGAAATCTTTGCTCCAGCGCGACTCACACCAGGCGTTAAACGCGGGTATCGCCTTACGGTAGAGTTCCGCAGGATTCAGCGGGCTTTGCCAGCCTCGGTCAGCGCTCGCAGCAGGGTCATGCGGACCCTGCATATACCAATCCTTGGCGCTGCCATACTCGCCCGCCAATTCACGATCGATAAACACCGGAACGTGCGCTTCCAGTGCGCCAGGACCGTCGCCCTCAGAGGGGATCAGCCGAGCGGTGGCCGCAAGCACGAACCCCCATTCTTCGGGTGTGAAATACACAGGCTTGTACTTATCAAGCTGAACTGCGGCTTCTTTGGCATTGGCACGCAGAGGCATGGCCAAGCCAGTGAGTGCCATGCCGGCACTGGAGGCGAGCAGAAAAGTTCTGCGGCTGTGAGGACGCGAGTCAGGCATATTGAATTCCTTCTTCCAGAGACCACCGTGAAATGATCCCCCCGTTTAAATCTTTGCTTTTTTGTGTCAGATTACCCGCACTGCTCTGCAGAGAACGCTTTGTGGCAGACTGCAAAGGAGCACCTGTATTTTAGCGTTACAGGCAGGAGTATGTCGTCCGCGCTCTGAGCGGACCGGTTGACGGGATCTGAAAACGATGCGGAAGAAGGAGCGTTCGGCCGAGCTTGAATCCCTCTCGGCCCCTGAGCCAGCCAGCAGAAAAGTTACTTCCGCCAGGGCTTGCGCAGCATCCAACGATGCCGCTCATCCAACACATAAGGCGCCAGATAATGCGCCACCATGATGCCAATCGCCGCGGCGGCCGTGACATCCGAAAGAAAGTGATCCCGATTGATCACACGGCTGATCGCCACCAAGGCAGCCAACAACAACGCCGGCATCCGCCAACGCGGCGCGAATTCACCGATAGCAGCAGCGACCGCGAACGCCGCCAGCGTGTGGCTGGACGGAAAAGAAGTGTAGTCATGGCCCCGAGTAAACGGCTCAACCAGACCGTGCCACCCATCTTCGAGCAACACCTCGGGCCGCGTGCGCGCGACCAGTTTTTTGAGAATGAGCGTAATCAAACCGCCCACTGCCATCGAGCTGATCACCAGCATGCCATAGCGAGCCAACCGCTCAAAACCCGCTCGGACCGGGCAAACCCAGCCGCGGCGAATACCGATCAGCGACCCCACGTAGACAAACAGCGCCGCGAACAAATACACCTCGCTATCGCCTAGATAACCAATGTAGTCAAACACCTCATTGACCACCGGCGACATATGCCTTTCGATAGCCAGGGTCAACGGCTGATCGACCCAGCGGCTCATCAATAGCAGCAGCAGCGCAAGACACGCGGTCAACAACACGCCACGAAAAGGTCTGCGCGGAAAATGTGCCATAGCATGAGAAGTCACATGAGGGGCCGCGACGACCTCGGCCTCGGTCGTCGGAATCGCCTCCACGGGGGAGACAGGAGGCAAACCTTGAGTAGATGTCATGGGGATAAGAGTAGATAGCGGCACATTCACGACCCATCAAGGCAGTGCCGCGCGGCCCACATCGTATACGCCAATTGTCTCCAGACCAAGACTGAAATACCCGCACGCGGTAAAATGATTGTTTCTTTTCCTTTCGCCCCCGGGATCTACACCCGTCACGGCGCACATCATGCAAGAAACCTCACTCAAGCGCGCTGGCGCCCCTGCGCCCGCGGCATCCGCCCCCGCCACCTCGAATTCCCCAGTGCCCGACAGCGGCATCACGGCAACCCCGTCCGGGGTCCGCAAGCTCTACATCCGCACCTTTGGCTGCCAGATGAACGAGTACGACTCGGACAAAATGGCCGACGTATTGCGTGGCGACCAGGGCCTGGAGCTCACCAACAACCCCGAAGACGCCGACGTCATCCTGTTCAACACCTGTTCGGTGCGTGAAAAGGCGCAGGAAAAGGTGTTCTCCGACCTGGGCCGCGTGCAGCACCTGAAAAAAGCCAACCCCAATCTGGTGATTGGCGTGGGCGGCTGCGTGGCCAGCCAGGAAGGCGCGGCCATCGTCAAGCGTGCGCCCTACGTCGACGTCGTGTTCGGCCCGCAGACCTTGCACCGCCTGCCCGAGCTCATCCAGCGCCGCCGCGATTCCGGGGCCTCCCAGGTCGACATCAGTTTTCCCGAAATCGAAAAGTTCGACGCACTGCCGCCCCCTCGGGTGGACGGCGCCTCGGCCTTCGTCTCCATCATGGAAGGCTGTAGCAAATACTGCAGCTTCTGTGTCGTGCCCTATACGCGTGGCGTCGAGGTCTCCCGTCCCTTTGACGACGTGCTGATCGAGGTTGCCGATCTGGCCGATCAGGGCGTGAAAGAGGTCACCCTGCTGGGCCAAAACGTCAACGCCTACCGCGGCCCCATGGGCGACTCGGGCGAAATCGCCGATTTTGCGATGCTGCTGGAATACGTGCACGAAATCCCCGGCATCGAGCGCATCCGCTACACCACCTCGCACCCCAAGGAAATGACGCAGCGCATGGTCGATGCCTACGCTCGCCTGCCCAAGCTCGTGTCCTTCCTGCACCTGCCCGTACAAGCCGGCAGCGACCGCGTGCTGGCTGGCATGAAACGCGGCTATACCGCGCTGGAATTCAAATCCGTGGTGCGGCGCCTGCGCGCGGCGCGCCCCGGCCTGACCCTGTCATCGGACTTCATCGTGGGCTTTCCGGGCGAAACCGAAGAAGACTTCCAGAAAACGATGAAACTCATCGAGGACGTGGGTTTTGACACCTCGTTCTCATTCGTCTATTCGCGCCGCCCCGGCACCCCTGCCGCCGACCTGACCGACGACACCCCCCAGGACGTCAAACTGCGCCGCCTGCAACAGCTGCAAGCCCTGATCAACCAACAGGCCGCCGCCATCGCTCAATCCATGGTGGGCACGCGCCAACGCATCCTGGTAGAAAGCCCGTCTCGGCGCGACCCTAACGAGATGATGGGCCGCACGGAAAACAACCGGATCGTCAACTTCCCCGCGCCGGCCCGGCTGATCGGCCAGATGGTGGATGTCATCATCACCGAAGCCTATCCCAACTCGCTGCGCGCCCGCGTCGCGGACGTCGACGGCCCGGATCACGACGTATCGGCACCCGCCGCGCAACACTCTGCACACAGCCCAATTTAAGGCCACGAATGCCCGCACCACGCAGCCGCACCCGACGCACCATGCCGACCATCGTCAACCTGGAAGGCGACAACACCCATTTGGCCAATCTCTGCGGCCCGCTCGACGAAAATCTCCGTCAGCTCGCCGATGGCATGGGTGTCACCCTGGCACGCCGCGGCGACCGCGTCACCCTCGAGGGCGAACGCGCCGAACTAGCCGGCCGCGCCCTGCGACGCTTTCACGAACAGGCCGTGCATCGCGCCCTGTCGGTCGATGATATCCAGCTCGGCCTGGTCGAAATGGGCGTGGGCCGCAACGAGCCGCAGCCGGCGGCAGACCCGCGCGGCATCGAGCCCGCCGCCCCGCCCGCCGCCAGCGAAGACGGCGGCATCGCCTTGCGGACCCGGCGCAGCGATCTGCGCCCGCGCACCCCTCGGCAGCGGGAATACCTCGAAAACATTCTCAAACACGACATCACCTTCGGGATCGGCCCTGCCGGTACGGGCAAAACATGGCTGGCCGTTGCCTGCGCCATTGACGCCATGGAGCGCGATTCAGTGCAACGGCTGGTGCTGACCCGCCCCGCGGTCGAGGCAGGCGAACGCCTGGGTTTTCTGCCCGGCGATCTGGCACAAAAAGTCGACCCGTACCTGCGTCCGCTCTACGATGCCTTGTACGACCTGATGGGCTTTGACAAAGTCCAGCGGCTGTTCGAAAAACAGACCATCGAAATCGCTCCGCTGGCCTATATGCGTGGCCGCACCTTGAATCACGCCTTTGTGATCCTGGACGAAGCGCAGAACACCACGCCCGAGCAGATGAAAATGTTCCTGACCCGCATCGGGTTTGGCAGCAAAGCCGTGATTACCGGCGACCCGTCGCAGGTCGACCTGCCCCGTGGCCAGCAGAGCGGCCTGGCGCATGCCGTGCGAGTACTCGAAGACGTCCAAGGCATCGCGACCACCCGCTTTACGAGCCGCGACGTGGTGCGCCACCCGCTGGTCGCCCGTATTGTGGACGCCTACGACAAAGCCGCCGAAGAAGAATCCTGAGCGTCCCGCCAGCCTGGCAACGCGCCGACAAAAAACGGTGCCTTAACAAGCCGGCCAACGCATCCGGCCCTTGCGGCCGCCCGCAAAAGAACATGAACGCCAACCGGTCCACGCCTGCCGCTCACACCACCACCATGAACGCCGAGCTGACTCTGCCCGAACTTTCCCTCTCCGTGCAATACGGCATCGCCGAGCCGCGCCTGCCGCGCTGGCGCCTGCGCCGCTGGGCGCGCCGCGCGCTGGATGGCGCCGCGCAAGACGGCCTGATCGACTGCACTCGGGCAGAGTTCAGCCTGCGTCTGGTAGGCCAGGCAGAGGGCCGCAAGCTCAACCACGCCTATCGCGAAAAGGACTACGCCACCAACGTGCTCACTTTCGAATACGGCACCGATCCGCTCGGCACTGCCCGCGGCGATATCGTGATCTGTATCCCCGTGCTCGTACGCGAGGCTCGCGAACAGGGCAAAACCTTGCTGGACCACGCCGCCCACCTGACCGTACATGGCGTCTTGCACGCGCTGGGCTACGACCACATCAAGGCCCGCGACGCCCGCCGCATGGAAACCCTCGAAACCGAGATTCTGGCCGGCATGCGCATTGCCGATCCATACGCCTGAGGCACGGTCCTCGGGCGAGGACGGGCCCGTAAGCAGGCCTCATCCGCCGCGCAATCCGTTCTCGTTTCCCCTAGCATCCCTGCCCTCGTAACAAATTTGCAGCCGATATTCGGTTATGCTGACCTTTCTATAACTTGTCCGCTAGGACGATGTCTGACCCTTACCCTACCACCGAGGCGAACGCCGCCCGCGCGCCCAAAACCGCAACGAAATCCCTGCTAGACCGCATTCTGGCCCTCGTCCGGCGCGAGCCCGAGGACCGCGAGGGCATTAAAGCCGTCCTGGATGCCGCCCACGATCGAGACCTGCTGGACGTCGAATCGTACGGCATGATCAAAGGCGCGTTGGCCGTCTCCGAACGCACGGTCGCCGACATCATGGTGCCGCGCTCGCGCATGGATTTGCTTGACGTATCCCTGCCCCTGCCGCAACAGCTGGCTTTTATCATCGATACTGCGCACTCGCGTTTTCCGGTCTACGAAGACGATCGCGACAACATCATCGGGATTTTGCTGGCCAAAGACCTACTGCGCGGCATGCTGGACGCGGATATGGAATTGCGTTCGCTCATCCGGCCGGCCGTCTTTATCCCTGAAGCCAAACGCCTGAACGTACTGCTGCGCGAGTTCCGTGCCAGTCACAACCACCTGGCCATCGTCATCGACGAACACGGCGGGATCTCGGGCCTGGTCACCATGGAAGACGTCCTCGAACAGATCGTCGGCGACATCGAAGACGAATTCGACGAAGAAGACGAGCAAAGCATTTTCCCCGAAGGCGAAAATCAGTGGCGCCTGATGGCCACCACCGAAATCAGCCACTTCAACGAAGCCTTTGCGACGGACTTGCCCGACGACGAATACGACAGCGTAGGCGGGTGGCTGGGCGGCCAACTGGGACGCATCCCGCGCCGAGGCGACAGCGCCTCGCACGGCGATATGATGATCGAGGTCATACGGGCCGACGCGCGCCGTGCACTATGGCTGCGCGCCAAACGCGTCCCGGACGCTGATGCGAACAGCACTGCTGACGCGGCCTCGCCCGCCCCTTGATTGCCCTGGCCACGATTGGCGAGGGTTTTCGCAGACCGTGATCAGCCCCCTGGTGCAGCCCTGCTGCAGTATCTCTTTCCTCCCCGGCATCAATACCGGGGTTTCTCGGAGCAACAACGGATGACGTTCGGCCGCGCCCCTCGCTGGGCAGTACTGGGCCTGGTGGCCGCAGGCGCTGTACATGCCTTGACCTTCGCGCCAGGCCCCTTACCTGCGTGGGCCCTGGCACTGGTACAAATCCTGGCGCTGGCCTGCGCGGCGCACGCCACCTTGCGAGCGGCCAGCCTGCGCCAGAGCCTGCTGCGAGGCTGGCTGTTTAACTTTGCCAGCTACTCGCTCGGGTTGTACTGGATTTTCGTCAGCCTGCATTACTACGGCGGCTTGGCCGCGCCACTGGCCGTCGCTGGCGTGCTGGCCTTGTCGGCCTTTCTCGCCCTTTTTCCTGCTGCGGCTTGCATGCTGGCGCGCTGGCTGTGCCCGCCAGTAGCCCCTGGCGAACCCAATCCCTCCCCTGCCCGTCGGCTATTGATCACGGCCGCAGCCTGGGCAGCGGCCTGGGCCTTGCTCGAATGGATCCGCGCCACCGTCCTGACGGGGTTTCCGTGGCTGAATATCGGCTACGCCCACGTCGATAGTCCGCTTGCCGGCTGGGCCCCCGTACTGGGCATTCACGGCATGGCGTTACTGGCAGCCTTTGCCGCCGCCGCCCTGGCGGGGTTGTGGCAAGCCCTGCGCTCGGCCCGCGGCAACATCAAAACCGGAGATGCACGCCGCAATCTGGCCTGCGCGCTGGCGCTCTTGTTAGTCATTGCAGGTTGGCCCTTAAGTGGCGTCAACTGGTCGCAGCCCAGCGGGTCGCCACTGCAAGTTCGGCTCATACAAGGCAACGTCGAACAATCTCAAAAGTTCGATCCTCAGCTGCTGGAGCTGGGCATACGCCGTCACCTCGAGCTGGCAGCGTTGCCGGCCCCTCCCGCAGAACTGATCATCCTGCCCGAAACCGTACTGCCCATTTTTCAAGACCGTCTGGACCCTGCCGTCTGGGAAGCCTGGCGCACCCTGGCTGCACGCAACTCGGCCACCATCGCCATGGGCGTCCCGCTGCGTACCAAGGGCACCGACGGCAACGACAGCTACACCAACAGCGTCATCGGCTTTGATGCCGACACCCCATTGGAACAACTGCGCCTGGGCACTACGGAACAGCGCTATGACAAGCACCATCTCGTGCCCTGGGGAGAATACGTCCCTCCCGGATTCCATTGGTTTGTCGACATGCTCAGCATCCCCCTGGGCGATTTCGATCGTGGTGGACCACGGCAAGCACCGTTTCACGTACGCGACCAACACGTCGCCTTCAACATCTGCTACGAGGACCTGTTCGGCGTCGAACTCCTGCCCGCGCTGCATCCCGGCGCCAATGGCGAGCCCGGTGCCACCATCCTGGTCAATGTCAGCAATCTGGGCTGGTTCGGTGATACCTGGGCATTGCGTCAGCATCTGCAAATCGGCCGCTTGCGTACCCTGGAAACCGCCCGTCCGATGCTGGCGGCAACCAACACAGGCATCACGGCAGCCATCGACGCACATGGCGCTGTCGCCGCGCAACTGCCGGCACACCAAGCCGGCATTCTGCCCGTCTCCGTCCAAGGCATGACAGGCCTGACGCCTTACGCACGTTTTGGTGACAAGCCCGTACTCGTCATCATCGCTCTGATCCTCATCGCCGCGGCGGCACTGGGACGCAGGAAATAAATGCAGTGCAGCACCGAGGCTGCATAGGTGGGCTACTAACCACCCAGATAGGCTTTCCGTATATCCGGGTTGTCCAGCATCTGCTGCGCAGATCCATGAAAAACCACGCGGCCGGTCTCCAGCAAATACGACCGGTCGCACAGTTCCAGTGCGGCATAGGCATTCTGTTCCACCATCAGCACCGTGGTGCCGCTTTTGCGGATATCCGCAACGAGCTCGAATACCTGTTCGACGAAATTCGGTGCCAATCCTAACGACGGTTCGTCAAACATCACCAACCGTGGCCGCGACATCAGCGCACGCGCGATAGCCAGCATTTGCTGCTCGCCTCCCGACAAGGTCCCGGCAGGTTGTGCAACCCGTTCACGTAAACGCGGAAACTTGTCGAACATGCGTTCGATATCATCACGGATCCGCTGCCGGTCGTTGCGCCGATAGGCGCCCATTTCCAGGTTCTCGCGCACCGTCAGCTGCGCAAACACGCGCCGGCCTTCCGGGCAATGCGCGATGCCGCGCTCGATAATATTCTGCGCGCTCGCCTGCGCGATCGGATAACCATCGAACGTGATGGATCCTGACACCACCGGCTCCAGCCCGCTGATCGCTCGCAAGGTACTGGATTTACCCGCACCATTCGAGCCGATCAAAGTCACGAACTCGCCTTCTTCCACACTCAGCGATACGTGGTCCACGGCGCGTGTGGCGCCATAATGCACAACGATGTCATCAACCTTTAGCACGTTTCAGTCCTGATCCTAGATAAGCGCGTATGACTTCGGGATGTTCCTGGATCTCGCGCGGTCCGCCGTCGGCGATACGCACTCCCTGGTTCAACACGACGATGTAATCCGAGATCGACATGACCATATGCATGTCATGCTCGACCAAGAGAATCGTGACGCCGCTGTCGCCGATGCGGCGGATCATGGCCTTGAAGTCTTCCGTTTCCGAGGGATTCAATCCCGCTGCCGGCTCGTCCAGCAGCAGCAGCCGGGGCCTCGCCGCCAGGGCGATCCCCACACCCAACAGGCGTTGCTCTCCGTACGAGAGATTCGCGGCGATGTCTGCCGCGCGATGCGTCAGGCCCACAAACGTCAAGACGTCATGCACCCGATCCTGCAACGCGAGTTCCTCGCGCTTGAAAGACGGCAAGCGCAACAGTGACGACAGCAATCCTGCACGCCCCTGCATGTGCAATGCCATCAAAATATTGTCCGCCACAGAACATTGCCCGAACACGCTGGTGCGTTGAAAACTGCGCACCAGCCCACGGGCAGCAATCTGGTTCGGGCTCATGCCCACCATATCGTCACCAAACAACACCACGCGGCCCGAGGTCGGCTTCATGTAGCCCGATATCACGTTGAATGCCGTTGTCTTGCCAGCGCCGTTGGGGCCAATCAGGCTGACGATCTGCCCCGGCATCACATCGAAGCTGACATTGTTCAGTGCCACCAGGCCCGAAATACGCACCGTAATGTCATGCAATGACAAGACCGGTCGATCCAGAGACGGCTGCGGCATGCCAGACGCGATATTACCCATCGCCCTGCCCGGCGCTGCGCTATGCGACATCACCACACTCATGCTCGCCCTCCTTCTGATACAGCGGTTCGCACCGCGATCGCAGACTTTGCATCAACCACCGTATCTGCCCTGCCCCGGCTTTTGAACGATTGCACAACGCGGGCACCGGCAGGCACAATGCCTTTAGGCAGGAACAACAGAATCAGAATCATCAACGCGCCGTACAACATCCATTGGACTTCTGGCGGCACCACACCGCGCAGGACCTCGGGCATCAGACCGAAGATCACTCCCCCTACGACCGGGCCGGCCAAGGTTCCTTTGCCGCCAGCCACCACCATGATCACCATCGTGATCGTATAGACGAACAAGAACACATCGGGATCGATAATGCGCACCGTGTGCGCGTACAACCCGCCCGCTGCGCCCGCAATAGCAGCCGACAACACCGACGCGATCACGAGATATCGCGTCACGGGAATGCCGATGGATTTAGCCAGGGTTTCGTTCTCGCGCAATGCCATCACCGCGCGTCCCGCGCGGCTGTGCACCAACCGCGCCACCAGCACATACGCCACCACGCCAGCGGCGAGCACCAGCCAATACGTGGCAGCCTTGCTGACCAGTTCAATCACGCCTTGTCCTGGCAGCCAGAATGTCAGCGCAGGAATGGCAGTCAGCGCCATGGGCCCCTCGGTCAAGTCCACCCAATTCAACGCCACCATGCGCATCACCTGGGCAAAACTGATCGTGACAATCACGAAATAGGCGCCGCGCACGCGAAAAGCCAGCTTGCCCACCAGCCATCCAGCCAGGCCGGCAACCACCATGCCCATCACAAAAGCAAGCCATACGGGTTTAGGATCAACCACCACGGGGCCCCACCCCAGATCCACATCGAAACCCAAGGACAGCAGCGCGCTGGTATAGGCGCCTATGCCGAAAAACGCGGCATGCCCCAGACTGAGCTGGCCCGTGAAACCCAACAGCAGATTCAGACTGATGGCTGCCACAATCATGATGCCGGCCGCCGAGACCACCGACAACATGTACGGATCGGACCACACCAGAGGCAGCAGTGCGAGCGCCGCCACACAAATCAGAAACACGATACGTTTCACGTCAACCCACCCTTTCCTTGACCGCAAACAGGCCTTGCGGACGCATGACCATCACGATCAGAATCACGATGAACCCCAACGCATCGCGATACGAGGTCGAGATATAACTGGCGCCGAACTCCTCTATCATTGCCAATGCAAATCCCCCCAACGCGGCGCCGCCGATATTGCCCAAGCCGCCCAGAATCACGATCGCAAATGCCTTCAGGCTGGCCAGATCACCCATCGTGGGACTGACCACAAAGATAGGAGCCAACAGCGCCCCCGTCACCGCCGCCAGGCACGAGCCCAACGCGAATGTCAGCGTATAAATGCTCGAGACATTTACTCCCACGATCTTTGCCGCATCCTTGTCCTGGAACGTGGCCCGCATGGCCATCCCCAATCTGGACCGTTCGATCACCAGATAAAACACCAGCAACAACACCGCGGCGGCACACAATACGAACAGCCGTGTCGGCGACAATGCCACGCCGCCCCATATCAACGGCTCTTGCGAAAACGGGGTGGGCACTACCTTGGCCACACCGCCCCATAACATCAGCTCTGCGTTCTGCATGATGATCATCACACCGATCATGATCAGCATGACCTCATCTATATTTTCCAGTTTGCAGCGGCGCAGCAGGACAAACTCGATCACACTGCCAATCAGAAACCCGGCGACAGCCGAAAACAGCAAGGCACTGAAAAAATCCAATCCCAACAATGACACCAGCGCATAGGCGACATAGGCGCCTAATGCATACAGTTCCCCGTGCGCGAAATTGACCACACGCATGATGCCGAACACCAATGTCAACCCTATACCCAGCAGCGCGTAGGTCGCGCCCAGCACCAGGCCGTTGACGGCGTGTTGCATGATTTGATCCAAGACAGAACTCCTGTGTGCTTGCTCTACGCGCCGCGGCCCTGCAACGGCCGCGGCAACAGCGCCAACCCTTACTGCGCCGACACGACGCCATCCTTTAACTGCACGATGTAGATATTGGGTTCGTTCTGGCCGCTTTCCTTTCCTGCCGGGCCATCCTTGATAAACGAGACATCGCCGTTCACCCCTGCGACCTTGGTTTCCCACAGCGCTTGGCGGATCGCTTCAGGCTCGGCCTTGCCTGCACGCTTGATCGCGTCGGCTACCGTCAGCACCGCGTCATAACCGCGAAACCCTTCCGTCAGGCCTGGAAACGGATAGCCTTTTTGCTTCCAGCCATCCATATAGGCCTTCGCGATTTCCGGGTGCAAGGCCTTGTCGGCCGTCCATGGCGAGAAAAACAGCAGATGCGTGCTGACATAACCCTTCGGCCCCGGATTCTGGATCAGAGGCTCGGGAAACGAGCCGCCCGTGGTGATGATGCGCTGCTTCAACCGTTGTTCAGACGCTTGCCGAATGGCCAGCGTCAACTGCTCGACACCGGATGTCACGATCAAGGTATCGCTGCCCGTTTCGCGCAACGCTGCCAGCTGCGCCGACAAGTCGGTTGCATCAGGCGACATCGTTTCTACGCGGCCGACCTCGATACCGTGCTGTGCAAACACATTCTTGAATTCCGTCGTGGCGCCCAATCCCCAATCATTGTTCACCGCCAGAAAATCGACTTTCTTGATCGCTGGCGAAAAGGATTGCAGCTGCTTCGCGAATGCCAGCGCCTCCATGCGCGAGGTGGGACTGATGCGAAACACCCAGGGATTGCCCGCCGTCGTGATCTTGGACGACGACGCGGTTTCTACCACCATGGGGACGCCGTACTCCTGCAGTTTAGGCATGGTCGCCAGTGTGAACGTCGATCCCCACGCGCCTATCATCACGGGTACCTTGTCACGCAATATCAGTTTCTCTGCCGTATTCACGGCCTCACGCGGATTGGACTTGTTGTCTTCGACAATCAATTCGATTTTCTTGCCCAGCACGCCGCCTTGCGCGTTCAACTGCTCTGCAGCCAGTCTCGCGCCGTTGGCGACATAGGTGCCAGCCGCCGCCACTGGGCCAGTCAACGGCTGCGAGACGCCAATCTTGATGGTTTCCTGCGCCAACGCAGGCGCTGCCAACAACGTGCCTGCTGCGATCAGGGCATAAAGCCGGTATTTCGTAAACATGGAACACTCCAAAATGAGCAATTGCGAAACGATGACCACCCACGTATGCGTTCGTGGCCCTAACCCTGCAACAACGACGTAAATAAAGACACTGGTGGCGCATAAAATCCCCGCCCCGCCAATCCCTGCACTCCGTGCGCATCGACCATCGCCAGATGCACAATGGGCGACACCCGGCTCTGCGCGATAGACCTCGCGCACACCAACCCCGTCTGCTCGTTCAGCACGTGCCGGGCACGATCGGCCACATCCGTGGGCAATTGGCCTTGCCACAAACTCAACAGCGCTGGCGCCAGACTTAATGCCTGACCACCCAGTCCACAAAAATCGATCACCGCGCTATCACCGATTGCCCCTAAAACCACCGTGTTTTCATGACCGGGAATAAAGCAACCAGTGGGTGCAGTGGCAGGCACTGTGCGCCAGCGAGTCTCGCCTGCCATCCGGACGCCAAATTCCACCCCATTGCCGCCCGCTGCCTTGATATCGCCATCCTGCGTTTCCAGCACGCAAGCGCAGGCTGCCATGATCAACGTCAGCACGAAATTGGGATTGCTCGACAACGTGGAAAGCAGTTCGTCGCTCAACGCAGGAAACGTGGTGACCAACGCCTCAATCATCGATTGGTTGGCAACGCCGGTGCGTGAATGACACTCGTCACCCTGCTGCAAGGCATTGCTCAGCCATGGCGCAACGGCCAACGAAGCTGAACGCAGACAGGGCGCCAGTATCCCCAGCCCCAAACGGCTGATGGCATGTAATGCCATGACGCATGAGGGATCCTGTGAACCAAAACGCAAAGAAGGCACGCCTGCCTCCAATAGCGGCGCATACCGGACCCTATCCCCCAGGCGCACCACCGCCATAGGCATCCGCGCAGACACGACCTGGGCCAACGGCGTCACCACGCCGTGATTTTGCGCAGGCTCAAAACGATAGGTCCCCGACACCAACAGCTGTAGAGCGGTCGGGACGTCAGCTGCCGCCCCCTCAAACACCAACGCCTGTGCCGCTGCCTGCATCACCGGCGCGGGAATCACGGCATCGGCGGCATACTCGGGCCCCGCATGCAACAGCACGTGGGAATCCAGATCAGGCAACGCATCTCGCAGGCGCACGACGTCTACCCAATACGCATGCTGCAATGGCGCCAGCATGCGCCCGATATCACGCGTTGGTGCGACGGCGGCCGGTATCATGTCGTACTCCGTTTTGCCTGCTTGTCCCGGCCTATCCATTTTTTCCAGGCATCACGCATCATGGCCAGCACGAGAGCAAACAAATTCAATGCAGGCGCCTCCGAGGGTTGCTGCACGGTTTTAGCCTGGCCCATTGATTGCGATGCGGCGTTCTTAGGCATCCTCTCCGAGGACGCGCTGGGCCCGTCCGCCGGGATCACCACGGCACCTGACTCGGACCCGATCACATAGACCGAGCTCGTACTGCGAATGTCATCCGCAGGCGACGTATTACTCTGAGTGCTCAACATCGCCTGCAAATTCTGCGCGAACTGCTTTGTCAACTGATCGCCCAATGCACGCACAATGCCCTCGCGGCTGAACTGAGCCAGCGATCCGGTGATGCTGAAGTCCACGGTGACATTGACGCTGGTGACAGCGCTATCCTGCGATACGACGGCGAATCGGGCTGCTCCCTTGACACGGCTATTGCTTTTCCCATCCGTGGCCTGGCCGGTCATCTCACCCGAGTGCCCCGCCTCATCCAGCGACAGCGACCCGAGGCCCGAAAATGCAGCGGCAATCGGCCCCAGCTTCACTTTGAAGAGCAAGGGCAACTCATCGCCAACGGGCTCGCCCCGCAACGACGCTCCTGGCAAGCATTGCACCAGCAGCGCAGGCTCATGAAACGCGGCCCATACCGTTGCCAAAGGCATGGCCACGTCAAAAGACTGTTCAATCTGCATGTCTCTGTTCCCCCGTGTGATAGGTCGACAACACGTGCATCACGGCATCGACAATGCCTTGATATCCCGTGCATCGACATAGATTTCCAGCCAGTTCATCGCGCACTCGAGCCTCGTTTGCTTGCGGCAGGCGCCGCACAATATCGCGTGCAGTGATCAACATGCCGGGTGTGCAATAGCCGCACTGCAACGCGTGATGCGCTGAAAAGGCCGCACGCAATGCCGCCGTCAACGCATCGTCATCCAACGCCTCGACCGTCGTGACGTGCTTGCCTTCGAAACGCACAGCGGACTGCAGGCAGGACCGCTGCGGTGCACCGTCGACGTCCACCGTACAGGCGCCGCACACCCCATGCTCACACCCGATATGCGTGCCCGTCAGTCCGCAATGCTCGCGCAACGCATCAGCCAGATGCGTGCGCGGTTCACAATGAATGCGATAACGCGCCCCATTGACCGTCAACGCGACATCAACCTCGTTCACCTCGGGAAAATCGAGAGGCACCGTCATTGCTTTGCTCCCAAATCAGCCACAACACTGGCCAACAGATCGCCATGCCAGGCACGACGCTCATACGACAAACCGGACTCCGGCGCATCCAGCAAAGCTGCTCGTACCGCAGGGTCAGCCAGACGTGCATACAGACCCGGACCACTGTGGACTTTTACGGGCCCATCCAACGCGCCCAACACCAAACGCTCGATGCCTCGATCAGGGTCCACCACACCAGTCACGATCGCCAATGCGAACTCACCGGTTTTGCGGCAATGCTTGCGATAGGACCAGCGCGCTTTCGTACTGAGTCGCGGCACCCGAATCCGGGCCAGGATTTCCCCGGGACTGAGATCGGGTTCAAAGGCCGACCGGACAAACAGCTCGGCAGGCACCATGCGCGCACCTTGCGGCCCCACAACCTCACATATAGCGCCCATGACCGCCATGGCACTGACCCAGTCTGCAGCGGGATCCGCATGACATAAGCTCCCCCCCACCGTGCCCCGATTGCGCACAGCGCGATAGGCAATACCATGAGCGACATGAGCCAACATGCCATGTGTCACGTCGGGAACCTTGCCATCTTCGATCGCAGCGTGGGTCGTCATCGCTCCCAAAACGAGCTCATCCCCCTGCGCGGCGCTGGCGCGCAGTTCGGCAATCGCGTCCAGGTCGATCAAGCGCTCAGGCTGGGCCAATCGCAGATTCAACATGGCGCCCAAAGACTGCCCGCCCGCGATGGCTTTATAGAACTCGTCGCGCGCCAGCGCACACAGGGCTTCATTCACGCTGCTCACGCGCTCCAACTCGTAGGCAACTGCTTTCATCGCACAGCCTCCGCCCGTTCGATAGCGGCCAACACCCGAAGCGGGCTGGCAGGCACGCACAGTACCTCCGCCCCCAGATCGGCCAACGCGTCATTGATCGCATTCACGATCGCGGCCGGCGGTGCGATCGCGCCGCCCTCGCCTATCCCTTTTTGCCCGAACTTGGAAAACGGGCTCGGCGTCTGCATATGATCGATACGCACCCGCGGCATTTCGCCCGCACCAGGCACGATGTAATCCGCCAACGTCGATGCCAGCGGCTGGTCCTGTTCATCAAACGGCATTTCCTCATACAACGCCGTGCCGATACCTTGCGCCAACCCTCCCAGTAGCTGTCCTTCTACCACCATGGGATTGAGCAATACGCCGCCGTCTTCGCACACCACGTAATCCAGCAATTTGACAAAGCCCGTCGCCGTATCGACCTCGACCGCACAAGCATGACAGGCGTAGCTGAACGTGCCGCCATCCGGTTGCATGCGATAGCCCGCTGTGAGCGCCAGGCCGCCAGGATTCACATCCGCCGGCAGTTTCTGCGGCGCGCGATACCAGGTGTGGCCAATCTGGGCGTAACTCACGCGCTGCGAACCATCCTTGAGCGCGATGCCACCCTGCACATACACCAGGTCGTTTTCAGAACACTCCAGCAGGCTGGCCGCGATGCGTTTCATCCGCGCCCCGAGTTCCTCGCAAGCCGTTCCCACAGCGCCTCCGGCCATCACCGCACAGCGGGATCCCCAGGTGCCAGTGGAATACGGTGACGTGGCCGTATCCCCATGCAGTACGCGCACATGTGCCGCATCCATGCCCAGCACCGTGTTCGCAATCTGCGCCATGGTGGTTTCCAGACTCTGCCCATGCGAATGCACGCCAATCTGGACCTCCAGGATGCCGTCCGGTGTCAGGCGCACATGGCATTGCTCATATCCGGGCACCATGGGAATACCCCAGCCGTGATACACCGACGTGCCGTGCGCGCCCTGCTCGCAGAATATCGACAGGCCGATACCAATGCGGCGTTGCGGACGCGCGCCCGCGGGCTGCAACTGCGCTTGGCGCGCGCGCCACTGCGCCCAGTTCAAGCCCTCCACCGCACGATTCAAACAAGACAGATAGTCCCCGGAATCGAACGTCTTTCCCGTGATGTTGGTGTACGGCATATCCTGCGGGCGCACCAGGCTTTGCTGACGCAATACATACGGCTCCACACCCAGCGTACGCGCCGCCATATCCATCATCACTTCTAATGCAAAACACACACCGGTGCGCGCCACACCGCGATACGGCAGGATAGGAGGCTTGTTCGTCGCGGCAGAGCGGGTACGGCACAGAAAATCATCCATGCGGTATGGCCCTGGCAAGATCGAACCGATCTGCGCGGCCTCCAGACAGGCCGAAAACGGATACGAGGAATAGGCGCCCGAATCCACAATCGCATCGCACTCGATCCCGAGCAAACGTCCATCGGCATTCACGCTGACACTGATGTCATAAGCATGTTCGCGGCAATTCGCGTTGGCGCTCAAATGCTCGCGGCGATCCTCCAGCCAGCGCACCGGACGCTTCAGGTGCATGGCCAGCCACGCACAGCAGATTTCTTCAGGCAGCAGAATGCCCTTGTATCCAAACCCTCCCCCCACGTCGGGGGAGACCACACGAATGCGGCCTTCGTCCAGGCCCAGGCATTCCGCCAGCCCGGTGCGATTGATATGCGGCAGCTGTGCAGCGCTCACCATCACGAGTTGATCCATCCGCGTATCCCACCAGCACAAGACCCCGCGCCCTTCCATGGGCATCATGCATTGGCGAGAGGTAGATAGTTTGCGTGATACCGTCACCGTCCCTGGACGCTGGGTTTGCCCGTCGCCGCGTTCAACCCGAGTTTCCAGAAACACATTGCCATCCCATTCATCATGGATGCGCTGCGGTGCCACGCCGTTGGCGGCGTCATGCATGTCGGCAATGACTGGCAGCTCTTCATAGTCGACCCAGACCTGCGCAGCCAGATCCTCGGCACGCGCTCGCGACGGCGCCACACACATGGCGACCATTTCTCCTACATGACGCACCTTTTCCATTGCCAAGGGATACTGGACCGAGGTGCGAAAACCCGGCAAACGCGACGCCGCCAGGATGGGTTTTACGCCCGCCATGTCCTGCATCGTATAGACTAGATGCTCGTATCCCTGCGGCTTTTCAATGTGGCCTACGCGCGCATGCGCCAGCGGCGAACGTACAAACGCCACGTCCAGCGCACCCGGCATACGCATATCGCCCACGTATTGCCCCTGGCCGCGCAGAAAGCGCTCGTCTTCCTTGCGAGTCAAGCGCGCACCGATGCCTTGACCGATGATTGGAGGATGTTGCTGCGTCATGGCGGGGCTCAGGCGGCGGCCTTCAGGACAGGCAGGATAGGCGCGTCGGCGTCGTGACGCACTCCCTCTCGCAGGCAAAACCGCGGGTTGAGCATGCGCGAGGTCACCGCCTGATTGCCTTCGTTATCGCGCAGCGTCCACTTACCCCGCTCATCGGACAGGACCGACACATCGGCCACCGCCCCGACACCGAGATGGCCGATCTCGCCCTCCATGCCTGCCAGTTTCGCGGCCTCGCTCGTCACCATCGGCACAACCTGCTCCAGCGGCACGCCGAGCGCCAGCATGCTGGTCATCGTCGACACCAGCGAAAACCGGATCGCGCTGGTGAATAGGTGGTCGCCTTCGTCCGGATGGATATCGGGCGTGGCCGGAGGATGCGGCACCTTGGTGTTATAGCCATGCATGTCCGCACCCAGCGTGTCCGGCAGAAAGCCCGCCTCCAACACGCGGCGCGCCATATCGAAACTGAAATGCGAGCCGTGGCCCACATCAATCTTCATCCCGCGCGCCACCGCTTCGCCCAGCAAAGGATGCACTTTGCCATCCGTACCAACAAATCCGCCCGGGTGTCTGCTGAACGGATGCGCCAGCACATCGCCGGGCTTGGTCAGCTCCAGCACATCACGAAAGATCGAATCGGGATCAATATCCAGACCCGAATCAGGCGACGGCCACAACTGTCCAAAATGGATATACACCGGCAAATCCGCCTCGCGGCCAATCTGCGCAGCAATGCGCATGACATCCATGCCCCAGCGCTGAAATCCGCCTAGTTCGGCATGAGCCTTGACGCCGCGCACCAGATCTTTGTTGGCCAGCGCCGCCTTGACCGTCGCATCCACATCCAGACAGGACGGACGATACAACTCGGGGTAATAGTGCCCTTCCAGCCCGCCCACCAGATACGCCGAGATAAAGGACAGCACGCGCGACGTGGCCGGCTCGGCGACGTAATGCCTGAATCCCGGAATCGTGATGCAACTGGCGCCACCCTGATCGATCAAGGTGGTGACCCCGCTTTTAATTCCGCACGTGTCTGCGTCCAACCCAAATCGGCCAGTGACATACCGATAGACATGCGCATGCGTATCGATGAGCCCCGGCAAGACCAGGTCTCCCCGGCAGTCCACTGTCGCCGTATCGGCGCCATAGGGCACGTCTATGCCAGCAACCCGTCCATCCCGTATCACCAGATCGCCGACGCGATCCACACCGTTGGCGGGATCCATGATGTGCCCGCCCAACAATACCGTTGTAACCATGACTGTTTCTCCCATCTGACCTGTCCGGCCCCGAGAGACAACAAAGCAATATGCATGCCAAATCAGCCGAACAGCCTAGCTGAAATCCTCTTAAGTCATTGATATAAAAAAACTATATTTTTATTAAAATATGTGGTGCACCACCTAATCAAGCGTTTCCCCCTATCAGAGCGGTGCACTTGGAGCGCCGACGCTGACCTATACCGCATTACTGCGGCACCACATTTGGCACCAGCATGGCGCATTTACGTGGTACACCACCTATATTGGTGCAAGGTACAGACCCAAACAGAGGCTGATATCCCTTTGTATTCTGCATAGCCAATGACAAATACGTGGTGTACCACTTACACTAATAATTCGCCCGTTGACGCATGGCGCATATGCGCCCAGTCCAGTAATGAATGATCTCAATCAGAATGCCGCCCTGCGCGCAGAACTGCAGTCCTACCAAAACCGCACGCTGCTCTACACCCGTCCCGGTTTCTTGATACGCCGGCTGCATCAAATCCACAGCTGGCTATTTTCCGAAGAAACCAGCGCGTTCAACATCACGCCGGTGCAATACAGCCTCCTGACAGCATTACGCGAGCGGGGCGAACTGGACCAGAACTCCCTGGCCTTGGATATCGGACTGGAACGCAGCAGCGTGGCCGAAGTCCTGCCCAGACTGGAGGCGCGCGGATTGATCGAACGGCATCAATCGCCGCAAGACGGCCGTGTAAAACTGGTCCGTCTGACGCGCGAAGGCCGCACACTCGTCAAACGCATGCAGCCCGCCGTGCAACGGGCCCATGACCGCACCATCGAACAATTGCCCGAGGAGGCCCGAGATCTGTTCATGCTGCAGATGGTCCGATTGGTAGAAGCCAATAACTCGCATGCCGTGGCGCCACTGCGGGTACGCTAAAGGCCTGCCCCGTCATACAGGGAAAGCTCACGCGGCCGCAAACACGTGGTGGCCGAGGGCCCAAACACTCTCCCACAACGGGGATTGCGGCCGTGACGCGGAGCGGGATCATCAGGGCCGGCACTGTGACTTGCACACACAAAAAAACTCGTGCATAATCTCGTTTCTTCGCCAACGGCACTAAACAAAACCGGCAACGACGGGAATAAAAACCCCAAAAATTGCAGATTTTGCCTTAGGGAAACGGGGGTATAGCTCAGCTGGGAGAGCGCTTGCATGGCATGCAAGAGGTCAGCGGTTCGATCCCGCTTACCTCCACCAGT
>NZ_CBCSJH010000029.1:0-4647 GCF_965139195.1 Bordetella tumbae | reverse complement strand
AGTACAGNNAGTCCNAGTCCCCTTCGTCTAGAGGCCTAGGACATCACCCTTTCACGGTGAGTACAGGGGTTCGAATCCCCTAGGGGACGCCAGCTTTTTTTAGTTGGCTGCAGTATCAGTAGGTCACCGCTGCGGAGCGGTAGTTCAGTTGGTTAGAATACCGGCCTGTCACGCCGGGGGTCGCGGGTTCGAGTCCCGTCCGCTCCGCCACAGAATTCAACAAACGCCCCCAAACGGGGCGTTTTTGCGTTGGGGCGGCCCAGCGGCAAAAAAGCCCTTATTCAAGGGCTTTTTTTCTGCAGTAGCGCCTGCCTCACCATGAGCCCAACAGTCTCAGCGCAAAATCAGCGTCGCCTCGATCAGCTTGAAGGTCGGCTGCAATTGCCGCCATGCATCCTTGCTCATGCGCTCTGGCTTGCGCAGCGCCCTCCGCAGATCCGTGTCATCAAAACGTTCGCCCTTGCAGGCGAAAACAATGCTGTTGGTCATATCGTCGTCGATAACCTCGAATAGTGACGTGCCGAAGACCTCTCGCAGATGAGCGAGGCAGATCGGATACGACTCGCTCTCGAGATGCAGGTTTACCACCAGAATGCCATCTGGCAACAACGCCGCATCGCAATCCTCGAAAAACGTCTGTTCACACAACGCCGCCGGCATACCGCGCCCGTCATAGGCATCCACCAACAAGACATCGACCGGCTCAGGATCCATTTGCAGATACTGGCTGCCATCGGCAGCTATCACACGAAAACGCGCATCATCAGGCGGAACGTGAAAAGCGTCTCTCAACGCAATGACCTCAGGATCGATCTCCACCACATCGATCGATGCGTTGGGCAAATAGCGATGGCAAAACTTGGGTAAAGACCCGCCACCCAGGCCTATCATCAACATGCGCCGGGGATCGCTGTCGAACAGCAGAAAACCCATCATCAAGCGCGTGTACTCGAGCTCGAGAGCATGCGGATTGAGCACCGACATGATGCTTTGCACGGCAGCGGACCCCGCGAACTGCAATGTCAGCGCATCACGCGTACGGCGCAATTCGGGTGGTCCGGAATGAAAATCGGCAGGAGTGGAATCAGGCAAGGACATCGTGCATGGCGAAAGCGATCAACAACCACAGCATCTTACTGACTTTCCGCCTAACAGCACGCCTACAAGGGCCGAGCTGCACAACCGTCACCAAGACGTCACCTCAGACGCTATAGATTTTTCGAAATCGCTTTGGTTATCCCTTCGCCAGTGCAGCCTGCACCACACGATGTACCGCTCGAACCGCTGCGTCATTTGCACGCGGACGATAAGCGACCAAATTGATCGTGCGGCTCACGGCTGGATCCACAATCGGCGTGATAGCCAGCTCGCCACGCTCGAGTTCATCGCCAACGGAATGCACGGACAAAATACTCTGGCCTTTGCCCGCAGCGACGAGTTTTTTGATCGCGTAGGTCGAATCCACATCCAACAGCACCTTGGGCGCGCGGCCCACATGCTCGGAAAACGTTCTTTCAATCATCAATCGCAACGTCTGCGGAAACGCCGGCAGGATCAAAGACAACTGCGCCACCTCCGCCAACGATACAACCGCCGGTAACTGTCGTTTGAACGCAGGATCCGTGACCAAGTACAAATCCTCCTTGCCCAAACTGTGCACCGCCAAAGGCGTATTGCCCGGGACGTCATACACCACGGCCAAATCCACGCGGCCACTCTCGGCCCACTCCAGCAACGTACCGCTCATATGCTCGGTCAGCGTGAGCTTGATGTTGGGATAGCTGCGGCTGGCCTCGTCCAGCACAGTGACGCAGAACTTAGTGTTGATAGCCGTCGACATGGCCAACGTGACCTGCCCAATGGGGTTGACGTCAGAGGACTTGAAATCGTCCTGCACCGAGTCCACTCGGCGCAGGATTTCCAGGGCATGCGCTTTCAGGTGATGGCCGGCTGGAGTCAGCTCGATGCCGCGCGGCAGACGTTTGAACAGCACCTGGCCCAATTCCTCCTCCAACTGCCGCAAGCGCTGAGAAATCGCCGGCTGCGCCACATGAATCTGCGCCGCCGCGCCAGAGATACTGCCGCAGCGGATGATCGCCAGAAAATAGCGCAGTTGTGTCAGCGTCATGATGCTTTTCCGTTACCCGCACGGCCCCTGAATCCAGGGCGCCGCAGCCTGACGTCAGATCCATACATAATCATTTATATAAACCATATTTTTATACTATTTTACCTATAGCAGATTTGCATGAAGAATAGGCGAAAACATTCCGGAGACATTGATCATGTTCCTAAAGCAACTCGCCGCCGCCTTGGCCATCACCGTTGGCATGGGCGTAGCCAGCACGAGCGCACACGCAGCCTACCCTAGCCAACCCGTCAACGTCATCGTCCCGCAATCGCCGGGCGGCACCAATGACATCGTCGCGCGTCTGATTTCCGACAAACTGGCACAGAAACTCGGCCAGCCCTTTGTCGTACAAAACAAGCCCGGCGCAGGTGGCAATATCGGCACCGCCCAGGCCGCCCGTGAAAACGCCGACGGCTATACCGTCCTGTTCACAATCAGCAGTGCCCAAGCGATCAATCCGGCCATCTACAAAAATCCCGGCTTTGATCCGATCAAAGACTTTGCGCCCGTGGCCGCCGTCGGCAGCGTGCCCAACGTGCTGTGCGTCCACCCCTCATTTCCAGCCAATACCCTGGCCGAATTCATCACGCTGATAAAAGCCAATCCCGGCAAATACCAATACGCCTCGGCGGGCAACGGCACGCTCAACCACCTGCTCGGCGCCATGCTGGACGAAAAAGGCGGCCTCAAACTGGAACACATCCCCTATCGCGGCGTCGCCCCCGGCATGACCGATGTCCTCGGCGGACAGGTTCCCATCATCTTTGCCAGCCTGCCCTCTTCGATCGCCACGATCAAAGCCGGCAAACTGCGCGCCCTGGGCGTCAGCACCAAAGAACGCAACCCCGCGCTGCCGGACGTCCCGGCCATCGGCGAACAGATCCCCGGCTACAACGGCGAACTGTGGATCGCCATGTACGTACCCAAGAACACCCCCAAAGACGTCATCGACACGCTCTACAAAGCCACCGAGAGCGTATTGGCAGATCCCGACGTCAAGAAAAAATATGCCGACCTGGGCGTTGAACCGCTGAACGACAACCCCGAACAACTCGCCAAACGCCTGGACGACGACCTGAAACTCTGGAGCACCATCGTCAAATCCACCGGCGCAGAAGTGAACTAAACACCCATGACACAAACCGCTCAAACTCACGCCTTCACCCCCGACCAGGAAGGCCCGCTCAAAGACATCAAAGTCGTCGACATGTCGCGCCTGGTCGCCGGCAATATGCTGTCCGTATTCCTGGCTGATTTCGGCGCCGACGTCATCAAAGTCGAACGCCCCGAAAAAGGCGACGACCTGCGTCATTGGCGCGAAGGCGGCCAGGCGGTGTACTGGAAAGTCTACGGCCGCAACAAGCGTTCACTGGCACTGGACATCAAATCCGAAGACGGCCTGACACAGCTCAAAAAGCTGATCAAGTGCTCGCACGTGCTCATCGAAAACTTCGTGCCCGGCGGCCTCGAAAAAATGGGCCTGTCGCCCAACGTCCTGCACGCATTGAATCCTGCACTAGTCATCGCACGCGTATCAGGCTGGGGCCAAACCGGCCCCTACAGCCACAAACCCGGCTTTGGCACATTGGTCGAAGCCATGTCCGGCTACGCCTACCTGAACGGCTTCCCCGACAAGCCTCCCGCCCTGCCCCCCTTGGCCATGGCAGACATGATCGCCGGCATGTACGGCGCAGCAGGCGTCCTGACCGCATTGCGTAGCGCAGAAAAAACCGGCGTCGGCCAAATCGTAGACCTGTCGCTCTTCGAACCGATTTTTTCCCTGATCTCATCCGAAGCCGCAAAATTCCAGGCAACCGGCACGCCCACACTACGCTCGGGCAATCAGTCCGCGCACACCGCGCCGCGCAACGTCTACGTTTGCAAAGACGGCAAACACATTGCCATGTCGGGCTCCATGCAATCCATGGCCATGCGCATCTTCGACACCATCGGCATGCCCGAACTCAAGACCGACCCACGTTTTGAGAACAACGACGTGCGCGTACAAAACAAGGACCTGTTGGACGAAATCATCCAGAGCTTCGTCTCCCAGCGCGATCAAAACGACAACCTGGCCTTGTTCGAAAAAGCCGGCGTCACCGCAGGCCCCGTCTATTCCGTCGCCGACCTGATCGACCATCCCTACGTCACGGGCCGCGAAGCCATCGTCCACGTCCCCGACGCCGACATGGGCAGCGTCCCCATGCACAACATCATCCCTCGCCTATCCGCGAGCCCCGGCCTATTCCGCCGCCCCGCCCCCACCCTAGGCGAACACACAGCAGACATCCTGGCCGAACTGGAACACATCCAGTTAGCCCCCGAATCCCCCTAACGCGAAGCCGAACACGAGGGTTAACTCCAAATCCCCCGAACGCAAAACCGAACACCCGGCGACGTTCAACAATCGCCAGCAGGGGGCCGTCATATCAAGGCCGCGCCGGCCCGTAGAGNCCGCCGANCCANCCTTGTCAGGCGGGGGGCAGTCGGCTGGGCATGTTTGAGTGGAGCGCAGC
>NZ_CBCSJH010000028.1:31565-78218 GCF_965139195.1 Bordetella tumbae | reverse complement strand
CAAAATCTCTACGGGGGCGGGGTGGTTTCATAGTCGTAAGTGTTCCTGGCTAGGGTCAATGACCCTATCTACGTGTCCACTTACATTAGACCAGGACAGCTCATGGGCCGAGTCCGTGCGATAGGCCCGGCGCCACGCCCAGGCACGCGGCAGGGACGCCTTCAGAGAGACAATCAAGAGCAGCAAACGCCCACAACACCAACAGCGATAAAAAGAGAACGACAAGCGCTGATCAGCAACGCATCAGTCGCGTGTTTCGAGGACTTTGTTAATGCGCAGTGCCAGCAAGGTACACACCGTGCCCGACAGCAGATAAACACTCACGGCTACCAATCCAAACCGTGCCGACAATCCCAATGCGACCAGTGGTGCAAAAGCCGCGCCGATCAGCCACGCCATGTCCGTGGTCAGAGCCGCGCCCGTGTAGCGATAACGCCGAATGAAGTTGGCCGTCACGGTGCCCGAGGCCTGGCCATAAGACAAACCCAACAGCACAAAACCGATCAGAATGAACGCGTTCTGTGCGCTGGGCCCACCACCCAATAACCACGGCGTGAACAACGCATAAATGCTGATCAATACCGCCAGCAAACCCAACGTAGTACGGCGTCCAATGCGATCGGCCACCATGCCCGAAGCGATAACGCCCACGATACACAGTACGGCGCCAATGATTTGTACGATCAACACCTGGGGAATTTCTTGCGACTCGCGAATTGCGATCCACGACAACGGAAACACCGTCACCAAGTGGAACAGCGCATAGCTGGCCAGCGCGGCAAAAGCGCCAATGAACATGTTGTAGCCCTGCTCCCGGACCATCTCGCCTACCGGGATGGGCTCGAGCTCGCCTTCTTCGAGCAGCTGCGTATATTCCTCTGTGACCACCAGGCGCAGACGCGCAAAGAGCGCCACGACGTTGATCGCGAACGCCACAAAGAACGGATAGCGCCAGCCCCAGGCTAGAAAATCTGCCTCGGTCAGGGTGACATGCAAAAAGAGAAACAGGGCGCTGGCGACCATGAAGCCCACAGGCGCACCCAGCTGTCCCATCATCGCATACCAGCCGCGGCGATTGGAGGGTGCATTGAGTGCCAGCAGCGAGGGCAGCCCATCCCATGATCCGCCAAATGCCAAGCCCTGCATACAGCGAAAGATGGCCAGCAACACGATGGCATACGGCCCGATCACTTCGTAGCTGGGCAAAAACGCCATGCCTACGGTTGCCGTGCCCAGCACGAACAGCGCCACGGTCAGCTTGGTAGCACGCCCCCAGTATCGCTGGATCGCCATCGACACGACGGTGCCGACGGGGCGCATGATGAAGGCGAACGAAAAGATCACAAACGACCAAATCGTGCCCTGAAGCGGCCCCTCAAAAGGGAAAAATACCCTGGGGAAAACCAGTACGCAGGCAATGCCAAAAACAAAGAAATCGAAATACTCGGAGGCTCTGCCCACCACGACGCCCACCGCGATTTCGCTGGGCGCGACCTTGGCATGACTCCCCTGTCCGCTAGGCAAGGGCGCGCCAGGCGCAGGGGGAATATGACCAGGATATTGCGTAGTGGTCGACATGAGCTAGCTCGCAAAAAGAAGGGCTGGGTACACCTTGTCTACGATCTTGCGACATACGCTAGTAGGGTACGCTCATGTCCGGGACGGCTGCAAGCGTCTTGGTACGGCTCTGTGTGTCATACACGTCGATTCACAGACAGAAACGCGCCGAACGCTAGATTTTTCTCGATATCCAGCGTAGTGTTGCGCTTACTTCCCACGGTTACGTTTCGGGGTTTGGCCATGCCGTCTTTCCCAAGGCTCCGCGGATTTATTTTGTTTGCCCTTGTGCCCTTGCTGGGCGGGTGCAACGCGGTACTGCTATCGCCCTCCGGCGATATTGCTCTGCAGCAGCGTAATCTGATCATCATCTCGACCGTACTGATGCTGTTGATCATCGTACCGGTCATCGCGCTGACATTTTTATTCGCGTGGCGCTATCGAGAAACCAACAAGACTGCGCATTACGATCCCGAGTGGAATCACTCCACCGTGCTCGAGCTGCTCATCTGGGCGGCACCACTGCTCATCATCATCGCGCTGGGCGCAGTGACCTGGGTCAGTACGCATCAGCTCGACCCCTATCGCCCGTTGGTCAGGTTATCGGAGGGCCGGACGGTTCCGCCGGACACAAAGCCCCTGGTGGTGGAAGTCGTCGCACTGGACTGGAAATGGCTGTTCCTCTATCCAGAGCAAGGCATCGCCACGGTCAACGAAATGACTGCGCCCGTTGACCGCCCCATCCAGTTCAAGATCACATCGTCGTCGGTCATGAACTCCTTCTTTGTGCCAGCCTTGGCGGGCCAGATCTATGCCATGCCGGGTATGCAGACTACCCTGCATGCAGTGATCAATCACCCCGGCACATACGAAGGCCTGTCCGCGAATTACAGCGGCGCGGGGTTCTCCGGCATGCGATTTGCATTCCATGGCGTCGATCAGGCCGGATTCGACAAATGGGTGGCGGACGCACGAGCTGCGGGCAGCACGCTCAGTCGCGAAACCTATCTGCAACTGGAGCAGCCTAGCGAGCGCAATCCGGTGACTCGCTACGCGAGCGTCGCGCCGGGCCTGTTTGACGCGATCGTCAACCGCTGCGTAGAACCCAATCGCATGTGCATGAGAGAAGTCATGGCCATTGACGCTCAAGGCGGCTTGGGCATCCCCGGTGTCTACAACGTGACAAGCCTGGATCCTGCCGTGCGCGAGCGCCTCGGCCTGACGCAAACGCCCCCGCGTCAATACGTGGGCTCAATGTGTACGTCGCCGGCGCAATTACTGCTCTGATGGGGCGAGCTGTCGGGCATGTGCTGACAGTGTCGTGAATTGATGGTCTTTAGCCTGAGATCGAGATGACAGATCAAACAGACCTTACCCGCCTGATCTTCGGTCGACTGACCTGGGAATCCATTCCGTATCACGAGCCTATCCTGCTCGTGACCTTTATCGTCGTCGCCATCGGCGGCATCGCGGTGCTGGGCGGCATCACGTATTTCGGCAAATGGGGTTATCTCTGGCGCGAGTGGTTCACCAGCATCGACCACAAGAAAATCGGGATCATGTACATGATCCTGGGCATCATCATGCTGCTGCGTGGATTTTCCGATGCCATCATGATGCGGGCGCAGCAGGCCATCGCGTTCGGCGACTCCGCCGGGTATTTGCCGCCCCATCACTATGACCAGATCTTCACCGCGCACGGCGTGATCATGATTTTCTTTGTGGCCATGCCCTTGGTCACCGGGCTGATGAATTACATCGTGCCCTTGCAGATCGGTGCGCGCGATGTCGCATTTCCCTTCTTGAACAACTTCAGTTTCTGGATGACCACGGGCGGCGTGATACTGGTCATGCTGTCGCTGTTTGTCGGTGAATTCGCCAAGACGGGATGGCTGGCGTATCCACCCTTGTCAGGGATTGCGCATAGTCCGGATGTGGGGGTCGATTACTACATCTGGGCATTACAGATAGCGGGGGTAGGCACACTGCTGTCGGGCGTCAATTTGCTGGTCACCATCGTCAAAATGCGTGCGCCGGGCATGACGATGATGCGCATGCCGATCTTTACGTGGACTGCACTGTGCACCAACGTCCTGATCGTGGCGGCCTTTCCGGTCTTGACGGCCGTGTTGGCGCTCCTGACGATGGACCGCTATGTGGGCACCAATTTTTTCACAGCAGACTTCGGCGGCAACGCGATGATGTATGTGAACCTGATCTGGATCTGGGGCCACCCGGAGGTCTACATCCTGATCCTGCCCGCCTTTGGCATTTTCTCCGAGGTCGTGGCGACGTTCTGCCGCAAACGCTTGTTCGGTTATGCATCCATGGTGTATGCCACGGTCGTCATCACGGTGTTGTCTTATCTGGTCTGGCTGCACCATTTCTTCACCATGGGGTCAGGGGCCAGCGTCAATTCGTTTTTCGGGATCACGACGATGATCATCTCGATCCCGACGGGTGCCAAGATTTTCAACTGGCTGTTCACGATGTACCGTGGGCGCATCCGATTCGAAGTCCCCATGCTGTGGACGATGGGCTTCATGGTCACCTTTGTCATCGGGGGCATGACAGGCGTGCTGCTGGCGGTGCCGCCCGCCGATTTCGTACTGCACAATAGTCTGTTCCTGATCGCGCACTTCCATAACGTCATCATCGGCGGGGTGTTGTTCGGCCTGATGGCCGGTATCACGTACTGGTTCCCCAAGGCCTTTGGCTACAAACTGGATCCGTTCTGGGGCAAGTGTTCGTTCTGGTTCTGGCTGGTCGGTTTCTATATCGCCTTCATGCCACTCTATGCGTTGGGCTTGATGGGCGTCACACGCCGCGTGAATCATTTCGACGATGGGTCGTTGCAGATATGGTTCCAGGTCGCTGCATTCGGTGCATTCCTGATTGCACTGGGGATCGCCAGTTTCTTGATTCAACTTGTCGTGAGCTACCGGCGCCGGGAATCGTTGCGCGATTTCACGGGCGACCCCTGGGACGGCCGTACGCTGGAATGGTCCACATCATCGCCGCCGCCAAGCTACAACTTTGCCTTTACGCCTCGTGTCCACGATCAAGACGCCTGGGCGCAAATGAAACAGCATGGCTATCAACGGCCGCAACAGGGCTTTATTCCCATCCATATGCCTAAAAACACGTGGGCCGGCATTGTGCTGGCGGGCATCAGCGTAGTAATGGGATTTGCGCTGATCTGGCACATGTGGCCGTTGGCGATCCTGTCGTTTGCGGCCCTGATCGTGGTGGCGATCATCCATACCTTCAACTACAAGCGCGACTACTACGTGCCGGCGCAAGACGTCGTGCAGACCGAAGCCGCGCGCACCCGGTTGCTGGAACAACATGTCTGATACCTTGGCCCCTCCCCTGACTGGCAGCGCCGCGCCGCCATCCGAGCCCGTGTTCTACGTCCCGGTCGAACACCACCCGAAGAACGGCACCCTGCTGGGGTTCTGGGTGTACCTGATGAGCGACTGCCTCATCTTTGCCTGCCTGTTTGCCACGTATGGCGTATTGGGCCGCAACTACGCGGCAGGCCCATCAGGCGCGGATCTGTTCGATCTGCCGCTGGTCGCAGTCAACACCTCGCTGCTGTTGCTATCGTCCATCACGTATGGCTTTGCCATGCTGGAGATGCGCAATAAACGAGTGGGCATGGTGCAGTTATGGTTGGGCATCACAGGAATCCTCGGCCTGGGCTTTTTATCGCTGGAAATGTACGAGTTCGTGCACCTGATCGAACATGGCGCGGGTCCGCAACGCAGCGCTTTCCTGTCATCGTTCTTTACGCTGGTCGGCACGCACGGGCTGCACGTGACCTTCGGTATCGTGTGGCTGGTGACGCTGATGGTCCAGGTGAAAAAGCATGGCCTCATTCCTGAAAACCGTCGCCGCCTGATGTGCCTGTCGCTGTTCTGGCATTTCCTGGATCTGATCTGGGTCGGTGTGTTTACCTTTGTCTATCTGATAGGAGTGCTGCCATGACCGCGCATACCGATCATCTGCCGCACCACGGCTCCGATCATGGACATGGCCACCACGACGAGGACGAAGACGTCGGCCACGGTACCTTCAAAAGTTACGTCACGGGCTTTGTCCTGGCCGCCATCCTGACGGCCATTCCATTCTGGCTGGTGATGGGCAAGGTGCTGGAATCCTCGCGCGTCACGGCCTTGGTGCTGATGGCCTTTGCCGTGGTGCAGATCGTGGTGCATATCGTCTATTTTCTGCACCTGGATACCAAGGCCGAAAGCGGCTGGAATATGTTGGCATTCATCTTTACCCTGGTACTCGTTGTCATCACGCTTAGCGGGTCGATCTGGATCATGTATCACCTGGATTCGAATATGATGCCCATGTCCGTTCACGACATGCGAAATATGCCCTGATGACTCCAGGAAAAGTAGAAACCCAATCCCCCGCTCCTCGTCCCCGCAGTACCCTCACCCTGATCGTATTCGGGGTGATTGCGCTCGCCATTTTTGCCGCGCTGTGTGCACTGGGCACGTGGCAAGTCCATCGTCTTGCCTGGAAAGAAGCCCTCATCGCCAGTGTCAACGCGCGCGTACACTTGCCTGCCGTGCCTGCCCCGCCCGAGGCCGAATGGCCGGCCTTGACCTATGACAATGCGGAGTACCGTCACGTCACAGTGGCCGGTCAGTATGAGTTTGATCGGCAGATTCTGGTCCAGGCGGTCACTGACCTGGGCGGCGGCTACTGGGTCATGACCCCTCTGCGTCTGGCCGACGGCAGCACGATTTTGATCAACCGCGGCTTTGTTTTGCCCGAATGGCGCAAAAACCCGCCTGCGGAGACCGCCCCCGCAGAACCGGTGCAGGTCACGGGCCTGTTGCGTATGGGGGAGTCCGGCGAGGCCTTTTTGCGGACTAATGACCCGGCTGCCGATCGCTGGTACACGCGTGACCTGCAGGCCATTGCAACGGCGCGCCAGTTGACCAATGTCGCCCCGTATTTCATTGATGCGGATGCCGCCAGCAATGGCAATAATCGGGATCCCGCGCGTGCGCCCGTGGGCGGATTGACTGTGCTCACGTTTGCCAACAGCCACCTGAGCTATGCCATTACGTGGTATGCCCTGGCCGCGATGCTGCTGGTAGGAGTCTGGATTGTGGTGCGCGAGGAAAAACGCCGGCGCAAAGGCATACCGTCCTAGGCGTGTCCGGGCGCGACTTCAAGCGCTAATTTCCCGTCGGGAGCATCTCAGCGGGCCGCTCAACAGTGGGCTAAGCGCAGCCTACTGCAATGGCGCCGTGCAACCGAACAGCCCTAGGCTAAAAAAGACGCCCGCCCATAGCGGCTGCCATCGATCAACAGCCATGCTCAGAGGCGTACATGGTCCCCGCACGCTCTGCCGGCGTCCGCCTCAGGGCAACGGCTTTAATGCCCACGTCACGGCCAACCATAGCACCGACAGGCCTGCCGCCCCCAGGAATACGGCATTCGTGCCCACATTCGCGGCCAGCCATCCGCCCAGCGCACCACCGCAAAACAGGCCAGCGGCCTGGGCGGTGTTGTAAAACCCGAGCGCCAGACCCTTGTACTGGGCAGGTGCCACGCGCGACACCAAGGACGGCTGCAAGGCCTCCAGCACGTTGAACGCCACGAAAAAGGCCGTCATCACGAGCGCCAGGGTATAAAAACCCTGACTGGCCATGGGCAGCAGCGCGCACACCACAATCAACCCGGCTACGGCAGCGCGCAGCGCGCCCCGGTGCGCCCGGCGGCGTTCAGCGATAAAGATCACGGGCACCATCAGAATGAATGACACCACGATGATGGGAAGATAGACCTTCCATAGTGCTTGCGCGTCCAGCCCCCCGGTATGCGCCAACAAGGCGGGCACCACGACAAAGAGCGCGACTTGCGTACAGTGCAGGACAAACACGCCAAAATTCAGGCGCAGCAAATCGGTATGGGCCAGGACCGCATGCGGGCCGGCATTATTCATGCTGCGCGCGTCAGTCCGAGGGACAACCGGCACGACCCAGCGCGCAACGGCCAGGCTGGCCACGCCCAGACAGGCGATCGTCCAGAACAAGCCGGACAAGCCCCACCACCCTACCAGCAAGGGCGAGAGCACCAGCGACACGGCAAACGACAGCCCGATAGAGCCGCCCACCATAGCCATGGCGCGCGTACGCACCTCATCGCGTGTCGCATCGGCCAGCCAGGCGGTAACGGCGGCGGAAATGGCGCCGGCGCCCTGAATGGCACGGCCTATGGTGATCCAGAACACGTCCTGCGCCTGGGCGCACACGATACTGCCGATGATGAACAGCACCAGGCCGGCGATCACGACGGGACGCCGTCCCCAACGGTCGGACGCCAGGCCAAAGGGAATCTGCATGAACGCCTGGGTCAGCCCGTACATGCCCAGTGCCAGCCCTACTTTCATGGGGTCGTCGCCCCCCGGCAAGCCGCGGGCCGCGACAGCGAATACCGGCAGCAATAGGAACAGGCCCAGCATCCGGCACGCGAACAGGCCAGCGAGCGCCACGCTGGCGCGTCTTTCAGACGGGGTCAACTTCAGTTTGGGTTCGGCCGGCATGCAACAGGGATGGAAAAAGCCTCAGCGCGCTATAGTACCAAGTTGGCCTTTGAAACTGCTGAATCTGCCGATGAACGCGATACGCATCCGGGGTGCTCGCACCCACAACCTCAAAAACGTCTCGCTGGACTTGCCTCGCCACAAGCTGGTGGTGGTCACGGGCCTGTCCGGCTCGGGCAAATCATCGTTGGCCTTTGACACCTTGTACGCCGAGGGGCAACGCCGCTACGTGGAGAGCCTGTCAGCCTATGCCCGGCAGTTTCTGCAGTTGATGGATAAACCCGATGTCGATCTGATCGAGGGCCTGTCCCCGGCGATTTCCATCGAGCAGAAAGCCGCCGGCCATAACCCCCGCTCGACCGTCGGCACCATTACCGAGATTCACGACTACCTGCGCCTGCTCTATGCGCGGGTGGGTACCCCGTATTGCCCGGATCACGGCCTGCCTTTGCAGGCGCAGAGTGTGAGCCAAATGGTGGATGCCGTCCTGGCCTGGCCCGATGAAACGCGTCTGGCTGTCCTGGCCCCCATCGCCCGGGCACGCAAGGGCAGCTTCGAGGACGAATGCGCCAGCTTGCAGGCCCAAGGCTATGTGCGGCTGCGCGTGGACGGACAAATGCAGGAAATCAGCGAGATGGCCCCGCTGAAGAAAAACGAGAAACACGACATCGATGTGGTGATCGATCGGCTGCGCATCCGGCCCGAAAGCAAACAGCGGCTGGCGGAAAGCTTCGAAACCGCCATGCAGCTGGCCGACGGCCGCACGGTGGCACTGGATATGGACAGCGGCCGTGAACAGGTGTTTTCCAGCCGCTATGCCTGTCCCGTATGCAGCCACAGCCTGCCTGAACTAGAGCCGCGCCTGTTCAGTTTCAACAATCCGATGGGCGCCTGCCCTTCCTGTGACGGGATTGGGCAGGTCGGCTTTTTTGACCCCAAGCGCGTGGTGGCATTTCCGGAGCTCAGCCTCGCGGCGGGTGCGGTGCGCGGCTGGGACCGCCGCAATGCCTTTACGCATTCACTATTGACCAGCCTGGCGGCGCATTTTGAGTTCGACATTGAGACGCCTTTCGAAGAACTGCCGGAGGACGTGCGCCACAAGGTCCTGTACGGCTCGGGCGAAGAAGAAATCGCCTTTCTCTACCTGAATGAAAAAGGCCGCAGCACGGTCAAGCGGCACGCGTTCGAAGGCATCATCCCCAACCTCGAACGCCGTTGGCTCGAAACCGACTCGCCCACGGTGCGCGAGGAACTCGGCAAATATCGCAATATCAAAACCTGCCCCGATTGCGGCGGCTCGCGGTTGCGCGCCGAGGCGCGCCACGTGCTGATCGGCACCGATCCGCGAGGAGGCGAACGCCACGGCCAGGCGATATACGAAGTCGAGGCGATGCCGCTATCGGATTGCCTGGCGTGGTTCCGCGCGCTGACATTGACGGGCGCCAAACAGGAAATCGCGCAGCGCATTGTGCGCGAGATCGAGGCCCGGCTGAGCTTTCTGAACAACGTGGGGTTGAATTATCTGTCGCTAGACCGCAGCGCCGATACGATCTCTGGCGGCGAGGCGCAGCGTATCCGTCTGGCCAGCCAGATCGGCTCGGGTTTGACCGGGGTGATGTATGTGCTCGACGAGCCCTCTATCGGTCTGCATCAGCGCGATAACGATCGTCTGATCGGTACACTGCAGCACTTGCGCGACCTGGGTAATAGCGTCATCGTGGTCGAGCACGACGAGGACATGATCCGCCTGGCCGACTGGGTTGTGGATATGGGCCCGGGCGCAGGTGAACATGGCGGCCAAGTGGTGGCGCAGGGTACGCCCGAAGCAGTCCAGGCAGACCCTGCCTCGCTTACCGGCCAATATCTGAGCGGCACACGCGCGATCGACATTCCCAAACGGCGTCCGGTCAACGATGAGCAGCCATGGCTAGTGCTGGAAGGTGCCAGCGGCAACAATCTCAAGACCGTCGATTTGCGTATTCCTGCGGGCCGCCTGGTTTGCGTGACGGGTGTATCAGGGTCCGGCAAGTCCACCGTGGTCAATGACACACTGGCAGTGGCGGTGTCGCGCCAATTACATCACGCGCAAAGCGAACCCGCACCCTATGTCTCGCTCACCGGCCTGGAGCATTTCGACAAGATCATCAGCGTCGATCAAAGCCCCATCGGCCGCACGCCTCGCAGCAATCCTGCCACGTATACGGGGCTGTTCACGCCAATCCGCGAATTGTTCGCAGGCGTACCCGAGGCGCGCACACGCGGCTACGATCCCGGACGATTCAGCTTTAACGTCAAGGGCGGGCGGTGCGAAGCTTGCCAGGGCGACGGCGTGGTCAAGGTCGAAATGCACTTTCTGCCGGACATGTATGTGCCGTGCGATGTGTGTCATGGCAAACGCTATAACCGCGAAACACTGGAGATCCGCTACCGGGGCCGCAATATCAGCGAGGTCCTGGATCTGACGGTCGCTCAGGCGCTGGAATACTTTGAATCCGTGCCCGCGATTGCCCGCAAACTCCACACGCTGATGGACGTGGGACTGTCATACATCCGCCTGGGACAAAGCGCGACAACGCTGTCGGGCGGTGAAGCCCAACGGGTCAAACTGTCACTGGAACTGTCTCGCCGCAGCACGGGACGCACGCTTTATATCCTGGACGAACCCACCACCGGCCTGCATTTCCGCGATATCGAAATGCTGCTGCAAGTGTTGAATCAATTGGTGGACAGCGGCAACACCGTGCTGATCATCGAACACAATCTGGACGTGATCAAAACGGCCGATTGGCTGGTCGACATGGGCCCCGAAGGAGGCGATGGCGGTGGCATGGTTGTCGCCACCGGCACACCGGAAGACGTTGCGGCGAATCCGAAGAGCCATACCGGACACTATCTCGGACGAGTCCTGCAACGTGGCAAGTAATTCCGGCACGGGGTGGCCGATGTTCTATGCGGACATCGACCACGCTCTGGCCGATCAACGCATGTCAAACAAACGCCGGTGCTCGCGGATCGCATAGCGGTCCGTCATGCCGGCAATGTAGTCTGCGATAGCGCGTGCCTGCTGTGGTTCGTCTCGCCGATGATCGGGCGGCAGCAAACGCGGGTCGGACAAAAACGCCTCGAATAGCTCTCGAACGATGCGGCGCGCTTTTGTGGTCATGCGCATCACGCGATAGTGACGATACAGATTGTCGAATAGAAAGCGCTTGAGTTCGTCGGCCTCGCGGCGTACCTCATCGGAAAATCCCGCCAAGGGCGGCGATCGACGCACCGCATCGCTATCGATTGGGGCCGTGTCGGCAATGCGGGCCAATGAGGTCGCCGTCAAATCGACAATCAGCGTATTGATCATGCGACGCACCGTCTCGGCAATGGCACGGCGCGATGCCAACTGCGGATAACGTTCGAGCACCTCTCGATGATGACGTGCAAAGATAGTCACGTCTTGCATTTGTTCGATCGTGATCAGACCCGAGCGCAAACCATCATCGATGTCGTGATTGTTGTAAGCAATCTCATCGGCCAAGTTCGCCAACTGCGCTTCCAGCGACGGCTGAGTACGATTCAGAAACCGTTCGCCCACATCGCCTAATTGGCGGGCGTGCACCACAGAACAATGCTTCAAAATGCCTTCGCGCGTTTCGAAGCAGAGATTCAGGCCACTGAAGTCGGCGTAACGCTCCTCGAGCTCGTCAACCACGCGCAGGCTCTGCAGATTGTGTTCAAAGCCGCCCGCCTGCGGCGCCAGTTCACGCATGCAGGCATTCAACTCATCCTGCCCGGCGTGGCCGAATGGCGTATGGCCCAAGTCATGCGCCAACGCAATCGCTTCGGTCAAATCCTCGGAAAGCCCCAAGCTGCGCGCCAGCGTACGTGCAATCTGCGCGACTTCCAGGCTATGCGTGAGACGAGTCCGAAAAAGATCGCCCTCGTGATTCACAAAGACCTGCGTCTTGTATTCGAGACGACGAAAGGCCGTGCAATGAATGATGCGATCGCGATCGCGTTGGAACTCAGTCCGATTCTGCGGCGGCGGCTCGGCGTGTCGCCGCCCCCGCGTTGTCAAAGGGTCAGATGCGTAGCGGGCCAATTCGGTCATCGTGAGCATCCTCCCTGGTGATTTACTGGACGGTGCGAGCCAGTACGCGGTGCACGGCCTCCAGCGGCGCCGTCCGCGTGATGGCTTGGCCAATACCAGGCATCAGCACAAAGCGTATCTCGCCGCCCTCGGTCTTTTTGTCGACCTGCATCAGTGCGAGCCATCGGTCGGCCCCCAGATCGGGCGCCACGACAGGGCAGCCGATGGCCTGCACCAGGTCTCGCACACGCGCCACGTCCGCCTGCGGGAAACCGGCCACCTCGGCCGACAACTCGGCCGCCTGCACCATGCCGCAACCCACGGCTTCGCCGTGCAGCCATTCACCATATCCCAGACCGGACTCGATGGCATGACCAAAGGTATGGCCCAGATTCAGAATGGCACGCAGACCGGATTCGCGTTCGTCCTTGCCGACAACGAGCGCCTTTAGCTCGCACGAGCGGCGAATCGCATAAGCCAACGCCGCCGGATCCAGAGCACGCAGGGCGGCCACGTTGTCTTCGCACCAGCGCCAAAACTCTGCATCCAGAATCAAGCCGTATTTGATGACCTCGGCCAAGCCCGCCGATACCTCGCGCGCAGGCAAGGTAGCCAAAACGTCCGTGTCGATCTCGACGGCGATCGGCTGATAAAAAGCGCCGATCATGTTCTTGCCCAAGGGATGATTGACCGCGGTCTTGCCGCCAACCGATGAATCGACTTGCGCCAACAAGGTCGTAGGCACCTGAAGGAAGCGAATCCCACGCATATACACGGCCGCGGCAAAACCCGTCATGTCGCCAATCACGCCGCCGCCCAAAGCTACCAGCACGGCACGGCGATCCAGGCGATGCGTCAACAATGCATCGAAAATCAGATTCAATGTCTGCCAGTCTTTGTGCACCTCGCCGTCCGGCAACTCGATGCGCAACACGCGGCGGCCCGTGCGAGCCAACGCCGCCTCGACACGTTCGCCATACAAGGCGGACACGGTGGGATTGGTCACAACGGCAATCGCCGTGGCATCGGCAGGAATGGACTGATCCAGCACGTCCAGCCGGCCCGGCCCGATATGAATGGGATAGCGTCCACCCGGGGTATCGACATCAACAACAGTCATAAATTCTTCTCGTAGGCTTGCAGCAACGGCAGTATCGATTTCACCAACTGAGATACCGGCACTGTACCGGTATCGATCACTAAATCAGCCACTTCTTCGTATAACGGCGCCCGTTTGACCATCAGATCACGCAGGGTGCCGCGCGGGTCGGCATTGGCCAGCAACGGACGATTGCGATCGCGGCTGGTGCGCCGGACCAACTCGTCGAGACTGGCCCGCAAATACAGGACTACGCCGCGTTCGCTCAGCATGCGGCGGTTATCGGCTGCCAAAATGGCCCCGCCGCCCGTGGCCAGGACAATACCGCGCCGGCTGGAGCAATGATCCAGCGCCGCGGCTTCGCGCTTGCGAAACCCGTCTTCGCCTTCGATCTCAAAGATGATCGGCACGCGTACCCCGCAACGTGCCTCGAGCTCGTGGTCCAGATCGAGGAATTCGCGCCCTAGTGCACGGGCCAGCCCACGGCCAATGGTCGTCTTGCCCGCCCCCATCATCCCCACCAGAAAAATGGGCAGATCGTGCGGCAGACTCGCAAAAGGGCCTGCCTCTGGGGCAGCGCAGACGCTCTCGGCTGGTTCCGCACTGGCGGCGGATGCTATATTGGCAGGGACGTTCATGCTGGCATTATCCCATTGCCAGCCGGTTGCTCGCTTACCACACTGAACGAATTTGTTACAGAAACCCAGTAACGGCCATCAAGCGGCGCCACTGTTACCCGTAAAATCGCCGCGATGAGCAAGTCGCAAAACTCCTCCAAAAAAGCCCCTCCCCAAAAAAGCGGATCGCCTATTTTGCGGTTTTTCGTGAAATTGGGCATCTTCTGTGGCGGCATCGCCCTGTGCGGCATCCTGCTGGGCGGGATGGCGCTGGCGTTGGCATGGCCCAACCTGCCAGACCTGCATGCCATGACCGACTACCGGCCACGCGTGCCGCTGCGCATTTACACCAACGATCATGTCCTGATCGGCGAATTTGGCGAAGAACGCCGCAATGTGCTGCGTTTTGATGAAATTCCCGACGTCATGAAATCCGCCGTACTGGCGGCCGAGGATGACCGGTTTTACGAACACGGCGGTATCGACTGGATGGGCGTGGCCCGTGCCGGCCTGACGAACTTGGTCAGCATGTCCAAGTCGCAGGGCGCCAGTACCATCACCATGCAGGTGGCGCGTAATTTCTATCTGTCATCGGAAAAGACTTACTCGCGTAAGTTTTACGAGCTGCTACTGACGTTCAAGATCGAGTCCGAGCTCACCAAGAATCAAATTCTTGAGCTCTACATGAACCAGATCTATCTGGGCCATCGGGCTTACGGCTTTGCGGCCGCATCGCGCACTTATTTCGGCAAGCCCCTGTCCGAGGTGACGGCAGCCGAGGCAGCCATGCTCGCCGGCATCCCGAAGGCCCCGTCGCGTTTCAATCCCATCGCCAATTTCAAGCGCTCGGAAATACGGCAGCACTACGTATTGGGCCGCATGCATTCGCTGGGCTATCTGACCGATGCCGAGTACCAGCAGGCCAAGTCGCAGCAAATCGTGATGAAGGCTGCCGAAGGCACGCCCGCCGGCGGTTACGCCATCCACGGTGAATATGTGGCCGAGCTTGCACGCCAATTGCTTTACGGCGTGTACCAGGACGAGCTGTATTCGCGCGGGATCAATATCTACACGACGGTCAGCTCAAAAGACCAAGAGGCGGCATATAACGCCGTACGCGACGGTGTCCTGCAATACACGCGCCGAGCCGTCTATCCGGGTCCCGAAGAACAGCTCCAGATGCCCGACGGTATCGAAAACGATCCGCAGGCGCTGGATGATTTTCTGGATGCGGCATTCGAAAAATACCCTGACAGCGGCGATCTGCTGACCGGCGTCATCCTGTCGGCCGGCCCCACCGAAATCAAGGTCATGCGCAGTGCCAGCGAGATCATCTCGATCACCGACAAAAAGGTGCTGAACGTCGTGGCACGGTCGCTGAGCGCCAAGGCGCCCGAAGACAAACGCCTCAAGCGCGGCTCGGTGGTGTATATCCACAAATTCGGTGATGGCTGGGAAGTCATCAATATGCCCGCGGTACAGGCAGCTTTTGTGGCGTTGTCGCCCCAAGACGGCGCAATTCGCGCCATGGTGGGCGGGTTTGATTTCTATCGCGGCAAATTCAATCGTGTCACGCAGGCGTGGCGCCAGCCCGGTTCAAATATCAAGCCCTTCGTCTACGCCGCCTCGCTGGAGCGCGGCTTGACGCCCGCGACGCAGATTTCTGATCAGCCGTTCCAATTGACCGCGTCGCAAACCGGCTCCAAGCCCTGGAACCCGAAGAACTATGGGAACACCTACGAGCCCATGCTGACGATGCGCCAGGGCCTGTATAAATCCAAGAACATGGTGTCGATCCGTATCCTGCAGGCCATCGGCCCGCAGTACGCACAGGACTACCTGACGCGCTTTGGCTTTGACAAGGCACGTCAGCCTGCCGTCTTGCCGTTGGCGCTGGGCGCAGGCTCGGTGACGCCGCTGCAACTGGCAGGCGCTTACGCCGTCTTTGCCAACGGCGGCTACCGCATCGCGCCCTATCTGATCGAACGGGTGACCGACAGCAGCGGCAAAGTCCTCATGCAATCCAAGCCCATCGTGGCAGGCGACGAGGGGGCACGCGCCATTGATCCCCGTACCGCCTTCGTCATGGATGACATGCTGCGCGGCGTGGCCACCAGCGGCACAGCGGCTCGTGCACGCGTCATGCTGAAGCGTTCGGATGTGGCCGGCAAAACCGGCACCACCAACGAATCGGTCGATGCCTGGTTCTCGGGCTACACCCCCTCATTGGTGGCGACCGCGTGGATGGGCTTCGATCAACCGAAATCGCTGGGCTCGCGCGAAACAGGCGGTGGTATCTCCATGCCTATCTGGGTGGAATACATGAGCGAAGCGCTCAAGGGCGTACCCGAGCAGAAAGCGCGCCAACGCCCCGAGGGACTGATCGTGGATCGCGGCGAGTATTACTTCTCGGAATTCCCACCAGGTCAGGCCGTTGCGCGACTGGGCTTGTCTGAGCCCACTCCCGTGGAGTCTGACCAATTGGGCGATTTCTTGAACGATCTGACGGGTGGCAGAGACAACAGCATCCGTGTCTCGCCCAACATGAGCTCCGGCCAGCAGGCCATGCCCTGGAACGAGAAGATACCCTTCTGAGGTCCGGGACGATCCTGGCCGGCCGTACTCTTGTGATTACAGGCGTACGGCCACCGGAATTCCGGCAGCCTCGGAACAAATCTGGGACAAGGCGTCGGGCAATTGCGGGCCGCCGCGCGTGTTGATCCAGTTTCCACCCTCGTAGCGGTAATGAAATCCGCCGCTACGAGCAGCGACCCAGATCTCTTGCATCGCCGCCTGGCTATTGACGACGACATGGGTGCCGTCCTCGAAAACCAGCGTCAGCACATTACCGCTGCGGCTGGTCTCGATATCGACATCCTGCGACGCCGCCCAGTCATCTGCCTGACTTTCGATACTGTTGAGCACTTGGTCAACCAACGCAAGGAATTCGGTTTCAGTCATAATCGAGCCTGCAAGAATTACGGAGTTTCGAGTGTCCCACATGGCACATGGCCGCATGGTCTTACGCATTGTAGCCACGCTCGCCGCAGTCAGCCTGACCGCGGCCTGCGGCTTCAAGGGCCCGCTTTATCTGCCGCCAGAGCCGGCGCAGGACGAGGCGCCGCCCCCGCCCCAGACGCAGACCCAACCGTCCGAGCGAAACAATACCTCTCCAGCTACCTCACCTCCATGACTTCCCTTTCAGCGCAGTCCGGCTTGGCCGGACATCCGCATTTCCACTATCAGGACGGCGTTCTGCACGCCGAAAACGTCTCGCTGGCCGCTCTGGCCAGCCAATTCGGCACACCGCTGTACGTGTACTCGCGTGCGGCACTGGGCCAGGCCTGGCGCTCGTACCGCGACGCCATCGGCGACCGCCCGGTGCTCGTCTGCTACGGCATGAAGGCCAACTCCAATTTGGCTGTCCTGAAAGAATTTGCGCGATTGGGCTCGGGATTTGACATCGTATCGGGCGGCGAGCTGCAGCGCGTCCTGGCCGCGGGCGGCGATCCAGCAAAAGTCGTGTTTTCCGGCGTGGGCAAACAGGTCTGGGAAATGCGCGCCGCACTCGAAGCTGACGTCAAATGCTTTAACGTCGAATCGCAAGCCGAATTGCAATGCCTGTCGGATGTCGCGCAGTCCATGGGGCGGCGTGCACGAGTATCGCTGCGCGTCAATCCTGACGTGGACGCGCAGACCCATCCCTATATTTCCACCGGGTTGAAAGAAAACAAATTTGGCATCGCGATCGAGTCGGCGCTGGACGCCTATCGCACCGCAGCCGCCCTGCCCGGCCTCGAAGTCGTAGGGGTGGATTGCCATATCGGCTCGCAACTCACCGATATCAGTCCGTATTTTGATGCGCTGGAAAAGCTGCTGGATCTGATTCAGAAATTGGACGCCGCGGGTATTTCCATCAAGCATCTGGACCTGGGCGGTGGCCTGGGTATCCGCTATACCGACGAAATCCCGCCCTCACCCAAGGCGCTCCTGGACCAGGTATTCGAGCGTCTGCAGGCGCGCGGCCTCGCCCACCTACACCTAGTCCTGGAGCCGGGCCGTTCACTGGTAGGCAATGCAGGTGTGCTCTTGACCACGGTTCAGTATCTGAAACATGCGCCGGCACGCAATTTCGCGATCGTGGATGCTGCCATGAACGATCTGCTGCGCCCGGCCCTGTACGATGCCTATCATGGCGTACAGCCCGTCGTGCCGCGCGACGGCCAGACCGATGAATACGATATTGTCGGCCCCGTCTGCGAGAGCGCAGACTGGTTGGCGCGCCAACGGCAGTTGGCCCTGCAGGCAGGCGACGTGCTGGCGCTGGAGTCCGCCGGCGCCTACGCCATGGTCATGGCCAGCAACTACAACACGCGCGCGCGCGCCGCCGAGATCATGGTCGATGGCAACCAGTACCATGTCGTGCGCCAACGCGAAACGCTGGACGATCTGCTGCGCGGCGAATCCATGCTGCCTGATTGACGCCGCATAGTCCTATATATCGGCCGAACCCGCCTCGTGATGAATGGGGCGGGTTTTTTGTTGCCGGGCCGTCCCAAAACAAAAAACGCCCCCGCGGGGGGCAGCAAGCCGAAGGCGCAGCGTGGGGGCTTTTTTTTTGGTTTTACGGTAACGATGTTTTGATAGACTGAAACGTCCCTTGCTGCAGAAGGCCCCAAAATGAGCACATCGAACAGCAATATCCCCATGCTGCGCAATCGCACGTTTGACGAGATTGCAGTCGGCGACAGCGCTTGCACCGAGCGCGTGCTCATGCTGCAAGACATTCAGTTATTCGCTTTGCAGAGCGGCGACCTCAATCCACAACACCTGGATCCCGAATTTGCCGCAACCACGCCGTTCCAGGACATTGTCGCGCATGGCATGTGGGGGGCATCCCTGCTATCGGCAGTCCTGGGTAACCAACTCCCTGGGCCAGGAACCGTCTACCGAAGCCAGACATTGCGGTTTCTGGCGCCGATCCGGGTGGGTGACCGCCTGACTGTACAAGTAACCGTCATCGCCAAAGACGCCGCGACCCACTGCGTCACACTGGCTTGCACCTGCGTGAACCAGCATGGCACGACGGTGATCGAGGGAGAGGCCGAAGTCAGCGCTCCAGAACACCACATCGAGCGCCCCCGCACCGCTTTACCGGAGATCCGCTTGGATGCTCATGGACGTGACGGGCTGCAGAAGCTGCTCGCGCGCGTTGCGAGTACCGGACGAATCCGTGTCGCCGTCGTGCATCCCTGCGACGATGTGAGCCTTTCTGCGGCGCTGGAGGCACGGGATGCCGGTCTGATCGATCCTGTACTGGTCGGACCGCGGCCCAAGCTGACCGCGGTAGCTGCCGAACAAGGACTGAGCCTGGACGGATTAACGATCGTCGATGTGCCTCACAGCCACGCGGCGGCCGCAGAAGCCGCCGCCCTGGCCGGCAAAGGCGACGTCGAGGCCCTGATGAAGGGCAGCTTGCATACTGACGAACTGATGGCAGCTGTGGTGTCGTCGGCCGCGGGACTGCGCACCAAGCGCCGTATCAGCCATTGCTTTCTACTGCACACACCGGCCTACCCGCGGCCTTTCATCGTGACTGATGCAGCCATCAATATCGCCCCTACACTCAACGAAAAAGCCGATATCGTCCGCAATGCGATCGAGTTGGCTCAGGTGATCGGTGTGGCCGAGCCGAAGGTAGCGATTCTTGCCGCTGTAGAGACCATCAACGGCAGCATGCCTGCCACACTGGATGCTGCCGCCCTGTGCAAAATGGCCGATCGCGGCCAGATCACCGGTGGCCTGTTGGATGGCCCTCTGGCCTTCGACAACGCCGTCTCGATTGCCGCGGCGCATATCAAGGGGATCGCCTCACCAGTCGCCGGTCAGGCCGACATTCTGGTCGTGCCTGATCTCGAGAGCGGCAACATGCTGGCCAAGCAATTGATCTACTTGGGCGGCGCCAATAGCGCCGGCATCGTGCTGGGCGCCCGAGTGCCGATCATCCTGACCAGCCGCGCCGACTCCCGCCAATCACGCATCGCTTCATGCGCGATCGCGGCAATGCTCGCACACCATTACCGGTCAACGCCTCCGTAATCCATTGCTCACACAGCTGCAGTGCTTCGCTCTTGGAGATCGTGCCTCATGCCTTCCCCTGCTACACGCCACCGCCTCATTCTGGCATTGAACTGCGGCTCATCGAGCATCAAATTCGCGGTATTCGACGCCGAGGCCGTCCCCCTGCCGCGTAAGCCCTTGTGGAACGGCAAAGTGGAAGGGATAGGTGGCCCCGAGCCGGATTTCGGGGAAACAGGATCGGCTCCAGAGCCTGTGACGCTTGATCCGGAGCATCCCTACCGGGCCGCACTGCAAGTCATCCGCGAGCGGATCGTCGCCAGGCTGAATGGGCGGGAGATCGTCGCGGTGGCGCATCGCGTCGTTCATGGCGGCAGCAAGTATTTTGAAGCGACTCGCCTCGATCACCACGTATTGGCCGATCTCAAAAGCTACGTCCCGCTGGCGCCGCTGCACCAACCTTTTGCGCTGGAGGCCATCGAGATCCTGTTACGCGAGCGGCCAGACATTGTGCAAGTTGCGTGTTTTGATACCAGCTTTCATCACACGATTCCCAAGGTCGAGCAAATGCTGCCGTTGCCATACGCCGCCTGGGAGAGAGGTCTGCGCCGTTATGGCTTCCATGGTCTGTCGTACGCCTATATGGCCGCTGCACTGCCCGAGCGCCACGGCAATATCGCCCGAGGCCACACCATCGTGGCGCACTTGGGCAGTGGGGCCAGTCTGTGCGCCATGCGCGACCTGCAAAGCATCGCGACCACAATGGGATTCTCGGCGCTTGACGGCCTGATGATGGGCACCCGCACGGGCTCGCTCGATCCCGGCGCAGTGATCTATTTGATGGAAATCGAAAAGCTGTCTCTGGAAGAAGTCGGCCAAGTCCTCTATCGGCAGTCCGGCCTTTTGGGCGTGTCAGGCATTTCCGCTGATCCGCGCGCCATCATCGAACACGAGCAAGATACCGATGAACGCGGCGAGCGGGCACGCATCGCACTTGACCTGTATGTGCGACGCATCGTGCGGGAAATCGGTGCATTGGTTGCGGTATTGGGTGGCCTGGATCTCTTGGCCTTTACTGCCGGCATCGGCGAACACAGCGCGTATCTGCGTCGCCGTGTCTGCACCGACCTCGCTTTTCTAGGCGTGAAATTGGACGAGGAGTCCAATGCGGGTAATGCACCAGTCATATCCGCCAACGACAGCCTGATCACCGTAGCGGTGGAACCGACCAACGAAGAATGGATTGCCGCGGATTGCGCCCGCTCGCTCCTGGATGCGCAAACCTCCTGATGAGCTGCCTCCAGCACGCACGTTGGCGCGCATTACAGTTCGCCGTAGGAATGCAGCCCCGACAGGAACATATTCACACCCAGGAACGCAAAACCGGTGATCAACAGCCCTACAAGCGCCCAATACGCCGCGAGATGGCCTCGCAGCCCCTTCATCAAACGCATATGCAGCCAGGCGGCGTAATTCAGCCACACGATCAGCGCCCAGGTTTCTTTGGGATCCCACTGCCAGTAGGCTCCCCATGCATCCGCGGCCCACAACGCCCCCAAAATCGTCGCTACGGTAAAGAACGCAAAACCGATCGCGATGGCGCGATACATGATGTCGTCCAGCACTTCCAATGACGGCAAGGCCTGTGCAATACGGCGCCGCCCCAGCAGAATACCGCCCACGATCACGGCGCCCACGCCGAAATAAATCATCCAGGTGGCCGACAAACCATCGGTGCGAAACACCATGGGTTCCGCGCACAACAACACGCCCAACACAAACAAGGGCGCCAGCTTGGCCCACGATGTCGTCGTACCGTGCTGCTTCACCAGATAAGCAAAGCCCACCATAGCCGCCAACGAAAACGTGCCATAGCCAATAAAGTTGGCGGGGACGTGCAATTTCATCCACCAGCTCTTGAGCGCGGGCACCAGCGGCTGAATCTGGCCGGCATCACGCGTAAAGGCGTACCAGAGCAAAAATACGGTGGCCGACGAGATCACCAACAACACAAAGCCGCCTAACGCACGCGTCGCGTATTTGCGTTCGTAATACAGATAAAACAGCGCGGTAATCAGTGAAAACAGTACGAAAACCTCGTACAGATTGCTCACCGGGATATGGCCCAGGTCGGGCCCCATCAAATGCCCCTCGCGCCAACGCACCAGCAAACCCGTCAGGCCTGCAAACACCGCGCCCCACGTCAGCGCCGTCCCCAACCACGCGGCCGTCGGGCTGAGAATGCCGATCCAATAGCAAATCGTAGCCAGGATGAACAGGGCGCTCATCCACAAGATGGCCGATTGTGACGAGAACAGATATTTCAGGAAAAACACCTGCTCGGCACGCGCCAGATCCTGCTGGTAGAGCAGCAAAGCGAATCCGGCCGCGAGCGCACAGGCGATCATCAAACGCCGCAACGGACGCCAGAGCCACCCTAGCCAGGTCAGTGCGAACACCGTACCGCACAGGATGATTTTCTCGTAATAATCCATGGCGCTGCCGTAGGTGGTCAGCGCGTAGCCAGCCCCGACCGCCAGCAGCAGAAAGAAAACAATGTCGGTCCAGTCCGGTCTACCGCGCAGCGCACGGGCATCTCCGGTGGCGGACAAGGCCGGCTGCCACAAGGCATCGGCCGATTGGGAAGAAGTACTGACGGACATGGAAAACCTCAAGACCTGTTCCGGCGCAACAACGCCTGTTTGAAGCGTTCGAACTCCTGATTGAAGTCCAGTGTACGCTTCTGCGACGTCATGGCGGCCTGGACATCACTGCCCGCGCCATCGGCGGCGGGCTTGATCCACACCCACACACGCCGGTCGCGGATATAAAACATCGAGAAAACCCCCAACACCAACAACAGGCAGCCAATATAGACGGCGGTCTTGCCCGGGGTTCGGCTGACCTGGAACACACTGGCCTGCACGTGTTTGAAATCGCTCAGTGTCAAGAAAACCGGTGCGGGGTACACATTCAGATCGGACAATGCAGCCACGGCCAGGCGCGACCATTGCGCGGCTTGTTCGGCTTCGGGGCCCGTTTCGGGCAACGCCGGCAAGCCCGCGCGCTCACGGGCCACGGCGCGCAATTCCGCCATGGACACGCCGATCAAGCGGATCACTACGTCTGCCGCACGTTCCAGATCGGCTTGCGGTGTGTTGGCCTGCAAAAAGCCCGCGATGGCCTGCAACCCGCCGCTCGAGAACGTATCCAGAGCACGCTCGGCTGCCGCCTGCAGCGATGACCGCTCAGCGGGCGATGGGCTATTGCGCTCAGCGAAACGGCGAGCCGCCTCACGACGCGCTGCAGGATCAGCCAAGGCGGCGCGTAACTGCATGAATTCGACGAGCGAGCTGTCCGCATCTGCCGGGATACGTAAATAGCGGTAGTTTTCCGAGGCGTTGTTGCGCACACCGGCCAAAAAGACCGCCGCACCATCCAGCTCGACCGGCAACATGTAGTTCATGAACTCATGCGCTTGTCCCGCCTGGTCAATCAAACGGTATTCCACGCTGGGACCCACATTGCGCAGATGCTCGTTTTTCTTGCCCGCTGCACTGCCGGACACCGAGGCGACGTGCTCTCCCAGCGTCATGGGTTTGCCAGTCGGCGCACCTCTGGTGAGATCCTCGACATTGATGGGGCGCAGCGCCGTGATATCGACCTGCATCTCCCGCGCACTGCCATCACCGCTACGGGCGGTAATTTCGGCTGCCTTGCCCACTGTGCTATCGACTTCGAATGGCGCATTGCTAGCCCCCACCAGAGGGTAGCCTTTCAGCTTCACAGTGCTGCCACCATCATCAAAACTGGACTGATAAACCGTCACCCCCTTGTAGCGCAGCGGCTCGTTGACCTCGATGGTCGAATCAAAGGTCTTGCCCGTATCGGGATCGGTGACCTCGACCTCGCTGGCAAAACGGCTGGGCATGCCGGTAGAGTAATAGTCCACCAGGAATTTCTTGAGCTTCAGGGTAAACGGCAAAGGCTGGACCAGCGCACCATCCCCCACCATCACCACTGCCGTGCTGGCTTGTCCGCCTTCGGGAATCAGCACGCTGGCACGAAAGCTGGGATTCGCCACCGAGAGCCGCCCGCTGGTTGGTACTTGCGAAATCAGCATGTTTTCCACAATCGGCTGCTTACCTGCCAGCATCACCTGCAAACGCACCCCTAACTCGCTGTCCAACAGCCCCCCAATACAGATAATCACCATGGCGGAATGGGCGCAGATATATCCGAGACGATTGGCGCTGCCTTTCTTGGCAGCCAACATCACGCCTTCACCGTCCCGGCGCTCGCGCACTGCATAGCCTTGCTGGGCCAGCAGCCCCTTTACGCCCCCGGCTGCCTCATCCACCGCAGCCCCATCACGGATTTCGACACGGTGGGGAAACGCTCGCAGGCTGCTCGCGCGCACATGTTCACGGAACGACCGTGCATCGCGCAGCATCTTCGGCGTATTGCGGATCAAGCACACCGACGTGGAGACGACCAGAAAACCCATGATGGTTAAGAACCACCAACTGTTATACACATGCCAAATCGAGAATTTATCGAACACTTCGAACCAGAAAGGCCCAAATTGGTCGATATACGTGTTCGATGGACGATTTTGCGCCAGCACCGTGCCCAGCAGGCTGGCGATACAGATGAACATCAACAGGCTCACCGCAAAGCGCATCGAACCGAGCAGTTCGAAGACATCGCGGGGCAGATTGCGAAGGGGATAACGAGAGGGCTGGGTGCTTGAGTTCATGAAAAAAAGGGGGCCGCATAACCGGCTACCCCCTTATGGACAGTATCTCTGGAACCTGGTTCCAGAGATACCCGTATTGCTGCGCGGACCGGCCGCGCGAGGATGGGGCCAAGCGCGTAGCTTAGCGCAGGCCTGCGGCGTAATCCGACACCGCTTTGATATCGGCATCCGACATACGGTCGGCAATGTCGTTCATCACTGCGTTGTTCGCCCGGTCTTTACTACGGAAAAGTTTCAATTGCTCTTCGATATACGAAGGGAACTGCCCCGCCAGACGGGGATATTGCCCTGGTAATCCAGCACCATTCGCAGAGTGGCAAGACGCACAGGCAGGAACATTGCGGTCCGGCAAACCACCGCGCCAAATTTTCTGCCCATGGTCGACCAGATCTTTGTACCCCGCGGTCGCCGGCTGTGCCAGCGGCTGCTGCGCCAGATAAAGCGCCACGTTTTGCATATCCTCGGGTGTGAGGTTTTGCGCCATCGCGGTCATCGGTGTGGGATTACCGCCCGCGCCATTACGCGTGGGCTTGTCGGCACCTTGTTTGGTCTGAAAATCGGCGAGCTGTTTCGCCAGATATTCGTGAGGATGGGCAGCCAAATTAGGATTAGCAGGAATACTGCTATTCCCTCCCGGACCATGACAGGACGCACAGGCAACGATGCCTCTGGAGGCATCACCTTGGTCATAAAGCTGGGCGCCTTTGGCGGCGTCCGGCTTGGCCGGTCCTGCCGCGCTCTCTGCGGCAATACTGGGACAGACTACAACTACACCGAGCATCAGCCCGCTAGCTAGCAACATCCGGGACAGCACACGCATCATTGAATACCTCGACGATCGGACTGCGATCAAGGCGCCATCACGCGCCTCATGCCTGCCCCATGCCGTGCCGGACCGAATGTACATCCGCCCCGGAATTTCCATCTTTTTAACAGGCGGAAAGACCCGGCTAATGCAGGGGGTACCACTGCTGCAAACGCACGATTATACAATAGGGTTTTCAAGGGACGTTGGACCACCCCGTTCCTTGGCTCCCTCGCGAGGCGAGCGACGCTCTGCTCATGCCTCTTGGGCGCCCATAACCAACTATATCGGACTTCTCTCGTGTCCCTCCTCCACCGTGCCTCTTTCTTTATTTCGGCAGCCCGCCTCGACCAGCTGCCAGACCCCGGCGCGCCCGAGGTCTGTTTTGTCGGCCGCTCCAACGCGGGCAAATCTTCGGCCATCAATGTGCTGTGCAATCAGCGTCGACTGGCCTACTCCAGCAAGACACCCGGCCGCACGCGATTGATCAACCTGTTTGGCCTGCCGGACCCGTTGGCACCGGATGAGCCACTCGGCTTTCTCGTCGACTTGCCCGGCTATGGCTATGCCTCCGTCGCCTACAAAGAAAAAGAAAAATGGTCGGACATCCTGGGCGGATACCTGCGCGATCGTCCTTCCTTGGCTGGCATCGTGCTGTTGATCGATATTCGCCGTGGCGTCACCGAGCTTGATCGACGCCTGGCTGATTTCATTGCCCCCACGGGGCGGCCAGTGCTGGCCCTGCTGACCAAGGCTGACAAGCTGCCCTACGGTCAACGCCAGCGCGCCGTCTTCGCCGTGCGCAAACAGCTGGCCGACATCGGTGCGCTATACACCGTGCCGTTCTCGGCAACCGAACGCATCGGCTTGGAAGAGGCCGCACAATACATCGAGAACTGGATATCTCCCAAGGTCGTACCATGAACCCCAAAATCATCACCCCTCCCTTTCCGACCTCGCGCCCACGCCGCCTGCGCCGCGATGACTTTACCCGTCGTCTGGTACGTGAAAACACCCTGACCGTCGACGACCTGATCTATCCCGTTTTCGTCGCCGAAGGCAAAGGCCTGCGCGAGCCCGTGGCTTCGCTGCCCGGTGTCGTACGCTATTCGCCCGACACCCTGCTCACCGCGGCTGAAGAATGCGTAGAACTCGGCATTCCCGTCCTCTCGCTCTTTCCCGCCATCGACCCGGCACTAAAGACCCCCGACGGTATCGAAGCCACCAATCCCGATGGCCTGATTCCCCGCGTCGTCGCAGCGCTGAAACAGCGCTTCCCTGAGTTAGGCATCCTGACCGACGTCGCTCTCGACCCCTACACCAGCCACGGCCAGGACGGCGTCATCGACGAAAACGGCTACGTCATCAACGAGCCCACCGTTGAAATCCTGATTCGCCAGGCGCTGGTCCAGGCCGACGCCGGCGTCGACATCGTGGCCCCCAGCGACATGATGGACGGCCGCATCGGCGCCATCCGCGAGGCCTTGGAATCCAGGCAGCACATCCATACCCGCATCATGGCGTACTCCGCCAAATACGCCAGCGCGTTCTATGGTCCCTTCCGCGATGCAGTAGGCTCAGCCAGCAACCTGGGCAAGTCCAACAAAATGGCCTACCAAATGGACCCGGGCAACATCGACGAAGCCCTGCGCGAAGTCGCCGCCGACCTCCAGGAAGGCGCCGACATGGTCATGGTCAAACCCGGCATGCCCTACCTCGACGTATTACGCCGAGTCAAAGACGCCTTCCGCGTTCCGACCTTTGCCTACCAGGTCAGTGGTGAATATGCCATGATCAAAGCCGCCTCCGCCAACGGTTGGCTGGATCACGACAAAGTCATGATGGAAGCTCTTCTGGCCTTCAAGCGCGCCGGCGCCGACGGCATCCTGACCTACTTCGCCATCGATGCAGCAAAGCTGCTGAAACAGCAGTAATACGGGCGGTGAGCAAACAGCGCACGGGAACGTCAGGCATGCCACCACTGTGAGCTCAGCCGTTCGCATGTAAGCCGTGGGGACGTCTCGATAGAGATAGCAGGTTCTTGTGGACGTCGCTGCGGGGCGGCTGCCGTGTCAGGGCTTCACGTGATCGGTCGGCCGCCTGCGCGTCCGACACCGCTTCGCTCACCTCGTCGGCCCGTTCGGGCCTCCTTCGGTATCCGCTCGCTCGCCCACGAGGNGCCCTGACACGGCAGCCGCCCCGCAGCGACTCGCAATTTCTCTGGTTCCCTGCGATGCTGGGATGGGCGGTTTGCTTGGCGTTTTTTGGGCTGTTTGTGAAGGGACGAAGATTTTGCGGGGTTGCGATAACTGGGCGCCTACGGGCGCGCCCAGTTATCGCGTTTAAGCAGGGCAGGCGTAGACTGTGTGGGCGATGGCCTTTGGCGGAAGATCTCTCTAGATGCGCTTTTAGGCCAGGGCAAGCACGGCTCAACTACCGCAGCACCCGATCCAGCACCGCCCCAAACCGCGCCGCATCCTGAAACCCCACAACGCGGGCATCAGCAACCGGCGCCCCACCCGGCTCAAAGAACAAAATCCCCGGCGGCCCAAACAACCTGAACCGCTTCAGCAACTCCCGATCGTCCGCATTGTTCTGCGTCACATCAGCCTGCAGCAGCAACATCCGCGACATCTTGCTGGCCACAGCCGGATCAGAAAACGTAAACCGCTCCATTTCCCGGCACGACACACACCAATCCGCGTAAAAATCCAACATCACCGGCCGCGTACTTTGCGCCAACAACGCATCCAGCTCAGCGGTGTTGCGTACCCGCCTGAATTCCACATGATCCGCAGCGGCGACCGCCTGGCCTGACGCCTCACGCTGCACCAAATGCGACAGGGGCTGAAGCACATCACGGCCACCACTGGCAGCCCCCACGAGCCATGCCGCAGCCGCCAACGCCAGCAGCAAGCCGATGCCCTTTGCGAACATACGGGGAGCCCCGGCAGTGCTCGGCAGTGCGTCAAAAGCGCGCAACATCACCGCGCCCACGATAGCCAGGAAAGCCCAGCCCGTCATCTGCAGCCACGTCGGCGTGACAGGAATCAACATCCACCATGCCGTCGCCAACAGCAGCATGCCAAACAAGCGCTTGACCCCATCCATCCACGGACCGGCCTTGGGCAATAACGCTCCCGATGAAGCCCCGACAACGAGCAACGGCACCCCCATCCCCCATGCGAGCGCAAACAACGCTGCCGCCCCCAACACCACGTCACCCGTCTGCGAGATATACAGCAAGGCTCCAGCCAGCGGCGCCGCCACGCAAGGCCCCACAATCAATGCCGATATCGCCCCCATTCCCAGAGCGCCGGTCACGCGCCCTCCAGGGATACGCGCCGAGCGGGCCGTCAGCCAGCTTTGCACCGCCCCCGGCACCTGAAAATCAAAAGCTCCAAACGTCGCGACAGCCAGCAGAACCAGCACTGCAGCGAACACCGCCAGGATCCAGGGCGTCTGCAGCCACGCAGCCAGACCGGCGCCGCTCAGGCCTGCCGCTACGCCGAGCGCCGTATAAACCACCGACATGCCCAACACATAGGCCGCTGCCAGACCCAGCCCACGCCAGCGCCCTGGACGCTCATCGCTCGTTCCCCCGACCACAATCGAGGACAGAATGGGGATCATGGGCAATACGCATGGCGTCAACGCCAACAGCAATCCGAGTACCCAGAACACTCCTGCCGTCTTCAACCATCCCAGTCCACTGATGGCATCAGCCAATCCGGTATCACCCGCCGACAACAGCGCACCGAAGCCGCCGGGCGGCTCTGAGCGGCCCTGGACGCCGGTCGACGTGTCAACCGTAGCCGCTCTGCCTAGGGCCAGGCCTGACCCCGATGCACGTGCATCCACGCCATCCAGCGCATATCCTCCAGCCACCGGCTCGAGCTTGACCGTATGATCTGCCGGGGGATAGCACAGCCCCGCATCGGCGCACCCCTGGCTGGTGACTTTCAAAACAAAGGGCTGATCTCCGGCAACCGGCACGGAGATCGTCACCTGACGGTGGTAGACCTCCATGTTCTTTTCGAATGTCGGGTCGTATTTGACTTCCCCTTGGGGATAAACCGGCGCCCCCAACGTCACAGCCCCCGAGGGGTCGGCCGACAGCTCGAACCGCTCGCGATACATGTAATACCCCGGCGCAATGCGATATTGCAGTTGCAGCGTTTCCGGGCTCGTCATGGCGGCCGTGAATGCAAATGCTTGCTCAGGCGGCAGGAAGTCATCCTCCGACAACGCAGCAGCCGGGCGCCAAGCAAGCAAAACCCAGATCGCCAGCGCGATCAAGGCACTCCACCCATACCGCCCTGCCGACGGTGCACGAACCATAAACTGATGCATCACATTCTCTTTGTTACCCAATCCGCGAGACCGCTCATCTACAAACCGGGATGACCATCCATCGGAATAACAACGGCCCAAGTAGGCTCATCATTCCAAGGGCGTGCCGTTAGCCTGCTCGCGTACCCAATCCAGATAGGGGGCGCTGCCGCCAATCACAGGCACGACGATGATTTCAGGCACCTCATAGGGATGTAGTTTAGCCAACGCCTGTACGACGGCATGCTGTTGGCCTGCAGTCGTCTTGATCCACATCGGAATCTCATCGGCCCCCTCGATCTGGCCTTGCCAGCGATAGATGGACAAAATGGGAGCGCCGAGGTTCACACAGGCTGCCAAGCCATCTTCGACGAGTACATGGGCAATACGTTTCGCCAGCAACAGATCCGGGGCGTTACTGATGACCAACACGATATCGTCTTCACGCAACATGACGGCTCCTGAAAACGGCTTGCACCGCAGTGTCGATCAGGTATCTTACTTTGTATGCCATGCTGTGCGACGCCGTGATCGAATCTCGCCTGACCCAACCGGTGGCACCGAATGGTGCGTGGCGCGGCATCCCTTATCCTGAGAGACCGTATCGCCATGTCAGACTCATGCCTGTTTTGCCGCATCGCACAAGGTCAAATCCCCGCTCACGTTGTGCACGAAGACGAGCACACGCTGGCATTTCTGGACATTCACCCTGTCCGGCCCGGCCATGTGCTCATCATTCCCAAGCAACATTACCCGTATTTTGAGGATATCCCGCAACAACAGGCCAACCATATCCTGGGCTTGGGCCAATCCCTGTCACGGGTGATGAAGGCCTTGTATCAGGTAGAACGCGTGGGCTTTGTGTTTACCGGGATCCATGTCGCGCATGCTCATGCACACCTCATCCCCATGCACGAACTGCAGGACGTTACCTCCACACAGTACATCGCCCAGAAGGATCTGGAGTTCATCATGCCGCCACAACCGCCGGCCGAGCAATTGGTGGCGACGGCAGCTCAATTACGTGAGGCTCTCAAGGCAAATCCCTGACGAAAGCTGCAAAGCCTGCCGGGGGCCGTGGCATCGTCGGATTGCGCCTGCGCCGGGTAGAGGTGAGATGGACGGTAAAAAACAAAGGCGAGCCCGAAAGCTCGCCTTTGCGCTTATCCACTGACCGGATTATTCGGCAGCGTTGTCAGCCTCAGTTTCCTCGACTTCAGGACGATCAACCAATTCCATGTAAGCCATGGGAGCGTTATCGCCTTGGCGGAAACCCATTTTCAGGATGCGGGTGTAGCCGCCGTTACGGGCCGCAAAGCGGGGACCGATTTCAGCGAACAGTTTCACCACAGCATCGCGATCGCGCAGACGGGCAAAAGCCAGACGCTTGTTCGCCAGAGTGGGTTCCTTGCCCAGGGTGATCAGGGGCTCAACGACGCGGCGCAGTTCTTTCGCCTTGGGCAGCGTGGTCTTGATCGCTTCGTGGGTCAACAACGAAACGGCCATGTTGCGAAACATGGCAAGACGGTGGCTGCTAGTACGATTGAGCTTACGCAAACCATTACCGTGACGCATGATAAGTTCCTTTTGAATCTAAAGGCGGCGCATGCACCGCCAGGTTATCCGAATCTTCTATCGGTCTGTCGCCAGGCCGCGGTCCGGTGGAAAATCGATGAATTAAATGAACGGCTTAGGGACGTTCCAGACCCAAGGGCGGCCAGTTCTCGAGCTTCATGCCCAAGGTCAAGCCACGTGCAGCCAGGACTTCCTTGATTTCGTTGAGCGACTTGCGACCCAGGTTCGGGGTCTTGAGCAACTCGTTTTCGGTACGCTGGATCAGGTCGCCGATGTAGTAGATGTTTTCGGCCTTCAGGCAGTTGGCCGAACGCACGGTCAGCTCCAGATCGTCGACCGGGCGCAACAGCACCGGGTCGATCTGCGGCGTGCCGCGGACCGGGGCTTCGTACGAATCGCCAGCGCCTTCCAGTGCGGCAAACACGGAGATCTGATCCATCAGGATGCGGGCCGATTGACGGACGGCTTCCTCGGGCGAAATCACGCCGTTGGTTTCGATGTCCAGCACCAGCTTGTCCAGGTCGGTACGCTGTTCGACACGAGCGCTCTCGACGGCATAGCTGACGCGGCGCACGGGGCTGAACGAGGCGTCCAACACGATACGGCCGATGGTGTGCGTGCGGTCTTCGGACAGCGCGCGCACGTTACCCGGCACATAGCCACGGCCCTTTTCGACCTTGATCTGCATTTCCACTTTACCGGCGTCGGTCAGGTTGCAGATGAGGTGATCAGGGTTGATGATTTCGACGTCATGGGGCAGCTCGATGTCGCTGGCCAATACGGCGCCAACACCGTTCTTGCGTAGCACCAAGGTGACTTCGTCACGATTATGCAGCTTGAACACCACGCCCTTCAGGTTCAGCAGGATGTCGACGACATCTTCGCGCACACCAGGGATGGTGGAATATTCGTGCACAACACCGGTCATTTGGACTTCGGTAGGCGCATAGCCCGTCATCGAAGACAGCAAAATACGGCGCAGGGCGTTACCCAGCGTGTGGCCGTAGCCACGCTCGAAGGGCTCCATCACGATCTTGGCATGGTGAGTGCCGACCGGTTGAACTTCAATGGAACGCGGCTTCAGAAAACCTTGAGTGGACATGTACAGTATTCCTTTTCAATACCCTCGGCTCGTTACACCGATAAGGCTGATGGAAACAACAACATCAAGCAACGTCGGATGACCCGGCGTGTCTTGAAAGAGGCAGCAAAAAAGCTGTTTATAACAACCGCAAAACCCGCTTGCGTGAATTTCACGCCAAGCGGGCTGCTGCGGGACTTGCCATCGATGATCACAGCAAGCAGCGCAGCAAGATAGCCGCGCTGGCTATGATTAACGCGAGTACAGTTCGACGACCATCGATTCGTTGATATCGCGAGCGACATCAGCGCGATCGGGCATCGCCTTGAAGGTACCGGCCATCTTGCTGGCGTCGACTTCCACCCATTGGGGGATGCCGATGCTCGAAGCCAGATCCAGCGATTCGCGAATGCGGCCTTGTTTCTTGGCTTTTTCACGAACGGTGATCACGTCACCAGCCTTGACGATCAGCGAAGCGATGTCAGCGGTGTGGCCGTTCAGTTCGATAGCGCGGTGGCTGACCAATTGGCGAGCCTCGGCACGCGTCGAGCCGAAGCCCATGCGATACACCACGTTGTCCAAGCGCGATTCCAGCAATTGGATCAGCGTTTCGCCGGTGTTGCCACGGCGGCGTTCGGCTTCAGCGAAGTACTTGCGGAATTGCTTTTCCAGCACGCCGTACATGCGCTTGAGCTTTTGCTTTTCACGCAGCTGCAGACCGTAGTCAGAGGTGCGGGCACCCGAAGTGCGGCCATGTTGACCGGGCTTGGAATCCAGCTTGCACTTGGAATCCAGCGAGCGACGGGCGCTCTTCAGGAACAGATCGGTACCCTCGCGACGCGAGAGTTTGCATTTGGGTCCAGTATAACGAGCCATGTGGATTCCCTTTAGATACGACGACGCTTCGGCGGACGGCAGCCGTTATGCGGCACGGGCGTGATATCGGCGATGCTCGAGATCTTGATGCCCAGCGCATTCAGCGCACGCACGGACGATTCGCGACCAGGACCGGGGCCCTTGATACGCACTTCGAGAGTCTTGATGCCGTATTCCAGCGCCACGCGGCCTGCCGTTTCGGCAGCCACCTGAGCGGCGAACGGCGTCGATTTACGCGAGCCCTTGAAGCCCGCGCCACCCGAAGTCGCCCACGACAGGGCATTGCCCTGACGGTCGGTGATGGTGATGATGGTGTTGTTGAACGACGCGTGAACGTGCGCAATGCCGTCCGAGACGTTCTTCTTGACCTTTTTGCGTACGCGCGAGGCGCCGCTGGTAGAAGCTTTCGCCATAATCTAAGTTCCTCGATTATTTCTTCAGGGACGCAGCAGCACGACGCGGTCCCTTGCGGGTGCGAGCGTTGGTGCGAGTGCGCTGGCCGCGCACGGGCAAACCGCGCTTATGACGCATGCCGCGGTAGGTGCCCAAATCGATCAAACGCTTGATCGAGAGTTGCACTTCGCGACGCAGGTCACCTTCGACCGTGAACACACCAACGTGTTCGCGGATGCGTTCCAGTTCAGCGTCGGTCAGATCCTTGACCTTTTTGGAAAGGGGTACATTTGCAGCTTCGCAGATCTTGCGAGCGCGCGTACGACCGATGCCAAAAATGGCGGTCAGGCCGATCTCGGCGTGCTGTTGCGGCGGAATGTTAATGCCAGCAATACGGGCCATGACTGTTCCTTGAATAAATCCGTTGCGTGTCGCTAACCAGGGTTAGCCTTGACGCTGCTTGTGACGCGGGTCGGTGCAGATCACTCGCACCACGCCGTGACGTTTAATAACTTTGCAGTTGCGGCAAATCCGCTTAACCGATGCCATTACTTTCATGGTTGACTCCTAATTTTCCGTAATCCGGGTTGCTCATTTCGAGCGGAACACAATTCTTGCCCTTGTCAGGTCATAGGGCGTGAGCTCCACAGTGACCTTGTCGCCCGGCAGAATCCGGATGTAATGCATACGCATCTTGCCGGAAATATGGCCTAACACCACGTGGCCGTTTTCGAGCTTGACGCGAAAAGTCGCGTTGGGGAGGTTCTCTAGAACCTCGCCTTGCATCTGGATGACGTCGTCCTTAGACATTCTCTTTGCTACCGCATCGGCAAACCTGAGGAGCCCTTGAAGTTCGCCTTTTTAAGGAGCGAATCATACTGGTGCGACATCATGTAGGCCTGAACCTGGGACATGAAATCCATCGTCACCACTACGATGATCAACAAGGACGTGCCACCAAAATAAAACGGTACATTCCAACGCATCACCAAGAACTCTGGGAGCAGACACACGAGGGTGATATACAGCGCACCCACCAGCGTCAAGCGCATCAGGATCTTGTCGATGTAGCGCGCTGTTTGCTCGCCCGGGCGGATGCCAGGAACGAACGCACCACTTTTCTTCAGGTTATCTGCCGTTTCGCGGCTGTTAAACACCAACGCCGTGTAGAAAAAGCAGAAGAAAATAATCGCAGCCGAGTACAACGTGATGTAGAGCGGTTGACGAGGCTCAAGAGCCGCCGCCAGGTCACGCAACCACAACATGCTGTCACCCGTCGAGAACCAGCTGGTAATCGTGGCCGGGAACAGAATGATCGACGACGCAAAGATCGGCGGAATCACCCCAGCCATGTTCAGCTTCAACGGCAAGTGCGAGCTTTGACCACCGTAGATCTTGTTGCCCACCTGACGCTTGGCGTAATTCACTGTGATCTTGCGTTGTCCGCGTTCCACGAACACCACAAAAGCAGTGACCAACACCACCAAGGCCACGATAAACAAAGCCGACACCACCGACATTGCGTTGGTACGAACCAGATCCAGCAATCCAGCCAGCGCCGAAGGCAGCCCAGCAACAATACCCGAGAAAATCAAGATCGAGATACCGTTACCCAGGCCACGCTCGGTGATTTGCTCACCCAGCCACATGACGAACATGGTGCCAGTCAGCAACGTCACGACCGTCGTGAAGCGGAACAGCATACCTGGATCAATGACCAGGCCAGGCTGCGACTCCAACGCCACCGAAATACCCACCGCCTGCACCAGCGCCAGCACGACCGTGCCGTAGCGGGTGTATTGGGTGATCTTGCGGCGGCCGGCCTCGCCCTCTTTTTTGAGGGCTTCCAGCGACGGAACCACGACAGACATCAACTGCATGATGATCGATGCAGAGATGTACGGCATGATCCCCAAGGCGAAGATCGAAAAGCGCGACAACGCGCCGCCCGAGAACATGTTGAACAGGCCCAGGATACCGCCCTGGTTCTGGCGGAACAGGTCCGCCAGTGCGTCCGGATTAATACCCGGCACGGGGATGTGAGTCCCCAGCCGGTAAACCACCAAGGCCAGGACCAGGAACACGAGACGGCGTTTCAAATCGCCGTACTTCGGTCCGGTTTTGCCCAGTGCCTGTGCGTTAGCCACGTATTACCTCGCAATCAAGCAAGCGAGCCGCCCGCGGCTTCGATGGCGGCGCGAGCGCCAGCCGTCGCGGTGAGGCCCTTGAGCGTCACTTTGCGCGAGAGTTCACCCGACTTGATGACCTTGGCGTAGCGGACCTGTTGGCCCACGACTCCAGCAGCCTTCAGCGCTTGCACATCGATTTCGTCGATGGGCAGGGCTTGCAGTTCCGACAAGCGGACTTCGGCGTACAGGTGCTGACCCAGGGGCGTGAAACCACGCTTGGGCAGACGACGCTGCAGCGGCATTTGACCGCCTTCGAAGCCGACTTTGTGGAAACCGCCCGAACGCGATTTTTGACCCTTGTGGCCACGGCCGGCGGTTTTACCCAGACCCGAACCGATACCACGGCCAACGCGGCGCTTGGCGTGCTTGGCGCCCTCAGCGGGCTTCAGCGAATTAAGTTGAATATCCGACATCGTGATTCCTTAGGCTTCCGAGACGGAGACAAGATAATCCACTTTACGGATCATCCCGCGCACCTCGGGCGTGTCGACCAGAATGCTGCTGCTGTTCAGACGGCGCAGACCCAGGCCACGAACGGTGTCGCGGTGGGATTGCTTGGTGCCGATGACCGAGCGCACGAGGGTAACTTTGATCTGCTTCTGAGACATGATTTACCCCAGGATCTCTTCGACAGTCTTGCCGCGCTTGGCAGCGACTTCCGACGGAGTCAGGGAAGCGCGTAGCCCATTCAGCGTGGCACGGACCATGTTGTAGGGATTGCTCGAGCCGAGGCTCTTGGCAACAACGTTACGCACACCCATCACTTCGAAGATAGCGCGCATCGGGCCGCCGGCGATCACGCCGGTACCTTCGGCTGCCGGGGAAATCAGCACGGTGGAAGCACCATGCTTGCCCACGACGGTGTGATGCAGCGTGCCGTTCTTCAGCGCAACCTTGAACATGCCGCGACGGGCCTGTTCCATGGCTTTCTGGACGGACACCGGCACTTCACGCGCCTTGCCCTTGCCCATGCCGATACGGCCATCGCCGTCACCCACCACGGTCAGCGCGGCGAAGCTCATGGTGCGACCACCCTTGACCACCTTGCTGACGCGGTTGACCGCGATCATCTTTTCGCGCAGGCCGTCGTCGTTCTCTTTTTCCGCGGCGCCTTTGCCTTGTACTTTAGCCATTTGACAAATCCTCGCTTAGAACTTCAGACCGGCTTCACGCGCGGCATCGGCCAGCGCTTTCACGCGGCCATGGTAACGAAAGCCCGAGCGATCGAAAGCGACCAGTTCGATACCGGCAGCCTTTGCCTTTTCGGCTACGCGCTTGCCCACCAGCGTGGCAGCGGCGGTGTTGCCGCCCTGACCGGTTTGGCCGGCCAGTTGCGCACGCACTTCGGGTTCCAGCGTCGAAGCGCTGACCAGCACGCGATCGCCTTCCGGCGAAATGATGTTGGCGTAGATGTGCAGGTTCGAGCGGAAAATCGAGAGGCGGTGAACGCGCAACTCGGTGATCTTCCGGCGGGTCGGAACCGCACGACGCAAACGGGAAACTTTTTTGTCCATGATTCGTCCTTGCGTGCGCCGTTATTTCTTCTTGGTTTCTTTAATGACGACGCGTTCGTCCGCATAGCGCACGCCCTTGCCCTTGTAGGGTTCGGGTTCGCGATAAGCGCGGATTTCAGCGGCCACTTGACCGACGACTTGCTTGTTGGAGCCCTTGATGACGATTTCCGTCTGGGTGGGGCACTCGGCCTTGATGCCAGCGGGCAGCTTATGCACAACGTCGTGCGAGAAGCCCAACTGCAGCTTGACAGCGTCGCCTTGGATCTGGGCACGATAACCCACACCCACCAGCGTCAGCTTGCGCTCGAAGCCCTTGCTCACGCCAGTCACCATGTTGGCGACCAGAGCGCGCACGGTGCCCGACATGGCGCCAGCGTGGCGCGAGTCGTCAGCAGCAACGAACGTCAGCTTGCCGTTGTCTTGACCAATCGTAACGTGACCGGTCAGCTCTTGGCTCAAGGTGCCCAACGGGCCCTTGACGGTGATCTGATCCTGTTGGATGTTGGCTTCAACACCCTTGGGCAGGTCTACCGGATATTTAGCGATACGTGACATTAGAATTTCTCCTTAGGCCACGTAGCACAGGACTTCGCCGCCGACGCCGTTTGCACGGGCCTTGCGGTCGGTCATAACGCCGCGCGAGGTCGAAACGATGGCCACGCCCAGGCCGTTCATGACCTGAGGAATACTGCTACGGCCCTTGTAGATACGCAGACCAGGGCGCGAAACGCGTTCGATGCGCTCGATAACCGGACGGCCAGCGTAGTACTTCAGGGTGATTTCCAACTCAGGCTTAGCCTGCGTGCCTTTGACTTCAAAGCTGTCGATGTAGCCTTCATCCTGCAGCACAGCGGCAATAGCCGCCTTCAGCTTCGAGGAGGGCATGCTCACCGTAATTTTGTCAACTTGCTGCGCATTGCGAATGCGAGTCAGCATATCGGCGATGGGATCGCTCATGCTCATGTTTTTTCTCCTACCAGCTGGCCTTGGTGATGCCGGGGATTTCACCCTTCATCGCCATTTCACGCAGTTTGTGGCGAGTCAGCCCAAACTTGCGGAAGACACCACGCGGACGACCCGTGACCACGCAGCGGTTACGCTGGCGAGTCGGGTTGGCATTGCGCGGCAGTTGTTGCAGCTTCAGCCGAGCTTGGTAACGTTCTTCGTCGGTCTTCGACTGGTCGTCGATGATCGCTTTCAATTCGACACGGCGAGCGGCGAACTTGTCAGCCAGCTTGGCGCGCTTGATATCGCGATTGATGAGGGAAAGTTTAGCCACGTCATCAGCCCCTTAGTTACGGAACGGGAAGCTGAAGGCGGTCAACAGTGCCTTGGCTTCGTCGTCGGTCTTGGCGGTGGTGGTGATGCTGATGTTCAGCCCACGCAACGCGTCGATCTTGTCGTACTCGATTTCGGGGAAAATGATCTGCTCTTTCACCCCGATGTTGTAATTGCCGCGACCGTCGAATGCACGACCGGAAATACCGCGGAAGTCGCGCACGCGAGGCAACGCAACCGCCACCAGGCGATCCAGGAATTCGTACATGCGCTGGCCACGCAACGTCACCATGCAACCGATCGGGTAGTTTTCGCGGATCTTGAAACCGGCGATAGCCTTACGGGTCTTGGTGATGACGGGCTTTTGGCCGGCGATCTTCGTGAGGTCAGCAACAGCGTGCTCGATGACCTTTTTGTCAGCAACCGCTTCCGAGACACCCATGTTCAGGGTGACCTTGGTGATGCGCGGCACTTCCATTTGGCTCTTGTAGCCAAATTTCTCTTTCAGGTCAGGAGCAACTTTGCTCTTGTAGAGTTCTTGCAAACGAGACATGTCTGTCGCCCCTTACGCCTTGGCGCCGACAACGGCACCATTGGAACGGAACACGCGGACCTTGCGGCCGTCGACTTCTTTCACGCCGACGCGATCGCCCTTGCCGGTGGCCGGGTTGAACAGCGCCACGTTGGAAATATGGATCGGCAAGGTCTTTTCGACGATACCGCCAGGGTTGTTGGCCATGGGATTGGCCTTGACGTGCTTTTTGACGACGTTAACGCCCTCGACCAGAACGTGGTCGGCATCAACGCGAGCCAGCACGGTGCCACGACGGGTTCTGTCGCGGCCGGTCAGGACGATGACTTCGTCGCCTTTACGGATGTTGTTCATCGTGGGCTCCTTACAGCACTTCGGGGGCCAGCGACACGATCTTCATGAAACGCTCGGTACGCAATTCGCGCGTAACGGGTCCGAAGATGCGGGTGCCGATGGGCTCCAGCTTGGCATTGAGCAACACGGCGGCATTGCCACCGAAGCGGATCAGCGAACCGTCTTTGCGGCGCACACCCTTGGCGGTGCGAACCACCACGGCGTTGTAAATTTCGCCTTTTTTGACGCGCCCGCGCGGAGCCGCATCTTTGACGCTCACCTTGATGATGTCGCCGATACCGGCATAACGGCGCTTGGAGCCACCGAGCACCTTGATGCACATAACAGCGCGCGCACCGGTGTTGTCGGCCACGTCCAGCGTGGTCTGCATTTGGATCATGATTTTTCCTGTTCCAACTTAACTGGAATTACGATTTCCCGACCAGGGGATAGCGCGATTCCTGCCAGTTTTGGTCCCGTCAGGTCCGCCGAACGCCTTGAAGACATCTTCAAAACACTGCAGCGACCCTGGGTTGAAATCCTGCGGATACTTTCCCCGGTACCCTTATCGGCCTACCTCAGCCATCACGCTGTAGCACATCGCCGGTACAGGCAACTCGGGAAAGTCTGTAATTCTAGCTCGCTCCCAGATTGGATGCAAGCCTTTTGTGTAAAAAGTGTGCAATACCGCCACACCAGCAAAAAAAGCCCCGGCGCTGCGCCTTCGGCTTGCTGCCACCGAGGGGGCGTTTTTCTTTTGAGGCGGCCCTGCAACAAAAAGCGGCAAGGACAAAAGCATCCTCACCGCTTTTTTCCATGAGGGTGAACAACTGGGAGTCCCGGTTGCCCGCCCACCTGGCTTGCATCATTAGATGATGCGGACTGCTTCGATCAAGCGCACCACGCTCCAGGACTTCGAGCGGGAGATCGGACGACCTTCAGCGATTTCGACAGTGTCGCCTTCGTTGTACTGGTTCGACTCGTCGTGTGCTTTGTATTTAGCAGAGCGCATGACGATCTTGCCATAGATGGGGTGCTTGACGCGGCGTTCGACCAGAACGACGACCGTCTTGTCCATCTTGTTGCTGACGACCTTGCCGACCAGCGTACGCTGGCGCTTGGCGACTTGAGTGGTTTGAGTTTCGCTCATAATTATTTCCCTGCCTTCTCGGTCAGCAAGGTACGAACGCGAGCGATGTCGCGACGTACATTGCGCAGCTGGGTGGTGTTGCCAAGCTGCTGCGTGGCTTTCTGCATGCGCAGACCGAATTGTGCCTTCAGCAGGCTCTCGAGCTCGGTTGTGAGCTCGGCGGCGTCTTTCGAACGGAGTTCGCTAGCTTTCATTGTGTACTCCTTAAGCACCGATATGACGCGCGACGAACGTGGTCGAGATCGGCAGCTTGGCAGCGGCCAGGCGGAACGCCTCGCGCGCCAGCTCTTCGCTGACCCCTTCCATTTCGTAGAGCACCTTGCCGGGTTGGATCTCGGCAACCCAGTACTCCGGGTTACCTTTACCATTACCCATCCGGACTTCGGCAGGCTTTTGCGAGATCGGCTTATCCGGGAAAATACGAATCCAGATACGGCCGCCACGCTTGATGTGACGGTTGATAGCACGACGAGCGGCTTCGATCTGACGGGCGGTCAGACGGCCACGGCCGGTGGCCTTCAGACCGAACTCGCCGAACGACACGTTCGTGCCGCGCGTGGCCAGACCGGTGTTGCGGCCCTTCTGCTCTTTGCGATACTTTCTGCGAGAGGGTTGCAGCATGGTTATTCTCCTTCAGGAGCCGGAGCCGCATCCGCCTTGCGGGGACCACGGCCACGACCACCCGGACGACCCGGACGATCGCCACCAGGACGATCGCCACGCGGCGCGCGACGCGGACGGCGCTCTTCTTCACGCGGGGCTGCGGTTTCCGGCGGCAATTCGCCGTTGGCCAGCATATCGCCCTTATAGACCCAGACCTTGATGCCGATCACACCGTAGGTGGTGTGGGCTTCGGAGGTACCGTAGTCGATATTGGCTTTCAGCGTGTGCAGCGGCACACGGCCTTCGCGGTACCACTCGGTGCGAGCGATTTCGATACCGTTCAGACGGCCCGAGCTCATGATCTTGATGCCTTGGGCGCCCAAACGCATGGCGTTTTGCATGGCGCGCTTCATGGCACGGCGGAACATGATGCGCTTTTCGAGCTGTTGCGAGATCGAATCAGCGATCAACTGAGCGTCGGTTTCCGGTTTGCGGATTTCCTCGATGTTGACGTGCACAGGCACGCCCATCAGACGCTGCAGATCAGCCTTCAGGTTTTCGATGTCTTCGCCGCGCTTGCCGATCACGACGCCCGGACGAGCCGAGTAAACCGTGATACGTGCATTCTTGGCGGGACGCTCGATGATGACGCGACCAACAGAAGCGCTCTTGAGCTTTTTCTTCAGGTATTCGCGGACGCGGATGTCTTCGGCCAACATAGTGCCGAAAGCTTTGTCGTCTGCGAACCAACGTGAAGACCAATTACGGGTGACCGCGAGACGGAACCCAGTGGGGTGAATTTTCTGACCCATCGTGACTCCTTAGGCTCCGACCTTGACCGTGATATGGCAGGTCTGCTTCTCGATGCGGTTACCGCGGCCCTTGGCGCGAGCCGAGAAACGCTTCATCGATTGCGCCTTGTCGACGAAAATCGTGGTGACTTTCAATTCGTCGATATCAGCGCCGTCGTTGTGTTCGGCATTGGCGATGGCAGACTCGACAGCCTTTTTCAGGATGCCGGCAGCCTTCTTGGGGGAAAAGGTGAGGATATTCAGCGCCTGAGCAACCGACTTGCCGCGGATCAGGTCCGCAACCAGACGGGTTTTCTGGGCCGAGATGTGAACCCCACGGATAATGGCAGTAGTTTCCATCGCTTACCTCTTCGCCTTCTTGTCCGCTGCGTGGCCCTTGAACGTACGGGTCAGCGCGAACTCGCCGAGCTTGTGACCGACCATGTTCTCGTTGATATAAACGGGAACGTGCTGGCGACCGTTGTGCACCGCGATCGTGAGACCGATGAAATCGGGCAGGATCGTGGAACGGCGCGACCAGGTCTTGATCGGCTTCTTGTCTTTGCCCGCGATAGCCTTGTCCACCTTCTTGACGAGGTGAGCATCGACAAACGGGCCTTTCTTGATCGAACGTGACATAGTGTTCGCCTCTTACTTGCGCTTGCGCCGTTGGACGATCATATTGTTCGTCCGCTTGTTGCGACGGGTCTTGAAACCCTTCGAGGGCGTGCCCCACGGGCTGACCGGTTCGCGTGCTTCGCCGGTACGGCCTTCGCCGCCACCGTGCGGGTGATCCACCGGGTTCATGGCAACACCACGAACCGTCGGACGCACACCGCGCCAACGCATTGCACCGGCCTTGCCGATCTGGCGCAGGCTGTGTTCTTCGTTACCGACTTCACCGATGGTGGCACGGCACTCAATGTGAACGCGACGGACTTCGCCCGAACGCAGACGCACTTGAGCGTAGGTGCCTTCACGGGCCAGCAACACCGCCGATGCGCCAGCCGAACGCGCCATTTGGGCGCCCTTGCCGGGGATCATTTCGATGCAGTGGATCGTGGTACCCACGGGGATGTTACGGATAGGCAGCGTGTTACCGGCGCGGATCGGGGCTTCGATACCCGAGACCAGCGTGGCACCCACTTCCAGACCGCGCGGCGCAATGATGTAGCGACGCTCACCGTCGGCGTAGCACAGCAAAGCAATGTGCGCCGTACGGTTGGGGTCGTACTCGAGGCGTTCGACCTTGGCCGGAATGCCATCTTTGTTGCGACGGAAGTCGACGATACGGTAGTGCTGCTTGTGACCACCGCCACGATGACGAATCGTGATGTGACCGTTGTTGTTACGGCCAGAACCACGGGTCTTCTTTTCGAGCAGCGCAGCGTGCGGCGCGCCTTTGTGCAGGTTCGGGCTGACAACCTTCACCATGCCACGGCGGCCTGCCGAGGTCGGTTTTACTTTGACGAGGGCCATTTACTTCACCTCCGCAAAGTCGATTTCCTGGCCTTCTTTGAGCGCAACATAAGCCTTGCGCTCAGTGCGACGACGGCCCATGAAACGGCCAAAGCGCTTGACTTTGCCCTTACGGTTGAGGACCTGCACGGACTCGACCTGCACCTTGAACAGCAGTTCGACGGCAGCCTTGATTTCCGGTTTGGTAGCGTCAGCCACGACACGGAAAGCGACTTGCTGATTTTTTTCGGCAACGAAGGTGGCCTTTTCGGTCACCACCGGAGCCAAGATGACTTGCATCAAGCGTTCGGCGTTCATCCCAGCATCTCCTCGAGTTGAGCGATGGCCGGCTTGGTGATCAGCACTTTTTTGTAGTGGATCAGCGACAACGGATCGGCATAACGGGGCTCGACCACGGCAACATGCGGCAGGTTGCGGGTGGCGAGGTAAACATTTTCATCAACGTTGTCCGTGATGATCAACACCGAATCCAGACCCAGGGTCTTCAGCTTGGACACTGCAACCTTGGTCTTGGGGGATTCGAGGTCGAACGTATCGACGACAGCGATGCGGTCTTCGCGAGCCAACTGGGACAGGATCGAACGGATACCCGCGCGATACATCTTCTTGTTGACTTTTTGGCTGAAGTTTTCTTCAGGCGAATTCGGGAAGGTGCGACCACCCCCACGCCACAACGGCGACGAAGTCATACCAGCGCGAGCGCGGCCGGTACCCTTTTGACGCCAGGGCTTCTTGGTGGAGTGCTTGACTTCGGCACGGTCTTTCTGAGCACGATTGCCGCTGCGAGCGTTGGCCTGGTAGGCCACGACGACTTGGTGAACCAGCGCTTCGTTGAAATCGCGACCGAAAATGGTGTCAGGCGCGCTAAACGTCGCGGCTTCACCTTGGTCATTCAGGAGCTTGAGATCCATGTTGCTTACGCCCCCTTCTTGGCCGGCGCCTTGATGGCCGGACGCACGACGACATCGCCGCCAGCGTGGCCGGGGACAGCGCCCTTGACCAACAGCAGACCGCGTTCGGCGTCAACACGCACGACGTCGAGGTTTTGAACGGTACGGGTAACATCACCCAAGTGACCAGACATGCGCTTACCCGGGAAAATACGGCCCGGATCTTGTGCCTGACCGATCGAGCCCGGAACACGGTGCGAACGGGAGTTACCGTGCGACGCGCGCTGCGAACCGAAGTGGTGGCGCTTGATCGTACCGGCGAAACCCTTACCGATGGTGGTACCCGTGACATCGACTTGCTGGCCGGCTTCGAAAACCGATTCCACAGCGATGACGGCGCCCGGCGTGAACTCGGCCAGACGGGCCGGATCCAGACGGAACTCTTTCAGGATGCTGCCGGCTTCGGTGCCAGCTTTGGCGTAGTGACCAGTTTGAGGCTGGGCAACACGCGAGGCACGACGGGTGCCATAAGCCACTTGAACTGCGGCGTAGCCGTCAGCTTCCAGAGACTTGATCTGGGTCACACGGTTGTTCGACACGTCCAGCACGGTCACCGGGATGGATTCACCTTCCTCGGTAAAAATGCGGGTCATGCCGACCTTGCGACCCACCAGACCCAACCGATGCGCGGCGGGCGTGGGCGTCGAATTCGACATTGTTTTCTCCATTCCCGACTGCGATTGGTCGGGGCTAATCAGGCGAAAGGTAAAGGCTTTCACCCTACAGGGCCAAGTAACCAAAACCGCGTGCTTTACTACTGCGCTATTGCTACTGCACTAGCATGCGGCCAGGGTTGCTGTTGCCACAAAATGGCAAGCTTCGCATATTAGCATGATTTTTCCTGGCAACACAAGTAGTTAGCCGCATATGGCCGTGCGAAGGCGAGGAATTCTGGCGCATCTATGCAACAGCATTGCTGTGCGGCGAAGGTCACATATCACCGCTATGCCCAAAAGAAAAAAGCCACACTCTCGACGAATGTGGCTATTTTCAATGCCAGGTAGAAAACCTGGCACAAGCCCAACAGGGCCAGACAGCTTATTGCAGTGCGATTTCCACGTCGACACCAGCCGGCAGATCCAGGCGCATCAGAGCGTCCACGGTCTTGTCGGTGGGATCCACGATGTCCATCAGGCGCTGATGAGTACGGATTTCGAACTGATCGCGCGACGACTTGTTCACGTGAGGCGAACGCAGCACGTCGTAACGACGGATACGCGTGGGCAGGGGCACCGGACCACGAACCACAGCGCCAGTGCGCTTGGCGGTGTCGACGATCTCGGCGGCAGACTGATCGATCAGCTTGTAGTCAAAGGCTTTCAAGCGGATGCGGATCTTCTGGTTTTTCATGGTGTTTCCTAAAGAACGAAAAGCGAAGGCAGTTCAGAGGATAGTACTGCCTTCGCTGGTGGGGGGTCGCCTTAGGCGATGATCTTGGCGACGACGCCAGCGCCGACGGTACGGCCGCCTTCACGGATAGCGAAGCGCAGACCTTCTTCCATGGCGATCGGAGCCAGCAGCTTGACGGTCATCGACACGTTGTCGCCCGGCAACACCATTTCCTTGTCCTTGGGCAGGTCGATCGAGCCGGTCACGTCCGTCGTACGGAAGTAGAACTGCGGACGATAGCCGTTGAAGAACGGCGTGTGACGGCCACCTTCTTCCTTGGACAGAATGTACACCTCAGCGGTGAACTCGGTGTGCGGCGTGATCGAACCCGGCTTGGCCAACACTTGGCCACGCTCGACGTCTTCACGCTTGGTGCCGCGCAACAGAATACCCACGTTGTCGCCCGCTTGACCTTGGTCCAGCAGCTTGCGGAACATTTCCACGCCCGTGCACGTCGTCTTCACCGTCGGCTTGATGCCCACGATTTCGATTTCTTCGCCGACTTTGACAATACCGCGCTCTACGCGACCCGTCACCACCGTGCCACGACCCGAGATCGAGAACACGTCTTCCACAGGCATCAGGAACGCACCGTCAACCGCACGCTCAGGCGTCGGG
>NZ_CBCSJH010000028.1:7005-31440 GCF_965139195.1 Bordetella tumbae | reverse complement strand
CTTCGACAACAACTCGCGAACTTCCATTTCCACCAGCTCGAGCAGCTCGGCGTCATCAACCATGTCAGCCTTGTTCAGGAACACGATGATGTACGGCACGCCAACCTGGCGGCTCAGCAGAATGTGCTCACGCGTCTGCGGCATCGGGCCGTCAGCGGCCGAACACACCAGGATCGCACCGTCCATCTGCGCTGCACCCGTAATCATGTTCTTGACGTAGTCCGCGTGACCCGGGCAGTCAACGTGCGCATAGTGACGGTTCTGCGTCTCGTATTCCACGTGTGCCGTGTTGATCGTGATACCACGCGCCTTCTCTTCCGGCGCCGCATCGATCTGGTCGTAGCCGCGGGNNTCGCCCCCGAACTTCGTCGACAACACGGTCGTGATCGCCGCCGTCAACGTCGTTTTGCCGTGGTCAACGTGACCAATCGTACCCACGTTCACGTGCGGCTTGGTACGTTCAAACTTGCCTTTTGCCATGATCTCTATCCTTTGACTTTCAAGGAAACTGGGATGATTGCCGCGCCTCGTGAGATAGTCGAGACGCGGCGACGGTATTTACTTTATTTTGCCCGAGCGGCGATGACTTCGTCAGCGACGTTCTTGGGGGCTTCGGAGTAATGCTTGAATTCCATGGTGTACGTGGCACGGCCTTGCGTCAACGAACGCAAGTTCGTGGCGTAACCGAACATCTCGGCCAGAGGAACCTCTGCCTTGATGGTCTTGCCACCGCCAACCATGTCGTCCATGCCTTGGACCATGCCGCGACGCGAGGACAGATCGCCCATCACCGTACCGGCGTAGTCTTCCGGGGTCTCGACTTCAACGGCCATCATGGGCTCGAGCAGGACCGGGCTGGCCTTGCGCATGCCTTCCTTGAATGCCATCGAGCCGGCCATCTTGAACGCGTTTTCGTTCGAGTCAACATCGTGGTACGAACCGAAGAACAACGTAGCCTTCACGTCCACAACCGGATAGCCGGCCAGAATACCCGAAGGCAGCGTTTCCTGGATACCCTTGTCGACTGCCGGGATGTATTCGCGAGGAACCACACCACCCTTGATGGCGTCGACGAACTCGTAACCACCGCCAGGAGGCAGGGGCTCGAGCTTGAGCACCACGTGACCGTACTGACCGCGACCGCCCGACTGCTTGACGAACTTGCCTTCGACTTCGTCGCAGGTCTTGCGGATGGTTTCGCGGTAGGCCACTTGAGGCTTGCCGACGTTGGCTTCTACGCCGAATTCGCGCTTCATGCGGTCGACCAGAATTTCCAAGTGCAGTTCGCCCATACCGGAAATAATGGTTTGGCCGGATTCTTCGTCGCTGCGCACGCGGAACGACGGGTCTTCCTGGGCCAGGCGCGACAGGGCCAAGCCCATCTTTTCCTGGTCAGCCTTCGACTTGGGCTCAACAGCCTGCGAAATCACGGGCTCGGGGAATTCCATGCGCTCGAGCAGAATGTGGGAATCCACATCGCACAGCGTTTCGCCCGTGGTCACGTCTTTCAGACCCACCACAGCGGCGATGTCGCCCGCCAGAACTTCCTTGATTTCTTCGCGGTTGTTAGCGTGCATCTGCAGCAGACGACCGACGCGCTCTTTCTTGCCCTTGATGGGGTTGTAAACGGTGTCGCCCGACTTCAGGACGCCCGAATACACACGCACGAAGGTCAACTGACCCACGAACGGATCGCTCATCAGCTTGAATGCCAGCGCCGACAGCTTTTCGCCGTCATCAGCCTTACGCGAAACGGCATTGCCTTCGTCGTCCTGCCCATCGACCGGCGGAATGTCGATCGGGGAAGGCAGGTAGTCGATAACAGCGTCCAACATACGTTGCACGCCCTTGTTCTTGAAGGCGGTGCCGCACAGCATGGGCTGGATTTCGCCAGCGATGGTGCGTTGACGAATGGCGGTGTTGATTTCGGCTTCGTCGAGCGTGCCCGATTCGAGGTACTTGTTCATCAGTTCCTCGGTGGACTCAGCTGCGGCTTCCACCAGCTTTTCACGCCATTCATTGGCGGCGCCCTCGAGCTCAGCAGGAATGTCGACGTAGTCGAACTTCGTGCCTTGGCTGGCTTCGTCCCACACGATGGCTTTCATCTTGACCAGATCGATGACGCCCTTAAAGGTGTCTTCGGCACCGATTGGGATCACGATAGGCACAGGATTGGCACGCAGACGCGTCTTCAGTTGGTCGTAGACCTTGAAGAAGTTGGCGCCGGTACGGTCCATCTTGTTGACGAAGGCCAGACGGGGCACACCGTACTTGTTGGCTTGACGCCACACGGTTTCGGACTGCGGCTGCACGCCACCCACGGCGCAGTACACCATGCAGGCACCGTCGAGCACGCGCATGGAACGTTCGACCTCAATGGTGAAGTCCACGTGTCCCGGGGTGTCGATGATGTTGATGCGGTGCTCGGGGTAGTTGCCGGCCATGCCGCGCCAAAACGCCGTCGTAGCAGCGGACGTAATGGTGATACCACGCTCTTGTTCTTGCTCCATCCAGTCCATGGTGGCTGCGCCATCATGCACTTCGCCAATTTTGTGGTTGACGCCGGTATAGAACAGGATACGTTCAGTCGTGGTGGTTTTCCCTGCATCGATGTGCGCAGAGATACCAATGTTGCGATAGCGCTCGATCGGGGTTTTGCGGGCCATGGTGGGTTAGTCCTTAAATTACCAGCGGAAATGGCTGAAGGCCTTGTTGGCCTCGGCCATCTTGTGCGTGTCTTCGCGTTTCTTCATTGCGGCGCCGCGGCCTTCCGCAGCGTCGATCAGTTCGCCAGCCAAACGCAGATCCATCGATTTTTCGCCGCGCTTCTTGGCGGCCTCACGCAGCCAACGCATAGCCAAAGCCAGGCGGCGCACGGGGCGCACTTCAACCGGCACTTGGTAGTTGGCACCGCCCACGCGGCGGCTCTTGACTTCGACGATCGGCTTGATGTTGTTGATCGCCAGGCTGAAAACCTCGATAGGCTCTTTGCCGGTCTTGGTTTGAACTTGCTCGAGGGCACCATAGACGATGCGCTCGGCGACGGCCTTCTTGCCGTCCAGCATGACGACGTTCATGAACTTGGCGAGCTCGACGCTACCGAACTTGGGATCGGGCAGAATCTCGCGCTTGGGTACTTCGCGACGACGGGGCATGTTGCTTCCTTGTGTCTATTCAGTTGAACCGAGTCTTGTGACACGGCCATGGCCACCCAATAAGGCGACCCCTTACGTGCCGCGCACCTTCCTGATGTAGAGGCTGGCGCGGTTGCACTATTTTTGGTGGCGCTTGCGCGCGACCGGGGTACTGCTGAAACTACGGTGAATAAGGCTTTATCAGGCCTTTTTCGGGCGCTTGGCGCCGTACTTCGAGCGAGACTGCTTGCGGTCTTTAACGCCTTGCAGGTCGAGCGAACCACGGACGATGTGGTAACGCACACCCGGAAGATCCTTTACACGACCGCCACGCACCAGAACCACCGAGTGTTCCTGCAGGTTGTGGCCTTCACCGCCGATGTACGAAATGACTTCGTAACCGTTGGTCAGGCGAACCTTTGCGACTTTACGCAAAGCGGAGTTCGGCTTCTTGGGGGTGGTGGTGTACACGCGAGTGCACACGCCGCGGCGTTGCGGGCAGTTTTCGAGCGCGGGGCTCTTGCTCTTGATGATGCTGACTTCGCGCGGCTTGCGCACGAGCTGGCTAATGGTAGGCATGACCTTTGAAATCCCTTTTACGTACCACTGGTAAGTACTTGAAGTACTCGTGTCTCTGGCGGATCGCCCCTATCAGGGTCGGCTCACCAGTGAGAGGCAGTTCACGCAAAACCGCCTCAAACGTTTCTTACGTAAAAGAGCGGGTCTTGCAGACAAAACGCACAAAGGCCACCAGTCGTGGAATTGGCAAACCTTTATACGCGAATAAAGCAGTAAGCTCGTCAGCATAACCCAGAAGATGGCCTATGTCAAAGACTCCTGTGTGTCGACATGGAGCCCGATGAACGGCACGCCAAATTTACCGGCGACCATGCGACGAATTGATGACAGTTCGCGCTTACGGAGGTTTTATCGCCGGGCCGTCCCAAGATAAAAACGCCCCTCGGGGGGCAGCAAGCCGAAGGCGCAGCGTGGGGGCTTTTTTTGTTGCCGGGCCGCCCCAAAACAAAAACGCCCCCTCGGGGGGCAGCAAGCCGAAGGCGCAGCGTGGGGGCATTATTCGTCGGCCGGCGGCCCTAGAGGGCTCTAGGGGTGGGCTCGGACACGAGACCGCCAAGCAAGTACCGGTTGTTATTGATCAGCAAACAGATAACCGCTGCCATAGACGGTACGAATCGGCAGAATGACGCCTGCCAGCTCGGCTTTGCGCCGCAAGCGGCTGACGATGACGTCGATACTGCGGGAACCACCGGCTCGAGCCGTGCCGCTGCCAGCGCCATCGAGGTGCTTGTTCAACTCGGCCCGGGCGACTGCCTGCCCGGTCGCCTCCAGCAACGTGCGAACGATATGACGCTCGTTGGCGGACAACGAAATGGAGACGCCCGACGGCGCCATCAACGTCCAGTTTTGATCGCGCAGTTCCCAGCTCCCGGGGGGATTGTTGTTGTTTGTCCCCGTCGGTTCGGTCGCGTTGTCCATCGCCGCTTGATCGCGGCCGGGCAGGCGGCGACCAAGCGCCATCAGGACGCCGACGAGCTCGCGCACGTCAAACGGAGACGGCAAACACGCATCTGCACCACTTTGCAGGCAGCGCAGACGGCTTTCCACCTGGAGATTGGCCCCCAACACCACAACGCCCAGCGTTGAGGAAGTGCGCAAACGCGACACCAGGGCGTACCCGATCTCATCGAGCTCGCCAATGTCTAGGACGGCTGCGTCGTATCCCCCGCCGCCCAATTGGCCGAATAACTCGAGGGGCGTAGCGCAGCCGTGGGCGGCAATACCCGCTTGTTGCATTGCCGCAACTGATTTCCCGCAGGCAATCGAGTCGGGCATCATGATTAGGACTTTCAACTGCTTCATAGAGAACATTTTCAGGCCTACCCCGGAACTCGTGCCCCCGCAGCGGCCTGCACGCATTGATAAGAACGTCGACAGTGTGGCGCCTTATTGCACAAAACCGTAGTCAAGATTCGTCAAGTTTGCGGTACTTAACATTCTCGCTGCATTCACGCTAGCCGAAATTAGAGCAATAGTGTATCCCGCGGTATCATTCACGCTGTACGTGGGTTTATACGTACTTGGAGCGGCAATGCCCAACCGCAGAAATTAACGCAGCCAAGGGCGCTCTCAACTCGAATTCATTATGCAGATTGCCTCGCTGGAAGACGACCTGGACCAGGCCCGGCATATTCAGCAGGTTCTTGTTTCTGCTGGGTATACCTGCCATAGCTATCAGAACGGCCGCGACTTGCTGGCCGCCCTGCGTAGCCAATCCTTCGACCTTATCTTGCTCGATTGGCAAGTCCCGGACATTGCCGGCGACGAGGTTCTGAGGCATATACGCGCCACATTGGGCATGCAGGTACCCGTGATTTTCGTCACCAGCCGCACACTCGAAGAAGATCTAGTCCAAGGCTTGCAAGCCGGCGCCGACGACTATGTGGTTAAACCGCTACGTCCGGCCGAGTTGCTGGCGCGCGTAGGGGCGTTGTTACGACGCAGTCAGGCCGCCCTGCCTGTACCTGGACCGTTTTCGGTCGCGGCTTATCGTATCGATCCAACGACCCGTTCGATTTCGCTGCACGATCAATCGGTCACTCTGGCCCCGAAAGAATTCGAATTGGCGCAGTTGTTTTTCCGGAATGTGGGGCGGCTATTGTCACGCGATGTGCTTGCCGAAAGCGTGTGGAACCGCGAAATTCCTGCTACATCCCGGACGTTGGACACCCATTTGTCGAACATACGCCAAAAATTGCGGCTGCATCCCGAAAATGGGGTCCGATTGGTATCGTCATATGCGCTGGGTTATCGCCTTGAGTTGATTGACAGTAATACGAGCGCGCCCCCGGCTGCCAACTAAAGTCCGACGGGCCGCGCATCACTTCAACAGTGACAAGTATTGCCTGTCTTTCACCGGAGAACTTTCCAAATGATATGGCGCTTTATCCGCCTGCTTGCCACATGGAACGCGCTAGCGATCAGCCCATTGGCCCTGGCGCAGCCCGCGGGCGCGCTTGGCGATGATTTTGTCTATCACATCCGGTCTGGTGATACGTTGATTGACTTGGCCAATCTCTACACGCGCAACAGTGCGAACTGGACGATACTGCAACGCCACAACGCGGTCGGCGATCCACAGCGCCTGGTGATAGGTTCGGAGTTGCGGATTCCTTTTGCATTGATTCCCGAAATCCCGGCACCGACGACGGCAATGCACGTCAGTGGCCAGGCACAGGTCGACGGCGTTCCCTTGCGCGCAGGAATGTCCATCAACGAAGGCGCCACGGTAACAACGGCCTCCGACGGGTTTGTTACCTTGCAGCTATCGGATGGCACCAAAATCACCCTGCCGAGAGGGAGCGCGACGCAATTGGAACGTCTGCGCCAGTTCGAAGGAGCTGCGCTGACCGACTCGATCTTGCACGTCGAGCAAGGCGAAGTCGATTCACATGTTGCGCCGTCGGGCCAAGGGGTGGGACGATTCGAGATCCGCACGCCCGTTGCTGTCATGGGCGTGCGAGGCACTCGTTTTCGCGTACAAACAGCAAACCAGGGCGCGCGCAGCGAGGTTCTGGAAGGTAGCGTACGCGTAAAGACGTCGTCTGCTTCGAGTCAGCCCGTCGCTCTGTCCTCTGGCTATGGTGCGGCCATTGGCGCCAATGGCGCCCTCAATGTCCAGCCGCTCTTGCCCGCTCCCCAGCTTGGCCCCGCGCAACGCGCAGGTTCTGGCCAATGGACGTCTCCCTTTTCTCCGGTGCCTGGCGCCGTCGCATATCTGGTACAAGTCTCTCGTGACCCGGAAGGTCTGGAATTAACGTCGTCGAAGCAATTCGATAGCGTCGATATCCGCTTTGCTGCGCGCCGTCCGGGTACTCACTACGTAGCCGTGCGCGCGGTCGACGCAGCGGGGCTGGGGGGACGTGATGCTTACCTGGCATTTGAAGGCGCCAATGCGCTCATGTCTGCCTCGGACCTGCCGATCATGCTCAGTGACGGTGGTGTGGTCACACTGACCGACTATTGACCACCTGAGCGCCGCTCGAACCATGCCGATCAATACAGCATATGCCCGGCTCGAGCGCTCATACTTACGCCTGTTGCTCGGCATCTCATTAGTCGCGTTTACGGCGTTGCTGGGCTGGCTCAATGGGTTGGGCCGGCTCGATCAGTTGATCTACGACCGCGCGATTTCTCTGATCAATCGCCCTGCCCCTACCGATGTATTGATCGTCACGATTGACGACAGTGCCATCAGTACTTTGGGGCGCTGGCCTTGGCCGCGCTCCTTACACGCGATGTTGCTGGAGCGTCTGCAAACTGCGCGCGCAGTGGGTTTGGATATCGTGTTTTCCGAATCCAATGTGCAGCGCACGGAAGACGATCGCCTGTTGGTCAATGCCGTCCAGCGGCATGGGCGTGTTGTATTGCCTATCGTCCTGGACAACCTCGACCGTCCTACGCGCGCGGAGCTTCCCCTGGCGTCGCTTGCCCAGGCTGCTGCCGGCTTGGGTTATATCAATGTCGATCCCGACGATGACGGTGTACTCAGGCGCACCACATGGGCGCGCAACACCGGAAATCTGCCATGGCGTCAGTTTGCGCTGACCATGTTAGAGGTGGGTGGAGAGGCTGCGCAGGTACACCGTTTCTTGCAGCAATTACCGACCGACGCCACGACCTTGATTCCTTATGCAGGTCCGCCAGGACATTTTCAATCTGTGTCGTACCTGGCGGTATTGCGCGGAGAGGTTCCAGCAGAAGCAATCAAGGACAAGTACGTCATTGTCGGGGCCTGGGCGACAGGGTTGGGCGATGTATTTCCTTCGCCGGTATCGCACAACACCAGCGGCATACAGGGCGTGGAAGTGATCGCCAACCTGGTTCAGGCGGCTCGGCAAGGTTCCATATTGGTACCTGCCCAAACTTGGCAAACAGCCCTTGCCGGCGCTATTCCAGTATTACTGCTGTGCCTGGCATTACCCCGACTGTCGCCTCGTCAGGCCATTCTATGCAGTGCTGCCTTGCTGGGCGCGATTCTGGTCAGCACGATCCTCATCCTGTCTGTGTGGAACATATGGGTTCCACCTACGGCAGCACTGCTCGGCGTCGCCCTCAGCTATCCGACATGGAGCTGGCGCAGTCAGGAGGCCGCGCTGCGCTATATGAGCCGGGAAATGAAACGGCTGCGCGTCGAATATCCTCCTGTACTCGACGAAACGACTCATTCGTCTGAGCACCGTATCGGACGGTCCCTGGATCATCACGTCCATGAGCTCGACCGTACGCTGACTCACGTACGTAACTTGCGCCGTTTTGTCGCGGACGGCCTGGACGGCATGCCCGACGCTACGATGGTGATCGACAAGAAAGGCCGGTTGCAATATAGGAACCGCCCCGCAGACATGTATTTTCTGCAGCTTGGGATCCGGCTGCCCCGTATCGGACAGACTATCGCTCCAGCCCTCGAGCAGGCTTTTACCGCTCCAGCAACGCGCCAATCCGTACGCCAGGCATTACAGGCTCCGGCTGACAGCGATCACGCGCCTGACGCAACGAAGGAGCACGAAAACGCGTCCACCCGCACCAGCATCGAAGTCCGAGATCGCGCGGACCATGATCTGTTGATCCGCTGCGCCCCCATCCGCACGGCGCAAGGAGCTTATGCCGGTATGGTAGTGACGCTGAGCGACATCAGCATCATGCGCCAGGCAGAACGCCAGCGTGAGGAAACCCTGCGATTTATCTCGCACGATATGCGAGCTCCTCAAAACTCTATCTTGGCGCTCGTTGAGCTCTCAACCAAGCAACACCTGAGCGGATCCGATGCAGTTGATTCTCGCTGCGCGACGACAGAGCAGGCTGCGGACCAAACGACGCATGACAGCCAGCAAAGTACGGCGGATCATCCACATGACCAAACGCTGTCTCGCATTGCCCATCTAGCCAACCGTACACTGGGACTGGTGGATGACTTTATTCAGCTTAACCGTGCCGAATCCATGAGCATCGCTCGCGATAGACTGGATCTTGCCGCCATGCTGCACGAGATCGCCGATGATTTCTGGGCTGCCGCGCAAGCCCGTGCCATGACCGTGGAGGTACAGTCGTCTGTGCCTGTCGCATTGGCGTATGGTGACGCGCCACTCATCATGCGCGCGTTGAGTAATCTGCTGGACAACGCCATCAAATATAGTGCGGACGCAAGCACGATCCACGTAACCCTTTCGCTAGATGAGGACACGTGGGCCATGGACATCCAGGATACGGGTCCGGGCATCGCGGCCGAGGATCAAGTGCACTTATTTGAACCTTTTTTCCGCACGAAAACGGTACAAGACTCCAACACCGAAGGTTCGGGACTAGGCTTGGCCTTTGTTCATGCTGTTGCACAGCGCCACGGCGGCAGTGTTTCTCTGCATAGCGAAGTGGGCATAGGCTCTCGGTTTACGTTCCGACTGCCAGTCGGGACCGTCAGCGAAACAGATGCGTGATCACCGCGGGCTTGCCTGCGGTCACGACAAGTGTGGTGTTATAGGGTGGCTGTGCACTATTGCGTACAGTCACGGCGTATTTACCCGGACGCAACATGACGGTCTTCAGGGGCGGGGTGACGCCACGCGATACACCGTCGATCACGATCTCTCCCCATGGCCGTACATTAATGCTCACACGCACGGGAGGCGGTAAAGCAGGCGCCTTGCGTTCGGGTTTTACTGCAGCCTCCACTGACTCGGACGGTGCGACAGACTCCGTCGCATTTGTATTGGATTCGTCGCCGCTAGCCACAGCAGACTGCAGCCAGGGCAGTGGCGTCAAGTCAGGGGGACGCACTATCTGCAAGCGGGATTCTGCACCGGACGGCTCGGACACAAGGACGCGCCCGCCGCTTTCAATCGACTGCTCTCGAGAAGCTGAAGGCGGTTTTGCCGCAGACGGCGACGTTGTCTTCGCATCGAGACCATCTACCGCCAGCTCCGAGTGAGTGATGACCGGGTCTGGTCCGCCGGCCAGGCGTCCCCACCAATACACGGCCACACCCAACGTGGCGATACCCAGTAACACCGCCCGAGCCACGGCACGCAATGAAGGCCCGCGCGCAGATCCATTCGGGCTCGCCTGATCGGAGGGCTGCACCGGAGCGGCAGCTTCTGACATGGGCTCGGATGGCGGCACCAACCGGGGCAAGGCCAAGAGCTCGGCATAGGAGTGCATGGTCTGCGGCCGGTCGGCCGGATTGATTGCCAACCCGGCATCGATGGCCTGCAGAAAAGTGTCTGAGTACTTGCTGATTCCCAACGTCTGCAGCGGTTGGTGCGTATCAACCACGCGGCGCTCGGCTGCCGGCGGTGGCTGTTGCCCTGCCACCAATGAATAGGCGACAGCGCTCAGGGCGTAGATATCTGTCCAGGGCCCCCGCGGCCAATCGGCAGATTCGGTATATAGCTCAAACGGAGCGTAGCCGGGCGTCAGTGTCCGCGGCCGCGGCGTGGGTCCCGTATCTGCCGAGAGCGCCATCAAGTGCGCCCGGCCCGATTCGTCCAACCCCACTGAATGAACAGAAATGTCTCCGCAAATTCGGCCTGCCCGGTGCAATGCTTCGAGTTCGGGAATGAGCTCGGCAATGATGCGTTGAATACGCCCTTGGGGAACCCCGCCCGCAATCGTTGCCGCGATCGCGCTCAGCGGTCGATGTGCAAGTGGCGCGGCGCCGGCAAATGGGCCGCGCGGTGTCGAAAAACCCGCAGAGGAAAGCATGGAAAGCACTAAACGAGAAAGACGATCTTGTATAACAACATGTCGTTGCTAACCTGTACCTGCCCGCATATAACGCGGCGAGCGTATGGTGTTACGTTTTATAACGCCAATTATCAGATAAAAGCACTTTTTGTGCATGACAGCATGCGCTATTAACGCATACAGCGGATATTATCCGAGCATCCTCCCAGGTACCATTTCATAATCGATACGCCCGGAACAGGATGTGACGTTCCTTTTATCACCGGCATAGGCTTAATTGCTCATGAAGACTCGTGCTTTCTTGCCCATTTCGCTCTGCGTCCTGGCCCTTCTTGGCGGTTGCGCCGGGATGGGCAAGCTCAGCGAAGGCCCGCCTTCGCAAGCCGCTCAAGATGCATTAGAGCAGGTTCAACAACAGTACTCCGCAGGCCAATATGGCACCGTCATCCGTACCGTAGCGACTTCTGACGATATTGCGACGGCACCTAAATCCCTACGCATCGAAGCCTATAAATTACAGGCCTTCAGCTATTGCGTACGTAATTATGCCCAGCTTTGCGAAGAAACTTTCGTACGAATTTTGCAAATAGATTCAGATTTTACGCTGGCTCCGAACGAAGCCGGCCATCCGCAATGGGGTCCCGTCTTTACGTCAGCCCAAGCCCGGTTTAGTAAGTAATCTAACCGCGTAAAAACAAAACGGCCGCTGAATATTCAGCGGCCGTTTTACTTGGGTGCCGGCAGGCTACTTAACCTGCCGGCACTCACTGACACCAAATTCGCCGTTAGACGGCAGAATTCTCGTCACCAGCACCTGACTGCGGAGCATCGGAAGCATCGCCCGACGCACCCACCTCAGCGGCAACCGGCGCATCCTCGAAGGGGTTCGCCTGTTGCCGTGCGGCTTCGCGCTCGGCAGCTTCGAGAGCTTCCTTGTCCTTGCGGGCAATGTGGTAAGCCAGACCGGTACCTGCAGGGATCAGACGGCCAACGATGACGTTTTCCTTCAGACCGCGCAGATCGTCGCGCTTGCCCATGATGGCGGCTTCGGTCAGGACACGCGTGGTTTCCTGGAACGATGCAGCCGAAATGAACGAATCCGTCGACAGCGAAGCCTTGGTGATACCCAACAGCACGTTGTCATACGAAGCCGGACGCTTGTCTTCGGCGGTGACGCGATCATTCTCGTTCAACAACTCGGAGCGCTCGACTTGCTCGCCCGGGATGAACTCGGTGTCGCCGGCATCGACGATGTTCACACGGCGCAGCATCTGACGAACAATCACTTCGATGTGCTTGTCGTTGATCTTCACGCCCTGCAGACGGTAAACGTCCTGGACTTCGTCGACGATGTAGGTCGCCAGCTTTTCGATACCCTGCAGACGCAGGATGTCGTGCGGATCGGCCGGACCGTCAACGATCATTTCGCCCTTGTTCACCACCTGGCCATCGTGCACCAGCACCTGTTTTTCCTTGGGAATCAGGAACTCATGGCTGACGCCTTCCAGATCGGTAATGACCAGACGCTGCTTGCCCTTGGTGTCTTTACCGAACGACACGGTACCCGTGACATCGGCCAACATACCGGCATCCTTGGGTGAGCGGGCTTCGAAGAGCTCGGCCACACGCGGCAGACCGCCGGTAATGTCGCGAGTCTTTTGCGATTCCTGCGGAATACGCGCCAGCACCTCACCCACGGCAACCTGCTGACCGTCACGCACGGTGATCAGCGCGCCCACCGGGAACGAAATGTTCACCGAGTGATCGGTACCCGCGATCTTGACGTCTTCGCCATTGTCGTTGACCAGTTTGATCTGCGGACGCATGACGACTTTGCCGCCGCGCGTCTTGGGCGTGATCACAACCAGCGTGGACAGACCGGTGATTTCGTCGACCTGCTTGGCAACGGTAACGCCTTCTTCGATGTTCTCGAAGCGCACAGCGCCGCCGTACTCGGACACGATCGGACGCGTCAGCGGATCCCACGTCGCCAGACGGGTACCTGCCTTGACGGCTTCGCCATCACCGACCAATACGGTTGCACCGTACGGGATCTTGTGACGTTCGCGCTCGCGACCGTTGTCGTCGTAAATCGCCAATTCGCCCGACCGCGAGATCGCCACACGCTCGCCCTTGGCGTTGGTGACGTAACGCATGGTGCTGGCAAAACCGACCTTACCGTTGGACTTGGTTTCCACGGCGCTGGCCAGGGCCGAACGCGATGCCGCACCACCGATGTGGAACGTACGCATCGTGAGCTGCGTGCCCGGTTCACCGATGGACTGAGCAGCGATAACACCGACTGCCTCGCCCACGTTGACGTGCGAACCACGGCCCAGATCGCGGCCGTAGCAGTGCGCGCACAGACCGTGACGCGTTTCGCAGGTCAGCGGCGTACGGACTTTGACTTCGTCCACACCGATACGATCTATCAGATCGACCAGGTCTTCGTCCAGCAGCGTGCCCGCAGCGATCGCGGTTTCCTGCGTGTCAGGATTGACCACGTCAATCGCGGCAACACGGCCCAGGATACGATCGCGCAACGGTTCGATGACTTCACCGCCCTCGACCAACGCCTTCATGGAGTAGCCTTGGCTGGTGCCGCAATCGTCTTCGGTGATCACCAGATCTTGCGTGACGTCGACCAGACGGCGAGTCAGGTAACCCGAGTTTGCCGTCTTCAGTGCGGTATCGGCCAAGCCTTTACGTGCACCGTGAGTCGAGATGAAGTACTGCAGAACGTTCAGACCTTCGCGGAAGTTCGCAGTAATCGGCGTTTCGATAATCGAACCGTCCGGCTTGGCCATCAGGCCGCGCATCCCTGCCAACTGACGAATCTGGGCTGCGGAACCGCGGGCGCCCGAGTCGGCCATCATGTAGATCGAGTTGAAGGATTCCTGGCGGACTTCTTCGCCGTGACGGTTGGTCACGGGTTCGGTAGCCAGTTGCTCCATCATCGCCTTGCCGACCTTGTCGCTGGCCTTGCCCCAGATGTCCACCACGTTGTTGTAGCGTTCTTGGGACGTGACCAGACCCGACGAGTACTGCTTGTCGATTTCTTTGACTTCGCGGCTGGCTTCGGCCAGGATGCCTTCCTTGGCCTTCGGGATCAGCATGTCGCCCATGGCGATGGAAATACCACCGCGCGTGGCCAGGCGGAAACCCGATTGCATCAGCTTGTCGGCAAAGATCACCGTGTCGCGCAGGCCGCAACGGCGGAACGACTGGTTGATCAGACGCGAGATTTCTTTCTTCTTCAGTGCCTTGTTCAGCACCGTGAAGGGCAGGCCCTTGGGCAGGATCTCCGACAACAGCGCGCGGCCGACCGTCGTTTCGTGACGGCGCAGCACCGGTTGGAATTGGCCTTGGTCGTCACGTTCGTGTTCGACCAGGCGCACCGTGATACGCGTCTGCAATTCGACTTCGCCGTTATCGTAGGCACGTTGGACTTCGGCCACGTCGGTAAAGAAGATGCCTTCGCCCTTGCCGTTGATACGCTCGCGAGTCGTGTAATACAGACCCAACACGATATCCTGCGACGGCACGATCGACGGTTCGCCGTTGGCCGGGAACAGCACGTTGTTCGAAGCCAGCATCAGCGTACGCGCTTCGAGCTGGGCTTCCAGCGACAGCGGCACGTGAACAGCCATCTGGTCACCGTCGAAGTCAGCGTTGAACGCCGCGCAAACCAACGGGTGCAGTTGGATGGCTTTACCTTCGATCAGCACGGGCTCGAACGCCTGGATACCCAAACGGTGCAGCGTGGGCGCACGGTTGAGCATGACCGGGTGTTCGCGAATGACTTCTTCGAGGATGTCCCACACCACGGGCTCTTGGCTTTCGACCAATTTCTTGGCAGCCTTGATGGTCGTGGCCAGACCCATCATCTCCAGACGATTGAAGATGAAGGGCTTGAACAGCTCCAAGGCCATCAGCTTGGGCAGACCGCATTGATGCAGCTTGAGCTGCGGACCCACCACGATGACCGAACGGCCCGAGTAGTCGACGCGCTTACCCAACAGGTTTTGACGGAAACGACCGCTCTTACCCTTGATCATGTCGGCCAGCGACTTCAGCTGGCGCTTGTTGGCGCCCGTCATGGCCTTGCCGCGACGGCCGTTATCGAGCAACGAGTCGACGGCCTCTTGCAACATGCGCTTTTCGTTGCGCAGGATGATTTCCGGGGCCTTCAACTCGAGCAGACGCTTCAGACGGTTGTTGCGGTTGATGACACGGCGGTACAGATCGTTCAGATCCGAGGTCGCGAAACGGCCACCGTCCAGCGGCACCAGCGGACGCAGATCCGGCGGCAGCACCGGCAAGACTTCCATGACCATCCATTCGGCTTTGATGCCGGACTTCTGGAAGCCCTCGAGGACTTTCAGACGCTTGGAGATCTTTTTGATCTTGGCTTCGGAACTGGTGGCCTTCAGTTCGCCGCGCAGCGTTTCGACTTCGCGATCGATATCGATGGTGCGCAGCAATTCGCGCACGGCTTCCGCACCCATCAGGGCGCTGAAGTCGTCACCGTATTCTTCGGTCTTGGCCAGGAAGTCATCGTCCGACATGATCTGGCCGCGCTTGAGCGGCGTCATGCCAGGTTCGATCACGCACCAGGCTTCGAAGTACAGCACGCGCTCGATGTCGCGCAACGTCATGTCGAGCACCATACCCAGGCGCGACGGCAGGCTCTTCAGGAACCAGATGTGCGCAACCGGGCTGGCCAGCTCGATGTGACCCATGCGCTCACGGCGCACTTTGGCCACGGTGACTTCGACGCCGCACTTTTCGCAGATAACGCCGCGATGCTTCAGACGCTTGTACTTGCCGCACAAGCATTCGTAGTCTTTGATCGGGCCAAAGATCTTCGAGCAGAACAGGCCATCGCGCTCAGGCTTGAACGTACGATAGTTGATCGTTTCGGGCTTACGGACTTCACCGTAAGACCACGAACGGATTTTCTCGGGCGACGCGATGCCGATCTTGATGGCATCAAACTGCTCGTCTTGCGAGACTTGCTTGAATAGGTCGAGTAGCGCTTTCATTAGTTACGCTCCAAATCCATGTCCAGGGCCAACGAGCGGATTTCCTTGACCAGCACGTTGAACGATTCCGGCATACCGGCATCGATGACGTGGTCGCCCTTGACAATGTTTTCGTATACCTTGGTGCGGCCCGTGATGTCGTCGGACTTCACCGTCAGCATTTCTTGCAGGGTGTAGGCGGCGCCGTAGGCTTCCAGCGCCCACACTTCCATTTCCCCGAAACGCTGGCCACCGAACTGCGCCTTACCACCCAGCGGCTGCTGAGTCACCAGCGAGTACGGACCGGTCGAACGCGCGTGCATCTTGTCGTCGACCAAGTGGTGCAGCTTCAGGTAGTGCATGTAGCCCACAGTCACCGGACGCTCGAATTGCTCGCCGGTACGGCCGTCAACCAGCCATGCCTGAGTACGAGAATCCGTCAGCTTCATGCGCTTGGCAACGTCATCGGGGTACGCCAATTCCAGCATCGTGGTGATTTCTTCTTCGGTCGCACCGTCGAACACCGGCGTTGCGAACGGCACGCCGTTCTTGAGGTTGCGCGCCAACTCCATGACTTCGTCATCGGTCAGGGTGTCGATGTGTGCGCTGGTACCGGTGGTGTTGTACACCTTGTCCAGATACTGACGCACGTTCTGCACCTGAGCCGTACGCTCGTCACGCAGCATGTCGGCAATGCGATGGCCCACACCCTTGGCAGCCCAGCCCAAGTGAACTTCGAGCACCTGCCCGACGTTCATCCGGGACGGCACGCCCAGCGGGTTCAGCACGATGTCGGCAGGCGTACCGTCGGCCATGTGCGGCATGTCTTCGACCGGGGTGATACGCGAGACCACACCCTTGTTACCGTGACGGCCGGCCATCTTGTCGCCAGGCTGCAGACGACGCTTGACGGCCAGGTAGACCTTGATCATCTTGAGCACGCCCGGGGGCAATTCGTCGCCTTGCGTGAGCTTCTTGCGCTTTTCTTCGAAAGCCAGATCGAATTGATGGCGCTTTTGCTCGAGCGATTCCTTGGCTTGCTCCAGCACGACAGCGTGGGGCTCATCGGCCAGACGGATGTCGAACCATTGCCAACGGTCCAGATCAGCCAAGTATTCCTTGGTAATGGCGGCGCCCTTGGCGAGCTTGCGCGGACCGCCGTTGACGGTCTTGCCGATCAACAGCTTTTCGATACGATCGAACTGGTCGTTTTCAACGATGCGCAGCTGGTCGTTCAGGTCTTGGCGATAACGGCGCAATTCATCATCGATGATGGACTGGGCGCGCTTGTCGCGCACGATGCCTTCACGCGTAAACACCTGGACGTCGATCACCGTGCCGACCATGCCCGAGGGCACGCGCAGCGAGGTGTCTTTCACGTCGGACGCTTTTTCACCAAAGATGGCGCGCAGCAGTTTTTCTTCCGGCGTCAGTTGGGTCTCGCCCTTGGGCGTGACTTTACCGACCAGCACGTCATCGGCCGTGACTTCGGCGCCGATATAAACGATGCCGGAATCATCCAGGCGATTCAACTGGGTTTCGGCCAGGTTGCTGATGTCGCGGGTGATTTCCTCAGGTCCGAGCTTCGTGTCACGAGCAACAACCGTCAGTTCTTCGATGTGAACCGAGGTGTAGCGATCATCTGCCACGACCTTTTCGGAGATCAAGATCGAGTCTTCGAAGTTGTAGCCGTTCCAGGGCATGAACGCGATCAGCATGTTCTGACCCAGAGCCAATTCGCCCAGGTCGGTCGATGCGCCGTCGGCCAGCACGTCACCCTTGGCAACCTTGTCGCCGCGAGCCACGATAGGACGCTGGTTGATATTGGTGTTCTGGTTGGAACGGGTGTACTTGATCAGGTTGTAGATGTCGACACCGACTTCGCCAACGACGTTTTCGTCGTCGTTGACGCGAATCACGACACGCTCGGCGTCAACGTGGTCGACCACACCGCCACGCAGGGCCTGCACGGTCGTGCCCGAGTCGACAGCCACCGTACGCTCGATCCCGGTACCCACCACGGGTTTTTCGGGACGCAAGCAAGGCACGGCCTGACGTTGCATGTTGGCGCCCATCAATGCACGGTTGGCGTCATCGTGTTCCAGGAACGGAATCAGCGATGCAGCGACCGACACGATCTGCGACGGCGCAACGTCCATGTAGTGCACGTTGGCGGGAGCCGTCAACATGGTTTCACCGGCTTCGCGGCAAGCCACCAGATCGTCGATAAAGCGGCCTTCGTCGTCGAGCGCGGCGTTAGCCTGCGCGATCACGTAGTTGCTTTCTTCGATCGCGGACAGGTAGTCGATCTGGTCGCTGACCTTGCCGTCGATGATCTTGCGATAAGGCGTTTCCAGGAAGCCGTACTCGTTCAGACGAGCGTACAGCGCCATGGAGTTGATCAGACCGATGTTCGGGCCTTCCGGCGTTTCGATCGGGCACACACGGCCATAGTGCGTGGGGTGCACGTCACGGACTTCGAAGCCCGCGCGTTCGCGCGTCAGACCGCCCGGGCCCAGAGCGGAAACACGACGCTTGTGCGTGATTTCCGACAAGGGGTTGGTCTGATCCATGAACTGCGACAGCTGGCTGGAACCGAAGAACTCCTTGATGGCGGCCGAGATCGGCTTGGAGTTGATCAGGTCGTGCGGCATCAGGTTTTCGGTCTCGGCCTGGCCCAGACGTTCCTTGACGGCACGCTCGACACGCACCAGACCGGCGCGGAATTGGTTTTCGGCCAATTCGCCGACGCAACGCACACGGCGGTTGCCCAAGTGATCGATGTCATCGATCTGGCCACGGCCGTTACGCAGCTCGACCAACACCTTGATGGTTTCAAGAATGTCTTCGTTGGTCAGCGTCATGGGACCGGTGATGTCCTCGCCACGGCCCAGACGGCTGTTGACCTTCATGCGGCCAACGCGCGACAGATCGTAGGTTTCTTCGCTGTAGAACAGACGCTGGAACAAGGCCTCGACGGCGTCCTCGGTGGGAGGTTCGCCAGGACGCATCATGCGATAGATCGCCACACGCGCGGCCATCTGGTCGGCGGTTTCGTCGGTACGCAGCGTTTGCGAGATGTACGGACCACGATCCAGGTCGTTGGTGTACAGCGCCTGGAAATCCAGGACATTGGCCGCACGCAATGCGCTCAGCACGCTTTCGGTGATCTCGTCGTTGGCATGTGCCACGACCTCACCGGTATCGGCGTCGACGATGTTCTTGGCCAGCACGCGGCCATACAGGAATTCTTCGGGCACGGAAATGCGCTGGATGCCGGCGGCAGCCATGTCGCGCAAATGCTTGGCGTTGATGCGCTTGTCTTTTTCGACGATCACGGTGCCGTCACGGCTCGTGATATCGAAGCGCGCCATTTCGCCTTTCCAACGCTCGGGCACGAACTCAATCATGCCGCCTTCGCTCTTCAACTCGAAATTGTCAAAGTCGAAGAAGTGCGCCAGGATCGATTCCGGCGTCATGCCGATGGCCTTGAGCAGAATCGTCACGGGCATCTTGCGGCGACGGTCGACACGGAAGAACAAGACGTCCTTCGGATCGAATTCGAAGTCGAGCCACGAACCGCGGTAAGGAATCACGCGGGCCGAGAACAGCAATTTGCCGGAGCTGTGTGTCTTGCCGCGATCATGCTCGAAGAACACGCCGGGCGAACGGTGCAGCTGCGAAACGATGACACGCTCGGTGCCGTTGATGACGAAAGAACCCGTGCCCGTCATGAGCGGAATTTCGCCCATGTAGACTTCTTGTTCTTTGACTTCTTTTATGGTTGGCTTGCTGACTTCGCGATCCAGCAGCACCAGGCGTACCTTGGCACGCAATGGTGAAGCATAGGTCAGACCGCGCTGTTGGCATTCCTTGACGTCGAACACCGGCTCGCCGAGCACGTAGCTGACGAATTCCAAGCGCGCCATTCCGTTATGGCTGACAATCGGGAAAATCGACGAAAACGCCGCCTGCAGACCGTCGCTGTCGCGCTCGGATGGAACGGTGTCCGCCTGCAGGAAAGTTAGGTAGGATTGAAGCTGAGTCGCCAGCAGAAAAGGAACGTTTTGAACGTCTTCACGCTTAGCGAAGCTTTTGCGGATGCGCTTTTTTTCGGTGTACGAGTAAGGCATGAGCACTCCGACTCGAGGGGTTGCATGGGCCGTCAACCACGGCCCCAGGTGATACGACTCCAGAAAACCCCTCTGTAAAGGGCACCCTGCCAGCAGGGGTTTCCTGGAAACGCAAAAGCCCGGGGACGGCAAACTGCGCTGTCCCCGGGCAGTTGACGCAAGGTTTTACTTGACTTCGACCTTGGCGCCAGCTTCTTCCAGCTTCTTCTTGGCGGCTTCGGCGTCAGCCTTGGCAACGCCTTCCTTGACGGGCTTCGGAGCGCCGTCGACCAGGTCTTTGGCTTCCTTCAGACCCAGGCCGGTCAATTCACGGACGGCCTTGATGACGCTCACCTTGTTGGCGCCGGCTTCAGTCAGCACAACGGTGAATTCGGTTTGCTCTTCAGCAGCGGCAGCAGCGCCACCAGCAGCGGGAGCAGCCACAGCCACAGCGGCGGCAGCAGCCGACACGCCAAACTTCTCTTCCATTTCCTTGATCAGCTCGGACAGTTCGAGCACGGTCATGCCAGCGATGGCGTCAAGGATTTCAGCTTTGTTAAGTGCCATTTTTCAGAACTCCAAAATTGGATAAATGCCAGGTTGGTTGTCGCTCGGTCGTTCAGCGAGTTCCGTAAGGGGAGGCTTACGCCGCCGCCTTTTGATCGCGCACAGCGGCGAGGCCACGGGCGAACTTGGTCGGAACTTCGTTGAGCGTACGCACGAATTGCGCGATCGGGGCTTGCATGGTGCCCAGCAGTTTCGAGAGCAACTCTTCGCGCGAAGGCATGGTGGCCAAAGCCTTCACGCCTTCTTGGTTCAGCAAGTTGTTGGGCAATGCGCCCGCCTTGATGACCAGCTTGTCGTTGCTTTTCGCGAAACCAGCGAGGACCTTGGCCGCCGATACCGGATCTTCGCTGATGCCATAGATCAGCGGACCGGTCAGCTGTTCGGACAACGGCTCGAAAGCCGTGCCGGTAACAGCACGACGGGCCAGCGTGTTTTTCAGAACACGCAGGTAAACGCCCGATTCACGCGCAGTTTTGCGCAGTACGGTGACAGAGGCGACGTCCAGACCACGATACTCGGCGATAACAATCGATTGGGCCTTGGCAACAGCGGCCGAGACTTCCTCGATTACTACCGCTTTCTCTTGACGATTGAGACTCACGGTTTGAACACTCCATCAAAAGACGCCTGGGGCCTTATGGCCTTACGCGTCAACCGAATGCGGCGCCTGGTTGAGTTCTTCGGGTAAAGAAATCTTCCGGGGGACGCCGTCTACGCTGGATCCAGACTCGTTAGCTCTGGGATTAAGCGGGACATCGACGGTACAACTGTCGTGCCCTGCTCCAGCGGTCTTTGACAGCAGCATCCAGCAAAATGCCGGATGCGGCCCAAAGTACGTTATGCCAGCAGCGATTAGGCTGCGAGCGAAGCTACTTCTACGCGAGCACCGCCGCCCATGGTGGACGAAACGGCAACTTTACGCAGATAAATACCCTTGGCGGCAGCGGGGCGAGCCTTTTGCAGGGCGTCGACCAGAGCGGCCAAGTTGGTTTGCAACTGTTCCACGCCAAACGAGGCGCGGCCAATGGTGGCATGAATGATGCCAGCCTTGTCGGTGCGGTACTGAACCTGACCGGCCTTGGCGTTTTTCACGGCGGTGGCGACATCAGGCGTCACGGTGCCGACCTTGGGGTTGGGCATCAAGCCACGGGGACCCAGGACTTGGCCCAGGGCGCCCACGACACGCATCGTGTCGGGCGAAGCGATGACCACGTCGAAATCGATCTGGCCACCTTTGATGCGCTCGGCCAGGTCGTCCAGGCCAACGATGTCAGCGCCAGCAGCGCGGGCGGCTTCGGCCTTGTCGCCTTGGGCGAACACGGCGACGCGCACGGACTTGCCGGTGCCAGCGGGCAATACCACCGAACCACGTACCAATTGGTCCGATTTTTTGGGGTCAATACCCAACTGAACAGCCACGTCGATGGACTCATCGAACTTGGCAGTAGCAGTTTCCTTGACCAGGGTCAGGGCTTCGCTGACGGGGTACAACTTGGTGCGATCGATCTTTTGAGCGATGGCAGCGGCGCGTTTGGACAGTTTTGCCATGATTAGACCCCTTCAACCGTGATGCCCATGCTGCGGGCGCTACCAGCGATCGTGCGAACGCGGGCATCCAGGTCGGCCGCGGTCAGATCGGGTTCTTTGGTCTTGGCGATTTCTTCAGCTTGGGCGCGCGTCAGCGTACCGACCTTGTCGGTATGCGGTTTGGCCGAGCCCTTTTGAACGCCAGCAGCCTTCTTGATGAGGACCGTCGCAGGCGGGGTCTTCATGATGAAGGTGAAGCTCTTGTCGGCGAAAGCGGTGATCACCACCGGAATCGGCAGACCGGGCTCCATGCCTTGGGTCTTGGCGTTGAACGCCTTGCAGAATTCCATGATGTTCAGGCCGCGCTGACCCAGAGCCGGGCCAATCGGGGGGGAGGGGTTAGCCTTACCAGCCGGGACTTGCAGCTTGATAAAGCCGACGATCTTCTTCGCCATGCTTTGCTCCTTACGGGTTCAAACGCCTGCCACCATTGGCGACGGGCTCCCCGGGGTTAAAAATCAGGTCTTTTCGACCTGGCTGAAATCGAGTTCGACAGGTGTCGCGCGGCCGAAAATAGTGACGGACACACGGACCTTGCTCTTTTCGTAGTTGACTTCTTCGACGTTGCCGTTGAAGTCCGCAAACGGACCTTCTTTCACGCGAACCATCTCGCCAACCTCGAACAGGATCTTGGGGCGGGGTTTCTCGACGCCCTCTTCCATCTGGGAGAGGATCTTTTCGACTTCTTTTTCAGAAATCGGCGTGGGACGATTGCCCGAGCCACCCAAAAACCCGGTGACGCGGTTGGTGTTCTTCACCAAGTGCCAGGTTTCGTCAGTGAGGTCCATCTCGACCAGGACATAGCCCGGGAAAATGCGACGCTCGGTGATCGATTTCTGACCACCTTTGACTTCGACGACTTCTTCCGAAGGCACCAAGATACGACCAAACGACGTCTGCAAAGCCGCGCGCTCAATGCGCTCGTTCAGGGCTTTGTGGACGCTTTTTTCCATGCCTGAATACACATGGACGACATACCAGCGCTTACTCATTTGGCGTCCTTATTTCCAGCCCAGCAATAGGCCGTAGAGTATCCATTCGATGCCCTTGTCGAGCACCCACATCAACAAGCCCATCACCGCGACAAAGGCAAACACGATGCCTGTCATCTGGGTGGTTTCCTTGCGCGAAGGCCAGGTAACCCGTTTGGCTTCGTTGAATGACTCGCTGGCGAAACTGAGGGTGCGGCGACCAGGTTCACTGAACCAGGTGATCACAGCGGCGATCACCAATCCCCCGACAAATACGCCGATACGGGCGACCATAGGCTGTGCACTCAGCACCGAGAAGCCCACGATGCCAGCAATGATAACGAGAACAGCCAACCCAAGCTTGATGCGGTCGGCGGTACTGGTTACGGTTTCTACGCTGGTATTAGACATTTTGCGACGCGAGCCGGCCGTAATGCGCGACTGGCGGTGATCTCCCGGCGGATTTAAGAGCGAGCGGGGTTAAAACAAACAGGGCCAAGTTGGTCACGAATGACTGCAAACGTGGCAGGGGCAGTAGGAATCGAACCTACAACCTTCGGTTTTGGAGACCGACGCTCTGCCAATTGAGCTATACCCCTATACTCTTGCGAGTGATGCATGGCAACCTGCGGAACCATACATAGTACTACTTTTTTGACAAACATGGGAAGCGGGCCCAAAAGGGCCAGCTTCCCGGTACCAACTACTACGTACTGCGGGCCTTAGGCGATGATCTTGGCGACGACGCCAGCGCCGACGGTACGGCCGCCTTCACGGATAGCGAAGCGCAGACCTTCTTCCATGGCGATCGGAGCCAGCAGCTTGACGGTCATCGACACGTTGTCGCCCGGCAACACCATTTCCTTGTCCTTGGGCAGGTCGATCGAGCCGGTCACGTCCGTCGTACGGAAGTAGAACTGCGGACGATAGCCGTTGAAGAACGGCGTGTGACGGCCACCTTCTTCCTTGGACAGAATGTACACCTCAGCGGTGAACTCGGTGTGCGGCGTGATCGAACCCGGCTTGGCCAACACTTGGCCACGCTCGACGTCTTCACGCTTGGTGCCGCGCAACAGAATACCCACGTTGTCGCCCGCTTGACCTTGGTCCAGCAGCTTGCGGAACATTTCCACGCCCGTGCACGTCGTCTTCACCGTCGGCTTGATGCCCACGATTTCGATTTCTTCGCCGACTTTGACAATACCGCGCTCTACGCGACCCGTCACCACCGTGCCACGACCCGAGATCGAGAACACGTCTTCCACAGGCATCAGGAACGCAC
>NZ_CBCSJH010000028.1:0-6981 GCF_965139195.1 Bordetella tumbae | reverse complement strand
GGATGTACGTGTCCAGCGCATCGGCCAACGCCAAAATCGCTTGCTCGCCCAACTCGCCCTTGTCGCCTTCGAGCGCCAGCTTGGCCGAACCCTTGATGATCGGGGTGTCGTCGCCCGGGAAGTCGTACTTCGACAACAACTCGCGAACTTCCATTTCCACCAGCTCGAGCAGCTCGGCGTCATCAACCATGTCAGCCTTGTTCAGGAACACGATGATGTACGGCACGCCAACCTGGCGGCTCAGCAGAATGTGCTCACGCGTCTGCGGCATCGGGCCGTCAGCGGCCGAACACACCAGGATCGCACCGTCCATCTGCGCTGCACCCGTAATCATGTTCTTGACGTAGTCCGCGTGACCCGGGCAGTCAACGTGCGCATAGTGACGGTTCTGCGTCTCGTATTCCACGTGTGCCGTGTTGATCGTGATACCACGCGCCTTCTCTTCCGGCGCCGCATCGATCTGGTCGTAGCCGCGGGNNNCGCCCCCGAACTTCGTCGACAACACGGTCGTGATCGCCGCCGTCAACGTCGTTTTGCCGTGGTCAACGTGACCAATCGTACCCACGTTCACGTGCGGCTTGGTACGTTCAAACTTGCCTTTTGCCATGGCTGACTCCTGACCTGGATTGAAGCTTCTGACTAAGAAGAGAAGAAAAAATTTGTGGTGCCCATGACGCGGATCGAACGCGTGACCTCTCCCTTACCAAGGGAGTGCTCTACCACTGAGCCACATGGGCAGCTTGGAGCGGGTGAAGGGAATCGAACCCTCGTCGTAAGCTTGGAAGGCTTCTGCTCTACCATTGAGCTACACCCGCGGGCTACCTTTCACCACTCTTCCCACATTTGCTACACCCTGCCACGTGATTAAACACAAACAGCAGGGCTTTACATCAAGAATCCAGGCAGCCCGCCTGGATTCAGAATATGGGTCTCTGGTGGAGGAGATTGGATTCGAACCAATGTAGGCGCAAGGCCAACAGATTTACAGTCTGCCCCCTTTAACCACTCGGGCACCCCTCCAGCGGAGAACTTGAGATTATGGACACTTTTAAATTGAAAGTCAAATACGACGAGGGTTTTTTCGTATATCCGAGGATTTTTTTGCCGCCGAGCCGCCCCAGGACAGAACTGACGTTCTTGGAGAGCAGCAAACCCAAGGCGTAGCGTGGGCTTAAAGCGAGCCTGGGAGCGTCGCGCCCGTGGATGCTCAGTACCGGTCGAAAAACTCTTGCAGCTGGTCCGGATTTGCAGAAATCAACAGGCCCAGCATCAATAAGATACGAGCTTTCTGAGGGCTGAGTTCGCCAGCAGCAATAAAACCTGCGGCATCATCATCGACCTCGACATTGCGCCCCACTCGACCGCTGCCTGCTCGGGTGGCACGGACAACGGCCACGCCTTGAGCGGCAGCGCGCTGTAAGGCGCGCATTGCTACATCGGTCGCATTGCCGTCGCCAACGCCAGCCAACACCAGGCCTTGCGCCTTCGTGGCGAGGAAGTCGATTACATCGCTGCCCATGTCCACGCCCGCATGGACAACGTCGACGCGAGGCCACACCACGGCATTGAGCATTTCAATCGAAAACTCGCTTGCGGTGCCGTACACCGTCTCGTTGCGGGAGAAAAACTGAGCGTACGCACCGCGCATCACCCCCGCCCTGCCCCGATTCGGCGAAGCAAAGGCATTCACCCCCGCACACGCAACCTTTTGAACCTCGCGGGCATAGTGAATGTCCTCGTTCATCACTACCAGCGGACCGCGCCCACGCGCCGCTTCACATCCAGCCAGGGCCACCGCGTGGAACAAATTCGCAGGCCCATCAGCGCCTGGCGCCGTAGCGGGACGCATTGCGCCAACGAGTACCAAGGGTTTGTCGTGCCGAATCACCAGGCTGAGAAAATAGGCGGTTTCCTCCAGCGTATCTGTTCCATGAGTGACGACGATACCGTCAACGGCCGGGTCCTGGCATAGACTTTCGATACGCTGGGCCAGTTTTGCCCAGACGGCGTGGGTCATATTTTGGCTGCCCACGCTGGCAACCTGCTCTGCCTGTATGTCCGCCAACTGGGCCAAGCCAGGTACGGCGTCCAATAATTGCTCTACCGCTAAAGCGCCGGCACGATAGGCATGCGAAGCCGTGTCGGCCTGAGCGCCGGCAATCGTCCCCCCTGTCGCCAATACCGCGATGACCGGCAAACGGCGTTCAGGCATCCAGGACTCCGGACAGCCCTTGACGCTCCAGCAGAGAATTCAGGTGTTCCCAACCGTGAAAATCGATGACGAGTTGGCCTTTTTCACGCGCTCCGACTTTCAGCGCCACGCGCGTACCCAATTGGTCGGAGAGCGCTTCTTCGAGCCGTGTCACATCGCGCGAGGCGCCGTTGCCTTTTTTCCGAGCAGAGACATCGACGTCTTTGGCTGCTTTCGCGACGAGTTTTTCGGCTTCGCGTACGGACAGGCGCTTGGCAATAATGAGGTTGGCCAGTTGAATCTGCATCGCGGCCTCGACCGCCAACAACGCGCGGGCATGCCCCATATCAATGTCGCCGGCCAACAGCATGGTTTGCACCGGCGCGGCCAGGTTCATCAGGCGCAGCAAGTTGCTAGTCGCGGAACGCGAACGGCCGATAGCCGTCGCGGCTTGCTCGTGGGTGAGACCGAATTCATCGAGCAAACGGCGTACGCCGTGGGCTTCTTCGAGCGGGTTGAGGTCTTCGCGCTGAATGTTTTCGATGAGCGCCATTACGGCGGCATTCTCATCGGCGACCTCGCGCACCAGGACCGGGACTTCTTTCAAGCCCGCCAATTGGGCCGCACGAAAACGCCGTTCGCCCGCGATGATTTCGTAATGCCCCGGGTCGTCGCTGAGCGCGCGCACCAGGATCGGTTGCATGATCCCTTGCGCGCGAATGGACTCAGCCAATTCGTTCAACGCGCCTTCATCCATGCGGGTACGCGGTTGATACTTGCCCGCGCGCATTTTGCCAACGAGCAATGTCGTCGGAGGTCCCTCTACCTGCTTGACGACTTCAGTCGTCTTTTTGGCGAAGGTATCGATCGCGGGCCCATCTGCGCCGAGCAGAGCGTCCAGCCCGCGACCCAGACCTTTGGGTTTTTTGGTGGCCATGTCGAAAAATCCTTTTTACAACTTGCTATGCCTGCTGTGGATATCTTGTACGCTGCATAGATGGCGCGAGTTCAAGCATGTCCTTGACGCGCAAACGGGAACAATACGCCCGATCACCACCATCTTGAACGTGTGGATAACCCCAGCACGGCATGATGAGTAGCCATGAAAAGATCAATCCATGGCTTCGACGCGTTTGACCATCTCGGCGCCGAAAGAAATATAAGCTTGAGCGCCACGTGAGGCCTTGTCATACACCACCCCCGGCAAACCATAACTGGGGGCCTCGGCAAGACGTACGTTGCGCGGAATCACCGTAGTGAATACTTTATCCCCAAAATGGGATTCCAGCTGTGCGGAAACTTGTTGTTGTAAAGTCATCCGCGGATCGAACATCACGCGCAGCAAACCGATAAAGCTCAGGTCTTCGTTGATGTTGCGATGCACACGCTTGATGGTATTGACCAAGTCGGAGAGGCCTTCGAGAGCAAAATACTCGCACTGCATCGGAATGATCACGCCATGCGCAGCGGCAAGGCCGTTCAAGGTCAACAAGGACAGAGTCGGCGGACAATCGATCAACACAAAATCATATTGCGACGCGACGGCGCCAATTGCTGCTTTCAACTGCCGCTCGCGAGCCTCCATGTTGACAAGATCGATCTCGGCACCAGACAGCTCGCGGTTAGCGGGCAGCACGTCGTAGCCGCCCGCATCGGAACGCACGCGGGATTGTTCAATCGATGCATCACCGATCAACACATCGTATAGCGTGGATTGCAGCGTGCTCTTGTCGATGCCGCTGCCCATGGTCGCATTGCCTTGTGGATCCAGATCTATCAACAGCACCCGTTTGCCATGTGTGGCCAAGCCCGCGGCCAGGTTGATGGCTGTCGTGGTTTTGCCCACGCCACCCTTTTGGTTGGCGATACAAAACACGCGCGTAGGACGTGTGCTAGACGTTTTGGTGTTCATAGAGTTCCTTGACTACGACGCATCCAGATCAGGCAGCGTTGTGCATCCAGCTGAGGCACCTGCAGCGCCTGGATATGTTCGACGTGCCATTCGCCCTGTTGATGCAAGGCTTGAATTTCATCTTCGGGGACCTTCCCCTTCATGCCAACGAGGGTACCATCGTTGCGCACGTGGCGGCCCGCCAGTGACGCAAAATCGTTAAGAGAAGCAAATGCACGCGAGATGACGATATCGCATTGCGCGGGCTCGAGGGTTTCGACGCGTCCGTGTATGGCGCGTAAATTGGGAAGAGACAACACGCCCGACATCTGACGCACAAACGCCATTTTCTTTTCCACGGCATCCACGCAGCTGACCTGCCATGCAGGCAACATGATCGCTAATACAACGCCAGGCAGGCCGCCGCCCGAACCGATGTCGTACACCGTGGTCGGCACGGCAGGATCGAACGTGCGGGCCAATGGGTTGACGACACTAAGGCTATCGAGCAAATGCTGCACCAGCATTTGTTCGGGGTCGCGAATCGCGGTCAGGTTGTAGGTGCGATTCCAACGCTGCATTTGTGCCAGATACGTCAGCAATTGATCCGTTTGTGCAGCATTAACCGGCAAGCCGAGGCTATCGCAGGCTTGCGTCAGGCGCTGTGCCAAATTGGCCTCAGACGCGGGGCTCATGCGGCTTGTTTGCGCGTGCCGTAATGCAGGCGCTTTAGGTGGATAAGCAATAGTGAGATTGCTGCAGGCGTGACACCGGAAATGCGCGCAGCTTGCCCGATCGTTTCCGGGCGGTGCGTTTTGAGTTTCTGGCGAACTTCGAACGACAGGCTGCTGACAGCGTCGTAATTCATATCCGTCGGGATACGTTGCTGTTCGTGCGACAAGTGCTTTTGCACCTCGTCCTGTTGTCGCGCGATATAGCCCGCGTACTTGACTTGTATTTCGACTTGTTCGGCCAGGATGTCATCGTCTGACACGCCAGGGCCGGCCAACAATGAACCATCGATATTACGGGCCGCCATGAGCGTGGCATAAGACACGGTAGGTCGCTTTAACAAATCTGATAGTGAGTACTCACGTTCAATTGCTTTGCCTAGCAGCGGCTCTGCCGCCTCGGCAGGGAAATTGCGCGGAGTGACCCAGGTAGATTTCAATCGTTCGATTTCTGCGGCTACTGCATCGCGCTTGCGGCTGAATGCATCCCAGCGGACATCATCGACTAAGCCTAATTTGCGGCCGATTTCAGTCAACCGCAGATCTGCGTTGTCTTCGCGCAAACTCAAACGATATTCAGCGCGAGAGGTAAACATGCGATAAGGCTCTGTCACACCTCGCGTCACGAGATCGTCGACCAACACGCCTAAATATGCTTCGTCACGACGAGGCGTCCACTGCTCTCGTTCTAATGATTGCAGTGCCGCATTCGCACCCGCTAATAGACCTTGTGCAGCAGCTTCTTCGTAACCCGTCGTGCCGTTGATTTGCCCTGCAAAATACAGGCCGGCGATGGCTTTGGTTTCCAGCGTTGACTTCAATCCGCGGGGGTCGAAGTAGTCGTACTCGATCGCATAACCGGGACGCAGAATGTGTGCATTTTCCAGCCCGGGCAAGGAATGGATCAAATCCCATTGGACATCAAATGGCAGGCTGGTGGATACGCCATTGGGGTAGACCTCGTGGGTATCCAGGCCCTCGGGCTCCAGGAAAACCTGGTGCGATGCCTTGTCGGCAAAGCGATGGATTTTGTCTTCGATGGATGGACAGTAACGCGGTCCTACCCCCTCGATGACGCCACTGTACATGGGCGAGCGATCGAGTCCCGCACGGATGATGTCGTGCGTACGGGAATTGGTGTGCGTGATCCAGCACGGCAGCTGACGCGGGTGCATGGACGTGTTGCCCAAAAAGGAGAACACGGGAATCGGATCGAGGTCGCCAGGTTGCTCTTCGAGAACGCTGTAGTCGATGGTGCGGCCGTCGATGCGAGGAGGCGTTCCGGTTTTCAACCGTCCTTGGGGGAGCTTCAGTTCTTTTAACCGTTGGCCCAAGGAGATCGCAGGGGGATCACCGGCACGGCCACCGGAGTAGTTTTCCATGCCTACATGAATCAGGCCATTGAGGAACGTACCGGCTGTCAGGACGACGCTGCGGGCGCGGAACTTCAACCCGATCTGGGTGACGGCACCTACGACTCGATCACCCTCGACCATGAGGTCGTCGACGGCCTGTTGGAACAGCCACAGGTTGGGTTGATTTTCTAAGCGATGACGAATGGCTTTGCGGTACAGCACCCGATCGGCTTGCGCTCTGGTTGCGCGTACGGCGGGGCCTTTTGAACCATTCAAAATACGGAACTGAATCCCCGCCTCGTCAGTAGCGATGGCCATCGCTCCGCCCAGAGCATCGACCTCTTTGACCAAGTGTCCTTTGCCTATTCCACCGATCGACGGGTTGCAGGACATTTGACCAAGGGTCTCGATGTTGTGGGTCAACAATAGCGTCTTGGCGCCAATGCGGGCAGCTGCCAACGCAGCCTCGGTGCCGGCATGGCCGCCGCCGACGACTATCACGTCAAATTCGCTGGGGTAATTCATGATGGGGGGATGGGAGAAAGAGCTTGTTGGGCTCCATTATAAAGGGGACCTTGGGGATGTTTCACGTGAAACATGAGGGGAAGTTGCAACGGGTGGCATCTTTTCGGGTTTTAGGCTGTTGGGTGTTGTGTTTCACGTGAAACGTTGAGGGGGCGTCGCTGCTATGGGGCGAATAAGTTCTGTTGGCGGTGAGGTGGGGTACTAGTGAGGNNGGCGCTTCACGNAGTCGGTCGGCCGCCTGCGCGTCCGACACCGCTTCGTCAACCTCGTCGCTGCGCTCCTTCGGTT
>NZ_CBCSJH010000027.1:0-80212 GCF_965139195.1 Bordetella tumbae | reverse complement strand
GATTTAGTCCGCGAAGCGGACCGAGGCCCCTGGTCATGGGCCGAGTCCGTGCGATAGGCCCGGCGCCGCTTTTACACGGCGAGGCCTGGCGCCAAAAGAACCCTTATCCTCACCAGCAAACAACACCCTATCCCAAACGCCCTCCAACAGTCCGTTCCCCAATCGCCAACCCCACCGTCATCCCCACCCCCGAATGCATCACCGCAACGGTGGTAGCCTCATCAACCGGCATCACGGAAAACGGCGCTGGCCCATGCGCCCCATACACCCCTTGCCAACGCTCCACCACCCGTAGCCGCGCCCCCAACGCCTGCGAGGCCAGCTCGAGCATTGCGTTATCCACCGCCTCGTCATTGAACGGCGGCGCATCCTGCCCATAGCGATGCGAGTCACCGATGATCAATTCGCCATAAGGCGTAGGACTGATCAAAAGGTGAATCCCATTCTCGAGCAAATATGGCGAACGCTCCTGAATGATGTCGCGCAACACCTGCGCCGAGGGCAAATCAGAAAACGCCCCATAGTGCACACATGACAGCCCCGTCAACACCGGACGATCCAACTGCTCGATAGGATTGGACTCGAATACGGCACGCAACATTTGCAGCCGCGTCACCTCCAGATCCATCGGCGCGAACAACTCTGGCATCAACGTCAGATAATCATGCCCCGGGCACACAAACACGTGTCCGCCCTGAAAATCCCCCACCGTAGTACTGACAAGACCGCCCTCCACTGCACGCGCCAATGTGCCGGTGATGAACGTCACCCCCAACGACTCCGCCAGATAGCGTGTGATGGCTGGCAATGCTTCGCGCGAATAGATCTGCAGATCGTCGTGCCCTTGTATCGCGGCGCAATGATGTGCGAGCCTGCCGCCATATAGACGGGCGACCTCGCGGCTGGACAATAGCTGTGCACGATAGCCTTCCTGGTGCAATCGCGTATCCGCAAATTCCTGCAGTACGTCCGCCTCATCGGCGTTACGCGCCAGCACGAGCGCGCCGTTGGCACGCACATGAAATCCGGCCTTTGCAGCGAGTTCCAGCCAGAGTTCGCGCGCCTGCTGCGCATGCGACAACATCATGCCGGGCGACTGCCCCGTGACGATGACCTGGCCAAAATTGCGGACGGTGGCCCCGTGCGCCTGACGGCTGCGCTCGATGACGGCCACAGACAGGCCGCGCTTGGCCGCGGCCCAGGCGTGAGCGACACCGAGCATGCCGGCGCCGACCACGATGACGTCGAAGTTTTTCATTTCCAAATAAACCTGATTTATTTCTTCTTGGCTTCGGACTTGCCGTCGTAGCGCTTGGTCCACTCCGCGATGATGCGGTCACGATTGGTGGCGGCCCACGTGAAATCGTTCTTGATCATGCGCGAGCTCAAGTCTGCCGGCAGATTGGGATTCGCCGTTGCAATGGACGGAATCGCCAGCACGGCAAAGTTCGCTTTGTACAACTCGTTGGCTTCGCGGCTGGCCGAGAAATCCGCCAGTTTTTTCGCAGCGTCCAGATTCTTGGTTCCCTTGACGATCGCGGTCGCCTCGACTTCCCAGCCCAGGCCTTCCGAGGGAAATACGGCCTCGACGGGCGCGCCATCGGCTTTCAACTTGGCCGCGCGATAGTCAAACGAGATGCCGATCGGAAACTCGCCGGCAGCCGCCATGTTGCAAGGCTTGGAGCCCGAGTGCGTGTACGAGCCGATGTTTTTGTGCAAGGCATCCATGAACGCCCAGCCTTTTTCTTCGCCAAACATCTGCAGCCACGCACTCACATCCAAGAAGCCCGTACCCGACGAGGCCGGATTCGGCATCACGATCTTGCCGGCGTATTCGGGCTTGGTCAGGTCTTGCCATGACGCGGGCTTGGGCAGTTTCTGCTTTTCGGCTTCGATGGTGTTAAAGCAGATCGCGGCAGCGAAACCATCCATGCCGACCCAGCTCGGCTCGGCCTTGGCATCGCGCATGTTGGCGGCGATCTGATCCAACCCCTTGGGCGCGTAAGGCTGCAACATGCCTTCGCTGTCCATCAAACCCAGCGACGTGCCTGCCAAGCCCCAGACTACATCTGCTTTCGGATTGGCTTTCTCCGCCAACAATTTGGCGGTGATGATGCCGGTGGAGTCCCGCACCCATTGAATCTTGATGTCGGGATTGGCCTTTTCGAACGCGGCTTGGTAGGCCTTGATCTGATCGGCTTCCAGCGCGGTATAAACGGTCAGCGTAGTAGCAGCCGAGGCGGCACCCATGACGCCGGTCAGTGCGGCGGCCAGGGCGAGTAGCGTGTAGTGTTTCATCTTTTACTCCGATAGATTCCGGCATCGCCGGGCAGGAAAAGGGGGCAGCCGAATGGCTGCTGGATTGATCAGATTCGGGGAATGCTTTATCGAGTCAGTACAGACGTCGCTCAGAGGCTCAGGGACGCTGGCCAGCAGCCAGGCGTGACTCGATGTCGATAATGACGGCCGGCAAATCGGCCACGGTATCGATCAGAAAATGCGGGGCAGCGCCAGACAGCTCTTGGTTGGCGCGCGTGCGCGCGGTATCACGGCCCGCTGCATCCAACTGCTGATATTCGTCTAACGTCAAACCGGCGGCGTTACCCGACAGCAACAGGCCAACCGTCCACATTCCTGCGCGACGCCCTTCTTCGATACCCGGCGCGGTATCGTCGACCTTGACGCAACCGGCCACGTCCGCGAGGCCTAATTCCACGACATTTTTCAAGGCCATCGCGGGCGCCGGACGGGCACGCGGCACTTCGTCGCTGGCAACAACATATTCCGGTCCGATGCCTTCGGTGGCGGCACGCTCGATGACGCGATCCATCACACTGCGGGGATAACCCGAGCACGAGCCGATTTTCAAACCTCGGTCACGCAAAGTGTTCAACACCTCGACGGCTCCGGGAATGGCGGCGGAATACTGTGCCACTTTTTCCAACTGCATCGGCAAGAAACGTTCGTAGATCGCCGTCACGTCATCGTCGGTGGGCAGATGGCCGAACTTTGCCTCGTATTGACTCGCAATCGCCGGCTCGTCGCACAGCGTGCGAATGTGATCCCATTTGCCCATCCCCATCGGGCCACGGGCCTGCTCTAGCGAAACCTCCACGCCGAACTGCGCGAACGCCTCGACAAAGACTTTGGTCGGCGCAAAGGAGCCGAAATCGACCAGGGTGCCGGCCCAGTCAAAAATCACCGCCTCCAGGCGGACGGGCAATGACGGTACTGTCATGATAGGTATTCCAGAAAAATTAGACGGAGACAGGGCGGCGCCACGCTTGCGTACGTGCCACCAGCGCGCGGCTGGCCACATGCATCAGCAGAGCCGCAACAGCGGAACTGGCCATGATCACCGTGCACATCGCCGCAGCGGGCCCAATGAATCCGGCATCGTCCATGTTCAACACCGCCACGGCTGCCAGCACCGTAGACGGGCTATACAAAAACACCACCGCAGAGACGGTCGTCATCGACGACACGAACAGATAGCGAGCGATATCCAGCGCCGCGGGCAAACACATCGGCAAGGTCACCCGCAAAAAGGTGGTGACGCGCGGCACTTTCAGCGAGGCAGAGGCCGCTTCAAATTCGGGATCCAATGCGTTCAGCGCCGTAGCCGCAGTCAGGTGAGCGCTGGTATAAAAATGCACCACTGTGCACAGCACCAATAACGGCATCGTCCCGTACAACACATTCAACGGATTCGATGGGCTATTGAAAAAGAAGATATAACCCAGCCCCAACACCAATCCCGGTACCGCCATCGGCATCAGCGCCAGCATGCCGACCAAGCCACGCAAACCGCGCGCCGCCACACCACGGACGGGGACTTTTTCCATCATCCACGCGCCGACGAAAACCACCATGGTGCCGACCACTGCAGTGCAGAACGCCAGCTGCAGACTATTGCGCCATGCCAGCCAACCGCCCCCGTCCATATTGTCGAAATCATACGAACGCAGTGACATGGACAAGTTATATGGCCACATCTTGACGAACGACGCCCAGACCGCCACACCGATCATCAACAGCAGGAACGCCGCCACGATGCTGGCCAATGTCAGGAATACCGCGTCACGCTTGCGATTGATTTCTGCCACGTACGGCTGTGCCCGGCCACTCACCTGCGCGCCTTGACGAGCACGCAGACGGCGATCCAGCACAAAGGTCAGGATCGCAGGCACCAACAGCATGATGCCGATGGCCGCGCCCTTGGGAAAATTCTGCTGACCGACGACCGCCTTATAGGCCTCCATGGCCAGGACGTTGTAGTCGCCGCCGACGACCTTGGGCACGCCAAAGTCCGTCACCGTCAAGGTAAAAACCACGCAGCAGGCGGAAAACACCGCATAACGCGTCCCGGGCAACGTGACCGTCCAGAATGTACGCAATGCGCCAGCGCCCATCGCACGAGTCGCGTCATAGAGCCGGCCGTCGGCCAGAGCCAGGCCGGTCAGCAGAATCATGAGCGCATGAGGGAACGTATAGAACGCCTCGCCGAGGACAATGCCCCAGAACCCGTAAATCGTGACGCCGCCCAGCAACTCTTTCAGCAAACCCTGGTTGCCCAGGAGGTACACCAGCGCGATCCCCGGCAACAGCGAAGGCGCCAACAACGGCAACAGCGCGATCGTACGCAGCAGGCTTTTGCCCACGATACGCGTGCGAGTCAGCGCATAGGCAAACGCGTACGCGCAGGGCACGACCACTGCCATCGTCACCACGCCAACGGTCAAACTGCGCGCCACCATCGCAAGGAAACCGTCGGCCCCGATGATGCCCGCCAATACCGACAATCCCGCCCAATTGCCGTCACTGTCCATGACAGACTTGGCCAGAATTCCCAGCAGCGGCAGCGCCAGGAAAATCAGCAGGCCGAGCACCAACGCACCCTGCCCCGCGTTCAGGCCCCACGTACCAATCCAGGCGGGCATGGGACGTCTGCCCAACGATGGCACGGCACCCGCCGCAGCGCCCCGTGTTCCCATTGACAACGTATTTCCAGACGGCTCCATCATCGCAGACTCAAGCGTAGGCGCGTATCGCATAGCGAGGCAGCTCCACCCAGCAACGGCTGGCAGCGTGAGGACCCAGCAGGGCATCTCCGATTTCAGGGGAAACGATGGAATGCAACGTCGTACCGGGCACACCGTCCAGACGCAGCGCCAGACGATAGCTGCGGCCCAGGAACACACCGTCCAGCACCTCGGCCAACACGGCGTTGGGCTCGTCGGGACGAACCGTACTGACACGCACTGCCTCCGGGCGCACAAAGAGTTTGCCGGCATCGAGGTCCAGCGCCGACTCCACGGCCAGCTCCTGACGCCCTACCCGCGCACGATGCGCATCCACACGCTGGAACGGCAGCCAGTTGGCCTCGCCCACGAAATCGGCGATAAATGCCGAACCGGGCTGGCGATACAGTTCGCGGGGCGTTCCATACTGCTCGATCACACCGCCATTCATGACCGCAATACGATCCGCCATGACCATGGCTTCCTCCTGGTCATGGGTCACCATCAGCGTGGTAATCGACAAACGTTTTTGCAACGCGCGCAGTTCAACGCGCAAATGCTCGCGCACCCGAGCATCCAGCGCGGACATGGGCTCATCCAGCAGCAATAACGACGGCGACGGCGCCAAGGCACGGGCCATCGCGACCCGCTGCTGTTGTCCGCCGGAAATCTGCCCCGGATATTTCTTTGCCGCTCCCTCCAGTCCGACCAGCGCCAGCATCTCCTCGACACGATGCTCTACGTGCTTGCGATGCGCGCGCTTGCCACTGAGGCCATAGGCCACGTTCTGGGCGACGGTCAGATTGGGAAACAGGGCATACGACTGAAACAGGATGCCGTAATCGCGCTCCTGGGGCGGAGCCTGGGAAATATCACGCCCCGACAACACGATCGTGCCACTGTCCTGCCGCTCCAGGCCTGCGATGGCGCGCAGCAAGGTAGTTTTGCCGCAGCCCGACGGCCCCAGCAGGCAGACCAGCTCGCCCGCACGGATATCGAGCGACACATCGGCCAACGCCGTATGCACGCCGAATCGCTTGACGACATGCCTGACAGAAAGAAATGCTTGGCCGGGTTGGGGCATAGTGCCTCCACGTAAAAGATGGAGGCAGTATGAGAACCGCGTATTGTGTGTTTATGACACTACGCAAAAATGTCGTAATAGAAATATCAAATAATTTTGGTTTACTTAGGGGTTGGCCTCACGTCCCTATTTAGGGCCACGGGATCTGCCCCTGTGCGGGACAGCGCTCCTGGCCCAACGTGCGGGCTTTTGCCTCATTGAAATTCAGAACACTGTGCTCGTTGCCGAACTCAAATCTTTTTACGCCGTCGCCCGCTGGGGCACTGTCACCAAGGCCGCCGCGCAGTTGGGGATCAGCCAGCCTACTGTCACCGGCCAGCTGCGCCAACTGGAGTCCCGCTACGGCATCGAGCTGTTTTATCGCCATGGGCGCAGCATGCACCTGTCCGATGCCGGCCAGCGCCTGATGCCGCTGGCAGAAAAACTGGTCCAGCAGGAAACCGAGATCGATTTTTGGCTGCGCGATGCCAGCGACCTGCGTGAGGGCCACCTGCGTGTCGGCGCCACCGGGCCGTTTTACATCATGGATACGGTGCAGCGGTACAGCCAGCGGTATCCGGGAATTGACCTGACGCTCACCATCGGCAACTCGCAGGCCATGTTGCAGGCCCTGCAGGATTACCGTATCGAGGTTGCGACCTCATCGTATCTGAGCGACGAAAAACATTTTTATCGCCGGATGATTGCCGCCGACCCGCTGCGCATCGTGACGCACCGCGAGCATCCCCTAGCCCGCCGCAGCCAGGTCCAGTTATCCGATCTGTCACGTTACGCCCTGCTGCTGCGCGAACCGGGCTCGATGACCCGGAAATTGACCGAAACCGCGCTCGAGGCCGCGGGAGTCACCGTCGCCCGCATCCTGGAGATCGGCAGCCGCGAATCGATACGCCAGGCCATTCTGTGCGACCTGGGTGTCAGCCTGATTCCCTCACGCGAGGCCCCGACGCATCCCGACCTGGTCACGCTGGCAATTACCGACGCGACCATCGTGATGAATGAATACCTCTATTGCCTGCGCGAACGCCAACCCGTGCAATTGATTGCACGGTTCCTGGAAATGGCACCCACGGCGGGCTAAGAAGACCGCACCGACGTCTCAATCGTCACACGTCGCGCGCGACGGGACGGGCCGAATCACTGCACCACTCGCTCCATGAGCCGGGGTACAGGCGTGAGCCAGCCAATCCCGCGACCTCCATGGCCAGCAGATTGTGGCAGGCCGTGATCCCCGAGCCGCACTGATGCACGATCGTGGCGGGATCGCGCTCGCCTAAAAGTGCCGAGAATTCGGCGCGCAACTGCGCCGCATCCTTGAATCGCCCATCTGCCTGCAGGTTTTCGCCATTGGGGCGATTCAATGCGCCCGGAATATGGCCCGCCACGGGATCCATCGGTTCAACCTCGCCACGATAGCGATTCGCTGCGCGGGCATCCAGCACAGTAAAAGCCGGCGCGGCCAGATTTGCCAGTACTGCGTCAGCATCGACGGTATCGGCCAATGGCTGGCCCAACAGTGAGGCATTTTCGGTCTGCTCGGCATGGGACACTGCCGTGCTAGCGTTGGTGGGGCTCTCCGTGCTCGTGGGCAAGCCCGCCGCCGTCCATCCCTGCCAGCCGCCATCCAGTACGGCCACACGTTCGTGCCCCAGCCAGCGCAGCATCCACCACAGATGAGCAGCAAACATACCGCCGCTGGCGTCATAGGCCACGACAAGGGTATCCGGCCCCACGCCATGTGCGGTCAGCAATGCGGCCAGTGCCTCGCGCGTAGGCAGAGGATGGCGGCCGTTTTTTCCCGTGCGCGGTGCGGCGAGCTCGGCTTCATGATCCAGATAGCGCGCCCCAGGGATATGCCCCTGCTCATACGCACGCCGCCCCGCGGCATGGTCCATCAGGTCATGCCGCACATCGAACACCCGCAGATCGGAAGAACCCAGACGAGCAGCAAGTTCGGTCGCGGAAATCAAGGTCGTAGTCATCCGTTGTCCCTCCAGCAAATCAAAAAANGCCCCCACGCCGCGCCTTCGGCTTGCTGCCCCCCAAGGGGGCGTTTTTGCCTTGGGGCGGCCCTGCGCCAAAAAAAGCCCCCACGCCGCCTCACGAACCGGCGGGCATGCGCATCGTCCGCCACACTGACAACAGCCCCGCGGCGATGATGAGGCCCATCCCCGCCCAGGCCAGGCCGTCGGGCTGATCGCCCCAGAACCCCATGCCCAGCAAGGCGGCAAAAATGATCGTGGTGTATTGCAAGGCGGCCGTCAACAACGCCGAGCCGACACCAAAGGCCCGCGTCATGGTCAACTGCCCGAACAGGCCCGCCACCCCGATGCCGATCAGCGATGCGTATCCCTGCCAGCCGACCTGTCCCCAGCCCTCGATAGTCAGGCCCAGCGCGCTGCTCAGGCACACGGCCAGCGAGAAAAACAGGACCGTCCGCCATTCTGGTTCGCCGACACGGCCGAGCTGGCGGATCTGCATCATTGCCACGGCGGACGTCGCCCCAGCGCACAAGCCAAACAACGCCGCCATCCATTGGTCGGGATTGATGCTGGGGCGCAATATGGAAATGACCCCGGCAAACCCCAACACCACGGCCAGTATCCGCACGGGGTCGCGCTGCGCTCCGCCCCATCCCAGCATCCAGCAGGCAATAAATAGCGGCGCGGTGTAATTCAGACTGGTCGCAGTCGCCAGCGGCAAATGCGAAATCGCAAAAAAACCCAGCCACATGGACGACACCCCGGCCACGTTGCGCCACACGTGCAGGCGCCAACTGGTCGGCACAATAGACTGACGCCCGGCACGAGCCCAGATCAAGAGCAACACAACCGACGGGAATCCACGGAAAAGGACGATCTGGGGCAACGACGCACCATACTCCGTGGCCATTTTCACAAACGACCCCATGAGGGCAAACATGGCCGACGCCACCAACATCCAAAGAGCCTGCATGGGGGCTACGCGATGAAAATGAAGAAAAACGGGGGAAAGCGCTACTATACTCCGGGTCCGGAAAATCAACGTTGGCCAGACGGGAACTGCCCTGCTTTTTCCCAGTCCAAAAAGGCCCTCATCGCTCGCAGAGGAATACCCAAAGCATGAAACGCATTTTTCTGTTTATCATCACCAACTTGGCCGTCATGGTGGTGCTATCGGCTACGCTCCGCATTCTGGGCGTAGACCGCATGATCACGGCCCAAGGCATCAACATCCAGGCGCTGCTGATCTTTTCGGTGGTGGTAGGCTTTACGGGCGCCATCATCTCGCTGCTGATGAGCAAGCCCATGGCCAAATGGAGCACGGGCGCTCAGGTGATCGACCCGAATGCGCCCCGAGGCGCCCGCGAGGCCTGGCTGCTCGACACGGTGCACCAACTCGCCGACCGCGCCGGCATCGGCCGCCCCGAGGTCGCCATCTACGAGGGCGCGCCCAACGCTTTTGCGACGGGCGCCTTTAAAAACGACTCGCTCGTGGCCGTGTCCACCGGCCTGCTCGACAGCATGACCGAAGAAGAAATCGCCGCCGTCCTCGGCCACGAAGTGGCGCACGTAGCCAACGGCGACATGATCACGCTGACCCTGATCCAAGGCGTGGTCAACACCTTCGTCGTATTCCTGGCGCGTCTGGTCGGCTATTTCATCGACCGCGTGGTGTTCAAGAACGAACGCGGCATTGGCATCGGCTATTACGTCACCGTCATCGTCTGTGAAATCGTCTTCGGCATTCTGGCCTCGATCATCGTGGCCTGGTTCTCGCGCCAACGCGAATACCGTGCCGATGCCGGTTCCGCTCAACTGATGGGCTCGCGTGAACCCATGATGCGCGCCCTGGCCCGTTTGGGCGGCCTGGAGGCGGGCGAGTTGCCCAAGAGCTTCGAGGCCTCGGGTATCGCCGGCAAAGGCGGCCTGGCCGCGATTTTTGCCTCGCACCCGCCCATTCAGTCCCGTATCGCTGCCTTGCAGCAAATGCGCGTCGCCTGAAACGACTCACCAAGGTGATCAGCAACGCCCGCTGATTACCCGTAAAAAACCCGGCTTGACGTATGAATCGTCAAGCCGGGTTTTTTGTCTATAGGGCACTCCAAGGCCCAAGCGCGCCTGCGACGCACCGCAGGCGCTGCCGCGAGGGCCTGTTACTGCCCTGCCCTTAATCCAAGGTCAGGACAGTCGCACCAGTCGTCTTGCGCGAGGCCAACGCCGTCTGCGCCTCGCCCGCGTCTTCCAGGCGATAGCGCTGGTCGATGCGCACCTTGATTTTTTTCTTCAGGACCAGGTCGAACATTTCCTTGGCCGCGGCATTCAGTTTCTCGTGCGTATTGACGTGCAACCCCAGCGACGGACGCGTCACATACAGGCAGCCTTTTTGATTCAGCGTCGCCAGATTCACGCCCGACACGGGGCCCGACGCATTGCCAAAGCTGACCATCAGCCCGCGCGGCTCGATGCAGTCCAGCGACGTTTCCCAGGTATCCTTGCCCACGCCGTCATACACCACGGGGACTTTCTTGCCATTGGTCAGTTCCAGCACGCGCTCGGCCACGTTTTCACGCGAATAATCAATGGTTTCCCATGCGCCATTGGCGCGAGCCAATTCGGCTTTCTCCGGGCTGGACACGGTGCCGATCAGCTTGACGCCCAGCGCCTTGGCCCATTGGCAAGCGATCAAACCCACGCCGCCCGCTGCCGCGTGGAACAAAATGGTTTCATTACCCTGCAGGCGGTAGGTCTGGCGAAACAGGTACTGCACGGTCAGGCCCTTGAGCATCAGCGCAGCCGCATCGTCGAACTCAACGCCCTTAGGCAGCTTGACGACCTGCGCCGCCGGCACATTGCGCGCCTGCGCATAGGCGCCGATCGGGCTCTGGCCATAGGCCACGCGGTCGCCGACTTTCAGGTGCTTGACCTCTGCGCCTACCGCCTCGACCACGCCCGCGGCCTCAAAACCCAGGCCATGCGGCAAGGGATGCGGATACAACCCCGTGCGGTAATAGATATCGATGAAATTCAATCCAACCGCATGCTGGCGGATCGTGATCTCGTTGGCCGCAGGCGGCGGGACCTCGACATCCACGAGTTTCAGGACTTCGGGTCCACCGTGTTGCTCAATACGGATTGCCTTGACGACATTGCTGGTCATACCAGCCTCCTATGTTGTGATGAATATCCAAACTGCCCTGCGGCGACATACCGCGTCATTGCTTTGGCTCCGGACGGCGGCCGCCCATGAGTACCAATATCCCACATAACACCAGCGCGGTCCCCCCTAGCTGCCACAGCGTAATGGGCTCATCCAGCAGCCACGCAGCCAGAAACAAGACCGACACCGGTCCCACCATACCCAACAGCGACGCGGTCGGCGCGCCAATCAGTGCGACCGCCCACATCAGCATGAACACCGGCATCACCGTGTTGAACGTGGCGTGCACAAACGAATAGCCATACACGCCCAACGGCTGAATCAACTCGGACGGGGGATGCACGACAAAGAACTGCACGATACAGGCGATGCACGATACCGTCATGGCATAAGCCACCAGCCGCGTTGCCCCCACGCGCTTGACGAGTTCGCCCGAACAAATCAAGTACACAGCATAGCTGAGCGCCGAGCCAAAAATAAACAAAGCCCCAAGCGCCACATGGGAACCGGTGCCGTGCCCCAGATCTTGCGCGAACACCAGGATCACGCCCAGATACGAAACCACCATGGCCACCCATTGCCGAGGCGAAATCGGACGCTTGAGCCACCAGGCCGACAACAGCACCACCAGCGTGGGAGACAAAAACAAGATCAAACGCTCCAGGCTGGCCGTCACATACTGCAAGCCCAGAAAATCCAGAAAGCTGGATAAGTAATACCCCAGCAATCCCAGCAAACACAGCACGACCCGCTCTCTTCCGGTCAAGACGGCCAGCTCGCCGCGAGCGGCCCTGCGGGACTCGCGCCACGCCACTGCGGCAAAAAACGGCAAGGAAAACAGCATGCGAAAGGCAATCAAGGTAACCGCGTCGATGCCATAGCGATAGGTCAATTTCACGACGATGGCCTTGGCGGCAAACAGTACAGCCCCCACCGTCGCCAGGAAAAAACCAAGGACACGAGGAGAAACAATCGTAGTGAAGCGCAATTGAGAAGGAAGATTCATCAAGGACTTTAAGAAACCAGGGGATTCCGGCGAAAACGAAAAAAACCCTATGCGATGCCCTGCAGCAAAACGGCTAAAGTCACACCGCTATAATCATCAGATCCTAGGAACGGCGACAACCAAGCCAATCCGGTTCCCCGCTCCTCACGACTCACGCATGACCCGTCAACGCGCCCTAGTTTATATCCACATTGCCGCTGTGCTGTTCGGCCTGACAGGAGTTTTTGGCGAACTCATCCAGGCCAGCGCTGCCCTCATTACGCTGGGCCGCGCCGTGTTTGCGGTCGTCGCGTTGCTTGGCTTTTCGCGGCTGCAACGCAAGCCCCTGTTCACATCGCTGACCCCCGCGCAATTATTCATGTTGATTGTCGCCGGCTGCCTGCTGGCGGGCCACTGGGTGACGTTCTTCATCTCGGTCAAGGTCGGCGGCATCGCGGTCGCCACGCTAGGGTTTGCCAGTTTTCCGGCGTTCATCACGCTGTTCGAGGGCCTACTGTTTCGCGAAAAGGTACGCCTGGCGGAATGGCTGGTGCTGGGACTGGTCACCCTGGGGCTGATCCTCGTGACACCGTCGTTCGATCTCGCGGATCAGGGTACGGTAGGGTTGGCCTGGGGCATTCTGTCCGGTCTGTCGTTCGCACTACTGGCGCTGAGCAACCGGCGATCCACTGTCGGCCTGGATGCCATGCAAGTCGCCTGCGGCCAGAACATCGTCGTGGTGCTCGCCATGCTGCCTTTTGCTGCCAGCCAATTGCCGCAGCTCGCCGGCATAGATCTGTTCTGGATTGTCCTGCTGGGCGTTTTCTGCACGGGCCTGTCGCACTATTTGTTCGTGTCCAGCCTGACAAAACTCAATGCACGTACCGCGGGCCTGGTGATAGCACTGGAGCCGGTGTACGCGATCGCCTTTGCCTGGGTATTGTTCTCGCAACAACCCAGCCTGCGCATGATCGCCGGCGCCGTGCTGATCGTAACGGCCATCGTGTGGTCGGGGCTGCGCAAGACGGCACACTAAACATCCACGGGTCGGATTTGTTAACCCGCCAGTACTCGGCGCCCCATCAGTACCTGCATTGACAATTATTGCCTAGGCAATAAAATACCCCTCATGAACGCCCCCCGCTCCGTTACCGACGACGACACTCATGTGCACTACCGCGCCACGTCACGCTGTACTGCCGAGGACAATGTCGGCTTCATGATCAAACAGGTCTATCACTCGCTGACCCGCCTGCTGGACGTGGAAACCGCTCCGTTGGGGTTGACAGCCATCCAATGGCGCCCCATCGCCCTGATTGCGCGCGGCACTGCCGACACGCCGGCCGAGCTGGCACGCTTGAATGGTGTCGATACCGGCGCGATGACTCGCACTCTCGATCGCCTCGAAAGCAAGGGCCTGCTGCGGCGTATACGCAGCCACGAGGATCGCCGCGTCGTCAAAATTGAGCTCACCGAATTGGGCCACGAAAAGGCCAAGGCCATTCCTTCCTGTATTGCCCGCGTGTTGAATCATCACCTGCGCGGATTTTCCAACGAGGAGCACTCGCAATTGCGGCACTTGCTCGGCCGAATGCTGGCCAACGGCTCGGACGGCAAATCCCCCGAGCCCTGATTTCACCATCTCCAAAACCCTGGATCCAAATGGGGATATTCCCCTCGCCAGGGATGTTTTACGCCATAATATTTGCCTAGGCAAATACAGTTTAATCAACAATATTCAGCAAAACGTCAGATTGACTACCCCCCGACGACTGATGAAACCTCTGCTCCCCGTGGCGCTGCTGTTGGTCCTGGCAGGCTGCGCATCAATGGACCCGACGACCGAGCCCGTGGCGCCACTCGAGGCCACACAACTCGGATTGCAGAACGCGTCTGTATCCTGGCCCGACACGCAGTGGTGGCGCCGCTATGGCGACACACAATTGAATACGCTGGTCGATGAGGCCTTGGCCAACAGCCCGTCCATGACGTCGGCTCAAGCCCGACTGGCTCAGGCAAATGCAGCCGTGCGCGGCGCACGCGCGCCGTTGATGCCGCGCGTCGATGCGAACTATTCCCTCAGCCGCGAACACTTGCCCGAAAAATACATTTACCAACCGCCCATGGCGGGGTCTGTAGTCTCGGATAACCGGCTTGCGCTGGACTTCACCTACGAGCTGGATTTCTGGGGCAAGAACCGCGCCCGGCTCAATGCCGCGATTTCACAACGTGCCGCCGCCGAGGCCGACACACAGGCAGCGCGCAACGTGCTGGCTCGCGCCATGGTGCGCAGCTATTTGAATTTGCAGAATGCGTTTGCGCAGCGGCAAGTCCTGCAACGCATCCTGGAGCAACGTACCGATGTCCTGCAACTGACGCGTGATCGTCAACGCGCGGGCCTGGACACACAAGTCGAAGTCAAGCAGGCCGAATCGTCGGTCGCCGCGGCCAAGGTCGACCTGACGCAGACAGAAACCAATCTGGCCCAACTGCGCAACCAGGTCGCCGCGCTGGCAGGGGCTGGTCCCATACGCGGCCAGTCCTTGCAGCCCGTCGTCCTGTCGGCCCGTGCGGGCGTCATACCCGAGAACGTGCCGCTCGAATTGCTGGGCCATCGCCCCGATATCACCGCTGCACGCTGGCGTGCCGAGGCGGCCCAGCGCCAGATCGAGGCCGCCCGTGCCGAGTTCTATCCCAACATCAATCTGGTGGCCTTTGCTGGATTTCAGGCCATCGGGACTGGCAATCTGCTGGACGCCGGCAGCCGCACCGCCGGCATTGGACCCGCTATCACGTTGCCGATTTTTCATGGCGGCGAACTCAATGCCAATCTGGCAGGCCGCAAGGCGGACGCGGACGTAGCAGTCTCGGATTACAACCAGACCGTGCTGGACGCCGTGCATCAGACCGCCGACGCGATCGATGGCCTGCGCCTGATCGACCGCGAAATCGACCAGCAACACCAAGCCCGCGAAGCCATCGACGCCGCCTATGACCTGGCCGTGCAGCGCTACCGGGCAGGCATGGGCAACTACCTCACAGTGCTTGTCGCCCAGACCGGCGTACTGACCCAGACCCGGCTGGATACCGACGTGCGCTTTCGCGCCTACCAGCTCGATGCCGACCTGGCCTATGCCCTGGGTGGCGGCTATGCGCCCGCCGCCGACACGCCGGCAGCCTCTTCTTCTCATTGACCGACCCGGACCCCGACGTCATGACCGCAACTCCTGTAACTCATCCTGCCCGCAAACGCCTGCTCTTGATTGCCGCTGGCGTGTTCATCGTGCTGGCCGTTTTGTATGCCATCTGGTGGGTCTTGTTTGGCTCTCATGTAGAAAGCACCGACGATGCCTACGTGCACGGCAACCTGGTGCAAATCACCCCACAGGTTCCCGGCACCGTGATCGCCATCGAAGCGGGCGACACCGAGCATGTATCGGCCGGCCAAGCCGTGATCCGGCTGGACCCGGCCGATGCCGAAATCGCTCTGCAACAGGCCCAAGCCCAGCTGGCCCAGACCGTGCGCCAAGTCCGCACCCTGTACGTGCAAAACGACTCCCTGGCCGCGGATGTCAACGTTCAACGCGCCAACATCGACCGCGCACAAGCTGACCTGAAACGCGCGCAAAGCGATCTGCAGCGGCGCCAGACGCTGGCCAAATCCGGCGGCGTCAGCGGCGAAGAACTGCTGCACGCACAAACCGAGCTGAAATCCGCACAATCCGGCCTGGCACAAGCTCAGGCCACACTGGCCGCCGCTCAGGCCCGGCTGGCCACCAATCAGGCGCTGACCAACGGCACGACCGTCACCGATCATCCCGACGTCCGGCAAGCCGCTGCCAAACTGCGTGATGCATGGCTCGCCCACACCCGCACGGTCCTGCCCGCCCCCGTCGACGGCCTGATCGCCCGCCGCAGCGTCCAGGTCGGCCAACGCGTCGCCCCCGGCAATACCCTGATGAACGTCGTCCCGCTCGATCAAGTCTGGGTCGAGGCCAACTTCAAAGAAGGTCAATTACGCCGCATGCATCCGGGCCAAAGCGCCACGCTGGTTTCCGACCTGTACGGTGACGACGTCGTCTATCACGGCACCATCGTCGGTCTGGACGCCGGCACGGGCAGCGCGTTCTCGCTGCTGCCCGCACAGAACGCCACGGGCAACTGGATCAAAGTCGTGCAACGCGTACCGGTGCGTATCGAACTCGATCCCGAGGAACTCAAAGCCCACCCTCTGCGCGTCGGACTATCGATGGACGTAGAGGTGGACATCAGCCAGAAAGAGACCTCATCCGGCACACAAGCCAAGCCGCGCCACGAACCCGCCTGGTCGACCCATGTGTTCACCGATACCCAGGCTGGCGCAGATGCGTTGATCGACAAAATCATCAAGGCCAATCTACAACCATGAGCGCTCCCCGTTCCTCTGGACAGCCCAGCGCGCCGCCGCCTTTGGAGGGGGCCACCCGCATCATTGGCTCCATCGCGCTGTCGACTGCGGTGTTCATGAACGTGCTGGACACCTCGATCGCCAACGTCTCGATCCCGACGATTTCCGGGGATCTGGGGGTCAGTTCCAGCCAGGGCACGTGGGTCATTACCTCGTTCGCAGTCGCCAATGCCATCACGGTGCCACTCACAGGTTGGTTGACGCAGCGGTTCGGCCAAGTCCGCCTATTCATCATTTCCACCTTGCTGTTCGTGCTATCGTCATGGCTGTGCGGGTTCTCGCCATCACTGGAGGCGTTGATCGCCTTTCGCGTACTGCAAGGCGCGGTCGCCGGCCCCATGATCCCGCTGTCGCAAGCGCTGATGCTGTCCAGTTTCCCGAAATCCAAAGCCGGCATGGCGTTGGCCATCTGGTCTATGACCACCCTCGTCGCCCCTGTCGCGGGGCCGCTGTTGGGCGGCTGGATCTCGGATAACTACACCTGGCCGTGGATTTTCTACATCAACGTTCCCGTGGGGTTGCTGGCCGCATGGATCAGTTGGCGGATATACCGCGACCGCGAATCCCCCACGAGAAAACTCCCCATCGACAAGCTCGGCCTGGTGTTGCTGGTGATCTGGGTGGGATCCCTGCAAATCATGCTGGACAAGGGCAAAGAGCTCGATTGGTTTGCCAGTCAGACCATCCAGTTGCTTGCCTTGGTGGCGGTTGTCGCATTCGTCTTCTTTTTGATCTGGGAGCTCACCGACGCGCACCCCATTGTCGATTTACGCTTGTTCAAAGAACGCAACTTCACCGTCGGAGCGGTGACGCTGGCGGTGGCCTATGGCGTGTTCTTTGGCAATGTCGTGCTGTTGCCGCTCTGGCTGCAAAGCAATATGGGCTACACCGCGACCTACGCGGGCCTGGTGACTGCTCCCGTCGGCATTCTGGCGATTTTACTGACGCCATTCGTGGGCAAAATGCTGGCGACCCGGGATGCTCGGCTCATCGTCACCGTTGCGTTCATCGTATTCGCGCTCGTGTGCTTCATGCGCTCGAACTTCAACACCGATGTCGACATACGCACCTTGATGATTCCGACTGTCATCCAGGGCGCCGCGATGGCTGCGTTCTTTGTGCCATTGACCTCGATTACCTTGTCGGGTCTGGAGCCATGGCGCATTCCTGCCGCATCGGGGCTATCGAATTTCGCCCGGCTGACAGCCGGCGCATTCGGCACGTCGATTGCCACGACGCTATGGGAAAATCGCGCCACGCAACACCACGCCCGTTTGACCGAAATCGCCAGCCCCGGGCATCAGCCCTTTGACCAGGCCCTCGATACATTGCAAAACGGTGTTGGGATGTCCCACCAGGCCGCCCTCGCCCGGCTGGACGGCCTGATCAACACGCAGGCCTTTACCATGTCCGCAATAGATGTGTTCTATGCCTCGGGGGTGATCTTTATCCTGCTGACGGGGTTGGTATGGTTTGCACACGGCCGGAAGAAAACCGCAGCAGGCGGCGACGGCGGGGCTGCCGAAGCGGCAGCAGGCGCTCACTGAGCCCCAAACGACACACGAACGCGCTGACAGCGATAAACTGCCATCTTTGTGTGCGTAAAACGCGGAACACAACGGCGGGACCAGAAGCCTCTGGTCCCCTGTAGACGCCCGCTCGCACACCTCATCAGTCGAACAACATCTGGAGAACAGTGGTGGCAGGAACCAAGCACAAAATCGCAGTCATCGCCGGCGACGGCATCGGCAAAGAAGTCGTTCCCGAGGGATTGCGTGTCCTGGACGCGGTGGCAACGCGCTTTGGCATTGATTTTCAGTGGGATCATTTCGACTGGAGCTGCGACTACTACGCCAAGCACGGCAAAATGATGCCTGACGACTGGGCGACCCAGATCGGCAGCCACGAAGCGATTTTCTTTGGCGCCATCGGCTGGCCCGCAACCGTGCCCGATCACGAGGCGCTGTGGGGCTCGTTGTTCCAGTTCCGCCGCCATTTCGACCAATACATCAACCTGCGCCCCGTGCGCCTGATGCCTGGCGTGCCCTCGCCCCTGGCCAATCGCAAGCCCGGCGATATTGATTTCTTTATCGTCCGCGAAAACACCGAAGGCGAATACTCCAATAGCGGCGGCCGCCTGTTTGCCGGCACCGAGCGCGAAGTCGTCATCCAGGAAAGCGTCTTTACCCGCATCGGCGCCGATCGCGTCTTGAAATTCGCCTTTGACCTGGCGCAAAAACGCGGCAAACACCTGACCGCGGCCACCAAATCCAACGGCATCTCGATTTCCATGCCCTGGTGGGACGAGCGCGTCGCCGACATCGCTACCCAGTACCCTGACGTGCGTTGGGACAAATATCACATCGACATCCTGTGCGCGCACTTCGTGCAGCATCCGGACTGGTTCGACGTGGTCGTCGCATCGAATCTGTTTGGCGATATCCTGTCTGACCTGGGCCCGGCTTGCACCGGCACCATCGGCATCGCACCGTCGGCGAACCTGAACCCGGAACGCAAATTTCCGTCCCTGTTCGAGCCCGTGCACGGTTCGGCCCCCGACATCTACGGCAAAGGCATCGCCAACCCGATCGGCCAGATCTGGAGCGGCGCGCTGATGCTGGATTTCCTGGGCTACCCGGACGCGTCCAAGGCTGTCGTCAGCGCCATTGAGACCGTACTCGCCGAAGGCCCGCGCACCCGCGACATGCAGGGCACGGCCTCGACCGAAGAAGTCGGCAAAGCCATCGCCGAGATCATCGCGGCTGGTAAATAAACCGCATCAGGCCGGATATCCGGCCATGCGTACGCCTCGGGCACGTGGATAAAACATCTCGCAGAAATTGGAATGACGTTCAATTTTTGAAAGACATCTCATCCACGTGCCCGAGGTGTTTCATCGCCCTCGTCCCTGCTTCCAATCGACACCGCCCAATCGCGATCACGAAGGGATCACGAAGGGCACAACCGTACGAATAGAGCGCACGCCGTCACGGTTCTACAGTCAATAGCCACGCTCTCGCGCGATCACACCCGTCAACGGCTGGCCGTTGAAGAAACGCTCGATCTTGTCGACCACCTGCGCAAGCGTCTCATGCTGCAAGGTGATGGCAGAAACATGCGGCGTCACGGTGACTGCAGGATGCGTCCAGAACGGATGACCGGCAGGCAAAGGCTCTTGGCGAAACACATCCAGCGTCGCTCCCTGCACGTGCCCCGTATTCAGCAGTGCAATCAAATCCTCTTCCACGAGGTGATCGCCTCGCCCCATATTGACGATATGCGCCTGCGGCAACAATTGCTGTAGCGTCTCGCGCCGCAAGATATCGCGCGTATCGGGCGTCAGCGGCAAGGTATTGATCAACACCCGCGTACGCGCCAGAAAGGCCGGCAATTGCTCCGTTCCCGCAAAACTTTCTACTCCGGCAGGCACTTTGCCGCTGCGCGACCATCCTGCCACGGGATAGTCCAACGCTGCCAGCGTCTGCGCGACCTTGGTGCCCATGACACCGGTGCCCAGCACGCCAATCGGCCATGCTTCACGTCGCAACTCGGGCAATGGCTGCCACACGCCCCCACGTTGCTGGGCGACATAATCATCGAATTGCCGGCTCGCCCGGGTCACCGCCCAGACGGCATACTCGGCCATCTGCACGGCCATGCCGGCGTCTTCCAGGCGAACGATAGGCAGATCGGCGGGCAACGACGGCAGCTTCAGCAGCCCATCAACGCCCGCGCCCAGATTGAACGCCACCCGCAGTTTGCGCTCACGCTCGAAAAACTCGGCCGGCGGCGACCACACCACCGCGACATCGGCGTCCTGTGGCGGCAAATCAGCGTGCCACAGCGCCACCTCGGCATCCGGCATTGCCGCCGCTAGTGGTTCGACCCATTTTTCCTGTGCGGCACTATTTGTCGAAACAACCAGAATTTTCATTGCAAGGCCCTCGTGTCAGCATCAACCCTCTATGCTGCCATAGTCTTGCAATACGACCCGGCTGAGCGTGAATCCTCTCGCAGACGAATCCTGGCCGCGCAGAGCGGGGATCCCCGCGCAGGCAAGCCTTGGCCGCGAGTACAAATCACGCGGCGCCACGCGTCAGCGCAGCGCGCAGCACCCGGCAATCAGCGCCGCTTCGATCCCAGCAACGACCCCAGCACCCCACGCACCAACTGCCGGGCCATCGAACGTGCCGTGCTCTTGACGACAGACTGCACCACGCCGTCGCGCTTGCCGCCACGCGGGCCGGTAGAACCAAACAGCAGATCGTTCAAGCCGTCCATCACGCCGCCGGACTCGCTCTGATCAGCCGACCCTTTCTGAGCGCCAGCAGCCTTGCCCGCGGCAGATCCTGCCGTAGCATCTGCCACATCGGTGCTGGCCCGGGCCGTCAAGACCTCGTATGCCGACTCGCGATCAACCGCCTTCGCATACTTGGCCGACATGGTGGGATCCTGACGCAGTGCCTGGCGCTCCGCATCCGTAGCCGGGCCGATACGGCTGCCCGGCGGCATGATCCACGCGCGCTGCGTGGGTTCGGGACGGCCCTTGGCATCGAGCAGCGACACCAGCGCCTCACCCACGCCCAATTCGGTAATGGCCGCCTCGATATCCAGCCCCGGATTCGGACGCATCGTCTCTGCGGCAGTTTTTACGGCCTTCTGATCGCGCGGTGTAAACGCCCGCAGCGCGTGCTGCACACGATTGCCCAACTGCCCCAATACCGTATCCGGAATATCCAAGGGATTCTGCGTCACAAAATACACGCCGACCCCTTTGGACCGCACCAACCGCACAACCTGTTCGATCTTGTCCAGCAGGGCCTTGGGCGCATCGTTAAACAGCAGATGCGCCTCATCAAAGAAAAACACCAGCTTCGGTTGTTCAACATCACCGACCTCGGGCAGTTTTTCGTACAGGTCCGCCAGCATCCACAACAGGAATACGCTATACAGACGCGGAGCCTGCATCAATTTGTCGGCCGCCAGGATGTTGATAATGCCGCGTCCCTGCGCGTCGGTGCGCATCAGATCGGCGACCTCCAGCATCGGTTCGCCAAAGAACTGCTCGGCGCCTTGCGATTCCAGTGTCAGCAGACTGCGCTGAATCGCGCCCACCGATGCCGAGGACACATTGCCGTATTTGGTCTTCAACTCCGCGGCCCGATCGGCCACGTTTTGCAGCATGGCGCGCAAATCCTTCAGGTCCAGCAGCAACTGCCCTTCGTCGTCGGCCACGCGGAACACCAGGGTCAACACCCCTTCTTGGGTGTCGTTCAACTCGAGCATGCGCGATAACAGCAAGGGCCCCATGTCAGAGATCGTGGCGCGCACAGGCAACCCCTGCTCGCCGAACACATCCCATAGCACAGCCGGGTTCGCCCCCCAGACCGGCTCAGGCAACCCGTTGTTTTTCAAGCGTTCCTGCAGTTTGGGTGACGGCGTCCCTGCCTGGGAAACGCCCGTCAAATCGCCCTTGATGTCGGCCAGGAACACCGGTGTACCCATACGGGAAAATGCCTCGGCCAGCACCTGCAAGGTGACCGTCTTGCCCGTTCCCGTCGCCCCCGTAATACAGCCGTGGCGATTCGCCAACGCCGGCAACAACGCCAATTGAGTCTCGTTATTTTTTGCAATGACAATGGGATCAGGCATCAGTACTCTCCGACAGGCAAAATCGTGTCGCAAGTGTAGAACGTAAGCCGCGCTTTGTGCGGGCTTCGGGGACGGGAAAACGGCAGGAATTGTCAATGCCGGGCTATGCAATTGCCCGGCATGGGTAAAGAAGGCACATCCGGCCACTCGTCTGTCCGTCAACCACGGTAAAATGCTGGTTTTGCCGACATTTTCATCTGGGACACCATGGCCGGACACAGTAAATGGGCCAATATTCAGCACCGCAAAGGCCGCCAAGACGCCAAACGCGGAAAGCTCTGGACCAAAATCATTCGTGAAATCACCGTCGCGGCGCGTGCCGGCGGCCCGGATCCCGACAGCAATCCGCGTCTGCGGATGGCCTGGGACAAGGCCACCGACGCCAATATGCCCAAGGACAACATCCAACGCGCCATCCAACGCGGCGCAGGCGGCGCCGACGGCGCCAACTACGAAGAAGTCCGCTACGAGGGCTACGGCATTGGCGGCGCTGCCGTCATCGTCGATTGCATGACCGACAACCGCACCCGTACCGTTGCCGAGGTCCGTCACGCCTTCTCCAAAAATGGCGGCAACCTGGGCCAAGAAGGCTCCGTTGCCTTCATGTTCAAACATTGCGGTCAGTTCGTGTTCGCACCGGGCACGCCCGAGGACGCCGTCATGGAAGCCGCCCTCGAAGCCGGCGCCGAAGACGTGACCACCGATGACGAAGGCGTCATCGAAGTCATCTGCGCCCCGACAGACTACGCTGCCGTGCGCCAGGCATTCGAATCGGCCGGCCTGAAGGCCGAGGTCGACGGCATCATCATGAAGCCGCAAAACGAGACCGAGCTCACCGGTGACGACGCCGTCAAGATGCAAAAACTGCTCGACGTGCTGGAGGGCCTGGACGACGTGCAAGAAGTCTATACCACCGTTGTATTTGACGAAGCCCAGTAGTAACCGCCATGCCCCCAGGGACATACGTCCCCGGGTGGGTCTGCAGTAAAAAACCGACCGGCAAAACGGGGTGACCCGTCAGCCTTTTGTGCCAAGCCTGTGGCGGCAACGCCCTGGCCTCTTTAAGAAGTCATCGAAAAATGAAACTCCTGGTAATCGGCTCTGGCGGCCGCGAACACGCCCTGGCTTGGCGCCTGGCCCGCTCGCCCCGTGTCCACAAGGTCTATGTCGCGCCTGGCAATGGCGGCACCGAGCAGGGCGACCTGCTGCAAAACGTGCCGCTCACCAGCCCTGAGGATCTGGCTGATTTCGTTGAGCGTGAAGGGGTTTCTCTGACGGTCGTAGGCCCCGAGGCGCCTCTGGCAGCCGGCGTCGTCGACGTTTTTCGTGAACGCAAACTGAAAATCTTTGGCCCGACCAAGGCCGCGGCACAGCTGGAAAGCTCCAAAGACTACGCCAAGGCCTTCATGGTGCGCCATGGGATTCCCACGGCCCGCTACGAAACCTTCACTGATCCCGCCCGCGCCCACGCCTACATCGACCAGGAAGGCGCCCCCATCGTCATCAAGGCAGACGGCCTGGCCGCCGGCAAGGGCGTCGTCGTGGCCGCCGATCTGGCCGAGGCCCACGCCGCCATTGACGCCATGCTCGGCGACGGCAGCATGGGCCAAGCCGGTGCCCGCGTCGTCATCGAAGAATGCCTGGTCGGCGAAGAAGCCAGCTTCATCGTCATGTGCGACGGCCGCAACGTCCTGGCACTGGCCACCAGCCAAGACCACAAGCGCCTCAAAGACGGCGACGCCGGCCCCAATACAGGCGGCATGGGCGCCTACTCGCCTGCCCCCATCGTCACGCCGGAACTGCATCATCGCATCATGCGCGAAATCATTCTGCCCACCGTTCAGGGCATGGCGCGTGATGGCATCCCCTATACGGGTTTCCTGTACGCCGGCCTGATGATCGCCCCGGGCGACGATCCGGATCGGTCCATCAAGACGCTGGAATTCAATTGCCGCATGGGCGACCCCGAAACCCAGCCCATCATGATGCGCGTCAAAAGCGATCTGCTCGATGCGCTGGAACATGCCGTCGAGGGCACGCTCGACCAGGCCGACATCACCTGGGATCGCCGTACCGCCCTGGGCGTCGTTCTGGCCGCACACAACTACCCCGGCACACCGCGCAACGGCGACACCATTGCGCCGCTGCCTGCCGAGACCGAAGACTGCACCGTTTTCCACGCGGGCACCCGCCTGGAAAACGGTCAATTGAAAACCTCCGGCGGCCGCGTGCTTTGCGTCACCGCCTTGGGCGACTCCGTCCGCATGGCGCGTGAGCGTGCCTATGCTGCCGTCGACGGCGTGCAATTCGATGGCCGCCAATACCGGACCGACATCGGATGGCGCGCACTGAAACCGTCCCAACAAAAGGCCAAACCTTAATCAAACGCAAAGCAATGGTGGCCTCTCAGGCTTAAGCTATCCAGGTCACGCGGCGTCAGCTTCTCCGCCGCCGCGTCCCACACTGCTGACGATCTTCGTCAGCAGTCAGCCTGAATCCCCATCTGGACACTGCATGAGCAATATCCCCGTTTCCGACGTACGAGACTACCTGACCGGCCTGCAAGCGCGTATCGTGCAAGCTCTCGAGCAAGCCGGCGGCGAGGATTTTCGCACCGACGCCTGGCAGCGTGCCGAGGGTGGCGGTGGTGTGTCTCGCTTGATCGAAGGCGGTCAATTGCTCGAACGCGGCGGCGTATTGTTCAGCCATGTCCAGGGTACCCAGTTGCCGCCCTCCGCCAGTGCCCACCGTCCGGAGCTGGCCGGCCGTCCCTGGCAAGCCATGGGCGTGTCGATGGTCTTGCACCCTCGCAATCCCTATGTGCCCACCGTACACATGAACGTGCGCATGTTCATGGCCGCGGCTCGCCCGGGCCAAGACGAAGACGACGTATTCTGGTTCGGCGGCGGCATGGACCTGACGCCCTACTACGCCTTCGAAGAAGACGCACAGCATTTCCATCAGGTCTGCCACGATGCGTTGGCTCCCCATGGCGACACGTACTATCCCCGCTACAAGCGCTGGTGTGACGAGTACTTTTTCCTGAAACATCGCCAGGAAACCCGTGGCATTGGCGGCGTGTTCTTCGACGACCTCAACGAACCCGGCTTTGACGCCTCGTTTGCGTTGCTGCGCTCGGTCGGTGACGCATTTTTGCCCGCCTACCTGCCCATCGTCGAACGCCGCCGCCATATCCCCTACGAGCAGGCTCAACGCGATTTTCAGGCCTATCGGCGTGGACGCTATGTCGAGTTCAATCTCGTATATGACCGCGGCACCCTATTCGGCCTGCAATCCGGCGGCCGCACCGAGTCGATTTTGCTTTCGATGCCGCCCGTGGCACAGTGGCGCTATGACTGGCACCCCGAGCCCGGCACACCGGAATCCGAGCTCGCCGCCTTCCTGAAACCCCGAGACTGGGTGTAATCCCAGCGCCGCTGTCCACAATGCCTGTCCACTCAGAAAACGAACCCCGTATTGGCCTGCTGGGCGGCAGTTTCGACCCCATTCACCTCGCACACCTGGCGCTGGCTCGCGCTGCCCTGCGTGAATTGCATCTCGCGCAGGTGCAATTCATCCCCGCTGCCAACCCATGGCAACGCGCGCCCTTGAACGCCGCGCCCGAACATCGCCTGCGCATGATCGAGCTGGCGATCGACGGCGAGCCCGGCATGGCCGTCAATCCCATCGAAATCGAACGCGGCGGCGCTACCTATACCGTCGACACTCTACGCGCCTTGCCGTCTGGCGCCCGTTACGTCTGGATCCTGGGCGCCGATCAGCTGACCAATTTCTGCACGTGGAATGAATGGCGAGAAATATCGGCCCGAGTAGACCTGGCTGTCGCTACACGCCCCGGCACGCCGTTGATTCCCCCCGAGGAATTGACGCATTGGCTAGCCAGTCAGAACCGTCAGGATGGTTCCACACACCGCGAATTGACCACGCTGCCCTTTACCCCCATGGCGATCTCCGCCTCTGACATCCGTGCCAGGCTGGCTCGCGGCGACACGACCGAGGGCCTGCTGCCCCCGCCAGTCGCCCGTTACATCGCAGCGCACGGCCTTTACCGCTAATTCCAATAGTCCGACACCGGCAGCCGGACTCGCGCTGCCCTCAAACAGCTCCACCAGGTTTCCCCTCGCGGGTTATATTTACACCCATGGATATTCAAAAATTACAACGCGCCGTCATTGACGCCCTCGAAGACGTCAAAGCCCAAGACATCAAAGTCTTTAACACGACGCATCTCACCAGCCTGTTCGACCGCGTGGTCATTGCCAGCGGGACATCCAACCGGCAAACCCGCGCCCTGGCGTCCAGCGTGGCCAATTGCGGCCGTGCCCTGGACCTGACCGGCATCACCGTCGAAGGCGAAGACACCGGCGAGTGGGTCGTCGTCGACTTGGGCGACATCGTCATCCACGTCATGCAGCCTGCCATCCGCCAGTACTACAACCTGGAAGAAATCTGGGGCGACAAGCCCGTTCGCGTCAAGCTACTGCCCGGGTCAGGTGCCCCCGTACACGCTGCTGACCGCGATACTGGCGAAGACGAGGCCTGAAACCCTCGCTAGCCTGCGCGTTACGGCTCGCCCGGCCGCAGCCTGATGCCCGGCCCAAGCCTGCCGTAGCCGTATACTGAATCTGCCGCAGCCCGAACTCACGCGCCTCACGTTGCGTCGTGTGAGTTCTCTCCAGCCAGAGGCCATCACGTGAAACTCATCGTCATCGCCGTCGGCAACCGCATGCCCGCCTGGGTCGAAACTGCCTGGGACGATTACGCAAAACGCTTGCCTGCCGACTGCGCGCTCGAACTCCGCGAAATCAAACCCGAGCCACGCACGACGGGTAAAACGCCCGCCCAAATGATGGCGGCAGAAGCCCGCCGTATCGAGGCTGCCATTCCCCCCGGCGCCTTGAAACTCGCCCTGGACGAACGCGGGCGCGACCTGACCACGATGGCCCTGTCGCAACGCCTCGAACAATGGCGCGGCGATGGCCGGGACGTGGTGTTCCTGGTAGGAGGCCCGGATGGCCTGGACGCCTCGCTCAAGGCCGCCAGCGACGGGCAGATTCGTCTCTCGTCGCTGACCCTGCCACACCCCATGGTGCGTGTCGTGCTGGCCGAACAGCTTTATCGTGCCTGGGCGATCATGACGAATCACCCGTATCATCGGGCCTGAATCTGTCCACCTCTCGCGTGTACACAGATCATCCAGCTCACTCATGGCAAACCCAAGCCCTGCTCTCAGCACCATGACCTCACAGATCTATCTCGCCTCGGCTAGCCCGCGCCGCCGTGAACTGTTGACCCAGATCGGATTAGCTCACACCGTATTACAGGTCCCTGCGCCTCCGGGTGAAGACGAGCCGCAGCATGCTGGTGAAACCGCGGCAGACTACGTCCAACGCACTGCCCGCGAAAAAGCCGAGCGCGGACAACAATGGATGACGTCCCAGTCACTGCCAACGCTGCCGATCCTGGCGGCCGACACCACTGTCATCCTGCAAGGCGAGGTGTTGGGCAAACCTACCAACCTCGCTCACGCCACCGACATGCTAAGCCGCCTGTCCGGCACCAGCCATCACGTTCACACCGCTGTCGTCCTGTGGCACGACGGCCAACTGCACGAAGACGTATCGATCTCCGAAGTCCGCATGCGCACGCTTAGCGCAGACGATATCGCCCGCTACTGCGACAGCGGCGAGCCCTTTGGCAAAGCGGGCGCATACGGCATTCAAGGTCTCGCAGGCACATTCATCGCCCATTTATCCGGCAGCTATACCGGTGTCATGGGCTTGCCCGTGTTCGAAACGGCGAACCTGCTGCGCCGCGTGGGCATAGCGCTACCGTAGCCTCATCAGAGCCGTCCCCATCAAAAATGGCCAGCCTGCAAAATTCACAGGCTGGCCATTTTTTGTGCAGATAAACGCAACGTAATTACTTTTCCGCTTTCGCCCCGGAAATCTGCACCAGCTCCGCTGCCTCGACCATCCCCTTTTGCACCATGTCCCAATACGCGTCGATCGACATGGGTTCAGCCGGTACCGAGCCGAGATCCACGAACTTTTTACGCAGCTCCGGATCTTGCAGCGCTTTGGTCAACGCGTCATTCAGCTTGATCAAAACCGGACGCGGCGTCCCGGCAGGTGCCACGAGCCCATACCAGGAATCCATGTAAAACCCTTTGACCCCCGCCTCGTCAAACGTCGGCACATCGGGCAACGCGGCAATTCGCGATTTCGCCGTGATCGCCAGCGGACGCACCTTGCCCGAAGCAATCGGCGCCATCGCACCCGTGGTGATGATCATATCGATACGGCCCGCCATCACATCCGTCAACGCAGGCGCCGTGCCTTTAAACGGTACATGCAAAATATCGATCCCGGTACGTGTCTTGAAACTCGCTCCCGCCAGATGCTGCGACGAGCCCACACCGCCGGAGCCGTATGTCAATTTCCCCGGATTCTCTTTCGCATACGCCACATAATCCTGGACCGTTTTAAACGGCGAATCCAGCGGCACCAACATCGTCGAAGGCGAGGTATTGATCAACCCCACTGGCGCAAAATCCTTGATCGAGTCATATCCGATATTGTCGTACAGCGCAGAATTCAAGCCGTGCGATGCCACAGTCGCCAACATAATGGTGTAGCCATCAGGCGTAGCGCGCGCAGCAGCCACCGAGCCGATATTGCCGCCCGCCCCGCCCTTATTGTCCACGACAATGGATTGACCCAGATGCTTGCCCATTTCGGCGGCCACCATGCGCCCGACGCCGTCCGCCGGTCCGCCAGCCGCCCAGCCAATAATCATCGTGACGGGTCTGCTCGGATAGCTGTCCACCGATTCTGCCTGCGCAGACAAAGCGGACAGCCCGAGAGAGAGTGCTAGCGCAACTTGTTTATAACGACGCAATATTGTGGTCATAGTAAAACGCCTGATCAGAGAAAATCGAAATAGGAACACAAAGGATCGCTACGATAGCGCAATCCTTCAGCGATATACGGTTGCTACGAGGAATCGACAACGTCGGCGGCACGGCACGTGCATGCCACGACATCACATTGACGCCGGCGAACGGCCGAGGCGTAGCGATACCTGCCGGTCTGATTACGACATCGTCAGCTCAAGGTATCGCGCCGTTGAATACGACGCGCTAGCTATCACGCCTCCGAGGCAACTTGACGCAACGCCTGCTCAAACGCCTCGGGCGGCTGCCCGCCAGACACTAGATACTTATCATTAATGATCACTGACGGCACAGAGGTAATCCCCAACTCGCGCCATTTCGCCTGCTCTGCGCGGACCTCATCCGTATAGCGTCCGGACGCCACGACATCACGCGCAGCGTCCGCGTCCAGTCCCACGTCTTGCGCGGCTTGCACCAACACCTCGGTCTCGCTGGTGTCGTAATTATCAAAGTGATAGACCTTCAGCAATTGCCGTTTGAGTGCGACTTGCTGCGGTTGCCCCAGCGTACCTGCCCAATACAGCAATCGATGTGCGCCGAACGTATTGTAGGAACGGCTTTCTTCCGTCTGATGCATCGGCATCCCCACCGCCGCCGCGCGTTCTGCAATCACCTTGCGGTTCTCTTGCAAACGCGCCTGGTCAAAGCCGTACTTCTTCATCAAACGTTCGCCCGTATTCTGCCCACCCTTGGGCATATCCGGATTCAGCTCGAACGGCTGCATATGAATGTCGAACTGCGCCTCGGAGCCAATGCGATCGATAGCCGTCAGCAAACCACCCAAGCCTACCGCACACCACGGGCAAGCGACATCGGATACGAAATCGATTTTGATTTTTTTGGACATGAATGGCTCCGGACAATGCGCTGATAGCGTAAATCTATGCATCAAATACAAAGAAATACGAGCTGGCGGCTAAAACATCAATCTAACACGTGCTTGACCAGTATATAGGGACCCTGCCGAGATTCCACGTACAGCAAAAAGTTGTTAACGTTGAACGTACTGAGAATTGAGATGCCTCACGTGGACTACAAAGAATATGCATATCGACTTCCTCGGCATTCAAGCGTTCTTGGCAATTGTCGAAACCGGCAGCTTTCAACTGGCCGCAACAGAACTCAACCTGTCCCAAACAGCCGTCAGCCACCGTATGCGGAAGCTGGAAGAAACACTCGGCGTCAAGTTGATTGCCCGTACTACACGCGACGTCACGCTCACCGAAGCTGGCCGCGCTTTGCTTCCCACCGCGCGCAGTGCGGTGAAGGAGCTTGGCATGTCTTGCGACGCCATCCGTAAACACGGCCAAAATGCACCCGATTGGCTGGCGTTTGCTTGCCTCCCTAGCCTGAGCCACGGACTGGTAAGTCCTTTACTCCTAGCGGCCAAAGACCGTTGGCCGGACGCACTCGTCAGAGTCTTCGATACCTCTGTCCGAGAGATGGTAGAGCTACTCGAGTCACGCGTCGTGTCATTTGGAGTGTCGGTACTGCAACAGGGCTATGGTGATTTACAAGTCGAATCGATAGGCGACGAGCATTTCGTACTCGCATGTCCGCCGCAGCACCGGTTTGCCCAACAACCGAATGTCGATTGCTCCACCCTCGAAAACGAGTCCATGATCCGGATCAGCCTGACTTCGGGTAACAGCGCAACCATCGACAGCGCACTCGGCCACCTGCGCGAGCGCTTGCGTTGGCGTTATGAAGCGCTTCATAACGCCATGGCCCTGGATATGGTGCGCGCGGGTCTGGGACTAGCTATTGTGCCGCGCCTCTTCGTCCCGCCCAACTCTGGCGTAGCCGTTGTGCCTATCAAGGCGCCAATCATCAAGCGAACGCTGTGCCTGCTGTCCCGCGGGGACGATACGCCGAGCGCACAGGAGCAATGGCTGCGCGATCAAGCGATGACCCTGTTGAAGATGCATCTGACAACGAAAGAAGATGATTCGTATGCATGAATAGCGCAGAACTATTCATTTGATCTTACTGAAGGGCATATCTAGACTTTCTCCCGAACAAATCCGCATATGCGGGACCGGCTGCCAGCCGCAGCCGATAAAGGAGACAGCCTCATGCCCCCCAACGTCGGCGAGCCGACTGTCGCGCCCAGTACGCACCGCGGCCAAACCATCGCACAGAAAATTATCGCGCGCCATGCCGGGCGCGAGCATGTCGAGGTGGGTGAGTATCTCAGTTGCGTTCCAGACCATGTCGTAACGCAGGAGCTTTACTGGCCCACACATAAAGAGAATCTCGAAAAAATCGGTGCCAAAGGGCTTGCTCGGCCCGACAAGGCCATTATCGTCATCGATCACACCGCTGCAGCCGCCGTAGGCTCTCGGCATGCCGCAACCCACAAGCTGCTCAAGGAACTCACCGAGAGATTCGGCATCGAGAATTTCTTTGGGCCCAATACCGGTCTGCGTCACTTGGTACTCGTGGAACGAGGATTTGCCAGACCTGGCTCGCTGGTCTTCTCTGACGAAGGGAATATCGCCAGCATTGGTGCTGTCGGCGCATTGAACATACCTACATCCGCCGATATTCTCGTTCCTTTGCTAAAGGATGAGAACTGGCTTCGCGTTCCGAAGACCGTTCGCATCAATCTTTTCGGCCAGTTGGCATTCGGGGTTTCCGCCCGCGATGTTGTTCAATCCATCATCCGAGATTATGGAAGCGGCGAATTCCTTCAATGCTGCGTCGAATATGGCGGCCCCGGCGTACATGACCTCACGCTTGACGACCGACAAACGATTCTGGCCTCGACCTTTCACACGATGTCGGACACCGCGATCATGGAAGTGGACGACGTGGCGCTTGCTTATGTCGACGAGCGCGCGAACGGCCGCCCCTATGAGACCATCTTCAGCGACCCCGATGCGCAGTACGAACGGGTCATCGACATCGACCTGTCCTGCATCGAGCCATTAGTCACAGTGCCGCCCGAACTCACCGGGGCACAGCCGGTGTCGCTGCTTGCAGGTACCCCTATCCATCAGGCAACCATTGGATCGTGCGCCGGCAATCGGCTGCAAGACATGCGCGACGCGGCCGCCATCTTGAGCGGCCGCACCATTGCCCGAAAGGTCACCCTGTACATCTCGCCGGGCAGTCAGAACGTATACGCACAAGCTGCCCGCGAAGGGTTGCTAGCAATTTTCGCCACCGCGGGCGCAACCGTACTCTCTCCCGGCTGTAATACCTGTTGGGGTTATCTCGGCGTACTGAACGAGAACGAGAACTCCATATCCACCCATCAATTCAATTACCAAGGCAGAAATGGCGCAGAAACCGCTCGCATTTTTCTGGCCTCACCTCTGACCGTGGCCGCCTCCGCTGTCTGCGGAGAAATCGTGGACCCACGTATTTTGCTGGGAGAAGCACGATCCCCTAACGCATTGATGGAAGCGGACTGATATGGAAGACCCCCAGCTGAAAGGACGAGTCTGGAAATTCGGTGATCAGGTCTCCGGCGATGACGGGATCATCGACTTTTCCGCAGTGCGTGATGGCTTCGGCAAGCCTTTCGATGCGCCTCTGCTCCGGTCCATGTGTTTTCGCAGACTCAACCCGCGGTTTCCATCGGAAGTGCGAGAGGGTGACATCGTGGTGGCCGGCAAGAATTTTGCCCACCATAACCATATCGAAGTCAGTGCAGCCATCAAACTCTCCGGTATTTCAGTGGTTCTCGTGGAATCCTGCGAATCTGGATTTGTCAGGCGCGCCTTATCACAAGGCTTGCCGATCTTGACTGTCCCCGGCATCACGGCCCACGTCAGCAACGGAGACACCATTGGGGTCGATCCCGCCAATGGCCTGATCACCCTCGCCGACGGTAGAACACTGTCCGCGCAACCATTTTCTGAGCGAATGCTGGCCATCTGGCGGGCCGGCGGCCTGGTTCGAGCCCTTCAAAACGAGTTTCAACAACGCTAACGGCTCTCACCTGCGATTGCATGGACATACCAATAATATCCACGGAGACAATATGCAAATCAAATACTCGGCATTTTTGCCAGCGAGCGTCCGGCGTGCCGCTGCCACATTGCTATGTGGCGCGATGGCGGTCTCGCCATTATTGGCACGCGCAGAATACCCTGACAAGATGATCCGCCTCGTGCACCCGTATGCAGCGGGCGGCGCGGGCGACCTGCTGACCCGCGAACTTGCCGACGGCCTCAAGACAGCTTTCAACGGCGCCGCCGTCATTACCGACAACAAACCAGGCGGCGGCACCATCGTGGGCGCCGTCGCGGTGGCCCATTCGGCGCCGGACGGCTACACCGTATTGATGATCGGCCCGGCCACGCATGTGATCATGCCTCTCATCAATCCCAAGATCCCCTACAACGCGAAGAAGGATTTCGAACTGGTGGGCATGTGGAGTGTCATCGGCAGCATGGTTTCCGTGAATGCCGAAACCCCCGTACATTCGCTGAAGGAACTGGTCGACTATTCCCAAAAGAATCCTGGCAGCTTGAACTATTCGAGCGCAGGCGCGGGAACCGGCCCACACCTGGCTGGCGAGATGTTCAAGGATCTCACCGGGGCTCGCATCACCCATATTCCGTACAAAGGGGCGTCGCCGGCCGTGATGGCACTGGCGGGTAACGAAGTCCAGGTGTCGTTCGTCAACATCCCGCCGCAGGTACCCTTCGTGAAGAACGGAAAGATCCGGCCCCTGGCGGTATCCACGCCCCAGCGCTCGCCCTTGTTACCTGACGTTCCCACCACTGCCGAGGCAGGAATGCCGGGGTTCATTTCCGAATCCTGGTACGGCGTAGCTGTCCCCGCCGGCACGCCCGCGGACATCCGTGCCAAGCTGCTAAGCGGTATGCAGGCAGCCGCTGCCGATCCGGCCCGCAGGGAGCGCCTGGCGGCGGCCGGCGTCGAATTGCGGGTGACCGATGCAGCAGAGTTGGCCCAGTACATTGACTCGGAAGAGCAGCGTCTCAAACCCGTACTCAAGCGTCTCGACATCAAGATGGAGTGACCGTGAAAAAACCAATCCGCAACGGCATTTCCGGGCGAGTACTCGTCACAGCCAAGAGCGTGGCCCAGTCCCAGAAAGCCATCGCATTAATGCAGGAAGCGGGCCATGAAGTCATCGTCCGAAACACGCCGGCCCCAATCGATGGGGCCTGGCTGGTAGAACAGGTACGGGACATCGACGCTCTGGTGTTCGCCATGGAGCCCATGGACGCAGCCGTAATCGGAGCAGCCAACCGGCTCAAGCTGATCGCCCGGCCGGGTGTCGGCTACGACAACGTGGATCTGGAGGCGGCGACCCGCAACGGCGTGATCGTCTGCATCGCGGCCGGGACCAACGACCAGAGTGTCGCCGATTTCACCCTTGCCCTGATACTGGAAGCGATGCGCGGCATTTCCCGCGCGTCGACCAGCGTGCGAGCACATGGATGGGAGCGGTTCACAGGAACCGAGGCCTGGCGCAAGAAGATCTGCGTCGTGGGTCTGGGTCGCATCGGCCGAGGTGTGGTCAAACGTGCTCGCGGCTTCGACATGGAGGTGCTTGCTGTCTGTCCGCGGCCGGACCTGGATTTCGGCCGGGAACAAGGTGTGCGTTTCTGCTCACTCGATGAAGCGTTGGCGGAAGCAGACATCGTGACGCTGCATTTGCCCCTCGATCACTCGACGCGGCACATGATCAACGCACGCACGCTGGCACAGATGAAACGAGGTGCTTACCTGATCAACACCTCGCGCGGTGGTTTACTGGACGAAGAGGCCGTTGTGCAAGCCATCCGCAGTGGCCATTTGGCAGGCGTAGCCGTCGATGTCCTGCAGCAACAGGGGGTGGGCAGTCCTAGTTGCCTGATCGATGTCGAAGGCATCACCGTCACGCCGCACATGGCCACCTTTACGCACGAATCCATTGAGAGGGTGGCAATGTCCGTGGCTGAGAGCGTCATCACCGCATTAGCCGGCAGAATGCCGCGCCACGTCATCAATCCCACCGCGTGGGATTGATCGGTGCACGATCACTACCCTACTTTTTCGGCCGAGGCCGCATAATGTCCATCCAACCCGAAACCATCCGCCGTGTCACAGCGAAGCTCTACGACCGCTCGCTACGCGGAATTCCGTCCGACACCCGTTCTGCCCTCCTCGCACTGGAAACCACTGATCGCAGCGAAACCGCCAGGCACACGCTGCGCATCATGGTGGAAAGCGCAGACGCCGCAGCACGCGACAATCACTTCATTTGCTCGGATGCCGGTGTGCCGGTGTTCTTTGTGCGAGTCGGCACCCAGGCGCGCTTCGCGGGCGATGTCCGCCAGGCCATCACCGACGGGTTTGCGGACTTGGTGGGCAACATTCAGCCGCCCCTGCTGCCCCACGTCACCCACCCGCTCACGCTAGAGCGAGGCCATGCTGGCAAGGGCATGCCGCTCACCACCTTTGACCTAGTCGATGGCAGCGACTGTGTGGACATCACCTGCAGCCCCAAGGCACTGGGTTCGGGACGGTGGGAAGCGTTGGAAATCTTCAGTTTTCCCGATCTGGCGACTATCGAGCGATACGTCATCGACACCGTCTGCAAGGCGGGCTCGCAGCCCTGCCCGCCAGTGGTGATCGGTGTAGGCGTAGGCGGCTCTTTCGACTACGCCGCCAAGATGGCAAAGGAGGCCACTTTGCGCCCTATCGGAGAACGCCATGCCGAACCACTGGTGGCCGACATGGAGCGTCGATTGGCTGCAGCCATCAACAAGACCGGTTTCGGCCCCATGGGGACGGGCGGCGATAGTACCGCGCTATCGGTCAACGTGAACTACTGTGCCGGCCATGGTTTTACCCCGGTGGCCGTGGCTTTCAACTGCTGGATCAACCGGCGCACCCGCGCGCGGATCTACAACGACAATCGAGTGGAGATCGTAGAATGAGCATCCGCACGCATCGTATGAATTTCCCGCTGTCGGCCGAGGACGCACGCTCGCTTCGTGCCGGTGACCAATTGATCTTGGATGGCGAAATAGTCGTAACGGCCGGCCTGCCCACGCACCAGCGCCTGCTAAAAGCGCTCGACGGGGCCGAACCGCTACCTCTGCAACTGCACGACGGCTGCCTGTTTCACATCGGCAGCTACAGTCAGGAGGCAGCCGATGGCAGCTTCCAGGTGCTCTATATCAATCCCACCACGAGCACCCGTTTCAATCCCTACATGCCTGCGCTGATCCGCCAGCTGGGTTTGCATGCCGTGGGCGGCAAGGGCGGGCTGGATGCGGCGTCGGTCGAGGCAATGAAAGAGACCGGCTGCGTTTATCTCTCCTTTCTGGGGGGAGGTTGCACCCTGCTGTCGCAATCGCTGCGCGGCGTGCTGGAAATCGGCTGGCCCGATATGCTGACCCACTACCGCGTAGTGCGGCTAAAGGTCGAAGGGCTAGGGCCAGTCACCGTAGCCATTGATGCGCATGGAAACAGTTGCTATGCCGATGCACAAGCGCAGGCCAGCGCCGCCATGGATACCATCCTGTCGGAGCTGGACGCCGGCCGCGCTGAATTCTGCAGGAACGGCCCATAAACAGACACGCAAGATTTTGCGTCTACTTGCCGTATGATTAACGCGTCTGCCCTCCTCCGGACGCGCCCATGATTCGACTAATGCGAGCACCCGATTTAATGCTGGCTCAACATTGGGTCAACCTGCTAACTCAGGCCGGCATCACCTGCCACCTCACGAACCGCTACATGCAAGGCGGCGCAGGGGAAATCCCGGTAGATCAATGCGGCCCGGACATCTGGCTGGAAAACGAACACGACAAAGCCGTGGCCATGCAAATTATTGAGGGTCCAGTAAAGAACGAGCTATTCGGCGCCAGATTCAACTGGCACTGCGGCGACTGCGGAGAATGGCTGGAGCCGCAATTCACCACCTGCTGGCAATGCGGCGCGGCACGTCCTCAAGGTATTGAATAGTCTGGCTCTCACCAAAACTGGGCCGAGCCTTGAAATAGTTTTGGTTTTAACCAAGCGCATCGCTCTGCACGGAAAGCCCTTCCACCATCCTCAACAGCGCCACCATTCCCGGATCATCCATCCCGATAGTTCGATCCGCAAACATGCGAGCGCGCCCTATCCGATTCGGCCTGTCACGGAATTCATCGAGCGCCCTCTGCACGGCATCACGGGCCACAGGTAAGAGACAGTCTTCGTCAGCCGCTGCTTGCAAGGCCACACAAATCGCCTGCAGCCCATCCAAAACCGTTTTATCTCCCAGGCTGGCGCCTCCTCTGGCAGACAAGGCCTCAATCACAACAGTGAGCAGATCCGCAATGTCTGATCGACTCAAACTCGTTTTGCCGGCGCTTTTTTTCGCAGCAGTCATGAATGCCACCGTCAACAGCGTACCGAAACTCGAGCCCGACGCTCTAGCGCTAGCCTGTGCCAACTTTTTAAAAGCCCCGTCCAAATCATCAGGCAGGCTCAACAGTTCTTGCTCAATCAGAACGGCACATTTGTCGAGCGTCGCCCCCAGATCCGCATCGCCCAACCTGCCATCCAATTCATTCAATTCTGGGGCCGCTGCGCGCATCGCGACACACCAACGACCCGTGGCAGCTTTCAATTCAGACTGAGACAACATCAATGCACCCTCCAGAACGGACAATCCGCCGGCGCCGTCAATAACTGCTCCAGCTCATCATCCAATTTCATCAAGGTCAACGACGCACCTGTCATCTCCATGGAAGTCGCATATCTGCCGACCAACGGCTGCACGATTTCAACTCCCTTGCTCCGCATCACGGCAGCCACTCGTCGGAACAGGATATACAGATCTTCCGCTGGCGTCGCCCCCAGGCTGTTAACGATGACCCCGACGCGACTCCCCTGACACAACGCCAACTCAGGCATCAAATGGCTGAGCATCTCATCGGCCAATTCATCAGCGGTTTTCAGCGGCCCACGCCAGAGTCCCGGCTCTCCGTGAATCCCCATGCCGAACTCCATCTCTCCGTCCTGAATCGTGAACGAGGGCTTGCCCGATTCTGGCACCACGCACGGCGTAATCGCTACACCGATAGAACGGCAAGCCTCATTCGCCTTGTTCGCGAGGCGTGTAACCTCTTCGAGCGACGCCCCCGCAGCAGCCTTCGCGCCAGCCACCTTGTAGACCAACACCAACCCCGCCACGCCTCGGCGCTTTTCCTGTTGATCGATCGGCGCGCTCGCCACATCATCCGTCACACGCACAGATGCCGTAGCAATACCCTCCAGCTCAAGCATCTCTGCCGCCATATCAAAGTTCATACGGTCGCCACCGTAATTGCCGTATAGCTGCAAAACACCCGCGCCCCCATCAGCAGCGCGCGCTGCCTCCATGCAATCCGCCATCCGAGGGCCTGCAAAGACATTGCCTACCGCACAACTGTCCAGCAAGCCCTCGCCAACATAGCCCAGAAACACAGGCAGATGGCCCGATCCGCCGCCAGTCACAATACCTACTTTTCCGGCAACCGCTCCTCGGTTGCGCGCAATCACGCGGCCATCGTCACCCATTCGTTTGAGTTCAGGATGGGCGACGCAAAGCCCCTCCAGCATTTCATCGACATAGTGTTGGGGATTGTTGAGAATTTTTTTCACGGGATTGATTCACTCGCTATTTACGCCGCATCGCCTCAGTCGACTTTCAGTCGACCGTCTTTTGCTGCCTGTGTTGCAACCGCATACTCGGCGTTCAACACCTGCGTAAACTCTGCCGGCGTACTGGAATAAGCCACACTGCCGAGCTCAGTCGCGCTCTTGACCGCCTGCGGATCCTTGACCGCCTGCGCGATCAGATTCGCCAGTTGATCCCGCAGCTCCTTGGGCATGCCACTCGGCCCCAATATGCCCACGTAGGTAGTGCCGTCGATATTGCCAAATCCCAGTTCAGCGATCGTCGGCACGTCTGGAATAATGGGATCCCGCTCAGGCCCCAACACGGCCAATGCCTTCAATGCACCGCTCTTGATATGCGGCAGGCAGCTGGGCACCTGATCGAACATCGCATCGATCTGCCCGCCGAGCAGACTGATCAATGCAGGGTTGGCCCCCTTGTAGCTGAGCACCGTGAACTGCGCCTTGAGCAGGCTTTCTGTCTGGATCAACGCCAAATGATTCGGCGTTCCAGGCCCCGAGTGGGCCGCGTTGACCCGCCCCGGTTCTGCGCGGGCATACTCGGCAAAATCCTTCAGTGTTTTGAAACGCTCGTCATTCCCACGGGCCAGCAACACCATCGAGCTCTTGTTCACCAGGCCCAGCGGGGTAAAGCTGTCGCGGCTATAGCTGGTCTTGACCATCTGCGGCACCGTGACGATGACACCGGCCCCGCACAGCAGCAAGGTATAGCCATCCGGATCAGACCGCGCCACCTGTGACGCCCCGATCGATCCGCCAGCGCCGCTTTTATTGTCCACCACCACGGACTGGCCCAGCACTTTTGCCAATGCGGTGGCAATGGTCCGGCCCACAATATCCGTATTGCCCCCGGGCGCGAACGGCACGACCAGCGTCACGGGCCGGCTCGGATAAGACTGCGCCCAGGCAGGCCTGCCGATCGCGGCGCCCACACATAAACCCGCCCCGAGCTTGATCATGCTGCGGCGTTGAATATTCATCTGTCGTCTCCTCTCTTATTGATCGCGTATGGTTTAACGGTCAAAGCGCAACACTGCCGCCATCGCCGCTTCGATTCGTTGGCGTTGTTCAGGCGAGGTTGCCGGCATCGGTGCACGCGGCAGCCCTGCTTCGCAGCCCTGGAGCGCAATCGACGTCTTGATATTCGCGGGCAAGTTATCTCCCACCAGCGCATTCCAGAATGCCAGCATGGCGGCGTGCATCTCGACGGCCTTCACATGATCGCCGGCCTGAACGGTGTTCCATAAATTGACGCATACGCCAGGCAACGCAGCCGGCGTCGCGGCGATCGTGCCGTGCGCACCGAGCGCGAACGACGAATAAAGCAACGCGTCCACAGCGGAATACACCTTGCATCCCTCGGGCACGCCCAACAGCAGATCGGCCATCAGCTTCAGATCGCCCTGGCTTTGCTTGATGCCTTGAACGCCGGGTAATTCGGACATCAGGCGAATCATCTGAGCAGGATTCAGATAATTCCAAGGCACGACGTTATAAATAATGACCGGGGTATCCACGGCCTGTGTCAAGGCCTTGAAATGATTATGCGTGGCCTGCTCATCCGGCTTGAACAGATAATGCACCGGGGTCACCTGCAGTGCAGCGACAGACAGATGCTCGATGGCCTTAGCGCGATTGATGGCATCCCGGGTGCTATTGGAAATAATCCCCGCCACGATAGGCACCTGTCCCGCGACCTCGGCTGCCGTGATTTCCATCACGCGCTTGAACTCGTCGATCGTCAGCGTGTGGCCTTCGCCAGTGCTTCCACCCGGGCAGACACCGTGTACTTGCTTGTCGAGATTAAACCGAATGACCTTGCGCAACGCAGCCTCGTCAATGCTGCCATCTGCCGTAAAGGGGGTAACGAGCGGCGGAATAACGCCGGTGAGATCCAATCCCATACACACTCCGTTTGCAAAAACAATCAATAGGGGTACTATCCCTTTCGCTGAGCTCGAACTATACACCAACTAACATGTTAGTTATATGTTAGTGATAACCCGTAGATCAGGCACAATCAAATTTATGTCCGGCTTGCTGTATTCGACCTATGAACACAACCTCTGTTAAACCCCGCTCGGCAAAGTCGTCCAGCGGCACTGCTGCCACGGCATCGCTCAGCCAGCGCGCCCTCGCCTACCAAGGATTTCGCCAGCAGATCATCGACGCCCGCATCCTGCCAGGCCAGTTCGTCTCTCAGCGCGAGCTGATGGAAATGCTGGAAATGCCGCTTGCGGCGGTCAGGGAACTCATCCCGCGTCTAGAGGCGGCAGGGCTGATCAAAACCGTGCCACAGAGAGGCCTGCAGATCGCTACCGTGGATATGAAGCTGATCCGCAATGCCTGGCAAGTCCGCACGATGATCGAACGCGAGGCGGTGATCAATTTCTGTAGAGTCGTGAATCAGAGCTCGATCAATGAGCTCATCGAAAGCCACGAGGCGATCCTCAAACGCGCGCTGGCATCCACACCTGACGACGCACTGGAGCGCGATGCCCAATCCGTCGACTGGGGGCTGCACGACCAGATGGTCGATGCCATCGGCAACGAAATTCTCTCGGAGATCTATCGGGTCAATAGCCTTCACGTGCGATTGATTCGCTACGATGCCCAGTCGATGCGGCCTGTGCAGGTCGTGCCCGCCATGGAAGAACATCTGGGGTTCTTGAGGGCCTTGGCTGCCGGCGATCACGAACGAGCGCTTGCGAACATGATGCAGCACATCGAGCAATCGAAACACCGTGTGCTGGAGGGCATGTTCGGACTCGAACGCGAGGCATGATAAACAGATATCGCGATGCCCTGCGGTGAGGAAAACACAACGCCCTGATCGCTCAATCGCGACACCGCTCTATTTACGCTTGCTGATGACCCTCGCCGCACGCATGACCAACGGCCCCAGTTCTTGCCGCGCGCGGTCCAATGACCAGCGCGGCTTGGGAACAGAAATATTCACTGCCCCGATCGGCGTACCCGTTTCGTCATAGATGGCAGACGCGACGTTCACATCCCCCGCATAAAACTCCTCATCCGCATAGCCATACTGATCATGGCGCGCTTGCTCAATCAACGTTCGTAACGCAGCCATGTCGGTGGTGGTGCGCGGTGTGTGCTTGATCGGTGTGACAGTCCTCAGCTTCTGATCGAGTTCCGCAGGCGATAAATGCGCCCATAAAGCACGCCCCGACGCGGAGGATATGCAAGGAATACGCGAGCCGACGGGCATGTACTCCGGGATATGGCGCGCCGGGGCAACCCGCATCACAAAGACCATGTTGTCCCCGTCATCTGGGACGCTCAGGTTGACGATTTCTCCGCATTCCTGATTGAGTTGATGCAGCACCGCGTGCGCGTGTTGGAACAACGGCTGCCGATACAGATAGCTGTACCCCAGCCCGACGCCTTTGACGGTCACGCTATAACGCTTGCTGCGTGCGTCCTTCGATAAATAGCCTGTGCGCTCCAGCGTGTACGCCACGCGCTGCGCCGACCCCATCGTGATGCCGTTGATCTGGGCTATCTCCTGCAAACTCAGCGAAGCATGGGCTCGAAACGACTCGAGCACCGACAGCCCTTTCTCCAACGATTGGATCATCAGTGCGGAAGGCTCAGACATTCAAACTCCGAAATTGGCGGAACGTAGATGGCAGCCAGGCGCAGTCATAGCCCTCCCTAGGGAAACCCAGACGTTGCCGCGCTCACGGGCTTGCAGTATAAATTCCAAACATTATATCGCTATACACTTTTATTTATCGTATAGCGATAATAAATAGCAAAAGAAGAGGTAACCGTTGCAGCACAGAAGCAGTCAATCAGCCGCATTCCCGGATCATGTCGAGGTCGCCATTGTGGGCGGCGGCATCATCGGCATCAGTACCGCCTACGCCCTCGCCCGCGCTGGCGTCCGGACCGCCGTGTTTGAAAAGGCGGCGCTGGGCTGTGAGCAGTCTTCCCGCAATTGGGGATGGGTCAGGACGCTGGGACGCGATCTGCCAGAGGTCCCGCTGGCGATACGTTCGAACCAGATTTGGGGCGAAATCCAGGAACAAATAGACGTGGGATTTCGCCGTACAGGCATGCTGTACTTGCAGGACAATGATGCGGACACATCCTCGCACCAAGCCTGGATCGACCATGCACGAGCCTATGGCACCGATGCGCATCTATTAGATAGTGCGGCAGCCAAACGCCTGCTGCCCCAAACCGCCCGAGCCTGGACCGGGGCCATGTACAGCGCCACCGATGGCGTTGCCGAACCCCAATTGGCGACAACCGGGATCGCCGCATTGGCGCGCGCCGCAGGCGCTCAAATTCTGGAGGACTGCGCCGTGCGTGGTGTAGAGCAGTCCGCGGGGCGAGTATCCGCCCTGCTCACCGAAAAGGGGCGCGTCGAAACCACCACAGTATTGATCGCCGCCGGCGCCTGGTCCAGGCTGTTTTGCGGCAACCTGGGGGCTGACTTTCCCCAGCTGAAGGTTCGCGGCTCGGTACTACGTACGACACCCATCGATACCGGCTCGACCGCAGCGATCAACGGCAAGGACTTTACCTGCCGCAAGCGCGCAGACGGCGGCTACACCGTATCGCAGTTCGGCGCGTCGATGGCAGATGTCGTCCCCGATAGTTTCAGATTGATGCGTTATTTCATGCGCTCGTGGCTGGCCAATCGCAGCTTTGTGCGATTGAGATTCGGCAAACGGTTTTTCGAAGAGCTGTCCCTGCCTCGCCGTTATCCCGCGGATCGCGAGTCGCCATTCGAACGCCATCGCGTGTTGGATCCGCACCCGTCGATGCGGGGCAACGCTCAGGCCTGGAAAAAATTGACGGATGCTTTTCCGGCGTTCCATAACGCCCGCATCGCACAATCCTGGGCGGGCTACATCGATGTCACACCGGATGCGATGCCTGTCATGGACGCCGTCCCCGATGTGCCCGGCCTGTTTCTGGCATCGGGATTTTCCGGTCACGGCTTTGGTATTGGACCTGCCGCTGGCGAGGCCATGGCTCAGCTCATTCAGGGCCAACAGACCACCGTTGACTTGAAGCCATTCCGCTATGACCGATACCGTCGCTAAGCCATACGCATAGCGCCATGCCGGCGCCTCACCTCATTCATTCAGTCCAAATAATCACCTCAATAGCAAGGGAATTAGTTCATGGTCAGCCACACCGCCGATTTGCACCGCCAAGCCACGATTGTCGATGGACTGGTTTTCTTTAGTGATGGCAGTACCCGCGACATGTTGAGCGGCGGCGTGAGCGCCATCAACGTCACGATCAGCGACATGGGCGCCGATTTCGAGCAGGCACTCAAGGACGCCATGCTATGGCGGCAACGTTGTGCGGCGCCTGATAGCCCCTGGCTGCTTGTCGAAAATGCCGAAGACATTGCGCGCGCCAAGCGAACCGGCAAGCTCGGACTGATCATGGGTTGGCAAAATGCCAAACCTCTCGGCGATCAAATCGACCGTGTCGCGCTTTTTCACACACTCGGCATTCGTGTCATTCAGCTGACCTACAACGAGGCAAACCTGATCGGCGACGGATGCCTTGAAAAACGCAATGCAGGCTTGAGCGATCTGGGACTGAATATGATCGACGAGATGAACCGCGTCGGCATAGCAATCGACCTGAGCCATTGCGCGCCCCAGACTTGCCTGGACACCGCGGCACGCAGCACCCGGCCCGTCTTTCTGACCCATGCCAACGCCAACGCAGTGATCAAGCGTCCACGCAACAAGTCGGACGACGTCATCAAGGCAGTAGCAGCCACGGGCGGCGTCATTGGCTGCAGCATTCACGCCTACCTCAACTGGAGTGGCGATCCGAAGAAACAACCACTGCTGTCGGACTTCGTCGCGAACGTCAAATATATCGGAGACCTGGTGGGCTACGAGCATGTAGGCATAGGCACCGACTATCCGTCCGTCGACACCTATGAGGCTGTACGCCACGTCATGGTGATGTCGCGTACCAAATACGCCAAATCCGGCGGAGATTTCTCTGATGCCTTTGGCGATGTGATGGAAGCACGATACCCCGTCGAGATGCCCACCCCGGCACAGTTTCCCGCCTTTACCGAAGCGCTGCATCAGGCCGGGTTGAGCGACAGCCAGATTCTGGGCGTGCTCGGCGGCAATTTCGCCCGTGCATTTGCGCAGGCCTGGGCCGCCAACTGAATCTCGCGGAGATCATCATGACATCACTCGTCAGCAGCATTCGCAATGCTGCCCCACAACAGCCCATTGCGCGTTGTGCCAGCGTTACCGCCGCCTTGGTAGCCAGTATGGCTGCGATCTTCCCTGTCACAGGATCCGCAGCGGATGACTACCCCACCCGCCCGGTGCATATCATCGTGCCCTATCAGGCGGGCGGGTCGACGGATACTGTCATCCGCAAATTTGCCGAGCTGGCTGCAGGCAAACTGGGGCAATCCATCGTTATCGAGAACCGGGGCGGCGCAGGCGCGACGCTCGGTGCGCGCGCCATCAAAACGGCAGAACCCAACGGCTATACGCTCGCTATCCTGCCCAGCCCCGTCTATCGCATGCCGCACATCCAGGATATGGGCTATGACCCCACTCGCGATTTCACCTACATCATGATGCTCAGCGGGTATACATTGGGTGTCGCGGTACCCACGGCGTCCCCTCATAAAACATGGGGCGAATTCATCAGCTTTGCCCAACAGCATCCGAACGAAATCACTTATGGCACAGCGAGCGTGGGCAGCGCCTCGAATGTCATGATGGAACAAATCGCGACCCGCAACAACGTGACGTGGCGTCACATCCCGTATAAAGGCGAATCGGATGTCATCACGGCAGTACTGGGTGGCCAAGTCTCTGCATACGCCGGGTCGACAACGGTACAGCCCTTGGTACAGGCTGGAAAAATGCGTATGTTGGTGACGTGGGGCGCGCAACGCAGTGCGCAATATCCTCAGACTCCCACCTTGCACGAACTGGATGGCACCCCGCCCGCCAATGCGCCGTTTGGTATTGCAGGTCCCAAAGGCATGCCGCCTCAGACAGTCGCCAAGCTGCATGCCGTATTCAAAGACATCGCAGAATCTGATGCCTTCAAACAAATCCTGACTCAGTATGGGCAGGAACTGGTCTATATGAATGGCGAGGATTACGCGGCCTATGCGAAAGAGCAGTATCAGCAAGAAGCCGAAATTGTTCAAAAACTGGGATTGGCCTCGAAATAGCCCTCTGCCCTGCCTCACGCGTGCCGGAGATCACCATGTTGACTCGTTCAGTTGTGTTCTTGAAATTGCAATCCAGTATCCGCCGCGCTGCGCGGCTCACCGCAGTAGCCGGATTAGTGGCAGCGCTGCCTGCCACCATCCAGGCCGCCGAATCCTGGCCTGATCAACCGATACGCCTAATCGTCGGCTACCCGCCCGGTGGAGGAACCGACACCGTCGCACGCGTCCTGGCACAACAGCTGGGCAAAGAGCTCAACCAGACCGTCGTCGTGGAAAACCGGGGCGGCGCCAGCGGTACCATCGCAGCCCAACAAGTCGCCCGATCCGCGCCCGACGGCTATACCGTGATGTTCGCCACCGCATCGCCATTGACGGGCGCACCACTGACAGTAAAAGGGCTCACTTATGACCCGATGAGTGATCTCGTCCCCGTCACACGCATCGGCGGGGGTCCATTCATCCTGGTGGCGAATCCGAAATTTCCGCCCAATAACCTGCGCGAACTGGTCGACTACGCAAAGGCGCATCCAGGCGAGGTGAACTACGCCTCGCCTGGCATCATGACCGCCAATTATTTCTTTTCCGAGCAATTGAACATGGACTCGGGTATCCACACGGTACACGTCCCGTATAAAGGCAGTTCGGCCCTGTTGAACGACACCATGGCGGGCCAAGTGCAATACACCCTGGATACCCCGGGCACAACGCTGCCGCTGATTAAAAACGGCAAACTCAAGGCACTGGCCGTCTTCAGCGAACAACGCCTGGAGCGGGCGCCAGACATCCCGACCGCGAAAGAAAGCGGCTTTCCGGCATTGGTAGGCGGCTCATGGTATGGCCTGCTGGTACCGAAAGGAACGCCGCCTGAAATCGTCGATGCCTTGTACAGAGCAACCAAAACCGCATTGAAAAATCCCGACGTCCGCCGCACCATGGAGGATAGAGACGTCATTATCGAGGGCAGTTCCCCAGCAGAGTTTCGAAAATACTTGACCGCGGAATTCGACCGGTGGAAATCCGTCACGCAAAAGCTCGGCATCACGCCACAATAATTCCGCTCGCTCTTCGAGAACGATCACGCTTGACCACCTACTAGAGATTGCCATGTCCACTACGACATACGCTCCCGACCTCACTGCAGGCAGCGCCCCCTCATCGATGCGTCCCACCCTGGCTGGCCTGAACCATATGATCTCGGCTGGCCACTACCTCGCCACACAAGCGGGTATGGACGTTCTGCAGCAAGGCGGCAACGCCATCGATGCCGGCGTCGCGGCGGGCATTGCGCTAGGTGTGGTCCAGAGCGATATCGTCAACGTTGGCGGTGTGGCGCCCATCCTGGTCTACGAAGCAAAATCAAATAAAGTATGGAGCATTTCCGGGCTGGGGTACTGGCCTCGCGCTACCCGCCTGGAAACATTCATGCAGAAATTCGGCGGGACCATTCCCGCTGGCGTTCTACGTACAGTCATCCCGGCCGCACCGGATGCCTGGATCACGGCGCTGGAGCGTTTTGGCACAATGAGTTTTGGCGAGGTCGCCGCCGGCGCCATACGGCTGGCTCGCGAGGGCTTTGTCATGTATCCCCTGATGGCAGAGGTGATAGCCGACAACGCCAAAAACTACGCCCGCTGGGCCTCGAGCGCCGCTGTCTACCTGCCTGGCGGCAAGCCTCCTGTCGCTGGATCCATCTTTCGTCAAACCGATCTCGCCGCCAGCCTCCAATACATGGCAGATGAAGAGCGCACCTGCCAAGGCAGCGGCCGACAGGCAGGTCTCGCAGCCGCACGCCGCGCCTTTTACGAAGGCGATATCGCAACCGCTATCGTCAACTATCACAAACAAGAAGGCGGTTGGCTGACCCATGAGGACTTGCGCGATTTCTCTGTCGAGGTGGACCCTGCACTGAGCATCGACTTTCGAGGCACACAGATCCATAGCTGCGGATTCTGGTGTCAGGGCCCGTCGCTGCTGCAAATGCTGAACATCCTCGAATCGCGAGACTTGCGTGCGCTCGGCCACAACTCCGCCCCGTACATCCACTTGCTGACCGAGGCCATCAAGCTGGCCTTTGCAGACCGCGAAGTGCACTATGCCGACCCGCGCTACGCCACCGTGCCGCAACAGGAGCTGCTATCCAAAGCCTATGCCGCTGAACGCCTGGCCATGATTGCGATGAACCATGCAGGCCCCGACATGCCGGCGGCAGGCCGCTTGCCACAGAATCGTCCTATCCCTATGCAGCCCGCGACGGCTGACGATACGGCCCGCACCGATCCTCGCTTGGACACTTCGTATGTCGCCGTCGTTGATAAAGATGGCAATGCGTTTTCCGCGACTCCCAGCGACGGCTCATATAACACGCCTGTTATTCCGGGCACGGGATTGTGCGCATCCGGGCGCGGCAGCCAATCCTGGGCGGATCCCGAGCACCCTTGCCGCGTCGGCGCAGGGCGCCGCCCTCGCCTGACGCCCAACCCGTCCCTGGCAATCAGGCCTGGACAATACGCCATGCCCTTTGGCACACCCGGAGGGGACGTGCAGTGCCAGGCGATGCTGCAGACCTTTCTGAATATCGAAGTGTTCGGTATGGAACTGCAGCAGGCTATCGAAGCCCCTCGCTTTGCGACGTTCAGTTTTCCCTCATCGTTTGAACCCCATAACGCGATGCCTGGCCGTCTCATGATCGAGGATATGGTGGACCGCAGCATCGGCGATGAATTGACCGCGCTGGGCCACGCCGTGCAGTGGTGGGCAGGCCGCAGTTGGCGCGCCGGCGCAATGTGCGCGGTGAAATATGATCAACAGACAGGAGTCCGATGGGGTGCGGCGGACCCGCGCAGGCCGGCGTACGCCAGTGGTTGGTGACGTCAAAAACATTTCCACACCAAAGCACATAGCAAGCGACAAGCTGTGCTACACCATGGAACTCGAGCGCGGCGGCATGCGCGACACTGGCGCACAAGGCGCTATGCTATCTAATGATCAATTAACGTTTTTCATTTCGAAAAAACGAATAAAAGGATAGTCATGTCCCGCCATATTTCCATGCGCCATCTGCGCTGTTTTGTCGAGGTCGCCCGCAGCGGCACCTTCACCGCCGCATCCGCCCGGTTGTACATGACGCAATCCTCGCTCACAAATGTCATCCAGCAGTTTGAGGAATCCGTCGGCGTAAAACTCTTCGACCGCAGCACGCGGCGCGTCTCCATGACTGCAGAAGCCGAACGCTATCTCGTCGAGGCCGAACAACTCATCAAGCGCTTTGACGCATCCATTTCCGATTTGAGAGCTTTCGCCAGCTTGCAGCGCGGCCATATACGACTCGCAGCGGCCGCATCCGTCATTGATTACTACCTCTACCGAGTCATAGATATCTTCAAAAAGGACTTCCCGGAGATCACGATTTCCATCCGGGATGCAGGATCAAGGCAGGTAGAGAAAATGGTCGCCGAAGGTACCATCGACTTCGCGATTGCTGCCCCCCATCAAGGCCTGGAAGACCTGATGTACAACCCGCTGCTCACCGACCGCTACGGCGTGATCGTCGACAAGGATGATTCTCTGGCGAACGACACAAGTGCACTGAATTGGAACAGGCTGGATCCGGAGCACTACGTCGGATTCAGCTCCGATACGGGAATCGACTCATTTCTGCGAAAGCACGCGCAAGGCTTCCGTATGCGAGACGGCCATCGCGATGAGGCGTCGTCAACCACATCACTGTTCTCGCTGCTGAAAATACCGGGGCGTTACTCCATCGTGCCCGCACTCACTGCCACACATGAACTGGCGACTGAGCGCCTGAAGTTTCGCCCCCTGAAAGGACCGGAACTTTCACGCGAAATATGCCTGATCTCCCGCCGGCTTCGCTCGCTCGCACCAAGTGCCGATGCTTTTCTGAAAACCTTCGAACAGATCCTGCAAACCACCCCCACCCCCAAGCATGTCAAGATCGCAGTCAATCCATCGAAATCCCGGCCTGTTTAATGATCTCCTTCAGCTTGATTGTTTCCGTACGGATACGTTCAGCAAGTACCGCCGCAGTCCCTCCTTCAATCACAAAGCCCATCTCTTTCAATTTTTCCTGATTAGCAGGGTCTTTCAGCGCCGTATTGAACGCTTGATTGAGTTTGTCGACAACGGTCGATGGCGTTCCTGCTGGCGCGAGAATGCCATACCAGGCGGTCAGTTCATAGCCAGGAATGCCTGACTCCGCAACAGTCGGTAGATCGGGATGAGCAGCAAGACGCTGCTTACTTGTGACGGCCAATGCGCGTAATCTCCCCTCTTTGACCAACGGCATCGCCTCGGGTACGACAGCGATCATAAAAGTGGTTTGATTGCCGATTAGATCCGTCAGAGCAGGAGCACCGCCCTTATAGGGCACATGCACCAGACTGACTCCCAGCTTGCGCTTATAAAGCTCTGCCCCCAAATGGGATGGCGTGCCGCTGCCGGCCGAGGCGAAACTATAGGCAGCTTCGTTATTCTTCAAAAAGGTATTGAGCTCCGTCATCGTGCGAGGAGACAATTGGCCATTGATCACCACCACATGGGGCAAGGTGCTGGTCAGAATAATAGGAGCAAAATCTTTCTGAGGGTCAAAGGGCAAGTTCTTGTATAGACTGGGATTAGCAGCTAATGCAGTCGATGTTGCCAGCACTAGCGTATAACCATCTGGCTTTGCCTTGGCGGCATAACTCGTACCGATATTGCTGCCCGCCCCGGGGCGGTTCTCAACAACGACCGGTTGCCCCAATTGCTCGCTGACACTCTTACCCAGCAGCCGGGCCACCAAATCGGTTGACCCTCCCGCCGCGTACGGAACGACTATACGAATGGGTTGATCAGGATAGCTGGCCAATACGGCTGGTGCCGCCATACCGGCAGCCAATATCAACAGCGCTCTACAGAAACTGCGTCCGGTGATTTTCATACATTCCCCTTGAGATCATTGATATATGAAAGGCGGTATGTTCCGCCCCAAACCCTCGAGCCGCGCAGTATGGCTGCGCAGCTCAACGACTACGATGCTGCCAACGTATATCCTTGCTGCTGATCGCGATGACTCATCTGCGCTACGCGCTCGACACGTGGACCATAGCCTCCGCCACCGGGTGTCCTCATGATGATTTCATCACCTGGCTGTATCCAATGTGGCTGTCGACTATTCACTGCTTGACCGTTAATCAGCAGCGCTCCGCAGGCGCCATCCTCGCCCCCCGCAATACCGGGAGCCGCAACAGTGATTCGCTCCGTCATGAAGACAACCGACATCGGTGCGTGATGCCGGCTGACAAAACAAATCTCCTGCCCCAAGCCGCCTCGATAACGCCCCTCTCCACCTGAACCGCTGCGAAGCGCTTTGTATTTGAAAAGTAGCGACGCCTCCCTCTCCGCAACCTCCACAGGAGTCGGAGAGATATTGCTGGGCCATGCCATCACTGAAGCTCCGTCCTTGCTGGACGATGCGCCCATGCCTCCGTTGTAAAACAACACGATGGCAAAAGGCTTTCCATTACTGCGAGTGCCACTAAAGTTGGCAATCCACAACGGCGAGCCCGCACCCGCAATCACCGCCTGCGGAATGACTTGCGCCATCGCGCCGAACACAACCGTGGGGACGTAATGCCCGGTGCAAGCACGGCCGCCGACGGGTGCCGGCTGGCGAGGATTCAACAAGGATCCTTCGGGAGCCATGACCTTGATGGGGCGAAACAGGCCATCGTTATTGGGCAGGTCGGGCAGGAGCAAGGACTTGATCGCGTAGACTGACATCGCCGTGGTGTACGGCAGGACGCAATTGATTCCTCGAGCCTGCTGGGGTGAAGTGCCAGCGAAATCGCAAGTGATGGAGTCGCCTTCGATTGTCACTTCGATGGCGTACCGGAACAACTCCTCAAAGCCATCGGTGTTCATCTCATAACGGTATTTCCCGTCGGGCAAGGCGCTGATCGCTGTCCGCATCGCGGCCTCGCTGCGCTCGAAAAGTGCCTGTGCCAAACCATCTATCTCACTCAGGGCGTATTCGGACAAGAGCGCATCAAGCCGGCCATCGATCAACTCCAACGCCCCGACCTGTGCCCAGATATCTCCGACGGTCTGTTCCGGCGTACGAACATTGGTGCGCAGGAGTTGCAGCAACGTTTCGTCCACCTTGCCGTCACGCAACAATGGCATCAAAGGAATATGGAATCCCTCTTCGAACAGCTCTCGTGTATCCACCGAGCGGATCTTGCCGCCGATGTCGGGGACGTGCGCAGTAGAGGCCGCGAACGCCACCAGCACACCCTGGTGAAACAAGGGCTTGACCAACGTAACATCATTCAGGTGTCCGGTGCCGACCCAGGGATTATTCGTGATGTAGATATCGCCTGGGCGCATCGATTGCGCCCCGAAACGTTCGATCACGGCTTGCGTCGTGCGTGGCAACGTACCGATGAACGACGGAATACTGCCGCTATTCTCCGACAACGATCGCCCCTGCGAATCCGTCATCACAACAGCGAAATCATTCGCCTCTGTCGAGAGCGTAGAAAACGAAGTACGTACGATCAGCTTGGCAGCTTCGTTGACGATCGAGCGTATCCGCGCCCAGAACACCTCCAGGAAGATCGGATCCGCCGCCACATCGGGGGAATAAGGCTTGTTCATGCTTGCTCCAGAATATCGACGATGAGATTTCCGCTGGCCGATTGTGTGACTCGGCCCCGGGGACCGACAACGAGCGTTGAACCGGCGTCCTCGACCAGCAACGGGCCCATCGCCTCGAATCCCGCCCGCAGACTGGCGCGATCGTAGACAGGCGTATCGGCGTAGTCGTTGTATTCGCGGAAATACACTTGGCGGTGCGCCTTCGGTTGAGCGTTTGCCCCCGCCTCCAGCACCTCATTTGGCGGCGCCTGCCGCGGTGGAGCTTCGCCCGAGACCCTCAGATTCATCAGTTCCACGGGGACATCGGGTGGCGTCCTGCCGAACTTTTCTCGATATCCCTCTTTGAAAGCCGCAGACAGGATCTCTCGCACCTCAGCTTCTGACGCAGCCCCCTCGCCATGATAGGGTCCTGCGGGCAATGCCACCGTTAACGTGAACCCCTGCCCCACAAAGCGGCCATCCGCATATCGCGCCAAGCGCACCGGCCCAAAGGTCGCTTCAAGACTATCGAGCGACTGACACACCTGACTTTCCAGATCTCGAAATGCTTGCTCCAGATTTTGCAGCGAATCCGTATCCGGGCGCACGCTGACCGTACGCGAACGATCTGTCCGTGCCGCTGCGACCAGCAAACCATAGGCGGACGCCACGCCCGCCGCTGGTGGACAAACCAGCTTGCGCACCCCCACCTTCTGCGCCACGTAATAACCATGCAACGGGCCGCCGCCTCCGGTGCATAGCAGCACGAAATCGCGTGGATCCCGGCCTCGCTCGGCAACGTGTACACGCGCTGCGCCAGCCATGTTCTCAGCCACGATATCGTGAATACCCCAGGCCACACCGACGACGTCGCGACCGACTTGCTCACCCGTCGCCGCGAGCTGCTGACGAGCCAGAGGCACGTCAATTTGCATCGTGCCGCCAGCGAAGTACTCGGGATTCAGATACCCCAGCACCAGATTCGCGTCCGTTACCGTCGCATCCTTGCCGCCCAAACCGTAGCAAGCAGGCCCTGGTTCAGATCCCGCGCTCTGCGGGCCGACTTTCAATAGACCCAATGCGTCACGATGCGCGATACTCCCGCCGCCCGCGCCGATCTCAATCAAGTCCACCGTAGTGATGCGAATCGGCAAGCCACTGCCCTCGGCAAAGCGCTTTTGCCGAGCCGCCTCAAAACCATAAGCAATTGCCGGATTGCCATCTTCGACCAGACATAGTTTGGCAGTCGTCCCGCCCATATCGAAGGCCAACAGATTGGATAGAGAATCTCGCAAGCTGTAGTGCGACGCAGAAATCGCGCCTGCGGCCGGCCCTGACTCCAGCAACTCGATAGGTGCACGACGCGCCTCATCGACGTGGCAAAGACCGCCATTGGACAACATCATCAACACGTCAGTGGGTAGGCCCAGTGCCTCCAACCGCTGCTGCAACGCCGTGAGATAGCGACGAGCCAACGGCTTGACATACGCGTTGGCACAAGTCGTCGACATACGTTCAAACTCGCGAATGACCGGTGCGACCTCGCTCGACAAGGTAATGTCCAAATCAGGATACACGGCGCGCAAGGCGTCTCGCACAGCGACCTCATGTCGGGGATCGACATAAGCATGCAACAGGCACACCGCGAGAGACTTCACCCCCTCATCCACCAGCGGAGCCACCGCACGCCGCACCTCATCGAGGTCGACTGGCGCGAGCTCCTCGCCGCCAGCATCCATCCGGGCGCTAATCTCGGCACGCCAGCGGCGCTGCACCAATGCGGGCGCCGCTTCGATGTTCAAATCATACAGATCGTATTTGCGCTCATTGCCGATCTCGACCACATCGCGAAAGCCCTGCGTCGTCAATAGGCCAGTCGCCTCGCCACGCCGCTCGATCAAGGCATTGGTAAACAAGGTCGTAGCATGAACAATACGCTTGACGTCCGCTGGCTGAATGCGGCATTGCTCGATCAACGATTTCACACCATTGGCCACACCCTCGGCCGGGTCCCCATGAGTGGTCAGCACCTTGAGCGACTGCAGGGCTCCCCCGTCATAATTGAGGGCAACCACATCGGTGAATGTGCCCCCTATATCAATCCCTATAGCCCAGGTCGACATGTGCACTTTGCTCCTTCAGATCGGAATGATGGAATGAATGCCAACCATGATAGAGAGATGACTCTCATGATTCCAACGAAAATTATCGGCTTATTATTCTGTTTTTACGATAAATAGAAAGCGCCGTATTGTTCCGGAATCCATCCTGCACATTTTCCACACCATGCAGACAAACCCGGCTTAATCCGTCTCAGCGCTATCAGTGGATACGCTACGACCGCCATACCACCAGCGGTGCCATGGCGGCGCAATATGTCCATCAGCATGTGGGCGAAGTACGAGGCGCCATGGAACTGGTATCACGCAAACTAGATGCCGACAGCAGAGGTCGGCGGGCACTACTACAAGCTATCCGAGCCGGCTTGGCGCGAGGTCCTCAGGCCGCGCGGCTCATCGCGAACGAATAGAATGTAAACGAGCTCAACGACGGGCCATCGACAACGGCTCAAGCGCAGCCAGAAAATCAGCCGGAATCGGTGCTGGCCGACGGGTTTGCTTATCGACATAGACGTGCACAAAGTGTCCCGCAGCGCGCGTCTCTGTGTCGCCTACTTTAAAGATACCAACCTCGTATCGAACACTCGATCGGCCAATATGCGCGACACGCAGACCTGCCTCGAGCGCATCGGGAAAGGACACTGACGCGAAATACTGGCAACCGGTTTCAACGACCAGACCAATCGTGCTGCCCGATGTAAAGTCGAGCACGCCACACTGGATCAGATAGTGATTGACCGCCGTGTCGAAATACGAATAGTAGGTCACGTTATTGACATGCCCATACACGTCGTTGTCCATCCATCGCGTCTGGATCGGGACAAAGACGGGATAGTCGTTACGGCTGATGGGTTGTGGCCTGCTCATACTATCTAGTCCGACGAGACGAAGGATAGGCCACGTCGTGGCTGGCCAACATTGATTCAGGCAGTGTGCTGATGAACTCCGCAAAGCCCTTTCCACTGACCGCGATATGCTCGATCATTGCCCGCACGGCGGCGTCTTCGTCGCCTGCGATGATGGCATTCGCAATCAGCTGATGATCCAACGCAGACTGCCGCATACGCCCGGGTAGCTGGAACGGGTTGCGGCGATAACTCTGCGTGCGCCGCCGAGCCATGCGGACTTGCTCGGCCAGGAACCGATTACAACAGCCTTGGTATATGGCCTCGTGAAAATCAGCATTTGCCTGGCCATAGGCGACCAAGTCATCCCCGGCACTCAACTGCAGACACAACTCCATTGAGTCCAGCATCATTTGCCGCCACGGCTCTTGCATCCTGCGAGCCGCCAGTTTCGCGCAAGAAGCCTCCATCTCGGCCAACAATTCAAACATCGCACGCAACTCGCTAATCGACATCCGCGCAACGAATATGCCCTGCCGAGGCACAATCTCCACCTGCCCTGCCATGGCTAGCTGTTGAATCGCCTCGCGCACCGGGGTCCGCGACACGCCAAATCGATCTGCCAGCTTGCGTTCGTCCAACACATCGCCAGGCAACAATGCTCCGTTGTCGATGTCGGCCTCGAGAGAAGCTCGGATATCGATCGCCAAACCAGTTTTTTTGGTACTTCCAGGTGACATCTCAATTTCTTCCATGGCATCAGTGCAGAACGTCCTGCAGCACCAAGGTAAAGGCGGGCACATAGGTGACCAGCATCAACACGGCAAACATGGCCAAGATACATGGCCAGATCGCCCGCGTGACTTCCCCTAACTTGAGCCCACTTACGGCCATTCCAACAAATAAGCAGTATCCAACAGGCGGCGTAGCCATTCCCATGGCCACATTGGTAACGATGATAGTTCCAAAATGAATGGGGTCGACCTGAAAACTAGCGGCGATTGCCATCAGCAGCGGCCCCAGGACAACCATAATAGCAATTTCGTCCATGATTGCCGCCAGCAACATAAACATCACGTTCAGCGCCAGCAGCATTTGCCATTTTTCGTGGATATGCGCAGTCAGCCATTCGGTCAGATGATGCGCCAACTGCGCTTGTGCCACAATGATTCCAAACCCGCTGGAAAACGCGATGATGGACATGATGATCGCCGTAACAGAAAGCGCGCGCCAGACAATCGCTGGAAGGTCATTCAACTTCAAGCGGCGCTCGATCACCGTCCCGACAAAGATGGCGTAGACGCAGCTGACAACTGACGCCTCCGTCGGGGTGAATATTCCTCCATAGATCCCGCCCAATACGATGACGGGGGCAAGCAAGGCCCAGATTCCACCTCGCAGGGCGTCTCGCACCTCGGCAAATGTCGCCCTCGGAATCGTCGCCACCTTGTGTCGCTTGGCATGCAGATAGCAGATGATCATTAGACTGATCGCCATCAGCAAGCCAGGCAGGATACCTGCCGTAAACAGCCGTGAAATTGACTGTTCGGCGATAACTCCCCAGATCACAAAGGCAATAGATGGCGGGATAAGCGGGGCGAGAACACCTGCGCATACGACAAGCGCGACGGCAAAGCCCCGCTGATAACCGCGTTGCGTCATGACGGGAATCATGATGGCGCCAATCGCCGCCGTCGTCGCCGGCGCTGATCCTGATATCGTCGCAAAAATCAACGCGGCGACCACAGTCACGTGTCCAAGGCCCCCTGTCAGGTGGCGAACAAAGACATCGGCAACACGCACAAGGCGCTCAGACAATCCTCCGGCGCTCATCAGTTCGCCGGCAAGCATGAAAAATGGAATAGCCAGCAAAGAAAAGGATTGCGTGCTTGCCACGAAACTCTGTGATAGCAGGATGAGATCAATATCTGCGATCCACAGCGCCCCTACCACGACCAGCCCAATGGCGAAAGCAAATGGCACGCCAATGACAACCAGGCTGCCAAAACCCGCAGACAGCATCCAGGCGAGCGCGCTCATCGTTGCCCTCCTGCTCCGTACACCACACGTTCCAGAGCAAATATGGTGAGCAAGATTCCAAATCCAGGCGCTACGGCATGCAGCAATTCCAACGGGTACTCTGACGCCGCCGACAACATCCCACGGGTTTCGAGCATGTAGTCGATCCCCGAGCGCACCAGCGCTATCCCCAGACCCACGACGCATAAAGCAATGATGCGCTCCACCAGTGCCCTACCTGCCGGCGGCAACGAGTCAGGCAACAACGACATGCGCGCGTGCAATCCGTTACGCACGACCAACGCCGTAGAAATAGCGATAATCCAGGCAAAACCCAGTAAAGCGATCTCCTCACTCCATGACAGCGCCTGACCCAGCAAGTATCGCGAAAACACCTGCAACGTCAGGACGAACAACATGATTAAAGTCAGGGCCACGACCACCATCCGCAGCCCCCGGTCCAATCCATCAAAAAACCGATGCATGCGCCCTCCCCCCTGGCATGATTACTGGGCACTGTTGAGGGCTTGATCAAGCAACGCTGATCCCACCTTGGGGCGATACTTGTCATATAGCGGCGCGACGGCACTCCGAAACGCCGACACATCGGTGATCTCATTCACGGCCATTCCGTTATCGGCCATGACTTTGCGTAAAGCGGCGTCATTCTGAGCGCTTTTGACACGTTGCGCATCGGTGGCCTTCTTGCCGGCCGCGATCACTTGTTGTTGCTGTTCGGGCGTAAGCTTGTTAAAGGCGCGCTTGGATATCAACAGTAAATTCGTGGAATAGCTGTGGCCAGTTAGCGAAAGAAACTTCGTGACTTCGTATAACTTATTGCCCGCAGCGACCGCCAACGGTACTTCCAAACCATCAATCGTGCCCTGTTGCACGGCAGTAAAAGTTTCGCCCCACGCCATGGGCACGGCCGAACCATGCATGGCATTGAACATGTCTATGAATACCGGATTTTGCATCACCCGGTACTTCACGCCCTTGACGTCTTCCGGGGCGGCAACGGGGCGTTTATTGTTGAGCATATGGCGAAATCCTCCCTCGGTGAACCCGAGCACAATGACGCCTTTGGCTTCGAGCTTCTTCGCCAACTGTTCTCCTACCGCCCCGTCCAGGACCTGATACGCATTGTTCGCACTGGCGTAAAGAAACGGCAGATCATTCAGCCCAAAAGCAGGCTCCAGCTGAGCCACAACGGAATTAGTAATGACCGCAGCGTCGACCGTCCCAAAGCGCAGCCCCTCCAACATTTGCTTCTCGTCGCCCAACTGCCGATTCGGGTAGTACTGCACCGTAATACTGTCGCCAGCGCTCTCTTTGAGCGCATCGCTGAAATAATGCGCAGCAAGCGCATAGGGATCGTCAGGACTGTCAGTCGTGGTCCAGCCGATTTTCAATATCGATTGTGCCCATGCACCAGCAGGTATCACCAAGGATAGTGCCAACGTTGCCAGCCAGGCTTTTGCCGTGTATTTCATGTTGTCTCCTCTGTGGATTTTTTATAGCGTGTAGATAAAGTCTTTAAGGATCTGGTTAAACAGTGCAGGTTCTTCCAGATTCAGTACATGACCGCTTCCTGGAAATACTGCCAATCTGGCACCGGGCCAGTTACCGGCGAGATATAGACTCGGCTGCAGACACGGTGCGTCCTGATCACCACATAGAATCAACGCGGGCAGCGAGGTCGTGCGCAGTTGTGCCTCAAAGTCCCACAAAGACGGTCTCGAACCCTGAACTCCTCTCAGCGTATTAGCGAGCCCTCGCGAATCATGCTCAGCCAGCTGGGAGAGAAACTCCGCAAATCCCCGTGGATCCTTACGCTTGTAGCTATCGCGAGTCAGGTCCACATCGCAAGCCCGCACAAACGCTCCCGTGCCTTGCGCGGCGACTTGATCGGACATGGCTCGAAAGGCAGCCTGCTTGCTGTGATAGAGCTGCGGTTCGGATCCCGAGCCACAACTCGCTATCGTTGCCGAACGCACCCTTGCCGGGAAATCTAGGGCGATCTGCACCGTGACAAAGCCCCCCATGGACAACCCAACGATATGAGCCTTTTCAATCCCCAAATGATCCAACAGGGCGATTGCATCGCGCGCTGACTGCTGTTGGGAATAAGAACCAAGGGCCTCTGGTACACCAGAAGGCAGATAGCCACGGGCGCTATACGTGATGCAAGTGTGACTTCGTGCCAAGGCACGCACCTGGGGCTCCCAGCTTCTGAAGTCGCCCGCCAATTCATGAATGAACAGGATAGGGCTGCCGCTTCCCGTGACCTCGTAATAGAGGGAGGTGTCATGTACCTGGGCGAAAGGCATTGCTGAACCATTACTCGAAAGAATATTAATGGCCGGAATTTTGTATTAGATCCCTTTCTGGCACATCAGTGTTTTCCATATGTTTTAATTAAATTAGTCGTGGTATACCTTAAACACATTCAACAAATACCAAAAAAGAGGTGAACATGGAGGAACAGCAATCCACTCCCCCGACGCTGCACGTCGAGGACGCCATTGCGACGATTCGTCTTAATCGGCCAGCCCAGGCCAACCGCATCGAACCAGAAGACCAACAGACCCTGATTGAGCACTGCCAACTGTTGGCCAAGAGTCCGCGCGTACGGGCCGTGATCCTGACAGGAACAGGCAAACATTTCAGTGCGGGCGCCGATCTCACCACCCTGCTGGAATCGACCGAGGAATCGCCGGGGACCGAGTTGGTAGTCAATCCGTTTGCAGCCATGGTCAGTGCGGTAGAACACCTGCCCCAACCCGTGATTTGCGCGCTGAACGGCGGGATTTATGGCGGCGCAACCGATCTGGCGTTGGCCTGCGATCTACGGCTTGGCACGCCCGCCGTAAAGATGTTCATGCCGGCGGCCCGATTGGGGCTGCACTACTACCTGGACGGCATGCGGCGTTATGTCTCGCGCCTTGGCTTTAACACGGCGAAACGCTTGTTTCTGTTTGCGGAAAATCTAGACGCCGAACAAATGCTGGCTACAGGGTTCATCGACCGGATCGTACCCGCAGACCAACTGCAGGATGCCGCGCGCGAAGCGGCCCTTACCGCAGCCAGTATGGCCCCGCTGGCGGTCCAGGGGATGAAGGCCGCGCTCAATGATCTCGCCCAGGAACGATTAGACCCGCAGAAATTTGCGTTACGCGAATCGCAGTGCCTGCGGTCGGACGACATTCGCGAAGGCGTCAAAGCCTGGAAGGAAAAGCGGACACCCCTTTTTGAAGGCCGTTGATCAGATTGATCAGCTTGGGCCGGACATCCACTGCATGACATGCGCCGAGCCCGCTAATAACAACCTTAGAGGAGACAAAGTAGATGAAATTCGTCCACCAAAACTTGCTGCGTTCTGCTGGAATCCTGACGATGATGCTCGCCTGCAGCGGCACTGCATTCGCCTCCAACTACCCCAACCAGCCCATTCGGCTCCTGCTTGGCTATACCCCCGGGGGAGCCGCTGACGCGACAGCTCGATCTATCGCGCCCAAGCTCAGTGAAGTACTCGGGCAGCCTGTCGTCATCGAATACAAGGCCGGCGCAGGCGGAGGCATTGCCGCCGAAGCCGCAGCGAGGGCTACGCCGGACGGATACACACTGCATCTGATCGATTCCGGCGCCATGGTCATTTTGCCGAATATCCGCAAAATCAACTTCGATCCGCTCACTTCCTTCACGCCCATCGGCATGGCGGCAGATAGTGGCTTGGTACTGGTCGCACATCCGTCCTTGCCTGCCAAAACGCTGCCGGAACTCATCGCCCTCCTGAAGGAGAAGCCGGGTCAATACAGCTACGCCACATCGGGTGTAGGCGGCGGAGGCCACGTCGCCGGCGAACAACTGAAAATCGCAACAGGCACATCCATGCAACACGTCGCGTATCGCGGAGGCGGCCCTGCCATGGCAGACCTCATAGGCGGCCAGATATCGCTGGGCGTCTCTACGCTGGCTCCGGCCATCCCCCAAATCCGAGCCGGCACGATTCGGGCATTGGGAGTGACCTCTTTAAAACGATCATCGTCGATTCCCGACGTTCCTACGATTGCTGAACAAGGCGTCGAGGGCTTCGAAGCCCTCAATTGGTTTGCCATCGTCGGCCCCAAAGGCCTACCCGACGACGTCGTCAAAAAGGTCAATAGCGCCTTGAAAACAACGTTGGCCAGCAAGGAAGTCCAGCATGCCCTGCAAGAGCAAGGGCTGGACGCCATCGGCGGCTCGCCAGAGCAATTGATGCAGCAAATCCGCACAGATCTCGATAAGTGGAAAACCGTCGTACAAACCGCAGGTATCAAAGCAGAGTAAATAAATGTCTTCTTCCCCGCTTTCCGGCATCAAGGTGTTAGAACTCGCACAGATCATGGCAGGCCCGACCTGCGGCATGATGCTCGCGGACCTAGGCGCCGATGTCATCAAAATCGAAAAATTGCCCCACGGGGATGATTCCCGCGTCTATACCGGCGCCTCGACCAAGGCACTCCCCGCTCCCTTTGTCATGCTCAATCGCAATAAACGCGGTATGGCAATAAACCTCAAGCTGTCTGCGGGGCAGGAAATCATGCAACGCATGGCTCGCTCGAGCGACGTGTTCTTAGAGAACTATCGAAAGGGCACGATGGACAAGCTGGGTCTGAGTTGGGACACCCTGTCCGAACTCAATCCCCGCCTGATTTATTGCTCCATCTCCGGTTATGGACGTACGGGCCCCTATGCCGATAAGGGCGGCTTTGACCTCATCGCACAAGCCTTCGCAGGCCTGCTCAGCGTCACCGGCGAAAAGAACGGGCAACCCGTCAAGCCTGGGAACTCGGTCGCAGATATCAATTCCGGCGTGCTGGCTGTCGTCGGCGTTCTGGCCGCACTGCTGCATCGTGCGAATAGCGGCAAAGGACAGTACGTAGAAACCTCGCTCATCGAGTCGTCGCTACAACAAATGTATTGGTTCGCGGCGATGTATTTCCAGACGGGCCAGTCCATGGGAGCCTCGGGTTCGGCTCACCCCTTGGCAGCCCCCTACCAAGCGTTTCGTACTCAGGACAGTTGGCTCGTCCTAGGCGGAGCGAACCAAGCAAACTGGGAACGCATCGCGGATATGCTGGGTCATTCGGAATGGAAATCCGATCCGCGATTCGCAACAAACGCCGCCCGCAAACTACACGAAGACGAGCTGGCTGAAGCCATCTCAGCGGAGCTGCAGAAAGACACGACCGAATGCTGGATCACCCGCTTCGATGCTGCCGGGATCCCTGCAGGTCCCGTGCATAACGTCGCAGAGGCCCTGAATCATCCCCAAACACGCGCCCGCGATATGGTGATCGACGTCGAGCATCCCGTCGCAGGCAAAGGCAACGCGCTTGCACTACCGATAAAGTTTTCAGAAACACCTGCCGTCGTCAAACATCCGGCCCCTCTGCTAGGAGAAAACACTCGCGAAATCCTGCGTGAATTCGGCTACCAGGATGGTGATATCACAGACCTGTTGCGACAAGGCGTCGTCGGCGATCCACAATCACTCGCCGTTTGAGCATAAGAGAGACACACATTGAATCCGTTCACTTTCAACACCACGCCGTCAATCGTATTCGGTGCATATAAAGCTAAGTCTATTGCTCAATACGCCGCGCGGTTGGGGCCGCGCGTATTGATCATCACCGATCCTGGTCTGATTAAGACCGGTATCGTCGATCCTGTCGCGGCTGGTCTGAAGACCCACAATCTGGAAGTTCACTTGTTTGATCAGGTAGTGGCCGACCCTCCTGAATCACTGGTCTTACGCGCTATAGACATCGCGCGCACAACAAGAGCGACAGGCATCATTGGCTTAGGCGGCGGCTCGTCACTAGACGTGGCCAAACTGGTCGCTGCCATGTCTGCAAGCACGCAGCACATCTCTGAAATCTACGGCATCGACAATATTCGCGCATCACGTTTACCGCTCGTGTTGATCCCGACCACAGCGGGCACAGGTTCGGAAGTCACGCCCATATCGATTATCACTGTAGGTGAGCACGAGAAAAAGGGAGTAGTCTCGCCCGTCCTCTTACCGGATGTCGCCGTACTCGATCCGGTGCTGACACTCGGCCTTCCCCCTGCGGTGACCGCTGCGACCGGCGTTGACGCCATGGTGCATGCGATCGAAGCGTATGCATCCAGTCATGCGAATAACAACCCTATTTCCAAAGGCCTGGCAATTCAGGCCCTGAAGCTGCTTGTGGGCAGTATTCGGCAAGCTGTCCAGAATGGCAGCGATCTGCGAGCGCGTTCGGCCATGCTGTTGGGGTCATTGCTTGCAGGACAAGCCTTCGCCAACTCACCCGTGGCTGCCGTACATGCCCTCGCCTACCCGCTTGGTGGACATTATGGCGTCCCCCACGGCCTATCAAACGCCCTGATGCTGCCACATGTACTACGATTTAATGTCGCAACACATCCCGAGCCCTATGCAGAGCTGGTTGCTCAGCTCAACCCGGAGTTTTCAAGCGCCACCTCGTCCAAAGCCGCGATGGATTTGATTAGCCTCATCCAGCAACTGATAAATGATATTGGACTGCAGGCCCGGCTGCGCGAAATCGGGATCCCTCAAGAGGCATGCCCCATGCTCGCGAGCGAGGCCATGAAACAAACGCGACTGTTGGTCAACAACCCACGCACGGTCACCATCGAAGACGCGCAGCGCATGTATGAGACTGCTTGGTAGGATGTGCGCGTAGCACCGTCGCTACGCGACCGGCGAGCTTTTCAGATGCTGTACAAACGTTCGCGCGAGCTCGGTCTGTGGTCGCAGCGTACTCCACAGCAGATAGCTATGCACCTGAACCTCAGGCGCCAACGGCCGGCTCGTCAGCCCCGGCACAGGCAACGCCTTCAACAGACTCGACTCGACCAGCGCGACGCCTGCGCCGTGGAAGGCCAGCACAATTCCCGTCATCGATGTCGCGACCTCGACCTGTATGTTCGGGGGTGGATTGAGAAACCCGGCCAAACAACGACGCAACAACGCTTGCGGCACATAAGTAATCACTGGATAAAGAGATAGATCCTCAATAGTGATCGACTCGAGTGCAGCCAACGGATGCGTCTCAGGGAAAATACAGCTGAGCTCGGCATGCCCCATAGGCAGCGACTGCACGCCCTCGTGCTCTCCCGGTGCAAAAGCCACGCCTAGATCTATCTGTTCATTAATAAGTTTTTCTGTAATCAGGTTCGAGTCCATCGATTGCAGTGAGATGCGAACCTTTGGACGTATCTTGACGAATTCGGCGACGGCCTGCGCTAACCATGCATTGGCGATGGGCGAACTGGCTGCGATAGACAGTGACCCCTGAATGCCTTCGGCAAGGTCCTGGCTAAAGCGCTCCAACCCGGCAACCCGCCCGAAAATATCCTGCACCTCCGGCAAGAGTGCGCGAGCCTCCGGCGTTGGGACCAGTCGGCCTCCTTGACGCCGAAACAACGTGAATCCCAGGCGCTGCTCAAAGTGTTTGATCGTCGCGCTGACCGCGGGCTGCGTAACGTGTAACAATGCCGCCGCCCCCGTGATCGACCCGGACATCATGACAGCATGAAAAGCCTCTAAATGGCGCAACTGAATGCGAGCAAGCATAGCGGACCCGACGTCTCCATAAGCCGGGTTTATGACCGGCACTATTTATGTGATTGGTCACTATGTTAGAGCACTGCCTAGAATCCAGCATTCACCAGCCTCAGCAGACCGACCGCACAGCCTAGAGTGCGTTGCCGGCCTCTGCCACAAACCTGCCAGGAGTCCTCATGCCGTCAACACAGGAAACCGTCTACCGTCCCAAGCAAGAGAACCTGTATTTTCCGAAGTATCCGACATTCGACTCGATCGAGGCAGAGCGCTGGCACCGCCGTCAGCGCCTGGCTGCGGTCTGTCGGGTGTTTGCGAAATTTCGCTACGAATACGGTTTTGCCGGCCATGTCACGGTCAGAGACCCGGAACATCCCAACCTGTATTGGACCAACCCTTTTGCCATGGACTTCGGACGCGTGCGCGCCAGCGACATGATGCTGGTAGACCACGCTGGCACCGTCCTGGAAGGCACATGGGCGGTCAACCGGGCGGGCTTTGTCCTGCACTCCGCCATTCACGAAACCAACCCGGATGTGATGGCCTCATGCCATGCCCACACCACCAACGGTATGGCATGGGCCGCGCTGGGACGGCCGCTGGACCCGATCACCCAGACCGCTTGCGGATTCTACGAAGACCAGGCCCTGATTACCGAGGAAGCCGGCGCAGTGGTGGTGGAAGATGACAAGGGTCACGCCGTCGCGCACGCCTTCGGCAACGCCAAAATCGCGATCCACCAGAATCACGGTCTCTTTTCAGCGGGACGGGAAACGATCGAGGAAGCCGCCTGGTGGTTTATTGCCGCGGAGCGCGCCTGCGAAATTCAGCTCAAAGCCGAGGCCACCGGCAAACCGCTGAAAATGATCAACCGGGAAGCCGCCCTGCACTCGAAAAATCACTTGGCGACGCCCTTTATGGCCTGGCTGCACTTTCAACCCATCTACGACGCCATCGTGCGCGAACAACCTGATTGCTTGCTGTAATCACAGAGCCCGCAAAGCGGGCTCGAACAACAATAAATGACATAAAGGAGAATAACCATGGCATTCCCTATCGGCTCAACGCTGTTCGCCGCAATACTTGCCAGCGCAAGCCTCTGTACACCTGCCTGGGCAGCATGGCCCAACGATAAACCCATCGAACTCGTCGTAGGCTTCGCTGCGGGTGGAGAAACCGACGTGTTGGCACGCACGCTGGCGCCGTTTATGCAAAAGCACTTGTCGGATGCGGCGAATATCGTCATCGTCAACAAGCCGGGCGCCTCAGGTGCGATAGCGAACTCTTATGTCCAGCGTGCACCCAAGGACGGCTATACGGTAGCAATGGTCAACACGCCACCGATGAATTTCATGCCGTTGGTGCAATCCACGCCTTACAACCCAGATCAGTTTGCGTTAATCGGAAGGGTTGTCAGCGACCCTACCTTATTAGTGGTACGCGACGATAGTCCCTATACCTCGTTAAAAGATTTGGTTGCGGCAGTTAAAGCCAAACCAGAGAGCGTCTCGATTGGTCAAAATGGACTAGGCAGCAATGGCGGAGTCGCATTGAATGTTCTGATGTTGGAAAGCGGTGCATCGTTTACCGAGGTTCCGTACACGGGCACGGGCCAATCAAAAATTGCTTTGATGGGGCAACATGTGGACATGATTTTCGCGAGCCACACAGCGGTGCCAAATCCAGCCGGAGAGCAGACAAAACTGAGAATTCTGGCACAGTTCGTACAAGACCGTGCTCCCATGCTGCCGGATGTACCGACTGCAAAAGAAGAAGGCTTTGATGTTGTCGTGCCATCGGATCGTGGCCTGGCGGTGGATAAAGGCGTACCAGCCGACATGCGGAACAAGCTGCAAACCGCATTGGAAGCAGCCTTGAAAGATCCAGGTTTTCTCGACTCGGCAAAAGCTTTCTCAGCCATCATTGCCTATAAAGACGGACAAGCATGGCAAAAAGATATCGATGCTGCGAAACCGTCATTGACCCGGCTGGCAGCCGAACTCAAACGCAGCGGCCGTCTTCCTGCGCAATAGCGCACAGCGCTGTCACGCAATATACGCTGCATCGCATCATGTCCGCTTCGGCCAACACGCTCGTTATAGAAGAATATTGGCCGAAATGATGACCGACCGCGCAAGCCATTAATGGCTGAAAGAGTTGCGACAGCCAGCGGACTCCCCCACCCAACTGACGCCATTGCAAACAAGCGGGTCTCAGGAGGGACCCTGCAGGCTTACGCTATTGCACAACCCGCGACGCGCTGGCCATCCGCACACACAAATCAAAAGCGCGCTGCAAACCCTGCACGTTGGCGATGCCTTTGCCGGCAATATCAAAAGCACTGCCGCTGGCTGAAGTCGCCACCGGCACAGGCAGGCCGCCATGCAAAGTGACACCATGATCAAAGCCCATGAGCTTCATGGCGATCTGCCCTTGATCGTGGTACATACAAACCACGGCATCAAAATCGCCTCGCCGCGCGCGGATGAACACGGTGTCAGACGGATAGGGACCCGATGCAGCCAAGCCCTGCGTCGCTGCCGCGCGAACTGCTGGGCCGATGAGATCGATCTCTTCGCGGCCGATAGAGCCGCCATCTCCGGCATGAGGGTTCAGTCCACACACCGCGATACGCGGCTCGGACAATCCACTACGGCGTAATGCATCGTCAATCAGCTTGATCGCTTCGATCACGCCTTCGATACTGAGATGATCAGCCACCTCACGCAGCGGTACATGGGACGTCACGCGTGAGGTCCACAAGGCATCGGTAATATTGAATTCGCAGACGAACTCAGACACACCAAAACGCTCCTGCATATGACGAAGTTCGTCTTCAGCCTCCAGCCCGCCTAACTTCAGGGAATGTTTGTTCAGCGGAGCAAACAGAATGGCTGACGCCTGGCCTGCCGACACGAGGTCAATGGCGCGTTCCAACGCCAGAAAGGCGGCTCTGCCGGCGAGTTCCGTCGACTGGCCACGCTCGGGAAGGCGACCTCCCAAAGCATCAATCTCGAGCAATGCAACTTGGCTGGACCCCGGACGAATGTCTTTGATATCGCTGACGATCCGGGTATCGATACGAACGCCAGCCACACGTTGTGCATCCTCCCAGACGCACGCATCCCCGACGATAAACAGTGGAAAGCGATTCAAATTGTTGGGAGCCGCTAGCAATCGAGCAGCCATTTCAGGGCCGACGCCGGCGGGATCGCCGAGTAGTACAGCGAGAGGCGGAACAGCAGACATAGGATTTGCAGACATAGAATGAGGCTTTACGGTTATTGCGCTTTGAGGCCCGCGTTGGCGACGAGCTTGCCATAGCGGTTGAATTCTTCTTTATTGAACTGAGCAAACTGCTCGATGGTCATCGGACGGATTTCACCTCCCAAGGCAGCAATGCGCTCACGCGCCTCAGTCGTCTGCAGAACGGCCTGCAACTCCTGGCTCAGTTTCTGGACAATAGGCGCCGGTGTACCCGCAGTCGTATAGAGCGCATACCATATGCTCACATCGGCGTCTTTAACACCCTGCTCGGTCAAGGTCGGGACATCAGGCAACTCGGCCGCTCGGCTCTGGGCGCTGACCGCCAACGGACGCAGCTTGCCAGATCGGATCTGAGGCATTGCCGACGATGAACTGTCGAATATCATCTCGATCTGTCCGCCTATCAGGTCGATCTGAGCCTGGGCACTGCCCTTGTAGGGCACGTGATCAAGACGTAAACCGGTCGCCGCGGCAAAAGCGACGCCACTCACATGCTGGGTGCTGCCCACGCCCGACGAACCATAACGAAAAGGCTGGGGCTGCTTGCGCATGGCCTGCAACAGGTCATCGACATTTTTATAAGGCGAAGTCGCGGACACCACCAGCACGCTCGGCATGACAGCAACCAGACCGATAGGCTGCAAATCGCGTAATGGGTCATATTTCAGCTTGAGAATATGCGGTGCAATGGCTTGCGCCGTCGTCGTTGCCAGCAGCAGCGTCAGCCCATCCTTTTCCGCACGGGCAGCAATGTCGGCGGCGATGGTGTTAGACGCGCCAGGACGGTTCTCCACGACCACCGACTGATCAAAATCCTTGCCGAACCGCTCGGCCAGCAGGCGAGCCAAGATATCCGTACCGCCGCCAGGGGGAGAGCCAACCAGGATCCGTACAGGCTGCGAAGGATAGTTCTCCGCCGCAGCGACATGACAGGACCACATCGACAAAACGGCAGCGCATGCCATCGCTGCCCGGGAGAATACGTTCATGTCTGTCTCGATATCGTAATTGGTATGCCGCGCAGCTTAGCAAGCAGCGCCATTCCCAATCCAATCTCTTTTTGGCACTAAGCCATATATTTTTGTATATCATTCTGGGTATGACAGCCCTCACCGATGCCCAACTGCTGCTGCGTCTGCGCACCCGGCAACTGCTGCTGATTCGCCTGCTGGACGCGGAACGCAATCTTGGCCGCGCGGCCACCGCACTCAACATCAGCCAGCCTGCAGCGACCAAGCTACTGCAACAGGCAGAGGAAACTCTGGGCGTCAAACTTTTCCAACGAAGTGCGCGCGGTGTTCTGCCTACGACCGCTGGCGAAGTCGTCGTACGCTACGTGCGCACGCTGTTCAGCGATTTCGGCATCATGCGTGAGGAGTTGGCGGCGCTGGCCTCGGGATTAAAAGGTCACCTGCGCATTGGCAGCGTGCCCGGCGCCGTTCCATCTCTGGTCGCGCCTGCCCTGATCGAATACAAACGCCTGCACCCGAACGTGCAGGTCGGCGTCATCGAGGACACCAGCAACGTTATCGTGCATCTGCTAGAACGCGGCGAAGTCGATCTGGTTTTAGGCCGTCTCACTGACCAGCATGCAGCTGGCGACTATGACGTCAGCCCGCTATCGGAAGAAGCCTTGGTGGTCGTGGTCCGTCAAGGCCATCCCCTGCTTGGACAGAGCAGCGTCTCACTGAAGGAATTGATCTCCGCCACGTGGATCATGCAGCCGCCTGGTGCACCTCAGCGTACACGCCTGGATGCGGCGCTACGCGAGGCAGGCATCACTCGCAAACTCAATATCACCGAGACCTCATCTACGGTCTTGACGACAGCGTTACTGCAGATCTCTGAGATGGTGGCCGTGATGCCAGCCTCGCTCGCCGCACATTATGGGCGACTCGGCGCATTGCGTGCGTTGCCTCTGAACACACCAATGCGCTTGCCAGCCATCAGCCTTATTACGCCTGCGGGACGGCCGTTAAGCGCAGCGGCCGCCCATTTTGCCCCCTTGGTCAGAGCCTTGGCACAAGAGGGCAGCCTTCCATAGGATATCGGTGATTGCTCTTGCTAGATCGCACGCGTCGCGCGTTCGATGCTCTCGCTAAAGGGAATCGAGGTCGTTTCTGCCTGCGCGGACATATCGAAGCGTTCCCCTTACGACGCGTCAATGATTATGACGCGACTCACCACGTGTCTCCAAGATATTCATATAAAGCGTGGCTGGTTCCAGGCACGCGCCGCTGCCGTGCTGGCCCACGAGACTCCGATAAATCTCCTCCCACGGAGTCTTGTGCTCCAACGTGGGGGCGATCCACGCATCGCGCCTGCGGGCGAGCTCATCTTCCGGCATTATCACGTCCACCTTGCGCGATTTCAGATCAATACGAATCCTGTCGCCCGTTTTGAGTAGCGCAAGGCCACCGCCGACAGCCGCCTCCGGCGACACGTTGAGGATCGACGGACTCGCCGAAGTGCCGCTCTGCCTGCCATCACCTATTGTCGGCAATGTTTTGACACCGCGCTTCAGTAATTCGGCGGGTGGCTGCATATTAACGACTTCCGCGCCGCCCGGATAACCGACGGGCCCGCAGTTACGAATGACGAGAATGGAGCGCTCGTCGATACCTAATTCCGGATCGTCGATGTGCGCATGATAATCCTCTGGTCCCTCAAACACGATAGCCCTACCCTCGAATACGTCTGGGTTGTCTGGATTGGACAAAAACTGTTTGCGGAAAGTGGAATCAATAACGCTAATCTTCATCACGGCGCTGTCGAAAAGATTGCCGGACATGACAACGTAACCCGCCGCCTCCTTCAACGGACTGTCGAAGGCGCGAATTACTGTACGGTCCGGCACCTCGACTGCAGCCAGGTCTTCGGCCAATGTACGTCCCGTGACCGTCCTGACCTCCGTGTGGAGACGTCCGGCCAACATCAGTTCCTTCATGACCGCCGCTACACCTCCCGCGCGGTGAAACGCCTCGCCGAGAAATCGTCCGGCCGGTTGGCAGTCGACGAGTAGCGGAATCTCCGGCCCAAGGCGCTGCCAATCATCGAGCGTGTGGTTGACCCCCATGTGCCTCGCAATAGCGACAATATGAATCGGACAGTTCGACGATGCCCCGAGCGCCGCTGCGGCGACGACCGCATTCTCGAACGCGGCCTGGGTCATGATATCGGACGGCCGCAGATTTTCGGCGACCATCTCGACGATCCGCTCCCCTGTACGATACGCCATCCATCCGCGCTCCCGATAAGGCGCGGGAATCGCGGCGCACCCGGGCAGTGACATGCCAAGCGCCTCGGCGAGGGAATTCATCGACAGCGCGGTGCCCATCGTATTGCAGTGCCCCACCGACGGTGCAGACGATGCCACCATGTTCATGAAAGCGTCATAGTCGATTTCGCCCGTAGCAAACCGCTTGCGCGCATCCCACACGACGGTGCCAGAGCCCGCCAGACGCCCCTGGTACCAACCGTCGAGCATCGGTCCACCCGAAAGAACGATCGATGGAATATTCACCGTGGCCGCCGCCATCAGACAGGCCGGCGTAGTCTTGTCACAGCCGGTAGTGAGCACCACGCCGTCGATTGGATAGCCGTGCAGAATCTCGACGAGACCAAGATACGCGAGGTTGCGGTCGATCGCGGCCGTCGGGCGCTTACCGGTTTCCTGGATCGGATGTACCGGGAATTCGAGGGGAATTCCACCTGCATCGCGGATGCCGTCCCTGACGCGCTTGGCCAGGTCGAGATGATGCCTATTGCATGGCGCAAGGTCCGAACCGGTTTGCGCGATTCCGATGATCGGTTTGCCCGACTGCAGTTCGTCGCGTGTGATACCGAAGTTCATGTACCTCTCGATATACAGAGCGGTCATGCCCGGGTCGGCGGGATCGTCAAACCAGCGGCGGCTGCGCAGGCGGGGACGATTCCCCGTTGCAACCGACGGATGCTTTTCTGTCGTCATGGTACGCACGTTCCTAAAAGAGTGTCAGTCGCGCAAATTGGGGCGCGACACCTGATGCATTGATACGGTTCTTAATTGCCGAACGCTTAAGCGTGGCGTTCCGCGCTCTCGCGCTCGCCTTGCCTATCTCATTGGCCCAAGAAACTCCGTCAGCAACGGCCGACCGGCGAAGTAAGCGCTCAGGTTTTCCCGTACGAGAGCCCCCATGGCGGCGCGCGTTTCCCTCGTTGCACTCGCTTGATGGGGCTGCAGAATGACATTGTCGAGTTCGCAGAACTCCTGTGCGATATCGGGCTCATTGTGAAAGACATCAAGCGCGGCTCCAGCGATCAGGCGCTCGCGCAAGTACGTTAGCAAGATAGGTTCGTCAACGATCGCGCCCCGGCCAACATTCACTAACATTCCATCGTGTCCCAATGCGTCGAGCACAGGTTTGCCGATCAGACCGCGCGTGTCAGTATCAGCGGACGCACAGATCACGAGGAAGTCCACTTCAGCAGCCAACGCGACCACATCGTCAAAATAGCGATAGTGCACATCGTCGAAACTGCATCGATCGTGGTATGCGACTTCAAGCTTGAATGCTTCTGCTCGCCTGGCCACTGCGCGCCCCACGCGGCCGAGGCCCAGTATGCCGAGACGCTTGCCCCATACGCGCGTTGTCAGGCCGGGATTGCCCTCGGGCCAGCGCCCCTGCCTCACGTAGCTATCACACTGCGGAATACGGCGGGCGCACGCGAGCAGCAAGCCGAACGCCATGTCTGCGACATCCTCCGTCAACACATCTGGCGTGTGGGTCACGCGGATATTTCGCCGCCGTGCGTGCGCGAGGTCGATTGCGTCAAGTCCGACGCCAAAGCTGGCGATGAGCTCGAGGTCCGGGAGTAAATCCATCGTCGCTGCGTCGGCGCCGTGCTCACCGTCAGTCGCGAGCGCGCGCACACCTGGGCCGGATGTCCGAAGGAAGCTCACCTTGTCGGTTGCCTCCCACAGACGGTGCACGTTATACGTTTGTTCGAGAATCGCCATATCAGTCGGCGTATATGGCCGTACAAGAATCAAGGGTTGCTTGCTCATAAGGTCGTAGTCAGTAGAAGACGGGGGCATTTATCGTCGCTGCGCGCCGACATCGCGGAAGCGAATGTTTCGCGGTATCGCATAGGCGATGAGTAAAGCCGTTACTGCGCAGGTCAGTGCGATCGTGTAGAGACCCATTGATGCGCTGCCGGTCACCTCCTTGACCTTGCCCACCATATACGGTGCGATGAGCCCGCCGATCTGCCCGATCGAATTAATGAGCGCCACACCCGCAGCGGCCGCCGCTCCAGTCAATACGCGCGCGGGGAAAATCCAGAAAATGCCGAACGACGCGATCACGCCGGTCGCCGCGATCATCATGCCGATCACGAGAATCACCGTGTTATTCCCATACGCCGCGCTGAGCACATAGCCGATTGCCGCCGCCAATGCGCAACCCGTTAGGTGCCAGCGGCGCTCACCGGTACGGTCCGACGTCCTGCCCAGCAAGATCGTGCCAATCAATGCCACGATGTACGGCAGTGACGTAATCAGGCCGATCATGAACGGGTCGGTGGTGCCGGCTGTCTTGATCAATTGCGGCATCCAGAACAGAAAACCGTAGATGCCCATGCACAGTCCGAAATAAATGAGCGAGAACAGATACGTGATTGGCAGCTTCAGCGCCGCAGCGAACGAATGTGTACTGCCCACTTGGGAGTCGCGCGCAAGGATCTCGCTCAGGCACCGCTTCTCGTCTTGCGTGAGCCACTTCGCATCCTTGACGTGGTCGTCGAGTACCAGCAGCACGACCACGCCCAGAAAGACCGAAGGCACGCCTTCCAGCAGAAACAGCCACTGCCATCCTGGCAAGCCGTGCACACCGTCGAAGTACTTGAGAATCGCACCTGAAACCGGCCCTGCGATAATGCCGCACAGCGCGATGCTGCCGAAAAATAGATTATTGATCCGTCCACGGCGCTCGGCCGGAAACCACCGTGTGAAGTAATAGAGCACACCCGGCACGAAACCGGCTTCCAGCACACCGAGCAGGAAACGCAAAAAATAGAACATATTTTCCGAGCGCACGAACATCATCGCGGCCGAGACGATGCCCCACGTAATCATGATCCGCGCGATCCAGATGCGCGGACCGACCTTCACCAAAATGGCATTACTCGGAATTTCGAATAGTAGGTAGCCGACAAAAAAAGCACTGGCGCCGAGACCATAGGCGGCGTCGCTCAGGCCGATATCCGATTGCATCTGCAGTTTGGCGAAGCTGACATTTACCCGGTCCAAGTAAGCGACGACGAAACAGGCGAGGATTAAAGGAACAATACGCCAACTAACCTTGTTAAGAACTCTGGCCTCGTCGATCAGATTGGCAGGCTGCTCGCCTGCCACCAATGATGCTTGCATTTTGTGTCTCCAATTTGTTTTGTAGTGCTGCTTAAAACGACCCACGTCTAACGGCTACACCTGCTCGCGCTAACCACGTCCTATAAAAGGCATCGCGGTGGCCATGACGGTCATAAACTGAACGTTGGCTTCCAGCGGCAGGCTCGCCATGTAGGCGACGGAACGCGCCGCGTGCGACACATCCATCACCGGCTCAAGTGCACGTTCGCCATTCGCCTGAAGCGTGCCTGCGCCCATCTTCGCCGTCATGTGAGTCTGCGCATTGCCGAAATCGATCTGGCAAACCGCTATGCCGTATTGGCGTCCGTCCAGCGCACAGGCCTTTGTCAAGCCGTTGACTGCGTGCTTGCTTGCGGTGTAATCGGCAGAATGCAATCGTGGGACGTGCGCGGAGAGCGAGCCGTTATTGATAATGCGCCCGCCGCTAGGGGTCTGTGCGCGCATCTGCCGGAACGCGGCCTGCGTGCAAAGCAGCGTCCCCGTCACGTTAACGTCCATCAATTTCTTCCACCGATCGATGGACAATGCCTCTACCGACACCCCTTCCACACCAAGGCCCGCATTATTAAAGAGCAGGTCAAGGCGCCCGAATGTCTCCCGCGTAACGTCAAACAGTTGCTGCACCGATGCCGGATCGGACACGTCAGTGGGTACCACGATCGCACGAGCGCCGTCGCCTCCCTCCTCACAATACGCATGCACCACTTCATTGAGCGCATCCTCGCGGCGGCTAGCCAGTACAACGCACCAGCCGTCATCGAGCAACGTACGCGTAGTGGCTCGGCCGATTCCAGTGCTCGCCCCGGTCACGATTGCTACCCGGTTATGCTTCACGCCTTCTTTTGGCGTTTCTTGCTCCATGTCATACCCTCCTCTTGCTGGCATGGGCGCCAGCGCACACGAGCTAACGCTACGCAAGCTCGATCTTTCCATCGACGAGACGATTGACCTTCCACGGATTAGCCACTCTTAGCGCCTCAGGCAGCAACACCTCTGGCATGTCCTGATAGCACACCGGCCGCAGATAGCGGCGAATCGCGAGACTCCCCACCGAAGTCGAGCGTCCGTCGGCCGTGGACGGATAGGGACCGCCGTGCACCATCGCATGCGAGACTTCCACGCCCGTACCAAAGCCATTGACGAGCACCCGCCCCACACGCCGCTCCAGAACCGGCAGGAACGGCCGCACCGCCGAGTAATCCGCTTCATCAATATGCAGTGCCGCCGTCAATTGTCCTTCCAGCGATTCAATCAGTGCATGCATTGCTTGCAAATCCGGACAACGTACGATCAACGAAGCAGCGCCGAAAATCTCATCACGCAACAGGGCGTCCTCGCGAAACGCCTCGACGGTCGTCGAAAAGAGCGCTCCCTGCCCCTCATTCGCGCCAGCAGCAGGCTGCGCGCGCGCCACCGTTTGCACATGTGGGTGCGCAGAGAAGTTCGCTACGCTCTTCTCGAATGCCCGATGGATGCTCGGCGTGAGCATCGTTGCGGCCGGCGTACGAGTCAACGCTTCTGACGCCGCCACCACGAACCGTTCGAGCGCCGGCCCTTGCACCGCGAGGATCAACCCCGGGTTCGTGCAGAACTGACCGGCGCCCAGTGTCAGCGACTGCACGAATGCCTGCGCAATCTCTTCGCCGCGCTGCTCGAGCGCATGAGGAAACAGGATCACCGGATTGATGCTGCTCATTTCGGCGTATACCGGAATCGGCTCGGGACGCGCCGCGGCAACAGCCATCAGATCCGTTCCCGCCTGACGCGAACCGGTGAAACCCACAGCCTTGATGCGCGGATCGCGCACGAGGCCCTGACCGATTTCGCGACCGCTGCCGAACAGTAGCGAGAACGTCCCCTCCGGCATACCGCAGTCCTCCACGGCCTGGCGCACCGCCACGCCCACAAGTTCTGATGTGCCGGGGTGCGCCGCATGCGCCTTGACGATTACGGGACAGCCCGCCGCGAAGGCGGAAGCCGTATCGCCGCCCGCAACGGAAAAGGCGAGCGGAAAGTTACTGGCACCGAACACCGCGACCGGCCCGAGCCCAATATGGCGCATGCGCAGATTGGCGCGTGGTAGCGGCTTGCGTTCCGGCTGCGCAGGATCCATACGCACTTCGAGAAAATCGCCGGAGCGCACGACGTCCGCGAACATGCGCAATTGACCAACCGTGCGTGCACGCTCGCCTTCGATCCGTGCGCGCGGCAGCCCCGACTCCGCAACGCAGCGCTCGATGAGCCCGTCGCCCAGTGCGAGAATATTGGCGGCGATCGTATCCAGGAATTCCGCCCGGGCTTCCAGACTCGTTTCGCGAAAGAGGTCGAACGCGGACCACGCGAGCCCGCAAGCGGCATCCACGTCCTCGAGCGTGGCACCTCCGAAACCGGGCGCGAGGCGTTCGCCGCTTGCTGCGTCGAGCCCATACGACACACCGTTGGTTCCGCGCCGCGCGCTCTGGCCAATCAATAGGTTTCCTGCGATGTCCATTTCCATTTCCTCAATGGGATAAATCGAACCCCCGAATGTCAAACGTCGAGATTCACGTGCGCGCAAGCGCCGCACGTCCCGGCCATGCCCCACCTGCGCGCCTCACAGCGACGCTTCAAGCATGACGCGGTAATCCGCCGCGGACGCCTCGCGCGGATTGGTCTTGTGGCTGTGATCCTTGAGCGCGCCCGTGATGATGTCCGGAAACATCGTGGGCGTGACGCCGAGTTGCGCGAGCCCGGTGGGCAAGCCGAGCCGCTGCGTCATAGTGCGCACCGACGAAACCACTTCATTGCCATTGCTCACACCCATTGCCATTGCTAGGCGGTCAAGCTTGTTCTCGTTGCGCACGGAAGGTGCTTCCTGGTTAAAAGCGAGCACAGCCGGCAGAAAGATGGCGTTCAGCGTGCCGTGATGAAGTCGCGGATTGATGCCGCCGAGCGAATGGCTCAGGCTGTGCACGCAACCAAGGCCCTTCTGGAATGCGAGCGCACCCTGCATCGACGCGCTCATCATGTTCATGCGCGCGACGCGGTCGCCGGGCTCGCGCGCCGCGCGCTCGATATGCCGCCACGCGCGCCACAATCCGTCGAGCGCGATGCCGTCCGCAGGCGGGTTAAAAGCGGGAGCAAGGAACGTTTCGATGCAATGCGCGATGGCATCCATACCCGTTGCCGCCGTCAATGCGCTCGGCAAGCCCAGTGTCAGTTCGGGATCGCAGATCGCAACGCGCGGCACTACGAACGGCGAGATCACGCCGACTTTGCGGCCATCGTCAAGAATCAGGATCGCGCCGCGGCCCACTTCGCTACCGGTGCCGGCCGTCGNCGGCACCGCGATGACCGGCGCGGTTTTCGCGGTGATGTTTGCCACGCCGCCTTCGATCACAGCGAAGCGCTGCAGCGGACCATCGTGCGTGGCGCAAACGGCCACACCCTTGGCCAGATCAATGGAGGAACCGCCACCTACGGCGATGATGCCATCGCACTCTCCGGCCTCATAAACCGCCACGGCTTCGCGCACGGCAGCCTCGTTCGGATTCGGCGGTGTGCCGTCATAGATCGTTGCCGGCACACCGCCCGCAAGCGCCTCGAGCACGGTATCGATAATGCCCGCGGCGCGCACCCCCTTATCGGTCACAATCAATGGTCGGGATACGCCCACGCGTTCGCATTCACTCTTAAGCAAACGGACGGCACCAAAGTCGAACTGAATCTGCGTGATGTAGTTGATGAGAGACATGGCAATAAGCGTTAGTTATAATGAGTCAGTCAATGAATGCGTTGCCGCGGCGTTAGATACTGACCAGCCTAGACTTTGGCAGCGCTTTGACGCCTGAAAATGCTGCGTTGACCCAGTATAGGAAAAAGCTTATTGCGCAGTAATTGAGAAGTTCTAATACGGGTATAACTTTTCCTCAAGCCCATGATCCCCCCGCTCAATTCCATCATCTCCCGACTGCACCTGAAGCAATTGCGGCTTTTGATTGCGCTCGGCGACCACGGCTCGCTGCTCAAGGCCGCGCAGCAGGTCGCGCTCACGCAGCCAGGCGCCAGCAAGGCACTGCAGGAAATCGAAACCACCTTCGACACGCCGCTATTCAATCGCACCAACCGTGGGCTCCAACCCAACGAGACCGGACATTGCGCGATCCGTTATGCGCGCGTGATTTACACGGAGCTTTCGCATATGCGCGAGGAAATGGTGGGGATCCAGGGTGGCCGTGTGTCGGTTGGCGTCATCATGGGGGCAGTGCCGCTTCTTACTGATGCAATCACGGCGCTCAACCCGGACCTGTCGGTCGAGATAGTGGAAGACACAAGCGCAGCCCTGCTGAGTCTGATCGATGTGGGCCGACTCGATCTTGCGATCTGCCGTACGACAATCAGCCAGACGCCACAGATTTACGATTCGCTCAAGCTGCAGGACGAAACGCTCGCAGTGGTTGCCAACGTGCAGCATCCACTCAGGCGGGCGAAGCGGCTTACGCTACAGGATCTTGCGGAATATCGCTGGGTGGTCTACCGCGCGAACATGCCGATGCGCCAGCTACTCGAGCGCGAGTTCAGGGATGCCGAAATCCGCTTCCCGAGACATCTGCTCGAAACGACATCCGTGTTCGCCACCCTCGCGATTCTGCGAAGCAATCCGTCATTCGTCGCGCTCGTGTCCATCGACGTCGCGCAGTTTTTTGCCCGTCACGAGATGACCTGCATTCTTTCGCTCAATCTAACCTCACGCAGTGAGCCCTATGAACTCGTTACGCGGAAAGGCGCACCGCTCTCACACGGTGCAAGACTGCTAATGGAAGCGCTGAGCCGCGACCAAGGTGAGCGTCCGCCGAACGCATCTTGACAGCCCGCATGAGCGGGCATTTTGACTTTATGGCATTGCAGGTTGCCAGTCCCCGCATCCAGAGGTGCAGCGCGTCGGCCAGGGGTTTTGCTCGTTCCTGACGTATCCGCCTTCGAGCATCGATGTCCAGGTCCTTGAGCTGGCGTTCCACCTCATTAGAACAGCGGCTCAGAATCCGCCAGCGCGTGACCTCGAGCAAAGTAAGCGTCCGGCCATCCCATATTGACACGCCCGCATAAGCGGGCGTTGCTGTTTATGGTGTTTGCGGTTGCCAGTTATGCGGCAGTAATTGATCGATC
>NZ_CBCSJH010000026.1:9435-81923 GCF_965139195.1 Bordetella tumbae | reverse complement strand
GGNCNCGNCAGGCGGCCAGACCGGGCGATAGGGCCGGCACAGCCTTGGCCGCCAGCCGNGACGGCTTAATAGAGATACTGCATCAACACACAGACACCCCGACGCAGCCCCCGACATCCCGTCAACAAATCCCGCATCAAGAGGCTTGCGACTTTCCCGGATCCTGCGCGACAACCTGCAATGGTGTCGGACTATTCGGCGCCACCCCATTTGGCGTGAGCCGGTGCGGCTGGTGCAGTCGACCTGCGGCTGCCAGTGAGCCAGAGACGCCAGCATCCGTCCAAGTCGGATCGTCGATCTCCGTGAACACCTGACGCAGCCGTTCACCCCAGGTCTTGCGAATCATCCGAAAATATTCGTTGTCTTCGTCAATATGCGTGAAATGCGTCACACGCAGCGTATCTGCCTCGTAGACCAGCAGATCCAGCGGCAAGCCGACAGAGATGTTTGATCTCAAGGTCGAATCCATAGAGATCAGCGCGCATTTCGCCGCCTCATCCAGCGGCGTATCAGGACGCAAGACGCGGTCGAGGATCGGCTTGCCGTATTTGGCTTCGCCGATCTGCACATACGGACAGTCCGCGCTGGCTTCGATGAAATTGCCGGCGGAATACACCTGGAACAGCCGGCCGCGCTCAGCGCCGATCTGACCGCCAAAAATCAGATTGATATTGAAATCGACGCCATGCTCACTCAAGGCCTCGGCATCGCGTTCGTGAACACGACGTACAGCCTCGCCGACGCGGCGGGCTGCCTCGTACATATCCGGTGCCGACCAGAGCGAATCCGGGCTGTCGCTATCGAGCTGAGCCAACAGATTCACTACGGCTTGGCTGATAGCCAGATTGCCCGACGTGAGCAACACCATGACGCGGTCGCCCGGCTGCTCGAATACGTTGAGCTTGCGGGCGATGCTGACTTGGTCCACGCCCGCATTGGTGCGTGAATCGGAAAGAAAAACCAAGCCTGAATCCAGGCGGGCGGCAACACAGTAAGTCATGGTGAGTCGGTGAATAACAGCTAGCGTATTGTAGGGGGAGAAGAACGAGTCTGGCGGCGCGGCGTCAGACTCGTTTTGTCCCCCTTTATTTTGTTGATGCTTTAGTCGTTAACCGGCAACAGGCCAGCCGTGTAGTCATTGCTACTGGGTCTGCTGGCGAGCCGCCTGGACCTGTACCGACACGGTCATCGACTCCTCGCCGCCACCGTGCCGGACACCGCGCACGGGCGAGGCAGAATCATAGTCCCGTGCGACGGCCAGCCGGCAATGGCAATCGGAGGCAAATTGACGATTGGTGATGTCCACACTGGTCCAACCTATATCGTCCAGCCAGACATCGGCCCATGCATGGCTGGCAGCATGCTCGGCTTCGGTGTACAGGTAGCCGCTGACATAGCGGGCGGGAACGCCTATGCCGCGTACGCAGGCCAGGAACAGATGCGCGTGGTCTTGGCAGACACCGTGGCCCAGGGCCAGCACCTGATTGGCCGCCGTGGTCACGTCCGTCGTTCCGGGTTCGTATGCCACGCGGTCGCAAATGGCGCTGGCCAGCGTCAGAGCGTCGTTGGGGGTACGTAGACCATCAGGCAGCGTCGTGTGGACAAAATCCCGGATAGTGTCATCGCTTTGCGTCAAGGACGTGGGCACGCAGAAGGCATGCACAGGCAGGCGATTGTCCTCGGGATGCAGCCGTCCATCACGCAATGGGTCGATTTCGACCTGGCCGGTGACGCATAGATCAATACTGTCATGAGCGCTGGGCAAGGTCAGCATGTGCGTGATGTTGCCGTAAGCATCGACTTGTTGTTCCAGCGAGCCGGGGGCGTCGATGCGCCAGCGCAGGGCACGCTGATGGTCGTCCAGGCGCGGTGTCAGGCGCAGCGCCTGGATGCTATAGCTGACCGGTGCCGTGTAGCGATATTGGGTGACATGTCGAATGAGATGTTTCATGAGGGCTCCGGATGCTATGCCGCCAGCGGCACGAGAAAATCTTGGCTGATACGGTTGCCCAAGTCGTTGATGCGCTCTAGAAAGCGTTCCAGATAGCGGTGCAGGCTGCTGTGCAAAATGTCCTCGATACGCCCGTAGCGCAGTTCCGCATACAACAGGCCCGCACGGCGCTCGGTTTCGGCGGAGCGTTGGTTGGTCACGCGTGCCAAGTCTTCCGTCAGGGCTTGTACCGAGGCCAACAGCGAACGTGGCATATCCGGACGCAGGATCAGCAATTCCGCAACGCGATCAGGGGTGATGACATCGCGATAGACCTTGCGATAGATCTCCAGACCCGATACAGAACTGAGCAGTGATGCCCAACGATAGAACTCGCTGCTGCGCGCAGCGAGATCATCCTGCTCTTCGTGAAACTTCACGTCCAGCAGCCGCGCCGTGTTGTCGGCTCTTTCCAGATGCATGCCCAATCGCAGGAAATGCAGGGCTTCGTCATCCAGCATCGTGCCGATGGTGACGCCACGCACCAAATGGGCACGGAATTTCACCCATTCAAAAAATTCGCCGGGATTACGTTCAGGCAAATGGGTCTGCAAGTGTTTCTGCAGTTCCAGCCACGTCGTGTTGTACGTTTCCCAGACCTCGGTTGTCAGGCTGCCACGCACGGCACGCGCATTTTCGCGGGCTGCACGCAGGCACGAATAGATCGAAGATTGGTTCGTCGGCTCGCGCACGAGGTAATGCAGCACGTCCAGCGGCGTGACCGCTGGATAACGGGCGTCGTAGTCATGCTGCAGTTCGGAAATACGCAGAACGGCGCGCCATAGACTGTCGCGGGCGTGAGCGTCCTGTGGCATGAGGGACATCTGCAGGTTGACGTCCAGCATGCGGGCCGTGTTCTCGGCCCGTTCGATATAGCGGCACATCCAGAACAGATTGTCGGCGGTACGGCTCAGCATGGTCATTCTCCCAGTACCCAAGTGTCTTTAGTGCCGCCGCCTTGGCTGCTGTTGACGACCAGCGAGCCTTCGGTCAATGCGACGCGGCACAGGCCTCCCGGCACGGTGCGGATGTCTTTGCCGCACAGCACATAGGGACGCAGATCGACATGGCGGGGTGCGACGCCAGACTGCACGTAGGTCGGAATCGTCGATAGCGCCAGGGTGGGCTGAGCGATGTAGTTGCTGGGACGGCTGCGAACGCGTTCTTTAAAGGCCTCCACTTGGGCGCGAGTCGAGGTGGGGCCGACCAGCATGCCGTAGCCGCCTGCACCGTGCACTTCCTTCACGACCAGTTCGTGCATGTGGGCCAAGACATGCGATAACTCGTCAGGCCGCGAACAACGCCACGTCGGGACGTTGGACAGGATCGGTTCCTCCTGCAGATAAAAACGGATCATGTCGGGCACGTACTGGTACGTGGATTTGTCGTCGGCAATGCCTGTGCCGATGGCATTGGCCAGCGTGACGCGCCCGGCGCGGTAGACCGACAGCAGTCCCGGCACACCTAACGCCGAGTCGGCTCGAAACGAGAGAGGATCCAGAAAATCATCGTCTACTCGACGATAGATGACATCTACCCGGCGCGGGCCGCGCGTGGTGCGCATGTACACCGTGTTCTGGTCGACGAAGAGATCCTGACCCTCGACCAGTTCCACGCCCATTTGTTGTGCGAGGAACGCGTGTTCAAAATAGGCCGAGTTGTACATCCCCGGTGTCAACACGACGACCGTGGGTGCGTCGGTGCTGCGCGGCGCGACCTCGCGCAGGTTATCCAGGAGCAAATCGGGATAATGCGCGACGGGTTTGACCTTGAGGCTGCTGAACGCCTCGGGCATCAGGCGCATCGACATTTTGCGGTTTTCCAGCATGTACGACACACCGGACGGGACACGCAGGTTGTCTTCCAGGACGTAGAACTCTCCAGCGCCGGCGCGCACGATATCGACACCGGCAATATGGCAATAGATGTCTTCGGCGACGTCTACGTCCTGCATTTCCGGGCGGTACTGTGCGTTCAGAAAGACTTGCTGGGCAGGCACGATCCCGGCGCGGACGATGTCATGACCGTGATAGATATCCCGGATGAACATATTCAGGGCGCGTACCCGTTGTGTCAGGCCGGCTGACAGATGGGCCCATTCATCGGCGGGAATGATGCGGGGGATGAGATCGAAAGGGATCAGCCGCTCGGTGCCGGCCTCGTCACCAGCCACAGAAAACGTGATACCGACGCGGCGGAAGCTGAGATCGGCCTCGACCTGCCGCGCCACCATGGCATCGGTGGATTCCTGAGTCAGCCACTGTGAAAACCCCGCATAGTGGGGGCGTACCAGGCCCTGGGCGTCGACCATTTCGTCATAGGCCGACGAGGGGGCGGGTTGTGCATGCAGCATGGGCTCCTCCGGTATCCTGTGCGGGCCTGCCGCGTGATCCGGATGGAGCCTGCGGCCCGACAGGGGGCGCTGGGTCCTGCGCCATATCAAACTGTTAAGCAACCCTTGTGCCAGCTCTGACCAGGCCTGATACGGCCCGCGCCTGTGCTTTTCCGTTGTAGCAGAGGAGGTATGGGAGGAGTGAGAGGGTTGCCCCTAGGGTAAATTCACGCACCGTCATGGTGCGTGCACCAATTTAACGCAGCACAAAAGATCCCACGACTCCCCCGGATGGCGCATTGGGACCCAGCAGCGGGGGCTCGGGCAACCATCCATCGGGCGTCAGAATGGCGTCCAGCCGTTCGTCGTGCGAGGCGGGCTGGTAGTCCTCGTCCAGCAGGCCCTCGTTCCAGGCAATGCCGATAGCTGTGAACTCATGGCCGGTTTGCCTTAAATCGGCGAGGGTCCGGTCGTAATAGCCGCCGCCATAGCCCAGGCGGTCGGCCTGATCGGTATAGCCGAGCGTGGGGACCAGGATGACGTCGGGGCGCAGCGCCGGCCGATCGGCTGAGGGTTCCTGGACATTAAAGGGGCCGCATTCCAGCGTATCGCCAGGTGTCCAGGCACGAAACTCCAGCGGGGCGTCCGTGTCACGGATCGCCGGCAGGGCGATGGCGATGCCGGCGTCTGCCCATTGTTGCAGCAATGGACGTAGATCAGGCTCGCCTGCCAGAGGCCAGAAGGCCGCTACGGTCGCGGGCACCTTCGCTCCTTGCTTGGCCGATTGTTCCCGTACCGCATTGAGCCAGGTGAACAGCCTTCCTCGCATGAGCAGGCCGCCGCGGCTGCGTTGCGACTCGGGAATGTCGGTACGGGCTTGCCGTAATCGCGCGCGTAGCGCGACTGCGTTATTCTGTGCGGTATTTTGAGTGTTCATTCGGATCGGCGATGCGGCAGTGGCTTGAATCAAGACGTTATCAGAAATCTGCGGTTCCCGAGGCCCGCCGGGCCGGGATGCCGGGCCGCGTCGATCGGCGCGCCAGCCGCTGGTTACCGGCGCTGGCGTTGATCACCGTTGCGTGTTCGTCTGTGGATGCTCAGCAAGGGCAGGGCGCGCCTGCGGGTCGCACCCAGCCAGCCCAGGCGAGCCTTCACATTCCTGCAGTGAAGTTGGCCGGGCTGCCTCCAACGCCGCAAACATCGGCCTTTCAGGCGGTCCTTGCTGCGCGCGACGCCAACGACCGCAAGCAATGGTCGGTGCTCGGGATGGCCATCCCACAGGCGCGCGGCGATGTATTGGGCGACTATCCCCAGTTCTGGCTGTTGAACTATCAGGTGTGGAATGCGCCCAGCAGCGCTTTTCCCAAAGCCGATGTGACGCGGTTTTTGCAGGAAAACGGCAATACCTATTTAGGTGAACGTCTGCGCGGGAACTGGATCTTGGCCGCGACGCGCCGGGGCGACTTTGAAACCGCCCGCGATTTGGGCGATATCCCGAATGCGGGTTCGCAAACGCAATGCGCCATGCTGGAGGCCCGTCATATGACGGGGCAGCGCGCCACGGCAAAGCAGGCCTTGGCTGTGTTCCAGCCGGGGAAAGACTGCTGGAATCTATACGACCAGTTGGTCGCTGACGGTGTCTTGGGGTGGGATGAAATCCAACCGCAACTGCGAGAGGCCATCGAGACCAACCGTACCGGCGATGCCCGCAAGTTTGCCGCCTATATCTTCGAGCCCAAAGATCAGAAAGCCTACGATGCGCTGATGAAAAGCCCGATGAAGTGGTTGACCCGACAAGATCATCAACGAATAGGGCGTAATGAAAAAGAGTTGACCGCCATCGCGTTGGCACGCCTGGCGCGGCAAGACATCGACGTCGCCGACAGCTATTTGCGTCGCGAGTGGGCGAACAATCTGGCCAAATCCGATCTGGCCTGGGTCCGCAGCCAGTATGCCTTGATCCTGGCATTGAATCTCGATAGCCGAGCCGATAGCTGGTATCGCGAAGCCGGCAATACCGTTGCGCTGACCGAATACAACGGCGCATGGCGCGTGCGTTCCGCGCTGCGTCAGCCGAAAATCGATTGGCGCTGGGTAGAAGACTCGATCGAGCACCTGCCCAAGTCACAACAAGAGGAACCCGTCTGGGTCTACTGGAAAGCGCGTGCCGACGCCGCCCGCGGCCGTCATGAACAGGCCCAGCGTGCCTACACCAGCATCGCCGATCAGTACCATTTTTACGGGCAACTTGCCTCCGAAGAACTGGGGCGCAGCATCACGGTGCCCGCTCGGCCGGCTCCCGTGACAGACGCGGAAATGAACGAGGCCCGCGCCAATGCCAGCCTGCGCCGTGCGGTGCATCTATTCCGCTTGGGGTGGCGTTCAGAGGCCGTTGGCGAGTGGAATTTCGCCCTGCGGGGGATGTCGGATCGGCAGTTGTTGGCCGCTGCAGAGTTGGCCCGGGCCGAAGACATCTACGATCGGGTGGTCAACACCTCCGAACGGACGCAGAATGAAGTCGACTTTACGCAACGCTATATCGCTCCCTTCGAGGGCCGTGTGACGGCCCAGGCGAACGCGATTGCCTTGGATCCTGCCTGGGTATATGGCCTGATTCGCCAGGAATCGCGTTTTGTCATGAATGCGCGTTCGCATGTCGGCGCATCGGGCTTGATGCAATTGATGCCCGCCACTGCCAAATGGGTGGCCCGTCAGATCGGCATGGCCGACTTCACGCCGTCCAGCGTCAATGACTTCGATACCAACACCAAGCTGGGCACCAACTACCTGAGCATCGTGCTCAATGGTCTGGATGGTTCGCAGGTGCTCGCCAGCGCGGGCTACAACGCGGGTCCTGGACGGCCAAAGACATGGCGTGCGACGTTATCGCATCCGGTAGAGGGCGCCATTTTCGCAGAGACGATTCCGTTCACAGAGACGCGCATCTACGTCAAGCACGTGTTGTCCAACGCGACCTACTATGCCGCGCTGTTCTCCGGCCAACCGCAGTCGCTGAAAGCGCGTTTAGGGCGCATCGAGCCGACCAGCGCCGTACGTACCGCCGAGGTGCAGTGATGGTGTCGGCGAGCACGCCGGCCATGTCCGTGGCCGCCGCCGTTCAAGGGTTGGCTGCGGATCCTGTTGTGACCGGCTTGCAGGTGTATATCGTGGGCGGGGCCGTGCGCGATGCGTTGCTGGGCCTGCCTGCCGGGGACCGCGATTGGGTGGTGGTCGGGGCAACGCCCGAGGACATGGCGCGCCGCGGGTTTAGTCCCGTGGGTGGCGATTTCCCCGTGTTCCTGCACCCGCGCACCAAAGAGGAATACGCGCTGGCGCGCACCGAACGCAAATCGGGCCGCGGCTATAAGGGCTTCACCTTTTATACCGGCGCCGACGTGACCTTGGAACAAGATCTGCAACGCCGCGACCTGACGGTCAATGCGATTGCCTGCACGCCGGATGGGCAATTGCATGATCCCTTGAATGGGGCGCGTGATATTCAGGCTCGTGTGCTGCGGCATGTCGGTGACGCGTTTGCCGAGGATCCGGTGCGGATCTTGCGCTTGGGGCGTTTTGCCGCGCGATTTGGCGATTTCACGGTGGCAGATGAGACCTTGGCTTTATGCCGCCGCATGGTCGCAGCCGGCGAGGCTGACGCGCTGGTCGCCGAACGTGTCTGGAAAGAGCTGTCGCGCGGCCTGCTGGCGAGGGCGCCTTCGCGCATGTTGCAGGTCTTGGCCCAGTCGGATGCACTGGCGCGCGTGATGCCGGAACTGCAGCAGATCGACATCGTGGGCAGCGATCTGGATCGCGCGTCGCAAGCCACCTTGGCGGTGGCAGGGCGTTATGCCTTGTTGTGCCGTCTTACCCCAGAGCGTGAGGCACTGAGCCGGCGACTACGTGTGCCCACCGAGTGCGCGGATCAGGCGCGATTGCTGCCGATATTGCTCGACAGTTTCGACGCGGCAGACGCGGATGTGCAACTGCGGTTGATCGAACAAACCGATGCGCTGCGCAAGCCCGAGCGATTCGTCGCACTGCTGGAGACGGCTGCGATCGTGCACGACGGGGATGATGCGGCGTGGCGGCTGCGGCTTGACGCTGCCCGTGCTGTCGATGCAGGGGCCATTGCGCGACAATGTGCTGCAGATCCTCAGCGTATCAAGAGCGCGGTTCGCGCTGCACGTTTGCAGGCGCTGATCGAGTTGCCCCATTAGCAGGACGCCTGACGCCACGTTCAACTTGGTCGAGAGTCGATCAGGCTATTGTCAAAGGAACTGACGTGGCGTCGTCGGGCAATGCGATGCCGTGCAGTTGTCGTGCCGATATCAAAGCGCTGCCAATCGATCCGCGCGCTTGAACCCTTGCAGCGGTGTTGTAATGCCGCGCCCCACCGCCAGCACTTTGAACAGTTCCCCCATCTCCGATTCGCTCAGCAGCTTCTGCACGGGAGCAATGGCCTGGGCGTAACTGCGTGCGTCGACCGGGTCGTATCGCGCGAGTAATTCAGTCAGTCCGGCGTTCATCAGAAATCGCGCCTGTGAGGTGTAGCCCAGGACTTGCAAGCCAGCCTCATGCGCCGCATCCGCCATGGCGGTGAAGTCGACGTGTGCGGTGATGTCCTGCACGCCAGGGGCGACCAACGGATCCGCGTGAGCGTGATGGTGCAAATGGCACATCAGCGTGCCGCCCGCACGCTGCGGGTGATAGTACTCATTGCGTGGAAAGCCATAGTCCACCAGCAATGCCGCGCCATGCGTCAGCCAGCGGCCCATCGCGCGCATCCATGCCTCGGCTTGCAGATTGATCTCGGACATATAGCCAGGCAGGCTCGGCATACGAGCCGCGACCGCCTGGGCGAGTTCGAGGCCGGCGGGGCGGTCTTGCCAGGTGAAGCCACCGTTGGTGTCCAGGGCTACCCCACGTTCCAGTACAGTGGCATCCGAGTTCCAGCTAAAGAGCGACACCGGCATGGCGTCGAGCACTTCGTTGGCCAGCACACAGCCCGAAAAACTGTCTGGCAATGCGTCCAGCCATTGGACCCGATCACCGTACGATGCCAATCGCGTCTGTTGGCGTGCACGCAGGTCAGCAGACACCTCGATGATGCGGTATTGCGCGGGCAGGTCCATGCGGTCGAGCTCGCTCAAGACACTGTCGGCCAGCGCACCCGTGCCCGCACCGAACTCCAACACGGTGTTGGTCTCCGTGTCGTTCAATATTTGAGCGACTTGCCGGGCAAGCGTGTAGCCAAACAACGGCGTGAGCTCGGGGGCTGTCACAAAATCGCCTTGGGCAATAGGAATGCCGCGCGCGTCCGTGGCGGCGGTGGAAGCGAGCTTGATCGCCCCCGCCGTGTAATACCCCAGGCCCGGCGCATACAGTGCTTGCGCCATCCATTGGTCGAATGGCAACCAGCCGCCCGACGCCTCGATGGCGCGTCGCAAATGCGCGGCGGTGCGTGCGCTGTGCTGCGCGCTGTCGGGGTCCAGTGCGGGTAGGGAAGAAGAGGCCGGGCGATGCATGAACGTGGTCCGTTACTCCGAGATCCCTCGGCATCCGTGCCGAGGAGGAAAGGGGCGCAGTGGCAAGACTGCAGGATTATTGGATTGTCCCACGCTGGCCGGGTGGGAGTGATCCGCATGGCGCGCGAGGCTCGAATGTGACACTGCCCGCCGGACCGTCAGAAACGGCAGGGCGGGCAGTGTGGAGGCTGATCGCGAAACGGCAGCTAATACAGGAGCCGTTCCTGGATGGGCGCCCGCGACGTCATGGATGCCGTCGCGGATTCCATCGTGGACTTAGTCGCGACGTGCGCCAGCGGGTTTGCCAAAGCGCTTGCCCGGGCCGCCGTCGCGTTGGGCAAACGGCTTGGACGAGGGACGAAAACCGCTGGGACGGCGCTCTGCGCCGCGGAATTCGCCTTCGGCGTGGGCGCGGGGGCGGAATTCACCACGGGCTTGAAACTCGCCGCGAGGTTTGAATTCACCGCGTTGGCCGTCGCGTTGCGGGCGGTCACCAAAACCTGCGGTCGGTTGGGCATCGCGCTCAGCACGCCAGTCGCCACGCTGCGGGCGGTCACCGAACGAACGGGCAGGACGGGCGCCTGCGGGACGCTCGTCACGGCCGCGCCAGCCGCCTTCACGCGGTTGGAACTCGCCGCGCGGGCCGCCCGAACGGGGCTGGAAGTCACCACGGGGCTTGAACTCGCCGCGCGGCTGGAAATCGCCGCGGGGTTTGAATTCACCACGAGATTGGAACTCACCGCGGGGCTGGAAATCGCCACGGGGCTTGAACTCGCCACGCGGTTGGAATTCACCACGGGCACCGCCGTCGCGGGATTTATGCTCGCCACCGCGCCAGCCGCCTTCGCGGGGGCCGTCAGCACGGGCGCCGCCATGGCTGCCGCGTCCTTCACGGAACGGGCGGTCGCCGCCGAACCCGCCGGGGCGTTTGCCAAAGGGCTTGCCGCCACGGCCGGCGCCGCCGCCCGCAAACGGACGCGGCGTGCGCTTGGGTTCCAGACCGGCGATGGTTTCCGGCGTGATGGATTGGCCGATGTAGTGCTCGATACGGCGGACCTTGTGGCGTTCGGAGTGCGTCGCCAGCGTGAAGGCTTGGCCATCACGGCCGGCACGGCCCGTACGGCCGATACGGTGCACGTAGTCTTCGGCTTGCATCGGCAGATCGAAGTTGACGGCGTGGCTGATGCCTTGCACATCGATACCGCGCGCTGCGACGTCGGTCGCAACCAGAATGCGCAATTGGCCGCGTTGCAACTGGGTCAAGGTACGGGTGCGTTGGCGCTGGTTCATGTCACCGTGCAGCGCTGCAGCGGCAAAGCCCTGGTCGGCCAGGCGGTCGGCCAGATCGTCGGCGCCGCGCTTGGTGGCGGTAAAGACGATGGCTTGATCCAGCTTGGCGTCACGCAGCACGTGATCCAGCAATTGCATTTTGTGGCTGGCGTCGTCGGCGTACAGCAGGCTTTGCGTGATGTTGGTGTGCTTGTCTTTCTGGCCGGCGATTTCGATGCGTTGAGGCTCACGCATCATGGCTGCGGCCAGCTTGGCCACGGTGCCATCCAGCGTTGCCGAGAACAACAACGTTTGGCGTTCTTGGGGCAAGCGGGCGACGATGGTTTCGATGTCCTCGATAAAGCCCATGTCCAGCATGCGATCGGCTTCGTCCAGCACCAGCGTGTGGACCGTGTTCAGTTTGACGCGGCCGGCCTTCAGGTGATCGAGCAGGCGGCCCGGCGTGGCAACCAGCACGTCGACGCGACGCGACAGGGCTTTCAATTGGGCGCCATAGGGCATGCCGCCTACTACAGTGGCGGTACGCAGGCCAGGCAGATTGCGGCCATAGGAGCCGGTGGCTTCGGCGACTTGCAGAGCCAGTTCGCGGGTGGGCGTCAGGACCAGTACCTGCACGCCTACGCCCTTGTTGCCAGGCTGGCCAGCAATGCGGTTCAACGCAGGCAGCATAAATGCGGCGGTCTTGCCGCTACCCGTTTGCGAGGACACCATCAGGTCATGGCCGGCGAGTGCTTGGGGGATCGCAGCGGCTTGAACAGGGGTGGGGGCGGAGAAACCGGCTTCTTGGAGGGCCGACAACAGAGTAGGAGCGAGACCCAGCGTTTCAAAAGACATTACTTGTCCTTGCCGCATAAAGCGGCGCATGTGCCGGGATAGCCGAGATAATAGCGGCGAGATCCGGGCGACGGTTGATGGAGCATCGGGCCGACCGGATCAACCGTGCGCACGGCGCGTTTTCTGAAACGCGAGGCGGAAGGAAAGGAGGTCAGGAATCGATGGTGTTCGGCATAAGGTCGGGCAACTTTCCCCGACAAACTATGACTGCGAAAACCAATCGCGCAATTACACGCGTATGAAATGCCAGAACAATTTTGTGCAGTGCCGCGACTATAACCTGAATTCCCCTTGGAGTACAGCCCCCTGGTTTTTTTCTATTGCCCAGTCAATAGGGGGTTTTCCCTGGTCAATGAGCCACGTGTTCACTTTGGCGAAATGTCCGCAGCCCAGAAAGGGAACAGGAGGGCGGCGCGCGGACAGCGGCGAGGGATGATTGGCCGTCAATACCAGGTGATCGCTGTTGCTTGGCAGCAACGATTGCTTGGCTTGCGCATGGGCGCCCCAGAGCAGAAAGGCCTTGGGGGCGGGGTCGCGGGCGACCAGGCGGATCAGGGCATCGGTCACAGTTTCCCATCCTCGCTTGGCGTGCGATGCGGGCTGGCCGTCCTCGACAGTCAGCGAAGTGTTCAACAGCAAGACCCCTTGGCCGACCCAGGGGGACAGATCATTGCCTCGAGGCAAAGACGTGCCGGGGAAATCCTTGGCAATCTCGTTAAAGATGTTGCGCAAGCTGGGAGGGCGCTTGCAGTCATCGGGTACAGAAAACGCCAGTCCCTGAGCCTGGCCCGGGCCGTGATAGGGATCCTGACCCAGAATCACGACTCGCACGTCGGCTGGCGCCAGATGATCCAGGGCGCGAAAAGGGGTAGCTGGATACACCACCGCACCGGCGGTCAGGCGTGCTTCGACGTGGTCGATGATCCCGGAAAGCGCCTGCGCGACGCCAGGAGCCTGTAGGGCAGCCTGCCAGGCAGTGGGTAGATGGCTGGCTTGCGCAGCCAACGTGTTCTTGTGCAAGCGATTGTCATGTGCCATGGTGGAATTTTGGCACATGACTGAGCCAATCATGCCGGGGCCTTTCAGGCAGACATCCATTAGAACGTCCGAGCTGAAGTTCGAAATAAGACCCTGGACAGCGTCCGGCGCGGCAGTATTTGCCGCGTTGGAAACAGCTTGTAGTCATTTCCGCGTTTCATCGCACCTCGATGCGAGACAGACTTCTCGCTCGGGAGTAAAGTAAAACACGCTATACCGCAGTATCGGCTCGGCGTTTGATGACATGAAGGCATGTCGCGACTGAGCTGTTTTTCAGGAAAGACAGTTATGAAGTCCCGATTTTGGCGTGCGGCGGCGCTGGCCGTTGCGCTGGCCGCATGTAGCGGGCAAGTTTCTGCCCACGGCGGGTACCGCCATTATCACGGTGGTTATTACGGCGGTTCGGGCTGGTGGATTGGCGGGGCGCTTTTAGGTGCCGGCGTGGCATTGGCGCTGACCAGCGGTCCACGCTACGCATACAGCGGCGTCAGCTATACCTCGCCTCCCGTGTATTACTCACCCGGACCGTATGTGGCTCCGCCTGTCACCTACGTGACGCCGGCACCTGTGGTGACCTATGCGACGCCACGAGTGACCGTGGCGTCATCCAGCCTGAACGTTGTTGCCTATCCGGCTAACGGGCAAAGCGACTCCCAGCAACAGCAGGATCGCCTGGATTGCGAAAACTGGGCAATGAACCAGAGCGGGCTGGATCCTGACAACATCACCGAATACACCACGAGTGCATCGGCTGAGTCCTACACGCGCGCCATGGGAGCGTGTTTCAAGGGCAAGGGATACAGCATCAACTGATCGATTCGCCCATGCCTGTCAGCGTATAGGCAGCGCGTACATCAACCCGCCCTGATTCCATTGGGCGTTCAAGCCGCGCGCAATTTTCAGTGGGCTGCCCGCACCGACGTTGCGATCAAAACTCTCGCCGTAATTGCCGACCTGTTTGATGATGTGATACGCCCACTTGTCATCCAGACCCATGTTGGCACCCGCCCCAGGCGTCACGCCGAGAATGCGTTGGACATTGGGGTTTGTGTTTTTGGTTTGCTCGTCCACATTAGCCGAGGTGATGCCGTATTCCTCGGCCTCGATCATGGCAGACAATGACCAATGTACGATATTCAGCCAGCGATCATCGCCTTGGCGTACAAAGGGGCCGAGCGGCTCTTTCGAGATGATTTCGGGCAAGACGAGATAATCGTCCGGGTTTTGCAGCTTGGAAATCCGGATCGATGCCAGACCGGATGCGTCGGTACTGAAGACATCGCAGCGGCCCGAGGCAAAGGCATTGACGACCTCGTCGAAGGTTTCGATGACGACGGGTTTGTATTCCACCTTGTGAGCACGTGCCCAATCGGCCAAGGTGTTTTCATTGGACGTGCCCGTTTGCAGGCAGATCGTGGCGCCGTTGAGCTCAGTTGCGCTTTTCACGCCCAGCGATTTGGGAACGAGAAAGCCTTGGCCATCATAGAAATTGATGCCCGCATGGATCAGGCCGAGCGCAGTGTCACGCTGTTGGGTGACGGTCGTGTTGCGCGTCAGCACATCGATTTCGCCCGATTGCAGCGCGGTGAAGCGTTGCTGAGAATTCAGCGGGACGACTTTGAATTTGGTGGCGTCGCCAAAGACAGCGGCGGCGACGGCGCGGCATAGGTCCACGTCCAGACCGCGCCAGACTCCTTTGGCGTCCGGTGCTGAAAAACCCGCAAACCCCGTGGTAGTGCCGCAGCGGACTTCGCCGCGTTTTTTGACGACATCGAGTGTGGCGGCTTGTGCGCCAGCGAACGTGCCGAGCAACAAAGCGGCAGCGATTAGGCCTTTCGTGATTTTCATGGTGTGCTTCTCCCTCTACCTAAGCCGACGATCAAAGCGGCCCGTATGTGCGAACCCGACAGCGTAACGAGCTTGTTCGGGCTTGCCAAATAACGGGATGGAATAAGGATTCTACGCGGTGGCGGATTGGGGTGAGTCCAAGCGGGAGAGTTCACCTGTCCGTCAGTGCCAGAGCAGGGCGTTCATTGCTTCGACCAAGCGGTCGCGATAGCGAGACAGCAGCTGCCGGGTTTGCGCCTGTCTCGTGTGCCAGTCCGCAGATTCTGTGCCCGGCGGCACACGAGGCGCAGCCCAGATCGCGTCCGGATAATGCCGGTCGCCTTGCCAACGCGGTATCACGTGCCAATGCAGATGCGGCACCATGTTGCCCAGCGATGCCAGATTGATCTTGTCTGGGGCAAGGATGTCGCGCTGCACTTGTTCCACGGTATAGACCGCGCGCATCATCAAATCGCGCCCGTGCGTAGATAGGCTGGTCATTTCCGGCAGATGGCCGTGCCAGATGACACGCGTGAAGCCCGGGTAATCGGCATCCTCGACCTCGATCACACGCAGGTGCGTGCCCCGCCATAGGACAGTGCCGCCGTCTTCGCGGCAGAGAGGGCAATTAGGGTCGCGTGCGCTCACAGGACTTTCCGATATTGAATGAAGCCGGGTAGGTCGGCCACGCGGTCGTAGAGCTGCCGCGCGGTGGTGTTGGTTTCATGGGTCAGCCAATATACGCGAGCGGCGTTGGCGGCGCGAGCCTGTGCGTAGACGTGCTCGATCAGGTGGCGGCCGTGGCCGCCGCCGCGTACGTCCGGCGCGACAAACAGATCCTGCAAATAACAATAATCGCCAGGCGTCCAGGTCGACCGATGAAATATCCAGTGCACCAACCCTACTGCCCGTCCTTCGTGATAGGACAGCGCGGCGTGGACAGGCTCGGTGGGATCCAGCATCCGGGCCCAGGTGGTGCGCGTGGCGCTTTCAGGGATATCGACCTGATAAAACGCTTGATAGCCTTTCCATAGCGGCAGCCAGGCATCGAAATCGGTATCGGAAACGGGGCGGATATCAGGAGATTGAGCCATGATGGGTCACCAGGGAAGTTACAGGGTTTGTTCCAGCGCTGCGACGATGTTTTTTAGCACGTGTACGCGTGCATAGCGTTTGTCGTTAGTGCCGATGACGTGCCACGGTGCATGTTCCGTATCGGTACGCGCCAACATGTCGTTGGCGGCGCTGGCATATTGCTTCCATTTTTCGCGGTTGCGCCAATCGTCGGGCGTGATCTTGAAATTCTTGAAAGGCGAGCGTTCGCGTTCGTGAAAGCGTTGCAGTTGCTCTTCGGGGGTAATGGCCAACCAAAATTTCAGCACGATCGTGCCATGATCGGTCTGCTGGCGTTCAAAGTCGTTGATCTCTGCGTAGGCACGCCGCCAGTCGGCGGTCGAGGCAAACCCCTCGACACGTTCGACCAACACGCGGCCGTACCAGGAGCGGTCGAAAATCGCGATGCGGCCCTGCCGCGGCAGGCGGCGCCAGAACCGCCACAAATAGGGGTGCATCAGTTCATCAGGCGTGGGGGCGCTGATCGGGTGGATATCGACTTGCCGCAGATCGAGTGCGTGTGTGACGCGGCGGATGGCACCGCCTTTGCCGGCGGCATCCTGCCCCTCGAAGGCCAGGATCAAAGAACGTTCTCTGAACGCGTCTGATCGGACTGCGCGGGCGAGTTGGCCCTGCAGCAAGCCGAGTTCGGACTCGTAATCTTCCTTGTCCAATTTGGTGTGGTAATCGAGCTGCGCCAGACGGTCGGGGCTGTGCCGTCTGGCGAGACCGGGTGCGTTGAAAACCTGTGCCCTGGGTGTGGGAGAGCGATGCTGCAGGGCCTGCTGCACAGCCTGTGCTGTGCGTATTGCACGCATATGCTCGTCTGCGCTGGGGATGATGGTCCAAGGAGCGTGAGGGGGATTCAGATGCTCGATGACTTGCTGGCCCGCACGGCAGATCCGGTCATACTTTTTGTGGACTTTACGATCAGCGGGCTTGACCTGCCAGGCGGTTTCCGGGCTGGAGAGCAGCACCTTGGTGCGGTCGGCTTGGGCCTGGGCCGAGAGGTGGTACCAGAGCTTGATGATCTGTACGCCCTCGGCGGCGAGCCCAGCCTCAAAGCGCGTGATCGCTTCTGCGTAGGTTGTCATTCGACGCGGCCGTGGTTTTTTGCGTGAGGCTTCGAGTAATAGCGGCACGTACCACGAGCCGAACACAATGCCGGTCTTGCCCTTGGCTGGCAGCTCATTCCAGTAGCGCCAGAACGGAGGATGCTCCTGTTCGTCGAAGGTTGGCGCGCCAAACGCCAGGGTGTGGATATGGCGGGGATCCATCCACTCGTTGAGCAGATTGATGGCGCCGCCTTTGCCTGCCCCATCTATCCCCGATACGACGATCAACAGGCTGCGGTCAGCCCGTTCCAGCAGCCGATACTGCGCTTTGAGCAAGGCAGCGCGCAGCCGTGGTTCCTGCGCGTCGAATTCTTCTTTGGAAAGCGAGGGATCGGACTGGGCGTCTGCAAACATGGGTGGCATCTCGGGGCGAAAGTGGAGATGTCCGATGGTGCAGGATATCGGAATGAGGCACAAGCAAATCGTGACCGCTACGAGGCGGCCCAAGCAGGTCGGTGCCCTGTCATGCTGACAAACGAAAATCGGCAATTAGGGATTTCATGGAACAAGATCATTGGGAGGGTTACTCAGAGTGGCCATATCGGTGTTGTTTTGTGGCAATTTTTACTTGAGATAACGGGAATAAACCAAATGAACGTGATGAGTTCGATGACGATCGGCGGGGCCCTGCTGCGTAACGTCCATAGTTCGATGACGACCGGCGCGACCCTGCTGCGCAACGCCTACAGACCGGAGGTCGACGCCACGACGGCGCGGACCCAGCCGCGCAGCGATAGCGACGTGCGTGAAAGTTATAACGCGGCGGTCAACAAAGCCTATGAGGCCTTTGTCAAGGAGGCTGCGATCTACCATGACAACCAGGAATGCTTTGGCGAGGAATTGGCGCGTAAAGCGTTCGATACTCGGGACTCGATCAAAAAGGCCCATCAAGCCGAAACCTCTTGGTATGGGCAGATTTACATCTGGGCTCGCAACCTTTGGACGTATGGGTCGGACAATGCCACCTACGAGGGTCTGAGCAAGAAGAAAAACCCCGAAGAAATCGCATACTCGGCGTTTAAAACCGACGGGGGTGACATGGGGCTGACTGGCAATGGCTTCGGCGATATCCTGGATACGTGGAATGCCATCAAGGCCGACTGCGATCTGTACCCCGAGGACATTACTCCCGCGATGGTCGCCGTCTTCAAGGCGCAGCCCCACGGACAGGTCGACGTGGCCGCGATTCTGGCTGGCAACGTGGCCGACGTTCTGGTGTGGGACGAGGCCGAAATCGCTGCGATCGTGGCTGCGCGTCCGGCGAGCTCTGACATCGTGTCGAAAGATGAACTGATGGCCTCGGTGGTGCAGCATACGCCGCGCCGCAACCTCGTTGCCTATATCTGAGCCAATGAGCCATAAGCCAGCTTGGTAAAACGTAGTCCGGGAAAATGACAGGCCTAGCGGTTATCGAATTCGCCAATCTCGACATGCTCAGCGGTTCACCCAAAATGCAATCGGCGCATCCTGATGGACGCGCCGATTGCATGTCAGCTCGCGCTACGGCGGCGTCAGTCGTAAGAACGTATATCGTCGATGACTTTGCCATCATTGGGCAGGCTGCCCGCGTCGACCCATTGCACGTCGGCACGCAGTTTGGTGATGTCGCGGGCCGAGGTCGCGATGCGTTCGGCCAGGGCCTCGGAGTGATCGTCGGTCTCGACCTGAAGCACCATGCGATCGCTGCCCATTTGTCCGCTGACGACTAGCCGCGCTCGGCGGATTTCGGGATGGCGCGCCAGGATTTCAGCCACCTGCGAGGGATGGACAAACAGGCCTCGGACTTTGGTAGTCTGATCGGCGCGGCCCATCCAGCCTTTGATGCGCAGATTCGTGCGGCCGCAGGGCGACGTGCCGGGCAGTACCGCAGACAGGTCGCCGGTACCGAAGCGCACCAAGGGATAGTCGGGGTTCAGGGTAGTGACGACGACTTCTCCGACCTCGCCCTCAGGCACTGGTATGCCGGTGCCGGGGCGCACGATTTCCAGGATGATTTCCTCACCGACGACCAAGCCCTCGCGGGCCGGCGTTTCAAAGGCAATCATGCCGAGGTCGGCGCTGCCATAGGCTTGATAGCCATCTATACCGCGTGCTGTCAGCCAGTCTCGCAGCGAAGGAGGAAAGGCTTCTCCCGATACGAGCGCGCGGCGCAGCGACGGTAATGTCACGCCCAGCTCATCGGCTTTTTCCAGAATGATTTTCAGAAAGCTCGGCGTGCCTAGATAGCCGCTGGGCGCCAGATCGGCTATGGCACGGACTTGCTGTTCAGTCTGACCTGTGCCGCCAGGAAAAACCGTGCAGCCTACGGCATGGGCTGCGGTTTCCATCATCGAGCCCGCGGGGGTGAAGTGATATGAAAAGCAGTTGTGCGCCAACTCGCCAGACCGAAACCCTGCCGCATAGAGTGCGCGGGCAAAACGCCAATAGTCGGCGCGACTGCTTTCCGGTTCGTAGATCGGGCCAGGCGAAGCAAAGACGCGCAGCGCTTGCCCCCAACCGATGGTTGAAAACCCGCCAAAGGCCTTGGCAGGGCTGGCAGGACGGTTGCTGGCACGACTATGTTGCTGCTTTTCCAGCAATTCGTGCTTGCGCAAAACGGGAAGCGCTGCGAGCGCCTGGCGTGAATCCACGCCGCGTGGATCGACTCCGTGCAATTGTTCGGCAATGGCGGGTGCTCGAGCCATGGCATGTGCAACAACGCCCGGCAATGCCGCCATCAGATCGCGTTCGCGCTGTTCGGGGGCGCGGGTTTCCAGTGCATCAAAAAACGCAGGCATGTGATCGCACTCTATGAAAGGCCAAAAGGCGTAAACAAAGGCATTAAGGGTCAAGCCAGCCAGCGTTTGCGGCGCCGGTAGAACTTGTTATCGCGAAAGCTTTTGCGTTCTCCGCTGGAGATGCCCAGGTAGAACTCTTTGACGTCCTCATTGCGGCTGAGCTCGCCGGCATCGCCGTCCATCATGACGCGGCCGTTTTCCAGGATGTAGCCGTAGTCGGCATAGCGCAGCGCGATGTTCGTATTCTGCTCGGCCAATAGAAAGCTCACGCGCTCCCGTTGATTCAGGTCTCGCACAATTTCGAAAATTTCCTCGACGATTTGAGGCGCCAGGCCCATGGAGGGCTCGTCGAGCAGAATCATGTTGGGGTTGGCCATCAACGCGCGACCGATCGCGGTCATTTGCTGTTCGCCGCCCGAGGTATAGCCCGCCTGGCTCGTGCGCCGTTGCTTCAGGCGCGGGAAATATTGGTAGACGCGGTCCAAGGCTACTGCCGTGTCGCCGCGGCTGAGGTCTCGGGTATAGGCGCCCGTCAGCAGGTTGTCCTCAATGGTCAGATGGGCGAAACAATGGCGGCCCTCCATGACCTGTACGACGCCGCGTTTTACCAGCTCGGCAGGCGAGAGCTGGTCGATGCGTTGACCGCGGTATTGAATGGAGCCTTTTGTGACGTCGCCACGCTCGCCCTTCAGGAGATTCGACACAGCGCGCAGTGTCGTGGTTTTGCCCGCGCCATTGGCGCCCAGCAAGGCGACGATGCGGCCTTCGGGGACTTGCAGCGAGACACCTTTCAGCACCAGGATCACGTGGTTGTAGATGACCTCGATACCGTTGACGTCCAGCAACGGTGCAGCGATGTCGGGTGCCGTTGCCTTGGCTGCCCCCGAGTTTGTCATCGGGGTGCTGGCCACGGCGGACGGTTGGGCAGTGTTTGCAGCAGTCATAGCAGTTCCTGCGTGGTAGCCGCCAACGCACGAGGCGCCGGCGGCTGGTTCACATCAACCTTCGCATTTGCGAGGCGTGATGTTCTTTTCTTTGGCGTATTTCTCTGCCGCCTCTTTCACCAGCGGCCCGGTAACCGCCTTGTCGGCCTGGTACCAGTCGGAGACGACTTTGAAGTCTTTGCCATCCCACTGCACGATGCGCGCCCAGTCGTCACCCATGTGGTTGCTGCACGAGGTTTTCACCGGCCGCATGATGTCGCCAAAGCCCAATTCGTTCAGGCGTTCCTGAGTCAGGTTCAGGTTTTCAAAGCCCCAACGGACTTGCTCGGGCGTCAAGTGTTTGCCTTTGCCGAATTTTTCCTGCGCGGCGCGGATGGCCTCGACTTGCAGCATCGAGATCATCATGCCTCGGGTGTGCGCGATCGTACCGAGCGTGGAGCTGCCCGAGGCGTCGCTGCCCTGGCCTTTGTCGTAGACGTACTTTTTCAAGTCTTCGTAGACCTTGCCCTGGGCAGCGCTGTTGTGGATGGTGATCGCGTTATAGCCTTTGGCAACCGTGCCCAGGTCTTTGACGTCGCCCTCAGAGCCTGCCCACCAGATGGCATACATTTTTTCGCGCGGATAGCCTGTGGCCTGGGCCTCGCGTATGGCCGTCGGCGTCATGATGCCGGCGCTCCACAGCAGCACGTAGGCGGGGCGCGATTGGCGGATTTGCAGCCAGGTGGACTTTTGCTCTACCCCTGGCGCAGTGACCGGATAGAGCAGCAGTTCGAAGCCTTCCTTGGCCGCACGTTTTTGCAGCAGCGCGATGGGTTCTTTGCCGTAGGGGGAGTCATGGTAGACCAGGGCGATCTTTTTACCCTTGAGCTTGTCCATGCCGCCTTCTTTTTTGGCGATGTCCTGGATCATGACATCGGCTGCCGTCCAATAGGTGCCGAGCAACGGGAAGTTCCATTCAAAGACACTGCCGTCGACCGATTGCGAGAGGCCGTAGCCCATCGTTTCTACCGGGACTTTGTCGACGATGGCTTTGTCCGTCACGGCAAAGGTGATGCCCGTGGATTGGGTGTCAAAACCCGATGCTCCACCACTCTTGCCCTTCAGACGCTCGTAGCATTCCACGCCACGATCGGTGGCATACGCCGTTTCGCACTCTTCGTAGGTGATCTTGACGCCGTTGATGCCGCCGTCGCGTGCGTTGACCAATTTCAGATAGTCCAGTTTCCCGTCGGCCCAGGGGATGCCCAGCGGCGCGAACGAACCGGTGCGATACACCAAGAGCGGAACGAACTGCTCTTCAGCCGCCAGTGCTGGCGCGGCGGCGCTGAGGGCGCCTGCGGCGGCCAGGCAGGCCGCAGCCCATTTCAAGTTAAGACGCTTCATCTCCATTTACCTCCTGCTTGGTGTGATTGACACCAGGATTGGCCCGGTCTGAAGCCGGGTAGTCAAAGAGACTGCTGCGTCGCGGACGGCGGGCGGCAGCCGGGAACAGTACGCAACATCAATGCGGGAAAGGCCAGATTCGCAGCTTTTCTTTCGCGATACCCCAGAGTCGAGCCAGCCCATGCGGCTCGGCAATCAGGAAAAACACAATCAGCGCACCAAAAACCATGTGTTCGACGTGCGCTGCCGTGTCAACCGACAGCGAGAGCCCCAGCATATGCGGCACATTGGTCAGTGCGACAGGCACCAGCACGATAAAGGCCGCGCCAAAGAAGCTGCCGACGATGGAGCCGAGTCCACCGATGATTACCATGAACAACAGTTGGAACGAGCGCGCCAGATCGAATGCCAAGGGCTCCCAGGAGCCTAAGTGGATGTAGCCCCACAATGCGCCGGCCACCCCAACGATGAACGAGCTGACGGCGAACGCAGTGAGCTTGGCGTACATGGGGCGGATGCCGATCACCGCCGCTGCCACGTCCATATCCCGGATCGCCATCCATTGGCGGCCGATGGCGCCGCGCACCAGGTTTTTCGCCAGCAGTGCAAAGACCACGACAAAACACAGGACGAGCAGGTAGCGTTGCAGCGAGGTTTGCACGGGCATGCCAAAGACATTGAGCGGCGGCACCGACACGCTGCCCGATGAGGAGTAGTTTGTGAAAAACGGAATGCGCAAGAACGCCCAATCCACAAAAAACTGTGCCGCCAAGGTCGCGACCGCCAGATACAGACCACGGATGCGCAGACTGGGAATGCCGAACAACACACCGACGATGGTGGCAAAACACCCCCCCAGCAGGATCTGTATCACCAGTGGCAAGCCGGGAAAGCGCACACCGAAATTCCATGCCGCATAGGCGCCTACCGCCATAAAGGCGCCCGTGCCCAGTGAAATCTGGCCGCAATAGCCCACCAGGATGTTCAGGCCCACCGCTGCCAGCGACAAGATCAGAAACGGGATCAGGATGGCGCGCAGAAAATAATCGCTGGCCAACATGGGTACCGCAACAAAGGCCACTGCCAGCAGCAGCACCATGAAAATGCGGTCCTGGCGGATCGGAAAGATCTGCTGGTCGGCGCGATAGCCCGTCTTGAATTGGCCGTTTTCGCGATAGAACATGATGTCTCCCTCAGACCCGATCGATGATTTTCTCGCCGAACAGCCCCTGAGGGCGGAACAGCAGGAAGACAAGCGCCAACACGTAGGCGAACCAGATTTCGATGCCGCCGCCTACCAGAGAGCCCAGATATACCTCTGACAGTTTTTCCCCTACACCGATGATGAGCCCGCCGAGAATGGCGCCGGGTACTGAGGTCAGTCCGCCCAGGATCACCACAGGCAAGGCCCGCAGTGCCGCCGTGGACAAGGTGAACTGCACGCCGAATTTCGAGCCCCAGATAATGCCGGCGACGAGAGCGACCAATCCCGCTACGCTCCAGACGATGACCCAGATGCGATTGAGTGGGATCCCGATGGATTGAGCGGCCTGGTGATCATCCGCGACGGCGCGCAACGCGCGCCCCGTACTGGTGTATTGAAAGAAAATGGCCAGCGCGGCAACGAGCAGGGCGGCGACGACCGCGGCGGTCAGGTCCTCCAGGTTGATCAGGACACCGCCTTCAAAGACCGACTCCAAAATAAACGCCGGGTCTTTAGGCATGCCCACATCGATGCTGTAGACTGAGCTGCCAAAGGCTATCTGCCCCAGGCCATCCAGGAAATAGCTGATGCCCAGCGTGGCCATGAGCAGCGTGGTGGCCTCTTGGTTGACGAGATGACGGAGAACATAGCGTTCGACGACTACCGCCAGCACAAACATCAGCAAGGCGCTGATGATGAAGGCGAGCACGTTGGCCAGCAGCAGATTCTCGAATCCCAGCCATCGTGGGATCCATTCGGAGAATCGTGCCATCGATAGCGCCGCCACCAAGACCATCGCGCCTTGTGCAAAGTTGAACACGCCCGATGCCTTGAATATCAGCACAAAGCCCAAGCCGATGAGCGCATACAACATGCCGCTCATCAGGCCGCCGAACAAGGTTTCTAGAAAAAATCCCATGGTTCTGTTTCCGCCTTGGTGCTAGTGCGATACGCCCAGATAGGCTTGGATGACGGCTTCGTTGGCGCGGACCTCATCGGGTTTGCCATCGCCGATCTTCTTGCCGTAATCCAGAACCACAACGCGATCGGAAATGTCCATGACGACGCCCATGTCGTGCTCAATCAGTACGATGGTGGTGCCGAACTCGTCATTGACGTCCAAGATAAAGCGGCTCATGTCCTGCTTTTCTTCGATGTTCATGCCCGCCATGGGTTCGTCCAACAACAACAGGCGCGGCTCCATTGCCAATGCGCGCCCCAGGTCCACGCGTTTTTGCAAACCGTAGGGCAGACGCCCCACAGGGGTTTTGCGATAGGCCTGGATTTCCAGAAAATCGATGATGTTCTCGACGAACTCGCGATGGCGGATTTCTTCGCGCTCGGCGGGGCCCCAGCGAAAGGCCTGCGCGAGCAGGCCGCAGGTCATCCGCAGGTTGCGCCCGGTCATGATGTTGTCCAGCACACTCATGCCTTTGAACAAGGCCAGATTCTGGAAGGTACGCGCAATGCCCATTTCGGCGGCGCGGCGCGGGTTCATGCGCGAGTAGCGCGTGCCCTCGAATTCGATGCCGCCTTGTTGGGGCGTATAGACGCCGTTGATGACGTTGAGCATCGAGCTCTTGCCCGCGCCGTTGGGGCCGATGATGGCGCGGATTTCATGCTCGCGCACATTGAATGAAATATCGGTCAGCGCCTTCACCCCACCGAATGACAGAGAAATGTTCTGCAGGTCGAGCATGACCTTGCCGATACGCTGGTCGCGGTCTGTATGACTCATGATCTAGGCGGCCCGAGCGGTAATGGCGGGAAAGGTTTTGACCGGACGGATCTTGATATCCGCCGCAATCTTGCCGATACGGCCGTCTTCGAATTTGACTTCGGTCTCGATGTATTGCGTGTCTGAGCCTGCGAACAAGGCGTCGACCAGCATACCGTATTTCTGCGCAATAAAGGCGCGTCGAACCTTGCGGGTGCGCGTCAACTCGTCATCATCCGGGTCGAGTTCTTTATGCAGAATGAGGAAACGCGCAATCTGCGAGGCAGCGAGCTTGGGATCCAGAGCGAGATCGGCATTGATTTGTTCGATGCATTCTTCTATTAACCGGTACACCTCGTCTTTGCCCGCCAGATCGGTGTAACCCGCATAAGGCAACCCGCGACGCTCGGCCCAGTTGCCTACGGCCTCCAGGTCAATATTCACAAAGGCGCAGACGTGATCCCGATCAGCACCAAAGGCCACGGCTTCTTTAATGTGAGGAAAGAACTTGAGCTTGTTTTCCAGGTATTTGGGCGCAAACAGGCTGCCATCGGCGAGCTTGCCCACGTCCTTGGCGCGATCGATGATTTTCAATTGACCGTCGGTATCCAGATAGCCCGCATCCCCGGTGTGGAACCACCCGTCGGCATCGCGCGCTTCGGCGGTGGCTTGAGGGTTGCGGTAATACTCTTTAAAGAGGCCAGGGCTTTTGACGAGAATCTCGCCATTGTCGGCAACGCGGATCTCCACGCCGCTGACTGGCGGGCCAACCGTATCGTCACGGACCTGGCCATCGGGTTGCACGCAGACAAATACCGAGGTCTCGGTCGAGCCATAAAGCTGTTTGAGATTGATGCCGATGGACCGATAGAACACAAACAGATCGGGACCGATGGCTTCGCCGGCGGTATACGCTACCCGCACGCGGCTCATCCCCAGCGCATTGCGCAACGGACCGTAGATCAAGATGTTGCCCAAGGCATAACGCAACCGATCCCACAGGCCGACCGGTTCGCCATCCAGAATACGTACGCCGACCCGGCGGGCCAATTTCATGCAGGCCTGAAACAGGCTGCGCTTGATGCGGCCTGCGTCTTCCATGCGGATCATCACGTGCGTCAGCAGGCCTTCCAGCACGCGAGGCGGTGCGAAATAATAGGTCGGTCCGATATCGCGCATATCGATCGATATCGTTTCGGGAGACTCGGGGTGGTTCACGGTAAAACCGCTGACGAGCAGCTGCGTGTACGAGAACATGTTCTGCCCGATCCAGGCGGGAGGCAGATAGGCCAGCACGTCTTCTTGATCGGTGAGCTTTTCCAGTTCGGCAACGGCGCGGGCGCGATCGATCAAGGCATGGTGGGTCAACACGACGCCTTTGGGTTTGCCTGTCGTGCCCGAGGTGTAAAACATGGCTGCGGCATCATGCGGCCGCACGGTGGCGACGGACGCTTCGAAAAATCCCGGATGCTGTTCTGCGTGTTGTTGGCCGGTCGCCATCAGTTGATCATATGAACGCAGCATAGGATCGGCGTAATGACGCAGTCCTCGTGGATCGTCATAGATCACATGGGCCAGGTCGGGACACTGATCGCGCACTTCCAGCATCTTGTCGACTTGTTCTTGATCCTCGACTACCGCGACCGTGATGCTGGCGTCTTGCAGGACATAGACCATTTCCTGTGCGACGGCATCCTGGTAGAGCGGCACGGGAATGGCGCCTAGAGCCTGCGTGGCCATCATGGCGATGTACAGGCGTGGCCGGTTTTCGCCAATGACGGCGACGTGCATTCCGGGTGTTATCCCTAACGCTGCCAAACCATGCGCAGTCAGGCGTACGTCGCGCGCGACGTCGCTCCAGGTCAGGGTTTGCCAGATGCCCAGGTCCTTTTCGCGTATGGCGGGCCGCGACCCGCGTACGCTGGCATGCTGCAAGAGCAGGCCGGGAAAGGTGCTGGGTGCGGCCGACGTGTTGCCGTCGACGGCAGGCTGTGCATGCACCACGTTGTCTCCTCCGGTTTGGGGGCCACTGGTCCGATGTTCACACTGGCGGTATGAACATCGGGGTGGCGCTTGACCAGTTCATTTTCGATGTACGGCAACAGTAAGGTATAAGCTTGGTTAGTCGCCAACTGTCATGATCACGACATTCCAAGAATATTTAGGGTATTCCCGATGCAATTAACCGATTCTCTGCATCTCGCCGCAGCCTGGTTCCGAGTCTTGACCGACGAGCAAAAATCGCGCGTCGAGCGGGATATCGTGGTGCAGCCCGTGCAGGCAGGAACGATCATAGAACGCAAAGGGGAGCTTGCCCAGGCGTGGATCGGGGTGTTGGCGGGATTGATCAAAGTGTCGGTGGGCAACGCCGAGGGCAAAGTCGCCTCGTTGACCGGGGTGCCTGCCGGCGGCTGGATTGGCGAGGGCTCGCTGCTCAAGCGCGAAGTGCGCAAATACGACGTGGTGGCTTTACGCGATTCGGTGGTGGCACGCATGCCGGCGGCGACATTCGAATGGTTGCTTGACACCAGCATCCCGTTTAATCGCTATTTACTGCATCAATTGAACGAACGCGTGGCGCAATTTATCGGCAAGGCGGAATATGACCGTTTGCTCGATCCTGATGCCCGGGTCGCACGCTGTCTGGCGGAATTGTTCAATCCGTTGCTTTATCCCGGGATGGGCATGCGGCTGACCATCACCCAGGAAGAAGTCGGCTATCTGGCACGCGTCTCGCGTCAGCGCGCCAACCAAGCTTTGGGCAAACTCGAGGAGGCCGGCCTGCTGCGGGTGGAATATGGCGCGGTGCGCGTGCTGGATCTGAACGGATTAAAACGCTATGGCGCTGACGCGGTGAGCGGACAGCGCGATGAGTAAGCACCAAGGGCTGCGCTGCAAGCAGATGATGAGGAGGCGCGCAGCGTAAGCGCCACGTCAGCAACGACGATCGCGTAATCGTTGACGGTGAAACATCACGCTGTCGACCAGTGGGCAGAATGATTGCTCAGGCCAGGCCATTCCACGCCAATCGCATTGCCAGCGCAGCCATGATGACGGCGATCACGCCATCCAATATGCGCCACGCTTTGGGGTTGGCGAAATAGGGCGCAAACAGGCGCGATCCGACGCCCAGCACGATCAACCACAGGACGCTGGCGGTAACGGCGCCAGCAGCAAAGGCCAGCCGCGCATCATCGAATCCGTGTGCCAATGAGCCGATCACCATGATGTCCAGCCAGAAATGCGGATTCAACAAGGTGAAGCCCGCGGCCGCCAGCAGGGCTGCGGAACGTGAGGGAACGGCATGCTGCGCGGCAGTCAGACTGCCTTGCGCCCGAATGGCGCGTTGGGCGGATTGAAAGGCATACCAAGCCAGAAAGGCGACGCCGAACCACAGAATGGCATGCGTCAACCAGGGAAACCAATTCACCGCGGCCTGCAATCCCCACACACTGGCAAATATGCAGATGCCGTCCAGCAGGGCACAAATCGCCAGGATGCTGAGCAAATGCGCGCGCATCAATCCCTGCCGCAGAATAAAGGCGCTTTGCGCGCCGACCACGGCAAATAGTCCCAGTCCGGTGGCGGTGCCACTGGCCCAGGCGGTAAACAGGGCGGGGGAGGAGGCGAACGTGAACATTTTTGCAATCTACAAAACAGCGCCGCAGCAATTGCCGCGGCCAGGAGCGTATTTTGGCTTGCGCAAGATGTGAAATAAAGCTAATTTTGTTTAAGTTGATTAAGTTTTTCTAAATTGAGAACGGCGCTGTTTGCCGGAATAACGACAGATGAAAATCGATCACGGCAATCTGCGCGCCCTGGCCGCTGTGGTGCGCGAAGGGAGCTTCGAGCGCGCAGCCGCCGCGCTGAATGTGACGCCCTCGGCGGTGTCACAGCGCATCAAGTCGCTGGAGGCACGCATGGGGCGTTTGCTGGTGCAGCGTACGGTGCCGGTCGTGGCTACGCCCGACGGACAGGTGCTGGTGCAATTGGCCGATCAGACGGCCTTGCTGGAGCATGATGCACTGGATCGTCTGGGCCTGGAGGACGACGCCGTGACACAGGCCAGTCTGACGGTGGCCGTGAATCATGACAGCCTGGAGACCTGGTTTATGGATGCTGCGCGGCGCTTTGCAGCCCGCAGCCGCGCGACCCTGGATCTGCAATCCGAAGACCAGGACCATACTGCGGCGTTATTGCGCAATGGCTCGGTGCTGGGGGCGGTGACCGCTTTGGCAGATCCGGTGCAAGGCTGCCGTATCCATGCCCTGGGCAGCATGCGCTATGTCGCGACTTGTACGCCTGCATTTCATGCGCAGTACTTTTCCGCAGGCGTGAATGCGCGCACCCTGGCTCTCGCGCCGGTACTGGTGTTTAACCGCAAAGATGCATTGCAGGCGCGCTTTGCCCGCAAGGTCATGGGTGAGGAGCCGTGGCAGCCGCCTGTGTGGTGGCTGCCTTCGTCGCGCGCTTTTGTGCAGGCGACGCGGGACGGTCTGGGATGGACCATGAATCCGTTGCCCTTGATTCAGGATGAGCTCGGCACGGGTGCTTTAGTCCCATTACGTGCCCGTGCGGCAGAGGACGTCCCCTTGTATTGGCAACACTGGCGGGTAAACTCACAGGCTATGGAGGCCCTGACCGATGCGGTCCTGGCTGCCGCCGCGGACGGAGGTCTGATTCGGCGGCGTTAACTCGTCAGCGCTTAGGCTGACCGTCACGGAGAGGTTTTGCATGAAATTCCGTCAATGGGCGCTGGTCGCCGCCTTGGGGTTGTCTTCCGCCACATCGGCCTGGGCTCAAGATTACAAGGTCGGACAGATTGAGATCGATGATCTCTGGGTGCGTGCGTCGGCGCCTGGTCAAACCAATGGGGCAGGCTATCTGGACATTGATAACGACGCCAAGACGGCTGACCGTCTTGTGTCGGTGAGCTCCGATGCCGCCGAGCGGGTTGAATTGCATACCGTACAAGCCGAAAAGGGCGTGGCTCGCATGCGCCATCTCCCGGAGGGTATCGAGGTGCCTGCCGAGGGCGAGGTCAAGCTCGCCCCTGGCGGCTATCACGTGATGTTCATGAATTTAAAACAGCCGTTCGTTGCGGGGGCCGAGGTGCCGGCTACGCTGAAGTTCGAGAAAGCGGGCGAGGTGGCCGTGAAGTTCGAGGTCAAGCATATCGGGCATCAGCCGGATGCGGGTCATGGGGCACACATGGAGCATATGAAGCACTGATCTGTCAGGAGTAGTGCCGGGCGCCAAAAATCGCGCTGCCGATCCGGACTTCGGTGGCGCCTTCTTCGATGGCGATTTCGAAATCGCCGCTCATTCCCATGGACAGCCTGTCCAGTTCAACGCCCTCGATGGCCGCGTCTTTCAGGCGGTCACGCAGTTCGCGCAGCGCACGAAAACAATTACGTACGGCTTGCGAGTCTTCAGACTGTACTGCCAGGGTCATCAGTCCTTTCACATGCAAGGCGGGGCATTCCCGCACGACGGTCCGCAAGAAATCGGCTGCCTCTTCGGGCGGCAGGCCATGTTTGCTGGGTTCGGACGAGGTTTTGATTTGCACCAGCACGTCGATGTCGCGGCCCTCGGTGTGTAGCCGGCGCTGTAGCGCGTGAGCCAGTTCCAGGCGATCCAGTGATTGGACTTCAGAGGCATCGCGCGCTGCGTCTTTGGCTTTGTTGGTCTGTAGGTGGCCGATCATGACCCATTGCACGGGCAGATCTGCCAGCGCGTCGATTTTCTGGCGAATTTCCTGCGTTTTGTTTTCGCCGAAACGCGTAAAACCCAGGGCTGCCGCCTCGCGTACGGCGTCGGGGCCGAAAGTCTTGCTGACGGGTAATAGTGTGACACTGCCGGCTGGCCGGCCCGCGCGCGCGCAGGCCGCGTCGATGCGGGCGCGTAGTTGGGCCACGCGGGTCGACATCGAGTCATCGATACTCATAATGGATGAATACTGGGTAAAAGCATCATGATAATCGCGCCCGTGTTTTTATTGGCCATGTCCCATTGGCGAGGGCAGGCGCGTGTGCCTGGGCCGATTGCGGTCTGCTCGTGAAGAGACGCGTGCGCTTCGGTACCTGAGCTCCTTTGGGGCTGTCTGCAGCAGTCGTTGACCGTCCTCGGGGGCAGGCATAGAATTCTTTGTCATTTACTTATTCCGTTGGGCGCTAAGCTGTCTGTTGCGGCCCGGCGCTACGCTGACGCTGGATTCAGCGCTTACTTTTACCGGCTTTGCCCTTCTCATGTCGCTCGCAGCACCCCGCTACGCGTTCGCCGCGCCGTTCGAAACGCCTCCCGCTTCGCCCATTCGTTCCTTGATGCCGTATGCCATGAAACCGGGCAATATTTCCGTTGCGGGGGGATATCCCGCGCAGGAGTTGTTCGACGTGGAGGGCCTGACGGCGGCTTCGAACCAAGTCGTGGCGCGCTTGGGGGCATGCCTGCAGTATTCCAATATCGACGGGCAAGCCAGCTTGCGTACGGAACTCGCGCGCCTGACAGCCGAACGGGGCTTGGTTTGCGATCCAGACACCGAGCTGGCCGTCACCGGCGGGTCACAGCAGGCTTTGGCGCTGGTCAGCCGTGTCATGTTGCAACCCGGCGATCACGCGATTATCGAGAGTCCCGCGTTTCCGAACTCTGTCCAGGCTTTGCGTTACACCGGCGCCACTGTCCATACGGTGCCCTCGGGGCCAGATGGCGTCGACGTTGATGCGCTGGACGAGATGGCCGCCCGTATCAAGCCCAAAATAGTCTGTGTCGTTGCATCGTTCTCGAATCCCTGCGGCGCGACAATCAGCCGGCAGCGGCGTCTGCGTCTGCTCGAGCTGGCCGTCAAGCATCAGTTTCTGATCGTCGAGGACGATCCATATGGCGAACTGCGTTTTGCCGGAGACATGGTTCCGCCGATTGCTGCGTTGGCCGAGGGCGAGGCCCGCCATTGGGCCGTTTATATCTCGACCATGTCCAAGACCATGGCGCCCGCTTTGCGCATAGGCTGGATCGTCGCCCCGGCTGAGGTCCGCCGTCGCTGCGTCGGCGCCAAAGCCGCCGACGACATGGCGTCATCGGCCTGGATTCAGGAAGTCGTTGCTCAATACCTGGCCGACGGCCGCTACGCACAGCACGTCCCCCGCATCCAGGCCGCCTACGGCGCCCGGTGCGATGCCATGGCGCAATCCCTGAACCAGTCGCTCGCCGGCCGTATCGTGTTCAACAAACCCGAGGGCGGCATGTTTTTCTGGGCTCGGCTCAACGGCGACATCGATGCGACGCGCCTGTTGCCCTACGCCATTGAGCAAGGCGTCGTGTACGTCCCAGGCAAAGTCTTCTACGCCGATCCGGCGCAGGCCGACCTTTACGCCATGCGCATGTCGTTCGCCACCATGAACGAAAGCCAGATTGCCGAAGGCATGACCCGTCTGGGCCGTGCGCTGGATGCCTGCGAGGCAAATGCGCCAGTCTCTATCTCATTGGCAGCGTAAGCAACGGCCCGCCCACATTAATCGCAGCCCTCAAGCTCAAAATGCGACAAGCATAGCGCCCGGCCTACTAACCAAGGCAACCGTAATTAAAGCCGTAATTAAGAGACATTGCGAGCAGCGTTGCGGCGGCTAAAGNNCCCAATCTACCGCAAGTCGAACCCAACCTACCGCAAGTCCCGACCCCTCCTCATCCCGCACGTGCTCCGCCGAATCCCCCGCCCCAGCTCACCGCTGACGCCGATATAACAACGATATCTTCGCAAACGCGATCTGCAGTTCCTTCGTCCCGCCTTGAAACACAACCGGCCGCCCGCGCTGTGTAAAAACGACCAAGCGTTTCGAGAACAGCAGCGGCACGAATTTGGCAAAGTGAATATCCTGCCAGGCTACCTCACGCCGCGTAATCCACGTTTGATGCAGGCCTGCCTCGTCGATGGTGGTAATGGATTTTTGCATGTGCCATGACACCAACACCAATCCGAGAAAACACAGGATGACGATTGCGGCAACGACTGAATTGACTTGCTCGGGCGGCATCCGTATGGCCGACAGGGTGATCTGTACGCCGATGATGGCCAAGATAATCCAGGCCAGAATACGCACCCAATCCGGCCAGGCCTGGCCAGACAGCGGCAAGGGACCGATCTCGCGTAGCAGCGTTGCTTGTTCGTCCGTGGATGGGGAGGTATCAAAGGGGTTCATGGCCACAGACGATCATGCAGCTCGTTTGGCGGCGATGGCATTGCCGGCACGGCTGCCGCCCTTGCGGTTCAGATTGGCCGACATCCATTGGCCGATATCGACGACTGCATCGAAATCCACGCCGGTCTCGATATCCAGGCCGCGCAACATGTACAACACGTCCTCAGTGGCGACGTTGCCCGTCGCGCCTTTGGCGTAAGGGCAGCCACCTAGTCCGGCGACCGACGTGTGGTAAATGCTGATGCCGGTTTCCAATGCGGCCAGAATGTTGGCCAATGCTTGCCCATACGTATCGTGGAAATGTCCCGAAATCCGGCCGGGATCGACCACCCGGGTGACGGCGGCCATCACCTCGCGCACGCGCTGCGGCGTGCCTACGCCTATCGTGTCGGCCACATCGATTTCATCGCACCCTAGCGCCAGATAGCGCTGGGCGACATCGACGACGGCCTCGATCGGGACTTCGCCCTGGTAGGGACAGCCCAGCGCGCAACTGATGCTGCCGCGCAATCGCAGGCCCGCGGCGCGAGCGGCTTCGGCAACGGGCTCAAAGCGGGCGATGGATTCGGCGATGGAGCAGTTGATGTTCTTTTGCGAGAACGCTTCGCTGGCTGCGCCGAAAATGACGACTTCGTCGGCCTTGGCGGCCAGTGCGCCCTCCAGGCCTTTCATGTTCGGTGTCAGGACGGAGTAGATGACGCCAGGCTTGCGCTGGATGCGCGACATGACCTCGGCAGCGTCGGCCATTTGCGGCACCCATTTGGGCGAAACGAACGACGTGGCCTCGACATTGGGAAACCCCGCAGCGGTCAAGCGATCAACCAGCTCTACCTTGATGTCCGTGCTGATCAGTTCTTTTTCGTTTTGCAGACCATCGCGAGGAGAAACCTCGACGATTTTGACGCGTGAAGGCAAACTCATTTTTTTTCCTGGAAGGGCGGCGTACCGTGGGACGCATACCTACGATTGATGCTGATGACTAACATATAGTAATCCTATGCTGCCGAACCGGATGCACAAAGAGCTGGGCTGAACATCCGTGCTCGTTGGCTGAGACGTTGCAACGTCTATTTAACTATCGTCCGGCGACAGAGCGTGCTTGCCAGGCACCGTGCCAGTCATCTGAGGCGCTGAAATTGTCCTCCGTCCAGCCGGGCGATATGGCCGGCCAATTCCAGCTCGAGCAATTGCGTGGTCAGGGTGGGGATGTCGAGTCCGGTGCGGGCTTGCAAGGCGTCCAGATGCAGGGGATCGTAGCCAAGCGCTTGTAACAGTGGGGATTCGGGTATATCGACGTCGGCCACAGCCTTCTGATCGTCGACAGAGGTTACCGGCGAGCTTGCCGTGCGGGATGGCGGTGGCGATGTATCGGACGATTGCCCGCTGGCTCTGGTGCGCTTGGGAGTCCGCGTGCGGGACGTGGCGCGTGATGCGGCAGGCTGTGCGCCACCGAGTTCATCGGTGATGTCCTGAGCCGTCTCCACGAGCTTCGCTCCTTGCCGGATCAGGGCATGGCAGCCGCGTGATAATGGGGAATGGATCGAGCCGGGAATGGCGAACACTTCGCGGCCGCTTTCCCCCGCAAGGCGCGCCGTGATGAGCGAGCCGCTCTGGCGCGCGGCCTCGNCGNCCAGCACGCCGCGCGCCAAGCCGGCAACGAGACGATTGCGCTGCGGGAAATGGTGAGGCAGGGCGCCCATGCCCAGCGGCAATTCGGATATCAGGGCGCCATGCTCCGCGATGCGATGCGCGAGTTCGCGGTGTCCGGCGGGATAGACGCGATCGATGCCGGTTCCCATGACGGCGACGGTGCCCGCACCCTCGGGGCCTGCCAGCAGCGCGCCGTCGTGCGCCGCAGCGTCGATTCCTTGGGCCAGGCCGCTGATGACACACCATCCGTGGCTCGCCAGATGCCGGGCAAAGGCCCGGGCGTTTTCGCATCCGCCAGGAGTGGCACTGCGTGCTCCCACTACTGCCAGCGCCGGCTGAGTCAGGCGTGCCGGATCGCCATTGATATACAGCACGACAGGCGGGTCGGCGATGGTGAGCAGGCTTTGCGGATAGGCGGGGTCCGCCAGCGTCAGGATGTGGTGGCCCGGTTGCGCTACCCATTCCAGGCTCCGGTCAATCTGGGCCTGAATATCGGCCGGTGTGCCGGCCGCCAGCTGGATAGCCAGTTGTTGTGGCACGTAACGGGCCAGTGCCGGCGCGCTCAGCGCATAGATTTGTTCGGGTAGCCCCAACGCCGACAGCAGCGGATATCGCATCGACGGCGTCAGGTTCGGCTCCAGTGACAGGCGCAGCCAGGCAGAGAGTTCGGTAGCGGAATGGGTGAGCGGCATGATTCGCGAAAAGGCCGTCAGTTTGATGGCGGGGCCTTAGTGTCGCATGGGTCGGGCGAGTGCCTGGCGCCAGGAGGGACGAAAAAGACCTGGCAAAACTCGGCGGTCGAGTTTTTTCATAGGGCTATTAGTCGAAAACTATTAGAAATCATATGTCTAATGAATTATTATTAACGAGTCGCTGACTAATCAGCCCCATTCCTTCTGTTTGCCATGGCTTTACTTCCTATTCTTCATTACCCCGACCCGCGCCTGCACAAAAAGGCCAAGCCGGTTGCGGTGGTGGACGACCGCATCCGGAAGTTAGTGCGCGATATGGCCGACACCATGTACGACGCGCCCGGTGTGGGCCTGGCGGCTACGCAGGTCGATGTACACGAACGAGTCGTCGTGATCGATGTCTCCGAAGAAAGCAACCATCTGCGCGTGTTGATCAACCCTGAGATCACCTGGAAAAGCGACGATCGCCAGACCTACGAAGAAGGCTGCCTGTCTGTGCCCGGCATTTATGACGAGGTCGAACGCGCCGCGCGTATTCGTTACCGGGCGCTGGATATCGATGGCAATGCCTACGAGGCCGAGGCCGATGGGCTGTTGGCGGTGTGTGTACAGCACGAGCTGGACCATCTGGACGGCAAGGTGTTTGTGGAATACCTGTCCAACCTGAAACAGACCCGCATCAAGACCAAGCTGAAAAAAGCCGAGCGCGAAGCGCTGCGCGCCTGAGTTCGCCCAAGAGAGTTTTCGCGCCGGTGTGATGGTCAGCGTTCCGGCGGCCTGCTGGGAGTGTCATCGGGCTGCGTGGAGAATATGCGATCATCGCAGCGTTGCTGACTTTTGCCCGACGCGCGGTGACGCGTTTTACTGATCTCGGGTTTTATTGATCTTATGCGCCTGGTTTTTGCTGGAACTCCTGAATTCGCCCGCGTCGCGCTCGACGCTTTGTTGGCCGCCGGGCACGAGATCCCGCTGGTGCTGACGCAGCCGGATCGGCCTGCCGGCCGTGGGCTGAAGCTCACGCCCAGTCCGGTCAAGCAGGCCGTGTTGGCGGCGGGAATCCCCGTCGCGCAGCCGCGCAGTTTGCGTCTGGATGGACGCTATCCGGATGAGGCGGCGCAAGCCCGTGCCCAGCTGGAGCAAGCCGCGCCCGAGGTCATGGTGGTGGCGGCTTATGGCCTGATTCTGCCCGCTTGGACGTTGCAGCTGCCCGCACGCGGATGCCTGAACATCCATGCCAGCCTGCTGCCGCGTTGGCGCGGTGCCGCGCCGATTCAGCGGGCCATCGAGGCCGGTGACGCGGAAACGGGCGTCACCATCATGCAGATGGACGAGGGCCTGGATACGGGCGACATGTTGCTCGAACGCCGCGTGCCGATCAGCGATACCGACAGCGCTGCACAATTGCATGATGCCTTGGCCGCCGCCGGTGGCGAGGCCATTGTGCAAGCGCTGCAATTGCTGCAAGCCGGAGGCTTGCAGGCACAAGCGCAGCCTGCCGATGGCGTGACCTACGCTGCCAAGCTCGATAAGGCCGAGGCTGCGCTGGATTGCACGCAACCTGCAGCGTTGTTGGCGCGGCGGGTTCGCGCGTTCAATCCTGTACCCGGTGCGACGGTACGGTTGCCGGGCCTGGAGGCGCCGGTCAAGGTATGGCGGGCAGAGGCATTGGATACGGTCGTCACGCATGCGCCGGGCACGCTATTGCAGGCAACGGAGACAGGAATAGACATTGCGACGGGCGATGGTGTGCTGCGGTTGCTGGAGTTGCAGAAAGCCGGGGGCAAACGTCAGCCTGTGGATGTGTTTGTGCGGGGCTGGCAGCCCGCAGCTTGAGCCGCCGCGGGCCTCGCGAGGTTTCCCCGCAGCCTAATACAGCGTGTTGCGCACCCGCTCCGGTAATTCCCGGTCATACGTCACGCCGTCAAACGTGCCTGCACTGATATCGGCCAGCATTCGCCCCACGCTGGGCAGGCTGCTGCGGTCCACCTGCTTGGCCGCGTCCCAGAGTCCGGACCGCAAAATCGCGCGCGAACACTGAAAAAACACAGTCTCGACGTGTATGACCAAGACCGATCGAGGGGGCTTGTCATTCATCGCGAAGCGCGCCAATAGCTCGGGGTCCGTGCTGATGCTGGCGCGGCCGTTGACTCTCAAGGTTTCGCCAACGCCTGGGACCAGAAACAGCAATGCTACGCGCGGATCTGCCAGGATATTGCGCAGACTGTCGATGCGATTGTTGCCGCGTCGATCTGGAATCAACAGGGTCTTGTCGTCGGCTACCGTCACAAAACCGGCGGGATCGCCGCGTGGCGAAGCGTCCAGCCCCTCGGGACCGGATGTTGCCAGGATCGCGAATGGCGCCGCCTCGATAAAAGTGCGGTAGTGCGGGTGCACGTGATCCACTTCCTTGATGAGCGAGGCGCCGGCCGGCTGGCCATACAGCGTTTGCAGGGCGTCCAGATCGGTGATGCGGTAGTCGTCGTTGAGTTCCATGATCACGCTAGGGTCAGTTTGGCTGGTAGGTCGGAGACGGTCAGGATGATGTCGTCGGGATGATGTTCGCGCAGTGCGTCGACATGGTTATAACCCCAGGCTACGCTTGCGACGTGTACGCCCGCTTTGCGGGCAGCGTCGATGTCACGCATTTCGTCGCCCACCAGGATGCAGCGTTGCGGCGCGACGTTGTGGCGTGCCAATAACCTTTTGAGTTTGGCTGCTTTGCCAAACATGTCGGTGCCGCATTCAAAATCGTCGAACCACTGTTCGGCTTGCGGGCCCAGCACACGCTGGACATTGGCTTTGGAGTTGGAGCTCAGCACCATCATGCGCAAGCCGCTGGCGCGCAGGCGTGTCAGGGCTTCGGCCATGCCGTCGAATAGCTGTACCGTGGGTGCCACGTCGCGCATCATCTGGCGTACGTGCGCCATGATGGCGGGCAGTTTCCAGAGCGGCACACCGAGGAATTTCAGAATTTCGTGGGCGTTGCGATATCGCAGTTCGGCGCGCTCGGCGGCATTGGTTTTCCGAAAGCCGTATTTGTCTGCGACGTCGTCAAGGATGGATTCGAACCAGGGCCAGGTGTTGGCGAGCGTGCCGTCGAAATCAAAGGCGGCGAGATCGTATTTCAAGCGGTGCCACCGGTGGGATCTACGATATGGTCGCGGCGGATCCAATGCATGACCGGCGCCAGAGCCTCGATGGGTGGTGCAGCTTGTACCACGCGTTGCGGATCCGTCCAGGGATAGGGCAGCGCGGTGAGCCAGTTGAAAATCGCCGGGGCCGTGTCCGACGGCAAGTTCAACATGGTCTCAATCGTGATGGTCAGGCGGCGGGCCAAGTGAGGCTCGGTCTGGAATTCCCAGTCATAGCGGCCGCAACCGACACGAACCTGGCCGGTCGCTTTTTCGGCCATGCCGACAAACCAATCGCATGCGTAGGTATCCAGGATGGCTTCCTCGCCAGGATGCGCGAGGTAAAAGGTGAATACGTTCTCGTAGGTCTGGCCAAACGCGCGTACGAGTGTCTCGGTGATGGCGTCCAGGCCATGAGACTCAGGCGGAAAGGCGATCGCCTGAGTACGCAGCGTCATTTTCAGTACGGCATCGTTGGTAAATGCCCGAGCCATGTAGACGGGACGGTTTTCGTCTTTGGCATGCAGGTAATTCCGCATCACCGATGCGGTATTGAGTGCAGGTGCGTGGGCAGTAGACATGGCGAGTACGTGGTGAGCGGTCCGATCAATGCTCGCCCGGATCTATCCATTTGGAGACCGTAGGCGGCGTGTAGGCGGCATAGCGATCCAGCAGGTCAGCAGGCTGGTTTTCGACGATCAGCATGGCGCGGTGTTCGGCTCGAATGAAGGATTCTTGCGCCGCGTGGTTCAGAAAGCCGGCCAGTTGATCGTAGTAGCCGGCAATGTTCAGCAGGCCGCAGGGCTTTTGATGCATGCCCAGTTGAGCCCACGTCCAGGTCTCGAAGATTTCTTCCAGGGTGCCCGCGCCGCCGGGCAAGGCGATAAAACCGTCCGAGCGCTCGGCCATCATGGTCTTGCGTTCGTGCATCGACGCGACGACATGGAGCTCGGTCAAGTTGTTATGGCCGATTTCTTTACGCAGCAGGCCCTCGGGGATGATGCCGATGACGCGGCCGCCTTCGGCGAGGACGGCGTCGGCCACGGCGCCCATGATGCCCACGCTTGCGCCGCCATAGACCAGCCCGATATCGCGGCTGACCAGCTCATGCGCCAGCGCGCGTGCGCCCTCGACATAATCAGGCCGGCTGCCGGCATTGGAACCACAGTAAACGCAGAGATTCTTGATGGTCATAGTCAAAAAACGGGTCGAATGAGGGCAGGACGAAACTACCCGGAAAAGCTGATACTGGGTCTCTAGTTTACGCAAGTTGGCGGCAAGGCCCGGTCAGGGGCGGTCGGCCAGGGTAGGGACGGGCCCATTCGCCAGGAGAAATTCGGACCGAAAGCCGGGACCGGGACCGTTGGATTGAACCGTAACTCGCTGTCGCGGACGGCATTGGTATGTCTATGGGAGGACATGTCGTTGCGAGTGGAGAGGATCTTCTTCTCGTCTGAAATGCGCCTGCATGCCGTGCTTTGAGATGGCATATGAGGGTTTCAGGTGTCTACTCTGCAGCCTTGCTGCACAAGGGTGCAGCAAATTTCCTTACCTGGAGGGTAGTGATGCTAGCTGCAAGTCTGAATGAAATGATCAGAGAGAAGACATTCCAGATCGCCCAAAAGGCCGGTGGCCGAGCCAACAGGTGCCAGAGCGATTTCCTCCTGGCGCAACAATGTTCTGTCGAGGCTATGAAACCCATGCCCATGGGCCCAGGGCCTCATCCGCGTTATCGCATGATCTCTTACGACGACATGATGCTGACGGACTGATTGTCAACGCATTATCGGCGCGCGCATTCGTGCGCGCTATTCTGGTTTTTCAGAGAAAAAGTATAGAGATGATTGCCCAGGCGCCGCTCGATGTTCATATAGAAAATCTGCTCGTTTTCATTGAAAAAGCCGGATTGGATACAAGCCAAGTGCAGGATGAACAAACACTTTCGACGTGTTACATCGGAGCATTAGAGGCGCTGCAGGGCAGAAAAAGCAAGGGTAAATACCGGGAAACACACATCGTGTTCGACCATGACCAGGCGAGCGAATTCAGCCGCCTGCTGTCCGATGACGATTTGACGGTCTTGGACGACAAGAATCAGGCCGAGGTCATTGCCAGGGAACCAGATCCGCTCGTGGAAAAGAAAGCGGTTCTGCTGGGCTCTGCTATCGAATGTCTAGGTGTTCTGTCCTCTGAGCACAAGTGCCTATTCGATTTCTTGATCACCGATATATTTTTGATGCCGTCCAAAGAGGCTAGTGGTGGAAGCACGTCCTCTGCCATCGGCGTGATATGGGCAAATCCCAAGATTACCCATCGGATACCTGACGTGGTGGAGTTTATCGTGCACGAACTGACGCATCATGCGATGTTCATCGACGAGTATCGGTATGGACACTACGATCACCGCGCGCTCATGAGCCCCGATAGCTGGGCGCAGTCAGCCATCTTGAAAATCGCTCGTCCCCTGGACAAAGTGATTCATAGCATTGTGGTCGCCGCCGAGATCGTGATGTTTCGCGAAAAATTCATCGGACATCCATCGGCGCCGCTTGTTCATCCTCCGACGCCGAGAATCCTGGCGCAACTGGTTGCCTCACTGGATTCTGTGGAGCAGGTGATCGACCGACAAGAGCGTGCAGGGATTACGTCAGTGTCCTCTCGCACGAAAGCGCTGCTGTCCGGTGCTCGAGACATTGTGGAGTCCGACCGCCTTTGCAAGTATCGAACAACATAAAGATTAACAATGAGCCTTTCGTCTACTCGAGCTTCCACACGGATTTTTTTTGATCGTGCAGCCTTTCTCACGTTTATGCTGGTGGTGGTGCATCAGTCTCTCATCGCGTCGTCTGCGTATTTCCTGACGCAAACGATCACTGGTTACCAGCAGGGCACAGAGGTTGGTGTATATCTGGTCTTGTATTTTCTTTCGATGATTCTTCCATTTATCCCCGGTGCGCTTTCCTTTGTCATGGCGGAGCGCTGGACAAATGCTGTGCATCGGAAATTCACATTGGCCATGGCGTCGGCCGCCTATGGCAACCTCAATGAGTACCGGTCGACGGAAAGCAAGTCGGCATTCGAGTCAGCCATCTCGAGAAACTCATTCGACGTGATCTCATCGTATATCTTGTTGTCGCATGATTTTCTCAGTCTCGCACTCAACAGTATCCTGAGTCTTGCTGTCATAGGGTTGATTCTGCCGTCTGAGATCGTACTGGGATACTTCGTTAGTTTGACGCTCAGCGTTGGAATGGTCTATGCGCTGACCAAGGCCGTGCAAAAACTGTCTGTCGACGTAGAGCGGCGGCATGCAGATTACGGCAATACCTTGGGCAAAGCCTGGGACAATGCCGTGGTCGGAAATGCCTACAACTATCGTCTGTGGCTGGACGAGTTCAAGGCCGACGGGGCCAGCTACTATTCAAGCTCTCTGCGGCTCACCGCCTGCAAACAAGCTGGCAACGTCGGGATTGCCTTCGCGTCTCTGATTCCGACGGCCTATCTGGTGTATCACCTGCTGGTGCTTGAAAAAATAGAGGCCGCCGTCGTGGCGGCGATCATTGTGAATTTGACGCGGATCTTTCACATTCTCAATGCACTGAGTGCGCTGATTTACGAGATTGTCGAGTGGGCGTCCGCGTCTGCCCGTCTGCGCTATCTTTTTGCTTTCCTGACGCCGGCTGCCGTTGCCGATATCCCTCAATCGCCCTCGGGGAATGTGAGCGTGAACGGCGAACTGATTACTGACTATCTGGCGGTGCGGGAGGCGTTACGTCATCGCACATGCGGCAGAGTGACAATACGGGGTGAAAATGGCTCGGGCAAGTCCACGCTCTTGTTGTCGATCAAGCAGGCTTTCCCACATAAAGCCCATTTGTTGCCCGCGGGAAACAATCAGCTCTGTTGGCGTCTTGGGCGGCGCGACGCGATGTCGACGGGGCAGCGGGCCCGCGCGATCATCGACGAACTGCTGAAGCAAGGTGCGGACATTCAGTACCTCTTGCTCGATGAATGGGACGCGAACCTGGATCAGGACAACCGAAGTTGTATCGACGAATTGTTAGAGCGCCTCAGCCACGACAAGGTCGTGATCGAGGTGAGGCATTAGGTCCAGGCGAGGCTGGGCCCGCATTGGCGTAGGCGTGGGCAGGCCTTGCGCCTGCCCACCAACTAACGTGTTAGCCCGTAAAAGCCGGTCCCGTGTCGCCTCGGCTCAGATAAGATCGCCGTGCAGATCGTATTCGTCTGCGTCGGTCACGCGCACGCGCACCAGGTCGCCCGGACGCAGTTTGCGATCGGTGTTGACGTAGACGTTGCCGTCGATCTCCGGGGCATCGGCGCTGGAACGGCCGATGGCGCCGTCGGCTGCGATCTCGTCGATCAACACGTCGATCTCGCGTCCGACGCGGGTTTGCAGGCGGGCGGCCGAAATCGCCTGTTGGTGCGCCATGAAACGATCCCAGCGCTCTTGTTTGACCTCGTCGGGAACGGGGTTGGCCAGATCATTGGCAGGGGCGCCGTTGACCGGGGAATATTGGAAACAGCCGACGCGATCCAATTGGGCTTCGCTCATCCAGTCCAACAGGTATTGGAAGTCTTCTTCGGTTTCGCCCGGGAATCCCACGATGAAGGTCGAGCGCAACGTCAGATCGGGGCATTCTTCACGCCAGCGTTTGATACGCGCCAGGGTCTTGTCCTCGAACGCCGGGCGTTTCATGGCCTTTAGCACACGCGGGCTGGCGTGTTGGAACGGGATATCCAGGTAGGGCAGGATTTTGCCCTGTGCCATCAGCGGGATGACCTCGTCCACGTGCGGATAGGGGTACACATAATGCAGGCGCGTCCAGACGCCGAGTTCGGACAAGGCCGTACAGAGCTCGGTCATGCGCGTTTTCACGGGCCGGCCGTTCCAGAAACCGCTGCGATATTTGATATCCACGCCGTAGGCACTGGTGTCTTGCGAGATGACCAGCAACTCTTTGACGCCGGCCTTGACCAGGCGCTCGGCCTCGCTCAACACGTCGCCCACGGGCCGGCTGACCAGATCGCCACGCATGGACGGAATGATGCAGAAGCTGCAGCGGTGATTACAGCCCTCGGAGATCTTCAGATAGGCGTAATGGCGCGGTGTGAGCTTGATGCCCTGCGGTGGCACCAGGTCGATGTAGGGATCGTGATCGGTCTTGGGCGGTGCGGCCTGATGCACGGCGCGTACGACTTCTTCGTATTGCTGAGGTCCGGTCACGGCCAGCACGCTGGGGTGCACGTCGCGAATGACGGATTCCTCGACGCCCATACAGCCGGTGACAATGACTTTGCCGTTTTCGGCGATGGCTTCGCCGATGGCCTCCAGGGACTCGGCTTTGGCGCTGTCGATGAAACCACAGGTGTTGACCACGACGACGTCGGCGTTGTTGTACTCGGGTGAGACCTGATAACCCTCTGTGCGCAGTTGGGTCAGGATGCGCTCAGAGTCGACCAGGGCTTTTGGACACCCTAAAGAGACCATCGCTATGCTGGGTGCCCGCTTGGTTTCCATGTTGGAATTCCGATTTGTGAATATAACCCTATAGTTTACAACGGCTTAAGGCTCTTTGGCTGGGCGCAGGCCGGCGGATTCCTGACGCCTGACTTCGACAACGACGCGTTCTTTGCTGAGGGTGTCCAATCGTTGATCGATGAGCTTCCGATTGGCTTCATCCAGGTTCGCGTCCCATTCATCGAGCAAGAGATACTGGATGTCCGAGCCCTGTTGCAGGATCTCGTCGATGATGGCGCGGGTCCGTTGTCCTGCCGATATGTTGCTGTGCTTGAAACGCCAACAGAGAGGATTGTCACCGGCGGGCAGCAAATGGGCCTGTTGCGCAAACGCATGTTTGATCGACAGCAGAAGCGTGGATTTGCCGGCGCCATTTGCGCCGCGCAGGGTCATTCTGCCGAAGCGATGGCGACGCAGCATCTCTCGCACTGTCTGATAGTCGCTGATTGGCTCGCCGTTGAGGGTGATTGTCCCCGCAGGGGTCTGAGGCAATGGCGCGGTGGCAGCCGGTAATAGAAAAGCCCAGAGATAGCGCAGCCGGGCAGATGCACTGGCCCACTCGAACAGTTCATATATCAACCTGCCCAAGGAATTGAGAATATGGAATATCCGCGTCAGGTTGACGATGATCGCCGCAATGATGGCGGCCTCTATCTGTTCGATCACGAGCAGGTGATATACGAGATAGGCGGTCGGGATGAGAGCCGCTGACGCGATGGCGATGTTCCCGAGCTGTTTGTACGTGGTGAGCCGCTGGGACGAGGAATAGTACGAGGCACCAGTGGCGCGGAACTCGGCCATCCACAAGTGATAGTTGTAAGCGTTACCGAGCACCGCGTTGTCCCAGGCCTTGTGCAAAGTATTGCCGTAACCCGCGTATCGCCGTCCGGTGTCGACGGATAGCTTTCGCGTTCCTTTGGCAAGGAAGCAAACCATTGCCGTGCTGAGCGCCAGGCTGATGCCGTAGCCCAGTGCAATCTCGGGCGGCAGGATCATGCTAATCACCGCGACGCTCAGCACACTATTCAGTGTCAGGCTCAGAAGATCGTGCGACAACATGGCATACGACGAGATCACGTCGAAGGCGTTTCTACAGATCGTGGATTCGAATGCCGACTTGCGTTCAATCGATCGGTATTCGTCCAGGTTGCCATAGATCGTTGATGTCATGGCCAGTGTGAATTTCCGGTGTATGGCGTTGATCCAGCGCTGCATCGTCATAAATGACAGGTACCCGGGAATGAACGGAAGGATGATCGAGAGCAAGTACAGCGCGAGATATTCTTTTAGCGCCTGTTCTTCCTGATAGCTGATGATGGTTTGCGTCAGAAAATAAGCGGACGAGGCGATGAGAGACTGATGTAACGCCACTAGTACGACAGTGAGCATGGCCGCCGGGTCGGCAAATATCCACGTCAAGGGCCGTGCTGACAGGCGTGTCATTGGTCGGCCCTCATGCCACGGTTCGGTACATATCGTCGCCGCCGAATGCCGCGATCTCGCCGTCGACCACGCCATCCGGACTCAAGTATTGCATCGCGGTTCTCCCGTATGACAAGTTCGCCGTATCGTCTTGCAGTGATCCGTATTGAAAGTGAGAAAGGACGGCGAGCTTTTAACCGGCTCGATATTGAGCGGCCTTTCGGACTAAAGGACGTTGCAGGCCCTGATGGCTGGCATTTCTCCTGTTTCGTCCGATGATTTGCGTGGTTTAATCTGTCCCTAAATAGTTCTATCCCTGATGCGCTTGCCTGTCAGCGGCTACCATAGCGGGATTGCATAGTCATTGATGATCCACATGGTTTCCCCTGCTTCTCTTGATGTTCCTGAATCGCAACCCGCCCGGCCGGCGTTGTCGGTGGTGTTGTTAGCCGCGGCGGGCGCGGTGCGTGCCGTGATGGAGGGACGCTCGCTGACGGAGGCGCTCGCTGCTGTGCCAGCGCCGTTGCGGCCCGCCACGCAGGCGGTGTCTTTTCATGCCATGCGCCAGCTGGGCTGGGCCAGCGCGATCGGCAGCGGTTTGGTGCAGCGTTCGCCCGCCACGCAGTTTGATGCGCTGTTGAACGTGTCGTTGTCTTTGTTGAAGGTGGCCGGAGAGGTCGAGGCGTTACCGGGTATGCCGGTGTATGCCCCGCATACGGTGGTGAATCAGGCCGTGACCGCGGCGGCCAGCCAGCGCAGTCTGACTGCCTATAAGGGGCTGCTCAATGCCTGCCTGCGCCGTTTTTTGCGTGAACGCGACGCCATCGAGGCGGCGGTGGCTGACTTGCCCGAGGCGCGCTGGAATCACCCGCGCTGGTGGGTGGAGCGGCTGCGGCAGGCATATCCAGACCAATGGCAGGACATCCTGACGGCGGCGAGTGTTCCCGCACCGTTGACGGTGCGAGTCAACACGCGGCGCGCTAGCCGCGACCAGGTACGAGACGCGTTCCAGGCCGCGGGCGTTGAGGCCCAACCCGTGGGGCAGGCTGGTCTGGTGCTGGCCGAAGCCCGGCCTGTGACCCAATTACCCGGGTTTGCCGAAGGCTGGTGGTCGGTGCAGGACGCTGCCGCGCAACAAGCTGCTGTGCTGCTAGCTGTGCGCGCCGGCGAGCGCGTACTGGATGCCTGCGCGGCACCTGGCGGCAAGACGGCGCATTTGTTGGAAAACGCCGATGTGGAGTTGCTGGCGCTGGATTCCGATGCAGGGCGCCTGACGCGTGTGGGACAGAATCTGGACCGATTGGGCTTGCGTTCGGATCGGGTGGCCCTGGCCGCGGCCGATGCGGCAGACCTGGATGCCTGGTGGGACGGCCGGCCGTTTGACGCCGTGTTGGCCGATGTGCCTTGCACGGCCTCAGGTATCGTGCGGCGCCACCCCGACATCCGCTGGCTGCGCCGTGCACCCGACGTGGCGCGCACGGCGGCGTTACAGGCACGTATCGTGGATGCACTGTGGCGCACGGTGGCCCCCGGAGGACGGCTGCTATATGTCACCTGTTCGGTTTTTCCTGAGGAAGGCGAGCGCCAGGCCCAGGCTTTTGCCCGGCGCCACGCGGATGCGCAGCGCCAGGACGCTCCGGGGCAACTGCTGCCTGTTGCGGTCGGCGCAACACCTCAGGCCCAACACGACGGTTTTTTCTATGCGCTGTTTGCCAAGCAGTCTTGAATCGCCAAGAATAGCCGTAGGATGCGATCAGGTTACGAATATCGATGATTTCTCGCTTATTTTGTGCGTTCTTGCTGTTATTTTTGATGACACCATTGGGTGCCGGGCCGGCGTACGCCAGTGAGCCTACGGTAGCTCGTATTGAACCCGCCATTCGTGACGGGAAACTGGAAATCGATGCCGAAATCGATGTCCGGCTGAACGAGCAGTTGCGCGACGCTGCCGAACGCGGGCTGCCTCTGTATTTCACGGCCGATATTGTGATCAGCCGGGATCGGTGGTGGTGGTTTGACGAGACGGTGGTCGACACCAGCCGGACCTGGCGGGTGATCTATAACGCGCTGACCCGTCAATGGCGTGTCGGAACGGATTCGCTGAGTTGGCCCGTGTCTTCGCTGGATGAGGCCATGGACATGGTGCGCCATATTCGCCATTGGGTCTTGATCGATGTCTCGGAGCTCGATTATGAGGTGTCGTATCAAGGGCAGTTGCGGCTGCGGCTGGATACATCGCAGTTGACGCGTCCCTTCCAGGTCAATGCGCTCAATAGCAGTTCCTGGAGCCTGGGAACGCCTTGGACGGGTTTTTCGTTCGAATTGGCCAAGCCTCGGGATCCGTCATGAGAATGCTGCTGCGCATCGCGCTGATCATCGGGGCCATCAGCGGGCTGGCATTGTTGGGCCTGCTGGCCTGGTCGACCGGCAACGCGTCGCGGTTTGCCCGCTACTACGATATTTTGCTGGTGTTGAACGGTGTCTTCGCCCTGGCCTTGTTTGTCTGGGTGGTGGCGTTGACGACGCGGCTGGTGCGGCAGATCCGCCGCCGCCAGTTCGGCGCGCGGCTGACGGCTCGCTTTGCCTTGGCCTTTGCGCTGATCGGGGTGGTTCCAGGGGCGTTGATCTACATCGTATCGGTGCAGTTCATGTCCAGGTCCATTGAGTCCTGGTTCAATGTCCGTGTCGATAGCGCGCTGGAGTCCGGCCTGAACCTGGGGCGCGCTGCGCTGGATTCATCTCTGGCCGATCTGGATGCCAAGGCGCGGTCCATGGCGTCGGAATTGAACAATACCCCTGATCGCGACATCCCGTTGGCGCTGACTCGCTTGCGCGAGTCCAGCGGGGTGCAGGATGTGATGGTGTTTACCGGTGGCGGCCGCCTGGTGGCTTTTTCCACCGATCAGTACGGCCAATTGTTGCCGGAAATCCCGCCTGCATCGGTGTTGAACCAGCTACGGCTGGGGCGAGGGTATTCCGCTGCCGAGGCCGATGACGCCAGTCTGGCAGGCGGCAAAGACAGCCTGACATTGCGCGTGGTCATCCCGCTGACGACGCCTCAGCGTTTCGATACCTTGATGTCGCCGCCTTCCGAGCCGCGCTGGTTGCAGCTGCTGCAGCCAGTGCCCGAGCAGATTGCGGATAACGCCAACCGGGTGCAGCAGGGATTTCGCGATTATCAGGAACTCGCGCTGTCGCGGCTGGGGTTGCGCAAGCTCTATGGCATTACCTTGACCTTGGCGTTGTTGCTGGCCGTGTTCGCCGCGATTGCCGTGGCCTTGTCGCTGTCCAAGCGGCTGGTGCGGCCGCTGCTGCGTTTGGCAGCGGGGACTCAGGCGGTGGGGGTGGGCGATTATCGTCCGCTGCCGGAGCCTCCCGAGCGCGACGAGGTAGGGCAATTGACGCGTTCTTTCAATGCGATGACCCGTCAGCTGGACGAGGCGCGCCATATGGTCGAGAGCAATCGCCGCCAACTGGAGCGTTCAAACGTCTATCTGGAAAGCGTGCTGTCGAACCTGTCGTCGGGCGTGCTGGTATTTGACGAAAGCTTTCGCGTGACGACCGTGAATCAGGGCGCACAATCCATTTTGCAGGCCGATTTGCGTTCGGTCATCGGGCGGCCGCTGGAAACGGTCGATGGCATGCTGGAGTTCATCCAGATCGTACGCCAGGCCTTTGCCCAGCACGCGGCGGTGGGGTCCGAGCGTCTGCATTGGCAACAACAGTTCGAGATTTCCCTGGCGCCGTCGGCAGACTCGAACGAGTCTGCGCAAATATTGACCCTGTTGGCGCGAGGCACACATTTGCGGGTGGATGGGCGTGGCAATGGCTATCTGGTGGTGTTTGACGACATTACCGAGGTGATCTCGGCCAACCGCACGGTAGCGTGGGGGGAGGTAGCCCGCCGTTTGGCACACGAAATCAAAAATCCGTTGACCCCGATCCAGCTGTCAGCCGAACGCCTGGCCATGAAACTCGCCGACCGCCTGCAACCGGCGGATCGGCAGATGCTCGAGCGATCGACGAATACCATTGTGAATCAGGTGGGCTCGCTCAAGCAGATGGTGGACGATTTCCGCGAATATGCCCGCACGCCTCCTGCTGTGATGCAAACTATCGACTTCAATGCCTTGGTGGCAGATGTGCTGGCGTTGTATGGTTGGGATCCGGGAGAGAAACATTCGGCCCCGGGACGCGCCCTGGCGCCGGCCCTGAACCTGGATGTCTCGCTGGAGCCTGGCTTGCCGCATATCGAGGGGGATCCCACTCAGCTGCGCCAAGTCATTCATAATTTGCTGTCGAATGCGCGGGATGCCATTGCAGAGCAGGGAGCTGACGGACGTGTACAGGTGACGACGCAACTGATGGGAGAGTCCAATGGCGCCACGCAATCTGCGGTACGTTTTACGGTCGCTGATACCGGTCAGGGGTTTTCGCATAAAGTCATGCAGCGGGCTTTTGAACCGTATGTCACCACCAAGGCTCACGGGACTGGGTTAGGATTGGCAATTGTGCGCAAGATCGTGGAAGAGCATGGTGGGAAGATCGATCTGGGCAACCGCAAGGAAGGAGGGGCGCGGGTTTCGATATTATTGACCCGAGTGGCCCCCAAGGCCGCGGCTATGGACGCGGCTGCGCAAGAACAGGATAATGCGGCTACGCAATAGGTGGAAGGTTTATGGCCAGAATTCTGGTGGTTGACGACGAAGTTGGCATTCGTGAACTTTTGTCCGAGATTCTTTACGACGAAGGGCACACGGTCGAATTAGCCGAAAACGCGGCGCAAGCACGTGCCGCACGGCTGCGCATGCGTCCGGATCTGGTGCTGTTGGACATCTGGATGCCGGATACCGACGGCGTGAGCCTGCTCAAGGAGTGGGGCTCACAAGGGCTGTTGGACATGCCTGTCATCATGATGAGCGGCCATGCCACGATCGATACCGCCGTCGAGGCAACGCGTATCGGTGCCATGGATTTTCTCGAAAAGCCCATCACCTTGCAGCGTTTGCTCAAAACGATCGCAGCAGGCTTGGCGCGTGGCCGCACCTCGCATCCTTCCGCCGTGACGACGCCCCTGAGCGCGGTGACGCCGGTGGTGCCGCTGGAGGACGAGCTGGACCCGCCGTCGGCACTGACGTCTGTGACCAGCCTGCCACCCTTGGCCGAGGCGCCCCCCGCCTCCAGTGGCAAACTGGGCAGCATTGCACTGGATCAGCCGCTGCGCGAGGCGCGCGACGAGTTCGAGCGCATTTATTTTGAATATCATCTGGTTCGTGAAAATCACAGCATGACGCGCGTGTCCGAACGTACCGGTCTCGAGCGCACTCACTTGTATCGCAAGCTCAAGCAATTGGGCATCGAGTCGGCACGTAAACGCGGCACATGAAGATCCTCATCATGGGGGCAGGCCGCGTCGGGACCAGCGTGGCCGAAAATCTGGTGTCCGAGCAGAACGACATCACGGTGATCGACACGAATGTCGATCAACTGCGCTATCTGCAGGATCGCTTCGACCTGCGCGTGGTGCACGGCGATGGGACCCAGGTGGCCGTGCTGGAGGCCGCAGGGGCTGAGGATGCCGATCTGTTTGTGGCCTGTTCCGCTTCCGATGCGGCCAATATGGTCGGCTGCAAGATCACTCGACAGTTGTTCAATGTGCCGCGTCGCATTGCCCGTATCCGCATGCCGGATTTCGAGGACCAGCCCGAGCTCATGGGGGAGGAGGGCTTCTGTATCGACGCGCTGATCAGCCCCGAACGCAGTGTCACTGCGTATTTGCATAGCTTGATCGAGTTTCCCGAGGCCTTGCAGGTCGTCGAATTTGCGGATGGGCGCATCAGCGTAGTCACGGTGCGTGTCGGGCATGGCAGCCCGATGGCACATCATCCGATTGCACAGTTGCGCGAGGTATGGCCCGATGTAGCGGCCCGCGTGGTGGACGTAGTGCGCGATGGCCGGCCCCTGCAGGCTGACCGAGGGACCGTTATCGCGCCGGGCGATGAGGTCGTGCTGGTAGTCGATTCCCGGCATGCCCGCCGTGCTGTTCGGCAGCTGCGCGAGGCGGAAAAGTCTGTGCGCCGCGTCATGATTGCGGGCGGCGGCAACATCGGTCTGCGGCTGGCGCGTCAACTGGCCGAGGAAAATTACAGCGTGCGCATTATCGAGCACAACGAAAAACGCTGTGAATACCTGGTGGCCGAGTTGCCCAGCAGCGTGCTGGTGCTGCATGGCAGCGGCACCGACGAGGAGCTCCTCGAGCAAGAAAACATCGGCGATATGGACACCTGGCTGGCGCTGACCAGTGATGACGAAGACAACATCATGTCGTCGTTGCTCGCCAAGCGTCTGGGTGCGCGCAAGGTGATCGCGCTGATCAACCGCCCAGCCTATGGCGAGTTGATGCAGGGCAGCCATATCGATATTGCGGTATCGCCGGCGCAAGCCACCATGAGCGAGTTGCTGCGGCACGTCCGCCGTGGCGACATTGTGGTCGCGCACCGGTTGCGCCAGGGTGTGGCTGAGGCGATTGAGGTCATTGCCCATGGCGACCGCAGCAGTTCCAAGGTCGTGGGGCGCGCCGTTGGAAATATCCGTTTGCCCAAAGGGGCCAGCATTGGTGCGTTGGCGCGCGGTGACGAGATTTTGATGCCGGACGACGATACGGTCATCGAGACGGACGACCATGTCATTGTCTTTGTACCCTCGCGCCAGATGATGCCGCGCGTTGAAAAACTGTTCCAGGTTTCGGCGTCTTTCTTCTGATCTCGGATATCGTCACCCATGCGCCATACGGCCATTCACATTAGCGTTTGCGACTGCCTATGAAGCGCTTGTTGGCTACCCTCTACGTCGCGGGCCTGACCATGGGCGTCTTTGCGCTGACCATGCTGCTGCCGCTGGTGGTGGCATATTTGGGCGACGACGCGGGATTCACGGCGTTTCTGGATGGGTTTTTGCTGGCGTTTGGGGGTGGAGCCGCGGTCTGGCTCGTCACGCGGCGCGGGCGTAGCGAGTTGAATGCTCGAGATGGGTTTTTGCTGGTGGCGGTGGTATGGGTCAGTCTGCCGCTGCTGGCGTCGATCCCGTTCTTGATCTATTTCGACCGGGCCGGGATACCACTGTCGTTTACTGACGCGTATTTCGAGGCTATGTCGGGCTTGACGACTACGGGGGCGACTGTGTTGACGGGGCTGGATGATCTGCCGGCTTCGATCAATCTCTGGCGTGCCACCTTGGTCTGGATTGGCGGTTTGGGCATCCTGGTGCTGGCGGTGGCGATTTTGCCGCTGCTCGGGGTCGGAGGGCATCAGGTGGTGCGGGCCGAAACGCCAGGGCCAATGAAAGACGAGCGTTTGACGCCCCGTATTGCCAGTACGGCAAAAGCGCTCTACGCGGTCTATTTCGGGCTGTCCATATTGTGCCTGGTGGCCTATCGCGGCGTCGGGTTGTCGTGGTTCGAGGCCTGGTGCCACACGGCCACCACGATGGGGCTGGGAGGGTTCTCGACCAAAGACTCCGGCTTTGCCTATTTCGACTCGGTGCCGCTGGAGATCGTGTCGATGATTTTCATGACCTTGGCCGGGATCAATTTCGCGACCCATTTCAACGCCTTGCGACAGGGCAGTTTGCGCGCCTATCGTGTCTGTCCGCAAACGGTGCCATATCTGGTCATCATGTTGGGCGCGGGGCTGGTGATTTCCGCTTATTTGTACTTCCGCGGTGTCTACCATGATCCGCTGCTGGCGTTGCGCTACGGCATGTTCCACACGATTTCAGTGGCCACCACGACAGGTTATGCCACAGTTGACTACGCCACGTGGCCCTTGATCGCGCCTTTGACCATGCTGCTGTTGTCAGGGTTTGTCACCTCTGCCGGCTCGACGGGCGGGGGAATCAAGATGATTCGCGCCGTGTTGCTGGCCAAGCAGGCGCGTAACGAATTGGTCGTCATGCTGCATCCCAATGCCGTCAGTCCGATTCGTATGGGCGGACGTCTGGTGAATCAGCGCGTGATGGCGTCGGTGTTGGCTTTTATGATGGTCTATGGTTTGTCGATCGGTGTGTTTACCAGTCTGTTGCTGGTATCGGGCCTGGAGCCGATCACGGCCTTTTCTGCGGTGCTTGCTACGATCAACAATACTGGGCCGGGTCTGGGGCCGGTGGGGCCCATGGGTAATTTCGCAGTCCTGACCGATTTTCAGACTTGGGTCTGTACGTTTGCGATGTTGATCGGTCGGCTGGAATTACTGACCGTCGTGGTGTTGTTTACCCCAATGTTTTGGCGCAAGTAATCGGTAGTCCCCGCAGGCCCCCGCTACGCGACGGCGACGAGATACCGCGCCAGGGCGGCCAGATCCGGTTCCACTCCTATGCCTGGCGTGTCCGGCAGATGTAGCCAGCCGTCGTTCAAGTTTGTCAGCGGACATACCTGCTCGCGTAGCGGATTCGGATTCGCATCCACCTCGACCAATCCGGCTGGCCCCAGGGCGGCGCGCAGATGCATCGATGCTGCCAGCCCGATACCGCCGCCCAGCCAGTGCGGGCAGAATACCAGGCCCGCCTGTTCAGCCCGCCGCGCTACGGCCACGCAGCCCGAAATGCCGCCCCATTTGGCCACGTCGGGCTGCACAAAGCGCAGATGTCCATTCTGGATGGCGGCGTCGAAGTTGGCATGGTCACGGATGTTCTCGCCAGCCGCCAATGGAATCGGGGTGCTCTCGGCCAGTTGGCGCCACGTGTCCAAGGGTTCGTCGGCCGCCAGGGGTTCCTCGATCCAGTACGGCTCGTAACGTTCTAGCGCGGCGATCCGTCGCATTGCGTTCTCAGGTTCCCAAGCTTGATTGGCGTCTATCATGATCTGGGCCCGTGGGCCCAGCGCGGCGCGTATGGCCTCGAAATCGGCGATGTCCTTGTCGGGCTGGAAACCCACTTTGAATTTGAATGCGGTGTAGCCTTCCGCCTGTTTGGCCAGTGCTGTCTCGGCAACTTGCTCGGGCCCCAGTCCGCTGGCGTACAGGCGCACGCGGTTGTCGGCCTGTGGTGTATCGGCCAGCAAGCGCCATAGAGGCAGGCCAGCGCGCCGGGCCTGCATGTCCCACAGTGCCTGGTCGAGGGCGGCGATGACCTGTGCCAGAGGACCCGGTTCGCCAGCCTGCAGCGCCATGCGGCGCACACGCTGTGTCAACTGCCGCCACGTGTCGGCCGGTCTGTCGCTGGGCGTGCCTTCGGCCAGCGGGGCGACGATCTCGCGCATGATGCGCGCGCGGTGCTCGGCGCCCACGGTCGGGAAATTGCAAAACACCTCACCCCAACCCCAGGCGCCGTCGGTGGCGCTGACACGTACGAACACGGCGGGTCGGTTGGTCATGGTGCCGACGGCTGCGGCTACGGGGCGTTCAATCGGGGCGCGAAACACCCAGCATTCGATTTTGGCAATGGTCATCCGGTGCGTCGCTTATTCCACTGAGATACCGATGTCGGTGGCGACTTTGCGCCACTTAGTCAGTTCGTCGCCGATGTATTGGCGAAACGCCTGAGGCGTGCCCGCATCGGTGCTCAGTCCCGCTTCGGCCAGTCGCGCTTTGATGGCGGGGTCGGCCTGGATCTGGTTAATGGCCTGGTTCAGCTTGTCGACGATGGGGGCCGGCAGACCCGCGGGGCCAGCCAGCCCCTGCCACGCCACAGCCTCGAAACCGGGCAGACCGGCGGCCTCGGCGATTGTCGGGATGTCTGGGTACTCGGGCCGCCGCGTTGGGCCGCAAACACCCAGCACGATCAGTTTGCCAGCGTTGACTTGCTGCATCATCGAACCCTCGTCGGCGAAGATCATGTCCACGTGCCCTGCGACCAGATCGCCCACCAATGCGCCGGTACCCTTGTACGGCACGTGCAGCAGCTTGGTGCCGGTGCGCGACTGGAACAGCTCGGCGGCCATTTGCTGCATGCTGCCGGTGCCGGACGATCCATAGGTAAGTTTGCCTGGATTCGCCTTGGCATAGGCAATCAGCTCAGCCGCAGTGCGAGCCGGTACCTGGGGATTGAGCACCAACACGTAGTTGACATTCACCGTCTTGGTGATGGGCGTCAGATCGGCCAGCGGGTCAATGGGGGTGTTCTTGTACACGACCGGATTGATGCCCAGGATAGCAATGTTACCCACCAACAACGTGTGGCCGTCGGCCGGTGCACGTTTGACTAGTTCGGCGCCGATGTTGCCGCTGGCGCCGGGGCGATTTTCCACAATCACGGTCTGACCCAGGATGCGGGATAGCTCAGGCGAGACGATACGCGAATAGATATCTACCGCGCCGCCAGGTGAGAAAGGCACGATCAATCTGATGGGCTGGGTGGGGGAGGTGGACTGAGCGAAGGCGTGGTTGCTGGTTGAATAAGCCACGGCGGCCAGCATGGCACCACACAGGAACTGCCGCCGTGTGTAATGGAAAAGGGGGCGCATCTCGTCTCCTTGTGATGTGCGCCGCCTGTGTGGGATCGTGTAATCGGGGTGGCGGCTCTTGCAGGGATTATCGACAGTGTGGTGTTAAGCATCAATTATTAATATTTCATTAACCCATATAATTTTCATATGAGTAAATTGCATCCATTTCAGCCTGATGGGCAGCCGCTGTCGCCTGCTGCCGCGTATCGGCTGGACCGACTGCGGCTGCGTCACCTGCGACTGCTGGAAGTCATCGGCCGTGAAGGCTCGCTGGGCGCAGCCGCGCGTGAACTGGGCATCAGTCAGCCAGCGGTCACGCTGTTGCTGCGCGAGGTCGAAGACGTCTTTGGCATGCGGCTGGTCGAGCGCGATGCGCGTGGGGGCCGATTGACGGTCGCAGGCCGTCACGCGCGCGACCGGCTGGTTATCGCGATGGCGTCGGTGAATTTCGCCATCGGCGCGGCGCGGCAAAGCGGGCGCGATCCCACGCTCAGGGTAGGGTGCGTGCAACTGATCGGTTTCAGCGCCTTGCCTGAGGCCTTGGAGCGTCTGTCAGTACAAGGCCCGTTGCCATATATGCATATCGAGGAGGCCGAGGCCGTGACGCTGCTCGCCGCGTTGGCCGCCGGTGAGCTCGACTGCGTCATCGGCTGGCTGGACGAGACGATCGCCTCGTCCGTAAACCTGGATCTGCTTCATGTCGAACCGCTATGGTCGGGCCGCATGCAGGTGTTTGCCGCGAGCGGGCATCCTCTGGCTCGGCACAAGCAGGTGCGCGTGGCTGAATTAGCCGAATGTTCCTGGGTAGTGCCACACAGGGGATCGCGCACTTACGCGGCGTTCCAACGTCTGTTCCTGAACAATGGCCTGGCCGCACCACGGCCGCGAATCGTGTGCACGTCCATCCATTCCGGCATACATATGGTGGCAGGAGGGCAATTCGTCAGTGTCGGCCCGGATCGCCTCATCGCCCAGTACCGCGACAGCCTGGGTATCCAGCCGCTACGGGGCCGTGAGCTAGATACCGGGCCCACCTACTTGTCGTTTTTCACCCTGAAAGAAGCGGCCGATTTCGAGCCGACGCAGCAGCTCAGGGATGCCTTACTGGCCACCCAGTTCACTGACCTCAGTTGACGCCATGGGGAGAGCGCCGGCGTGCGCCGCATTCGTGTTCAAGCGGTGTTGAGCGTGCGAGCTTCTGTCACAATCTGGTCAGGTATCGACGTCAAAATACTAGGACAAACCCGAATTAGGGTTATCCCGCGCCTGTTCGGCAGCCCCATTTTTCGCGACCTTACAGGCTGAACCGCGCTGACAGCCGCGCCATTCCTAGTCTGTGAGCGTTTACTCACTTTTCTGTCACAGACAAAAACGCATTGATTCTTGAAGTTGCGCGTAAATGTCACGATTTTGATTCTTCTTGGCACAAAGTTGCGGCTATCATGAAGGCATAAGACACCGTCTAGTGCCCCCCGGGAGGTCGCCGGGCTTCAAGGCCGAATGGTGCGTCCCTACCAACGTACATAAAGGAGTCGGAGATGGAACAGATCCCGTTCGTCTCGTCCGCCCCAAACACGCTCGGCATTGAGTTGGAGTTGCAACTGATCAATCCACGCAGTTTTGATTTGGCTGCAGCAGCTGACGAGTTGTTGGTTCAGATGGCCAATCATCCTATCGCGGACCGGGTCAAACCCGAAATTACGCGCTCGATGATTGAGCTGAATTCTTCGGTACATGAACACCCCATGGGCCTGTTGGCCGAGATGCGCGAAATGCGCGACGCCCTCTGCGAGGCAGCTGATGCCGTGGGTGTTTCCGTGGCAGGCGGGGGTGCCCATCCCTTCATGCGCTGGCAAGAGCGCGCTATTTCCGATTCCCCCCGTTTTCAGTATCTGGCGGAAATGTATGGGTATCTGGCTCGCCAATTTACGGTCTTTGGCCAGCATATTCACCTGGGCGTGCCTTCGGGCGATGCGGCGGTGCGGATGGTGCACAGTCTGTCGCCCTATATTCCGCATTTTATTGCGCTGTCGGCCTCCTCGCCCTATTACGAAGGGGTGGACACGCTGTTTTCGTGCTGCCGCCTCAATGCGGTGAATAGCTTCCCACTGGCCGGTCATTTACCGGCGGAAGTCATGGACTGGTATCAATTCGAGGCGCATATGGCGCAACTGCGCCAGAGTGGCCTGGCCGAGAGCATCAAGGACCTGTACTGGGATATCCGGCCCAAGCCGGAGTTCGGTACGGTCGAAATCCGCGTGTGCGATACCCCGCTGACGGTCGAGCGAGCATGCCAGTTGGCGGCTTTTGCCCAAGCGCTGGCGGTATTGGTCTCGCGCGAACCGCAGCCGGCCTCCAAGGCCTGGCTGGCCTACCGCAGTAATCATTTCCAAGCCTGCCGCTTTGGCCTGCAGGGCAGTTATGTGACGCCGGACGGGCAGCGGCTGCGTTTGATTGACCACTTGCGGGCGTTGTTCCAGCGTCTGATGCCTATTGCAGACGAGCTGGGGACGCGCGACATGCTGGCCATGTTGCAAGAGGAAGCTGTCCGCAACGGCAATGACGCACGCTGGCTGCGCGGGCAATTCCACCGCGTGCGCGATTTGCCGGCCGTGGTCGAGTCGATGACTCGGGTGTGGCGCGGCGAGCGTGATGCGGCCGTGGTCGCCGAGGCTACCCCTCGACGCCGCATCCGTGCCACGTCTGAGCCTATGCACGGCGGCGTTCAGGCGCTGGCGACTCCTGAGGCCGGGCGGACTTCCGGCTGGGGTTCGGATCGCCTGCACTGAGTGGTGCGTAGCAGGGCCATTGCGGCACTGAACCATTCTGGAGCAGGGCGGTACGAGCCCTGCTGCTGCGAAAATCTGACTATGCAGCGGTGATCCGGCATTCGTCGTGGCGCGTCAGCTGCCCGCGCGGCGACCGCCGATGGCGCTGATCGACAGGTGGGTTTCGCCCGGCGCGCTGCGGCGTGCGGCCGCGCGCCAGGCGTGGCCATAGGACACTTCAATGGTCAACGGAATGACGCCTTCTGCGTTGCGTTGGGCTTCCAGCGCCGCGTGCAAGCGAGCCAGCCAATCGCGTCCTACCAGTCCCCTGCGGCGGCCGTTCGCAGGGTTGCCTCCCAGTGCTCGCACGTCTTGCAGCAGGCTCGCGGGGGTGCGATAGGTCAGCGTCAGGGTTTCCTGATCCATCACGGGATCGGAAAAGCCGTTTTCCACCAATAGGTCCCCGAAATCATGCATGTCCACAAATGACGGCGTTGCGGTGTGCAGGCCGGCATCGTCCAGCGCCTGGCGCAGTTCGCGCAGGGTCGCAGGCCCCAGACAGGAAAACATGGCCAGTCCGCCGACCTTGAGTATGCGGCGCCATTCGGCGAGTACCGCGTGCGGCGCCGGGTGCCAGTGCATGGCCAGATTGGACCAGACTAAATCCAGAGACTCCGGGGGCAGGCCCGTGTCGGCGAGATCGGCGCGCAGGAAACGCGGGCCGTTCTGACCACGGCCGATCAGTTTCCCGAGCCAATGGCCCACGCCTGCCGCGGCATAGCGCTCACGTGCATGGGTGAGCAGTGTTTCGCTGATGTCCAGGCCCTGGTAGGTGGCATCGGGATAACGTTCCCGCAGCAGAGGCAAATTGTCCCCGGCACCACAGCCGGCATCGAGCAGGGCCTCGGGTTGCAGGCGGATGTATTGCAGGCGGCCCAGCATGCGGCGGGCGACTTCGCCATAGAGGAATTGTGCGTCGGCCAGGTCGCCGCGGCGCGAAAACTGCCGTACGACGTGCGCGGGGTCCAGCGGCAAGGTCGGAGGCGTGACGGGTGTGGGGTGTGACATGAATGTCGCGCTGCTGCGTGGCAGCGCAGGAAAAGCATGGTGTGATAGCGGCCCTTGCGACTTGCACGAGCCCGAATGCTATCCATTATGGCCGATTCGCGTTTTCTCTACCGCCTGGGGGGTGTTACCCGGCGAATGTTCTCGCTGGTGGCGACGGATTGTCCTCTATGCGAGGGGCGGGCGGCCGGGGGCGGGCTATGCGCCGGCTGCCGCGATGACATTACGCAAACGATGCAAAACGCAGGATACCGCTGCACGCGCTGTGCGCAGCGCATGCTGTTCGGCGGGCAGGCATGCCAGGGCTGCGCCGATATGTGCCCGGTTTTTACGCAGGCCATCGCGGCGTTCGACTATGAGCCGCCGTTCGACAGCTTGATCGGCCGTTACAAGGCGGAGCATCGTTTTGGGCTGAGTACGACCCTGGCGCAACTGCTGGCCGGCGCTATCGCACGCGCAGGCGGCATAGCGCGAACCGGGTCGAGATCGGCGCCTTGCCAGCCAGAGCAGGTTGAGGGACGTGGGACGTACGCATTAAAGGCGAGTACGGTCCTGATCCCGATCCCCTCCAGCAGCGCCTCCTTGCGTCGGCGAGGCTTCAATCCCGCCGCTGAGTTGGCCGCCAGCTTGGGGGCTTGTCTGCAGTTACCCGTGCGGCGGGGGGCCTTGCGCCGCCTGCGCGAGGGCCCGCGTCAGGCATACAGCGGCCGTCAGGCGCGTCAGCGAGGGGCTCAGGGGCTGTTCGCCTGCGTCGCGCCTGTTCAGGGCCTGTCTATAGGTCTGGTCGATGACGTGATGACGACGGGCAGCACGGTCAATGCGGCGGCACATGCGTTGCTCCGCGCAGGGGCTGCGGACGTCACGGTGCTGGTGGCGGCGCGTACGCCGGTACGGGACCGCCATGCCTAGCGCTTTCGGCCGGCTGGGTCCCGCATTTTTCGCAGCGTAGACGAGCTCCCTGGCAAAATAGCGTCTTCGCGTGCCGCGTGTGCTGGTGCGCCAGGATGATATTCATGTTTCACGTCGTACTCGTTTGCCCTGAGATTCCTCCCAATACCGGTAACGTCATTCGGTTGTGCGCCAATACCGGAGCGCAACTGCACCTGGTGCGGCCGCTGGGATTTGATCTGGACGATACGCGCCTGCGGCGCGCGGGGCTGGATTATCACGAGTGGCAGCCTGTGCAGGTCCATGACACGTTGGCACAGGCGCTGGCCGCCACCGGCGCGCAGCCCGATCATTGCTATGCCATGACCACGCGTGCAACGCATAACGTGTCAGAGGTGGCATTCGTGCCGGGCGATGTGTTTGTGTTTGGCCGTGAGACGGCTGGGCTGTCTGCCGAACACATGGCCATGTTTGCTTCATCGCAGCAGATCCGTTTACCCATGTGCGAGGGGCAGCGCAGCTTGAATCTGTCCAATGCGGTGGCGATTACGGTGTTCGAAGCATGGCGGCAGAACGGCTACGCCGGCGGATCATAGTGTCCGCGCGATGCCGTATGGTGTTCCGGCATCGAGCGATACTTGCAGGGATGGCGGCATGGCGGGTGCCGCCATGTGCCGTCGCTGTCGTGTTCGCCTTCGCGGCGTATCGCTCAATCCAGCGATAATCCCAACCGCTTGATCACTGCATTCCAGCGCGCCTGATCTTTCTGGATGCGATCGGTCAATTCGGCCGGACTGGATGGGGCAGGCGTGAAGTACTGCTGCGCCAGTTGTTTACGCACAGCGTCGCTGTTGATGATCTGTGCCAACTCCTTGTTCAGGCGCTCCACAATCGGAGCCGGCGTGCCCGCGGGGGCGAAGATGGCGTTCCAGGAGATGGCTTCAAAGCCCGGATAGCCTTGTTTGTCCATGGTGGGAATACCCGCCAGGGACTCGCTGGGCTGCAGGCTGGTGATGGCCAGGGCTTTGACTTTGCCGCTTTGGACTTGCGGCATCGCGATGGCAGGCACCATGAATCCAGCCTGTACATCACCGGCGATGATGGCGCTGATGACCTGCGGAAAGCCCGAATACGGAATTTGCACGAGGTCGATGTCTGCCTCGCTTTTGAACATTTCCATGGCCAGATGCGCCGAGCTGCCGGGGCCGACGGAACCGTAGTTCAGGGCGCCCTTGCGCTCGCGCGCCAGTTTGACGAAATCCGCGACGTTTTCGACGGGTAATGTCCCCGGGACCGTCAGCACATTGGGGCTCGTGGCGACCAGTGTGATGGGCTGCAGGTCTTTGAGCGGGTCGTAGCCCAGGGTTTTCTTGTACAGCTCGGGGGCGGTGACCATCGGGCCGTTGATGGTGTAGACCAAGGTGTAGCCATCGGGCGCGGCCTTGGCGACCATGCGGGTACCGATGTTGCCGCCTGCGCCGGGTTTGTTATCGATGACGATGGGCTGGCCCAGTGCTTGTGACAGCGGCTCGGAAATGGTCCGCGCCAGCAAGTCCGGCGATGAGCCCGGCGGAAAGGGCACCACCATATGGATGGGGCGTTCGGGCCACGCGGCCATGGCACTGGTCGGCAGTACGGCGGCAATCAATAGCAGGGGCAGGCAGCGCAGCAGAGCGCCAGCGCGAAATGGGCGGGCAAGGGGCATGGTGAGCTCGTTGATTTGTCTCGATGTTGATATGGTTTTGTGGAGCGTATTGTGAGGGATATGTTGGTGCGGCGGTAGGGGATCTCGGTGCTTGGCGTGCGCGAGGATCGGCGCTGACGTCAAAATTTCTGCTCGTGTCGGACGGTCGATGCGTGTTGGCGCGGTGCTGCCGTGCATCGAATCATGCGTGAGCTAAATTTCCAGTCGCGCCTCGCGTGCCAGGAGTGCAGATACCGCGGTCACCGGGGCGACGCCCTCGAACAGCACGGCGCATACCGCCTCGGTAATGGGCAATTCCACACCCAGTGTGCGAGCGCGCTGCAGCGCTGCACGCGCGCAGCGCACGCCCTCTGCGGTGATGCCGCTGGCCAGAATATCGGCCAATTTACGCCCCGCGCCGATTTCCAGGCCGACACGGCGGTTGCGCGATAGTTCGCCGGTAGCGGTCAGGACCAGGTCTCCCAAGCCGGTCAGGCCAGCAAAGGTTTCGCCCTGGGCTCCCAATGCGACACCAAAACGGCTCATTTCCGCCAGGCCGCGCGTGATAAGCGCCGCGCGGGCGTTGGTGCCCAGGGCCAGGCCATCGGAAATACCGCAGGCGACCGCGATCACATTTTTCAAGGCGCCGCCGACTTCCACGCCTGCAACGTCGGTGCTGGCGTAGACGCGTACTGCGCCGCCATGCAGGGCGGTGGTCGTGGCGCTGCGCACGGTCTCGTGTTCGCTGGCGATGGTGAGGGCGACAGGCAAGCCCTGCGCGACTTCGCGGGCGAAAGACGGCCCGGACAGGACGCCGCCGGGGATATTCGTACCGCTCAAGGCTTCGGCCACGATCTCATGCGGCAAGCGGGCTGTGTCGGCCTCGAAGCCTTTACAAGTCCACACCACGGGGGTGTGTGCCAAGCCCAATGCGGGCAGGCGGGCGGCCAATTCGCGGCAAATCGCATCCAGGCCCGCGACAGGCACGCCCAGGATGATCAAGGTCTGCGACGGCGCAGCGGCCAAAGGCGCCAGAGCCTCTGCCAGATCACTGGTGATGCCCAGGGTATCGGGCAGCGCAACATCTGGCAGATAGCGTGTGTTCTCGTGGGATTTTGCCATCGCCTCGGCCTGCGCGGCATCGCGTGCCCACAGCGTCGTGCGATGGCGGCGGCTGGCAGCGGCGGCCAGCGCCGTGCCCCAGCTACCCGCGCCGAGAACGGCAATGTTCAAAGGAGCGGGTGCTTGGGTCATACGTGCGAACGCAGTCGATTACTGGCGAGTCGCGCCGGGCGGCAGGATGATGCCCGAGTCTGCGCCGTTGGTGCTGCCTTCTTGCTGTTGGGCCAACTCGGCCAGGCGTTGCTCGTACAGCGCCTGGAAATTGACCTCGGCCAAATGCAGTGCCGGCAGCGAAGTGCGGGTGATGGCATCGGCGATGTTGGCGCGCAGGTACGGATACAGCATGGTGGGGCAGACGATGCCCAACAGCGGGTCCATTTGTTCGGCGGGAATATTGGCCAACTCGAAAATGCCGGCTTGCGTGCCTTCGACCAGATACAGGACCTTGTCGTTGACGCGGGTCGTCACAGTAGCCGTCACGGTGGATTCGAAAATCGATTCGGCCAGGCGCTGGCCGCCGACGTTGATGCTGACTTCGACTTGCGGCTGCTCTTGTTCCAGGAACACGTGAGGCGCATTGGGCATTTCCAGCGACAGGTCTTTCAGGTAGACGCGTTGCAGATTGAACGCAGGCGATTCGCCGCCTGCCTGCTGGTTGTTTTGATCCTGTTCAGCCATGAGAATTTCCGGGTTGTAGGTGGACAAAAAATAAAGGCGGGCGGCGCGCGGACCGTCAGCCGTTGAGCAGCGGCAACAAGCCGCCTGAGCGATCCAGCGCGATCAGGTCGTCGCAGCCGCCAACGTGTTTGTCGCCGACAAAGATCTGCGGCACGGTACGGCGGCCGGTGCGTTCAATCATGACGTCGCGCTGGGCTGGATCTTGATCGATGCGGATGATTTCCAGGTCGGTGACGCCACGCTCGGTCAAGAGCGCCTTGGCGCGCGCGCAATAAGGACAATAATCCTTTGAATACATGACAACTTTATTCATGCCGGGCTCCAGGTCAGGGTTTCTGAGTGACGGGCAGGCCAGCCGAGGACCAGGCGCGCATGCCGCCTTCGAGCACGGAAACTTCGGCAAAGCCCTGCGTGCGCAGGCGGGCGGCGATGCGATTGGAGTCGCGGCCGGTCTCGCAAACCAGCAACAGCGGCTTGTTTTTGGGCAGCGAGCTGGCTTTTTGCTCGACCTCGGCAGCCGGCAAGCTGCGTGCCTGGGCGATGTGGCCCGCCCGGAATTGCTCGGTCGGCCGAACGTCCACCCAGACGCCTTGGCGCTGGTTGATCAATTGAATGGCTTCGGCAGTGCTGAGGCCTTTGCCGCCTCGACCCTTGCGCAGCGCCGGGACGGCGAGCATGATGCCCGACACCAGCACCACGGCGACGATGAAGATGTTTTCTTTAGCTACCAAGAATTGCAGAAGATCCACAGAGGTTCCTGAAAGGGGGACAAGCTTGCACAATACGCATCGCTCGTCTGGACACGGCGGCCTGATTCGGACCCGCATCATACTGGGTTAGCGTGCGGTCAGGTCGAAATGCCTGCCGCTTACGGTAAGAAACCCAGAGTTGCCGGGAAAAACCAGGAGCAAAATCGCTCAATTATAAAATGAGCGCATTCGTCAACTTCAAGCCAGCCCTCGGGCGGCCCAAAACCATGTACAAACTCGTTCTGATGCGTCACGGCGAAAGCCAATGGAATCTGGAAAACCGCTTCACCGGATGGACCGATGTCGACCTGACCGACACCGGCCGCGAACAGGCCCGCAAGGCAGGTGAGCTGCTTAAAAAAGAGGGCTACGAATTTGACCTGGCGTACACCTCGGTGCTCAAGCGCGCTATCCGCACGCTCTGGATCGCGCTGGACGCCATGGACGCGATGTACACCCCGGTGGGAATCAACTGGCGCCTGAACGAACGCCACTACGGCAACCTGCAAGGCTTGAACAAGGCCGAAACCGCCGCAAAATACGGCGATGAGCAGGTGCTGATCTGGCGCCGTGCCTACGCGATCGCCCCTGAACCCCTGGCGCTGGATGACAAGCGTCATCCTCGTTTTGACGATCGTTATGCCAAAATCCCGGCTGATCAATTGCCGGCGACCGAATGCCTGCAAGACACCGTCGCCCGCGTGTTGCCGTTCTGGAATGACTCCATCGCACCGGCCATCCGCGCCGGCCGCCGGGTGCTGGTAGCGGCCCACGGCAACAGCTTGCGTGCTCTGATCAAGCACTTGGACAATATTTCTGATGACGACATCGTGAGCCTGAATATTCCTACGGGTCAGCCCCTCGTTTACGAGTTGGATGCAGACCTGCGCCCGATCCGCCATTATTATCTGGGCGATGCAGCGGAAATCGAGGCCGCAATGGCCGCGGTTGCCGCCCAAGGCAAGGCGAAAAAGGACTGATTCATGCGGTTTGTGGCAGGTTTGCTGTTGACGGTGGCTGTGGCGGTGACGCCATGGCCCGGCGTTGCGGCGTCGNCGGATCTGGCAGACCGCCAGTCCGACGCCGAGCGGCAGCAAGCCGAGCTGCGTGAGCGCATCGATACCCTGCAGAAATCGCTCGAGGATCGAGAGGCTGCACGCAGCGAAGCCGCCGACGCGTTAAAGGCCTCAGAATCGGCGATCTCGCGCATCAACCGCCGGCTGCGCGATCTGGCTGCCGACAATGATCGGGCCGAGGCCGACTTGGCGGGTCTGGAAAAGCAGATCGTTGCGCAACAGCAAGCGTTGCAGCGCAAGCGTACCGAACTGGGCGATCAATTGCGCACCCAGTACACCAGCGGCCTGTCTCCGTGGACCGCGTTGCTGTCGGGCGATGACCCCCAGCAACTGGGCCGTAATCTCGGTTATTTGGGCTATGTCTCGCGCGACCGAGCCGAAACGGTACAGGCATTGCGGCGTGATCTGGATCGTTTGGCCGAACTGCAGGGGCAAGCGGATGCGCGTCGCGCAGAGATCCAGCGCACGGTCGCCGAAACCACTGAGCAAAAGGCCGAGTTGGTCAAACAGCAGTCCGAGCGCGCGACGTTGTTGGCCCAACTGGAAGGGCAGATCGCCGCGCAACGCGCTGAGGCGCGCAAATTAGGGCGTGATGACAGCCGCCTATCGACCCTGATCGTCGATTTGGAAAAAGCCATCGCCGAGCAGGTGGAGGCCGCGCGTCGCGCCGAAGAGGCCCGGCAACGCGCCGAGGCCGTCCGCCGTGCGCAAGAGGCGCGTCTGGCCGAGGAAGCACGGGTCAAGGCCGAAGCCGCCCGCGCCAAGGCCGAGGCCGAACGTCAGGCCGCCATGGCTCGCGCCGCTGAGGCGGCAAAGGCCGAGCAAGCGGCCAAAACAGAACAAGCCCGGGCTGCCGCTCAGGCTAAACGCGATGAAGCCGCGCGTGACGCGGCGCGAGCGCGTGAGCAAGTCGAGGCCGCTCGCGAACGCGAGCGTGCTGCCAGCGAGCGTCAACGCGGCGCTGTGGCATTGGGCGATTGGGATGCGCTGAGCCCGGCAAACCAGGGCGATGTGCGAGTGAGTCAGCCACCACCGGCCCGGCCAGCAGAGCCGCCGGCACGCGCGGCTGCTCCGGCGTCACCGCCCTCGAGTCGTCAGGCGGACGACGCCGCTGACAGTGATGAGGCGTCTACGCAACAAACTGCGCGCCGTGCAGCACCGCCGCCCAGCACAGGAAATGGCCTGCGCCACGGATTGACTGCGCCTGTCCGTGGTACGGTACAGGGTCGTTTCGGGGTGGATCGTCCCGATGGTGGCGTCTGGCGGGGCATCGTGCTGCGTACGGCCGCAGGTACCCCAGTCAAGGTCGTTGCCCCCGGCACAGTGGTTTACGCCAGTTGGCTACGGGGTTTCGGTAACTTGATCATTGTCGATCATGGCAAGCAATATATGACGGTATATGCCTACAACCAGAGTCTGCTCAAGCAGGTTGGAGACACCGTAGCCGCTGGCGAGGCCATCGCAACGGTAGGCTCCACCGGCGGGCAGGTGGAATCGGGCCTATACTTTGAGATTCGATATCGAGGCACCCCGGTGGACCCGGCCCAGTGGTTGGCCTTATAACCTCCGGCTCAAAATCAGGAAGTGTGCATGGGCACTCGCAAGTTTCGCGGTTTAGGTTTGATGGCTACCGGTGTGGTGGCGGGCGTTTTGCTCAGCGTAGGTGTGACAGCACTGGCGCAGCGAGGCAGTCCCCTGCCGCTGGACGAGCTCCGGCAGCTCAGCAATGTGTTTGCCGCCATCAAAAACAACTACGTCGAGGCGGTCGACGACAAGACGCTGATCGATAACGCCATATCGGGCATGGTGTCCAATCTGGACCCCCATTCCGCCTATCTGGATGCGGATGCATTTAAAGAAATGCAGAGCACCACACAGGGCGAGTTCGGCGGTCTCGGCATCGAGGTCGGGGCCGAAGACGGTTTCGTCAAAGTCATCTCTCCCATCGAAGACACTCCCGCCGCGCGGGCCGGTGTGATGGCTGGCGACCTGATCATCAAGATCGACGATACGCCCACCAAAGGCATGACCTTGAACGACGCCGTCAAGCTCATGCGCGGTGCGCCGAAAACGCCCATCACGCTGACTTTGGTGCGGGCCGACAATCCACAACCCATTGTGGTGAAGATTGTTCGCGACATCATCAAGGTGCGCAGCGTACGCAGCAAGATGCTCGACGGCGGCGTGGGTTACGTCCGCATCGCGCAGTTCCAGGAAAAAACCGGCACCGATCTCGCGCGTCACCTCAAAGACCTGGGTGCAAAAGGCGCGCCCAAGGGCCTCGTGCTGGATCTGCGTAACGATCCGGGCGGGCTGCTGACCAGCGCGATTGGTGTAGCGGCCGCGTTCCTGCCGCCCGATGTGCTCGTGGTGTCCACGGATGGCCGCACGCCGGATTCCAAGCACAAATACCTGGCGACGCCCGCGGAATACGCGCGTGGCGAGGGCAACTATCTGTCGGATCTGCCCGGCTGGGTCAAGACCGTGCCTATGGTCGTGCTGGTAAACGTCGGTTCGGCTTCAGCGTCGGAAATCGTGGCGGGCGCGCTGCAAGACTACAAGCGCGCCAAGGTGCTGGGCAACCGTACCTTTGGCAAGGGTTCGGTGCAGATCATTCTGCCGCTCAGCCAGGATACGGGCGTCAAGCTCACGACCTCGCGTTATTTCACGCCCAAGGGACGCTCCATCCAGGCAACCGGTATCGAGCCTGACTATGTGGTGGCCGATACGGCCGACGGTGATCTGTTCCGTCTGCCGCGCGAAGCCGATCTGCAGCGCCATTTGTCGAACAACCAGAGCGACGAAGTCAAATCGCTGCCTGGCGGGGACGAATCGTCGCCGGTGGGCAAGGTGTTCGAGTTCGGCGGCAAAGACGACTTCCAACTGCAGCAGGCGCAAAATGTGCTGGCAGGCAAACCCGTACAAAAGGGCTCTGCCCGCGCGCAGGCACAGGCCAATGCCAAACCTGCCGTCAATGGCGACACAGAGCGCCTGACGATCACGCCGTCTGGAGTGCAACCCGCCAAGAACAAATGAACGACCAGCAGTTATTGCGTTACGCCCGGCATATCTTGCTAGATGAGCTGGGCATCGAGGGCCAGGAAAAATTCCTGGCGGCTCGAGTGCTGGTAGTGGGCGCGGGCGGGCTCGGTTCTCCCGCGGCCTTGTATTTGACGACGGCGGGGGTGGGCGATATCACCCTGGCGGATGACGATATCGTCGAGTTGAGCAATCTGCAACGCCAGATTCTGCACGGCGAGGCGAGCGTCGGCCGACCCAAAGCCGAATCGGGTCGCGATACGCTGGCGGCCTTCAATCCCGAGACGCACGTGACCGCGCGTGTCGAGCGCCTGGACGGCCTGGCTCTGGATGAGGCCGTCGCGGCTGTGGATCTGGTGCTGGACTGCACCGATAACTTCAGCACACGGCACGCCATCAATCGCGCCTGTGTGCTTCATCGCAAACCGCTGGTCTCTGGGGCGGCGATCCGTTTCGACGGTCAGGTCAGCGTGTACGATCTGCGTCGCGACGATGCGCCCTGCTATCACTGCCTGTTTCCCGAGGCCGATGACGTCGAGGCCGTGAACTGTGCGACCACAGGGGTTTTCGCCCCGCTTGTGGGCATCATTGGCGCCATGCAGGCGGCCGAGGCCCTGAAGCTCCTGGCTGGCATTGGCGAGAGTCTGTCGGGCCGATTGCTGTGGTTGGACGTACGCAGTATGCAATGGCGCAGCGTCAACGTGCACCGCGATCCCGAATGCGCGGTCTGCGGGCACCGCGGGCATCAGGCCCAGCACGCAGCCTGAGCAACCACCCAGTACGGATTCCTGGCGGAGCCTGGTAGCCTGCCTTTGCGCCTGGTATGGCTGCCTAAAAAGTTTTCATATAACCTGATAAATAATCTACAATCATCGCATGCTGACCAAATCCACCACCCTCACCGAGCAGGTCGCCAGTCAACTGTCGGCCGACATTGGCGCGGGCGTTTACCCCGTGGGCGCCAAATTGCCGACGGGCAAGGCGCTTGCGCAGTTGTACGGCGTCAGTGCCGCGGTGATTCGCGAGGCGACCGAGCGGCTGCGCGCACAGGGCCTGGTCGAAAGCCGCCAGGGTGCGGGCTGTACGGTGATATCGCGTACCGTCAGCCGGGGGTTTCAGGTACCCGGCCATTCCTCGCTCAGCCGCGACGAATTGGCCAGCGTCTACGAACTGCGTATGGAGCTCGAGGGCGGTGCTGCGGCCTTTGCCGCGATGCGGCGCACGGACACCGATCTGGCCGAGATGTCACGCTGTCTGGAGCACCTGCAAAACCATCTGCATCATCCCGAACTCGCTGTCGAACAAGACATCGCTTTTCACGCGGCGATTGCCGTGGCCACGCATAACGCCTATTACCAGCAACTGCTGCAGTATCTGAATCTGCAGGTGCGCGAGGCGGTACGCATGGCACGCGACAACACACTGCAGCATCAATCCGAGCGCATTGTCGATGTGCATCAAGAGCACGTCGATGTATACGAGGCTATTACGGCCCGCGATGCTGTCGCTGCCCGACAGGCTGCCGTGCGGCATTTGCAGCGCGCCGCCGCGCGTTTGCAGCTGGATTTTTCGACCATTGATGCCGCGTCGGCGCCGATGGCCACTACGCCTGCCGATCTGGTCGCGCGCACTACGAAATCTGCACGGGCGACCTAGCCCATTCTCCGATTCCTCGATCTTTGCATCTTCTGTCTGAACACTATGACTACTTCCGATTTTGCGCAGCGCCTGGTCCGAGCTCTGGGCCCCGATACGGTATTGACCGCAGCCGATGACATCGCTCCGTGGTTGTCAGATTGGCGTGGTTTGTATAACGGGCAGGCCCAAGCTGTCGTACGTCCACGTACCACTGAAGGGGTAGCGCAGTGTCTCGCGTTATGCCAACAAGCCGGCGTACCTGTTGTGCCTCGCGGTGGCAATACCGGCCTGTGTGGCGGTGCGACGCCGGATCAGGCGCCAGCCAACGTGGTGCTGTCGCTGGACCGCATGAATGCTGTGCGTTCCATCGATACCATCGCCAATACCATGGTGGCCGAGGCTGGATGCATTCTGGGCAACCTGCGCCGCGCTGCCGAGGATGTGAATCGCTTGCTGCCCCTCAGCCTGGCTGCGGAAGATTCTTGCCAGATTGGCGGAAACGTCTCGACCAACGCGGGTGGTGTCAACGTCGTGCGCTATGGCATGACGCGCGAGCTGGTACTAGGTATCGAAGCGGTGTTGCCGACGGGCGAGATTTTTCATGGCCTGCGTACGCTGCGCAAAGACAACACGGGGTATGACCTCAAACAATTGTTGATCGGCGCTGAGGGCACACTGGGTGTGATCACCGCTGTGGCATTACGCTTGTTTCCTCGCAATAGTGTGCGTTCCGTGGTGCTGGCGGCGGTGCAGTCCCCTGAGCAGGCCTTGCAATTGGCCGAGTTGGTCAACGAGCAATGTGGTCCGCGTCTGCAGGCCTACGAGTTTTTCACGGGTGATTGCGTGGACTTGGTGCTGACGCATGCGCAAGGCGTACAAGAGCCCTTTGCACAGCGTTATCCCGGCTATGTGCTGATGGAGTTGGCCGACACGGCCGATGAGGATGCGCTGAATGCGTTGTTGGAAAACGTGATGGGCGCCGCGTTGGAGCGCGAGTTGTGTCTGGATGCTGCTGTCTCGACGTCGTTGGCTCAATTGCAAGCGCTCTGGAAATTACGCGAAGAAATCTCCGAGGCCCAGCGTGCTGATGGTCCGCATCTCAAGCACGACATTTCATTGCCGATCGAACAGATTCCGGCATTCATGCAATCTGCCGAGCAGCGTGTCCGTGCGGCTTATCCAGATATCCGGCCGTTTATCTTCGGGCATTTCGGTGACGGCAATCTGCACTACAACCTCTCGCGTCCGGCAGGGGCGCCACGCGAATGGGCAGCCGAGCAGGGTGATGCCGTGACGGATATCGTGCTGGACGAAGTGAATCGCTACGGTGGCAGCATCAGTGCAGAGCATGGTATCGGTCAGCTCAAGCGGGATCATTTCCTGCATAGCAAGGATCCGCTGGAACTGCGATTGATGCGGGACATCAAGCGGATTTTTGATCCGGCGGGGATTTTGAATCCTGGGAAGTTGCTGTAGACCCGAATTTGGTTGTGGGTCACGCGGAATTGACGGTGTTTTGTAGGTTGTCTTTGTTGAGCGCTGGATGTGGCTGTCGAGAGGTTGGAGTTCTTTCGGCGTCGTGGCGGGGCGGTAAGCGTGTGGGGGCTTCGCGTGGTCGGTCGGACGCC
>NZ_CBCSJH010000026.1:0-9421 GCF_965139195.1 Bordetella tumbae | reverse complement strand
CTCCTTCGGTTTCCCTCGCTCGACCACGAGGCGCCCCCACACGCTTACCGCCCCGCCACGACTCACAGCATCTCAAGCCTGCTGCATCGTCATCTGTTTTTTGTCGGCAGTGTCAGCGGCTTTTAGCACTGTGGACGTTAACCGCGTCCCGCATCGACATCGATCGTTTCACGCCCTGGCGTTCGCATTCCCAGCATCCGCGGCCAGCCTCTACTGTGAGTCCGTGTCGCGAGCCAGGAGTGTCATGCCGGGCCGTTGAGCNCGGATTTAGTCCGCGCAGCGGACCGAGCCCCCTGCTCATGTGGGGCGAGTCCGTGCGATAGGCCCGGCATGACACTCCTGGCTCGCGGCACGGACGTCTAAATAGAGACGCCCGATGCAATCAAACGATCAAGTCTGCTGATAAATCTCAGCCCCCTTGCGTACAAACTCTACCGCCTTCTCCCGCATCCCTTGCTGCAACGCATCTTTCGCACTGACCCCTTGCGATGCCGCGTAATCACGCACGTCCTGCGTGATCTTCATGCTGCAGAAATGCGGCCCGCACATCGAGCAGAAATGCGCGACTTTCATTGAGTCTTTAGGCAAGGTCTCGTCGTGAAATTCCTTGGCCGTATCAGGATCCAGACCCAGGTTGAACTGGTCATCCCACCTGAACTCGAACCGCGCCTTCGATAGCGCATTGTCGCGAATTGCCGCGCCTGGATGGCCCTTGGCCAGATCCGCTGCATGCGCGGCGATCTTGTAGGTGATGATGCCGTCCTTGACGTCTTTCTTGTTGGGTAACCCCAGGTGTTCTTTGGGCGTGACGTAGCAGAGCATGGCCGTACCATACCAGCCAATCAGCGCAGCGCCGATGCCGGAGGTGATGTGATCGTAGCCAGGGGCGATGTCAGTGGTCAGCGGGCCCAGGGTATAGAACGGCGCCTCGTGGCAATGCTCGAGCTGCAACTCCATGTTTTCCTTGATCATCTGCATCGGCACATGGCCCGGGCCCTCAATCATGACTTGCACGTCGTGTTTCCATGCGACTTGAGTCAGCTCACCCAGTGTCTTGAGCTCGGCGAATTGGGCCTCGTCGTTGGCGTCGTAGCCCGAGCCAGGCCGCAGTCCGTCGCCCAGCGAAAAGCTGACGTCATAGGCCTTCATGATTTCGCAGATGTCCTCGAAGCGCTCGTACAGAAAGCTCTCCTTGTGATGCGCGAGACACCACTTTGCCATGATGGAGCCGCCGCGTGAAACGATGCCCGTCATGCGATCGGCGGTCATGGGAATGAACGGCAGACGTACGCCCGCATGTATTGTGAAATAGTCCACGCCTTGTTCGGCTTGCTCGATCAAGGTGTCGCGGAAAATCTCCCAGGTCAGCTCTTCGGCTTTGCCATCGACCTTTTCCAATGCCTGATAGATCGGCACGGTACCGATGGGCACGGGCGAATTCCGGATGATCCATTCGCGGGTTTCGTGGATGTGTTTGCCGGTAGAGAGGTCCATGACCGTATCGCCACCCCAGCGGATGGACCAGGTCATTTTTTCGACTTCTTCGCCTATGCCCGAGCTGACTGCGGAATTGCCAATGTTGGCGTTGATCTTGACCAGGAAATTCCGCCCGATGGCCATGGGCTCGACTTCGGGATGATTGATGTTGGCGGGGATGATGGCGCGCCCACGGGCCAGTTCCTCGCGTACAAATTCGGGCGTAATGACCGCGGGGATGGCAGCGCCGAAGGATTGCCCAGGATGTTGGCGCAGCAGGCGGCGGGCCATTTTCTCGCCATCGGGGCCGCTGGCGCGCAGCGTTTCCAGATAGTGTTCGCGCCGCAGGTTCTCGCGGATGGCGACGAATTCCATTTCCGGCGTGATGATGCCGCGCCGTGCGTAATGCATTTGCGAGACGTTCGCGCCGGTTTTGGCCCGGCGGGGTGGGCGTTGCAGATCAAAACGCATCGCCGTCAGTTTGGGGTCGGTCAGGCGGGACTGCCCGTATTCGCTGGTCGGCCCGCTGAGCAGTTCGGTGTCGTTGCGTTCTTCGATCCAGGCCTTGCGCAGTGCAGGCAGGCCGCGGCGAATGTCGATGTGAGCATCGGGATCGGTGTAGGGGCCGCTGGTGTCGTACACCGTCAGCGGTGGATTGCTTTCGCCACCGAACATGGTGGGCGTTGCGTCCTGCGAAATTTCCCGAAAAGGCACACGGATATCCGGCCTGGAGCCGATTTCGTAGACTTTGCGGGATTTGGGCAGCGGTGCGACGGCCGCAGCATCGACTTGCGCCGTAGCGGCGAGGAACTTGGGGTTGGCATTCATGGAAAGCTCCAATAATGAGGTTGGAGCCGATTGGGGATGGATTCCGGGCCAGATAGGACGAACCCGGCCCTGGGAGACAGGCCTGGCGCGGAATACGCTCCCAGCATCGGCATTATCCGTACTGGTACGAAGGGACTCTCTCAACACGTCTGCCTGGAAAAGGCGACGAGTACCCCTGCGTGAAACCGAAGTATAGGTGGTATCGTGGTTGTATGGTCGTATTTCGCCGCTTTACATCTGCATACGGTTGGGGCTATCGGGACACGCGACGGCCCTGTACACTTTTTGTAAGCTGGGTGGCGGTCAGCGACCCGGCATGCAGCTCCCTCAGTCATTGAAAAAGGAATAACCATCATGCAACTCACTATGCGCAAACTGGCTCCCGCGCTGGCTGTTCTCACGCTCGCACTGGCCGGCTGCCAAACTCCGCCGAAGCAAGGGGCAGAAGGTGCTAAAAGCGATACCGCCACCCCCGGGACTCCGGCTCAGCCGGCGACGGCTTCCGCAGTTGAGTTCTATGTGGCTCAAGCGACGACGGCGCCTGGCCTGACGGAAGTCAAGATTCCCGATGGTTCATTGTTCATCCAGCGTCAGCCTGTGCTGACGCGTGCGGACCTGAGCGAAGCCGCCGCCTTGGTCGATCGTCAAGGACAGAACTTCGTCGGCCTGCGCTTCACAGAGGCTGGTGCCCGTAAATTGAACGAGGTGAGCAGCCAGAACATCGGCAACATGCTGGCGTTGGTCATCGATCGCGAGCTCGTTGCCGCTCCGCGTATTGCCGAGCCGCTGAACCGTGGCGTCCTGGCTTTTGGTGTACCGTCGGCCCAGGCTGCGTCGGATATCGCTGCCAAGATCCGTGGCGATCAAGGGCAAGCCGCTCCGGCTAATGGCGCCGCACCTGCCGCGCCAGGGACGCCTGCTCCGGCAGCTCCGGCTCCGGCTGCACCGGCCCCCGTCGCGCCGCAATAAACACGCTTGAGGCGTCGAGGCGGTGTCAGCCGCCCATAAAAAGCCCCCGCGCTGCGCCTTCGCCTTGCACCCCCCAAGAGGGGGTGTTTTTGTCTTGGCGCGGCCCGGTGGTAAAGAAAAGCCCCCACGCTGCGCCTTCGGGCTTGCTGCCCCCCAAGGGGGGGGGCTTTTGTTTTGGGGCGGCCTGGCAACAAAAAGGCCTGGGATGATCACCATCCCAGGCCTTTTTGTGACGCGTAGGGAACGGATCCGGTTTAACGGATCCGTCGGATCAATCCTCTTCTACGAAGGTTTCCTGACGTTTCTTGCGGATGGAGGGCAGTGCCACCAACACGACCAGAATCAACGCCGCCGCCAGCAAGGATGCAGACAAGGGGCGTTCGACAAAGGTGAAGAAATCACCGCGCGACAGCAGCAGGGCGCGACGGAAGTTTTCTTCCATCATGGGGCCCAGCACCAGGCCCAGCAGCAGCGGGGCACCTTCGCACTTCAGTTTCGACCAGAAATAACCGATCACCCCAAAAATGGCCGTGGTGAAAATGTCGAACGTGTTGTAGTTCAACGAATACACCCCGATCGTGCAGAACACGAGAATCGCCGGGAACAGAATGCGATAGGGGACTTTCAGCAGTTTGACCCAGACGCCGATCAACGGCAGGTTCAGCACGACCAGCATCAGGTTGCCGATCCACATCGAGGCGATCAGACCCCAGAACAGTTCCGGGTGGCTGGTCATGACCTGCGGGCCCGGTTGAATGTTGTGGATGGTCATTGCACCAACCATCAGTGCCATCACGGCGTTACCCGGGATACCCAAGGTCAGCAGCGGGATGAACGAGGCTTGCGCACCAGCATTGTTGGCCGACTCGGGGCCAGCGAGACCCGCCGGGTGGCCTTTGCCAAAACGCTCCGGTTCTTTGGAGATTTTTTTCTCCAAGGTGTAGGAGGCGAATGCCGACAACACGGAACCGCCGCCGGGCAAAATGCCCAGTATCGAACCCAGCGCCGTACCACGGATGATGGCAGGCGCTGCTTCGCGGAATTCTTTTTTGTTGGGGTACAGCGAACCGATCTTGTCTTGGAGTTCGACGCGGTTTTCTTTTTGTTCCAGGTTGGACAGAATTTCCGCAAAACCGAACACGCCCATGGCTACGATGGCAAAGTCGATACCGTCTTGCAGCTCGGGGATGCCGAAGTCATAGCGGGCCACCCCCGAGTTGACGTCCGTACCCACCATGCCCAGGAGCAGGCCCAACAGGATCATGCAGATGGCTTTAGGCAGAGAGCCCGAGGCCAGCACGACTGCACCAATCAGGCCCAGGGTCATCAGCGAGAAGTACTCGGCGGGACCGAACTTGAACGCGATTTCCGACAGAGGGGGAGCGAAAGCCGCGATCAACAGCGTGGCCACGCAACCAGCGAAGAACGAGCCGATGGCTGCCAACGATAGCGCGGCACCTGCTCGTCCGTTGCGTGCCATCTGGTGGCCATCCAGCACGGTCACCACTGCAGAGGTTTCACCTGGTAGATTTACCAGAATAGCGGTGGTGGACCCGCCATACTGTGTACCGTAGTAAATCCCCGCCAACATGATCAGGCCGGCCACGGGGGGCAGCACATAGGTGATCGGCAGCAGCATGGCGATCGTCGGGACGGGCCCCAGGCCGGGCAACACGCCGACCAGGGTGCCTAGAATGCAGCCCAGCAAGGCGTACAGCAAGTTTTCAGGCGTGAACGCTACGGAGAACCCGAGCGCCAAGTGTTCCATCAATTCCATGATTATGTCTTCCCCTTGTTTTTAGTTCATGCCCAGAAACGACGGCCATAGCGGGAAAATCAATCCCAGACCCTTGATGAACGCCAGCCAGCAGAACACAACAAGGAAAATGGCGTTGAGCAATGCGACGCGCCAACTGAATTCATGGCTGGCGATACTGCTGCCTACGACCAACAGGAACAGCGAAACGTACAGACCCAGCGGGCGCAGGAGTACACCAAACAAGACGACGGAGCCGATGATGATGAACAGAATCTTGAAATCGAACTTGTCGATGGTGGTTTCCGTGGCTTTTGGAGAGATGGCTCCCAAAGCCACTACTGCTCCCAGAATGGCCAGGCATATCCCGAGCCAAAAAGGAAAATAACCGGGGCCCATCCGGGCGGATGTCCCCATCGAGTACTGCGTGGCGCCATACGCAAATCCCAGGCCGATTAGGGTAAACATCACCCCCGACCAGAAATCTTGCTTGTTCCTTAGCTGCATAAAAGGTCTCCCGTATTGTGTCGTGCCATACTGCTCGAGCATGGGTGGCGGAGACGTAATGTCTAAGGACGCATGAAGCTTGGACAAAAAAACGTATAAAAAAATATGGCACGGCGGCGCGAGCCATATCAGGGTTGCCAAGCGTCCGGACACTAAGCGCACCGCCAGCACGCAAAGTCCAAGTCGAATGGATCGTATCACGATGTAGTTTAGAATTCTGTTGGTGAATCCTCTAACTATTCAGGGGGCAAAGATCGACACGCAGGAATTGCAGCCGGCGGATTTTGCAACCTTGGCCGAGTTTCGTTATGCCTTGCGCTGCTTCACGGTTTTCAGTGAAGCCGAGGCGCACGAGCAGGGATTATCCCCGCAACAGCACCAGGCATTACTGGCCATCAAGGGTAGTGGGGCGCAGGCTCTGACTGTTGGCGAGCTTGCAGACAAGCTCTGTATCAAGCATCACAGCACCGTTGAACTCATCAGCCGATTAGTGCGCATGGATATGGTGTCGCGCTCGGTCGATCCCGACGATGGGCGGCGTGTACGGATCGCTTTGACCGCCTTGGCCGAAGCCAAATTGCAGGCGCTGTCCGCCGTGCATCTCGAGCAACTGCGGCGCATCGGGCCCTTGCTGATTAAATTATTGGACCAGTTCGGTTCTTCAACTCACTGAAAAAACGACCACCAGATGGACATTACCCCTGAATTGCGTGCTGTTTTCACCCCTGCCGGGCACCTGCGTGCGTCGATCAACCTGGGCAATCCGATTTTGGCCGGACGCAATGCCGCCGGCGAGCCTGCGGGCGTATCGATCGATCTGGCGCGCGAATTCGCCCGTCGTCTCGGGGTCGAGATCGAATTGGTGGTGTTCGATACCGCCGGTAAATCCGTCGATGCCGTGACGGCCGAACAGGCCGATATCGGCTTTTTTGCGGTGGACCCGGTGCGCGGCGCCGGTATCGCATTTACGGCGCCCTATGTGTTGATCGAGGGCGCCTATCTCGTCAAAGACGGCTCGCCGCTGCAATCCAACGACGAGGTGGACCAGGCCTCACACCGTGTCGCGGTCGGTAAAGGCAGCGCATACGATTTGTACCTGACGCGTGAGCTCAAGCATGCCGAAATCGTCCGAGCCCCGAGTTCTCCGGCTGTGGTCGATACTTTTCTCGAACAGGGGCTGGAGGTGGCTGCGGGCGTACGCCAGCAGTTGGAGTCGGATGCGCAGCGTTTGAGTGGCCTGCGTTTGTTGCCGGGCCGTTTCATGGTGATTCGCCAGGCGATGGGGTTGCCCAAAGGGCGTGATGCCAGAGCGGCAGCGCTGCTCGGCGCCTTTGTCGAGGAAATGAAGGCCAGCGGTTTTGTCGCTGACGCGCTCACGCGTCACGGCATTCAAGGCGCCTCGGTAGCACCGACTGAACCCCGAGATTAAATTCTCATATTAGGGAAAATCCTAGGATCACTGCAGCCCAAATCGTTGTGTTCACACAACGATTTGGCTGTGTAATTGCTATTCGTCAGGTACTGTTAGAGGATTTTTCGTGTGGCAACACGATCTGCGACGCGGCCTGCCTGCCTGGCTGGCGTCATGAGCGCCGCGGACGCTCATGACGACTCGCTTTTTGTACCCGCCAGAAGCAGAACGGATTGATTAATCCGCCGAGTCGGATGCCGGGTCCTGCACCCGTTGCTTGATTTCTTCGTGGTGTTTTTCCATCTCTTGGCGTAACGCGCGGCGTTCGCTTGCTGCTTCGTAGCGCTGGCGCTGCTCCAGGGTATGCAGGACCAATGGCGGGACGGCTGTCGGCTGACCGTTATCGTCGACTGCCACCATCGTGAAATAACAGCTGTTGGCGTGGCGCACGATTTGTTTGCGGATGTCTTCGGTGATCACTTTGATGCCGATTTCCATCGAGGTCCGGCCCGTGTAGTTCACGGACGCCAGAAACGTGACCAGTTCTCCGACATGGATCGGTTGCCGAAACACGACTTGGTCGACGGACAGCGTGACGACGTAGTGGCCCGCATAACGGCTGGCACAGGCATAGGCGACCTGATCCAGATACTTCAAAATCGTGCCGCCGTGGACGTTGCCTGCAAAATTCGCCATATCGGGCGTCATCAGGATAGTCATCGACAATTGGTGATTGGTTTCTTGCATGGCAGATCGTGCGAGTGGAAAACGCCATGGTAATCGCTGGGCTTGTTGTTTTTGCAAAACTTGACGATACGCTGCCATTAAATAGGGGTACGATCACAAGCTCCATCCCTTGGAGAGGCCCATCATGTCATCATTATCCAAACGTTGCATGGCCGAGTTGATCGGTACTTTTTGGTTGGTGTTAGGCGGTTGCGGCAGCGCGGTGCTGGCTGCAGGTTTTCCTGAACTGGGTATTGGTTTTGCAGGCGTTGCCCTGGCGTTCGGGTTGACGGTGTTGACCATGGCTTATGCGGTAGGCCATATCTCAGGCGGGCATTTCAACCCGGCAGTCACGGTAGGCCTCGCCGTAGGGGGGCGTTTTCCGATGCGCGAGATTCTGCCTTACGTGGTGGTGCAAGTGATCGGAGCGATATTGGCGGCCGCCGTGCTGTATTGCATTGCGAGCGGCAAGCCAGGCTTTGATCTGGTGGCAAGCGGTTTTGCCGCGAACGGTTATGGCGACCATTCTCCGGGCAAGTATGCCTTGGGCGCTGCACTGACATGCGAAATCGTTCTGACGTTTGGTTTTCTATTCGTGATTTTGGGCGCTACTGATAAGCGCGCGCCGGCCGGCTTTGCCCCGATACCGATTGGCCTGGCCCTGACGCTGATTCATTTGATCAGTATTCCTGTGACGAATACTTCGGTGAACCCGGCGCGCTCTACGGGTCCGGCGTTGTTTGTCGGAGGATGGGCGGTGGAGCAGTTGTGGCTGTTCTGGGTGGCGCCGATTGTGGGCGCTATTCTGGCCGCAGTGGTATACCGTTTCGTAGCGGGGCGCCAAGACGCATGAGAAACCGTCGCCCCATTTGATGGAGCGACACGTGTCTCAGTCTGAAAAAATCATGTTGGTCACCGGCGGCGGCCGGGGAATAGGCGCCGCGGTGGCACGCCTGGCTGCCCGCCGGGGTTATGCCGTTTGCGTGAATTATCGTCATCGTCGCGAGGATGCGGATGCGGTGGTGCGAGAGATTCAAGCCAATGGCGGGCGAGCCATTGCCGTCGGCGCGGACGTTGCCGATGAGGCACAGGTTGTGCAGCTGTTTCAAACCGTGGACCGGGAGTTGGGCAGGGTGGATGCTCTGGTCAACAACGCCGGCATACTCGAGACGCAATGCCGGCTCGAGGACCTGGATGCTGCCCGTGTGACGCGCATTCTGATGACTAATGTTGTCGGCGCGGTGGTGTGTTGCCGCGAGGCGGTGCGTCGCATGAGTCCGCGTCATGGAGGACGGGGCGGCGCTATCGTGAATGTGTCTTCGGTCGCGTCTCGTTTGGGATCGCCTGGGGAGTATATCGATTACGCGGCGTCGAAAGGCGCGCTGGATACGTTGACGATCGGTCTGTCTAAAGAGGTGGCGGCTGATCAGATTCGGGTGAATGCGGTTCGGCCGGGCACGATTTATACCGAGATGCACGCTAGTGGCGGGGAGCCTGGGCGGGTGGATCGATTGGCCAGTGCGATTCCGTTGCAGCGGGGCGGGACCGTTGAGGAGGTAGCGGGGGCGGTGATGTGGTTTTTTTCCGATGAGGCGGGGTATACGACGGGGTCGTTTATCGAGGTTTCTGGTGGGAAATAGGCTTGGTTTAGTTAGTTATTAGGTTAGGCGTTGGTTTGCTGACATAGGATGGGCTCATTAGGCGTCCCTGCTGGGTGCGTGGGCGCCGCGCCGGCCCTATCGCTCGGT
>NZ_CBCSJH010000025.1:82451-82715 GCF_965139195.1 Bordetella tumbae | reverse complement strand
CCACTGCCCTTCGCCAGCCTCGCCAGGCGGGGCGGCTGGGCAAACTCGCTCCGCTGCGCTCCACTCAAACATGCCCAGCCGACTGCCCCCCGCCTGACAAGGCAGGTTCGGCGGGCTCAACGGGCCGGCATGGCCTTTGTCCAGCGATGCACGGCTCGCGTAATCTTCAATCCACGCGCTCAAAACAGTAGCATCCAAGGCCAGCCGCTACTGTGAGTTCCTGCCGNGTGCCGGAGTGTCATGCCGGGCCGTTGAGCGCGGATT
>NZ_CBCSJH010000025.1:0-82412 GCF_965139195.1 Bordetella tumbae | reverse complement strand
GTGCCGGGCCGTTGAGCGCGGATTTAGCCTCGCGCAGCGAGGCCGAGCCCCCTGCTCATGGGGCGAGTCCGCGCGATAGGCCCGGCATGACACTCCGGCACGCGGCAGGAACGCCTTAATAGATCTGCTCTGTACTGAACGAAACCCCGACTCATTTACCTAGCGTGCCTCTCGGTTACCCCGCAATCTGCACGCCAACCCAGAACAACCCTGCCGCCAACAGCATCGACGCCGGCAACGTCAGCACCCAGGCCAGCAGGATATTGCGCACCGTACTGCCTTGCAGGCCGCTTCTGTTGGCAATCATCGTCCCCGCTACGCCCGACGACAGCACATGTGTCGTGGAAACCGGCAAGCTGAAAACGTTAGCCATGCCGATGGCCGCTACGGCAGTGAGCTGTGCCGACATCCCTTGGGCGTAGGTCATGCCCTGTTTGCCGATTTTTTCGCCGACTGTCAGCACCACGCGACGCCAGCCGACCATCGTGCCGATACCCAGGGCCAGGGCGACTGCCACGATGACCCAGAGCGGTGCGTATTCCGTGGTTGCAGTCAGGTCCGCACGCAGTCTGTGCAGGTCCTCGCGATCGCGGCTTTCCAGGCCATCGAGGGTTGCGACTTTCTTGGCTGTGTCGTCCAGGCACAGCAGATAGCGGCGTACTGTGATGCGTTTTTCAGGGGAGAGATCTTCGTAGTGCGTGACGCCGCGCAGGTCGTTTTGTAACGCGTCAATGGTGGCCAGTGTCAGCTGCGGGTGGCAGTGAAATTGTTTGGGCAGATCGGTGCTGTCGTTCTTGTTCTTGGAGATAGCCAGGAAGTCGTCGAGGGTCGCCTGGTGCCGCAGGTAGAACGCGCTCAGGTGCGTCGCGGCATCGCGTGTGCGGTCGATCTGATAGGAGGTGCTGTTTTCGTTCAGGACGAACTGAGCGGGCACAATGCCGATCAATACCAGCATGATCAGACCGATCCCTTTCTGGCCATCATTTGATCCGTGGACAAAGCTCACGCCCATGGCGGACAACACCAAAATCAGACGATTCCAGAAGGGCGGGTGCTTTTTCGAGTCGAGTTCGCGGCGCTGCTCCGGGGTTTTGTGCATTTTGGAGGCAGGCCACCAGCGCTTGAATAGCAGCAGCAGGCAGCCCGCGACCAGAAAGCCCGCGATGGGGGAGGCTACGAGCGACAGGCCGATGTCGATGGCCTTGCCCCAGTTGACGCCTGCGGCGATCGGCAGATCGGTCATCAGGGCGTTGGCCAGGCCTACACCCAGGATCGAGCCGATCAAGGTATGCGAGCTGGACGCCGGGATGCCGAAATACCATGTGCCGAGATTCCAGGCGATGGCGGCTGCCAGCATGGCGAATACCATGGCGAGCCCGCGGCCGGTGTCGACGTTGATCAGCAATTCGACCGGCAGCAGGTGAACGATGGCATAGGCGACGCCAACGCCGCCCAGCAATACGCCCAGAAAATTGAAAATCCCCGACAGGATCACTGCCAGATGCGGCGGCATGGCCTTGGTGTAGATGACCGTGGCGACGGCGTTGGCGGTGTCGTGAAAGCCGTTGATGAATTCGAAGGCCAGTACGAATGTCAGGGCCAGAACCAGGCTGACGCCAATCCAGAAATCCAGACCAGAGAAGAGATGAAGCATGGGAGGGGAGGGGGTATGGGGCGGTGAGCGTAGGCGCAATTATTGCAGATTTGTGACTTGTCACTAGTCGGGCCCTGCGGTGCCCATAATGCGATAGCATCACTTTTTCTCTCAATCGTTGATGCCTGCTGCCATGCCCACCTCTGCCCAGCCTCTCTCCCGCCGCCATCCCGACGATCTCCTGGTGGGTCTGGTTTCGATTTCCGACCGCGCATCGTCCGGGGTTTATCAGGACGAAGGTCTGCCTGCTTTGCGAGATTGGCTGGGGACCGCGCTGTCCTCGTCCTGGCAGGCATCCGAACGCTTGGTGCCCGACGATGCCGCTGCTATTTCTGCGGCCTTGGTTGAATTGGTGGATGTGGTGGGCTGCGACCTGGTTCTGACGACGGGCGGTACTGGTCCGGCGCGCCGCGATGTCACGCCCGAGGCTACCTTGGCGGTGGCTACCAAGGAAATGCCGGGTTTTGGCGAACAAATGCGTCAGGTCAGCCTGAAATTCGTCCCCACTGCGATTTTGTCGCGACAGGTCGCTGTGATCCGGGAAACGGCGGATCACGCCGCACTGATCATCAATCTGCCCGGCCAGCCCAAAGCCATTCGCGAAACCCTCGAGGGCCTGCGCGATGCGTCGGGCGGCGTGGTGGTGCAGGGTGTTTTTGCCGCCGTGCCCTATTGCATCGATCTGATTGGCGGACCGTATTCGGAAACGCATGAGTCCGTGGTGAAAGTCTTTCGCCCCAAGTCTGCGCTGCGCAAGCCCGCCGCCTGAGCCGGCCTTAGCGAGCTGATTCGTGCGCTATAGTTGCCCGGGTCCTGCTTTTTTTTCTTGGAATATAGCGTCATGAATGTGAAAGTCCCTGTGCTCTTGGTTTGTGCCGGAGCTCTGGCGGGTTGTGCCTCGGTAAAAGACATCACCGCGCGCGACCCCGTGTTTTATGGATCGACGGCACGGCCCGCAGAGGAATACGTGCAATGCGTCGATTCGGCCTGGCAGGGCCAAGGCACGAATGCCGAGCGCCGCCCTGTGCATAATGGCTACGAACTGGTCGTGCAAGGCTCCATGGGCGTCGAGGCTGTCCTGACGGCAACGACATGGAAAGGCAAGACCGACGCGAGTCTCTCGACGCGTATCCAGCGCACGAGCACCGCATTGGCCGAGGCTGCAAATCTGTGCCTGTAAACATGGTGAGTCGCCGCACGATGATGCAAGAGTGGATTCGTCGGATGCTGAGCCGTCGCACGCTGACGGCCGGGGTGGCCCGTGATGTATGGAGCCGCCGTACTCTCCGGCAACGATGTGCCCGTCTGGCGGGTCAAGTGACGCTATTGGTGGCTGCTTGCAGCGCGACCGTGGCCCATGCGCAGGGCTACATCAGCCGCACGCTTGACGTGCCTGTGCCAGGTGGTGTGGCTGTGGTGCCCTTGGGGGCTGCGGCTCAGGCGCCTCAGGCCAGTTTCAACGGCCATCGCGTCATGGTCATTCGCGACAGCGATCAGCAATGGATCGCCGTGGTCGGGATTCCTCTGGGTACCAAGGCCGGGTCTCAAACGCTGCAAGTGCAGGGCCGCCCTGCTGCCCAGTTCAATGTCGGGACCAAGGAATACGCCGCGCAGCACATCACGTTGAAAAACAAACGGCAGGTGTCTCCCAACCCCGATGATCTGAAACGCATTGAACGCGAACTCGCAGAGCAAGTCTCCGCCTACCGTATTTATCGCGATGGCGTGACGCCCAGCAATGTGATTCTGGATCGCCCCGTGTCCGGCGGGCGTTTGTCCAGCCCCTTTGGGTTGCGGCGGTTTTTCAACGGCGAAGAGCGCAATCCTCATTCGGGCCTGGATTTTGCCGTGCCGACTGGCACGCCTGTGAAAGCGCCCGCTGCAGGGCGTGTCGTCCTCGTGGGGAATTTTTTCTTTAACGGCAACACGGTTTTTGTCGATCACGGACAGGGCTTTATCAGCATGTTCTGCCATTTGTCGGCGATTGACGTCAAAGTCGGCGACGAGGTCGCACGTGGCGCCGTGGTTGGCAAAGTCGGCTCTACGGGGCGCGCGACAGGGCCTCACCTGCACTGGAACGTCAGTCTGAACGATGCGCGGGTCGATCCGGCGATCTTCATTGGCGCGGTGAACAAGCGCTGAGGGCGGCGTACCGCCGGTACGTGCCGAACGGTGCCATGCCCCCGCTCAGGGGAATGGCACCGATCTGCGGCGCTCCGCGCGGCTTGCATGACGGTTGTCAGAGGTTGTGGCGTTTTGCGGTGTTTCAGCGTGTGCTCGCTCGGAGTGCCGTGTCCAGAAAGCGCCTGAGCAACGGCGCCTCGTCGTCCGCCCGATAGGCCAGCAATACCCGGCTGGCGGCATCGGGCGTGGCGAGCTCGCAATAGGCGACGCCGGGAATGCCGGTTTTCATATAGGTCTCTGGCAAGACCGATACTCCCATCCCGGCGGCGACCAGGCCCACAATGGTGGCCCCTTCGCGCGCCTCTTGCCGAACGTGCGGTGCAAATCCCGCTCGGCTGGCCAAGACCGTCACGTGTTCAAACAGCCCGCACCCCAGGCCACGCGGAAACAAGATAAATGATTCATCCGCCAGTGCAGACATAGGCAGGGGCTGGCGTGACCGGGCCAACGGATGATCGCTCGGCAGCACGGCGACCAGCCGGTCTTGCCAGAGTTGCGACACCGCGATATTGGCGGGCGGTTCGAACAACGGCGACGGGCGCAAAAAGCCAATATCCACCGTTTTCTCGGCCAGCGCCCGCAATTGTTGGCCGGTGGACATATGCGTCAGGTCGGCACGGGCACCAGGGTGACGGCCGCGAAATGTTTGCACGATGTGCGGAAAGGCCTCGAACATCGGGACCGAGGCCGTGAACGAGATCCGCAACTCGCCCGCCTCGCCGCGAGCGGCTTGCCGCACCACATCGCTGGCGCGTTCCAGATAGTTCAGCGCATGGCGGGCCTGCTCCAGAAACAGCGATCCGGCCTCGGTCAGCTCGACTTTGCGATTAGTGCGGTTTAGCAGCGTCGACCCCAGTTCTTCTTCCAAGGCTTTGACCTGCAGGCTGAGGGGAGGCTGGCTGACGTGCAGGCGGCGGGCCGCGCCGCTGAAGCTGAGCTCCTCGGCGACGGCCACGAAATAGCGAAGCTGGCGAAAATCCATGGCTATTTGATTTCCAAATAAATAGATGGAAAAAACGGTATTGGACGATATTAATGGGCTGGGCGATCATGTTTCAACCCGGGGCTAGTCGGCGATAGACCGCAACAGCAACTGTCATCGTCACATTGATTTGTGGCGCCATGAATCACGTCATAAAACCAGGAGACTCACATGATTGAGCCAAATTCAGACCAGCTTGTCGCGCGTGTTGCCATGCCCGCACGGCGCGCTTCCAGCGGGCTTGTCGCAGCTAGGTGCGGGAACTCGATAAAACGCGTGTTGACCTCTGCCTGCCGCAACGCCGCGGCAGGGTTGGGGCTCGCTGCGGTGTTATCCAGTGGCCCAGTACACGCCGCCGATTTTCCCGACAAGCCGATTCGCATCGTCGTGCCCTATGCTGCTGGCGGCGGCGTGGATATCGTGACGCGCCTGGTCAGCGAAAAAATGGGCGCAGCCCTGGGCCAGACCATCATCGTGGACAACCGTCCCGGTGCGGCAACCAATATTGGCATGGCCGCCGTTGCGCAGGCTGATGCCGATGGTTATACCTTACTGACCGCCTCCAACACCCTGGCGAGCAACGCAGCGCTGTTTTCGAACCTGACCTTCGACCCGGCGCATGATTTTGCGCCGGTCGGCAGTATCGGCTACGCGCCGCTGGTGGTAGTCGTGCCCGAGGCGTCACCCAACAAGACCCTCAAGGACCTGATCGCCTATGGGAAATCCCATCCGGGCAAACTGACATACGCCTCGGCGGGCAGTGGCAGCTCCGGCCATCTGGCCAGCGAGCTGCTCAAAGCCGAAGGAGGCTTTGACGCGCTGCATGTCCCGTACAAAGGCGGTGCGCCGGCAATTACCGATTTGCTGGGACAGCGCATCGATTTCATGTCGATCAACCCGCTAGAGGTGATTTCGCATATCCAGTCCGGCAAGTTGCGTCCCTTGGCGGTATTGAATGCACAGCCGACGGCCCTGCTGCCTCAAGTGCCGACCACGGCGACTTTGGGCCTGCCCGAGGCGGTCGCCACAGTATGGTGGGGCCTGATAGGCCCGAAAGGTATGCCTCAGCCCGTCGTGCAGCAGTTAAACACGGCCCTGCAGAAAGCATTGCAGGATCCCGGCGTGCAAAAACGCCTGGCGGATCTGGGCGCGACGGCAACACCGGGCAGCGCGTCGGCCTTTGGAACATTCGTGGCGGACGAAACCGCGAAATGGACCAAAGTCATCAAGCAGGCCGGCATCAAGGCCGATTAATAGGAAACGCGGCCACTGCCTTTATGCATGATCAATGCTGTGAACCTCAGGCACTGTCTTTATGAATGCTCGGCGCAGCGAGCGCCGATCACAGTCTTTACACATGAGCAATAGCGAGAATTTTTCATGGAAACATCGAAGCAAGGATTAGTCGTCAGCGCGCATTCCGCGGATTTTGTCTGGCGGGCGGGAGGAGCGATTGCGCTATATGCCAAACGCGGTTGGACGATGACGGTCGTATGCCTGTCGTTCGGCGAGAGGGGCGAGTCGGCCAAGCTGTGGAAACAAGCTGGAATGACCATGGCGCGTGTCAAAGAAGACCGCCGCCGCGAGGCTGAACGCGCCGCGGAAATCCTGGGCGCGAACATTCGCTTTATGGATCTGGGAGACTATCCCTTGCGCGTCTCCGATGAGGCGTTGTTTCAGTTGGCGGATATCTATCGCGAACTGCGTCCGGAGTTCGTGCTGACACATTCGCAGCGCGACCCCTATAACTTCGATCATCCGCTGGCCACGCATGTGGCCCAGGAGGCCCGCGTCATCGCGCAAGCGCATGGCCATGAGCCGGACACGCCCGTATTGGGCGCGCCGCCCGTGTTTCTGTTCGAGCCCCACCAGCCAGAACAATGCGAGTGGAAGCCGCAAGTGCTGCTGGATATCTCTGAAGTCTGGGAACAAAAGCGCCAGGCTTTTGAATTGATGGCGGCGCAGGAGCACCTGTGGGAATACTACACACGCGTGGCATTGCAGCGTGGTGCGCAGGCCTCGCGGAACTCGGATCGAAAGATCCGCTATGCGGAGGCCTATCAGCGCGTGTTCCCGCAGGTGACTGAGGAACTGGCCTGAGCGGGCGCCCAGGTCGGGGCTTGATTAACGGTGATGATTGCGTTGCGGGGGACGGGGCGTGCTGGGCGCGCGCTCGTCCTTGTGACGGAAATTGATGCGGCCCTTGGTCAGGTCGTAGGGCGACATTTCCAGGGTGACGCGGTCGCCAGCCAGGATACGGATACGGTGTTTACGAATACGGCCGGAGGCGTAAGCGCCAACTTCGATGCCGTTGTCCAGGGTGACGCGATAGCGGCTGTCAGGCAGCACTTCGTCAACAATGCCGTCGAGTTCGATCAGTTCTTCTTTTGCCATATATGACTCTCCTAGGTCGATGCGCACGCAGGTCGGCTCACGACATACGCGCCGCCCGCAGGCGGCAAACGCGGGGGCCCAAGCCTGCTTGGGCCGCGATGGAACATAAACATGTCCCGGCGGGTTCGGGTACGGGCCGGATTTCCTGGCGGAACCCGGGATGGGTACTCATGCCACTGGGGCAACATGCGCGCGAGGCGCGGCTTGGTCGCGATGTCGTGCAACGTGCGCGTCACCGGAAGAAGCGGGGTAGTACGGGCTGCGCTTGATAATACCGATGCCTGATCGGGGCGTTATTGCCCAGGCAGGGACTTTATACACAGAACAACTAGACATCATACGCCAATCCTGGCTATTTGACCAGGGTTTTCCCGTATTTCGTTTCCCGCTATGCAGGGCCGGCCTCCGGGTATTGCGGCAACTCGTCCGTGATGTCATGCCACGGCGCCTTGCTGGCGACATACACATGGCTCGCAGCCTTGATGCCAGGATCGTCATCCAGCGCGCCCAGCGGCAAGCCATAGATTTCCGGAGTCTGGTCAAAGCGCGACAGCAGCGGCGTGCCGCAAGCGCTGCAAAATCCTCGATAGCTGCCGGGTGACGAGCTATACCAGGTGACGTGGTTCTCCCCTCGAGTCCAGGCAAAGTCCTTGGCTTGCACGGTGGCGCGGGTGCGAAAGGCCGAGCCATGAGCCTTGCGGCACATGACGCAGCGGCAATTCACGGCTTGGGTCAGCGGGCCGGTGATTTCGTAGGCGACGCGGCTGCACAAGCAGGAACCTTTCAACATGGAGCGCTCCGGGATGAGTAGGAACCCTAATATATACCTGGGCCTGGGCGCGGACGCCAGAGGCGTGGCCGTTACTACATGACGTTTTCGTTGCAAAAGCCGTCTGCGTCACTGTTTTAAGGGTCTCGCTGGCGTTTCGCCGGTCATCACCTTGTCACCCCCGCTGCACAGAATGCCGCCAATGGTTCGACAAGGGGATTTCCTATGACCTATGCGATCGAGGTGCGCGGCCTCAGCAAATCTTTCCGCGAGGGCATCAAGGCGCTGGACGACGTCAATCTGACTGTCGCGCCCGGCGAGATGGTGGCGCTACTGGGAGCCTCCGGTTCGGGCAAATCCACATTGCTGCGCCATGTGGCTGGTTTTGTAGCGGCCGACCGCGGCCACAATCACATCATGGTCAACGGGCAGGCCGTGCAGCGCGATGGCCGAATCAATACGCGGGTGCGCAGTGTGCGGGCCGGGATCGGATTCGTGTTTCAGCAATTCAACTTGGTGGGCCGTTTGCCGGTGATCACCAATGTGCTGACCGGCATGTTGCCGCGCGTTCCGCTGTGGCGCAGTCTGTTGCGCTATTTCCGCCGCGATGAAATACAGGCCGGGCTGGATGCATTAGCCCAAGTTGGTATAGACGACTATGCGTTTCAGCGTGCATCGACGCTGTCAGGCGGGCAGCAACAGCGCGCCGCGATTGCCCGCACCTTGGTGCAAAACGCCCGCATCATCCTGGCCGACGAGCCGATTGCTTCGCTTGATCCAGAATCCTCGCGCCGCGTGATGGACACGCTCGCGCATATCAATCGCACGCGCAAAGTGGCAGTCGTGGTGTCGCTGCATCAGGTCGATGTGGCCTTGCGTTATTGCCCGCGCGTGGTGGCGTTGCGTCACGGCCGCGTGGTGTACGACGGTCCTGCGGCAGCCCTGACGGAAACCATGTTGCATCAGTTGTATGGCGCCGATGCAGCGGAATTGCTGCCCCAAGAAAACGAGCGCCCACTTGTGCAACCCGCTTTGATTACGCCTCGGCCCTTGGCGGCCGCGGCCTGAGTTGGCCCCTATTCCCTCACGGAGTTTTTACTCATGTTACGCAGAACTTTTCTTGCTCTTGCCGCGACTGCGGCGCTGTCGTCCGGCGCGTGGGCGCAAGACGTCCAGCCGCTGAACTTCGGTTTTATTTCCACCGAGTCGTCTACCAATCTGAAAGCCGCCTGGCAGCCGCTGATCGACGATTTGAGCAAGGCCATCGGTGTGCCCGTCAAGCCGTTTTTCGCCTCGGATTACGCAGGCATCATCGAAGGCATGCGCTTTAACAAAGTGCAATTGGGCTGGTTCGGCAACAAGTCGGCCATGGAGGCCGTAGACCGTGCGCAGGGCGAGGTATTCGCCTCGGTCGTCGACAAGGACGGCAACCCGGGTTATTGGTCTTTGTTGCTGGTCAACAAAGACAGCAACCTGCAGACGCTCGACGACGTGCTGAAAAACGGCAAACAACTGAGCTACGGTACGGGTGATCCCAACTCCACATCGGGCACGCTGGTGCCGGGCTATTTCCTGTGGGGGGCCAATCACATCGAACCCAAGACGTTCTTCAAGTCGGTGCGCGCTGCCAACCACGAAGCCAACTTGCTGTCGGTGATCAACAAGCAAGTCGATGTGGCCATCAATAACACCGAAATGCTGGAGCGTTATCGCCGCAATACCGGCAAAGATGCCACCGAGTCGGTGCGTATCCTGTGGAAATCGCCATTGATTCCGGCTGATCCCATGGTCGTGCGCAGCGACGTCCCGGCGGACATCAAGCAGCGCATTCAGGCGTTCTTTGTGAACTACGGCACCGGTCCCGATGCCGAGCGCCAGCAGAAAATTCTGGCCAACCTGACCTACAAGGGGTTCCGCGCGTCGAGCAACGCGCAACTGGTGCCGATCCGTCAGATGGAGCTGGCCAAAAACAAGCTCAACATCGAACGCGACACCACGTTGAGCGAGGCCGACAAGAAAGCCAAGGTAGCCGAGTTGGATCGCCAATTGGCTGAACTGGACAAGCTGGTCGCTAAACAACAGTAATAGGGATCGCGGGCACCGGCCTGCCAATGCGGGCACGGTGCGCGCGACGCAGTATGGCGATGCGGTCTGATTTTTTGTGTACGGATTTTTACCGGATATTTTTCTTATGAGCGCTGTCTTGTCCTCTGCCCGTCATCGCGCTGCTGCGCGATCCTCTTTGCCCAGTTTGTTGGTGTGGGCGGTGGTGTTGGCGCTATTGATGCTGTCATGGCGTGGCGCGGACATGCGCCCGATGGATCTGGTGACGCAATCCAGCAACATGGCGGCCTATGCTGCAGATTTCTTTCCGCCGAACTTCCGCGATTGGCGCATGTACTTGAGCGAGATGCTGATCACCGTGCAGATCGCCTTGTGGGGGACTTTTCTCGCCATTGTGGTTGCTGTGCCGCTCGGTTTGCTGTGTTCGGCCAATATTGTGCCGGCATGGGTTTATCAGCCCATGCGGCGCCTGATGGATGCTTGCCGCGCGATTAACGAAATGGTGTTCGCCATGCTGTTCATCGTGGCCGTGGGCCTGGGACCTTTCGCCGGGGTGCTGGCGTTGTGGGTGCACACGACGGGCGTGCTGGCAAAACTGTTTGCAGAAGCCGTCGAAGCCATTGATCCACGCCCAGTGGAAGGTGTGCGCGCGACGGGCGCCAACGCGGTCGAGGAAGTCGTCTACGGCGTGATCCCCCAGGTCTTGCCGCTGTGGATTTCGTTCGCGTTGTACCGATTCGAATCGAACGTGCGTTCGGCTTCGGTAGTGGGCATCGTCGGCGCAGGGGGCATCGGCACGGTATTGTGGGAAATCATCCGCAGTTTTCAATATGCCGAGACCTGCGCAGTGATGATCATCATCGTGGCCTTTGTTGTAGTGATAGACCTGTTGTCGGCGCGCATTCGAAAGGCGCTGATTTAGTTCGGATGCGAGCCTTACTGGCAAAAGCCGATACTTGTCAATAAAGAAAATCTCAAAATACCCGTCGCTCGCTGGCGTCCACGCTGTGCGAATCCCGGCGGGTAGATGTTTTTGTAAATAGGACGGAACTACACAAAACCCATTGTTACCTATGCTGACGGAACGGAGAACGGATCTCTCGTGCCGTACTGTGCAACTGGAGACGACAAATGGGTTCTAAGTTCCCCGCAGGCCTGCGTATGCGGCCGCTGGCTGTACTGATCGGTGTGGCGTTGGCAAGCGGAATGTTTAGCCGGCAGGCAAACGCGAATTGTGACGCGAATGGAAACGACATAAATTGCACCGGCACGACCACGACGACGGTCCAGGTCGGGTCGGGCGGCAACTTGAACGTCGCTAGCGGTGCGAGTATCTCGGTCACGGGCCAGCAAACAAAAGCGGTCAACGTGATCGGCGGCGGTAATGCCATCACAAATAACGGCACGCTCTCCAGCGATCAGATGCCGGCGATCTGGTTTGATACTGGGTCAGGCTCGACAATGAACGTAATCCACAATAATGGCATCGTAACGACGGGCGTTATCAACAGCGATGGCTCTCTCGGAAGCGTTATCGGCAGCTCGCACGATATCGACGTGGGGTTCAATAACAATTTCACTGGGGTCGTCAATGGCAGCTTGATCTTCGCAGGGGGCGACGACAATCTCAATCTCGATCCGGGCTCGAAAATTACCGGCGATATAGACGGGGGAAAGGGCAATAATGCGTTGCTTCTAGGCTCGGACGTCGGCACTCAGGACACCTTGACCAGCAACGTCAAGAATTTTCAAACGCTCTTCGCCAAGGGGCCGGGTACGTGGACGATGTCGGGGGATATCGTCCAGAATGATGATGGCTCTCTGATATCGATCGAGGTGGGGCCGGGCACGCTGGTGCTGACGGGGGCCAACAAAGCCGTCGGCTCGGTGAAAATCGACGCAAGCTCTACCTTCGAAACAAGCGCACAAGGCTTATTGGGTGATATCGCAATGGTCCCGGACCTAGGGGTCACCGGCGGAAAAATGGTCTTTGCGCAGCAGGACGACGCCACGTACAAAGGAAAGGTGAGCGGCATCGGATCGGTGACCAAGACCGGGGCCGGCACTCTCACGCTGGAGGGCGACAATACCCATACCGAGGGCACGAAAATCTCAGGCGGTACCATTGCCATTAGCAAAGATAACGCGCTGGGCGCAGACAACGGAGCCCTCACGCTAGACGGTGGCACGCTGCAGTTAACGAGCAGTGTCGATTTGTCGCCGAGCCGTGCGATCAGCGTCACCGCGAACAACGGGACGATTGAAACCGTCACCGGCGTAAGCAGCACGGTGAGTCAGGGGATCGGCGGCGACGGCGCGTTCGTTAAAAGCGGCGCAGGCACACTGACGCTTACCGGCAATAGCACCTATATCGGGGGTACCACGGTCGCTGGCGGCACGCTGCAACTGGGTGACGGCAACAATACGGGCAGTATCCAGGGCGACGTACGCATCAACGAAGGCGGGGAACTCGTTTTCAATCAGCCCGATACGTTTACTTTTGACCGTCTGATCAGCGGTGATGGGTCGGTGACTCAACAGGGGCCTGGCATCACAATTTTGACGGATGCGAATTCCTATACCGGTGGAACGACCATCTCGGGCGGCACGCTGCAACTGGGCGACGGCACCGTGGCAGCCGGCGGCATTGTTGGCGACGTGACCAATAACGGCAAGCTCGCTTTCAACCGAGCCAATGCGGTAACGTTTGACGGTGCCATCAGCGGCAGCGGCTCGGTGACCCAACTGGGCGCTGGCACCACGACGTTGACCGGCAACAATAGCTATCGCGGCGGCACGATCATCTCGAACGGTGCGATTGCAATCACCACAGACAGTGCGCTGGGCGATGCCGGGGGATCGCTCACGCTGGACGGTGGCGAGCTGGATCTGAACAGCGGTATCGACCTGTCGCCGACTCGCGCGATCGCCATTACCTCGCGCAACGGTACGATTGTGACCGCGGGGGGCACGACCAGCACGGTGAGCCAGGCGATCAGTGGCGATGGCACGCTCCTCAAAAACGGTGGGGGCACGCTGACGTTGACCGGCAATAACGTCTACCAGGGGACAACGATTGCCGGAGGCAAATTGCAGTTGGGCAATGGGGGGACGACGGGCAACATTACCGGCGGTGTGCTCAATAACAGCATACTCGTTTTCAACCGTTCCGATAACGTTGCCTTTGGCAATGCCATCAGCGGCATCGGCGAGGTGGTTCAGGAGGGGAGCGGGACGATCACCCTGACGGGCGCCAATACCTATCATGGCGGCACACGCATATCGAGTGGTGCGATTGCAATTGACGCCGACGGTGTGCTCGGTGACGCAGCCGGAGCGGTCATGCTGGACGGCGGCACGCTTCAGTTGACTAGCGGCATCGACCTGGCTGCGACGCGTGCCATTGACGTTACTGCGCGCAACGGTACGATTGCGACGGCGGCGGGCACGACCAGCACGGTGGTGCAGGAGATCAAGGGCGCCGGCGCGCTCACGAAGAGCGGTGCGGGTACGCTTACGCTTAGTGGCGATAACCAATATAAGGGGGGCACCACGATTGCCGGCGGCACACTGCAGGTGGGCAACGGCGGCTCGACAGGGCATATCAAGGGCAACGTGGACATCAATGCCGGCACTGTGCTTGCTTTGAATCGATCCGATGATGCGTTCGTGCTGGGTGGCGTGATCAGCGGCGACGGCCTGGTGGTCCAGCAGGGCACCGGTACCTCTACCCTGACAGGCGTCAATACCTATACCGGCGGAACGTCGATCAATGCTGGCACACTGAGCGTCGCAGCCGACGACAATCTCGGCGCAGCGTCGGGTGGGCTGACATTCAATGGCGGTACGCTATTGAATACCGCCGGCTTTACGACGGCACGTGACATCAGCCTGTCAGCGGGAGGCGGTACGTTCAATACCGCTGTGGCGCTCGTCCATACCGGCGCACTTTCCGGCAGCGGCCCGTTGACCAAAGCCGGCGATAGCATTCTCACGTTGGCGGGCAATAACGACTATAGCGGAGACGCGCGCGTACAGGCCGGGACGCTGATGGTCAATAGCACGCTGGGTGGCACGGCGACCGTTGCTTCCGGCGGCTCGCTGGGCGGCGTGGGTACTGTGGCGGGTGCGGTCACTATCAACTCGAATGGCACGCTGCTCGGACGCCAGGGGCAAGTGCTGACGTTCGGCAGCGATCTTACGCTTGGCAGTAACGCATTTATAAACGCCGGGCTGGGTGCACCCGAGGCTACCGGTCTGTTCGAGGTCAAGGGCGACCTCGTACTTGATGGCCAGTTGAATATTTCTGATCTTGGCGGCTTCAGCGCGGGCGTTTATCGGCTGATTAACTACGACGGTGATCTGACCAACAATGTATTGAGCGTCGGTACAGTTCCGACCGGTGCGGATGCCACACAAATTCAAGTACAGACAGCGGTGGCCAACCAAGTTAATTTGATCAACGAAACCGGGGTGACGCTCAACTTCTGGGATGGAGCAACGGTGTCTAACGAGGACAACGGCGCAGTCAATGGCGGTGACGGGACGTGGACCACATCGGACCAGAACTGGACCGCCGCGGATGGGCTCGTCAACGGGTCTTGGGAAAACGGCCATTTCGCGATATTCCAAGGCCAGCCCGGCACGGTCACGGTCGACAGCAATAGCGACATTGCGGTGGCGGGTATGCAGTTTGCGACCAGCGGCTATCGCATCCAGGGCAGTGCGATTACCTTATCCGGCACACCGGCCACCATCCGCGTCGGCGATGGCAGCGCTCAGTCAGCCAAATTCACGGCCACCATAGATTCCGCGCTGTCAGGATCCGGCGCCTTGAGCAAGACCGATTTAGGCACGCTGGTGCTGACGGGCAATAATACCTATGGCGGCGGCACGACCATTACGAGCGGCACGCTGCAACTGGGCAATGGCGGTGCAACGGGCCTTATTACAGGCAACGTGGCCAATAATGGCGTGTTGGCTTTCAACCGTTCCGATAACGTCACGTTCGGCGGTGCCATCAGCGGCAGCGGCGCGGTGGCGCAGCTGGGAGGCGGCACGACAACCCTGACGGGCAGCAATAGCTATCTCGGCGGTACGACTATTTCGAACGGCACGATCGCAATGAGCGCAAGCGCCGACAATACAGATAGCGCGCTGGGAGACTCCCGAGGAGCGCTTACGCTGGACGGTGGGACGCTGCAGTTGAACGGAGGGGTCACGCTATCGCCGAATCGTGCAGTCAGCATTACCGCACGCAACGGTACGATTGCGACCGAGGAAGGCACCATCAGCACGGTGACGCAGGCCATTAAAGGAAACGGCGCGCTTACGAAGAAAGGCGCAGGCACGCTTACGCTTGGCGGCGCAAACACGTATAGCGGCGGCACGACTATTTCGAGCGGCACGCTGCAACTCGGCACAGGCGGGACGAGCGGCAGCATTGCGGGCAATGTCGCCAATAACGGCGTACTCGTTTTCAACCGTTCCGATAACGTAGCCTTTGACAATGAAATCAGCGGTACCGGTTCGGTAGTTCTGCAAGGGACCGGGGTCACGACTCTGACGGGCGCCAATACATATAGCGGAGGTACGACGGTCAATGCCGGCACACTGAGCGTCGGGGCTGATGATAATCTCGGCACACCAGCAGGTACGCTGACATTAAACGGCGGGACGCTCGTCAACACCGCAAGCTTCATAACGCAGCGTGGCGTGACGCTATCTTCGGGCGGCGGCACGTTCAATACCGGTACCGCATTCACCCTTGGTGGCGCGCTTTCCGGCAATGGTTCGTTGACCAAGATCGGCGACAGCGTCCTCACGCTGGCCGGTCACAATGACTATGACGGAGATGTAGACGTTCAGGCGGGTACGCTGATGGTCAACAGCACGCTGGGTGGAAAGATGAATGTCGCCACCGGCGCCTCGCTGGGAGGTACGGGCACCGTGGGCGGCGCAGCGACCGTCGCCACGGGGGCTATCTTGCTCGGGCAGCAGGGCCAGGTGCTGACATTCCGCGACGACCTTGCGCTTGCCGGTGGTTCGTTAATTAACGTTGAACTAGGCGCACCTGAGAGTTCGGGGCTGTTCGATGTGACCGGCAACCTCGTCCTGGACGGCCAGCTGAACATTTCCGATCTTGGCGGCTTCGGCCCCGGCATTTATCGACTCTTCAACTACGGCGGCAGCCTGACCGACAATGGTTTGGATATCGGCACCATTCCGACGGGGATCGACCGCGCGGGAATGACCGTGCAGACAGCGCAGGCCAATGAGGTGAATCTGGTCAACACCACAGGGGTGACGCTGCATTTCTGGGATGGTGGAGCGGCATCGAACCAAGACAACGGCGTTGTGGATGGCGGCGATGGGACGTGGCGCACCGGGAATTCGGATTGGACCACTCCGGATGGCAGAGAGAACGGCGAATGGGTCAACGGCAACTTCGCCGTATTTCAGGGCCAGCCCGGTACGGTGACTGTCGACAACGATGGTGTATCGGTTTCCGGAATGCAGTTTTCCACCGACGGCTATCGGGTACAGGGCGGCCCGATCACGCTGGCACGGCAGGAGACCATCGTTCGCACTGGGGCAGGCGGACTACATGGTGCTGACGTGACGGCGACGATCGCGTCGGCGTTGACTGGAACCGGCGGTCTGACGAAGACCGATCTCGGCATGCTGGTGCTCACGGGCAACAACAGCTACACGGGCAACACCATTCTGAGAGGAGGCACGCTGCAATTAGGCGAGGGCGGCGCGACCGGCAGCATCGCGGGTGATGTCGCGATCGCTCACAACGCCGGGCTCGTTTTCAATCGTTCCGATGACGCCTTGGTGCTGGGCGGCACGATCAGTGGCGCCGGCTCGGTGACGCAGCTGGGCGGCGGCACGACGACGCTCACGGGCGAGAACACCTATAGCGGCGGCACCTACATTTCCAAAGGCGTCTTGCAACTCGGTGACGGTGGCGAGCGCGGCAGCCTTACCGGCCAAGTGACGACTACCAAAGATGGGGCGCTTGCCTTTAACCGCTCTGATAACGTGAAGTTCAATGGCGCGATTACCGGCGCCGGGTCTGTCATCCAGCGCGGAAGCGGCACGACCATACTGACGGGCGGCAATACCTACAGTGGAGGTACGAGCATCACGCACGGCACGTTGCAGCTGGGTGATGGCGGCACTACCGGCAGCATTCAGGGGAATGTCGACATTGCCGATCGCGCGGCGCTGGCTTTCAACCGTTCAGACGCACAGCGGTTTGACGGCTTGATCTCTGGTTCGGGGCAAATCCGGCACATCGGTTCAGGCCAGACCACACTGACGGCCAACAGCGCTGCGTTCACCGGCACGACGACGATCGAGCGCGGCACGCTGGCGGTCAACGGCAGCCTTTGCGGCGGTATGAACGTCGGCGCGGGCGGGCGGCTGCAAGGTACCGGCTCGGTGTGCGGCACGACCAACAGCGGTACGGTGGCGCCGGGCAATTCGATCGGCACGTTGACGATCGCGGGGAACTACGTGGGCGCCGGTGGCGCGCTGGAGATGGAAACGGTGCTGGGCGGTGACAACTCGCCAACGGACAAGCTGGTGGTCACCGGTGACACGTCGGGCGCCACCAACGTGCGGGTGATCAACAACGGCGGCGCCGGTGCACAGACGGTCGAGGGCATCAAGCTGATCGATGTGGGCGGAAACTCCGCTGGCGCTTTCTCGCTGGTAGGAGACTACGTCATACAGGGACAGCCGGCCGTCGTGGCCGGCGCGTACGCCTATACCTTGCAGAAAAACGGCGTGAGTACTCCTGATGATGGCGACTGGTACCTGCGCTCATCATTAGTGCCCTCTGGTGGGGGCGGCAACGAGCCGCAACCCCCCGCATCGGGCCCGCTGTATCAGCCTGGTGTACCCCTCTACGAGGCGTATCCGTCGGTGCTGCTCGGTTTGAACAGCTTGTCGACCCTGCAGGAGCGAGTGGGCAATCAGTATGGGTATTCGGGTAACGGGGCGACGCCGTCCGAGGCCGCAGGTCGGTACACGCGGTCTGGCCCTGTAGAGGGTGCATGGGCACGCGTAGAGGGCGTGAACAGCCGCTTCGAGCCCAAACATTCATCCACCGGCATCACCACCCATACCGACCAGTACAAAATCCAGGTGGGCGTGGATCACTCGTTAGCGGAGAACCAGAGTGGGCGTCTGGTGGGTGGCGTCAACGCGCAATATGGCAACGCCTCATCCAGTGTCGATTCGTTCTATGGCAAGGGTCAAATCAAGGCCGATGCCTACAGTTTAGGCACGTCGCTGACGTGGTATGGCGACAACGGCTCCTACGTGGACGGTCAGGCGAAACTGAGCTGGTTCAGCAGCACGTTGTCATCCCGCACCTTGGGCCGAGGCCTGTCCAAGGATAACGACGGCTTTGGCTACGCGCTGGGCGTGGAAACCGGCAAACGTATTGGGCTCGGCAATGGATGGGGTGTGACGCCGCAAGCGCAATTGCAGTATTCGTCGGTGGACTTTGACAGTTTTACCGATCCCTACGGTGCACGGGTTTCGCTGGAGAGCGGCGACAGCCTGCTGGGACGTCTGGGCGTGGCAGCGGATCATCAGGATGTGGTGCGCGACGCGATGGGCAAGGTCGTCCATCGACGCAGTGTCTACGGCATTGCCAACCTGTACTACGAAATGCTCGATGGTACGGCGGTCCGGGTGGCCGGAGGCCGGGTCGCCAGTGCCGATGATCGAGCCGCCGCGGGTCTAGGAGCGGGCGCGACGTATAGCTGGGCCGACGACAAGTATGGCGTGTATGGCGAAGTGATGGCCAAGACCAGCCTGGCGAACTTCGGCGAAAGCTACAGCTATAGCGGTACCGTCGGTCTGCGGGTGCGATACTGACCTGAGAGATAGCTGTTGTGGCCCGCGTGTCATTCGACATGCGGGTTTTTTTGTTGCCGGGCCGCCCCAAAACAAAAACGCCCCCTTGGGGGGGGGCAGCAAGCCGGAGGCGCAGCGTGGGGGCTTTTTTTGTTGCCGGGCCGCCCGCATCCGCGTACTGGTGCAGTCTTAGGCTGGCAGCAGCCTGCGCGCTATTTTCAGTAATTGCCCGGCGGCGTCTTCGGGGGCGGTATTGTTGGGCAGCGAGCTGACGGAGCAGGTGGCCGGGATACGATAGGGTTGCACGGCTTTCTCCAAACGCGCCTGGATCTGCGCCGCCGTTTCGCGGCCACGTTGACGCAGACGCGTGGCCAATACGTCGGGATGGGTCGTGACTTCGATGGCTGTCAGATAGGGATAGCGTGCGTGGGCCAAGGCGAGATGCGCACGCGAGCCGTTGATGATGACGACGGCGTTACCCGCCAGCCACGTATCGATCTCGACGCCAATCCCGTAATGCAAGCCATGGCTATGCCAGTGCAGCGCAAAACAACCCAGATCGATGCGGCGTTGGAACTCGGTGTTGCTCAAGGCGACCGAAGATTCGTCGGCACTGCTGGGCCGGGTGATATAACGGTGCGCGACCAGTACCGGCTCGTTAGGCTGCAATGTGGTGCGCAGATGGCGCAGCAGTGTGTCTTTTCCGCTGCCGGACGCGCCCATGAGGTAAATCAGCCGTTGTCCGCGCTGTGCCTCCGCGGCGGCAGGGGACGTGGCCGCTGGTGCGATGAGGATAGGGTTCACGTTTGTGTTTGACTAAAAGCGGAGCTCGCATCGCCGTGCCTGTTGGTGAACGGGGCGGGTGGGCTGCGGCAGGGTTGGTGTATTCACGCGTATTGAGCATCATCCTGCGTCTGGAGGAACCGCGCGCCAGCCCCATCACGCGTTGTGCCATCAAACCCATAGTGGCGCGCCACCACAAAGTCTGCGCCCGGCTCGGGCTCTACGTAGAGGCTGACGGCATTGACGGGCATAGGGCGTTGCAAAGCGGAATTTTCCAATGCATCGAGCCGGGCTTGCGCCTCACGCATTGCCGCGTCGTCCAATTGACCCGTCAGCGTGATGTGAAAGGTAAAGGTCTCGAACACATACGGATAGCCCCAGCGATCGAGCATCTGCCTTTGCATTGGGCTGAGGTGTTGCGGTTGGCGGCGCGCCAGCTCGGCAGGTTCCGGCGGCGCGCGAAACGCATCAAGATCGGCAACGGCGGCATTGGCCAGCGCGTTCGTGCGGGATAGGGCATGTTTGTCGTCGATGCACCAAGCCAGAAAGCCGCGCAGGGATTCGCGTCGCAACGGAATGCCGAATGGCTCCTGTTGTACGGCGAATGCACGCACTGCCCGGTCCAATGCCGCAGCGTTTTGTCCATGGCGCAATCGAAATGGCGCCTTTAGCGTGGCGTGCAGGCCATAGCGGCGTGGTGCGCGGGTCCACTCATCCAGTCGCGGATCGGTTCCCGCAGCGCGAGGAACGGGCGCGCCGGTGTCTTCGCAACGGCCGAGCCATTGACGGCCCAATTCGCGCCATGCGCCCACAGGCGCCAGATACAAGGCATAACGATAAGCAGAGGGCATGACTACGTTCAAATTCGAATGATGAAACGCCGGGTGTTCAAGTGCATTGTGCGACGCCGGCTCAAGCGCTTCACTGATAAGTATTTACGCTGCGAGACGGTCCGCCTCGATCGACGCAAAGCTACGGGCAGCATAGCGCAATACGCCACCCACAATCGCCGCGCAGACGCGAGGCAGTCCCGGCACGCTGTCATCCACAATGATGGCATCTGCCGCTTGTCCCGTTGCCAGAGATCCTCGATCCGTCAGTCCTGCGGCACGGGCCGGGTTGGCGCAGACGAGGTTCCAGGCCTTATCCAGGGGAAGAATGTCTTGTTCGACCAGGCGCAGTGCGGCGGTCAAAGGCGCTGGATAGTAGTAGTCGGAGGTCAGAATGTCGCACAGGCCGGCGCGGATCATTTCGGTGGCGTTGGGCGCATTAGTATGGCTGCGGCCGCGCACGACGTTCGGTGCGCCGAATACTGTGGCATCACCCAAGTCGCGCGCCAGGCGCGCGACATCGGCTGTCAGCGGGAACTCGGCGACGCGGCAACCCAGCTGGTGGTAGTAGCGGCGCGTGGTGGGATCGGGATCATCGTGCGAGGCTACGCTCAGGCCCGCAGAGCGCGCGCACTGAGTCAGTTCGCGCATCGCGTCGGCCACCTCGTTGGCGCATGACAGCGCCTGGCGGATGCGGGCCTGGAACGTGTCCAGGCCGCATTCTGCGCGGTCGGCATATTGCAGAAGCTTGCGGTCGTCACCCAGGCGCCGCGCCATGCCGGGCAGGTGATCATTGAGCGCCAGAAACTGGACGCGGCCATCGCGTATCCATTGCTGTGCAATCTCGACGCCGCCGATATGATGCGTTTCGAAACGCAGGTGCACATGATGCCGCGCGCCCATTGCATCCTGCATGCGAGCCAAGGACTCAAACATGCGTTCGGCATAAGGCTCGCCGCGCAGACCGCCTTCCCACGACAGGGTGACGCCATGAAACTCGGTCGTGATCCCGTTAGCCAGCAACTGCCGGTCTACATCATGGAGCGCGGCATCATAGGGAAAGGTGACGCCGGGGCGCGGCATGATGGCGCGCTCAAAAGCATCTCCATGCAGATCGATGATGCCTGGCAAGACTAACAGATTGCCGGCATCCAGCCACGATGAGCCCGTGATGGGAGAGCCGCTTCTGCCGGCGATGCAGCCATCATGAAACGCGAAGCGGCCACAGGCCAGGCCTGCGGGTGTCAGTAGGCGCTGCCCGGAAATGCCCGCCAGCGCTGCGCAGGGAGAGGATATGGAGTTCATCCGCAACACCTTATCCGTCCACTATGACAACTGGATGTCTAGTTGACTGCTCCCTTCCCTAAAAGGGGAAGAGATTCCCACTTCACAGAACCGAGCCGTTGCACATCATCACTCATGCACTCAGGTCTTACCGTTTCTCCATGGGCTAACACCGCCAGCCCGGCGGCTAATACGTTATGCGCCGCGTTGATGTCGCGGTCGTGGTCGGCGTTGCATTGCGGACAGGACCAATGCCGCACACTCAACGGCAGCTTTGGTAAGACATATCCGCAAACGTGGCAGCGCTTGCTCGACGGGTACCAGCGATCTACCCGCACGAACTCACGCCAATACCAACGGGCCTTGTATTCCAGTTGCCTCACAAACTCCGCCCATCCGGCATCGCCGATGGACTTAGCAAGACAGCGGTTTTTCTGCATGTTGGACACATACAAGCTTTCTACGGCGATCACTTGGTTCTCGTGGATCAACCGGGTAGAAAGCTGGTGCAGGAAATCCCTGCGGGTGTCTGCGATCTTTGCATGCAGCTTGGCGACTTTCAGCTTCGCCTTGGCGCGGCGAGCCGATCCCTTTTGTTTTCTGGCTAAGCGGCGCTGTAGCTTAGCCAACTTAACTTCATGCTTACGGAAGATCTGTAGTGCATCGACTTTTTCTCCTGTTGAGAGAATCGCAAAATGAGACAACCCCAGATCAATCCCGACACAGTTCGATGTGGGCGTTTTTTGCGCCACAACGTCGTCGCACAGCAGACTGACAAAGTATCGTCCTGCCGGGTCTTTGCTGATCGTGACGGTAGTGACCTTGGCGGCTTTAGGAATCTGACGGGACCAACGGATGGGCAACGCCTCAGCCATCTTCGCCAGCTTGAGCGAACGGCCATCCCATCTAAAGGCACTGGCGGTGTATTCCGCCGATTGCGGGCCATCCTTGCGTTTGAAGCGAGGATATCCCGTTCGCTTGGCAAAGAACCCGGCAAACGCCGTTTGCAGATGACGCAGTGTCTGCTGCAACGGAACACTGCTGACCTCGTTCAACCAGACGTAGTCCGGCAGTTTTTTCAGCGCCGTCAGGGCCGCAGAGGTGACGTGATACCCCAGGCGCGCCTGTCGCTCAGCCCAGGCGGTCGAACGAAGGCTAAGCATGTGGTTATAGACCACACGCACACAACCGAACGTGCGAGCCAGCGTGATCGCTTGCTCGGGCGTCGGATAGAACCGGAATCGGTAGGCACGTTTGGTTTGCATGCCCGAGATACTATCCGCGCCAGATCAGAAAACTGGATATTTATCCAGCCATCAACTCAAATCAGACCAATCTTGCAGCCTTGCGGCTGCGCCCCTTACCTCCCCGGCATGAATGCCGAGGTTTCTCGGAGCAATGGATGAATTTTTTGTTGCCGGGCCGCCCCAAAACAAAAAAGTCCCCAGGAGGCAGCAAGCCGGATAAGGCTCACGCCGTGTCGTTGGCGATGACCAATTGCACCGAGTCGCCGCCGAAACGCGTGAGGCTGTACTGCAGCGGTGTGCCGTCGCTGTCTACATTCAGCGACTCCACCTGCAGGATAGGACGGGTTTTGGGTTGGCTCAGCAACCGCGCGACCTCCGCTGACGGCAATATCGCGGTAATGCGCGACCATTTGCGCGTGTAGTCTGTCACGCCGTAATGTGCATACGCGCGCGAGATGGAACGCAGTGTGCGCAGCTGATCGGCAAAATCGGGAAAGCGGTTTTCGTCGATGTAGTGGTCCGAGACATCAATGCAACGATTTTCGGCTTTACCCAGGGACTGCACGCGCAGCAGCGGGGCGGTGCGTGCCAGTTCGAGATGCCGGGCGATGTCCGCGGCGCGCAGGCTCTGGCAGCCCATGACCTCGATATGGCCGAGCACGCCTTGATTCAACAGGTTTTCGGAAAAACGGGTGCGGCGGCCGATGGCATAGTCGATCGCATGCTCTTGCACAAAAGTCCCGCGGCCTTGTTCGATGCGCACTAGTCCGCCTTGCTCCAATTCGCTCATGGCGCGTCGGATGGTATGGCGGTTGACCGAAAATTTGGCGGCCAGCTCTGGCTCGGTCGGCAGGCGTTCACCCGGAGCATAGAGTTTCTTGCGGATGTCTTCCGCCAGCAGTTCGCCGATTTGCCGCCACACAGCGACGCCTGACCCTCGTTCGACCATATTAAAAATCCGTTCCGGTAATGGCAGCTTCATGTTGCACGGCCATGATTGTGCATCAGCTGCGAGCTGATGTAATGCCAGCGTCGCATCGTGGCAGCGTGTCATAAAAGATTCACGCGCCGGTGTTTTACTGAGCGCTGTTCCAGATTATATTTCATCCAGTCGTCTAGACGTATAGATAATAGGCGCACCACACTTCGCCTTCTTCTATCCGTTATCCCGAACACGTCTGCTCTCACTGGAAACCTCCACCTATGTCTGCATCGACTCAATTTTCTACGACTTCTCCGCCACCCGACGAGGCTGCCAGCCGCGCTGCCTGGATGCGTGTTCTGGCGTTGGCCGAGCCTGCCGCCTTGGACCTGGCCGTCAAAACACTGGGGCCCTTGCCCCCGCATCGCGCACTACGGGCGCCCGAGCGCGGCATGGCGATGGTTCGCGCGCGCAGTGGTGGGACGGGCGCGCAATTCAATTTGGGTGAAATGAGCATCACGCGCTGTGCGGTCACCCTCGAGGACGGCATCATGGGCGTGGCCTATGTTCAGGGGCGCGAGCGCCAACATGCCGAGCTGGCGGCGGTGCTGGATGCCCTGTTGCAGCGAGACGATTGGCACGATCGCGTTCAGTCGCAAGTGATTGCGCCGTTGGCGCAGACCCATTACGAACGTGCGCAGCATCGCGCGCGTGTCGCCGCTCAAACGCAAGTGGAGTTCTTCACGATGGTGCGGGGGGAAGACTGACATGTTGACGATACCGACTCCTGTTCCGAGTGCCCCGCCCGCCGCCGGGTTCGCCGATGCGGTGATGCAGTCGCAGCAGACTTTCCGTGCGGCCCTGCAGGCGTTGGCCCATCCCGGCAGCATTCACGATATTGCCGTCGAATGCGGTGTGCCGCCTGGGCTGTCGCTGGGGATGACGGCCATGTTGCTGGCGTTGGCCGACGTGGACACGCCGGTATGGCTGCCCGCCGATGCAGACGACGCTGTACGCCACTATTTACGTTTCCATTGTGGATGCCCACTGGTGAACGAGCCGATGCAGGCGCGTTTCGTCGTGGTGCCTGCCGGGCATATGGCCCCCGGCCTGACGCAATGCGATCCCGGCGATCCTGCTTATCCCGATATGTCTACGACGTTGCTGCTCGAGGTCGAGTCGCTGAGTCAGGACCCGGGCACCGCTTCGGTCGTATTGAGCGGTCCCGGTATTGCGACTCGGCAAACGCTGTCGGTGACTGGCCTGCCGGCGGATTTCTGGACGCAGTGGCGGGCCAATCACCAGTTGTTCCCGTTAGGTGTGGACGCATTTTTGATTCAGGGCAGCCAGCTGTGCGGTCTGCCTCGTACTGTTATGGCGGAGGGCTGATATGTACGTCGCTGTCAAAGGAGGCGAACGCGCCATCCTGAATTCCTATCGCATGCTTGATGCCTATCGGCGAGGCGATACGAGTATTCCCGAGCTGAGCCTGGCGCAGATCCGCGAGCAGATGCCATTGGCCGTGTCGCGCGTGATGGCCGAGGGCGCGCTTTATGATCCGCACTTGGCGGCATTGGCGATCAAGCAGGCCGCCGGAGATGTGCTCGAGGCCGTATTTTTGCTCAGGGCCTATCGCACGACCTTGCCGCGTTTTGGCTATACGCAGCCGGCAGATACTGCCCGTATGCGTTTAGCGCGGCGCATATCGTCCACGTTCAAGGACGTGCCGGGCGGGCAGATTCTCGGGCCCACTTATGACTACACCCAACGCTTGCTGGATTTTTCTCTGGAGGCCGACGGTGACGATGCGCGTGGTGAGCCGCTGCTCCCTGCAGCACAGCCTGTCGCGGCATCGATGCCGCGCGTGACGGATCTGTTGCAGCACGACGATCTGATTGATCAAGAGCCTATCCCGCCAGGCGATCCCGCGCCTTTTGATTTGACACGTCAGCCCTTGAACTTTCCCGCCGGGCGCGATGCGCGTCTGCAGAATCTGGCTCGCGCGGATGAGGGGTTTCTGTTATCGATGGGGTATTCCACGCAACGCGGCTACGGTAATACGCATCCCTTTGCTGCCGAGATCCGCTACGGGTCGTTGGAAGTCGACATGTTCATCGAAGAACTGGGATTCGCCGTCACGATAGGCGAAATCGAATTGACCGAGTGCCAGATGGTCAGCCAGTTCAGCGGCAATGCTCAGGAGGCGCCTAAATTTACCCGTGGCTATGGGTTGACCTTCGGTTATGGCGAACGCAAAGCGATGTCGATGGCCTTGGTCGATCGTGCACTCAAGGCCGAGGAACTCGGCGAGGCCGCTACTGCGCCGGCCAACGATCACGAGTTTGTGCTGTATCACAGCGATAACGTCGAGGCGTCGGGTTTCGTTCAACACTTGAAATTGCCGCATTACGTGGATTTTCAAGCCAATCTCGAGTTGCTGCGCCACATGCGCGACGAGCAAGCCACGGCGCAGGCTGCCGAGGCATCCCCTGTTCTTGCCGATGAGGCGGTGTCATCATGAACGCAGTCAGCACCACGGTCGCCCGCGACGACCATTACAACTTCGCGTATCTGGACGAGTCCACCAAGCGCATGCTGCGCCGGGCGTTGCTCAAAGCAGTTGCCATTCCGGGTTATCAAGTGCCGTTTGGCAGCCGCGAGATGCCTTTGCCTTATGGCTGGGGGACAGGCGGCATTCAAGTGACGGCAGCCATCATCGGCACGGACGATGTGTTGAAAGTCATTGACCAGGGTTCCGATGACACGACCAACGCGATCAACATCCGCCGATTCTTTGGCCGCGTGACGGGGGTGCGTACGACGGAATCCACGCGCGAGGCCACGATCGTGCAGACGCGCCACCGTATTCCCGAGACGCCGCTGCGCGAGGGCCAGATCATGGTGTATCAAGTGCCGATCCCCGAGCCCCTGCGCTGGCTGGAGCCCAGCGAAACCGAGACGCGCACCATGCATGCGTTGGCGGAGTATGGCGGCATGCATGTCAAGCTATACGAAGACATTGCACAGCATGGGCACATTGCGACGACCTACGACTATCCCGTGATCGTCAATGGCCGCTACATGATGCGTCCTTCTCCCATTCCGAAATTCGATAATCCCAAACTAGACAACAATCCGGCTTTGATGTTGTTTGGCGCAGGCCGTGAAAAACGCGTTTATGCGGTGCCGCCTTATACCCGCGTGAAAAGCCTGGATTTTGAGGATCATCCCTTTCGTGTCGAGCAATGGGATCAGTGTTGTGATCTCTGCGGTTCGACGCATACCTATCTCGATGAAATCATTCTGGACGATCAGGGCACACGGCGCTTCGTGTGTTCGGACACGGAATACTGTGCCGACCGGCAGGCCAACGGCCACACGGGGCCGGCCTTTACTGCAGACGCGGAGGCCTCGGTATGAATCCCCAACCTTTGCTTTCTGTGCGGGACATGACATGCACCTGGGATGGCGTGCATGGCTGCCGCGATATCAGTTTCGATTTGCACCCCGGCGAGGTGCTATGCGTAGTGGGCGAGTCGGGCTCGGGCAAGAGCACCTTGCTGCAAGCCGTGTCATGGCAGATGCAACCCGAATCTGGCAGCGTCCGGTACGACATCCGTAATCGCGGTTTCGTAGACCTGGCATCTCTGTCTGCTGCGCATTTGCGATTGCTCGCGCGCACGGATTGGGGGTTTGTACGTCAGAACGCCCGTGATGGATTACGCATGCAGGTCAGTGCAGGCGCCAATATTGCCGAGCGCCTGATGGCAGTGGGCGAGCGTCACTACGGCGACTTGCGCAGCACAGCAGGCGCCTGGCTGGAAAAAATGGAAATCGATGCGGACCGATTGGATGATGCACCCGCCGCATTTTCGGGCGGGATGCAGCAGCGCCTGCAGATTGCTCGCAACCTGGTTACGTATCCGCGCATGGTCTTTATGGATGAACCGACGGCATCGCTCGATGTATCGGTGCAGGCGCGATTGCTGGATCTGCTGCGTCAACTCGTTGCCGACCTCAAGCTTGCCGCCATTGTCGTGACGCACGATCTGGCAGTGGCGCGTTTGCTCGCGCATCGCACCCTGGTCATGCGTGGCGGCCGTGTCGTCGAAAGCGGCCTGACCGACCAGATTCTGGATGACCCCCAGCATCCGTATACGCAGTTGCTGGTGTCTTCGATATTGCAGAGCTGATTCTATGAACACATCACATGTATTGTCGTCTGCATCAGCGGCGGCGCAATCGGATTCGAATGTCTCAGTCGCAACGTTGGCAGGCGATCCCGAGGCCATTCAACAGGACCGGCGGACACAATCTGGTTCGTCCGATACGACCCTGGTCCAGGTTCGCGGGCTGGGCAAGATGTTCACCCTGCATAACCAGGGAGGCGTGCGCCTGCCGGTCCTGCAAAACGTCGATTTCGACGCTGGTCCTGGAGACTGCCTGGTGTTGGCGGGTCCTTCGGGGACGGGGAAAAGCACGTTGTTGCGTTGTCTCTATGGCAACTATTTGGCGACCGAAGGCAGCATTCGTATGCGCGACGGCGAGCGTTGGGTCGAATTGACACGAGCACCCGAGCAGCAGATCTTGCGGCTGCGGCGCGACGTCATTGGCTATGTCAGTCAGTTCTTGCGGGTGATTCCGCGGGTGTCCACATTGGACGTGGTGGCTGAGCCCTTGCGCGAGCGAGGTCAGGATGCAGAGGCGGCTCGCGAGCAGGCGGCAGCGTTGCTGCACCGTTTGAACGTACCGCAGCGGTTATGGGGCTTGCCTCCCGCGACCTTTTCCGGCGGAGAGCAGCAACGCGTGAATATTGCGCGGGGTTTTATCGGCGGCCACCCGATATTGCTGCTCGATGAGCCGACCGCGTCGCTGGATGCGGATAACCGTGCCGTCGTTGTTGCGCTGATCCGCGAGGCCGTTGCCGCGGGCCGGTGTCTCATCGGCATCTTTCATGACGAAGCGGTACGCGACGAAGTCGCGACACGCATTTTGCCCATTCAGCCGGCCGTGCCTGTCGGCGCCTCGGAGTAATCCATGTCAGCCCAGTACCTCACTCATGCCCGCATCGTGTTGCCGGACGCTGTACTGACCAACAGCGCCATTTTGATCCAGGACGGTGTCATCGCCGCTATCGAGCCTCAGGGCGTGCGCGATGCCGAAGAGGTCGATCTGCAAGGCCAGACCTTGTTGCCGGGGCTGATCGACGTGCATTGCGATGCCATCGAGAAAGAAGCCGAGCCTCGCTCGCGTGTGCTGTTTCCGCTGGATTTCGCGGTGGCGCAGGTGGACCGGCGCAACGCGGCGGCGGGCATCACGACTCCCTACCACGCGTTGTCGTTCTCCAATAGCGAATGGGGCGTGCGCAATAACGAGACGGCGTCCAGGTTGGCGCGCACGGTGCAGGCATTCCGTACGCACAGCCTGGTCGACAATCGGGTCCATTGCCGCTACGAAATTACCGACGCCGCCGCCATGCCCGTGTTGCAGGCGTTGCTGGAGGAGGCCGCGGTCGACCTGCTTTCCGTGATGGACCATTCACCGGGGCAAGGGCAGTTCAAGACCCTGGAGGCCTATCTGCAATACATGATGGGCAACCACGCGATGAGCCGTGACGAAGCCGAAGAGGTGGCGCGCGCCAAACTGCAGGCGCGCGATGGTGCTGCGCAGCGTGTCGAGACCCTGCTGGCGCAGGCGCATCGTCTTGGTATCCCCACGGCCAGCCATGATGACGATTCGGTGCAACGTATTGCGACCATGCGTAATCTGGGTGTGTCGATGAGCGAGTTCCCGATCAACCTGGACACGGCCACGGCGGCGGTTTCTTGCGGCCTGCCTACGATTTTGGGGGCGCCCAATATCCTGCGCGGCCAAAGCCAGAGCGGCTCGATGCGGGCCATTGACGCAGTGCGCGCCGGCGTGGCGGGTTGCTTGTGCTCCGATTACCAGCCGTCAACCTTGATCGCCGCCGCTTTTGCTGTCGCGGCACAGACTGACCTGACCTTGCCGCAGGCGATTGCCTTGGTGACCGCCAATCCGGCGGACGCTTGCAAACTGAGCGACCGCGGCCGCTTGGTCGAAGGTCTGCGCGCCGATATGGTGGCGGTGACGCTGCTGGGGGATTTACCGATGGTGACACATGCCTGGTCTGCGGGGCGGCTGGTGTTCTCGTCACACTATCGTGTCACGTCGCCCAGGCACGAGCGTGAAGTGGTCGCGGCTTGAGGAAAAACCTGCCTAATCGGCAACAAATTGAAAGGTTTGGGGCGGTCTGACACCTCCCGTGACACGCGTCACACAGCGCTTGCCACAATCCCAGCTAAAATCCCGGTATTCAGCAAGGCTCCAACCTATCATTCATCACTCAGGAGGACCACCTCATGGCCCTAGTCTCCATGCGCCAGCTGCTCGACCACGCGGCTGAGCACGGTTACGGCATTCCCGCGTTCAACGTCAATAACCTGGAACAAGTCCAGGCCATCATGGAAGCCGCTGCCGAAACCGACAGCCCGGTGATCATGCAGGCCTCGGCCGGTGCACGTAAGTACGCGGGCGAAGGTTTCCTGAAATATTTGATCCAGGCCGCCGTGGAATCCTATCCCCAGATCCCCGTCGTCATGCACCAGGATCACGGCCAATCCCCCAAGATCTGCCAAGGCGCCATCGACCTGGGATTCTCCAGCGTCATGATGGACGGCTCCCTGAAAGAGGACGGCAAGACCATCGCTGACTACGACTACAACGTCAACGTCACCAAAACCGTCGTCGATGCCGCGCACAAGCTGGGCGTGACCGTCGAGGGCGAACTGGGCTGCCTGGGCTCGCTCGAAACCATGATGGGCGACAAAGAAGACGGTCACGGCGCCGAGGGCACCATGACCCGCGATCAATTGCTGACCGATCCCGAGCAAGCCGCCGATTTCGTGCGCAAGACCCAACTGGACGCCCTGGCCATCGCCATCGGTACCAGCCACGGCGCGTACAAGTTCACCCGCAAGCCCACCGGCGACATCCTGTCGATCTCCCGCATCAAGGAAATCCACGCTCGCCTGCCGAACACCCACCTGGTGATGCACGGCAGCTCCAGCGTGCCACAAGACCTGTTGGCCGAGATCCGTGAATTCGGCGGCGACATGAAGGAAACCTACGGCGTGCCCGTCGAGGAAATCCAGGAAGCCATCAAGTACGGCGTGCGCAAGATCAATATCGACACCGACATCCGTCTGGCCATGACCGGTGCGATCCGTCGTTTCTTTGCTGAAAACCCCAGCAAATTCGACCCGCGCGAATACCTGAAGCCGGCCCGTGCCGCCGCCAAGGCGATCTGCGTCCAGCGCTACACCGAATTCGGTACCGCCGGTAACGCCAGCAAGATCAAGGCCGTCCCCTTGACCGAGATCGCCCAGCAGTACGCCTCGGGCAAGCTGACGCAAGTCGTACAATAAGGCCTGCTTCTTATTGTCCGTTGCAGACGCCGCCCACCGGGGCGGCGTCTGCATTTGCAGTAATCTATGCTTCTTTTGCGATAGGCCGATCCGTGACTTCCGCTCTGCACCAATCCAGCATCAAATCTCTGCCGCTACTGGGTCGCGGCAAGGTCCGCGACATGTACGCCGTGGGTGACGACAAATTGTTGATCGTCGCGTCCGACCGCATTTCCGCGTTCGATGTGATCCTTGACGACCCCATCCCCGGCAAAGGCCAGGTCCTGACCGAGTTGACGGAGTTTTGGCTGAGCAAGCTCGCGCACATTCTGCCGAACCATTCCACGGGCGTGAAACCCGAGGACGTGGTCGCTCCCGACGAGCTGGACCAAGTGCGTGGCCGCGCCGTTGTGGTCAAGCGCCTGAAACCCATCCTGGTCGAGGCCGTGGCGCGCGGCTATCTGATCGGATCGGGCTGGAAAGACTACCAAGCCACCGGCTCCGTGTGTGGCATCAAGCTGCCCGCCGGGCTGAACCAGGCCAGCAAGCTGCCCGAGCCGATTTTTACGCCGGCGGCCAAAGCCGAGTTCGGCACGCACGACGAAAACGTCGATTTTTCCCATGTGGTGAACGAAGTCGGCCAGGAAATGGCCGAGCGTATTCGTGACGTGACCCTGCGTCTGTACGCCGAGGCGTCCGCTTTTGCCGCGACCAAGGGCATCATCATTGCCGACACCAAATTCGAATTCGGCCTGGACGACGACGGCCAGCTGTACCTGATGGACGAGGTCTTGACACCCGATTCGTCGCGTTTCTGGCCCGCCGACGGCTATCGCGAAGGCATCAGCCCCCCGTCGTTCGACAAGCAATTCGTGCGCGACTGGCTGGAAACCCAGACCTGGGACAAAACCCCGCCGGCCCCGCGTCTGCCTCAAGAAGTCCTGGAAAAAACCGCCGCAAAATACCGCGAGGCGCTGGATCGCCTGATGGCGTAAGCGCGGTCGTATGTGGTGTTCCGGCGTTACACGGCCGGTGGGATAGATAAAACGGGGCGTAGAGCCCCGTTTTTGTTGGCGCGTCGGGGCACGCTGCGCAGCCCGCAGGCAAAGGCCGGGTAAAATACCAGGTTTTCCGCTCGTCGCGCCCTGGCGCGGCGCCTTCTTGCCTTGCGATTTAGCTATGACGACGACTTCTTCCGCCTCTGCGCCGGCTACCCCTGTGGTGGGCGTGATCATGGGTTCCTCCAGTGACTGGGACATCATGAAAAACGCCGTAGACATGCTGGAGGCCTTTGGCGTGCCGTATGAGGCGCGCGTCATCTCGGCGCATCGCATGCCGCAGGACATGGCGGAATATGGCGCCGCGGCGCGTTCCCGCGGCCTGCGCGGCATTATTGCCGGGGCAGGGGGCGCTGCCCATCTGCCCGGCATGATGGCCGCGCTGACCGAGGTTCCCGTGTTCGGTGTCCCCGTCCCGTCGCGCTACTTGCGCGGTGAGGATTCCCTCTTGTCCATCGTGCAAATGCCCAAGGGCGTGCCGGTCGCGACCTTTGCCATCGGCGAGGCCGGCGCCGCGAACGCTGCTTTGCACGTGATCGCCACTTTGGCCACGACCGACGACGCGTTGCACCGCCAACTGACGGCATTCCGTGCCCGCCAGACTGAAGCGGCCCGCAACATGATCGTTCCCCCGCAGCCCTGACCTTGCCACGAGCCCGCGTGGCGGGCCGCTTATGCGTATGACTTCTTCTACTGATTCTTTCACGATTGCACCTGGCGACTGGCTGGGAATGCTGGGCGGCGGCCAACTGGGCCGGATGTTCTGCCACGCTGCGCAAAGCCTGGGTTATCGCGTGGTCGTGCTGGACCCAGACGCCGGCGGCCCTGCTGCCGTCGTGGCGGATCGTCATATTCAGGCAGCCTATGACGACGCGGAGGGTTTGGCTGAGCTCGCCCGTAGCTGCCGCGCGGTGACGACCGAGTTCGAAAATGTGCCGGCAGACAGCCTGCGCGCATTGGCCGCAGCGCAATGCCGCGTCAGCCCAGCCGGCGACGCCGTGGCTGTTGTCCAGGATCGCATTGCCGAAAAAACCTTCATCGCAGCCCAGGGCATTCCTGTTGCCCCGCATGCCGCGATCCGCGCGCAACAGGATTTGCTTGATGCACCGGCTACGCTGTTTCCGGGCATCCTGAAAGTCGCCCGCTTGGGTTACGACGGTAAAGGCCAGGCACGCGTAGCCACGCGCGCCGAGGCGCAAGCCGCCTTTGCCGAGTTCGACGGCGTGCCGTGCGTGCTCGAGGCCCTGATGCCGCTGGACTACGAAATTTCCGTCGTCCTGGCACGCGGTTTTGATGGCGCAGATGTCGTCTTTCCGGTCGCACGCAATCTGCATCGCGATGGGATTCTGGCTGTATCGACAGTGGCGGCTACTGATAGCGATCCCGCACACGCTCAACGGCAGGCCAAGGCTACCGAGGCTGCACGCGCCATTGCACAGGGGTTGGGTTACCACGGTGTGCTGTGCGTCGAGTTTTTCGTATTGACCGACGGCAGTCTGATCGTCAACGAAATCGCGCCGCGTCCGCACAACAGCGGCCACTACACCATCGATGCCTGTGTCAGCAGCCAATTCGAACAGCAAGCGCGCGTCATGGCGGGTTTGCCCTTGGGCAGCACTGCATTGCTGGCCCCCGCTGTCATGTTGAACATCCTGGGCGATATCTGGTTCGAGCCTGGCGCGACGACGCCTCGTGAGCCCGACTGGTCGGCTGCGCTGGCGGTGCCGTCTGCCAAACTCCATCTGTATGGCAAACACGAAGCCCGCCGGGGCCGCAAAATGGGTCACGTGACCGTAGTCGCCGCGACCCTGGATCAAGCGCGTGCCGATGCCGCGCGCGTTGCCGCTGCGCTGGGCATGGCTGCACCCGAATAACACCATGTCAACGCGATCGTCTTTTTCGTCCGAAATGTCTGCCGGTGCAAATGCCAGGCGCGATGCGGGCGCCAGCAGTCCTGTCGATGAAGTATCGATTGCCCGTGCAGCGGATCGGCTGTTGGCGGGCGAACTGGTCGCGTTTCCTACAGAGACGGTTTATGGCCTGGGCGCCGACGCGGAAAACCCGCAGGCCGTCGCGCGCATTTATGCCGCGAAAGGACGTCCCTCCAATCATCCCGTGATCGTGCACGTCGCGCCCGGCGCGGATCTGCACTATTGGGCTCGCGAGATTCCCCCTCAGGCCCAGCGTTTGATCGAGGCCTTTTGGCCCGGTCCATTGACGCTGATCCTGCCGCGTGTGCCACATAGAGGCGACGTGGTCAGCGGTGGGCAAGATAGCATCGGTTTGCGTTGCCCTTCGCATCCTGTGGCCCAAGCCTTGCTTCGTGCGTTCGCAGCTGGAAAGCCCAATGGGCAGGGCGGCGTAGCGGCCCCGTCGGCCAACAAATTTGGCCAAGTATCACCGACGCATGCGGACCATGTGCGTAACGAGTTTCCAGACGAGGTCGCGCAAGGCATGCCGGTGTTGGACGGCGGCCCATCCGATGTGGGGATTGAATCGACCATTCTCGATCTGTCACGTTTAGCGCAGGGTGTTGGTCCTGTGTTGTTGCGGCCCGGTCATATTACCCCCGCGCAGATCGAGGCCGTGTTGGTCGAGCCCGTAGGCATGCCCGATGACGCCGCGCCACGTGCATCAGGCACGCTAAAAGCCCACTACGCACCGCACACGCCGCTGGAGCTGGCAACGTCTCAACGCCTGGCCGAAGTGATTCGCGGCATCGATATGCCTGACGGCCGCATCGCCGTCGTGGCTTTCGACAATGCTCCCGCCGAGATGAATTCGCATATCGCTTGGCATGTGGTGGCAAAGGATCCTGATCGTTATGCGCAATCGCTCTATGCGATGTTGCGCGAGCTCGATCGCAGCAGTTATGCCCGCATTGTGGTGCAGGCACCCCCGATGGATGCGGCGTGGCGTGCGGTCAATGATCGTATTGGACGGGCCGCCGCAGCATTTTCGTTGGATACAGCAGGACTGCCTGGCACCTGAGGCCATCGAAAATTCGCTTCAAAAGTATCAGAGGATCGCTTCAATAGGATTAGACATATCAGTACTCGCCATCGATACTAGGTCCACTTCAAAACGACCCAAGAGAGCGATATGTCTGTCTTATCTTCCTTGTCTCCGACGCGAGCGCCTTCCGCTTGGCGGGGCCCGGACGTTGATTGGATGCGCGAATGCCTGGTGCAGTTCGACTCGGACGACATAGCCGAAATCCGCCAGGCGCTGGATTATCTCGGTACGCATCGTCCCCCTAAGACTTTGCCCTTGGCTCAAGCGGAATTTCCACTCAATCGTGTCGCGGATAAACTGGGTGCGGTAGCGCGGCAGCTGCACGCGGGCAAAGGCTTTGCCATGTTGCGAGGCTTGCCGCGCGACCAGTTCGACGCCGATCAGATGGCACAGATCTACTTCGGACTATCGATCTATCTGGGTATCCCCATGTCCCAGTCTCATCGCGGCGAATTGCTGGGTCATGTATTGAATTTATCCGGCTATGGAGACGTGGCACGCGCCTACCAGAACGGTGGCGAAATGAACATGCACACCGACTCATGCGACATCATCGGTCTGATGTGCCTGCGTACGGCGCGTTCGGGGGGCGCGAGCCGTATCTCCAGTGCGCTGGCAATCCACGACGCGCTAGCACAATCCAGACCTGATCTGTTAGCACGGTTGTATGCCGGGTTTACCTTCATGCGGGGCGAGAAGGACGCTCAACTCGGTGATGGACGGCGCACCAGTGTGTCGCCTATTCCTGTCTATACGCGGTTGCAGGATTGGCCGCAGCAGGTAGCCTGCTATTTCCTGGGCAGCTATATCCGTAATGCCGCCAAGGCCGGGCATGCTCGGTTGAGCGATGCAGACCTGGACGCCGTAAAGGCTATTGAGATCATGGCTGAGTCTCCCGAGTATTACCTGGATATGCAATTCCAGGACGGCGATATCCAGTTTCTGAACAACCGCGTTATCTTGCACGGCCGTACGCATTACGAGGACAGTCCAGAGATCGAAAATCGGCGGCATTTGCTGCGCATGTGGTTGCGCGCGCCCAGTTGGCCAACGCTGCCCTCCGAGCAAATCATGCATAGCGACTCGGATCATGCGCTATGGCTACGTCGTCGAAATGCTGCGCTGGAACTGCCCAACGCCTATATCGACTCACTGCGCGCCACGGCAAATGCAGCGGCGTAATCCCGGCCGAGCGATGATCACAAGAACCATACAAGGGGAATACCGCATGAATCGTGTTTTTACGCGCCTCGTCCGACGCGCATTGTTAGGCTTGACGATGATCATGGCCGCCAACGCGGCCTGTGCCCAGAGTTTTCCCGATCACCCGATCGAGATAATCGTGCCCTATGCGCCTGGAGGACTGCTGGACGTGGCGGCGCGCTTGGCCGCGGACGCGCTGGGCAAAGAGCTGCATCAAGCTGTGGTGGTAAAGAACTACGCGGGTGCGGGTGGGACGATTGGTGCCGCTCGCCTCGCCAAGGCCCAGCCTGATGGCTATACGCTGGGTCTGGGATCGTTCGGCATGGTGATCAACAAGGTGTTGAGGCCGGAGGTCGATTATGACCCCCTGAAAAGCTTTACCACCATTGGCTATCTAGGCGATCAAGCGTTCGTGCTGATGGTGAATCCGCAGAAAATCCAGGCACGGAATACCGCCGAATTAATCGACTTGATCCGGGCGCATCCCGGTCAGTACACCTACGCTTCAGGCGGTGTGGGGGCTCCATCCCACGTGATGGCCGAGCAACTGAGCATCGTGCAGAAGTTGGACGTAGTGCATATACCTTATCAAGGCCAAAATCCTGCGATCCTGGCTCTGTTGAGCGGTGAGGTCGACTTCTCTCTGCAAACGGTAGCAGGCTCCGAAGACCTTATTCACACTGGGCGTATTCGCGCATTGGCTTCGACGGGCAAAAAGCGCCTGACTGCGCTGCCCCAAGTCCCCACGTTTTCAGAGCAGGGGATCGGCGGGTTGGAGCCCGAGAGCTGGTTGGGTATTTTTGCGCCGGCAGGGTTGAGCGATACGGTGCGTCAACGGCTGCAAGATGCCTGGGCAAATGTCGTCGCCAACCTGGCATTTCGCGATGCGCTCGCCAAACGGGCTATCGAGTCGCGCGATATCACGCCGACACAGTTCAATGCGATGATCGCTAGCGATAAAATTTACTGGACGGATGTGGTGAAGCGTACGGGCATTACGTTGAAGTGATTCGGTATCGTAAGCCGAGAGAGCACTTTGGAACTGAAACAACTCCGCCAGTTTATCGTGGTCGCCGAAGAACTGAATTTTCGGCGCGCAGCCACACGCCTGTGTATGACGCAGCCTCCACTCAGTGCGGCCATCAAGCGATTGGAACAGGTCGTAGGGGCGCCGCTATTTGACCGCACACGTTCGGCTGTGTCACTGACGCCCACGGGCGTCGTATTTCTGCGCGAAGCCCGCTATTTGTTGCGACAGTCAGAGGTGTCAGTGGAGGTGGCGCGTGGGGCCGCACAGGGCTCGCATGAGGTGCTGCGGATCAAAAGTATTGATAGTGCCATGCTGACGTTGCTGCCTTCGCTACTTGAGCGCTTTCAGGCGGTGGAGCCCGGCATCCGCCTGTCGCTCAGTACCGGTTCCACACAAGAAATCATCTCTGCGCTGGAGAACGGTAGCATCGACGTAGGGGTATGCGTACCGGGAGGCGGCAGCTATCCGCATTTGCAGACACAGGCATTTGGCCTGGAGCGTTTTTGTCTCGCCGTGCCTGTCACTCATCGATGGACAGGCAAAACCTCGGTGAGCTTGCCGGAGCTGTCGAACGAAAAACTCGTCACGCATTATCCGCATACGGCCAGTCCCGGCTATCACGCGGCAGTCAGCGTCATCCTGCAGCAAGTCGGTGCACAGGTGCAAGTCTTGCAGTCCGAGCCCGATTTATTGGCCACACTGACGCTGGTGCGACTAGGATTGGGTATTGCTCTGATCCCCGCATCCACACGCTGCATTGGCATACCCGGTGTGCAATACATTGATCTCTGCACATCCCACGGCCAGCCGCTGGGTTATCCCATCGTGCTGGCCGTGCGAAATGAACATGCGAGTGATGCTGCGGTGCGGTTATGCCGGTTCGCCGATAGGGCGTACGGCGGTGCTCCGCAGGCTGGCCACATTAGTTGACCGTGATATTCGCCTCTTTGATGATCTTCGCGTAGCGCTTAGAGTCGGTACGCATCAATTCAGCAAACTCACCGGGGGTACTGCCGGTTGGCAAAAAGCCTGCATCCAGGAACTTCTGGGTGACGTCAGGCTCGTGGACAATCTCACTGATTTCCTTAGCCATGCGATCGATGATGGGCTTGGGCGTCCCCGCCGGAGCTAGTAATCCGGCCCATGATCCGGTGACAAATCCGGGGATGCCAGCTTCTTCCATAGTGGGAACATCGGGTTCGCTAGCCCAGCGTTTTTTTCCCGTGAAAGCGAGCACCTTGAGTTTGTCTTGCTTCACATATTGCATAGGGACAAGAATCGGATCAAATACCATGGATACGCGTCCAGCCAATAGATCCGTCAGAATGGGCGCGCTACCCTTGTAGGCCACATGCGTCATCTTGATCTTGGCTTGCAGCGCAAAGTCTGCTCCTGTCAAATGCGCGCTGGATCCCGTCCCGCTAGAGGCATAGGTCAGTGTGTCAGGATGTGCGTGCCCGTATTCGATCAGCTCGGCCAGTGTCTTGACCGGCAAATCCTTGCTGACAAACAGAAATAGCGGCAGATCGGCCATGTGGACGACGGGTTCGAGCTGGTCGGGAGAAAACGTGAGCTGGTACAGATGCGTGTTGATGACGTAAGCCGGCAGAATACTCAAGAAGGTATAGCCATCGGGCTCGGCTTTGGCGGCGATGGCAGAGCCCAAGGTGCTATTGGCGCCCGGCCGGTTTTCGATGATGATGGCCTGGCCCAGCCGTGCCGAGAGCTTTTCCATCACGACGCGAGTGACGGTATCAGTGGCACCGCCAGGGGTGTACGGCACGATGACTTTGATCTGCTTGCCGGGCCAGGTATCTGCAGCCTGGACGGGACGGCTCTGCCAGGCGGTGCCGGCGACAATCACCGACAGCAAGGTTGTCAGGATGGCGCGGCGCACCGGCCGTTTACCGCCATTGCGGGAAAAATGAAATGCCATAAGCTTGTCTCCGCCAGTGAGGTTGGTCTGAGTGTTATGGATTGCGGGCCTGCACAGAGTGCCTGGAAAATGGCGAGAGCACGACCGGGATTTCCCCTGAGTCGGCCTCACTGGGCTCACACTCCCAGATAGCGCGCCAACTGTTCGGGCTGCGACGCCAGCGCTGGACTGGCGCCCTCGTGCACGATACGGCCTTTTTCCATGACCAGGCATCGATCGGTGTGTGCCAGGACTGCCCGGTAGTTGCGATCGACGATCAGGGTCGACATACCCGTGGCGCGGATTGCGGCGACGATCTTCCAGATCTCGGCCACAATCAGCGGCGCGAGTCCTTCTGTGGCTTCGTCCAGGATCAGGAGGTTGGGGTTAGTGGTCAAGGCGCGGCCGATGGCCAGCATCTGCTGTTCGCCGCCGGACAATTGCTGGCCGCCGTGATGCAGGCGCTCGGCCAGACGCGGAAAGGTCGCGAGCACGCGCTCATAGGTCCAGTCCGTCTGCCCTCGTGTGCCGGGGCGCGCCGCGACGAGCAGATTTTCGCGCACGCTGAGATTCGGAAACACGCCGCGCCCCTCTGGGACATATGCCAGGCCCAGACGTGCAATGGCGTGCGGTTGTGCCCGGGTGCAGTCTTTGCCGCCTATAGCGAACTGCCCCTGGCGGCTGCGCACATGTCCCATCAGTGTGCGAATCAGGGTGGTCTTGCCCATGCCGTTGCGGCCCACCAGCCCGACGGATTCGCCTGCACTGATCTGCAAATCAATACCTCGCAGTATGTGACTCGCGCCGTAGTAACTATGCAGGCCGCTGGCGTCGATCAGTGCGTGCATGAGCCGTCTCCCAGATAGGCGTCCTGGACTTGCGGGTTGGCCCGGATATCTGTGGGGCTGCCGCAGGCGATGACGCAACCGTTAACCATCACCGTAATGCGGTCGGCGTTGCCGAATACCGCATCCATGTCGTGTTCCACCAGCAAGATCGCGTGCTCGGTCTTCAGGTTTTGCAACAAGGCGAGGATGCGTTCGGTTTCTTCGGGGCCCATGCCTGCCAGCGGTTCGTCCAGCAACAGCACTTGCGGCTCGCCAGCCAGGCACATGGCGATTTCCAGTTGACGCTTGTGGCCGTGCGGCAGCAGGCCTGCAGGGGTGCTGCCGCGGCTGGCCAGACCTGTGCGCTCCAGCGCATGGTGGGCGAGCTCGCGGCTGCGGGCGCAGCCATCGGCTCGCCGCCACCAGTGCCAGAACCTCGGATTGCCGGCCTGCGCTGCCAACCGGCAGTTCTCGAACACGCTGAGTGCGGGGAAAATCGTTGAGCGTTGATAGCTGCGTCCCAGGCCTTGGCGCGCTCGCTGAGGCTGTGGCCAGGCGGTGATGTCCTGGCCATTCATCAGGACCTGGCCCGCGCTGGCAGGCAACTCACCGGACAGAATGTTGATGAGCGTGGATTTGCCTGCGCCATTGGTTCCGATCACGGCGTGTACGGTGCCGCGATGCAAATCCAACGACACCTCATTGACGGCGACCAAGCCACCAAAACGGCGCGTGATGCCGCGTGCGGCCAACATGGTGTCAGGCATGAGGGCCTCCAGAAATGGATAGGGACTGAGCTGCAGCCGCGTTGTTCGGCGTGCCTGATGCGGCAGCGAGACGCGCTTCGCGGCGTTCGCGCCATTGAGCAGGCAGCCCGGCCAAGCCATTAGGCAACAACGCGACCAGCGCGATGATGGCCAGCCCCAGTGTCAGATGCCAGTGCTTTGCATAATCGCCAAACAGGGCTTGCGACTGAAAGAGCTCTTGCAACAGGATCAGCGTCACGGTGCCCAGCACTGCGCCGCCGAGGCGATGCATGCCGCCCAGAATGACCATCAGCAACACCAATCCAGACTGCTCCCAGGTCAGCAGCTCCGGCGTAACGAAACCATCCTTCAATGCATAGAGAAACCCCGCCAGCCCCGCCAACGTGGCGCCGATGACATAAGCCGTCAGCTTGTACGGAAAGGTGGAATAACCGGCAGCCCGCATGCGTTGTTCATTCAAGCGAATGCCCGTCAGCGCTGCGCCAAAGGGCGAACGTCCGAGCAGGGCCAGAAAGCCCCATGTCAATGCCAGACAGACCAGGACAAACAGGTAATAGGCGCCAGGATTTTCGAGATCGAAAGGCATCCAGTTCGCCAATGAGATCTGTGGGCGGAAATACAGATAAATCCCGTCGCTGCCTCCTCCGATGTCCGTGTCGTGAAACACGTAATAGGCCATTTGCGAAAAGGCCAAGGTCACCATGATGAAATAGACGCCACGCGTGCGCAACGCGAGGGCTCCCGTGATCAATGCATAGATCGCTGCGCTGCCCAGCGCTGCCACGAGCAGCCACAACAGTCCTCCAGCCTCTGATTCCGGCGACAACAATGCTGCGGCATAAGCGCCAATGCCAAAGAATGCTGCGTGCCCCAGACTGATCAATCCCGCCCCGCCCACGAGCAATTGCAGGCTGAGCGCAAAGATCGCATAGATCATGATCTTGATCGCCAGTCCGATGTAGTAGTCATTACCCGACAGCGGAAAGACGGCGAGTACGAGCAGTACGGCAATAGGGATCAGTTTGCGTGCGTAGTTCATCAGCTGCCCCATGCCTAACCCTGCTTGAACAGCCCTTCGGGCTTGCACAGGAGAATGACGGCCATCAGCACGTACACCAGAATGCCGGCCGCCGATGGGAATAACACTTGGCCAAAAGTCTCGACCGTCCCCACCAACATGGCTGCCAGAAACGCGCCGCGAATCGAGCCGATGCCGCCGATCACCACCACGACAAAGCACATGATCAGCACGCTATTGCCCATGCCGGGATAGACCGACGATACCGGGGCAGCAATCGTGCCTGCCAATGCCGCCAACGCGACGCCTGCCGCGAATACGATGCGGTATAGACGATTGATGTCGATGCCGAGCGAACCGATCATTTCCCGGTTGCTGGCGCCTGCCCGCACCATCATGCCCAGACGCGTGTGCGTCAGGACCCAATAAAGCAATATCGCCACGCCGATGCCGACCGCCGAGATGAACAGCCGATAAACGGGATAGGTGAGAATATCGCCCAAGGGCACGCTGCCGGCGAGCCAGGCAGGTACCGGTACGCCATGCACATCATTGCCTACCAGCAGACTGCGGATTTCCTCAAATACCAAGATCAACCCATAGGTCATCAGCACTTGCTGCAGATGATCGCGCCGATACAGATAGCTGAAGAACGCCGCCTCCAGCACATAGCCGAGCACGATGGCCAATACGACGCACAGCACGAGCGTCGTGACAAAGCCGCCGCCCAGCCACCGCTCGACCAGCGGATTCAGCGCGAATGCCATGTAGGCGCCGATCATGTAAAAACTGCCATGCGCCAGATTGATGATGCCCATGATGCCAAAGATCAATGTCAGACCGCTGGCGACCAGAAACAGCAGCAGACCGTGTTGCAGGGCATTGAGGCACTGGATGAGAAAGGTGCTGGTATCCATGATGGCATTCGCGCCCGGTGATCAGAGCTTGCAGCCCTGAGCGGGATCAGCCAACTGCTTGACTGCGACGTCAACGACTTTGTTTTCTTTGCCGGAGACTTCACGCAGATAGAAATCCTGCACTGGATTGCCGGCCGCAGATAGCGTGAATTTGCCGCGCGGGCTGTCTATCGTGGCGCTGCGTATGGCATCGCGGAACTTGGCCTTGTCCGCGATGTTGCCCTGCACGGCAGTCAAGCCGCTTTGCATGAGTTGCGCGGCATCGTAGCCTTGCACCGCATAGACATCGGGTTGCAGGTCGTTATAGGCCTTGGCATAGGACGCGCGAAAAGCGTTGTCGCGTGGCGTGTTCAGGCCGTCGGCATAATGCAACGTGGTGAGCAGGCCTTGTGCGGCATTGCCCTGTGCGGGCAGCGTGCCATCGGTGAGAAAACCTGTGCCATAGAGCGGGATGGATTTCTGCAGGCCGGACGCGTGGTAGTCCTGTACGAACTTCACCGCGCCGCCGCCGGCAAAAAAGGCAAACACCATGTCGGGCTTGATCGAAGCGATCTCCGTCAAGAGCGATTGAAACTCCACATTGGGAAAGGGCAGCGTCAAGTCCTTGACGATCTTGCCGCCGGCTTTTTCAAAGCTCTCGCGAAATCCTGCCATCTGTTCTTCGCCCGAGGCATATTTCCACGTAATCGTTACCGCCGTCTTGTGACCTTTGGCAGCCGCCACCGGGCCCATGGCATAACCCGGTTGCCAGTTCGAGAACGAGGTGCGGAAAATGCCCGGTCCACACATGGCGCCGGTGATGGCGTCAGCGCCGGCATTGGTGACGATCAGCGTGGTATCGCTGCTCTTGGCCGCTTTGGCCAGCGCCATGGCCACACCCGAGTGCACCGTGCCGATCACCACATCGACCTGGTCCCGTTTGATCAGGCGATTGGCATTTTCCGATGCCTTGGCCGGATTGGACTCGTCATCGACCTTGAAATACTCCAGCTCGCGTCCACCGAGTTTGCCTCCCTGTTCCGCGACGTAGAGCTTGAATCCATTTTCAATGGCAGTGCCCAGTGCGGCATAGGTGCCGCTATAGGGCAGCATGAACCCCACTTTGATTTTGTCCGCAGCCAGTGCATGACTGGCGGTCAACGCGAGTGCACTGGCAATCACGGCGCGATTCAGGGCGCGATGCATCATGGTTTGTCTCCTGGTTATTGTTGGCAGGCTCGCGAGCTCAGCCGTGCTTGTTCAGGCCGTCGATGAATTCAGCGACAGCCCTGATGACAACATCGGGTTGGTCTATGTGCGGGGAGTGACGGCAATCAGGAATTTTCAACAATCGTGCTTGTGCAGCCGCTTCGCGAATGCTGTGAATCTGCGCCATCGTGCCGTACTCATCGTCCTGGCCCTGTATCGCCAATACAGGGCATTTGATACGCGGCAAATATTCCTGAATATTCCAGGCGCGAAATGCGGGATTCAGCCAGATGTCGTTCCATCCCCAGAATGCCGAATCCGCATCGGCGTGATAGCGCGCCAGCTTGGCGGGCAAGTCTGTGTGTAAGTAGGCTTGGCGCGCTTGCTCGATATGGGCGATGGTGACGTCCTCGACGAACACGTGAGGGGCCGCAACCACGAGGCCGGCGATAGCCTGAGGATGCATGGCGGCATAGAGCAATGCAATCGAGCCGCCATCGCTATGGCCAAACAGGATAGGGCGATCGCGTTCGGCATCGATATGCAGCGCCTTCAAGAGCGCAGGCAAGATTTCGCGCGCCTGATCGTGCATGAATGTCACGGGCCATTTTTCTGCCGCTGGGCGCGGCGTGGATTGCCCATAGCCATAGCGTGAAAACACCAACCCACGGCAGGCCGCTGCATCGCACACGCGCTGCGGCCAGTCTTTCCACATGGCGACCGAGCCCAGTCCTTCGTGCAGGAATATCAACAGCGGGGCATCCTGCCGTTCGGGCGATAGCCAGCGATATTCCAGGCGCATCGAGCGTCCCTGCACGTGCAGATCGGCCCACGCAGTCTGCGTGCCTTGTGTATCGAGGACCTTGACGGTGGCGGCCGTATTCATGCAATGCTCCGGGAAATCTCGTTGCTTTCCAATTGCCGCAACCGGAAGCGTTGTATTTTTCCTGTCGCCGTTTTCGGCAGGTCCTCGGTAAAGTTGATTTGCCTCGGATATTTGAACGGCGCCAGATGCTGCTTCACATATTGCTGCAGTGCCTCGCCGGTATCGGCATTGGGTTGAAATCCCGGGCGCAGCACCACATAGGCCTTGGTTTTGATCAGTCCGTCATGATCGGGAACGCCGATCACCGCGGCCTCCAGGACGGCCTCATGTTGAATCAGCACGTTCTCGACTTCTACCGGCGACACATACTGGCCGCTGACCTTTATCATGTCGTCGCTGCGGCCCGCATAGGTGTAATAGCCGTCCGCATCGCATTGATACTTGTCGCCGCTTTTCAGCCATTCCCCCTGAAAGCATTGCCGCGTCTTATCGCGGTTGTTCCAGTACATCAGCGCCGTGCTGGGCCCCTTGATATACAGATCGCCGATCATATTTGCGGCGACGATGCGGCCGTCCTCATCGCGTAATTGCACCTCATATCCCGGCACCGGTTTACCCGTGGTGCCATAGCGCAAACTGCCCGGCTGATTGGACAGGAAAATATGCAGCATCTCGGTCGAGCCGATCCCGTCCAGGATCTCGCAACCAAAATGACGCGTGAAGCGTTCGCCGATATCGCGCGGCAGGGCTTCACCGGCAGAGGTACAGACTCGCATGGCCACTTGTTCGCGCGCCGGCAGGTCAGGGCTGGCGAGCATACTGGCGTAGAGCGTGGGCACACCGTAAAACACGGTGGGACGATGTTCGGTCAGGCGCTTGAATACGGCTTGTGGCGTGGGGCGCTCGCTCATGACGACCACTGTTGCGCCAACCGCCAGCGGAAAGCTCAGCCCATTGCCCAGCCCATAGGCGAAAAACAGCTTGGCTGCTGAAAACACGATATCGTCTTCGCGTATGCCCAGAACGGGTTTGGCATAGAGCTCTACCGTGTGCCAGAGATTGCCATGGGTATGCACTACGCCTTTTGGCTTGCCTGTTGATCCCGACGAGTACAACCAGAAGGCGATCTCATCGGATAGGGTGCGTACGGCTGGCGCCAGCGGCGCGTCAGCCAGCCACTGCCCGAAATCCCGGTTTCCCGCCGGCAACGCGCCTGCGGGGCGAGATACGATGATGTTTTCGATCTCGTGCGGACCCTTGCCTAAAGCGGTCTGCAGCGTACCTAGCAATTCCCCCGATACCAATGCCGCGCGCGCACGGCAGTGCCCGGCAATGTAGGCATAATCCTCGGGCGTCAGCAGCGTGTTGACCGCGACCGGCACGATGCCCGCATGCAGTGCCCCTAGAAATGCGACAGGCCAGTCCACGTTGTCATGCATCAAGAGCAGCACACGCTCTTCGCGGCGCAATCCCAGTTGCCTTAGTGCGCCGGCACATCGCGCGACGCGCTCGGCCAACTCTCCATACGTGATGCGCCGCGTGTCGTCGATATAGGCCAGCTTGGCGGCGCGTGGCGCGTTCAGTGCCGCCAGGTGACTGGCAAAGTTCAACTCGGTGGGGCAGGGGTTCATCGAGGTCTCCGTATTTTTATGGTCAGTCCTGACGTTGTCACTTAGGTCTCGTAGCCTGCACGGCATGCACCAACACCGCGCGCCGCAGAGCGGTCAAGCCGCGGTGAATTCAATCTCGCCGTTGGGCAACAGGTACAGCACGAGCGCCTGTCCATCGCTGACCGTAGGCCGATGCGCACTGCCCGGGCCATAGACCAGCCAGCCGGCACCATGGCCATCGAATTTCGCGCTGTCGTCGAGCGGCATGATCAGATCGATCTCGCCTTGCGGATGAGTGTGGTGCGGACCAGCCAGGCGATTCATGTCCACGACATCCACCGAGAACCCGCCCAGTCCCGCCTCGGGCTTGAGGACGCGGCCGTAGCGGATGCCGCCGCCTTCCCGGCTGCACATCCAGCCCTCGGCAACCCCCTGTCTACAGGCGGCAAAGACGGCTCGATACAGCTCGCTGTCTGGCCCCATCTCCTGGTTCAACCGGGCTTGCAGGGAGCTGTCCAGCGGCAGGCCAGCAATAGGAGAGGTAATGCGGCACATCAAATCGTGGAAGGAAGCTGGCGTACTCATGCGTTGTCTCGTCCTTTACACTGTGGCGCTTCGGCTGCAGCGTATGCAATGAATTGCTTTTTGTGGCGGGCATGCGTGCCGGTTGCGAGCCGGGTTAATGGAAAAATAGTGCTTCACACCAAGCAAGTCAAGCACTATAGTGCATAAAATTGCTGGTATCAGGGTTTCCTCGGAGCTCAATCAATATGGTTCACCCGCTAGACAAGGAATCCTCGGAGTTGCGCCGAGAGCCGTTTTTGATCGCCTTGGGCGAGAGAGTGCGGCGCCTGCGCGCGATCCGGGGCATGACGCGCAAAAGTTTGTCGCAAGCCACCGGCGTATCCGAGCGTCACCTGGCGAATCTGGAACACGGCGTCGGCAATGCTTCGATCCTCGTGCTGCTGCAGATCGCCAAGGCCTTTAACTGCGCCTTGGCCGAGTTGGTAGGGGACGTCACCACCGAGTCGCCGGACTGGCTGTTGATTCGCGAACTGCTCAGCGGCCGCACCGAGTCCGATTTACAGCGGGCTCGCGAGGCGCTGACGCAGTTGTTCGGCGTGGGCGAGGGGGCGCAGCGGCCCAATCGCTTTCAGCGCGTGGCCTTGATTGGATTGCGCGGAGCGGGCAAATCCACGCTGGGGCCGATGTTGGCCGATGATCTAGGCTATCCATTTGTCGAGCTCAATCGCGAGATCGAGCGTGTTGCCGGTTGCGGCATTCTTGAGATCCACAATCTCTATGGCCCCAATGCCTATCGCCGCTACGAGCGCCGGGCGCTGGAAGAGGCCGTGCAGCTTTACCCGGAAATGGTGCTGGCTACACCCGGAGGCCTGGTGTCCGAGCCGGCGACCCTGAATCTGTTGTTGACGCACTGCTACACCGTCTGGCTGCGCGCCACCCCGGACGAGCACATGTCACGCGTCATGGCGCAGGGCGATTTCCGTCCTATGTCGGGCAATAGCGAAGCCATGGCGGATCTGAAACGCATCCTGGCCGGGCGCGAGGCCTTCTATGCCAAAGCGGACATGACCTGGATGACGAGTGGCTTGAGTCTGGAAGAAAGCTTTGGCGGTCTGCGTGCGCAGGTGCGCAAGGCCTGCGGGTTACCGCTTTAAAAGCGCTGCTCCCGTCGCCTGATATCAAAACTGCATTTTTATGCATCTTTCGCTTGACGCGAGTTTCTTTGCGCATTAATCTGCATTTTAATGCATCTAATGCAGTATTATTCATGTCAGGCGATCAGGAGACAAACCATGAGCAGCCCCGAATCCCGTGTGGATTTTCAGACCGATCCTAGCCAGTACCGCCATTGGAAACTCAGCTTCGAGGGACAGGTAGCCACCCTGGCCATGGATGTCGCCGAGGACGGCGGGCTGCGGCCGGGCTACAAGCTCAAGCTCAATTCCTACGACCTCGGGGTCGATATTGAATTGCACGATGCCTTGCAGCGCATCCGTTTCGAGCATCCTGAGGTGCGTACGGTCGTGGTCACCAGCATGAAAGACCGCGTTTTCTGTTCCGGCGCCAACATTTTCATGTTGGGCTTGTCGTCCCATGCTTGGAAAGTGAACTTCTGCAAATTCACCAACGAGACACGCAACGGTATCGAAGACTCCAGCCGCCATAGCGGCTTGAAATTCATCGCTGCTCTCAATGGCGCCTGCGCCGGGGGCGGGTATGAATTGGCCTTGGCGTGCGACGAGATTTTCCTGGTGGATGACCGTTCGTCGGCCGTGGCATTGCCCGAGGTGCCTTTGCTCGGTGTGCTGCCCGGCACAGGCGGGCTGACTCGCGTGACGGACAAACGCAAGGTGCGGCACGATCATGCCGACATTTTTTGCACCCTGGTCGAGGGCGTGCGCGGCCAGCGTGCAAAGGACTGGCGCCTGGTCGATCAAGTCATCAAACCCGCGCAATTCCAGGATGCCGTGCAGGCTCGGGCTGCCGAATTGGCCGCCGGGAGCGACCGTCCTGCGCAAGCGCAAGGCATTGCCCTGACACCGCTGTCGCGTACCGAAACAGCAAGCCGGTTGTCCTATCAATACGTGGACGTCACCTACGATCGTGAGAAACGCCTGGCCACCTGGACCATCCGCGGTCCGCAGGCATCGGTCGAGCAGGATATCGACACCATCGTGGCTGCCGGTGCTGCCTGGTGGCCGCTGCAGATGGCCCGCGAGCTGGATGATGCGATTCTCAATCTGCGCACCAACGAACCCGACCTGGGCACGTGGGTGCTGAAAACCGAGGGCGATATGGCGTCGGTGCTCGCCGCTGACGCGGCCTTGCAGCAGCATGCCGATCACTGGTTCGTACGCGAAACCGCGGGCATGCTGCGCCGTACCCTGGCGCGCCTGGACGTGACCTCGCGCTCTCTCTTTGCGCTGATCGAACCGGGTTCGTGCTTTGCCGGCACTTTGTTTGAATTGGCCCTGGCTGCCGACCGCATCTACATGCTGGACGACGAGGATGCCGATGTGCCTGCACAGATCGTCGTGGGCGAGCGTAATTTCGGCGCGTATCCGCTGGTCAATGGCCAAAGCCGTCTGCAGCGCCGCTTTTACGAAGAAACCTTGCCGCTCGAGGCCGTGCGTGCAGTGGGCGGGCAGCTATTGCCCGCCACGCGTGCATTAGCGCTGGGACTGGTGACGTTTGCGCCCGACAGTATCGACTGGGATGACGAAGTCCGTCTCGCGCTCGAAGAACGCCGCGCCTTGTCTCCCGATGCATTGACGGGGCTGGAAGCGAACCTGCGATTCGGCGGGCGCGAAACGATGGAGACCCGTATATTCGGCCGCCTCACTGCCTGGCAGAACTGGATTTTCAATCGACCCAATGCCGCGGGTGAAAAGGGTGCACTGAAACTCTACGGTAAAGGCGAGCAGGCGTCGTTCGATTGGAACCGCGTGTAGCAGCACAGAACGCAGACCCGGACCATCCTGATTCAACCGCAACACACATAGAACAATTCGGCAGCAGCCATGCCGCCGACCTGGAGAGCAGACATGTCAGGCATCAACTACGGTGAAAAAATCCCCAACAACGTCAACCTGTCCAGCGACCGCGCGCTGCAGCGCGCACTGGAACACTGGCAGCCCAACTACCTGCAATGGTGGCAGGACATGGGCCCGGACGGTTCGCACGGTTTTGACGTGTACTTGCGTACTGCCGTCAGCGTCGAGCCCGATGGCTGGGCGCATTTCGATCATGTGAAGATGCCTGATTATCGCTGGGGGATTTTCCTCGCACCGCAAGACGGCCAGCGCAAAATTCATTTCGGCGAAAACCTCGGCCGCGATGTCTGGCAAGACGTGCCGGGCGAGCATCGCGCCAACCTGCGCCGCATCATCGTCACGCAGGGCGACACCGAGCCCGCCTCGATCGAACAGCAACGCCATCTGGGCATGACCGCACCGTCGCAATACGACTTGCGCAATCTATTTCAGATCAACGTCGAAGAGGGCCGTCACCTGTGGGCGATGGTGTATCTGCTGCATCGCTATTTCGGCCGCGACGGCCGCGAGGAGGCGGATGCCTTGTTGCAACGCAGCTCCGGCGATGCGGATAACCCACGCATCCTAGGCGCATTCAACGAAAAGACGCCCGATTGGCTGGCCTTTTATATGTTCACCTATTTCACCGACCGCGATGGAAAATTCCAGTTGTGCGCGTTGGCGGAATCCGGCTTTGATCCCTTGGCCCGCACGACCAAATTCATGCTGACCGAAGAAGCCCACCACATGTTCGTGGGCGAATCGGGCGTCTCACGTATCATTCAACGCACCTGCGAAGTCATGCGCGAGCTGAAAACCGATGATCCGGCCACGATACGCGCTGCCGGTGTGATCGATCTGCCCACTATCCAGCGCTATCTGAATTTCCACTACAGCGTCACCATCGATTTGTTCGGCGCGGATCAGTCCTCGAACGCAGCCATCTTTTACAGTGCGGGTCTAAAAGGCCGCTACGAAGAAGGCAAGCGCACGGACGATCATCAACTGAAAAATGATACCTATCGCGTGTTGACCGTCGACGGCGGCAAGCTGCGCGAAATCGAAGTCCCGATGCTGAATGCCCTGAACGAGGTGCTGCGCGATGATTTCATCAAGGACTCCATGGCTGGCGTGGGACGCTGGAACAAAGTCATCGAGAAAAGCGGACTGCCATTCCGTCTGTCTGTACCGCACAAAGCATTCAATCGTCAGATCGGCACGCTCGCTGGCATCCGTGTTGCACCCGATGGCGAAGTCCTGTCTGAAGCGCAGTGGCAGGCCAATCAACACAAATGGCTGCCCACGCCGGAGGACCGTGCATTCGTGGCCTCGCTGATGGGCCGTGTCGTCGAGACAGGCAAGTTCGCCAACTGGATTGCACCGCCTGTCATGGGTGTGAATCGACAGGCCGTGAACTTCGAGTACGTCCGTTTTAACTGAATCCCGGCGCCCGGCATTCATGCCGGGAATTCTCGGAGCAAAAGATGAACGCACCTTTGCCGCCCGAGGTGTTGAAGCAGCACTTGATCGATCCCGAGATCTGCATACGCTGCAACACCTGCGAGGAAACTTGCCCCATCGACGCCATCACGCATGATGGCACCAACTACGTGGTGGACCCCGCCATTTGCAATGGCTGCATGGCCTGCGTGCCGCCTTGTCCGACGGGGTCAATTGATAATTGGCGGCTGGTGCTGAAAACCGAGGCCTACAGTGTCGAGGAGCAATTCGGCTGGGATGAGTTGCCCGGCGAAAAAGCGCTACCCGATGCGGTGTCTGCGAATGCAGCATCCCATGGTGAGGAGGCAGTACTCCAGGCATCCAATGGTGGCGAGGATGCCGATGCCGCCACTGCTCCCGCCATCGTTTTTTCGTCCTCAGGCGCAACGATTCCTCCGTGGTCTGCAGCGCATCCCTATGTCAATCTGTACGGCCACAAGACACCCGCTCTCGCGACGGTCGTCGGCAATTATCGTGTGACCGATGATGATACCGACAGCGATATTCATCACATCGTGCTGGACTTCGGCAATGTGCCGTTTCCGGTGTTGGAAGGGCAGTCCATTGGGATATTGCCTCCTGGCACCGATGCGCAGGGCCGTGCGCATCACGCGCGTCAATATTCGCTGGCCAGCCCTCGCGATGGCGAACGCGCGGGCTACAACAATTTATCGTTGACCGTGAAACGCGTCACCGAGGACCATCAAGGGCAGCCGGCACGCGGTGTATGTTCGAACTATCTCTGCGATCTGGCCAAGAACGATACGGTGCAAGTCATCGGGCCGTTTGGGAATACCTTTTTGATGCCCAATCATGCGAGGGCCAATCTGATGATGATCTGCACGGGGACAGGGTCGGCGCCCATGCGCGCGATGACAGAGCGTTATCGGCGCCGGATCGCACGCGGCACGAATGGCCGCCTGATGTTGTTCTTTGGCGCGCGTACGCAACGTGAGCTGCCGTACTTTGGTCCACTGATGAAACTCCCCCGCGATTTCATCGATATCAACCTGGCCCTGTCGCGGGATGCGGCGCAGCCGCGCCGTTACGTCCAGGATTTGATTCGCGAGCGCGCCGCCGATGTGTGGACGTTGCTGCAGGATACAAATACCTGTATTTACGTTTGTGGGCTAAAGGGAATGGAAACCGGCGTTTTGGACGCTTTGCGTGATGTCGTCGTGCAATCCGGCCAGGATTGGACTATCCTGCATGATGTGTTGCGCCGCGAGGGGCGGTTGCATTTCGAGACGTACTAGCTGGCAGGGGCTCGGGGCATTTTGTAGGTGCCCTGCATCGCGCTATTCGGCGCAGGCACTCTGCCTGTCTTGTACTCAAACTACCGGCGTACTCAGGTGCGCCGGTTTTTGCTGAAGACGCCGAAAAAATGAAATTCGCAGAATTCAAGGAAGGCATGTTGATCCATGGTGGTCCGGTGACGGTCACCGAGGCCGAGATCCTGACATTTGCCCGCCAATATGATCCCCAATGGTTTCACACCGATGTGGAACGAGCCACTCAAGGTCGCTGGGGTGGTTTGATCGCTAGTGGCTGGCATACGTGTGCGCTCGCGATGCGTATGGCGGTTGAGGTGGCGCTGCATGATTCTGAATCGTTCGGTTCGCCAGGGCTGGGGGAGGTTCGTTGGCGAGTGCCGGTGCGGCCTGGAGATACGTTGCGGTTGGATGCGCGTGTGCAGGCGGTGCGGCGGTCTACTTCTCGGGATGATCTGGGGATTATTACTTGGAATTGGACGGTTTTGAATCAGCATGATGAGGCTGTGTTGGAGTTGGATGCGACTAGCTTGTTTGATTTGGGGCAGGCTAGTTAGGGGGTGTTGCGGAGTGGGTTTCTTGCTGATGCTGGATGGTGTTGGCTTGGGGGGAGCAGGATGAGGCTTGGTGACGTTCGGCGATTCTTGTTTGCTGGCGTCGGGCGTCTCTATTTAGGCGTCCCGGCCGCGTGCCCGAGGGGTGTGCCGGGCCTATCGCACGGACTCGCCCCATTAGCAGGGGGCTCGGTCCGCTACGCGGACTAAATCCGCGCTCAACGGCCCGGCACACCCCTCGGGCACGCGGCCGGGACTCGCAGTTGTTAGAGGTGTCGGGGCGTTATTGCGATGAGCATCATGTTGGTGACGATATTTGCTGAGCGCTATGCCCTTTGCGTAAGTGATACGGCATCACTGCGCTGGCTATCGGCATCAACGTCGTAGTACATGAGTGACGCGCTGCGGAGAGCTACCATGCCGGCGCCTGCGATCGCGGCGCGTGCTAACCAACTTTGCATGGAGAGTGCTGCAGCAGCCATGGCTCCGGCGCCTATCACCAGAGGGAAAATCGAGCCTGTTTTGTGATCCGATGTGCGCACGGCTACTTCCGCGGAGCGGTCGGCATGGACGCGATCATCGGTGATGGCTTTCGCTGAAGTTGCTATGCCCATTCCACCACTGACACTCGAGATCTCATGTAAAAAGAGTTCACGCATCATTTCTCCAAATTTTGAATATGAGAAAAATCGAATCTCAAAGCATCGAAGGATGCTAAGAGGCCGCACTTGTTAAACAACGTGCGGCACATTCGGAGTTAAGAGCGTAGCGGTAATGATTTGTCGGACACGCTAATGCCGGCATTGCCGAAAAGAATAAGACGTTGTTCTGCAGATGGCGGGTGTTTCTCTCGCTACATATGTGATGCAGACCTATCGGATAGTTTAGTCTTTAGGTAGCGCTCAACGTCGGTCGTCTCGTAGCCGTTGCGCACATTGAAAGTCTGGGACTTTTCCCACCACATCCCGTCTCCCAGGGCGAACGCGGCCCGATAGCGTGCCATTACGTCGTCTGGTGTTTCCGCTAGATAGGCGCGCAATTGATCCAAGGTCCATACGCTTTTCTCAAAGCGCTGACCCGCGACGCGCTCAATCACCTCTGCAAGTCGCCCATATGAGATCGTGTCCCCGGCCACGTAGACCACCTCGTTGATAATTCTTGGTTGGGTCAGCAAAATTTCCGTGGTGAGCCGACCGATATCTTCGGGGGTGGTCACGGTCACTTTTGTGTCCCAACTGCCTAGGCCGTGAATGGTTCGTTGTTCCAGATTCACGACATCGAACGTTGGTTCGAACAGGAAACTCGTAAACATCCCTGTCGAAACTATCACCCATTCCGTGTGTTGTTGGCTTCGCAACAATTGCCGCACTGCATACTGTTCGTCGAACACAGGTTGCCCGCTGCCACGGCCAACGATGTCGTAGTCGACGCCGAACTGCCACGGGAAGTAACGCCTGACTTTGGCTGTCAGCACCGCTCTGGTGATCTTCAACTGTGTGCCAGGACCGGCTACGAAGCCCGAGCAGTTCAAGACTGTGTCGTACTTCTCAAAGAGCTTCGCCAGTGATGCCTCATCGGACGCTAGATCAAAGCCAATAACCTTGATGCCCATATCATCAAGCTCGGCGAGAATTTCGGTACTTTGCCCCGATGGACGATTGACAGTGTCCGGAGATACCAAAGCGGTCACCAATATCTGTGAGGCACGAGCACGGGGGCCAAGCTCGCGCAGCACCGCCATTCCAAGCTGGCCGGCTCCCAGCACAAGCATATGCTGCCGTTCCAATTCACTATGATTCATCGTAGGATTCCTTAATAATTTCGATGTAATTGTCGTGATCAAACATACGAATTCGAATTTCCAAGAGAAATTTCAGCGATTCGGATTCGTCGGTAAAAGTCGTGTTTTTCCACGAAATTTCGAGGCTTATGGCTTGATGATGACTCAGATTTTGATGGTGATAAAGCTCGGTCAGGACAATTTAAAATTTGATTTTTTGCAATAATAGTCAGGCTGTTTACGTTGTCGCGGGGTGCAGCCTTCACAAAAGCGAGCCCGGCTACGATTAATCCGAGGAGCTACGCCGTATGGATCGACTGCAGGCCATGGAAACCTTTGTGAGGGTGGTTGAGGCTGGTAGCTTCAAGAAAGCCGCTGACACGATGCAGGTGCTTGCCTCCACCGTGACGCGCACGATCAAGGAACTCGAATCGCATTTAGGCGTGCGTCTATTGAATAGAACCACGCGCGCGTTAAGCGTCACGGATGCCGGCCTGCGTTATTACGATGGCTGCAAGGTGCTCTTGCGCGATGTACAGTTGACCGAGGAGATGGCGTCGCAACAATCAGGCGCATTGCGCGGGTCAATCAGGATCGGCACGACGCCCACATTGGCCAGGAACTTCATCATTCCAGCCTTGCGGGACTTTACGGATCGCTATCCGGCGATCGATCTGGATTTTCATCTAGTCGATGCCACTGTAGACATCGTTCAGCATGGCATCGACTGCGTCATCAGGACTGGAGCGCTGCAGCCGTCACGACTCGTCGCGCGGCGCATAGGCGCCTTTCATTGGTACCTGTGCGGTTCGCCTGACTACCTAAAGCGGCACGGGAAACCCACAAGCGTGGCTGCACTCAGGAAGCATGTTGCGGTAGGGTACGTCGGCAACCGTTCTGGTCATTCTTCCAACTGGACCTTCCGCGACGGCGCGCGAGTGATTACGGTTCCGATGGTGAACCGCATCAGTGTCAACGACACTGATGCCTATGTCGCTGCCGGCGTGGCTGGCTTTGGCCTGATCCGTGTTGCGAGTTATATGGTGCGCCAGCATATCGCCGACGGTCGGCTTGTCAGGCTATTGGCGAATATCGAAGCTCCGCCTGAGCCCATCTCCATCCTATATCCGCAAAGCCGCCATCTTTCTCCGGCAATTCGCGCTTTCATTGACTGGTGCGCCGAGCTCCTCGCAAAGGAAGCAGCAGCTTGGTAGTTTCAGCACCGTACAAGCCATATAAAAAAGAGAAATGGGCTACAGCTCAATAGGATTGTCGCTGTTCTGCTTTCGTTGGTCCCTTTACCATATCGTCATGATCATCTACCGCAGGGCTTTCCTGCATTGAATGAAGGGAATACACAATGATGTCCGAAGCACAATCTCAACTCGCAACCTATAGGCAGGTGATTGACTCTTTCGATAATGCGCTTGTGTATATCCTGGCCGAACGTTTTCGTTGTACCGACGAGGTCGGTCTGCTGAAAGCAAAAAATAATTTCCCTCCTGTGGATCCGGATCGGGAAGCACGTCAGCTTTCCAGGTTGAGACAATCTGCCCTGGATTCCAACGTGGACCCGGATCTGGTTGAGAGCCTCATGAAATCCATCATGAAAGAGGTGGTGCTGCGACATGGTCAGATCGCGGCTGAGTACGCAGCCAAGCAGCGCTAGCCAGGAGTGAGCCAGCGAGCTCACTTGGTGGCGGATGGCGAACGGAATCACCATGCAGCGTGATTCCCTCGGCGGGCTCAGAACCGATAAAGCTGCCCCGGATTGTCGCAAAGAATTTTCTGTCTGACATCAGCGTCTGGCAACCAGCGATGCAGCGTATTCAGCAGAATACCGTCATCGGGAACCATCGTCGAATCAAAATAATTAGTATGTGGCCAGTCTGAACCCCAGACAATTCTTTCTGGATTGGCCGCGATAAGATCGCTGGCAAAGTCATCGATATCACCATATTGACCTTGCTGGTTGCTGTTGCGGTCCGCGCCGGATATTTTCGTCCAGGTGTTCCCAGCACCGAGCATCTGGCAAAGTTTTTGAAATCCTGGGTTGTCTCTACCCAACGCAGCGTTCATGCGGCCCATGTGATCGATGACTAAAGGCACATTCAATTTTTCCAAACGGGGCGCCAATTCCACCAGATCTGGGGCGTGAATCCATATCTGCGCATGCAGGTCCAGGTCGCGCATCATCGGCGCCAACGTTTCCAATACATCAAGTCCAGCGCCATTTTTATAGACCTTGTCTCCGCCGACAGCATATAGGTTGAAGCGTACTCCACAAACACCCGCTTTTCGCCAGACGCGCAACGTGTCCACATTGACACCGGTGTCGGCGACAGCTACGGCTCTTAATCTATCGGGATACGCAGTTAGCGCATCCAAGACGGATCGGTTATCCGTACCGTACGGACTCGGCGTCACAAGAACACCCCGTTCAAAGCCCATCCGCTCCAAATGCTGGATGAAACTTTCCAACGGGCTTTCAGGTGCCGTGTAGCTGCGGTCCGGTGCGAAAGGATAAAGCTCGTTGGGGCCGAAAATATGCGCGTGGCTATCGCATGCATGGGCCGGAATTTCGAATTGGACTCGCTGCATCGAGTCTTTCGGCGGTAGGCAAAGCTTTGACATCATTTCATCTCCAGCGCCATATACCTAAAGGCGCTATTTCACTGTTAGTTTCCCGGCGTCGCTCAACCGACGCGCTTGTTCTTCCTCTTTGCCTAGCAGGGTGTCAAAGTCGTCGGGGGAGGACCACTTGGCGGTGCTGCCGACTCCGTCGAACGCACGCTTGACGATGTCGTCTTCTGCGACCTGTCGTAGTGCGGCGTTCAGTTTTTTTACGATAGTTTCCGGGGTTGACTTTGGTGCAACGACACCAATGACTGTCGAGGCGTCTATACTGGCCATACCGGATTCTCGCAACGTCGGAATGTCTTTTAGTGCAGGCACGCGCTCAGCAGTCATCACAGCGAGCACCTTTATTTTTCCGCCAGCGATCAGACTGGTAGAACTGCTGAGTTGGTCAATCACAAAGTCGAGTTGCCCGCCAGCGAGATCAACGATCGCAGGGCCTGCCCCTTTATACGGAATTGCATTGAATGTGCAGCCGGTCGCTTCTTCCAGGTTAATGAGTGCGACATAGTTAGTCGTGCCGATGCCCGAATGCCCCACCGTCACGGTTCCAGGTTTATCGCAGGCGGACTTCAGCAGTTCCTGGATCGTTTGGTATTTTCCGTTTGGGTTTGCGTCGATCAGCAGCGGCGTTTCGGCAATCATGCCTACCGAGCTGAAGTCGGCGGTTTTGTAGCCGGTCGGAGCCATAAACGGCGCCACGGCAATGGCATTGGGAGTGGTCATCAGCAGCGTGTATCCATCTGCCTCCGCTTTTGCAACTTGGGCCGTGCCAATGATGCCGCCGGCGCCAGGTTTGTTCACGACAACAATCGTTGTGTTCAGAGCTTTTCCCAGGGCGGGGGCAATAATACGTGCCGTAATGTCGGAGTTTCCTCCGACCGCAAATGGGACGACCATTGTGATGGGTTTGTCCGGGTAGTCTGCGAGCGCGAGCGCCGGCATCATCACCGTACACATCGATGCAAGTGGCAGAACAAGATTCCTGATTTTCATTTTCGTCTCCAGATATATTTAAATAAAATCGTTATCTAGCTTCTATAGCCTGGGTCCAGGCGATCCAGCTTGCGCAGTAATGCGGCCCATTCCATTTGCCCGTACGGTCTTCTGGTCCCCGGCTGATAGTTGTTCCAGGTTTCTTCTTGCACGGCGGGACTGACTTGCCTCAAAGGCGAGTTGCATGCCATGGCCGCTAGCTGGGACACGCAGGAGAGCTCCAGCCGATGCATCCAGTTAAACGCTTCGCCGATACTCCGTCCCGTAACCAGGGCGCCATGGTTGCGCAAAATGAGGGCCTCATTGGTGCCCAGATCTTTTATCAGCGATTCCTTCTCATCATCGTTCAACACAACGCCCATGTAGTCGTGATAGCCTATTTTCAAGAAACGCATCGCGGTCTGTGTCAGTGGCAAGAGGCCACATTCCAGCGTAGATATGGCCATGGACGCCCAACTATGGGTATGTATCACGCACTGGGCATCGGGACGGGCCTGATGGATCGCACTATGAATGACCAGTCCGGCTCTGTTGATCCCATAGTTCAGATCGCCGAAATCAGGGCCCGCCAGCACGTTGCCATTCACATCCACCTTGATCAGACTGGACGCCGTGATTTCTTCGTACAGCATGCCATAGGCGTTGATCAGGTAAACATCATTCTCGCCAGGTACGTTCGCAGAGATATGGTTGGCGATCATGTCGGACATGCCATAAAGGGCGATCAGCCGGTAGCAGGCTGCTAGATCGACTCTTCGTTGCCATTCCTCCGGCGTGCATTTTCCCCGCATTGACGAAATAGACAGCTCGTAGCTTTTCATGGATGTGTGTGCTTGTGATAAGTTGGGATTGGGTTTGTCTACGCCAGGTCTTCGATTCGTTCAGTGGCCTGCTGCATTTCATTTAGCCCATGAAGGCGCCGCCATTCACGTCGATGCATGCGCCCACAATGAACGAAGCGTCTTCTGAGACAAGAAAGGCCACGGCGCAGGCGATTTCGTCGGCAGTGCCCGATCGCCCGGCCGGCACGGCAGCCCGCAGCCTTGCCGCCACTTCGGGGTTGTTCTGCCGGGCCAGTGGAGTATCCACTGGGCCAGGAGATACGCAGTTGACGGTGATGTTGTTCGGCGCAAAGTCGCCGGCTAGCTGGCGGGTCATGCCAATGATGGCGGCCTTGGTCGTCGCGTAATGGAGATTGGTGTTCGGAATGAAAGTCCGGCCGGCGCGCGAGGCAATGTTGATCACGCGACCCCATCCGCGTGAGCGCATTTCCGGCAGGAGCGCACGGCATAGCATGAAAGGCGCCATCACGTTGATGCGAAACACCCGCTCCCAGTCGGCGTTGGACACCTCTTCGAGGGGAAAGGGTCCACCTTGCTTCTTGATGTTGATCCCTGCGTTGTTGACCAGGATGTCACAGCCGCCAAAGTCCTCAACGGCTGCGCGCGCAAGCGACAGGACTTCGTCTTCTTGGCCGAGGTCAACGGTGACGGCAAGGTGCGGTTGGCCGTTATAGGGGAGGGTCGCCGCGATTTGATGCACCGCCGGGTCGCGGTCAGCGAGTAGAACGCGGTAGCCCGCACGCGCCAGTTGCGTGGCGATGGCGAGGCCGATGCCACTGGCGGCACCGGTAACGAGAGCAGAACGAATGAGTTTCATGGTGTCCCTGGGGTGGTGGTTCGGGCTAGGCGGCTTTTCAAGGCTGTGTCTGCTTGCGATAAGTTCGATGTGGCGCGAGCATGACGCGCTGGATTTTTCATTCTATGGAGTGCTTCTCACGCTCGCCAGCCTACAAAATGGAGGGGGTGTTAAATTTATTTAACTACCGCTCGTATGAAGTCTGGTTTATTCGCACCGAACTCCACGTGCCGTAGGATTCTCACTTGGCTTGGGGCATCCTTGCCCGTATGCAGTCCAACGCTCACGCTGGTATCCCCCATGGAACTGAGGCAAATAAACTACTTCATCACGGTTGTCGAATGTGGGAGCATGGGTAAGGCTGCCCTGTCACTGGGTGTGACGCCTTCGACCTTGAGCCAGCAGATCAGCCGCTTGGAGGGCGAGCTGTCCACGATGCTGCTTCAGCGGACCTCCACTGGCGTCGTGCCTACAGACGCCGGATTGGAGTTTCTCCAGCGTGCAAAAACCATCGTGCATCACGTTGAAATGGCAGCCTCTGCGACACAGAGCGAGCGGCTTTCAGGAAGGGTGAGCATTGGTATGGCGCCCACTACGGCACTGAAACTTGCGCTGCCGTTGTTGCGCGCAATGCGAGAACGCTATCCAAAGATACGCGTACAAATCGTGGAAGGTCTGTCCGGTCATCTGACCACGCAGCTTGACGCTCGTAAACTTGATTTACTGATAGGTTTTGAGATAGGAGGCAATCCGAGATTAAGCATTCTGCCCCTACTGAAGGAGGACCTTTTCGTAATAGGGCGCCGGGATTTACCGGGTATGCCAAACGGGCGGGATTGCGGGATCCAGCATCTTGAAGCGTTGCCATTGGTGATGTCCACGGGCCGGCATACGCTCGTCAGTATTATCATGAATGCGTTCAGGCTTAAGAACGTCCGGCCGAATATCGTTCTTGAGGTCGATGGCCTTAATACATTGATGGCGGTGGTGCAGGAAGGGATGGCTGCGACGATCCATCCAAGTAGTGCCATGGCGCTCATTCATGCCGACAGTATCGTATCCATGCCAATTATCGACCAGTCCTTGTTTCGATCCAGCCTGTTGATCAGCCAACCGGACGAAGAACTATCGGTTGCAGCATTAGCGACCCGGATGATGGTTAAAAGTGTGGTACAGGCTCTTATAGAGGGTGGTCTATGGGATGGCGCATCCGTAGACGCAACAGCGACGGCTTTTCGCTGAAAACGGCACTGGGCTATTGAGACAACGGCTCAGACTCCCTGGAACGGAAGACTTGCCGATTGGCACGAACGTCCTCTCCTGGACTCCGCCCGAACAGCCGCTTGAATTCACGGCCAAATTGCGACGCGCTGCCATAGCCGACGCGCGCACCTGCTGCTGCCGCCGTGAGATCATCTCGAATCATCAAGAGACGCGCTTGATGTAAACGTACAGATTTGATGTATTGGATCGGAGACGCAGAGGTCGCCGCCTTGAAACGTGCATGAAACGCAGGGGCGCTCATGCCTGCCTCACGCGCCAGCGAACCAACGTCCAGCTTGCTCGCATAGTCGGTGTGAATCCGATGCAAGGCGCGTGCAATCCTGCCAAAGCCACTCTGGCCAGTCAATGCGGCTCGGATCTCTCGGCCCTTGGGCCCCGTCAATGCTCGCAAGCACAGTTCACGTACGATGGTCGGTGCCAACACACGAGCCTGGATCGGGGAGGCTAATGCTCTAAGCAGGCGCACGGTCGTATCCGCCAACTCCGCATCCAACGGAGCGGAAACTATTCCCAGCGGGTTGATCGTTTCAGCATAGGCACGATCATCCACATCCGTGATCGACAGCTCTGCGAAGACGGTCATGTCGAATCGCACAGAAACAGCCAGAAAGGGTTCCTTTGGGCTGGCATCGGTGTCACATGAAAGCGATAGAGGTACCGAAAGCACCAAATAGTGCCGAGCGTCATAGTGATAGGCCCGGCCAGCCAGATAACCATGTTTCCCCCCTTGGCAAACGATCACAATACTCCGCTCGCACAAGACCGGCATACACCTCACCGGCCGATTCATTCGTATCAGCCGTACATCATCCCACAGTGAGCCTGTATCCTCTTCATGCGGGGTGAGCTGGCGAACCAGCGTAGCCATTTCGGTTTGCCAAGACTCGGCAGTATTCGGGTTCGTCATGAAACTACTCACCCTGGCCATCAGAACGCCGCACCGACACGCCTTCAAATACCTGCGTACCACTCATAACCACGATCTTCCCAGTAGCCGCCTCGACCGCCCCATAACGTGTCGAACGACGACACGACTTCGATGCGCATCAGATATTTCGCCTGTTTGTAGCCGAGCTGCCGTTCGACTCTCAGCCGCAGCGGCGCACCATGTGCAACCGGCAGATTCTTTCCGTTCATCGCGTACGCCAGAATCGTTTGTGGGTGATAGGCGTCGAGCAGATCGATGCTTTCGTAATAACGGCCGCTGCCGTCAAACGTAACCTCCAGCTCATCCGCGCAGTGAAGCACGACATATCGCGCGCCCGGTTTCAATCGCGCAAGATCCAATATCCGGCCGAGGGAGACCCCCTGCCATTGTCCGATAGCACTCCATCCCTCGACACAATCGTGCCGGGTAATCTGCGTGCGCGACGGCAGGCTTTTCAGTTGCGCGAGGGACAGGCTGAGAGGTTGTTGCACCAACCCATCCACCTGCAGCCGCCAATCGGCGAAGTCATTTTCGAGCAGGCGGTTATATTCCTCGGAGTCAGGTGCTTGGGTACCATTGGCGCGGAATACCGGTGATAAGTCGGCCACGCTGTATTCTGGCGCCAGCGATTGACGGTCCAGCAGCAATCGCTGACCGGCCATCGTCAGCTTTTCGGTATTGCGCAACACGGTACCGAACGACTCGCTCTGCGTCACGCGGTCACAGCCAGCCAGCAACAATGTGCTGGCGCCAGAAACCAGGCTGGCCAACATTTTTCGCCGGGAAAATCCTGTTGTCATGATTCATGTCCTGAGTGATCGATGTCATAGCGTCCGGTGATCATCGATCGTATGTTGTTCCAAAAACCAGACAACACGACCATGAGTACATGCACAATGACAAACAACACGAGCGATGATGCCGTGATGAAATGCAAGGTACGTGCCGACTGCCGGCCCCCGAACCAATCGGGTAAAAACGGAAAGGCCGCATCAATACCTGGCGACATAGTCAACCCTGTCAACACCATGAGGGGCAGCAATACCAGCGCGACCATCAGATAGGTGAGTTTTTGCAGGGCGTTATATCGCCGTGCTTCGTCGCCTTTGGCGAAACGCAGGCGTGCATGATCCACGATTTCTCGCCACAGGTGCCGCGGCGTCAGCTGATCCCGATCCGGCAACAGTTCCCCGCGAATATGATTTCGCCAGAGTCCGTGTACCAGATAAAGCAGACCATTGATCACCAGCAGCCAGGCAAACAGGAAATGCCAGTTCCTGGCTGCGCCCAGATCGTAATAGGACGGAATGGTCAGCCAGGCAGGAAATGCTCGTGCTGTATCGGCACCGTCTACGTTAGAGACGCCGAGAATGCCGGTTGTCTCGATACGAAGTGCACCAATGCGAAGGAATCCGTGCGTGCCATCGTCGCGTTGCTGTGAACCAATCTCCAGCAGCGCATGCTCCGTATCGGCGCCATATTGACCCCAGTAGAGTCTGGGGTGCGCATTGAAAATCTGCAACCCGCTGAGCAACATGATTGAAAAGCACAGCACGTTGATCCAATGCGTGATGCGCACGGTCACAGAATGACGCTGGATGCGACGACGGCGCGTTGGACTATCCGCAACACGGATAGAGGTTGAATTAGTGATATTCATGGACAGGGTCTCTTTTCGGCTGGCATTGGATGCCAGCCGGACATCGTTGTGATCCCATTACATCGGAGGCACGACACCGTTCTTGCCTACGATCAACTGACCCGTCGACAGCATGCCTTTTGCATCCTTTTGCGAGGGGATGAAAACAGCGGTGCCGGGTTGCACGTCCTCAGCCGTAGCTTGTGCAAGCGTCACCACCGGCGTGCCGTTGGGGATGGAGATTTTCTTTTCTTTGCCGTGATAGTTGACCGTCACCGTGCTGCCATCCACCGATTTGACGGCGTCGCCGACGGTAGCATTGGTCATCGTGCTATTGGGTTTCAGGTCCCAGCCATAGCTGCCTTCCCCGGTTCCTTTGAGTGCGGGTGGGAAGATCAGCACTTCCAACGCGCCGTCGCCGCCGGCGGACTTGGGCAGCGAAGCAATGCCCACGAAATCGCCCGGCTTGATATCACTGATGCTGGCTTTCACGACAGCTGACGCCATCCATCCTTTGTTAAGCGTAATCGTCAGTGCTTGACCCTCGCGTGATTTCACTTGTAGTTGATCACCAGCCAGCGAGACCACGGTGCCGCGTACGCGTACGATTTGATCTGCTGGATTGGCAGCCGTTGCTGCAGTCAGGCCACCAGCGACAAGGGCGATACCCGCCACACTGTTGATGAGGTATTTGCGTAATGTTGAGAGATGCATACAGATTTTCCTGGTGATGAAAACACCACGTAATGAACAATCGGCGTGTGAGGTGAAGCAAGCAGTCGAAAGCCGCGCCGAGAAAACTTTCGATAAACAACCAACTAGTTGGTCGATTGGTAAACTAAAAAAATGGCCGCCTTGTTCCCATACGGACAGGCGACCTGATTCACACAGTCAGTTGATGAATAGCAGCACTCACTACCGTGCGAAAAACCTCTGGCCGGCGGGCCGCCCGCGCCGACAACATCGCACCATGCACCGTGGCCATCAAGACCTGAGCCTCGTCAGACGCACCGTTGCGCAGGTGAAATTGCCCCCGTGAGGCGCCTTTTTCCAATACAGACGCGATCCAGGCGGCCAGGTCGTCAAAGTAACCATGGACCTCATCTGCGATGTCTGTGGGCAGCATTGACGACTCGGCCGCCAACATGGCGCAAATGCAGATAGGCAACGTGCCCTCGTGAATGCATTGCGCCCAATAGTCGGCGTACGCGGTTATACACGCGAGAGGGTCATCGACCTGTTGCGCCAAGGCCGTTAATCCGGAAAGGGCCTCTTCGCGGTGCCGTTGCACGACCGTGAGCACCAACTCCGCCTTGCTCGGGAAATGATGGTGAATGCTGGGCTTACCGATGTGAATGCGTTTGGACAAATCGGCATAGCTGAACCCGTTGTAGCCACCGGCGGCGAGCAGGATCTTTGTCTGCTCGGCGATTTCGGTGGCGCGGGGAGAGAGTTCCACACTCACAAGAACATTTCCTTGATGGCTGACGGGATACGCAAACGCGACAACTGCCGTCTCTAGATCAGCTTTCTGTCGCTCGTGACAGTTGCCAATCTACTAGTTGGTCGGTAAGTTGTCAAGCCGGCTCTTGTCACTCATCGTCAAGAAACTGCAAGATCGCGCGGTTAAACGCCGCCGGATCCTGAATAAATGCAAAGTGGCTGGTATCAGGCAGGATCTGCAGGCGAGCATGCGGAATCGTCATGGCGATGTATTCCGCATGACTGAGCTTGATCGCTTCGTCATGGTCGCCATCCAGCACGAGTACCTCGGACTGGATCGTCCCGAGCTGCTCATCCGTCCAATTGGGCTGCGTTCCCCACATCTGGCCGATCTGCGCGACAAAGTCATCGTATTCATTCGGCGTCGGTGAGAGTTGCGCATATTCGTTGCCAGTCCGTTCGATGAACGCCCCAAATGTGGCGTTCTGCTCGATGTCCGGATTCGAGCCAGCAGTATTCGTGTTGGCGCCAAACGCGACAATTTTGCCCACACGATCCGGATAGCGCATGGCGATGTCAAGCGCCTGCACAGCACCGTCGCTCCAGCCGACGATGTCGGCGCGCTTGATGTGCCACTTGTCCATCAACGCGATCACGTCGTCAGCCATCAGATCATAACTGTACGGCGTCGTATCGCGCGTGCTGCGGCCGTGCCCCCGTGAGTCCACCACGATGACGCGATGATGGCGGCGTAGCGCGTTCACTTGCAGAGCCCACCAATCAGAATTGGCTAATCCGCCATGCAGCAGAATCACGGGTCGACCGTGCCCCACCTCTGCGCTGTAGAGTTGGACACCGCGCAGCCTGGTATGGGCCACATGATCATAATGAGGCGGTGAGGGCGTGGGCGGCAATGTCTGCCAACGCGCGAGCGGCAACGCTTGCTGTGTACCCACTCCAGCCAACGAGGAATGCGTGACAGACGTCAGCGCAACACCAGCAAGCGCCGCCGTCATTGCTTTCTTCAGGATAGAAGTTTTCATTTAGCACTTGGTTAAACGTATGTATTGGTATTCAAGAGCCCGGACAATGAACTGGGAAAATTAATATGAGAGGCTCTTTCTGTTTGCGGTTGAAACCGAACTGAACATGTTAGATATGCAAAAAGGATCGGACTAGCCACAAAGCTACTGCATCATGGCCTATTCCTGATTTTGAATCGTGTTGCGTCGTTTATTCGGATCAAGATCACTAGTCCACACTGAATCTAACTTGTCACGGTAAAACGATCGTTTTACACTTTGAGCATGGCTGAACGAATCTCTATCATCACGTCCGTCGAATCGTTATTGAGCAAGAGCGAGACCATAACGACTGACCTGAACTCGATCACGCGAGCGGCGGATAGTTCCGGCCGAACGCTCCGAACGGGAGGATAGTTCATGGATAAATCGCGTCTGGCCTTCGTAGTGAGTGGCTTCTGTCTCATTGCCACATGTTATGGCCTCACTCGTTTTGCCTTTGGCCTGTTTCTGCCCGCTATCGCAACCGATCTTGCGCTTTCGGAATCCTTAAGCGGTCTAATCTCTGGCGGCTCTTTTCTTGGCTACTGCCTCGCGATTATTGCCTCGGCAACGTTGACTGAGCGGCTCGGGTCTCGCGTCGTCGCTGGGATAGCTGGAGGCATTGCTACTATCGGGTTGGTAGGGATAGTACTTGCACCAAACGGTGTCATGATGGCTGTCGCAGTCCTCTTCGCGGGGTTGAGTACCGGACTTGCATCGCCGCCTCTGGCGGCGGCCGTTGCTGACACTCTGGAGTCGAATCTACAGGATCGCGCAAACACGATTATCAACGCTGGGGCGAGCGGCGGCATCGCACTTTCTGCACCCGCAGCGTTCATTTTCGGCAGCGATTGGCGAGCAGCCTTTGCGGTCTTCGCAATGATTGCCGCCATGACAACCTATGTGGTCACACGTACGACACCGAAAAAAACTATGACGAATGATCCGTCCAAAAAACACCCGCTGTCATTCGATGCTGATGTGAAGCGTCTATGCATATCGGCGTTTCTTATGGGTGTGGGTAGTACAGCAGTGTGGTCGTTCGGGAGCGAACTAACAAGACGTTCGCTCGGCTGGGCAAGCGACGATGTAGGTTGGCTCTGGTTCGTGATCGGCATCTTCGGTCTGGCTGGAGGTGCCTGCGGTACTTTGATACGGCGTTTTGGCCTCAATCTGGTACACGTCTTTTGCTTGCTAGGTATGTCGGGCGCGGTACTGACTATTACGCTGTTGGCCAACTCGGCAATGATACTCGCGAGTGGCGGACTGTTCGGCGCTGCCTACATGACGTTGACGGGTGTGTATCTCGTTTGGGGCGTACGCGCGATGCCCAACCGGCCCGCCACTGGGATTACTGTCGGATTTCTAGCTATATCTATTGGGCAGATGGCGGGTGCACCGTTATTTGGATATCTGATCGAACACGCAGGAGAGAAAATTTCCGGCATCGCGTTCGCATTCGCGATTTTGCCGGCATGCGCATTCTTCAACCATTCAAAAATTTTTTTTCGTACATCTCTCCAGCGTTCTGCACCAGATCCTGAGCCTGTTATCGCTGCAGAGAAAAATTGAGACCTGCCGTGTTTGAGTGCGCCGCATGCGGCCTGTATTTGCAACATCCCGTCAGTCGCCATGTGCGGTGCAGTGACGGACTTTTCTTAACTGGAATTTTCTTATGAACGATAGCGGCACCTCATTCCAAAATATCGAGCATATTGAGGCGGTCGCCTGGCACGACATGTACAAGGCCGCACCCGTAGCGTACGCAAGCGAGAATGCGTTAAACACCACGCTTATAGGCGATGGGGCATGTCTATCTCACGGCCAGTTAGTTGTGACGGAACTGGCACGTGTGGTCGGTGTCTCTTCATCGGCGTATATCGATGAAGCGATCCAATGGATGCAAGAAAACTGTCCTGCGGGCTGGTCATTGCAGATACCACGAGTGCAGGAAAATGCCGCGATACGCGGTTTGCTGGAAGATCTCGGGTATGAGGCCAAAGGTAATGGATGGGCAAAATTCCGGCATGCACCGACAACGGTGGAAATGCCGGCAATTCCTCATCTATACAGTCGTGTTGCCGAACAGAAAGACGCCGCAGTATTCGGACAGCTGGTATGTACGGGGTTTGGATTTCCCGCGAGTATGGGACAGTGGTTTTCTGAATTGGTGGGGCGTCCGAATTGGAGTGTATTGATCGCTTATTGGGACGACGTACCGGTTGGCTGTGGCGCGATCTATAGCGCCGCAGGTTATTCGTGGATGGGTGTGGATACGACTTTGCCCGAATTCCGAGGCCGTGGCGTACAGTCTCATTTGATCCGTGCGCGGTTGCAGCATGGCATGGCGCTGGGCAGTAATGAATTTACGGCGGAAACTGGGCAGCCTGACGCAGGACAGGAGGCTCAGCACCGTTCGTTCTCGAATTATGTGCGAGCGGGGTTTGCGCGTGCGTATGTCCGGCTGAACTACGTCAAATCCACGGGCGCTTGATTACTCAAGTCCAGCCGGGTAATAGACATCGGTTTTACCAAGCCAATATGTACCGGCCTGCAATAGCGCCGATCGCCGCCGTAATTGAAATGGCAACCACATACCACACTGCTACAAATGAAGGGCCATCATTGAGGCATGCGATGGTGTATACCAATGCTGCGAGCGAGCCGGACAAGACGCCGGAGAGCGCTCCTGCATAGACCGGCCGTGTCGGAATACCGTGACGCAATCCGGCCAGGATGGCCATCAGACCAGGCAATGAGGCCGCAACAATGATGCCAACGCAGAACGGCACGGAAAATTGATTCTCGCCCAACAATGGATAGCCCGTGTCGTCAAATAACACACCAGCAAGCAACAGCACAGCACCGGGGAGCAAAGCCTGAGTCAGCCGTACCGATTGTCCCGGGATTCCGCAGGCACGAACAAGAACAATGCCGCCGCATGCGAGCAAGGCCATCGTTGCAACTTTGAACTGAAACACCCAGGCCGTTAGCATCTGATATAGATCAGGGCGAACGCGAGACAAGCCGATGACGACAAGAATGGCCGTAGCAAGTGACAGCACGAGGCTCGCCATCAAGGCTCGGTCGAAAGGCATGGTTATATGCTCTTTCGTGCCCGCTTGTCTGGATAGACGATGGATCAGCTCATCTGTTTGTATGTTTTTCTCATTTACGGGTGACATTTTTCTGTCCTGTTGCCATTGCCATCAATTTCTTCAGAGCCCGATGAAAAGCCACCCTTACGGCATTCTCGTTCATGCCCAGCTGGATGGCCGCTTCGCTGGGCGAAACTCCGTCTATGCCAATGACACGGGCGACGGATTGCTGCCCCGGTGGAAGCTCGGAAATCAGTCGATCGATATCCGTTCTTGACGCCGCGAGGGCGGTTTGTTCAAGGGCGGGCAACGAGCTCCACTGTGCATCGTCAAGATCTGTCTTAAGGTGAGCTTCTTTACGCAGGCGTCTTGCCGCATCAATTATCTTGTAGCGTGCAATGGCGTTTAACCAGGGCATGAGGGGCCGGTTGGCATCCCATTGATTGCGCCTCGAGTGAATCGCGATCAATATTTCCTGTACCACGTCCTCGGTCTCATCAAGGTTCAGCCGAAGGTTATTGAACCTCCACCTCACGATTCGCCGTAAATGCGCTGCGAAATCCTGAAGAAAACGCTCATATGCAGAGCAGTCGCCAGACCGCTCTTTAAGCATCGCGACCGCCCAATCGGCTTCCTGGCTATGGGGTTGCACGCTGAATTACTCCCTTCATGTCCGCTATTTTCCGGCAGCCTGGAGAATCAGATCGGCGATCGCTTTCGGATGGGAAACCAATGATAAATGGCCTGAATCTAGTTCTACCGTCGTGGCATGCATGCGTTTGGCGAGGAATCGTTGCAGATCAGGGGATGTTGTTTGATCGTTCTTTGAGACCGCGTACCACGTCGGCTTATTATGCCACGCGGCAGTCGTCGTTTTTCCGATAAACAGGTCTGCCGCAATGGGTTGTTGGACGGCGAAAAGCGTTTTCGCCTTCTCTGCAGGCACGCCATTCGCAAAGAAATTCAAGAAAGCATTTTCGTTGATAGTCGAGAAGCCATTATGAGTCGTGATGCCGGCTCTCACAGGCATCGTTGGAAACTTGCCGGCAAGTGCATTGAAGTCCTCGTCGGCATCCGGTGCGCGTGCTGCGACATAGACCAGTGCAGAGACTTTTGAATCAGCCCCCGCCTCACTGATGACATTTCCCGCATAGGAGTGTCCTACGAGTACCGTGGGACCGTCCAGCGAGGAAAGCGCACGTTTGGCCGCGGCAACGTCATCATGAAGCGAGGTCAATGGATTTTGAACCGATACGACCTGCAACCCAGCCGCTCTCAGGTAGGGGATGACATCACTCCAACTAGAGCCGTCGGCCCAGGCGCCATGGACGAGGACGATATTCTTTGCCCGGATAGGTTCTGTTTCTTGTGCAGATGCGGATCCTGTATGAGCAGAGACGGCCAACCCGATTATCAGTGCAAAGCGAGACAAGAATGTTTTCATGAGGATCTCCTGATTGAGCGAAACACAGCGTTTCAATATGAATATTCGTCAATCGAATCGATTTATTACGCGGGAAAAAAAATCGGAGAATCAATAACGGCCGAACATTCCTTCAGAGCTGAAGTTGCGGCCGTACTTTCTTTTTTTGATTCCCAGACGCTGGGCTTGTTTACGGTTACGCCCCCCCCCGTACGCGGTTGTTACTGACCAATCAGGTGTTGGTAGTAAGCGAGTTTTCTTCGGTATTCCAAGCTATAGATGTCGGGCGTTGCGTTGCCGCGCCATTCGTCAGCGAGTCCAGCTTTGCGCCATGCTGCCGTATCGGCATTGACTTCGGCTCGCGACAATGTCGAAAAGGTGGGAGGTATATAGGTTTGATCGCCACGCTGGACGTTGTCTGCAACGCGTGCCTCGGGCTGTTCGGTTTGGACTTGTGCTGGCAATGAGTCCTGGACGGCGGCGCTATTGGCGGCCTGCGCAGAGACAGCTGCAGCCAGGGCTGAAAGGGCAATGGCGATGGAGACAAACGACTTCTTCATGGTGAATCTCGATATAAAAATAGCTAATGATTTCAAAGGCCTGTGGTTTGCACATTCCCCAAGTGGTTCACAGAGTTGCCAAGGGTTGGCCTATCCGCATAGAAGAGCCACCCCGCGTGTAGCGGCGCGACGCTTCAGTATGGATATTCGGCAACCGGGGGGATTTATTACATCCACTGTTAAAAATTTCAGTCGCCCACCATTGATCGGCTCTGCTCAACGGGCTGTACGTGGAGGTTTGACATGTGTAAAACGATCGTTTTAGACTGGCTATATGAATACAGACAGCCATCTCATCTCTACCGCCGAGCGTCTTTTTGACCAGCATGGCTTTACCGCGACCGGCATGGACCGCGTGGCTCAGGCGGCATGCATGTCCAGCCGCACGCTATATAAGTACGCGGGCAGCAAGACGGCTCTCATCGCCGCTGTGCTCTCGGAAAGGGACGATAGGTTCATGCGGCTGCTGAATGTGCCTACTGTGGACGCGCTATTCGAATCACTGGAGCAATGGATACACGAAGAAGGCGCCCGAGGCTGTCTGTTTTTGCGCGCCCAGGGCGAGAGCGGGGGTGAAGTAGCCGAAATTTCGAAAGCCATGCGCAAACACAAGGCCCGTCTCAGAAAAAAAATCCACCGCATCCTTTGTCTGGAACGTGGCGAAGATGATTGTTTGGAATTGGTGGAGCAACTCCTCATACTGATCGAAGGCGCCACCGCCGCCGCGGTGTACCGAGGTCCACAGGCCGTGAAAACGGCGCGAGGTATGGCGGCATTACTGTTGATACAACACAGCGATCGATCGAGAAAGACTTGAAAACTATTGGAATCCTGGGAGGCATGTCTGCGGCCTCGACGCAGATCTACTACCGCAAGATGTGCGAGATTACGCACCAACGTCTGGGTGGTCTGCATTCTCCCGAACTGCTGATCCGGTCACTGGATTTCGCAAAAATCGAGACGCTGCAGAAAAACGGCCAATGGAATGAGGCGGGAGGCATCTTGAACGCCGAGGCCAAGGCATTGGAGCGCGGCGGCGCCGACTTCATTGTTTTGGCGACCAATACCATGCATAAGCTGGCCGGGCAGATGATGAGCGGAGTGGGCATTCCGCTACTGCACATCGCAGATGCGACGGCGGATCGAATCACGAAGGCGGGCCTGAATGCGCCTGGCCTGATGGCGACCGCGTTCACCATGGAGCAAGCCTTCTACATCGACCGCCTCAAGGCAGCCTCACTCCAGCCTATCATTCCCGACGCTGCGGATCGAGCCGAGGTGCATCGCATCATCTACGACGAGCTGTGCTTGAACGTTACGACCACGGGCAGCCGTACGATCTATGAAAACATCGCACGGGGCTTGGTCGAGAAAGGAGCGGATTGCGTGATCCTCGGTTGCACGGAGGTCGGCATGTTGCTCAACGAAAGCAATGTCTCCGTTCCCGTCTTCGACACAACCCTTATCCATTGCGAGTCGGCTATCGATTTGGCTTGTGGTGACAACTGATGGATGGTCGACATGTCGTGACTCGTAGCGGCATTGCGCATACGTATTTACTGCTCGCGTAATGTTGGCAACTTATGCTGACGCAAGCAATCGCCCGTTGGTTTATCTCGATGCTCTGGGTGATAGATGGCATTCTTGACCATATCGGCGCATTCAGGGACGACTAGAAAATGTCAAAAATCACCATTCGACCTGCAGTATCAGCGGATGTTTTGAAGATTCAAAACATCGTTAAAGATGCCTACTCGGTTTACATCGAGCGTATTGGTCGCGAGCCTGCCCCGATGACCGACGACTATACCGTGCATGTCAAGGCAAAAAGGGTTTGGGTGCTAGACACTGCTGAGGGTCTGGCTGGCCTCATGGTGTTGCGGATGGAGGCAGATCATTTGCTGGTAAGTAACGTAGCTGTGGAACGCGGGAGCCAAGGCAAAGGCTTTGGCAGAAGGCTCCTCGATTTTGCCGATGAATTCGCTACTCAAAATGGAAAGAGCGAGTTGCGACTCTACACCAACGAGCTGATGCGTGAGAACTTGGCAATCTATCAAAAGCTTGGATGGGAAGAATATCGACGCGCTGAGCAAGACGGCTTTCGGCGTGTTTTTATGTGCAAGAAACTACGCCGATCGGGCGGCTAGTCGGTCATCACGACTAGGCATCTATTCGCTAGGTTAGATCAGGCGGCCGCGTCGACAAGGCCCGCGCGGACTGCCGACAGAAAGATTCGAACATCGCCCCATTCCATGCCGTGAGTCGCCGTTCAAAAATGTACAAGAAACGTACAGAAATGGCGGTTCACAAACAGTTTCGCAGACGTCACTATTGCGCCTGTCGTTGAACTGTCCCATTCCGGGTCTGCTTGACCTGGAACTTCCATGAATACTCAGACTGCCCCAGTTGTTATCTACGTGACCTATCAAGGCACGCCACAAGATGCGTTTGACCGCAGCTATTACGTCAACGTCCACCTGCCGCTGGTCATCAAGGCATGGGCTCAGTATGGTTTGCTCAGCCTGGAAGCATTTTTCCCATCGACCGAACGGGAAGGGACCATCGCCATCTGTGAATGCGTTTTCCGGAATGAAGCGGCGTTCGAAGCCGCGTTTGCCTCACCGGAGGTCTCCGCCGTAATGGCCGATGTGCCGCACTTTACCGCCATGACACCTCAGCGCGTTCGGGCAGTTGCTCTTTAGTTCGCTGGTACAGGTTTACAAATCATGAATACGTTGACTCAAGCGTTCGAGCCCGTGGCTCCTGATTCGCGCCGTTGGCTCGCCCTTGTTGTTCTGCTGACCGGCACAATGTTGCCGCCCTTGGACTTCTTCATCGTCAATGTGGCGTTGCCGGCCATTCGCACTGACCTGCGGGCATCTTCAGATGTCTCGCAACTGGTGATCTCGGTCTATGCCGCAGCCTATGCGGTCACCTTGATATTAGGAGGGCGTCTTGGCGACCTGTATGGGCGCAAGCGAGTCTTTATTGGCGGTATGCTTGGTTTTGGCGTTGCTTCAGCGCTGTGTGGTTTGGCGCCGTCACCGGGCATGCTCGTTGGCGGGCGATTGCTGCAAGGTATATCGGCGGCCATTATGGCGCCGCAATCGCTGGCATCGATACACTCCCTTTTTCCTGCAAGCGAGAAAAATCGCGCGCTCAGTCTGTATGGTGCGACGTTCGGCTTGGCTTCTGTGGGTGGCCAACTGCTGGGCGGCGTGCTGGTTTCGGCCAGTCCGTGGGGGTTGGGCTGGCGCAGCGTTTTTTTGATCAATATCCCGGTCATCATCGTTGCGGTTCCTGCTGCACTGATGCTGCTGCGTGAGAGCCGGGCCGAGCGCTCTGCTCGTCTGGATGTGTCAGGAGCTTTGCTGTTAGCGTCGGGCTTGCTGGCCTTGGTCGTGCCTCTCATCGAGGGAAGGGAGCACCACTGGCCGTGGTGGTGCGTCGCGTTACTTGGCTTGAGCATACCGTTGTTGTGTATGTTCTGGAAGTATGAAAAAAGACAGGAGCTCGCTGACAGAACGCCTCTGATTCTGCCCTCGATTCTCGCTGCTCCCGGACTGAGGCGCAGCCTGGCAGCAACATTCTTCTTTTACGCTCTCGCGGCGTTCTTCCTGGTGTTTGCGGCGTACGAACAGGCAGGCCTGGGAAATAATGCGTTGGCAACCGGCTTGGCGATTCTGCCGCTTGGTATCGGTTTCTTTCTTGGTCCGCTGTGCGGTCCACGCATCGCCCGGCGCTTCGGGGCACGTACCGCCGCGTTCGGCATGAGCCTGGAAGTGTTCGGTCTGGTCATGGTCGCAGCGCTCGCCTTCGTCGATGCGGCGACCTGGCTCGCGTTGCCATTGTTCCTGATTGGCGCTGGACAAGGCATCGCATTGCCTGCCTTGGTGCGATTGAACGTGGATCAGGTCGATGCACGTTGGGCCGGGTTGGCCTCGGGTTTGGTCACTGCCACTTTGCAGATTAGTGCTGCAGTATGCGTCGCGATCATTGGCGGTCTGTTCATCGCGATCGCGCCTGACGGCGCAGCCGCTCATGAAGTGCAGCTCGGATTTGCAGTGGCCTCATTGGCAATCGGCGCGTCGCTGGCATTGGCAGTTGGACTCAGCTGGAGACGGTAGTCGGCAGCTTGCGAGTACCTTCGTTGGCTGGGCTGCCGATCCCAAGAAGTGACGAGGGACGTGCACAACGGGTCAACGTCCCGCGTCGATTGACATCGTATTCCTCAAAACTCCGTGAACAGACTACGCAGCACGATTGGGGCGTCGGTGAAATTCTTCACGTCGTCCATTATTTGCTGTGTTTTTGGGCTCTTCAGCGCGGCATGTACTCCTTCTGCCGACGAGAAGGTGTATATGCCAATGGATTTCCAGCTGCCGGCTTCAGCGTACGGAAAAAATGCCTCCGCCGATTGAAGTCCATACTCTTCCCAGCATGCCATCGCTAACTTGAAATGATCGTTCGCATAGTAGTCTCGATCAAATCTCACGTTGGCGTCGCCAGCGCAAACGACAATCATCTTTGTCATGGTCTTTCTTCGCTCTACTGAATTTGTTGTGAGTGCAGGGCCGAGGAGGCCGGTCCTCCTCGGGCGGTAACTCAAGCGCTTATGCCGCCATCGACAAGAATGCCCGACCCGGTAACATAGGCGGCGCCAGGCCCGGCGAGGAAGGCGACGGCCTCGGCGACTTCTCGGGGTTTACCGTAGCGGGCAATCGACAGGCTCGGGAGGATAGCGGGCGCGAGCGGGCCGTCGGCAGGGTTCATGTCGGTGTCGATCGGGCCAGGGCGGACCAGATTGACGGTAATATCACGAGGGCCGAGTTCACGGGCGAGGCCACGGGTGAAGCTCTCCATCGCGGATTTGGTGGCAGCATAGACTGCGATGCCCGTGAACGGAACAGACAGGCCCGCATTGCTGCCGATCGTGATGATGCGCCCGCCATTCGGGATGTGTTTGAGCGCAACCTGGGTGGTGACGAAAACGCCGCGCACGTTGACGTTCAACTGCAGATCTATTTCCTCCAGTGATTGCTCGGCAAAGTCACCCGAAAAGAGAACCCCAGCGTTGTTGACCAGGATGTCAAGGCCGCCAAGGTCGGCGACGCTCTGTTCTACTGCTGTCTTCGCGGCTTCAGGGCTGGCGGCATCTGCCTGGATGGCGACTGCCTTGCGGCCCAGGGCGCGAATCTTGGCAGCGAGCGCCTCAGCCTTTTCGGCCGATTTCTCGTAGGTGATAGCGACGTCTGCGCCGTCTTCGGCCAGCTTCAGTGCGATGGCCGCACCAATGCCGCGTGCTGCACCGGTAACGAGGGCTCGCTTGCCAGCGAGGGGAAGGGTGGGCATGTTCATGGAGAGACTCCTGTGTTAAATTATTTATGTGTTGATCATTACAAAAATAGTATCTGCTTTTGCTTTGCCAGTGCAAAGATAATTATGTAATGATCGGTAAAAAAAGGACCTTATGATGCAGCCTCCATCGACGCCGCGCACTCCGAAGCGGGGCCGCCCTGTCAGTTTCGATCGTGACGAGGTGCTGGGACAGGCAATGGGCGTGTTCTGGGCAAAGGGTTTTGCCGGCGCCTCAATGAGTGACCTCACTGCAGCCATGGGCATCGCCTCGCCCAGCCTCTACGCGGCCTTCGGGTCCAAGGAGAGCCTCTATCGGGCGGCCCTCGAACACTACGTGGCGCTTCACAAGGAGGTAGTACGGCGCATCATGGAATTGCCGACGGCGCATGAAAGTATTGAAGGCCTGTTGCGCAACGCCGTCACTGTCTTTTCCCGTACCGATTTCCCGAGCGGATGCATGGTCGAACAGACGGCCGGGGAGGCCTGCGATATGTCTCCCGAACTCGTGGCGAGCCTTCGCGAAATGCGCGCAGCTAATGACGAGAACTTCTCGGCACGGCTGCGTCAGGGGGTTGAGGACGGCGATGTTCCCGCCGGAACCGACATCCGCGCTGTTGCCGCTTTCTATGCAACCGTCCACAAGGGTTTGAGTCTTAGCGCGCGAGGCGGGACTGGCTCGGAAGAGCTGAACTCTGCCGTCACCTCGGCCATGGCGGCCTGGCCGCTGCTGGTGAGGGCCTGAGCGCCCGAGTCCAGGAGCTGCCCAAAGAAAACGCCCCAGCATCCAAAGATGCTGAGGCGAATTCTAAAAAGAACTAAAAGGCGCGAAGAAAAGGATCAGCTAAACGCCTGAATCCCCGTCTGAGCACGACCCAGAATCAACGCGTGCACGTCGTGCGTACCCTCATAGGTATTAACCACCTCGAGGTTGACCAAATGACGCGCCACGCCGAACTCGTCAGAAATCCCGTTACCACCCAACATATCGCGAGCCAGGCGCGCGATATCCAGTGCCTTGCCGCACGAATTGCGCTTCATGATCGAGGTGATTTCGACAGCGGCGGTGCCTTCGTCTTTCATGCGGCCCAAACGCAGGCAGCCTTGCAGACCCAAGGTGATCTCGGTTTGCATGTCGGCCAGTTTTTTTTGGATCAGCTGATTGGCAGCCAAGGGGCGGCCAAACTGTTTGCGGTCCAGCGTGTATTGGCGAGCCGTGTGCCAGCAGGCCTCGGCGGCACCCAGCGCACCCCAGGCAATACCAAAGCGAGCCGAGTTCAGGCAGGTGAAGGGGCCACGCAGACCCGACACGCCAGGCATCATCTGATCGGCCGGGACGTCGACTTCGTCCATCACGATTTCACCGGTGATCGACGCACGCAGGCCGACCTTGCCGTGAATCGCCGGAGCGGACAGGCCTTTCATGCCTTTTTCCAGGATGAAACCACGGATCTTGCCGTCGAATTCACCGCCCACGCATTTGGCCCACACCACGAATACATCAGCGATAGGCGAGTTGGTGATCCACATCTTGCCGCCGCTCAGCTTGTAGCGGTCGCCGGTCAGCACGGCGCGGGTTTCCATGCCGTTGGGGTCGGAGCCGTGGTTGGGTTCCGTCAGGCCAAAGCAGCCGATCCATTCACCGCTGGCCAGCTTGGGCAAATATTTTTTCTTTTGCACTTCGCTGCCGAATTCATTGATCGGCACCATGACCAGCGACGATTGCACGCTCATCATCGAACGATAGCCGGAGTCCACGCGTTCGACTTCGCGCGCGATCAACCCGTAGCTGACGTAGTTCAGGCCAGCACCACCGTACTCGACGGGAATCGTGGCGCCCAGCAGACCCAGCTCGCCCATCTCGGCAAAGATCTTCGGATCGGTCTGTTCGTTGCGGAATGCGTTGAGCACGCGCGGCGCGAGTTTGTCTTGCGCATAGGCCGCAGCAGCGTCGCGCACCATGCGCTCTTCGTCGGTCAGTTGCTGGTCGAGCAACAACGGGTCTTGCCAGTGAAAAGAAGGATTCGAGGACATGCGGGTCTCCGGTATAGAGCGAAATACGGGGAATGCGTATATCGGGTTAATACGTTGATTTGTTTATTGCTGTGCCTGCAGCGCGGCGTCGCGGATCTTGTCCAGCGTGGTCGACGGGGTGATGGTTTGCGGGTCGATCAGGCAGTGCAGGATGGCGGGTTTGCCGCTGGCCAGGGCGCGTTCAAACGCCGGGGCAAACTGCTCTGTCGTTTCGACACGCTCGCCATAGCCGCCAAAGGCCTGCGCGTACGCGGCAAAGTCGGGGTTTTGCAATTGGGTGGCGGATATGCGGCCGGGATAGTGTTTTTCCTGGTGCATGCGGATCGTGCCGTACATGCCGTTATCGATCAGCAAGACGAGGATCGGCAGGTTGTATTGCACGGCCGTCGCGAATTCCTGGCCATGCATCATGAAGCATCCATCGCCTGCAAAACACACGACGGTTTTTTCGGGTTGGACGCGTTTGGCGCCGACGGCTGCCGGCAGGCCGTAGCCCATGGAGCCGGACGTCGGGGCCAACTGTGTACCGTAGCGCGTAAAGCGGTGGAAACGGTGCAGCCATGTGGCATAGTTGCCCGCGCCGTTGGTCATGATGGCATCGGCAGGCAGCGTTTTTTCCAGATAGGCCATGACTTCGCCCAACTGCAGCTGGCCCGGCGTGTGTACTGTGGTGGGATCGCTCCAGGCCAGATAGGACTGGCGGGCGGTCGCCGTGTCGGCAGCCCAGGCGGGTTGCGCAGGGCCTTTGACGTCAGCCAGGGACTGGGCAAAGGCGGCGGGCGAGGTGTTGATGGACAGGGTGGGGCGATACACGCGGCCCAGTTCGGCGCTGTCCGGGTGTACGTGTACCAGTTTCTGGGCCGGCACCGGGATGTTGAGCAGGGTATAGGCCTGGCTGGGGTTTTCCGACATGCGGCCGCCGACCAGCAAAATCAGATCGGCATCGGCCACGCGTTTGAGCAGCGCCGGGTTGATCCCCAAGCCTACGTCACCGATAAAGCAGGGGTGATCCGCGGGGAACAACATCTGGCGGCGGAACGATACCGCGGTGGGCAGGGACAGGCGTTCGGCAAAGGCGGTGAACTGCTCGACCGCCTCGGCGCTCCAGCGTGTGCCGCCCAGGATGGCCACGGGAGAACGCGCCTGAGACAGCAATTGTTCCAGATCGCCCAGTTGGCCTGCGGTCGGAGCGCTTTCGATGACCTCATAATGCGGCGCATCGTCTACCGTGGCGGTCTCGGTCAGCATGTCCTCGGGCAGCGCAATCACGACCGGACCCGGGCGGCCGGAGGTGGCGATATGAAATGCACGGGAGATCAGCTCAGGGATACGCTCCACCTGATCGATTTCGGTGACCCATTTTGCCTGCGTGCCGAACACGGCACGGTAGTCCATTTCCTGAAAGGCCTCGCGCTCGCGCATGCCACGTTCGATCTGGCCGACAAACAAGATCATCGGCGTGGAGTCTTGTTTGGCGATGTGCACCCCAGCCATGGCGTTGGTGGCGCCGGGGCCGCGCGTGACCATGCAGATGCCGGGCTCGCCGGTGAGCTTGCCGTGTGCGTCGGCCATCATGGCCGCGCCGCCTTCTTGGCGGCATACCGTGACGTCGATCTTGGCGTCATGCAGGCCGTCGAGCACGGCGAGGTAGCTTTCCCCGGGGACACAGAACACGTGTTTGACGCCGTGGGCGGCCAGTTGATCGACCAGAATGTGTCCGCCCAGGCGGGCACGGGAGGGAGTCGTCGCGATAGTCATAGGTAAGCCGGTAATTAAATAAGCGGGCAGGCAAAATCAGCCGGATAGCAAGCTACTGAGCATAATGTTCCTCGCTTGCACAATGCAATTGATAAAATTGCACAATATAGTGACCTGTCAGCACGTAGTGTTCAACCTTGCGATGTTTCTTTTATGCGTAACGGCATTCCGAACCTGAGCGCCTTGCAGGCTTTTGAGGCGTCTGCCCGGCTGGGGAGCTTTTCCCGCGCCGCGGAAGAGCTCGCACTGACGCATAGCGCGGTCTATCGCCAGGTGGCCAGCCTGGAGGCGCGCCTGGGCGTGCAATTATTTACGCGTGTGCGCCGGCGTATCGTGCTGACCGAGCACGGCGCCGAATATGCCGGCCGCATTCGCCATCATCTGGATCAGATCGAAAAGGACACGTTCGGCCTGGTCAGCCGCACCGGCATGGGGCGCAGCATTCACATTGCGGTGGTGCCGACCTTGGCGACGACGTGGCTGATTCCGCGTTTGCCAGGTTTTCAGCAGCAGTATCCCGACATTAGTGTGAGCTTGTCTGTTCGCACTTTGCCATTTCAGTTCAAGGATCAGCCGTTCGACGGCGCGCTGTATCACGCCAGCAGTCTCTGGCCGGGGACTCAAGGGGTGTTGCTATTTCCGGAAAAGGAACTTGTCCCGGTTTGCGCGCCGCATTTGCCGCGCCGCGAGGAGGACGGTCTGGCTGGGTTGACTCATCTGCATTTGAGCTCCCGGCCGGATGCCTGGCGGCTCTGGTATGCGGCTAATGATCAATCTTACGGGCCGCACGCGGCGGGTGGGCCGCGTTATGAGCTTTTCACCATGATGCTGGCGGCTGCGGAGGCCGGGTTAGGGGTGGGGTTGGTGCCGCATTTTCTGGCTTATCCGGCACTGGAGGAGGGTCGGCTCGTGCAGCCGGTGCCGCAAGTGTTGACGGTGGGGCAGGGGTATTACTTTGGGTATTCGCAACGGGATGAACGGTCTGAGGCGTTGAGGGTGTTTGAGCGGTGGTTGCGGTCGGTTGCGTAGGGGGGCGTTTGCAATGCGGTGGTCGGGGTTCTTTAGGCGCCGGGGATCGTCGTGTAAAGGGCGCGCTGGCCCGTAG
>NZ_CBCSJH010000024.1:0-83078 GCF_965139195.1 Bordetella tumbae | reverse complement strand
TAGTCGAGACGGGAAATGACGTTAAACCCTCATCCGCNAANCTGCCCCCCCAACAACAACACCCCCNGCAGCAACACAANCACCGCCGCCGCCGCCTCAATCGCCACACGCACCCGAGTCATCCAGACAGCAGAAGCATAAGCCCCCACCCGCGTAGCAGCCCCCGCCGCCACAACGGCAAAAACCGCCAATGCAGCAACAGTAAGCCCCGTCCCCAACCCCATGGCCAACGCGGCGGCTATCCCCGCTGCGAAGAAGTCTTGCGACAACGCAAAGACCAAGACAATGAGCGCGCCACTGCATGGCCGTAATCCCATCGCGAGGATGGCCGACATGGCTTTGCGCCAGTCCAGCGCACCAGCGACTTGATCGGGCGATGGGACATGCACGTGCCCGCAACCACAGTCGTCATGATGGTGATGACCATGATCATCATGCGCGGCTCCGTGCGCATGCCCCTGCTCTGCACCATGGACATGGCGATGGTCCGCTCGGCGCAGCCAAGGCCGCAGCGCTTTGCTCCAGACCAGCCATGCTCCCAACAGCGTGATCAATGCGTATGACGCGGTTTCCAGCCAGCGCGTGGCGCGATTCATTTCTGGTGCCGTCGCGTGCAACAGCCAGGCCATGACAGCGACCAGCATAATGGCGACCAGGGCTTGTAATAGCGCAGCCAAGAGTGCCAGCAACGCGCCGTTGCGAGCGGTCTGGCGATTGGCCAGGACATACGAAGCAATCACGGCTTTGCCATGGCCTGGGCCCAGCGCATGGAATATGCCATACGCAAACGAGAGGCCTAACAAGCCCCAGGCGGCCGTTCCGTCGGCCTGCCAGGCGCGTACCGCACCGGTGAGCTGTCTATAGAAATGCGATTGCCACGCGGAGATCTGCGCAAATAGACCGCTCAGCCAGCCTGGCCCCGCCACGGCGCCTCCGCTTTCCGGCACTCCAAATGGATGCGCGCTCTGAGCCCATCCCGCCAAAGGCGGCAGCCAGAGCAACAATGCCCATGCCAACACCGCCGCATTTACCTTCCTCATCAGCAACTCACGTCGATTCGATGTGTCAGTCCTTTCGTGATGGCCAGCAACTCATCGGGTACGGTTTCCGCCTCGGCAGGGATCGCCGCCAATTTCTGCATGGTTTGCCAATCGAGTTCACCGGGCGGCCGATAGGATTGCTGACAGGATTTCGGCGCCTCGATCAATGACACCGCACCCGGCGCACCAAAGTCATAGGCGACGAAATACGTCGGATCGTAGATATCGAACTGCACGCCCTGTTTATCCGGAACCATGGGTTGAGCGAGAGGCAGCGTGAAGGACAGTGTCAATCGCTGCGATTTGGTATCCCAGCTCACTACGGCGTCACGTGGTTCGGCGAACGCCACGGGCTTTCCGTTCACGCTCGCCTGCGTGAAATAGTGTGAAATCGGTTCACCCAAAGCCTGCATCCAATCTTTCGCCATACCCTGCAGGGTTTTGGCGGGCAGGCTGCCATCGGGACCTTTTTCCAGGCCTTGAGTCGTGTAAGCGCCGAACATTTCGTCGAACAGCCAATCTTGTTGGATCGCCGTCATTCGGCCTTCTGCGTCAAAGGCGATACGTGCGCGAGCGTCTATCCACATATGTGGATGAGCCTGCGCCACCGGTGTGGCACAAGCCATGATCATCACGGCTGCAAGGCCTCGGAAAGCTGACGCGCGTTCCATTCAAACATCCCCAGATAAGTCGCCGCCGGCTGTCCGGACGGAGCCAGCGCATCGGAGTAGAGCGTACCACCGGTACGTGCCCCCGTTTCGCGCGCGATCTGTTGGACTAAAACCGGGCTGCTGACATTTTCGACAAACACGGCAGGCACGTGCTCCCGTTTGACCTGTTCGATGATGCGCGCCATATCGGCCGCCGAGGGCTCGGCGTCGGTGGACAAGCCGGCCACCGGAATGAATCGCACACCATAGGCGTCACCGAAATAGCCAAAGGCGTCGTGCGAACTGACCACTTGGCGACGTTCGGCCGGGATGGAGGCAAAGGTCTTGCGAATCTGTGCGTCCAAGGCCTCGATGCGTGCGATATAGGTTTGTGCACGTTGGCGATAGGCCGCTGCGTGCGCTGGGTCGGCGGCAGCCAGGCCCTCTGCGATGTTGCGGGCGTAGACGACACCGTTCTTCAGGCTTTGCCAGGCGTGCGGATCATGATCGCCATGGTGATGATGGTGACCTCCTGCCGCATGGTCGTGCGAGGCATCATGATCATTGTCGTGGTCGTGGTCGTGGTCGTGGTCGTGGTCGTGGTCGTGGTCGTGGTCGTNNTGATCATGATCGTGACCGTGCGCGCCGTTATCGCTCTGAGTCGGCTTCTTGTCGTCGCCGTGGTCATGCGCGTCGCCATCACCATGGTCATGACCATCTGCTTCCTGCTCGGTCATCTTGCGCGGCGTGATTCCTTTCGTAGCGACAATGGTGGCACCGGAAAAGTCCGCGGCTTTCGCGAGGCGAGGCAGCCACGTTTCGAAATCCAGTCCGTTCTCTACCAGGACGCTGGCCGCCTTCAATTCGCGTGCGGCCGCCGGCGTGGGTTCATACGAATGGGCATCACCATCGGGACCGACCAATGTTGTCACCGACACATCGTCGCCGCCGATTTCACGCACCATATCGCCCAACACCGAAAAGCTGGCGACCACTCGCAAGGGTTCGGCGCTATGCGCCATGATGGGCGCACACACACTGGCCGCCCCCAACGTCAACATCATCAATATACGGCGCCGTGCCTGCGCGGCAGAATAGTTGTGCATCGTTCTTCCTTTAGCGAAAACGGGTGCGGCCATGAGCCATCAGGCCATGCAATAACCCACCCTGCGGCCCGCAAGCCACAGAAACCAGATACGCCAGTCCGGCCGCCAGAATGATGGCGGGCGATGCAGGCAAGTTGTAGTGATAGGAGAACAGCAGGCCAGAGAGGCCTGCGACGACTCCCAGGATCGCCGACAAGACGATTTGTCCCGCCACGGTCGGCAGCCAGAAACGCGCGGCAGCAGCAGGCAACATCATCATGCCCACCACCATCAACGTCCCCATCACCTGAAACCCGGCCACCAGATTCACGACGACCAGGAAAAGAAAGGCCATATGCGCCAACGTGCCTCGGCCTGCGCAGGCGCGTAGAAAACCCGCGTCCAGGCATTCGGCCACCAGCAACCGATACAGCACCGCCATCGCCAGCAATGTCACACTCGCGACGCTGGTCACCAGCAGCAGGGATGCATCGTCCAGACCGAGCACGGTGCCAAACAACACGTGCAGCAGATCCATATTCGAGCCGCGCATCGACACCAGCAATACGCCCAGCCCCAGCGATATCAAATAAAACGCCGCGAAACTGGCGTCTTCGCGCAAAGGGGTCAGCCGGGCAACAACGCCCGCCAGTACCGCGACCAGCAAACCGGTGATCAAGCCGCCCAGCAGCATCGCCCACAACGACAGGCCCGACAGCAAGAAGCCCGCTGCCACACCCGGCAAAATCGCGTGCGACATGGCGTCGCCCATCAGACTCATCCGACGCAACACCAAAAAGACGCCAAGCGGCGCCGCACCCAATGCAGCCGCCGACGTACCCGCCAGCGCCCGCCGCATAAAGGCATAGTCGACGAACGGCGCCACGGTCCAGTCCAACAGCGTCATCGGAATCCCCTCTCCATGCCGCGCCTCACAACCATTCCTGAAGCGCGCCGCGCGCTGCCGCCAAATTGCGGGCCGTCAGTACCTGGGCTGTCGGTCCCCAAACGATCTGCCGCCCTGCGAGCAATAAAGTCTGCGAAAAATGCGCACGCACCATGGCCAGATCATGCAGAACGGCCACGACGGTGCGACCTTCCCGATTCCACTCGCATAGCAATTGCATCAATACATCGGCGGTGTGGCTGTCGACAGCCGCAAAAGGCTCATCCAGCAACAGCACTTGAGCGTCCTGCAACATCAGACGGGCAAACAAAGCCCGTTGCATCTGCCCGCCTGACAATGCACCGACCATGCGGCCCGCCTCATCGGCCAGTCCGACAGTCTCAAGCGCCTGCCAGGCCCGCTGCGTTTCCGTATGACCAAAACCACGCCAGGCGCCCACACGGCGCCATGCGCCCATCGCTACCATGTCCAGCACGGTAATAGGAAAGGAACGGTCCATCTCCACCGCCTGCGGCAACCATGCCAGACGGCGACGTTCCTGTGGGTCGATATCCAGACGGCCGGCCAAAGGACGCATCAATCCGACGATGCCTTTGAGTAAAGTGGACTTTCCCGCGCCATTGGGCCCCGCAATGGCAGTCATGGAGCCGCGATCAAAATGCCCGGACACGGCTTGCACAGCCGCCCGGCCGCGCCAACCGAAGGCCGCTTCACGCAACGCGATCACGGGATCGCCGGACACGCTTGTATCCACCGCCGCCTCGAGAATAGACATCGCCATCCCGCTCACGCAGCAGCCCACCAGCCCATGGCCCATCCGGTCAACGCCCACAAGACCATTGCGGCCGCTGCCGCGATACTCAACCGGGAAAAAACAGAGGCCCGCAGCGCTGATCCACGAGAACGAGCCGCCGCAGGGGAAACAATATGAGACATATCCACGCGTACAGCCCGCTCTCGGGGGCAGGGCTGTTTATTCATTCAATTAGATATGTTATATCATAACAAATATGAGTAAGACCGGCTTGGCGCTCCCCGTACGGCCCGTTTTCTGATACCTTCGCGGGATTGCCTGTCCGGCGCTATCCGGCTGCCACGATCAATGCCCACCCCGCCCCGCTCCGCTCGCCCTGACTCTATTGGCGAACAACTCAATATCGCCGAATCGCTCTGCGCCCAGCGCGGCCGCCGGCTGACGCCTATTCGCCGTAAAGTGCTGGAATTGCTCCTGCGCCACGGCCGCAGCCTCAAAGCCTACGAACTCCTGGACGCCATGCGCGCCGAGCACCCGGGAGCAGCGCCCCCTACGGTCTACCGGGCGCTGGACTTTCTGATGGACGAGGGCCTGATTCACCGTCTGGACGCGGTCAATGCCTGGACCGCCTGTCACGACGCGGCGGGTGCGCCGCATGATTTGCTGGTGGTCTGTACCGGCTGCGGAGCCGTGGCCGAGGTCAGCGACCCTGCCATGAGCCAACAATTGGCCGATCGAGTGGCCTTGACGGGCTTTGCCCTGGCCACGCACGAAACCGAAATCCGGGCGCTCTGCCCCCAATGCCAGCAAAAACAGCCGGCCGATGCCGGCCATCGCCATCATCACGGCCATACGCATTGAAACGGCTTGCCCGGCCGGGCGAGTCGGGTGTCATTTGCCGGCATGATGGAACCATCTGTTAGTCTGCCTGTTGCTGCGGCGCAGCATATGGGGGAATTGGCGGGCAATCCGTCCTCTATGCACGGTAGATGGACGCTCCCCCTTGAAATGCAGCCATACATCCCCATATAACTGCATCGAATGGATTACAGCGCCGCTTTATGCCTGTAACAGCAGTGCGGTGCCGGGGGTTGTCCCGGGGTTTGCCCACCTGCCCTTACTGTGCTGTAATCCTGCGTCCGGTCGCAACCGCGGCCGCCTGTTGTTTTATGCCTTGGACGCACTCGTGTGCCTGAGGCTCTCAGATTACCGCCTTGCCATGAATACCCAGCGCAGTTTGGACAAAATGGTTCCCGTCACCATCCTCACCGGCTTTCTCGGTGCAGGCAAGACCACCCTGCTCAAGCGCATTCTGACCGAATTCCACGGCCGCCGCGTTGCCGTCATCGAAAACGAATTCGGGCCGGAGAGCATCGACAACGACTTGCTCGTGCAGGATAGCGAGGAAGAAATCATCGAGCTCAGCAACGGCTGCGTCTGCTGCACGGTACGTGGTGACCTGATGCGCACGCTGGCCGAACTGCGCGCCAAGCGCGTGGCGGGCGAGCTCACTTTCGAACGCGTCATCCTCGAGACCACTGGCATGGCCAACCCCGGCCCCGTGTGCCAGACGTTCTTCATGGATGACGATATCGCCGAATACTATCGTCTGGACGCCGTTGTCACGGTGGTCGACGCCAAGCATGGCATGGCGACGCTGGATGCCCAGTCCGAGGCTCAAAAACAAGTCGGTTTTGCCGACCGTATCCTGGTCTCCAAAAAGGACCTGGTCAACGAGGCCGACTACGAGGCGTTGCGTGCCCGTCTGGTGCGCATCAATCCGCGCGCACCCATCACGCCGGTCAATTTTGGCGAAGTCGATCTGAAGTCCATCATCGACATCAGCGGCTTTAATCTGAATTCCATTCTCGACATCGACCCGGATTTCCTGGCCGATGAGCACCCCGACGCGGCGCACAGCCACGCCCACGGTCATGACCACGACCATGATCATGATCACGATCATGACCACGAAGGCGAATGCGGGGCGCATTGCCATCACGAACATCACCATCACGACGACGAAATCGGTGCATTCGTCTTCCGCTCAAACAAGCCGTTCGATCCCGCACGGCTGGAAGAATTCCTCGGCGGTGTGGTGCAGGTCTATGGTCCCGACCTCATGCGCTATAAAGGCATCCTGTACATGAAAGGCATCAACCGCCGCATGTTGTTCCAGGGTGTGCATATGATGATGGGTGCCGAACCCGGCAAGCCGTGGACCGCAGCCGAAAAGCCGTCTACCAAGATGGTCTTTATCGGCCGCAAGCTGCCCCAGGAAATTTTCACCCGGGGCTTGGAGCAGTGCCTGGCGGGCTAACGCCGCAATCCGGACGCGCGCAATCGCGCCAGGATCGATTCATAGTGGAGTGTTTTCATGGCTACCAAGGCAGCAACCAAAAAATCAAACAAGTCGACTAGCGATACGGCGATTGATCTGCCCAGCGAAGAAGAATTGCTGGCCATGCCCGAGTCGGAATATATGAACGACCGCCAACTGGCGTTCTTCAAAGAGCGACTCAAGCAACTCGAACAAGACATCCTGGCTAACGCCGGCGAGACCACCGAGCACCTGCGTGAAACGCAATTCGTGCCCGACCCCGCCGACCGCGCCACCATCGAAGAAGAGCACGCTCTCGAGCTGCGTACTCGCGATCGCGAGCGCAAACTTCTGAAGAAAGTGCAACAGTCCATTGCCCGCATCGATAGCGGCGAATATGGCTGGTGCGAAGAGACCGGCGAACCCATCGGCATCCCGCGCCTGTTGGCCCGCCCGACGGCCACGCTCTCTCTCGAAGCGCAAGAACGGCGCGAAATGCGTCAAAAGCTCTACGGAGATTAATCCTCTCCTTTGCGTTTTCGCTCTCGTCTTTCGGGGCCGCATTCTTCAACGAATGCGGCCCTTTTTCATTGTTGAAATTGCCCGGGCATCAGATCGGAAACTGCTCGACGGTGTGTCTGACGCGCAGCAACGCGGTTGCCAACAGATCTGCGGGTACTGAACTCAAACCCAGGCGTAATGCATGCGGCGCGTGCCGGGTGGTAGCGTAGGCTTCGGCCTTCGAGACCGCGATACCATGTTCGGCCAGCGCCGTTGCAATCCTGTCCATGCGCAAGTCCTGCGGCAATGGCAGCCACAGGAACAGGGAGTTCGGATGAGCCATGAATTCCATGCCCGCCAGGACGTCCTGTGCGATCTTCTGTCGGCGACGCGCATCGGCACGCTGCGCCTTTTCCCTCTCAGCGACCACACCGGCGGCTACCCATCGGGTTGCCATAGCAGTCATCACACTGGGCAGGCTCCAATAGCTGGCCCGGATCACAGACTTGATCCGCCCAGCATGAGTCTTGGGCACAACGGCGAACCCGAAACGCAGGCCGCTGGCCACGCTTTTGGAGAGGCTTGAAACGTAGATCGTGCGTTCGGGCGCAAGCGTGATCAAAGCAGGTGCAGTGCGGCCAGCCAGAAATGCGTACGAAGCATCTTCGATCAGCAAACAATCGTGGCACCTGGCAATACTGACCATTCGCTGCCGCTGCCTGGCGGTCAGCACCCAACCCAGCGGATTATGCATTGCAGGCATGGCGTAAATGGCTCGAACGCGTTCACGGCCACATAGTGCATCCAACGCCCCTAAATCCGGGCCATCGTCTGAATACGGCACGGGTTTCATCGTCAACCCCTGAACACCAGCCACCATCTTGAAACCCGGATACGTCAGGGCATCGACGGCAACCGTATCGTGCGGACGCAATAAAGCGCGCACAGTCATATCGAGCCCCTGCTGACTGCCGTTGACCAGAAAAACCTGCTCTGCGTCCACATGAACGCCGCGCTCAGCAAGCAGAAAATCCGCCACGACCTGCCTTTCGTGGCGCCGGCCGCCAGGGGGTTGCTGATGCATCAGTGCAGCCAGATCGCCGGACGCTGCCAGCTCGCGCAAGGTATTCCGTAACAACTCCGCCTGGCCGGGCCACGTGGGGTGATTGAATGAAAGATCCAGGGTATCGGCGCTCAAGCGGGCCTCATCAGCGCTGTCCCATTCGCGCTGCCCTGGCCGGTCCCGCACAAACGTACCCCGCCCCGTCTCGCCAACGACCCATCCCAAGGCACCGAGATGGGCATATACCTTGCTCGCCGATGCAACAGCCACCCCATATTGCGCGGCAAGTTGGCGATGCGTAGGCAAGGCCGCGCCTGGCGGGAGCTTGCCGCTCTGAATCTCGGCCGCCAACGTGTTGACGATAGACATGACAGGAGAAACCGGCATCGGAAATGTCCCTAGGACAATTTTTTGATTGTTCTATTTTAAGGCCTCAAACTCTGGCTTACCCATACAACCTCCTGCCACCATGTCTTCCTGTCCAGCGCCGATATCAACCGTTCTACCGGTATTGACCTACTTGCAGCGCCAATTGAACGGCACACTGGCCAAAGGCGATGCCACGCACATGCACTACCCCACCGCGATCTCACAACTGCTGGGATTTCGCATCGTGGAGATCAGCGAAGCCGTCGCCGTACTCGAGTTCGACGCAAACGCGGCGATCCATGGTAATCAGCAGGGTACCGTCCATGGCGGGCTATTGTGCGAATTGGCCGATGCGGCAATCGGCACAGCTCATTCCACACTGATGCAAGACGAGGAAAGTTTCACCAGCATCGATCTGAAAGCGACTTTCTTGCGTCCCGTATGGCAATCGACGCTGCGCGCCCACGCCTGGGCGTCTCATCGAGGACGCACCATCAGCCACTATCGCTGCGAGATCCAGCGCGACGACGGCAAACTCGTCGCCAGTGTGGAAAGCGCGGTCATGACGCTGCGCGGCACTCAGGCGCTAGGCAGGTAACTGCCGTCATTGCGCGGCGTGTACTCAGTCGCCTGACAGGCCGCGCACAGTATCAAACTGGGCCGTCGATCCGGCCCCACCGCACGGCCGCCTAGCTGATTTTTCGCACTTCTGTCGCATCGGGTGGCAGCACGTTCCCCGCTTTATCAGTCGGGACCATCCGCGCAATGGGTTTGCCTGTGCATTTATCAATCAGCATGGAATGACGCTCGCCCCGCTCAAACAAGTGCTGTTCGCCCCATTGCCGTAGCGCCACCACAATGGGAAACAAGCTCTTCCCCTTGTTGGTCAGTACGTATTCCTGATAGACCGTACCGTCCGATGCCGCCTGCATTTGCAAGATCCCGGCATCGACGAGCTTGCGCAGCCGATCAGAAAGGATATTGCGCGCCACCCCCAGGCTGCGCTGCAGGTCACCGAAGCGACTCACACCATCGAAGGCGTCGCGCACGATGAGCAACGACCAACGATCTCCAACTACATCGACGCAACGTGCAACTGGGCACGGCTCATCGTTCATGGTCTTGCGGCTAGCCATGAGGTCTCCAGGAAATCCGATGTGAACACACCAACAAGTTGCATTTTAAAACCACATCGCCTAGCATTCAAACCAGTTTTATTTCAAAACTACTTTGAACATACTCGGATCATGAAAACCTCCCTCGCCTGTCCCTCATCAAACGGTCATCGCTATGCACCGAGCAGGAGCGTCGCTATGCCTCGTGGCCTGGTGTGGCTGTTTGCCACCGCCAGCGGCTTGAGCGTGGCGAATGTCTATTACGCCCAGCCACTGCTCGACGCGCTGGCGCAGACATTTGGCATCAGCCAGGCAGCGATCGGCGGTGTGGTTACCGCCACTCAGTTGGGTTGCGCGTTGGCGCTGCTGTTGCTGGTGCCGCTGGGAGACCGGATGGATCGCCGCCGTCTGATGGCAATCCAACTGCTGGCGCTCGTAGTCGCGCTGATCGTCGTGGGTACAGCGCAGTCCGCCACTGTGCTGCTCGCGGGGATGCTTGGCGTCGGCTTGCTAGGCACTGCCATGACGCAGGGACTGATCGCCTACGCCGCCAGTGTGTCGGCCCCTCATGAGCGAGGCAGCGTCGTTGGCACCGCTCAAAGCGGCGTATTCATCGGCCTGCTGCTCGCCCGCGTCCTTGCGGGCGGCGTCAGCGATCTGACCGGCTGGCGTGGTGTCTATCTCAGTGCGGCTGCCCTGATGCTGATGCTGGCACTACCGCTGTGGCGACGCCTACCGGCCTTGAAAACCGTGTCGAACGCGATGAGCTATCCGCGCCTGATTGGGTCCATGCTGACGCTGCTGCGCCAGGAAAAGGTCCTCCAGATACGAGGCATGCTGGCACTCCTGATGTTCGCCGCGTTCAACATTTTCTGGAGCGCGCTCGTACTGCCATTAAGCGCACCGCCCTATGGCTTTTCCCATACGCTTATTGGCGCTTTCGGCTTGGTCGGCGCAGTGGGCGCGCTCGCGGCCACCCGGGCTGGCCTATGGGCCGACCAAGGGCACGGTCAGCGCACCAGTGCCCTGGCGCTGGCCGCGCTGCTGTTGGCATGGTGGCCCCTGTCCCTGATGGACACCTCACTCTGGGCGCTGATCGTAGGCATCATGCTGCTGGACCTCGGAGGACAGGCATTGCACGTCACTAACCAAAGCATGATCTTTCGCACCCAGCCCGAAGCGCATAGCCGACTGGTCGGTCTGTACATGCTGTTTTACGCGGCCGGCAGCGGGCTCGGGGCCATCAGTACGACGGCGACCTACGCCTATGCCGGCTGGCAAGGCGTGTGCGTGCTGGGGGCTGCAGTCAGTCTGTCGGCCCTGCTGTTCTGGATGATCACGCGACGCGCCCACGATCAGCACAGAAACATACTGAAATACTGACGCCTTCGCACCGGCAGGCGGCATACACTTAAAGCTTGGGCGGCGCCTTGAAATCGGTCGCATCGCCCCCAGATCAAACCTTCATAGGAAGGAAAGCATGGAACAATTTCACGCCACCACCATCATCTGCGTGCGCCGCGGCAACCGTGTCGCACTGGGCGGCGACGGTCAAGTCACCCTGGGCAATATCGTCATCAAGGGTACAGCCCGCAAAATCCGCCGCCTGTACCATGACAGGATCCTGGCGGGCTTTGCCGGCGCGACGGCAGATGCCTTTACGCTGCAAGAGCGCTTCGAAGCCAAACTCGAAAAACACCAAGGACACCTGATGCGCGCGGCCGTCGAGTTGACGCGCGACTGGCGTACCGACCGCGTGCTGCGCCGTCTGGAAGCCATGCTCATCGTGGCCGACGCCGAGCACACCCTGGTGTTGACTGGTAACGGCGACGTGCTCGAACCCGAACATGGCCTGGCCGCCATCGGCTCGGGTGGCGCCTACGCCCAATCGGCCGCACTGGCGCTGTTGCGCAACACCGAATTGGCACCCCAAGACATCGTCAAACAGTCGCTGGAAATCGCCGGCGACCTGTGCATTTACACCAACCAGAATCACGTCGTCGAAACGCTGGGCGAATAAGCGTCCGCTTCGGCCGGCTGTAGCAAGGATTCCGTTTATGTCCGCATCCACCATGACCCCCGGGGAAATCGTCTCCGAGCTCGACAAGTTCATCATCGGCCAGAACCGTGCCAAGCGCGCGGTGGCTGTGGCGCTGCGCAATCGCTGGCGCCGTCAGCAAGTCGACGAGCCCTTGCGCCATGAGATCCACCCCAAGAACATCTTGATGATCGGCCCCACCGGCGTGGGCAAGACCGAAATCGCCCGTCGCCTGGCCAAGCTGGCCAATGCGCCCTTCATCAAAATCGAAGCCACCAAGTTCACCGAAGTCGGCTATGTCGGCCGCGATGTCGACACCATCATCCGCGACCTGACCGAGTACTCGATCAAGCAAACGCGCGAACTGGAAATGCGCCGCGTGCGCACCCAGGCCGAAGACGCAGCCGAAGACCGCATTCTGGATGCCCTGGTGCCGCCCGCGCGCAACGCCTCCGGCGAGCCCGAGCGCAACGATGACAGCAGCGCCCGCCAGACCTTCCGCAAACGTCTGCGCGAAGGCAAGATCGACGATCTCGAAATCGAAATCGACGTCGCTCAAGCCGTCCCCCAAATGGACGTCATGACGCCTCCGGGCATGGAAGACATGGCCGAGCAATTGCGCGGCATGTTCGCAGGCCTCGCTCGCGACAAGAAAAAACCCAAGAAAATGAAGGTCAAAGAGGCCTTCAAGCTCATCGTCGAAGAAGAAGCCGCCAAACGCGTCAACGAGGATGATCTACGTACGGTCGCGATCGCCAATGTCGAGCAAAACGGCATTGTCTTTCTGGACGAAATCGACAAGATCGCCGCCCGCCAGGAAAGCGGTGGCGCTGACGTCTCGCGTCAGGGCGTGCAGCGTGACCTGCTGCCGCTGGTAGAAGGCACCACGGTCAACACCCGCTACGGCATGGTGCGCACCGACCACATCCTGTTCATTGCCTCGGGTGCGTTCCACCTCTCGCGACCGTCCGACCTGATTCCCGAGTTGCAAGGGCGGTTCCCGATCCGTGTCGAGCTGGAATCGCTGTCGGCACAAGACTTCGTGCGCATCCTGTCCGATACCGACGCCTCGCTGACCAAGCAATACTCGGCATTGCTGGCCACCGAAGACGTGCATCTGGATTTCACCTCGGACGGCATCGAGCGCCTGGCCGAGCTGGCGTTTTCGGTCAACGAACGCACCGAAAACATCGGTGCACGCCGTCTATACACCGTCATGGAAAAACTGCTCGAGGAACTGTCGTTCGACGCGACGGCCAGCGGCGGCAAAACCGTCAAGATCGACGCAGCCTACGTGGAGGCACAGCTGTCCGAAGCTGCCGCCAGCCAGGATCTGGCGCGCTACGTGTTGTAACGCCTGAACGCCTCCGCGCGCCGGCCAATGCTGGCGCGCGGTGCGTGGGTACGGGCACGCACTGACAACAAGCTGAACTATCGCAGCGTGAGGATGTCGCATGAGTTCGTTCATCTTCAATGAAGGCTCGCATGTTCAAACCCACCATTGCCGCTACAGCGCTTTTCGTTGCCGCCGGTGTTCACGCCCAGCCAGCCGTGCCCGACTATGGGCCCCAGCTCGAACGTTTCAATTATCCCTACCAGGTCAGTGAATTCAAGCTGACCTCGCAAGGTCAGTCATTGTCCATGGCCTATATGGACATCCGGCCCGAACGCTCCAATGGCCGCACTGCCGTGCTGTTGCATGGCAAGAATTTCTGCGGCGCTACCTGGGAAGGCACCATCAGCGCCCTGACAAACGCTGGCTACCGGGTAGTGGCACCCGACCAGATCGGCTTCTGCAAATCGAGCAAACCAGCCGCCTATCAATACAGCTTCCATCAACTGGCCGCCAATACCCACGCCTTGCTGCAGAGCCTGGATATCGAGCGCGCGGTGATCATGGGCCATTCCATGGGCGGCATGGTGGCTACGCGCTATGCCCTGATGTACCCGGATCAGGTCGATGCACTGGTGATGGTGAACCCCATCGGGCTGGAAGACTGGAAAGCCAAGGGCGTGCCCTATCGCACCGTGGACGAATGGTATGAACGCGAATTGAAAACGAACTTTGCCGGTATCAAGAAGTACCAGCAGAACACGTATTACGCCGGCACCTGGAAACCCGAATACGACCGCTGGGTCGCGATGGCCGCAGGCATGTATCAGGGCGAAGGGCGCGAGCAGGTCGCCTGGAGCCAGGCCCTGACTTATGACATGGTGTACACCCAGCCGGTGGTACATGAGTTCGGCCAAGTGCGCGTGCCGACCTTGCTGTTGATCGGCGAACAAGACAACACGGCGCCGGGCAAGGATGCGGCCGTGCCAGAAGTCGCTGCGACGCTGGGCAATTACGCAGCCTTGGGGCCCGCCACTGCACAGGCAATACCGGGTGCCCGGCTGGTGGCTTTCCCGGAATTAGGGCACTCACCGCAAATCCAGGATCCCCAGCGATTCCATGAACGTCTGGTAAAAGAACTGGATCAGATGCTGTAGCGCACCTTGCAAGCTGGCGGCGATCTAATTACTGATCGCCGTCACGACATATTTGCCATTTTGGCGGGCAGCCGTGAACCTCACGCGGTCGCCAGGCTTGATATTGGCGAGTAGAGCCGGGCTGGCCTGATACACGAGTGTCATTGCAGGCAATTCCAAGTCCGATATCGCGTCATGCTTGATCGCGACTTTGCCTGCCGCAGCGTCGACCCGCCGCACCTCGCCACTCGCCGTCGCGGTGGCGTCCTGTTTCGCTGACGGCTTCTGGTCGGCAGCCAGAACTGGCAGGGGCTGCCAGACGGCCATGCCGGCCAGGGCCATCGCCAAAGCCATTGATACTCGTGCCGCTGCTAGACGCATCTTTTGCATTACCTCTCCTTCGGCCGAACCTGCGGCCCAGAACGCCGACTATTGCCGACGCTGCACTGGAATACAGGATAACGCGTCCGCAGGCATTCCCCTCGGCACTACACTACCAATCTGTTTCCACACATAACCACCACGCAGAGAGATTTTCTACATGGGCAACCGACTTTCCGCCATCGCCACACGAACCGGAGACGATGGCACGACCGGCCTGGGTGATGGCAGCCGCCTGCGCAAAGACGAACCGCGTGTGGCGGCGTTGGGCGACGTGGACGAGCTCAACAGCGTCATCGGCCTGCTGCGCACGGAATCCCTGCCCGATCCAGTACAGGCGGACCTGAACACGATCCAGCATGATTTGTTCGACCTCGGCGCAGAACTCTGCATCCCGGGTCACACTACCCTGACCGATGCCCAGGTGGCGTTTTTGGATCAGCGCCTGGCCCACTATAACGGCGCCCTGCCGCCATTGCGCGAATTCATCTTGCCCGGCGGGTCCCGGCCAGCAGCCCTGGCTCATCTGGCCCGCACCGTATCGCGCCGGGCGGAGCGTTCGGTTATCACCCTCGAACGGCACGACACCCTGAATGCTTCGGTGCGCCAATATCTGAACCGGTTGTCAGACCTGATGTTTGTACTCGCCCGCCACCTGAACGGGGTCCAAGGAACGGGCGATGTGTTCTGGACCAGCGCACATTCGCGGGTCCAGGCGGAATAAAAGCCTCAATTCACGCCAGCGGCATGCGCCTGCTCGTCGGCGTGATACGACGAGCGGACCATCGCGCCCACAGCGGCATGGGTAAAGCCCATCTCGTAGGCCTCGCGCTCGAACATCGCAAATGTATCGGGGTGCACATAGCGCAACACCGGCAGATGGTGTTCCGAGGGCTGCAGATACTGGCCTATGGTCAGCATGTCGACACCATGGGCGCGCATGTCGCGCATGACTTGCAGGATTTCCTCGTCAGTCTCGCCCAGGCCCAGCATCAGACCGGACTTGGTCGGCACCTCGGGATGCAGTTGCTTGAACTCGGCCAGCAGTTTCAGCGAGTGCGCATAGTCGGAACCCGGACGCGCCTGCTTGTACAAACGGGGCACGGTTTCCAGATTGTGGTTCATCACATCGGGCGGGCCGGCATTCAAAATCGCCAGCGCGCGTTCCAGACGGCCACGGAAATCGGGCACCAGAATCTCAATGCGCGTCGTGGGCGACAAGGCGCGGATGCGCGAGATGCAATCCACAAAGTGAGCCGCCCCGCCATCACGCAAATCGTCGCGATCGACCGAGGTGATCACCACGTACGAGAGCTTCATGGCGGCGATAGTGCGCGCCAGATTCTCGGGCTCGTTGGTATCCAGCGGATCGGGACGGCCGTGTCCCACATCACAGAACGGGCAACGCCGCGTGCATTTGTCGCCCATGATCATGAAGGTGGCCGTGCCTTTGCCGAAACATTCGCCGATGTTCGGGCAGGAGGCCTCCTCGCACACGGTGTGCAGATTGTGCTCGCGCAGGATGCGCTTGATGTCGTAAAAGCGCGATCCCGGGGCAGCGGCCTTGACGCGGATCCACTCTGGCTTTTTCAGGCGCTCGGCCGGCACGATCTTGATCGGAATCCGTGCGGTCTTGGCCTGCGACTTTTGCTTTTGCGTAGCGTCGTAGGCGGCCGACGTCGTGGCGGTCGCTTGCACTTCGGTCGCAGCAGCAGTGGGCTCAAGAGTAGACATACATCACCTTCGTCATGACCGGCGCACGTCGATGACACGGCGCTGGACGGGGGGAAGAAAAGGGCATTTTAGCGCGTCAACCTGCAGCATCCCTGCGCACAGGCGGCGGCAAGGCGGTCAACAAGCGTTCGGCGAGGCGTTCTCCGACAGTCATCAAATCCTGCCGAGCCCCGCAAGTCGCCATATCGACGGTCACCAATCCCTCGTAACCACAGGGGTTGATGCCCAAAAACGGCGACAAATCCATGTTCACGTTCAACGCAACGCCATGATAGGCGTAGCCGTTACGTATTTTGATACCTAATGCAGCAATCTTGGCCACATGGCCGCCAGCGCCATACGGCACATACACGCCCGGTGCGCCGGGCTGGCGACAGGCATCGGCAACGCCAAAATCGCTCAATGTGCCGATGGCCGCGTCCTCCAGCAGACGGACATAGTCGCGCACAAACAGGCCGGCGCGGCGCAAATCAAATAGAGAATAGGCCACTACCTGACCGGGTCCGTGATAGGTCACCTGGCCCCCGCGATCCGACATCACGATAGGAATCGCCCCGGGGTTCAGCAGATGCTCGGGCTTGCCAGCCTGCCCCAGGGTGTACACCGGGGCATGCTCACACAGCCAGACCTCGTCGGGCGTACAGGCGTCGCGGGCAGCCGTAAAAGCCCGCATGTCCTGCCATACCGGCTCGTACTCGGCCGGGCGGGTCAACCATTTGATCATGACAATGCCAAATGGCCAGCCTTACAGGACGATGGACACCATGGGATGTCCATGCAGGGCGCGATACAGATTATCGAGCTGCTCGCGCGAGGTCGCGCGCACGGTAAAGGTCAGGCCCATGTAGTTGCCGCCCTTGCTGGGCCGCATTTCAACCTTGGCCGGATCGAATTCCGGGTCGAACCGCAGCACCACCTCGGTCAGCGTCTGGGCAAACTCAGGATGCTGCTTGCCCATGACCTTGATAGGAAAGTCCGAGGGATACTCGATCAGCGATTCTTCGGGAGGAATGGTAGTCATAACAATTACCGCAATGCGCGTAGGGGCAATGTCGGTTTACAAAGCAGCAATACGGGCATCATACGCTGCCCGCAGCTTCGCATAAACCGGGCCGGATCGGCCGTTGCCGACCGGTTTGCCATCGAGCTGCAACACCGGCAGTACCTCCTTGGTCGCCGACGTCACCAGAATTTCATCCGCCGAGACGACTTCGTCCTGGGTAATCCGACGAGCTTCGAACGGAACGCCGGTTTCCTCTGCCAACTCGGCCATGAAGCCATAGCGTATCCCTTCGAGAATCAAGTTGTCCTTCGGCGGCGCCAACAGCTTGCCCGCCGACACAACCCAGAAATTGCTGGATGAGCCCTCGGTGAGGAACCCATCCCGGAACTGGATCACCTCGTCCACCCCCGCCTCGGCTGCCTGCTGACGCGCCAATACGTTACCCAGCAATGACACGGACTTGATTTCGCAGTGCAGCCAGCGCTCGTCAGGAATGCTGATCACGTTGATGCCTCGTTCGCGTTGCTCGACCGTGGGCGGCGTGAATTCCGTCGTCATGCCGAACACCGTGGGTGTGATTTCCGCGGTGGGAAAGGCATGCTCACGCTTGTAGACGCCGCGGGTGACCTGCAGATAGACCACGCAACTCGGCGTAGCCGAACGGCGGATCAGCTCATTCACCAGGTCCAGCCATTGCTCGCGCGACTTCGGCGACGGAATGCGCAAGGCCTGCAAGCTGCGGTCCAGGCGATTCATATGCTCGGTCATGCGGAACGGCTTGCCGTGATAGACCGGCACGACCTCGTAAATCCCATCACCGAAAATGAACCCCCGGTCCAGCACCGAGATTTTGGCCTCGTCGACGCGCGTGAACTCACCGTTGAGATACACCTGGCTATCGCCTGGCATGCCCGGAATCATGAATGGCCCCTAAAAATCTAAGATAGCTAAAAAAATGAACAGGCACAGATCTGGATCGCCGTTACACGCCGAACCTTTGCTGTGCCTGTTCATGGATATGAATCGCAAAAAAGGAAAAGTACCGCACTGCCCCAGCGATTGCTCGCCCCGATGGTGTTTTCACTGGGGGCCAGCGGATAGACCCGCGCGCTCCCAGCTCGGCAGTGCGTATTAGTTCACTAAAAAAACCTACTCGAACTGACGTTTGACCAAGTCGACCATACGGCCGAAAAAGCCGGCTCGCTCGACGGCATCCTGAACCACCAACGGCTCAGTACGCAGAACCTTGCCATCCAACGTCAATTGCAACGTGCCGACTTGCTGGCCCTTGGTCAGCGGGGCTACCAGCGGATCCGTGCGTTGCGCCACAGGTTTGAGATCGCCGGATTTACCGCGCGGTACCGTCACCCAGATCGGAGGCGCAGACGGGCCCAGCTTGACAGTCTCGACCGTGCCTTCCCAGACGCGGGCGTCCAGGCCGGGCTGATTTTGATCGTACAGTTTGACCGAGTCAAAATTCTGGAAACCCCAGTTCAAGAGCTTCAGGCTTTCTTCGGCACGTGTGGCTTCGCTGTCTGCGCCGGCCAGCACGGTCAACACACGGCGGTCGCCGCGCAACGCAGTCGACACCAGGCAATAGCCCGCCGCATCGGTGTGGCCGGTTTTCATGCCGTCGACCGAGGGGTCCGCCCATAACAGGCGATTACGGTTGGGCTGCGTAATCTTGTTATAGGTGAACTCTTTTTGCTTGTAGTAGTGGAATTCTTCGGGGTGGTCTTTGATCAGCGCCACAGCCAGTTTGGCCAGGTCCGACACCGTGGTGATGTGCTGCGGGTCGGGCAAGCCCGTGGCATTCATGAAATGCGTGTGAGCCATGCCCAGACGCTCGGCCTCTTGGTTCATCAGCGTCGCAAACGACGCCTCGGTGCCGCCCACCGCCTCGGCCAATGCCACAGATGCGTCATTACCCGACTGCACGATCACGCCCTGAATCAGCTCGTTGACCGTGACAGGCTTGCGCGGCTCGACAAACATGCGCGAGCCGCCAGTGCGCCAGGCATGCTCGGAAATCGGTACCTGTTGCTCCAACGTGATCCGCTTTTCGCCCAACGCATTGAACACCACGTAAGCCGTCATGATCTTGGTCAGCGAGGCCGGTTCGATTTGCATGTCCGGATTCGACGACGCCAATACCTGCCCGCTGGTGACATCAATGGTGATCCAGGCACGTGCAGCGATGGTCGGCGCAGGCACGGCCGATAGCTCCGCCAACTGCGTGACGCCGGCCGGAGCCGGAGCAGACGCTACGGCTGGCGTTGGCGCCGCCGGCTGCTGTTGTTGCGCCCAGGCGGCAGATGTTGACGCCATCAGCGCCGACAATACCGCGCTAGCCAGGACACGGCGGGAAAACGCAACAGAAGACGGAAAGGAACGAGTGAGTTTCATCGGCAAAAAGGGTCCACGATCAAAAGCAGCCCAGGCGGGTGACAACACATTGGGTTAACAAGCCTGCATGGCGGGCAAAGGCCGCATCATCAACAACCGGCCTCATGAAAAGCAGCATCATTATAGGCAGGCCCATCAGACCGCGCGGCAGCGATAACGTTCAACAACAGTAAAGGCACGCTGGAACACGGCCCGGCAGGCTCGATGCGTAAACATCATGCGGGCCTGCGAACGGGCGGGCATCAGTCCAGGGCGACCTTGAGCCGGGCCTGCACCAACGCCCTCAACACGAGCAGCTTGCCGTGGAAAAAATGCGAAGCCCCTGGCACGACCACAATCGGCACATCCCTCGGACGCGCCCAGTTCAGCGTTTCAGATAAAGGCACCACGTCGTCCTGCTCGCCGTGCACCATCAACGTGTCCGCCGGTACGGTGACCTCTTGCTCTTGAAACCGCTGGACCGCGGCCCCCATCAGCATCAATGCCACAGGCAACGCCGTATCGCCCGCATCGGCCAGACCTGCATAGGTCTGCGCCGCGACTGCCGTCCCAAACGAAAACCCCGCCAACACCCAGGGGGCCGACGCCCATTCGGGGTAGCGTTCCCGGACTTGTGCCACCAACGCCAGCATGTCCTGCGTCTCGCCGCGCGCCTTGTCGAATTCGCCCTCGGATTGGCCCACTCCGCGGAAATCCGGACGCACGGCAACCAGGCCATGCTGCACGCATGCGCGGGAAATCGTGGTCACCACCTTGTTATCCCGAGCCCCGCCTTGCAGAGAATGCGGATGCAGGACCAACGCCCAGCCCCGTGGCGTACCAGCGGGCCAATCAATGGCGCAATCAATACGGCCGGCCTCGCCGGTAAAAGCCTGGATTTCGGTACGAGCAGACATGACTTGAGCGCAAATTAAAAAAGCAGCCTGCATGTTACCAACCTCGCCTGCGCTCTGTCCGGCTGGATCGGCCGCTTTTGCGTGAGGCGACCGACAACCATTTCCGCTTGCCCGCAGGCTACCGCTGTCTCTGGCATCCTGTCCGTGGACCGTTTTGTCACGGCCGCCGTGACCCGTCCCGCCCTCGTGCCCTACAATCGCCGCCATGCTTACTGATGCCCGCCCTATTGATCTGCCAACGCCCGAGGCGTTGGTACGCGAGCTGTCTGCGCGACTGGACGGCTTTCAGGACATTGCCTGGCCTGCCAGCACCGGCTCGACCAATGCCGACTTGCTGGCGCGTGCGCGCCACTGTTCAGGCCCCTGGCTGCTGGGCACTCACCAGCAGGCTGCGGGCCGCGGACGCGCCGGACGGCCCTGGCAAAATCGTATCGGTGCCACGCTGATGTTTTCGTGCGCCTTTCCCGTCCGCATGCCGCCTCACCGGCTGCCCGCCCTGTCGCCTCTGGCCGGGCTGGCCGCGGGCGAAGCGCTACGCAGCCTGCTGGTGCGCGATGCCGGCCCGCTGCGCGTCAAATGGCCCAACGATGTGCAATGGCACGATGCCAAATTAGCGGGCGTCCTGGTCGAATCGACCCGCAATCTGGCCCTGCCGGACACCTACACGATTGTGATTGGCATGGGTGTAAACCTGACGGACGCTGATCGGCTATCACAGAGCCTTGGCCGTTCCGTGGCTGACTGGACGACCATCATGCAGCAAACGGGTACCCCCGCCGTCAGCGTGGCCGATATCGTATGCGCCTCGGCAAACGCCTGGCGCCAGGCTGTTCAAGGCCTGGAAACCGACGGATTCGACGCCTTTCGCCAACGATTCAGCGCCATTGACGCCCTGGCAGGCCGCGACATCAATGTCATAGACCAGGGCGTAGTCCTGTTCAGCGGCACGGCGCAAGGCCTGGACGAACAGGGCCGGCTCCTGGTGCAGACGTCTCAGGGGCTTGTTCCCGTATCCGTTGGCGAAATCTCGATTCGCCCACGCACCGCGGAGCAAACGCGATGATCCTGCTGATCGACTCAGGCAACAGCCGTCTGAAGGTCGGCTGGCTGCATCCATCCGCAGGGACTGGAACATCAGACAATGCTCAATCCGCGCCCCCGAATGGCAGTACAGCGCCCCTGGACAGTGAATCGACCACCAACGGCTCGACTGGCGCCCCGGGCGCTCGCGAGCCCGCCGCCATCGCCTTTGATAATCTCGATCCGCACGCCCTGGGAGACTGGCTCGGCACGCTGACGCACAAGCCAATCTCGGCCTTGGGCGTCAATGTCGCAGGCGACGAACGAGGAGCCGGCATTCGCGATGCGCTGGCACGCCACAACTGCCCTGTGCACTGGATCACCTCGCGCGCGCAATTGCTAAATTTGAAAAATAGCTACACCCAGCCTACGCAGCTCGGTGCCGACCGCCTCGTATCGCTGCTCGGGGTTCGCAGCCGACTGGCGCCTGGACATCCACCATTCGTGCTCGCCTCATTCGGTACGGCCACCACCATCGACACCGTGGGCCCCGATGACACCTTTATTGGCGGCTTGATTCTCCCTGGCCCGGCGTTGATGCGCAGCTCGCTCGCGCGCGGCACCGCCAACCTGCCTTTGGCCGACGGATCCATCACCGATTTTCCGACCGATACGCACCAGGCCATTGCCTCGGGCATCGCCGCCGCCCAGGCCGGCGCGGTCGTGCGGCAATGGTTAGCTGCCTGCCAACACTATGGCCAACCAGCGGCGCTCTATGTCGCAGGCGGCGGTTGGCCCGAGATGGAACACGAAACGCAGCGCCTGCTGGCGCAGGCCGGTAGTACGATGGGCGCGGTGCCTACCCCCTGCTATCTGGACCGCCCCGTCCTCGATGGGCTGGCGCTGATCGCGTCCCAACCCGACCCTCAATCCCTGTGAGCGAGCCCCCATGCGTGTGCTTTTTCTGCTGATCGTCGCCGCCAACGTCTGGGCCTATGCGCTGGGACAGGGCTGGATCGGCGCGCGGCCCGACGATGCTGGCCGCGATCGGTCCAGATTCGCCCAGGAACTGAATGTGGAACGCATTCGCGTCGGCCCCTAGCCCTGCACAACCTTGCTCGGTTGCGCCGAGTCGACGCGGCCCGCGTCCAGCCGGCAACCTCGATCCTCCGCCTAAAACGGCCACACGACGAACACCTGTTTCAAAACGTCCATCAACCGGACACTCATCCTGGCGCCACACAGGCCCTGCCCTCACTCACGCTACGATGGCGGCCACGCGGAACGAGCCCCTTCGTCTTTTGGCGTTGAGAATTCCCGACGCAACAAGGCCTCGTTCAGAAACAGGAGTGTAGACACTATGAAAAGCGCCCATACGCAGCGCTGGCTGGCCTTGGCCGCCATCGCCAGCACCTTTACCGTAGCCGCCACAGCCGCCCAGGCCACCGGCTACCCCGACCAGCCCATCACCCTCGTCGTGCCGTATTCCGCCGGTGGTGGTGCCGATAACGCCGCACGTATCATTGCCGAAGGCATGGGCGCGGTTTCCGGACAAAGCATCGTCATCGAAAACAAGGGCGGCGCCAGCGGCTCGATCGGCGCTTCTTACGTTGCCCGTGCCAAACCCGATGGCTACACCGTGCTGTACGATTCCTCGGCATTCACCATCAACCCGGGATTGCGCAAGCTGCCCTACGACGCCAAGAAAGACTTCATCCCGGTATCGCAGGCCGTCTCCGTCCCCAACATCCTGGTCGCCGCGGAAAAGTCGAGCTTTAACAATCTGTCCGATTTCATCGCTGCTGCCAAAGCGAAACCTGGCCACTACACCTATGCGTCCTATGGGCCTGGCAGCCTGGCGCAGATGGCCGCTGAGCTATTGAAAAAAGACACCGGCATCGACGCCGTACACATTCCCTACAAGGGCGGCGCGCCGGCCATCGTCGACGTCATGGGCGGTCAGGTCGACGTGTACTTCGCCAACGCCGCCTCCAGCCTGAACTATGTCACCAGCGGCAAACTCAAAGCGCTGGCGGTGTCCTCCGACAAGCGCATGCCTGAATTGCCCAATGTCGCCACCGTGGCAGAGTCCGACCCCAGTCTCAAGGACTTCAATGTCTACGAGTGGAACGGCTTTTTCCTGCCTGCAGGCGCGGCACCCGACGTCGTGGCCAAACTGCAGGATCTCGTGCAAAAAGCCCTCGCCCGTCCCGAAACGCGCGACAAGCTGGCCAAACTGGGCCTGACCCCGGTCGGCTCCAATGCGGAGGAGTTCACCCGTTTCATCGACGCAGAACAAGCGCGCTGGGCCGAGGTGATCAAGGCCAATAACATCACGGTCAATTAAATCTGCGATACGCAAAGGAGGATACCCATGAGCCGCCAAGACGATTTCGAACAAGGCCTGAAAAACCGACGCGCCGTCCTGGGCGACGCATGGGTCGAGCGCTCGCTGTCCCGCGCCACCTCCTTTACCGCCGACTACCAGAACCTCATCACCCGCTACGCATGGCATGACATCTGGAGCCGCCCCGGCCTGCCGCACAAATCGCGCCGCATGATGGTATTGGCCGTCACGTTGTCGCTAGGCCGCTGGGAGGAGTTCGAACTCCATGTGCGCGCGGCACTGACCGCTACCGACGACTCGCGCCTCAGCCCGGACGAGCTCAAGGAAGTGCTGCTGCAAAATGCGATCTATGCAGGCGTGCCGGCTGCGAATACGGCGTTTAATTTGGCGCAGAATATCCTGCGTGAGGTTGCGGCGGACATCGGCTACGAGCTGCAACCCGCGGATCCGCGACAAGCGGATTTGTTTGCGGAATAACGGAGGATGCAGTGCAGCTGTGCCTGACGCCTAACCGCGCCGCTCTGCCAGCTCACGAAACAACGCCGTGTATTCCCTGCCCAGCGGCCCGCCCGAAAACAGACGCTCGTAACGATTCCGCGCCCCCTGCCCCAGGCGCGCTGCATACGGACGGTCATTCAACAACCGATTCATCGCCCTGGCCAGCGCCTGTTCGTCCTCCGGCGGCACTAGTAACCCGCTCTCATCGTGTGCATTAACAAACGACATCCCTGATCCGATATCGCAGCAGATCAACGGCCGACCTTGCATCGCGGCCTCGACCAGCACCATGCCATAGGCTTCGGATCGTAAATGCGATGGCAATACAAATGCGAGGCAGCGTTTCATCAGCGCCATTTTCTCCGCATCGGATACCAGCCCCGCGAACAAGACATTATCGGCACCCACACTCGTACGCTGCGCGCGCAGCGCCGCGTCTTCTGTGCCCGCGCCTGCGATGACTATCGGTGCATTGACCGCTTTCGCGGCAGCCACGAGCGTGTGCAGGCCCTTGTAATAGCGTAAAGCGCCCAAAAACAGGAAAAAGGGCTGCCTGTCGCTCAACCCCAGACGGGCTAGTACGCCTGTGTCCTCGGGTTCCTGAGATTCAATAATGCCCAAGGGAATGGCACGAACCTTGTCTTTCCAACGCGGATCCGACAGTACAGGGCTGGAGGCCGCGTACGTCGGCGATGTCGCAACAATGGCGGACACAGAGGACAACGTGCGCCGCATCAACGGAGCATAAACCTGGCCAAGCGAACGCTGCCGCACGATATCCGAGTGATACACCAACACGGTCGGAGCCTTCGGACGCACCAGCAGATCCATCAGATCGGCGAATGGCCACGGGAAGTGGTAGCAAATCACATCCGCCTGCCGCGCCTGCGCCCCGAAACGCAATAGAGCGCCGGGCCCACCCACATCGCACGAAGCCGGCGCCATCCACGAGCGGGCTCGAACTACCTGGCCTTCCTGCATGGGTAACACAGACGGATGGGGTGTTGGAGACAGGGTAAAAATCGTGCTCTGTACCCCATGTGATGCAGTCGCCAAACATATTTGACGCACCGCCTGCGCAACTCCGCCCGGCGGGTCGGGATAGTACGTACGATAGATGTGCAGAATGCGCAGTGCTGACATCAATCGAGCGCCAGATTTTCTACTGAAAACGGCACGTAGGTGACTCCCCACAGATCCAGTGCGCTGTCACTATCGGGAAACCGGACGTTGAAACGCGCGCCGCCGGCCGCGTAATCGACGATATGGTTCGTCAGCATCTGGCCAAAATTGTTGGGATTTTTCCGGAACGACCCGATCCCCGCAGAGAGACCGTACTCTCCTGGGCACAATGAGTTGTCAAACTCAAACTCCATCATGCAAGGCCTATGCATGCTTTCCGTGTCCAGGGACACCCCCATCGAACATGAATTGAAGTGAACCACTTCCCGTCCGCTGTTATCAGAAATACCCAGCGTTATGCCACACTCCGCAGGTAGCTTCTTGTCGATCTGATAGAAAACTCGTATGCGGGTCTTCTCATTGAACGGCACGGTATCCGTATCGACACCATCGTGTCCAATGACGGCAATATCCAGGATTCTCGCTTCCCCGCTACCTGTGCGCAACGCGGCGATGCGCTCTTCAAAAGCCCTGTGTCGCGCATGGTCCACGCTCTGCGCGACTGCACTCTGCTGTTCCTGCGTCGCGCCATCATTGCCGGTGCTTACTTCGTCGCTCAGACCCGCATGGACCATGCGCCGGAAAACCTCGGCCTGATAAGCCGCTCCCACCTCGCTTGAGGACCCCGCCATGCGGACTTTGCCGTGATCCATCCAGACGCCGCGATCACACAAAGCGCGAATAGAATCCGCCACGTGCGTCACGTAGATAAACGTCACGCCATCGTCCAGCAAGGACTTGATCTTGTGGAGGCACTTATTCTGAAAATAAGCATCCCCTACACTGAGCGCCTCGTCCACAATGAGAATCTCGGGTTGGACATAGACGGCGCAGGCAAAGCCCAGCCGAATGGCCATGCCACTGCTGTAGGTTTTGACCGGCTGCTCAACCGCATCGCGCAGTTCGCTGAACTGGATGATGTCTGGCGTGGCGGCCTCTATCTCTTCGGAGGACATACCATGCAGCATGCAGAACTGCTTGATGTTTTCCCTGCCTGGCAACGCAGGGTTAAAACCGGCCCCCAGCTCCAGCAACGCCGAAACACGGCCGTTGACGGTAATGGATCCCGAGCTCGGCGTGAGCACCCCTGCCAGCACTTTCAGCAGCGTGCTTTTGCCGCTCCCGTTCTCTCCCACGATACCCAATCGTCCGCCCTTGGGCAGCATGAAAGAAACTGAATCCAGCGCCCGGGTTTCTTTGGCGTAGCGCCTTTTCCCATTTGTCAGGATTTCCAGCAGCCGATGCTTGGGAGACTGATAGGTATGGTAGATCTTATTGATATTCGACAGCTCGATAGCTACGTCTTGGCGATTGTCCATGTTCGAAGCCATCCCGTCAGAGCACGTCGGCGAAGCCGGACTTGAGTTTCTTGAATACCAATGCCCCCACCCCAAGTGCCACGAGCGATATCACAATGAGAAAACCCGCTTTGTCCGCCGAGAAGGTCACTCCCATATCGAACATTGAACGCCGGGACAACTCCGCCCAGTAATAAAAAGGGTTGTATTCAAGAATGAACGCCTTGGCCCACCGTCCGCCGTGGCTCTCCACGAGAGACGCGGGATACAAGATGGGCGTAAGCCAATACAGAATATTGACAATCACCGGCACGATCTGGGACAAGTCCGGAACGTACACGGTCAAAGCCGACACGGCATACGCCACACCGAGGGAGAAAACCAGGCAAGCCATCCACACAAAGAGATAGCCCCATGCGTCGGCTCCGGGTGCAATGCCGTAAAACGCCATCAGCACGGCCACAATGGACAAAATCACCACTTGGTTCACGAAGGCTGAAGCCAATGGCACCAGAGGCAATACCCAGAACGGAAAGGAGATCTTATTAATGAGATAGCTATATTCCTTGAGGATTCCGGTGCTGCGATTGACCGTCTCCTGAAAGAAAATCCAGATCGAGAACGGCACAAAGTAGAACAGTGCAAAGGGGATGTTCTCATAACCCCCACCCATTCTGCCGCCGACCAGAATTGAAAACACCGCCACGTTGATAGAAGCGTAGAGCAGTGGCACACCGATGTGCCATGCGATCCCCGCATACGACCCCGCGTACCTGTTTTTCAGATCGCGTTTGGACAGCATCCAGGCCAGCGATAGGCCTTTGAAAAAACCCGCATTGTTCATATAGCGTTATCTTGAACGTTACGCAGCGGTCTGGCGCCATGCGCCTGACATGCGTTCTATAAATCTCAGAAAACTGCGACGCACCGCATCAGGATGAAACTGTGCGACATGAGCCTTGGCCCGCTCTGCATACGCATGATAGCCGGTGCTCGCCCAATCCTTGCTATCGATGTCCCGCAACGCGTCGTCGAGCGCGCGGGACAGAGCCTCGACATCGCCCGTGGGCACCAGCGAGGCCAAGCCGCCCGACACCGCCGGCACATTGCTGTTCTCGTAGGAAACGACCCGACAACCACAAGCGAGCGCCTCTAAGATCGGAACGCAGAACCCCTCGTGATAAGTAGGCAGCGCGAAGATGTCCGCCTCTGCCAGGAGCGCTTGTTTCTCGCTGTCCGCCACGCTCCCCTTGAGCGCCACGCGCACACGCTCTGGAAACATCCGATGCAAAGCGTCAATTTGCAGCCTCACCTGGGCAATGATGGCCTGATCCGAAAAATCCAGGTTGCCAATCAGATCCAGCTGCAGGCGCCTGTCAGGATTGCCGTCCAGAACACGCCGTACTGCCTCCAACAATTCGCCCGGCCCCTTGGACTGGACGAAACGGCCCAGGAACACGATGCGCGGCAAACCATCAACAAAACTCGGTTTGCTGGCAGGCATCACCAAATCATCCCGTATTGCCAATGGCAGCTTGGTCCAGGGAACGGTGATTCCTGCCGAGAGCAAGACGTCATGATTGGTATCGCTGACGCATACAACATGATCCGCAAAGACAATATTGCTCATTTGTCTGAACGAGCGCTCGATCAGCGGTGCCGCGGACGGAGGCAGGAATTGCTTGGGCGTAATGTTATGAAAAACGACGATCCTTTTGGCATGCCGGGGCGTTACCATCAGCAAGTCAAACAGACCGGAATACACACCAAAGTGAAAAACCACGATATCGGCGGACTGAAATCCCGGATCGGACATCACCTGCCATAGGCTACTGACCTGCTTATGGGGAATATCCCCATAATCGCATCGATAGGTAAATAGCCGGACCTCGTGCCCGGCCTCTTTCAGCCATCGAACTTCGCTATGAATAGCATTGGAAATGGCGTCGTGCGCTACGCAGACTCCAGCCAAATAGGCGACTCTCATGATAGGTTCACAGTGAGTTTGCCCGTTCGCGATGTGCTGCCGTCGCGATCTCGTACAGTTCACCGCTTTTCTCCGACATCCGCCGAGCGGTGAAGTGTTCCTGAAAGCGCTGCAAACCGGCCCGTCCCATCTGGTCGCGCAGGTCCGCACTGTCAACCAACTTGATAATGGCCTGAGCCAGGGACTGCACATCGCCAGGTTCAGCCAGCAAGCCATTGCTGCCGTCCTCCACGACCTCGGGCATCCCGCCCGCGCGGCAACCAATCACCGGCTTGCCCACTCTCATTGCTTCCAGAAACACCAGGCCAAATGACTCGAAGCGGCTAGGCGCGACGAAAACGTCGGCTTGTGCGTAGGCTTGCAACAGCGCTTCCTGCTCGAGGCGTCCAGCAAAAGTGATGCTCGATAACCAAGCCTGCCGGGAATGCCGCTTCAGAAACGCTTTCTTGTAGGTGCTGCCGTCGGGGCCTGGCAACGTATCATCGCCGACCAGCGTAAAACGCACAGAAGGACAAGCTTCCATGACCACGGGGATGGCCTCAAGCAAGACATCGATGCCTTTGCGCGGCTCTAAACGACCCACATACAGGACATTGACGGCGTCGCCGCGATGGTCGCTGTCTTCAACGGCAGACACTGCTACATCCGCCATGCCATGCGGTACGACGCGAGTTGATTGGACCGGGAAATCGAATCCATAAGCTTTTTGAATTTCTTCGACGATGGCCTTGCTATTGGCCCGTACCGCGTCGGCCTTGAGCATCAATTCGCGCTCCAATGAGAGCATGGGCGTGCCGAAGCTTTCCATCCATTTCGAGTCTGCGGATTTTTCCGGATGCGAAGCGATCCAGAAATGCAGCGTCGTATGCAGGCTGGTTACCAAAGGCCACGCCCCATCCAGCAAGAAAGCAATGCCCTCGCAATCCCAGATGGGAGCCTCGATGACATCGATATTTCGATGCTCTGCAATACGCCGGGCTTCGGCCAAGGCGCTGGCCGACCAGTTCCAGATATGTTGCGGGACCTGCCGGGAAACAGCCTCCGGCGTTCTCTCTCGATCTTTCAGGACGATCCGGTGTACCCATACGCCATGTTCAAGATCGACACGATCAATGTCGGGGCTATGCGTGATGACATGAACGATATGCCCTTCTTGCGCAAGCGCCTCGGCCAGGTTCTGGCTGAAAACAGCGATACCACCGCCGTGTCCGGGCGGAAAATCCTTGGATACCAACACCAGACATTTGGCGTTCGGATTGTGAATTGGCTCGAAGGGCAGGAATTCGCCCGCATACTTCTGCTGTTTGGCCGGAGTGATCAGACCGTCCGGCAGCGTCCCCTCAAAACCGCGTTGCAGGCCCACCTCGACGGCGCGCTCCATATCCACATTAAAGCGTTTTACGTCCTCGTCGGACAACAGCCGCTCACCGTGACACCAATTCACATCATTGCGTTGCGACTGCAGAAAAGAATCCTGCTCCTGCATGACACGATCCAACGAATAATATTCGCGGGCATGCTTGAGCATGAAATAAATTTTGTTCTTGATGATGGGATAGCGGTAGCGCACTGCTTTGTTCTCGCCACGAATATTGCTTGGCGCATATTTGTGATGGACAAAGGCGTTGGGCAGCTGACCGATCAGATAGCCTGCATCGACGATACGCAGACAGACATCGGTTTCATCAAGAAAATACTCGAACTCCTCATCGAACCCACCAATTTCCAATAACGCTGAACGCAGGAATGATGAGTTACACCCGAGCAGATGGGGGAAGCTGCTGCTTTTGGGAAACGAGAGCTGAGGGTGAGCCCTGGAAGGCGTAAGATCGGCATTGCCGAAACGATCCACCAAGCCATACTTGTACTGGAAATGGTAGCCCGTGTGATTGAACACAAATCCGCCAACGGCACCCACCTGAGGGTCGCGGCGGTAGGCCTCGGCCAGTTGCTGCAGCCATTCCGGTTCCGGTACTGCGTCGTCATCGATGAATGCGATGATGTCACCGCGAGCCATGCAAATGCCCACATTGCGCGACACGGACAAATTGGCGACATCGCACTTGCCCGCCCGAATTCTCGGAAGCCACGACGCAATGACCTCTTCGGAATTATCGGTAGAAGGCCCGTTGACGACAACGACCTCGAACTCGCCATCGTATTTCAGCCACTGGAAGCTCTCCAGTGTTTTCTGGAGCACGGCGCCCCGATTCAGCGTGTTGATGACGATTGTGAAAGAAGGATAGGACTGATCCATGCTCACCCGCATGTTATGTAATTTCGGTAAGGTTGCGACAAACGCAATACGGTTTACTTTTTTGCTGAAATCTCAAACTCGTAGCATTTACCGTTCTTGCGCCCGGCCTCGATGACAGTCACATCGCCAAACCCTGCTTCCACAAGCAATCCGCTCAGCGAATCAGGGGTAAACATGTTGAAGTGAAAATCACCGTCATAGTCCTGCCCGCCGTATAGAACCTCTCGCATATCGTCGTAGGGATAATTGCCGTTGCCGTACTCGCGAATCATGGCTTGTGCATCGGGCACCACCGCACGAAACTCGCCGCCGCTCTTGAGCAGCCTGTGGAAATAGGGCAATAGCTCACGTCGCAGCTGTTCCTGAGGGAAATGTTCCAGCACATGCGCCGAGAACAGCTCGTCGATCTCGTCATCGCCGAAAGGCAATTGATCGATCTCGGCCACGATATCCACACCGGGCAAGCCCCGCCGATCGACATTCAAATAGCCATCTAGCGGCACATGACCACAACCCAAATTCAGCCGTAAAGCGCTGGCACGCGCCTGTTCGAGCTTTTCCTGATTCAGCACCTTGGTGTTGGCCGTGATCTGGTCATCCCCTTCTGCGGCTCCACCCGAGGCGCCATAGCGCATTTCAAACATCAGTTCACGGCGGACAAACTCCATCCGGCCCAAAAGATAGCCAACGGATTCCTTGATTTCTTCTATCGTCTGCTTCTTGTCGGCGGCCGCGCTTTGCGACTCTTTTAGCTCGGCAACCAGGTTTTCAACATCCGACACCGTCTTTTTTAATTTATTCAAGTCCAACGTATTCTGACGCAACGCGATAGGCACGGATTGAATGAAATTGTCGTGCTCCAGCCGACGATGATTGACGTCGGAAATCGCCTGCAGCAGAGTGGGCATCTGCTCTTCCTGGAAATGCGGCAGTCGAACCACCGCGATGCCGATGTTCACGAAACGCCCTATGACAGGCATCTTCGCCATCCGACGAACTACTCTTTTAATGAACGGCTTCACGTTTGCTACCTCTATTCAATAACCATTTGGGTTTTTCGTTTGCCAACGCCACGTATCTCTGCACATACGCTCGATATCATGCTTGGCCTGCCACCCCAACAATTCCCTGGCCTTCGCTGGATTGGCATAATACTCTGCCAAATCGCCCGGGCGACGGGCCACTATTCGGTGAGGGATAGGCCTATCCGCCGCCTTGCCAAACGCAGCCACCATCTCCAATACGCTGGTCGACTGTCCAGTCCCCAAATTGACCACAATGGGATTGGCCTGCCCTTCCAAAGCATTCAGCGCCGCCAAGTGGCCTGAGACCAGATCCTCCACGTGGATGTAATCTCGCCTGCCGGTGCCGTCGACGGTCGGATAATCACCTCCGAATACCGACAGATATTCCCGCTGACCTGATGCCACCTGTGACATGAATGGCATCAAGTTGTTGGGTATGCCTCTGGGATCCTCTCCGATCAACCCAGATTCATGCGCCCCGACGGGATTGAAATAACGCAAAATGGCTACACGCCAGGCAGGATCAGCCTTGAGCGCATCGCACAAAATCTGCTCTACCATCAATTTGGTACGGCCGTAAACACTGACCGGTGCCACAGGCGTATCTTCGCGGTAGTCAGGGTAACCCGGGTCACCATAAACGGTGGCAGAAGACGAGAAAATGATTTTCCTGACCCCGGCGCTGGCCATTTCCATGAACAGGGCGGCACTGCCTAGTACATTATTGTCGTAATAACGTAGCGGCTCGGCTTCGCCCTCGCCCACCGCCTTCAGGCCGGCAAAATGGATGACTGAGTCTATTTCGTGAGTGGCGAACAGTTCCCGCAACGCTTGTCGATCACGAATATCACCCTTGACGAAAGCAGGGCGTTTGCCGGTGATGGCCTCGATACGATCGAGGACCTGTTCCTTGCTATTGCTCAAATTGTCGAAAATGACAATATCTCGCTGCGCTTCAAGTAGCCGCACAGCCATGTGCGAGCCGAGATAGCCTGCGCCACCCGTTATCAATATCGTTTTCATTTGAACCCTTCTCTCGGAACAGCCATTGAACGCCCTCGCTCCAAGGGACAGCCTGACCAAATCGATAGTGCGAGCAGCGATGCAGGCATAGCAGCAGAGTAATCGTTGAACATTTTCACGTCAGTACAGATCGGTAGACAGCTTGCGTGCGGATGGCGCATGCTTGCCAGGTAAACAAGCGGGCACGCGCCAGCCCGGCAGTTATGAGTCGATTGGCTAGCGCAGAATCGTCCACAATTCGACGCATGCCGTCAGCAATAGAGTGTGGATCACGCGGGTCGACCAACACCGCAGCCTGACCCGCTACTTCAGGCAGTGAGGTGGTGTCGGATGTCACAACGGGCAACCGGGAAGCAAATGCCTCCAGTACGGGCAAGCCGAAACCTTCTCCCAGAGACGGGAAGATCATGGCCGAAGCACTTTGCATCAAGGCGCGCAAGTCCTCGTCTGGCAAGTACTGTAACCAGTACACCGTCCCCACAGCCTGTGATGCCTGCAGGCGCCTCACCAACGTTTCGCTGCCCCAACCTTCCCTGCCTACTACGACCAAGGGAAATTCGGTGCGCACAGCTGCCGGCAAGGCAGCATGCGCGTCCAGCAGATTACCAATGTTCTTACGTGGTTGCAGCGTACCAATAGACAGAAAAAACTGCTCGGGCAGGCCGTATCGCGACAACACCGTTTTCCGGTCCGCTGACGCGATCAGCTGGAAAAATCGCTCTCCAACACCCTCTGGAATGACAGTAATGCGGCGCGCAGCAATCCCGAAGTACTCGACGATCTGCCCTTTCGAATACTCCGACACGGTGACGATATGGTCAGCCCAGCGTGCGGCGCGTTTCCATAACCAGCATTTCAAGTGGGCGTTTTTCATACGAATCCACTCAGGATGGGATAACGGAAAGGCGTCGGCCAATGTCGCTACGACAGGAATGCGCGAAAGCTTCGGAATCAGGTTATCCGTCGCATGAAATAAATCGATCTGATTCGCCAATGCGGACTCGCCCCGAAAAGCAAACGGTGTGCTCACTCCCAAGCCTGCCAGCGCAGGATAACGCCCCATCGACACGGGCCTTTGTGCCTGCGGAAACACGTCGGTATTTATGTTGTGCCCGAATCCAACGGGCACCAAGCCCACATCGCCGACATCCAACAGCGCTCGACCCAATTCCCGAGTGTAGATGCCAATGCCATCCACCCCGCTTCCCGCCAACCCCCGGGCCAAATTCGTCGTACCGTATCCCACTCTCACTTCGCGTACGCTCCCAGTACGTTCAGTAGTTGACGTGCCGAATTAGACCAATTGAACTCGCTCACACGCTGCCGTGCTCTGGCCCCGACGTCATCTCGGTACTGCTTGTCGAATGCAAGCCTATGCATGGCGCGGGCCCAGGCCTGGGCATCATCCGGCTCGCAGAAAACTGCGGCGTTCCCCAGCGTTTCATCCATGGCGGGACGCGCGCTACAAATAGAGGGAACGCCTAACCAGGCCGCTTCGAGCGGAGGCAGACCAAAGCCCTCGTACAAACTGGGAAACACCAGTCCGGCGCTGTCAACCAGTACGCGACCCAGGCTCTCATCGCTGAGTTTCCCCATGAACCACACTCGGTCTGACAGGCCTAGTGACTTAACCTTCCGCACGCAACCCTGGGTCCTGTTGTCTCCTATCATGGCCAGCGCCACGCCACGCATGGCAGGGTCGGACATGGCCTCGAGCACTACGTCTACGTTTTTGTGCTTGTCGTCCGAAGCAAGGAATACGAAATAGGGCAGGTCCGGCATGGACATATCCATGCGTTGAGCCACTGGCAATACCGTCGTACCGTTATAAACGACGCTGATCTTTTCTCGTGGAATATCGAACACGCGCTCGCAGGCCTGTGCGGTAGCTCGACTGATCGCCACGATATGCACGGCCTGCCGCAAGATATGCCGGAAGCGATATCGCCATTCGCTGACCAACGATCTTGAAAACTCCTCGGGAAAAAGCAGAGGTATCACATCGTGGACCATCACCACGGTATTGGGCGGCAACGTGCCGGGACACCAGTGCACGGAAGTGTAGAAACGTACGGTGCGTCGTCCCGCTTGCGCGTATCCGGGGTTTTCGACAGACTTTGCCGATAGCGTCGACAACTGCCCTATTTGTTCGCGGCAGACTCTGCCTATACCGCGACGATCCAACAATGGCCCATTGGAAAACAGCACATCGAAGTCACCGCAGTCGATTCGCGAAAAACTGGCATCCTTGATGTCTGTTCCTTGCGGATTGAACATCACACGATGCAGGGTCCGAAGTGTCGGATTGAGCGGTTGCGCCTGGGGCGACGTCAGGCGCGACAGACCAGGCACGGCCTTCATGGCGCGCCCCATCACTCGCAACCCAACATACAGCAGACGCTTGACTCCCACTATGGTTGCGTATCGAAAGGACGCGAAAGACTGCAGCCACCAGGAACCGCTCATATTGCAAGAGTCCTCGCGCATATCTGGAGTCAAGTGCGTCCGTAGATATCCGCAAAACGCACGATATCATCCTCGCCCAGATATTCTCCGCTTTGCACCTCGATCATGACCAGATCCAGCACGCCCGGATTTTCCAGGCGATGCTTGTGGCCGGCAGGGATGTAGGTGGACTCGTTGGCGCCGACTAACAGTTCTTTGTCGCCGTTGACAACCCGGGCCATACCGCACACCACGATCCAATGCTCGCTGCGATGATGATGCATCTGCAGGCTCAGGCTGGCACCGGGCTTGACTTCGATGCGCTTGATCTTGAAACGTGGCCCCTCCTCGAGCACCGTGTAGGTGCCCCATGGCCGCGTCACAGTGCGATGCAGCCGATAAGCTTCATGGCCTTGAGTTTTGAGCTGCTTGACGACCTGCTTGACCTCTTGCACCTTGTCCGGATGAGCCACCAGCACAGCGTCGGGCGTATCGATGACCAGCAGATCCTGTACCCCTACGGTGGCCACCAGGCGGTCATCGCCTTGCACGTACACGTTATGGCTATCGACGAACACCGCATTGCCCGTGGCGCGATTGCCGACATCATCGGCGGCAGTCAAATCGCGCACGGCGACCCAGGAACCTATATCGCTCCAGCCGAAATCGCCGGGCACCACGGCCACGTTGGACGAACGCTCCATCACGGCATAATCGATAGAAATATCCGGCACCTCGGCAAACGCCGCAGCGGGAATCTCGGCCATGGCAAGGTTGTCACCGGACGACGCAAGCGTGGCTTCCCAGCAGGCGCGCGTGGCAGCGTCCACATCGCTCGCGTGCGCGGCGAGTTCTTGCAGGATGACGCCGGCCTTAAAGCAGAACATCCCTGAATTCCAGACAAAACGGCCCGAGTCGACATATTCTCGAGCCTTGTCCAGCGAGGGCTTTTCAACAAAACGCACTACCTGCTTGCCATCACCTACGTCGGCACCGGTTTCGATATATCCGAAACCGGTTTCCGGCCCGGTAGGAATGATGCCGAACGTGACCAGTTTGCCTTGTTCGGCCAACGTCTGAGCACGAGATACTGCATCTGCAAAACTGTCTTGATCCTGCACGAGATGATCGGCAGGCAACACCAGCATGAGGGCATCGGGACCATAACGCTCTGCCACCAGATGCGCGGCCATCGCCACGGCTGGTGCCGTATTACGGCCGGCGGGCTCAAGCAGGAATTGGGTAGACACATCAAGCTGCGCCTGCGCCATCTCATCCTTGCTCATGAAGTAGTAATCACGATTAGTGACCGTGAGAATGTCTTTGGCGCCCACGGCCGCCGCACGCCGATAAGTTTTAAGCAGCAGACTTTCGCCATCCGCCAGCTTCATGAATGGCTTCGGATAGCCCTCGCGAGAGACGGGCCAGAGGCGGGTACCCGCCCCACCAGACAGGACAACAGAGATCAGCATGAAGATGCCTTAGCGTTTAAAGGGAATGGCGACTTCTTCTGAAGAAAGGCAGGATTCCCGATGACAGAATGATGAATAATAGTAGCCTGGAGCTATTTTGCTCCATTTGGCAATCCGCAAGGGCAGAAAAACGGCTGCCCAACGTACGGATTACCGATCAACGTCCATGCTTTTTCTTCCTCACAATCATCCATTTGGGAATACGGAAAAGCACTAATTTTCGATACAGCATGACGTACCCCGTGGCGAATGCGAGCACGCACACCATCAATACAACGGGCATTTGCCAGAACAGCACGGCAGGAATCACTCCTAGCGACGACAGCAGCCACAAATACGGCGATGTCAGCGAATTGCGCCAAGTCAGATGATGCGCTTCACGCGACCCCACCACCCATCGTACGACACGCTTGTAGATCAGCATGTGCAGATGCACGCCGTCGGGCGCGCCCGGTGAATTACCGCGCAGCCACCGTTTCCGATAAATAGAAAATAGCGTCTCGAATACGGGATAGATACACAGCAGCAACGGGAACCAGGCAGACACCTCTGGATGGCGCGCCAGCAGCAACACCGACAACTCGCCAATCATGAAGCCCAGGAAATAGGCGCCGCCATCACCCAAGAAGATATGACCACGCGGATAATTCCAGAAAAGGAATCCGATCACGCCGCCCAACATCCCCAGGGCCACGATCAGCAGCATGCGATCGCCCAAATAGAAACAGACATAGGCGAAACCCGCGAAAATCATCGCCGACACCACCGCCGCCAAACCGTTGTACCCATCGATGATATTCAAGGCATTGGCCGCACCGCCGATCGCCACAATGGTAAACACGAACGAGATGGCGCTGAACTGCAGCAACCAGTCCAGGCCGATGATATCCACCCGCGTCACCGCGGCATCGAGCAGAAAATACGCCAACGCCCCCGATGCCATCGCCAACGCCAAACGGGTCAAGACCCGTACGCGCTTGGTCAGGTCCTCAACGAATCCGCCCAAAAAGGCGGGCGCGGCCGACAGGCCCAGCAACAGCATGCCCCACAGGACCTCCGGCTCGCGAAAGCCGGCGACCATACAGGTGGCAGCCATAGCGATCACCAACGAGAGGCCACCCACTCGCGGCACAGGCTTGGCGTGGAATTTTTGTACGCTGCCGAGTTCGGAATCCAAAGTCCACCCATTGCGCCAGAATCGGCACCTAACGAGTAATGCAGTGAATACCAACGAGGTAAGAAATGCCGTCAACAAATATTGCATAGCAAAGCAGTGTTAGAAACCCCAAACTGCCGGGTTCCGAGCGGATTCTATAGGTAGGCACCCATACATAGTGTTTCTGGATTGATCCGCTGGTATTCGCGAACCTTCGCGCCGGACACCAATGCATGCGTATCTATCGGTTCATTTCAGTCGTCGCAGCTATACTCGCTGGATTAGATGTCTCCTCTTGGCTACTGCAAAGCCTCGGATTCGGCGTTCTTGGAGATCTAAGCCGCACAACGAATCCCCCAACCTTCACACTCTGTGGCAAAAACCACAAAAAGATTCCATCGGGTTAGTTTAAGTTTAGAATATTTTACACAATTTATGTAACAATTTTGTCACGCTTTCGTTGCATACCCAAGGGCAATCATAGACTGCCCTAGCCGTACCAGTCTGCCGCTTTCTTTTCATGACGCCTTCATCTTTACCCCGTGCCTCGCTACTGATTACTGTCTTGGTAGCGCTCCTGCCTATGCTGACACTCACTGTGGGCTGGGGCAGCGGTCTCTTCTACCTGCTGGCTTTCGTCTGCCTCTGCCTTATCTTGACCGCGCCTGCCCCGCACTGGCTGCAGCAGTTGCATCCCTACCGCTGGCTGATGCTCGCCTTGTGCCTGCCACTGGCGGCCGTACTGCTCAGCCAGGCGCTCAACGGTCATTTGGAAGGTCCCGGCATCGAGCGTGGCCTGCGAGTCGCCTTGGGTTTTCCTTGCCTGCTGGCTGGTTTTCTATTGATCGACCGTGATCGGCTGCGCCATTTCGTCTGGGGTGTGCTCGCTGCGGGCATTGGCTCCACCGCTATCGTGTGCTATTTGGCAGGACCGACGTTAGAGCGCCCACCAACGCCCCAATTCAATGCCGTCGGCTACGGCAACCTCATGCTGCTGATGACCGTGCTGACGCTCTATAGCCTGGGTTGGCAGCTCACTCGTCACCCGCGAGCCGAACGCGCGCTCAAACTCGCCGTCGCGGCGATCACCTGCCTGGGCTTCGTCCTGACACAAACTCGCACCGGCTGGATGGCCATCCCCGTATTCGCGGCGATCGGCATCGCATTGGCCGGCTGGCTCCACCGCCCAATGCGGGCATTGGCAGCACTGCTGGGCATTGGCCTGGTCGCGTTGGCCATCGGTGCGTCCAGCCCGGCATTGCGTGAGCGCGTGGCGCAAGGCGTTCAGGAAATTCACGAATGCGTCACCGTGGCTCCGACTGCCGATACGTCCATGTGTATACGTCTGCAGCTATGGGGCGCAGCGTGGCATACGATCAAACAATCCCCTTGGTCGGGGATCGACGGTGAATCCACTTTCTCAGACAAGCTGCGGCAACTCGCTGCCACGGGCCAAGTCTCATCCTTTGTCGCGAGGGATTTCGGCGAACCGCATAATGACTTCTTGCTGGCGCTGGCCACCAACGGCGTGCCGGGCGGCATCGCTCTGCTAATTCTGTATTTCGCACCCGCAGGGCTGCTCGCGTGCCGCTTGCGCCGCAACGTGCCACAGGCTCAACGTGTAGCGGCAGCCATGGGGCTCGCGGTATGCCTGGGTTTTGCCGTCTTTGGCGTCACCGAACTCATGTTCCGGGGCATGCGCACGGTGAGTCTGTACGTGACACTCATTGCACTGTTTACTGCACTGTCGGCACCAGGCCGCGAGCAGACGACAGCCTCAACACCCAGATAGCTCGGGCAAGCTGCTACGACGACAGCCACGTCTGCAGCGCCTGCAGGGTCCGCGCCGTGGCTCCGGCATGCGCAGCGGCCCAGCCGCGCGCGGCACGTCCCATGACCAGACGGCGGTTTTCGTCACCCAAGAGCGCCGATGCCGTGTCCAATGCTTCAAGGACGTCGGAGGCCCGCAACGCAGCGCCTGCGGCAATCGCATCAGTTGCCGCCTGTTTGAAATTGAACGTGTGCGGCCCGACGATAACAGGCACGCCGACGGCGCAGGCCTCGATCAAATTGTGCCCCCCCAACGGCACGAAGCTCCCCGCAACGATGGCCACATCCGAGGCGGCGAAATAAAACGGCATCTCGCCCAGCGTGTCTCCCAACATGACATCGACATCGAGATCGGTCAGCGGCAAGCTTTCTGCCTGCGTCAGCGGCAGTTGCCCCTGTTGCGGCACCGTTCGAGGCGCAAGGCTCTCCGGCGCGTATTTTCGGGCTTGAGTACGCCGCATATACGTCAATCCAGCGGCATTCAACTGCTGTGCAACGTCTTCAAAGCGTTGCGGATGCCGAGGAATTATCAGATACAACACTGACTGCAGGCCGCCCGTCTGTGCCGTTGCCGCTGTATCGGGCGCCGTCTTTCCAGAGTCCGCTATCGCTACTGCGCCGTTCGTCCGCGCGTCGCGCAGCGTCTTTATCGCTTGCACGAACAACGCGTCTTCCCCTTCACGCGTACTCGCCACGGCCACGATCGGCCTTCCCACGGCGTGACGCCAGGCCCGGCCCTCCTCGACCTGCGCGGCGGGCAGGCTCAGATCGAACTTCAGATTGCCTGTCACGCTGACCCGGTGCGCGCCCGCCTGCTCCAGCCGCTGGGCGTCTTCGGGGGTTTGTGCCAGCACGGCATCCAGGCCTGCCAGCGCATCGCGCAACGCCCGTCCCATCCATCCCGCCTGGCGCAGCGAAGAGGCGGAAAATCGCGCACTGATCAATGCCATGCGTATCCCTTGCCGACGCGCCTGCGCCAACAGGTTAGGCCATACCTCACGCTCGATCAAAAGCCCGCAACGAGGCCCATAACGCTGCAAAAACCCGCGCACAGCGCCAGGAAAATCATAGGGCAGCCATGTCTGACGCAACTGACCGGAGGCAATCGCCTCGGCAAACAGACGAGCGCCTTCGGCTCGGCCTGTCGCCGTCGTATGTGTCAACAAGATGGGCAATCCGCGCTCCAGCAGAGCCTGTACCAACGGTTGCGCCGCGCGCGTCTCTCCCAGGCTGACGGCATGTACCCAGACGGGCGGACGGGCAAATGGCGCCGGGCTGCGGTCGTCAGCCCGGCCAAACCTTGCGCCTGAAAAAATGCCCCAGTCGCCCCCGGCCCGGCGGGCACGCCGTCCCATCCAGAGCCACACCAAGGGAGCCAGAACATACAACGCCAGAGTGTAGGTGCCGCGTCGCATGTCAGCCCTGTGCCATCGTGATCAGCTAGCCGCCAATGCCTGATCGACAGAGGCCAAGACCGCCTCTCGCGACGGCGGAGCGCCTCGGTCCCCTAGACTGGCAGTGAAATTCGAGCCGATCAAAGGCGTCCGTACCGGCGTGGAGGCCCGATAGATCCCCACCGTGGGACGCCCCAACGCTGCCGATAAATGCGTCAAACCGCTGTCCAGCCCCACCATGATGCGAGCACCGGCCAACTGCCGGGCAATCGCCGTCAAATCCATCCGGGGCAGTACCTCGACGCCGTCGAAGCCGGCCACCAAAGCCTGGGCGCGCTCGGCCTCTTGCGGATTGCCTGCCAGCAACCGCAATGTGCACCCCGCCTCGCGCACGCGAGTGAATACGGCGCGCCAGTCCTCCTCGGGCCACAGTTTGTCGTCACGGCTGGCGGACGGCATGATCACGGCGTAGCCACGATCCGTATTCAGATGATGATGCGGACGGGCGCAATCACCCTGGCCCTTGCAGGCCTGCGCCTGCGCCCGCGCCTGCTGCGCGAACGTCTGCAATCCGAAATCCGGCGGGCCACTGTAGGTATAGCCAAATGCCAGAGACGCCAACAATCGTTGCCGCGTCACAGCCGGCTGCCAGAACTCAACGCGGTGACGGACCTGATAAAACAACGACGCCAAAGGCTCACGGGCCGAGCGCCAGTCCAGCCCGTGACGCACGCCACGGGTCTGGCGTACCAGCCAGGCCGACTTCATCAGCGCCTGCATATCCAGCACGACGTCGTACTTCACCGACCGCAGCCGCTGGGCCAGCGCACGCCGCTCGGCCTTCACCGGCTCGGACCACCAGGCCTTGCGCCAACGCCGATGCGCCACTTTGATCACGTCATGCACGGCAGGATGCCAGCTCGGTATCTCCGCAAATGCCTCCTCCGCGATCCAGTCGATGACAGCATCGGGAACATGGCGCGCGATGTCGGAGATCGCGGGCAGCATGTGCACGAGATCGCCCAGCGACGAAGTACGAACAATAAGAATACGGGTTGTCATCAATGACTAGCGGGAACCCTCGGGATACGGGTCAGGCCGCAAAACAGAATCCTGGCAATTTACAACAAACGTAAACTTTATGGTGCCCGCCCTGCGGGAGGCCTCAGCGCGGAGCGGACACGGATCGCAATAACGGCAAGAAGACAGCGCGCAATTCGCGGGCGGCGTCATCGGTCACCTGGTGCGCGTTGCGATACCAGGTACGCCCCTCACTTGCCACCAGGCATTGCCCTGTCGCGCACAGCTCAACGGCCGGATCCACAATTCCAAAGGGCTTCACGGTCGGCCAGACCTCCTCGATGCTCCTCACGATTGCCGCCTGGCGCGCCATATGATCGGCCAGACTGGGCCCGTACACATCGACCCCTTTCTGGTTGACACTGAGCAACGCCGAATCGCGAGGGACATCGTCATTGGCCAGCCGCGGCACATCCAGAATCAGCGTTACCGCCTTGCCGGCCTGCTGCAAATATCGAATGGTGTCACGCAATGAGGTACTGAACGTCGGTGCAGGCATCGGCGAACCATTCGCCACCGCCGCTGGTCTCGCAAACGCCGTTGCCTCAGCCTCAGTCCAAAAACCAGCCAAAATTACCTGCTGGACGGGAGAGCGCGCGACATATTCCAGCGCCGTATCGGTGATCTGCGCACAATCTGTGCGGGCGGGGGAAACCGCCCCACGCAACGGCGCGCAATTGGCATACGCCATGGCGACACCATGCAATTGCAATTCACGTGCCGACGCATCGAATGCACTGACCCACATCCGCGCATGCGAGTCCCCCAGCAAAATGAAGTCAGGCTGGGATGCAGCCGTCGCGGGATCTCCCAGCTCACATCCCGACTGTCCCATACGGATCGCGTCGAGCTCGGGCTTGCCTTCGCATTCGATACCTGGCGCTACGCTGGTGTCACGATCCAATTGGGTCAGCACTGGCGGCAAACTCTGCTGATCGGTACGGCTGGCGTGTATGGTCCACCATCCCGCCCCAACGCCCGCGATACACACGCCCAATGCCACGGCGAGTATCGTCCTGGATCCTGCTGTCGAGAACCACCCCGTCCGGAAAGGACGCTCGATCCCACGCCACGAGACCCATGAGACCAGGAATGTAAGCGCGAGATACCCTGCCACCGGGATTTGTGGCCAGCCGTGGACCGACCACACTGTCGAGCGCGACAAGACCCACAACGGCCAATGCCACAAATACAGCGAATAGGACATCAGCCCCACAAACACCAGCGCCCGCAAAGACAACAACCGTGTCATCCAGGCCGGCGTGCTCGAATGGCCCGCATAAAGAATCAACCCCGCGCCCGCCACCGGCACTAAGGCGTGCGCGGCAGGAAACGGAGTCGCCTGGGTATAGGTCAACACGCCCCACAGCAGGCAGACCAAGCCGATGATCGAGCAGATTTCGGCCAACCACAGTGGCGGCCGGCTCAGGCGCGACCCTGCCAGCGATGCAATGATGCCCCCGAACAGCAGCTCCCAGGCGCGGGACGGCAGCAGATAAAACGCCGCCGACGGGTCGGCCTGCAAGAGAGCGCCGCTCACAGCGAACGACACCAAGGCCAGCCCGGTCAATACGCTGCGTACCACCCATATTGGCGGTGGGGCGAAAAGATGCGGCCCCGCCGGATCAACGCGCCTGCCTGCACGAAAAAGCAACACCAGCAAGCCTGGCAGCACGATGATGAACTGCACTCCCACGGCCAAGGACCAGACATGCCATAGCGGTTGCGTGCCCTGTGCAATCTGGTCCCAGTGATTGTTGCCCAAGCCCCAGAAATAGTGATTCGAGAAAAAATACGCCGTCTGCCAGGCCGCTCTGCCGGCCTCGGCCAACTCGTCTGGCATCAACAGATAAAAACTCGCGGCCAAGGTGAACGCAACCACCGCCAACAAGGCCGGCACAATGCGCTTGATGCGCCGTGCATAAAAATCGCAGAAGGAGAATTCGCGCTGATACAAGCCGGACAAGATTTGCCCAGTGATCAGATAGCCGGAAATCACAAAGAAAACATCGATGCCGACGTAGCCTCCGCCAAAGCCAGCCACACCGGCGTGGCACAGCACCACTGACAGCACGGCCAGCGCGCGCAAACCATCTATATCGGGACGATATTCAGGGAAATACAAAGAAGACGACATACGGCGTGGCACAACTCATGCGTAAAAACACCCAGGAAACTTCATGCATGCAGGCCATGCCTAATGCTAGCCGCTGTTTATATTGGGTTTTGTCCTAATTTACTCGTATCCAAACGTACTATTTCGCTACATTTCATTAATTTTCGCTATGACGGTGCCTCTGCCTCGCGGCGGATACTTAACGCGAGATAGATGACAACGACGGCAGTCAGGTCCACAATGAATTCAAAAGCAGACCAAGGAGACCGCCATGCGCATAGCCGATGCTCAATGGATTCCGTCCACCCAGCACCAGACCTGGGACGCACTCATGGATCCTGCTGTGCTGCAGAAATGCCTGCCGGGGTGCGTCAAAATCGAACGCCGGTCCCCGACAGAGTATGCCTTGTCTTTGCATGCCAATGTGGGCGGCGTAGAAGCCAGTTACGAAGGAGAAGTTTTGCTTTCCGAACTGAAGCCGCCGCACAGTTGCGCGCTCGCTTTCGAAGGCAAAAGCCCGACCGCTTGCCTGGCAATCGGGACGGCGCAGATCAATTTATCGGAGAAAGACGACGGCACGCGCCTGGCCTATACGGTGGCCGCCATGGCGGGCGGATCGCTGGGCAAGGTCGGCGATCCCATACTCATGAAAGCCGGCGGCAAGCTTGTAGAAAAATTCTTTGCCGCTTTCATCGATCACATGTCCAGGGTCCCGCGTATCGCGCCCCCACCACCAGTACAAGAACCCGAACGTGGCCTGGCCTCCTCACGCTGGTCGTGGCTGGCCGTGGCAGCAGTGGTAGTCGTGATTGTCGGGTATCACGCGTTGTTCAAATAGGACGGGCCCGCCCCATGCGGGCCGCCATACTCCTGTCTGGCCATTGGTAGGGCATACCAATGGCTCGAACTCGCACTCCGGCCAATATGTACTGTCGCGTTTTCGTCGAATCATCTGTGGTTCACGATTAAATCGCTGACCTGTCAATGATATCCTTGGCGGCATGACCACACCTGCGACGCCCTCTGCTGAAACCGCTGCTGAGCCTACCCGCTCCAAGCGCGATTTGCTGATGGCGATGATGGGCGTGTCGGCCACTGTCGTGTTGGCCGCCTTTGACTCCACCATTGTCAGCACGACGCTGCCGCGCGTCGCACAGGCCCTCAATGGCATGGCGTTGTACGCCTGGGTGGGGACCGGATATCTGCTCGCTACCGCGGCGTCCATTCTGATTTTCGGACGCCTGGGAGACTTATTCGGGCGCAAGCCGCTGATGCTGCTGTCTGTGGCGATTATTGCCCTGGGCTCCATCGCCTGCGGCTTGGCGCAGTCCATGCCTCAGTTGATCGTCTTCCGTACGTTGCAAGGCATAGGCGGCGGCATGATGATCGCCACGGCCTTTGCCGCGCCAGCAGATCTATTTCCCGATGCCAAAGAACGCGTACGTTGGCTGGCGCTGGTGTCGGCGGCCTTTGCCATGGCCAGCGGCATCGGACCGCTGCTCGGCGGTGCTGCCACACAGGCGTTGGGCTGGCGTGCTGCGTTCTTCATATCCCCGATCGCCGCAGTGATCGCCCTGTTCCTGCTGGCGCGCTATTTTCCACGTATCCGGCCGCTTGCGGCGCAGACGGGCGGCCAGCGCATAGATTGGGTGGGCAGCCTCTTGCTGGTCATCGCCGTCAGTGCGCCGTTAGCCGCAATGGAACTGGCCTTTGCACCCGGCGAGCATGCCCACCCTATGATCGCACTGGCTTTGGCGTTGGCAGGCGTGGCTGCCATTGCGCTGTTGATTCCCTACGAGCGGCGGGTGTCCTCGCCAATTTTCCCGTTGCGCGTCATTGCTCAACCCGAGCCGCAATTGCTGAACGTTGCCGGCCTCGCCGTCGGTGCAGTGATGTTCGTCCTGATTTTTTACAGCCCCCTGCTGCTGCAAACGGAAATGGGCTACACACCGAGCGAGGCTGGCCTGTTGTTGACACCGCTGGTGGCAGCCATTCCCATAGGCAGCATCATCAATGGACAGCTCTTTCCCAAACAGAGCGAGCCACAGCGCCTGATGGTATTTGGCGGCTGTCTGTTGGCGGTAGGCTCGCTGATGGTGCTGGCGTTTGGCAAAGACACCTCGACGATCTGGATCCTAGCCGCCTTCTTCGTCAATGGCTGTGCCTTGGGCTTTCTGCTGCCCAATCTGACTCTGTTCATGCAGATGCTCAGCGAGCGCCGCGACGTCGGCATCGCCTCCGCATTGGTACAGACTACTCGCGCCATCGGCAGCGCCGCAGGAACGGCATTGGTCGGCATTGCCATTGCCCGCAGTTCGGTCCTGCAAGGCGTGCGTATTGGCCTGGTCATCTGCGTACTGCTGGCCTTGGCTTGTGCCTATCTGGCGCATCGCGTCAAAATGAAAAACGTCCTCACCCGCGCCGCTCAACGGCGCAAAGCCTAAACTGGAAATTTGCGCCATGCGCCGTCGCGACTTGCTGGACCTGCTGCTGTTGGCGGCAGTGTGGGGCGGATCATTTCTGTTCATGCGTATCGCCGTGCCTGAGTTTGGACCTGGTCCGCTCATGGAACTGCGCGTCGGTCTGGCGGCGCTGACACTACTGCCTCTGGCCGCCCTGCGTGGCAAATTTCCCCTGATCGCACAGCGCTGGAAAGCCATTCTGGTCGTGGGCGCGTTCAATTCCGCCATTCCCTTCCTCCTGTATGCCTATGCCGCACAGTCTCTGGGCGCCGGCTTCATGTCTGTCGCCAACGCGGTCACACCCGTCTGGGGTGCCGTCATCGGCTGGCTATGGCTGAAAGACCGGCTGGCCTGGAGTCGCGCGTTTGGCTTGGCTGTGGCCGTATTGGGGATTGTTGTGCTCGTCTGGGACAAGCTGAATTTCGGCGCCGGCGGCGACGGGCCCGCGGTACTGGCCGCCGTTTCCGCCCCGCTGTTCTATGGCATCGCCGCCAACTGGACCAAACGTTTTCTCAGCGACGTCGACGCGTTGTCCAGTGCAACCGGCAGCATGATAGGGGCTTCGCTCATACTGGCGCCCCTGGCCATTGCTACCTGGCCGGCGGAGCCCGTCTCTTGGCAAGCATGGTCTGCCACCGTTGCACTCGCGATTCTCTGCACCGGATTCGCCTACATCATGTTCTTTCGCCTGATCGCCAGCGTCGGGCCGACGGGTGCGGTGAGTGTCACCTTTCTGGTGCCGGTCTTCGGCGTCCTGTGGGGCGTCTGGTTCCTGGACGAAATGTTGACCGCGCGTATCTTGATTGGCGCGGCCATCATTTTGATTGGGACAGCGCTTTCATTGGGACTGATTCGCTGGCCCGCACGGCGCACCTGACCAGAAGCGACCCTGCGCTTTCCATACGGCCAGGCATTCAGTTGCCGGGCAGAGGCCTGATCTGCAGCGAACAGGCCGCCCACGTCGTACGTCTATGTCAATTTGAAACAAGCGCGAAAAATATTGTCGTTCCGCGGCTTATTACACAAAGATTGCTAGCATTTGACGGCTCTGTCGCAAGCCGGTGTGTCGCATCGTCTCGCCAGAGCCCAGTCGTGGCCATTACAAAACAACGACATGCCCTATGGACGTCAAATCACTAGAACGATCCGGCGAAGTCGCCGCTCTGCGTAATAACGGCGAACTTTTGCTCATCGGTCCCTGGTATGTATTCGAGGGAATATCCAGATCGCTGGTCATCAACGAGCCCACGCGCCTGCGTGCGGTGCTGTATCCCCACCTGCGTAATGATGCGTCGCTGGCCAAACTGTCGGCGCTTTATCGGCGGTTGATCTGCTCTGGCTCGGTCCCTGGACATTACTCTGCCCAGCAGACTGTCGAGCAAATGATGGCGCTGATGCGGGTCGGCCAGATCTCCGCAGTCGCCCTGCCAGACTCTGCCAGCCACGATATCAACGGCAGTGTTCAGCCCGCACAACTGTCGGCCACGCTTTCCGGTCCGGTCTCTCAGTGGTCCTTGGCCGATCGCTTCAGCTACGTCCTCAATCAAAGCCTGGAGTACATGCCTGCTGCACTCAAAACGGAACTGGCTGGCCAACTCAGCGGTACGAATCTGGCAATCATTGTCGGCGGTCTCGTGATCTGGGCAGGCTCGCACGCCGTCGGCGTAGGGTTTGTCGCTGATGCGGCGCTGATTGCCATCGGCTTTGCTTTCGCAGGGTGGGCGATTTTCAGCGGTATCAAGAATCTGGCGCGATTCTTCAATTTGACCATCGACGCGTCTAGTCACAACGACCTGAACGAAGCGGCCAAGCAGTTCGCGCAAGGCGTCATGGCGATGGGTGTCGGTGCGGTCATCGCCATGCTGACCCGGGGAGCCGGCCGTCTGGCGCCACGGCGAGCGAGCGGATCAATGCCCAGACCCGGCACTGAAACCCCGCAAACCGCACGCCAAGCCGGAGCCCGGCCGGCAGAATCGGCCCCTGCTACCCATGATTCCCTACCTTGGGGGTCGTGGAACGACTATCCCAAAGTCACGCAAGGAGGCCGAACCTACGCACAAATCGGCGACCGTCTTTATTCGCAGCACGCGGTAGACCGCATGCTGCCGTCCGGGTTGGGCGCTCCTGCAGGCACGGTGGGAGCAGGCCGCAATATCTCTCCCAATATCGTCGAGCACGTCATCCGCACGGGAGATCCCACCACATCGATCGTCAACGGCGTGAGCCGCACCACTTACTGGAGTGGTAATGTTGGGGCTGTCACCGAAAATGGTGGGAACGTCATCGTCACCATTCTTCGTCGAGGAGGATAAAAATGAATACTTGGCTATACCCAGAGGCAGTCCAACGCGTAGAACAGGCTTGCGCTTCGTTCTTGTCGCAAGATGCCACTATTGAACAAGTGCAAGCGGCGCTACGCCAGTCCGAACAAGAAGTCGTAGCGCTCGATGAAAAATGGCTGCGATCTCTCCTGTTTGACGCTGAAAACAAGCTCGAGGAAATCTTGTACACAGTCTCCGACGACCAACAGGCCCAGGCTGCAAACGAAGTCATTCGCCACATTTTGCACAGCATTCAGGCGCCGCGTTCCGCTTGAGACAATCAGTATTCCCCGGAACGCCCTGTCAAGGCCACGCCGATACGTAGCATCGTGTATGACACGGCATCGACACACCGCTTCCACCAACCTCGCCGCTGATAGTCCAGAGGGCGAACAAAACGCCCTCCTTGTGCAATCGCTGTTTCCAGACGTTGTTGCAAGTCGTGGGCAAAGGCGAGGTCATCGACCACGACATTCGCCTCGCGTGCCAGCAATAAGCTGAACGGATCCAGATTTGACGAGCCCACTGTAGCCATGCCGTCAATGACCGCGACCTTGGCGTGCAAATAGCTGGGCATGTACTCATAGATTTCTATTCCGCCCGTCAACAACTGATCGTACAGCGATCGCGTCGCGTAATACTGCATGTGGTATTCGATCTTGCCTTGCAGCAGCAAACGCACCTTGACGCCTCGTGCAGCCGCACGCAGCAGTGCTTTGCGAAACTGGCGTCCAGGAAAAAAATAGGCGTTACCGATCAGGATATCGCGCTGGGCATGCTGAATGCCATACAAATAGGCTCGCTCAAATGTCTGCCGATAGCGCAAGTTGTCACGCAGCACGAGTGCGGCACGCTGATGGCCCGCCAATACCGCAGAGGGCCACGATGGCAAACCCAGTTTGATACGAGGCCAGTCGCGCGGATAGCGGCGCAGTCTGGCCCAATTCATCCGTACCCACAGCAAGTCCTGGGCATGCACCGCATACGCGACCAGAGGGCCTCGCACTCGCACTGCAAAATCAAAACGAGGCGCATTGATACCGTCATGAGGATCCAGATCGTCGTAATCATCCACCACATTGATGCCGCCGATAAAGGCTATTTCCCCGTCCACGACCGTCAGCTTGCGATGCAAACGGCGTAATCGGCTGCGTGACGGCACCAGGCGTCCATACCACGGAGGCTCTGGGCGATAAATACGGCATTGTCCGCCCGCCTCCACAATACGATCACGCATGGCTTGCGCGGTATTGGCACTGCCAAAACCGTCCAGCACGACTCGGACCTTTACACCGCGACGCGCCGCCTGCTCCAGACTATGCAGGACCTGCTCACCAGTGCGATCTGGCAGAAAGATGTACGTTTCCAGATGCACGCTGACGCGTGCCGCATCAATCGCCTGGCACAACGCCGGAAAAAAATCGGCGCCATTCTGCAACAGGTCGACGGCGTTGTGATCGGTCCAGTCCAGCCTGACGATATCGGCCTTCACGGCAGCTCGAGCTCCGCCAGCAACGGGGCGTGATCCGACAGGCGCGCCCATTGGCGGCCGCGCAGGACACGAGCGCTGCGCACCGCGAATCCGCGCTGATAAATGCGATCCAGCCTGAACCACGGAAACACGGCCGGAAAGGTGCGCGGCGGCGGTAGCGGGCAATAGGCGCCGTCCATCCCCAGTTGATTGCTGCGCTCTTGAACGGCCAGTGAATTGGGTACGCCTCTCAAGGCATTACTGAGCCGCCGTACCGAATCCCGCAAGCGAGGCAGTTCCCCGCCATGGCTGCGCGGCGCATTGGCAAAGACCTCGACGACGCCCAACTGCTGCACGAACAATGGCGCCAGACGATCGCCCCAATCGTTGAAATCCCCCGCGATCAGAATAGGATCGCCGTCGGGCACCGATCGAGCGATGCGCTCGGACAACGCCAGGACCTGTCGACTGCGGCTGCCCGCGAACAACCCGAGGTGCACCACGAAACAGTGTACGTCGCGGTCCTCGACCCGGACCCGCGCATGCAGCAATCCACGCTGCTCTAGCCGATGATCGGAGATATCCAGATTCTCGTGGTCCAGAATCTCATAGCGCGACAGTAATGCATTGCCATGATCGGTACGATCACGAATGGCATTGCAGCCATAGGCCACATTCAAGCGCAACGCTGCCGCCAATGACTCGTGCTGCGCGTCCGACATCGAACGCTGCTCATTGCGGCCCTGCACTTCTTGCAGAAACACCAGATCGGGGCGCAGCCCATACAGGCCGAGACGCAAGTCGTTCAACGACTCGCGAGCCCCGAGGGACGATCGCCCCTTGTGAATGTTGTAGCTGATAACGCGAATAAGCGACATAAACCGAATGGCGCCTTTTATGCAACGGACAAGGGCAGCCTAAGCTGCCCTTACCCTGGCTAGCGGGTGAGTGACAAACCGGCCTGACCCAGGCCCGCGCCACCCTCTGCCCGCAGATTACTTCATTTCACTTCAACATTGCGCAGGCGAATGTGCAACTCGCGCAATTGCTTCTCGTCAACCTCGGACGGCGCCTGCGTCAGCAGGCACTGTGCGCGCTGGGTCTTGGGGAAAGCGATAACATCGCGAATCGACTCGGCGCCGGTCATCATGGTCACGATACGGTCCAGGCCGAACGCGATCCCGCCGTGCGGAGGCGCGCCATATTGCAGCGCATCCAACAGGAAGCCGAACTTCTCGCGGGCCTCTTCGGCACCGATCTTCAGCGCACGGAAGACCTTGCTCTGGACTTCTTCGCGGTGAATACGAACCGAGCCGCCACCGATTTCCCAACCGTTGAGCACCATGTCATAGGCTTTGGCGAATGCCTTGCTGGGATCCGATTCCAGGAAGTCTTCGTGGCCATCTTTGGGGCTGGTGAACGGATGATGCGCAGCAGTGTAGCGGCCGTCTTCCTCGTCGTATTCGAACATCGGGAAGTCGACCACCCACAGGGGTTTCCAGCCGCTGGACGCGAGGTTGTGCTTTTTGCCGAAATCGCTGTGACCGATCTTGACGCGCAAGGCGCCGATCGCATCGTTGACGACTTTGGCACGATCGGCGCCAAAGAAAATGATATCGCCGTCTTGTGCGCCGGTGCGCTTGATCAGCTCGGCCAATGCGGCATCGTGCAGATTCTTGACGATGGGCGACTGCAGGCCATCACGGCCCTTGGCGGTTTCGTTGACCTTGATATAGGCCAGGCCCTTGGCGCCGTAAATCGCGACAAATTGCGTGTAGGCATCGATCTCGCTACGCGACAATTCACCGCCATTCGGCACACGCAAGGCCACTACGCGGCTGCCAGGTGTCGTGGCGGCGCTGGCGAATACCTTGAAATCCACATCAGCCATGATGTCCGCCACATCGGTGAACTCGAGGTTCACGCGCAGGTCGGGCTTGTCCGAACCATAGCGCTGCATGGCGTCGGTCCAGCTCATCATGGGGAACTGCTGAGGCAGCTCGACGTCTTGCACCACCTTGAAGACATGACGGATCATGTTTTCAAAGATCTCGCGGATTTCGACTTCGTTCAGGAACGAGGTTTCGCAATCGATCTGGGTGAATTCCGGCTGACGGTCTGCGCGCAGGTCCTCGTCACGGAAGCACTTGGTGATCTGATAGTAACGATCAAAGCCCGACACCATCAGCATCTGCTTGAACAGCTGCGGCGACTGAGGCAAGGCAAAGAAGTGACCGGCGTTCACACGCGAAGGCACCAGATAGTCGCGCGCGCCTTCGGGCGTGCTCTTGGTCAACATCGGGGTTTCGATGTCGATGAAACCCAACTGATCCAGGAACTTGCGCACTTCGATGGACACACGGTAACGCAGCATCAGATTGCGCTGCATCTGCGGGCGGCGCAGATCCAGCACACGATGCGTCAGGCGCGTGGTTTCAGACAGATTGTCGTCTTCGAGCTGGAACGGCGGCGTGATCGACGCGTTCAGGATCTCGACTTCTTTACACAGCACTTCGACTTCGCCCGAGGCCAGATCGGGATTGGCTGTGCCTTCGGGGCGCAGACGCACCAGACCGGTGACGCGGATGCAGAACTCGTTGCGCAGGCGTTCGGCGGTGGCAAAGGCGGCATTGTCCGGATCGAACACGATCTGGGCCAGCCCCGCGCGGTCGCGCAGGTCGATGAAGATGACCCCACCGTGGTCACGGCGGCGGTTCACCCAGCCGTACAGGGTGACAGTCTGGCCGAGATGGTCACGGCAAACCTCGCCGGTGTAGCAGGTACGCATTGCGGAATGACTCCTAGGTGCTGTGTGTCAGCGTAAAAAAGTTACGAATCGACGGCCGGAGCCGCCGGAATGGGGGTAACTGCCGCGACCGGTTGGGCCGGCGGCGCCACCACGCCCATGGATACGATGTATTTCAGGGCAGCGTCCACGCTCATTTGCAGCTCAATGACATGGTCGCGAGGCATCATCAGAAAGAATCCCGACGTAGGATTCGGCGTCGTCGGGACATAGACACTGACGTGCTCGCCCGGCAGATGGTTCGCCACCTCGCCACTAGGCACGCCCGTCAGGAACGCAATCGTCCAGGACCCGGCTCGCGGATACTGCACCAACACTGCCTGGCGAAACGCCTGGCCATTGGGTGCCAGCACCGTGTCGCTGACCTGCTTGACCGAATTGTAGATGGAACGCACGAGCGGGATGCGGCCCAATAGAGATTCCCACTGTTCGAGCAGCGTGCGGCCAAGCAGATTGGCGGCAAATATCCCCGTCAGCAGCACCACCACGATGACCAGCGCAAACCGGAAACCAGGAATATTGATGCCGAACAGGGATTGCGAAGACAAGAAGCTGGGCACAAAACCCTCGAGGGTCGCCACCAGCAAACCCAGGACCCAGACGGTAATCGCCAGGGGCACCCAGATCAGCAACCCAGTGATGAAATACTTCTTGATGATGCGCATGCCCATCTGCCCCAGAGCGATCAGGAAGCTGCCGCAGGCGCGGGGGGGGATGCGGCGGCGGCTGGCGCGGGACTGGCGTCGCTCTTGGCAGGCGCAGCCGGCGTGGCCGTGGTGCTAGTGCCGGACGTACCGCTGTCGGGCGTGGCGGCGCCACCGCTGGCGCCATTGTTACGGAAGTCGGTCACGTACCAGCCCGAGCCTTTGAGCTGAAAACCGGCCGCAGTCACCTGCTTGGTGTACGTGGACTGACCGCATTCGGGGCAAACCGACAGCGGCGCATCAGACATTTTCTGCAGGACGTCCTGGGCATGGCCGCAGGCGCTGCATTTGTAAGCATAGATAGGCATCGTTGGGTATTCCAGGCACGCCGGCGCATCAAAAACCGCCGTGTCGCCACCCGGGCAAGCAGGCGGCGGCCTGGCGGCGCCGGATCCAATACGGGAAAGTATTGAATTTTAGCGGTTTTTGCCGACGAGGCAGTGTCCTGCGGCCAACACCTGCTCCTGCGGCGTACTTGCCAGCGACAAGAACCATCTCATAGAATGAAAATAATTCTCATCCACCAAATCAAGTTTCCACTCTCGTACCGCCCGCTTGCCGCGCCTGATGAGCGTATGTGTTGCCGGGAGCCGTGACGGCAAACTGACAGAACCCTGCTGGAACCAACGTCTTGCGCGCCAACGAATCCTCGCTCCAACAGCAGGTCGCTACGCTATACACCGACCATCACGGCTGGCTGCAGGCGTGGCTGCGCCGCAAACTGGGCGATACGCACCATGCCGCCGACATGGCCCACGATACCTTTGTGCGCATCATGGCATCGCGCGATGCGCTGCTGGGCATTCAAGAGCCCCGTGCCTATCTCGTCACAACGGCCCGGCGCCTGCTGGTGGATCGCTCCCGGCGGCAGCTCATCGAACAGGCTTATCTGGCCGAATTGACGTCGCTGGCTCAAACGCTGCCCGGCTACCCATCACCGGACCAGATCCTGATGGCCGTCCAGGCATTGGAACAAATCAGTACGGCGCTCGACACACTGCCCGCCAAGGTACGGGAAGCCTTTCTGCGACACTATCTGCAAGAACAGTCTCAGACCGACATCGCCATCGCCCAGGGAGTTTCCAAACGGATGGTGCAAAAATATCTGGTGCAGGCATTGCTGCATTGCCGTACCCATTGCCCTGCCATGACCCAACCAGGCACCTGACGGCATGGCAAAGCCCGAGACAAGCGACCCTGCTCTGGGACCGCTGGCCGAACAAGCCGCTCACTGGATCGTACGGCTCACCAGCGATGACACGGCTGAGCGCGAACGCGCTCGCCACGAATTCGAAGCCTGGAAACGCGCAGACCCGCGCCATGCTGCCGAAGCTGCGGTGATGGAAACCTTGATCGGCTTGATGCAGAGCCTGCGCGCGCCTACGGCCGGTAATGGCCGCCCTGCACGCGCAGCGCTCGACGCGGTACAGGCGCGTAACGACCGCCGGCGGCGCACCAAGCGTCTGACCGTCTCGCTACTGCTCCTGCTCGTCTTGTGTGTCCCCCTCGCGCTGATGCTGTACATCGCCTCACCCACCTACCTATTGGCCGACCTGCGCACCTCCACCGGTCAATGGAAAACCCACACCATGCCCGACGGCACCCACATCACGCTCGACAGCGCCAGCGCCGTCAATTTCCACTATGACTCGCAACGCCGCGCCATTGAGCTCGTGCAAGGCAACGTCCTGGTAAGCGTCGCCAAAGACACCTCTCGACCATTCGTCATCAGTACGACTCACGGTTGCGTGCGGGCGCTGGGCACGCGTTTTGTCGTCGAACGCGATCCTGACGTTACCGTGCTCAGCATGATCGAATCGCGCACAGCAGTTCAGACCGCAGCCCAATGCGAAGGCCATGCCGATGCCGCCATCCAGATCCAGGCCGGGCAACGCGTACGCATTACAGAGCATGCCGTCAGCCCCCCCGAAACCATTGTGCCCACGCAGGTAGAGGAGGCTTGGCGGCGTCACCAGCTCATCGCCGCCGACCGGCCGCTCACCGAGATACTGGACGAACTCGCTCGCCACCGGCGCGGTTTCATCTATTACGACCGCCCGCAGATCGAGAACATCCGTGTCAGCGCAGTGCTGCCGCTGGACGCGCCAGACCAGGCCATAAAACTGCTGCAGGCCAGCTTTCCAAACCTGCGCGTGCGCACATTGACCGACTACCTGGTGCTGATCGATGCTCCGGCTCCGAATCCGTGATATCCCCCGGAGGTCTGAGCCAAGGGCAATGCGCCGGGCTCCGTATACACAAAAATGAACGGCCTTCTACAAATCGGCACGCCAATGTAATCAGTTCGAAGATTCTTTTGTTTCTGCGGTTCCACTTTTTGCGTTTCGTTCGTCATGTCTTGGACACCGAAAAATCTGCAACGCAAACCAGGAACTCGAACCATGTCCCTACCCGCCGCAACGCACCGGCACCGCGCCGCAGTGCACCGTCACGCTACATTTACGCCCGTGCACCTCAGCCTGATCGTACGCTTGGCCTTTTCCGGATCTTTGGCGCTTGGACTAGGCCTTGCCTTGCCCGCCTATGCCCAGACCGCGGCAACTGTGACATACAACATTCCCTCCGGGCCGCTGGCTGACGCGTTGAACCAATACGCACAACAGGCGGGCGTATCTCTCGCGATGGATGCGCGCCAGTTGCGGGGCCTGACATCACCCGGCCTGCGTGGCAGCCATGGCATCGAAGCGGGCTTCAATCTGCTGCTGCGCGGCAGCGGCTATGTTGCCCACAAAACCGAATCCGGCTACGTACTGCGTCCGGCACCCGCCGCCTCGCAAAACGAGGTCGCCACGCTGCCTGCCGTTACCGCCATAGCCAGCGCGCCATCGACGCAGGGCTATGTGGCGGCACGTACCATCGCCGCCACCAAAACCGACACCTCCCTGCTGGAAACGCCGCAATCGGCCTCCGTCATCACCCGCGAGGAACTGGACGACCGCAACGTGCAAACACTGCTCGAGGCCATTTCCTACACACCGGGCGTACGTACCGAGCAAAGTGGCTTCGACCCGCGCTTTGATGTCTTTACCTTGCGCGGTTTCGACGTCACCTACACCGGCATCTATCGCGACGGCCTGCGCCTGCCCGGCGCCAACATGTCGGTATTCAAAGTCGAGCCCTATAGTGTGGAGAACGTGACTGTGCTGCGTGGCCCGAGTTCGGCGCTCTATGGTCTGGGCTCTCCCGGCGGCTTGGTCGACATCACCTCAAAACGCCCGGTCGACGAACCGTTTGGCGAAGTCCAGCTCATGACGGGCAACTACCAGCGCAAACAGGGCCAGTTCGACATTGGCGGCCGCGCCGACGAAGAAGGCCAGTGGCTGTATCGACTCACCGGTGTCGTACGCGACGCGGGCTCGCCAAACACCGACGGTGGCGGCAACAACGACATTACCTCCATCGCCCCGGCGTTCACATGGCAACCCAATAGCGACACCACAGTCACCCTGTTGGGCGAATACCTGAAATCCAGGACGCCCGCTGCCCTGCCTTATTACGCGTGGGGCGGTGCCCGCTCGGACCTGCCAGGCTCCACCGGTGACTACAACCGTCAGGATCAAGAGCAATTCCGAGTCGGCTATCTGGCCGAACACCGCTTCAACGACACCTTTACCGTGCGGCAAAACCTGCGCTATGGCCAGGTCAATACCCATGTCCGCTACAACAGTCTCGGCGAAATCGACACCGAGGCCAACACCATCAGCCGCTCCACAGGCTATGTACACGACAAACTCAAATCATTTGTGGTCGACAACCAATTGCAGGCCGACTTCAAAACGGGCGATGTCGAGCACAAGCTGCTCGTGGGACTGGATTATTCCTATCTCGGCTTGGACGGCGGCATCGGCTACGGCACAGCCTCTGATCTCGATGCCTCGACACTCGAGCCACTAGGCCCCACGGAAGACCCACCGACCGACGCCTCGCGTTATCGCCAGCGTCAACGCCAGACCGGGCTCTACTTGCAAGAACAAGCCAAGTTCGACGGCTGGATCGTGACCCTCACCGGCCGTCATGACTGGAGCACCAGCATCGCGGACGACCTGATCGCCGATAGCCGGGAAAAGACCGTCGATCGCAAGTTTACGGGCCGTGCTGGCCTGACCCATGTTTTTGATAACGGCATCGCTCCCTATGTGAGCTACTCGACCTCGTTCGCACCCACTAGCGGCGTCGACGCCAACGGCCAGACCTTTGACCCCACCACCGCGCGGCAGGTCGAAGCAGGCGTGAAATACGCACCCAGCAACATGAACAGCTACGTGGCCGCGTCGATCTTCGAACTCAAACAGTCCAACGCGCTGGTCACGGATCCCAATAACCCGCTCTTTCAAGTGCAGACCGGCAAGGTGCGCAGCCGCGGTATCGAGCTGGAAGGCATGCTCGACCTGGCCCAGGGACTGAAGGTCCACGGTGCCTATACCTACCTGATGGCTGTCAATATGTCCGGCTCACCGGAGACCGACGGCCGCACGCTTTCCGGCACGCCGCGGCACACGTTCTCGCTGTGGACCGACTACACATTTCAATCAGACACGGCACTGGCTGGTCTGGACGTCGGTTTCGGCCTGCGTTATGTCGGCACCAGCTGGGGCAATGCGACCAATACATTCCAGAACTCAGCGCATTTGCTGGCCGACGCCAAGATCGGATATGACCTGGGACGCCTATCACCGTCGCTCAAAGGCTGGAGCGCGCAGGTCAATGCCTTGAATCTCTTTAACAGGGACTACACGACCTGCGACGCGGGCTATTGCTACGAAGGCGCTCCGCGCATGGTCACGGCCAGCCTGAAATATCGTTGGTAGCGGGACTATCGATCGCGGACCGGGATACTATCGCCCCAGCGGCAACAAGAACATCCCGGCCGCCACCAGCGTAGGCACCAGCGCAGACAAGAACAGCTTGCCTGCGGAGATTGCTTCGTCAGGGAAAAAGGGCCGCAAAATCGCGTAACCCGCAGGATTGGGCGCATTAGCAATCACCGTCAATCCGCCTCCAGTCACCGCACCGGCTACCAACATGTAATGCCATGCCGGGCTCGATCCCTCGACCAGCGAACCCAGGTAGGTCAGCGCGGCGTTGTCTGTGATCGCCGTTAGCGCGGTCGCGCCCCAGAACAATACAGTAGGTTCCAAGCCGCCCAGCAAATCCTGCAGCCACCATTTCTGCAGGCCACCCAAGACCACCAACCCCGCCAGGAAAAAACCGACCATCAGCCCCTCGCGGATCAGCAAACGATCTTGATGACGCCGATAGGCATGGGAAAAACCGATGAACAGCATCATCAAACCCAAAAAGACGGCCGGATGATGCGCCGTCATCACAATCCCCACCAGGCATGCCAAGTGAATCAGAATGATCAACAGAGGCACAGGAGCGCGGCGGGGGGGCTCGTCTTCCGCAGCATTGACCCCATTGCCCGTTCCGATACGATGATCGATCAAGGCACTACGGCAGATCCACGTCAGAACCCCAGCATTGATGAACACGGCAATCGCAGCACGCCAGCCGAAATGCATCGCCATAAAGGCCGAATCCCATCCAAACGTGGAAGCCACCATCAAGACCGGTGGCGCAGCATAAGCCGTCAATACCCCGCCAATCGACACGTTGACAAACAACACGCCCAGCGTCAGATATTTAAAACGCGTATGTCCCGATCGGCAGAAATAAGCATCACGCAGCAGAATTGCCGCCAGTGTCATCGCCGCCGGCTCAGTGATGAACGAACCTCCCAGCGGCACCACCGACATCACAACGAAAAACGTCGCGACCTCGCGTTGCACCGGCAAACAACGCGCCAGACCTCGCACGACCAGGCCCACCAATTCCAGGATCGGCCGGCTCGCTGCCACCACCATGATCACGAACACGAAAAGCGGTTCGGTGAAGTTGCGCGTATCCACGTAATGAATGGCAGCTTCGCTCCCGCTAAGCAGCGCCATGCAAACGATCAACACAAAAGCCCAGACGCCGAATACGGCCTCCACCTCGGACAGCAAATGCCACACCCCCGCATGCGGTCCATTGCGATGCGCCAGGCGCGCAAAGATCGGCACCGAAAAGGTGTGGATAACCGCCACCGCAAACAAGATAGTGGCGACAAGCTCAATAGTGTCTGGCATAGGAGAAACCCTGAAACATAGCAGTGCACCCCCACATCGATCGCAGCGTGCGGGAAAACTCAGGGACTATAACTCAGCGATTTGTACAGCACGTGCCCACGGACTAAGCATTTGCCCTACCCGCGCGCATCGCGTCCAGACGATAGATCTATGCCCCTCTGAACAGGGGGGTTGGGGCACAACGGACCAGTCATGCAGGCAGATCACGCGCCAGCTTTCGCGCTGGCGTGGAGAAAATGCGCGCCTCTCTCGGCGATCATGACCGTGGGCGAATTGGTATTGCCCGACGTGATGGTCGGCATCACCGACGCATCGATGACACGCAACCCTTGCAAGCCATGAACACGCAATTCAGGGTCCACCACCGCCAAGGGGTCCACGCCCATTTTGCAGGTTCCCACCGGATGAAAAATCGTGGTGCCGATTTCACCGGCGGCACGCGCCAAATCCTCATCCGTCTGCAATGCGTTACCCGGTTTGTATTCCTCTGGGGCGTAACACGCCAGCGCCTGCTGCGACACAATACGGCGCGTCAGTCGAATACTGTCGGCCGCCACTCGCCGGTCGGCCTCGGTCGATAAATAATTGCACAGGATCTCAGGTGCATCATCCGCCTGCGGGCTCGTGATCCGCACATGGCCACGGCTGGTGGGCCGCAGATTGCAGACCGAGGCCGTAAAGGCCGGAAAAGCATGCAAAGGCTCGCCGAATTTTTCCAGCGACAACGGCTGCACGTGGTACTGCACATTGGCGCGTTCTTGTTCAGGACCGGATCGCGCGAATGCTCCCAGTTGCGACGGCGCCATACTGAGCGGCCCGCGTCGTCCAAAGGCATACTGCGCCCCCATCAACGCCTTGCCCCATAACGATCCCACCATGGCATTCAAGGTTTTGGCGCCCGTGACGCGGTAGATCATGCGCAACTGCAGATGGTCTTGCAGGTTTTCACCTACCCCCGGCAAATCATGCAGCACCGGTATACCGCGGGCCTGCAACTGCGCCGCCGGCCCGACGCCGGACACCTGCAGCAATTGCGGCGACCCTATCGCTCCCGCAGCCAGGATGACCTCCGCTCGCGCACGCGCCACTTGTTCGCTGCCGTCTCCCAGGCGAAACGCCACACCCTCGGCGCGCCGATTCTGGAACACGATGCGCGACACGCGCGCGCCTGTCATGACGTGCAAATTAGATCGCTTGGCCACCGGCCTGAGAAAAGCCCTGGCCGCGCTCCAGCGCATGCCGCGACGCTGATTGACTTCGAAATAATCGCAGCCCTCGTTGTCGCCCCGGTTGAAATCCGACACCGGCGCAATCCCAGCCTGGGCTGCCGCGGCACGAAAGGCATCGAGCAAATCCCACGACAAGCGCTGACGCTCGACACGCCATTCACCGCCTGCACCATGATAGTCCGACGCCCCCGCGTGATGGTCCTCGCTGCGCTTGAAAAACGGCAGCACCTCATCCCATCCCCATCCGGCATTGCCCAACGCCGCCCAACCGTCATAGTCCGCGCGCTGGCCGCGCATATAAATCATGCCGTTGATGGAAGAACTGCCGCCCAGCACGCGGCCGCGCGGATAGCCGAGGCTGCGTCCGTTCAATCCCGGATCGGGATGCGTGCGATAGCACCAATCGGTGCGCGGATTTCCGATGCAATACAGATAGCCGACCGGGATATGGATCCAATGCCAGTTATCGCGCCCACCGGCCTCCAGCAGCAACACCCGCTTGTCCGGATCGGACGACAAACGATTGGCCAGCAAACACCCTGCCGACCCTGCGCCCACCACGATGTAATCAAACACCAGATCGGTACTGCCCGTCTCGGCCGCCATGGGTTGTGTCTCCGTTAGCTCGTCCAGGTTTCCTTCAGTATGCCAGCATAGCGGCTCTCATGCTGCTTGCGATGCTGGTGAATCAGCGGCCTCGGCCTCGCTTTTCGCATGCATCAACAGACTATGCAACATCTCGGTCGACAAACCATGCAGCACCAATCGGTATCCCGCACGCAGGGTCGACAACGGCACCAGCGGATGCTTGTTGTTCACCAAAATCAAATGCTGCGGCGCGCCCAGAATCTGCGCGGCATAAATGCCGACCGTTTCGTCCAACTGCAAGGAATTAGCCGCGCGCCAAAAATCATTGTCGGTCAACATCAACTGATATAGCGGCGTGAACAACTCGATCGCACTTTGCAGATCCAGCAAATTCCGTTTGCGCTGCGGCATATCTTCCAGCCGCAACCCGGGATCGCGAATCATCGAAAAATCCACTTTCTCGGGCGCATGCATTTCCACGCCCGCCTCGCGCAGCGCGCCATTCAACCGGATCACAAAGTTGAACAAGTTCAGATCATGCTTGACGAACAACTCGTCCTTCAGATCTGCAATACCCATGGGCTCCAGCGGCGTGGTCGACACCTGCACCGGCGCATTGCGCGCGATGAACGACAAGACCTGCGCGCCCAGATGAAAATGCCGCAGGATCAGCCAATTGGCCTCGGGCGACACAAAGTGTTCCAGCCCCCACGCCAAAATCCGATGCAGCAATTTCGAATGCGACCACTTGCGCGGCAGGAACGTCTTGACGACTTGAATCAGGATGATGAACGCCCGCGCCAAGGGCCGCAAAAACGGCAGCAAATACTGGCGCGATCCACAACTGGAATCTGCGAGCCATGCCTCTTTCACAGCATCGGGCAAAGGCGTGCTGCGATCCAGATAGAGCGCCAGCCACGGACTGGGATCTGCCGGATCGTGTTCGCGTGTCAAAAACTCAGGGGTGCGGGAACTCATGATTGTTCGGCCTCCATCACGTGATGGAATTGCATCAAGTAGAGCGCCGCTGTGCGGCGTGCCGTATCCACGATACGACGCTCTGCCTGGCCGCGATCGTCGGCGTCCAGCGCCAACTCCACCGCCATCAACCAACGCGCCAGATGGTTCTCGTCATTGTGCCCGTGATACTCCAGGAAGCGGAATCGATCCGGCGGCAAATCCAGGCTCGCCTTCAAGAGCGGCAACAATGCCGGCACTATGCGTTGGCCTGTACCTTCGATGATATAGATGGCGCCCAGCAATCCAATCGGATCCTTCGTCGCGGCCAAGGCATGCAGATAGGCATTCAAGGCCTCGCCGCCGGGATTACGGCGCAACGCATCGATGTCCGCAATGGTGCCGCCCGCGTTTCGATAATCCTGGAACAGAATCTGGAAATCATTCTGTTCCTCGCCGGCATGTACGCCAATCAAATCCGCCAGGGTCTGATACGTATCAGTGAGCGACGCCGCGCCCTCGCGCATCCACTTGCTGCCTTCGCGCACCTGAGGGATCCACTGTTCCATCCAATTCAAATAATCCGCCGTCACGAAACGGCGCTCGCGCAAACGCCGCACGACAGGCGTGCGCCAGACGCGGGAACGGTAATCGTGCCAGATCGAGGCCAGCTCCGTCAGCAGCGGCCCCAGCCCCTGTGGCGCTTGCTCGGGATCATGCGGCGGCGCAATCGTATCGGCATCATCGCTATGCACCGATGCGCTCACGGGCGCACCCGGCCGCACCGTCGCGGCGGCCTGACCCGTAGCGGACGACGAGGCCGATAACGGCGCGTCGACAGCCTCGGCCTCGAACAACATATATGCCGTCATGAACCGCCCAGACTCCGGGATGTAGCAAAAGACTTGCTGTCCGGGCGTGAGGGTATGCGTTTCGAGGAACTCCGCCAGCATGATCAGAATCGACGCAGCGCCGGTATTCCCACGCCAGGCCAGGTTGCTGAACCATCGCTCGTGAGGGATCTCCAGCCCGGCCTTTTCCATGAGATCGGCCACGACCGGAATGAATTTCTCTGACGAGTAGTGACACAGGAAATGGTCTACCCGTTCAGGATTCACCCAGCCGTCACGCACCAGGCTCACATATTCATGAATGCCTATATCAAACAGATGCGGCAACAGGCGGATATCCTGACGCAGCGACAATGCACCAGCTGCCTCGGCCTCGGTCCACGACGCGTAGTCCAAATGCCCCTGCCCGCCCTCGGCGGGCAGGCCCAGTTGCATGCATACCGGATAGTCGCCGGAAAACGCGCGTTGATGGATCCACTTCAACCGCAGTCGCACCCCCGACGACGATCCCGGCAACGCAGCGCCGCTATTGCCCAGCAGCAGCGCGCCCGCCCCATCCGACAGCATCCAGCGCAGAAAATGCGAATCAAAGTCTGCGTCATAACCTCGCGCGGCAAAACGCGAGCGCTTGAACAATCTCGAGGGCATCTCGCTGGCGACCGCTAACGCACGATGATGCGCGCCTAGCTCAATCCCTTGCGCCGCCGCTTGAATCGCCGACACCCCCGCCGCGCAAATGCCATGCACCGACAAGGTCTCCATCGGCGGCGCCGCCAACTCGCCTTGGATCATATTGGCAAAGCCCGGCATCAAGGCATCGCCGCCCGACGAACCGCAGGTGAGCAACGACACCTCGTTCAGCGTACGATCCTGCCGGCGCAGACAATCGCCGATAGCCTGCGCAGCTTGCGCAGCATTCGTCCAACGTGTATTGCCCGTCTCGTCGATCGAGTAATACCGTTGCTTGATACCGTTTTCAGCCAGAATGCGCTGCTTGATACGGCCCGATATGCGGTTCAGCGGCGCAATATAGCGATCCATATCCTCATTGTTCACGGGCTCGCCCGGCATGAAATAGCCGGCACTTTCCAGATACACGCGGTCAAAGGAAACAGGCATGAGAAGGAACGCTCCTACTAGGTAATATGTTCCGGCCGCATCAATGAGCGACTACGGCAGCGCGGCCAGATCAGCGCCAACACAAACACCCGCCACATATACGGGACCAGGCCGCGTTCGATCAGCATGGGATCGACGCGATGGCGATAATGTTGAACATGCAAACGCGTCAGCTCGGACCAATGCGCGCGGCCGTGCTCGTGGTGCGCGGTATGCAATCCGATGTTGAACAGCAAGGGATTGACCCAGCCCTCGAAATTGCGCGCATAGCTCAACCGCGCACGGCGCTCGGGCCCGCCGTCAGTATGGGCGTGCTGCAGATAGTTCGTCGCCAACAGCCAATGCAGGCCATGCAGCTGCGGCACGATCACGAACACCAAAGCCTTGGACGGATTTACCGCCAACAACCCACCCCATAAACTCAGCCATGCGGCATACTGCCAAAGACAATAGCGCAGCGTCCCCGGCCAGTATCGGCGCAACCGCGCCAACCAGCGCCAGAACAAGGGATACAAACTCCACACTGCTTGAAACGGGTGCAGTAAATACCCCGCGAGATGATTCGTATCGCCACCGTAGCGATAGGTCCGCGCCAAGTCACGCGGCCCATGTTGATAGCGATGATGATTGCCCGCATGGGCCGGAAAAAACACAAACGTGGGATGGCCCTGCAATAAGGTCAGCACCATATCCGTCGCTCGGTTCGCGCCACGATGACGCCACATGCGCAAGTGCGTGTGGTTGTGATGCACGACACCGATGCCCAATGTCAAAAACAACATCAACCCATACAGCAGCCAATTCAGTCCGTAGACCCACTGCCACGCCATCAATGCCGGCAAAGCGGCCATATAAGCCAGGCTTTGCACGTCACGCCAATGACGCAGCATGGGCAGCCTGTGCGGCCCTCTCGCGCGCGCCATGGCGCTAGCTCCGACGCTCAACCGCGCCTCGCCGGTTAGCCGCGGCCAATTGCGCTGAGGCTGCATCTGCCGTTAACCGCGTGCGGAATAAACGGTCCATGAACGTGAACTGGAATCCATAGTTGCCGTTGTAGCAAGCGTGGTGCAGGTGATGCCGGCGGCTGGCGGCAAACCAGTGCGCATAGGACACGCGTGGAAAAAAATCATAGTTGGCATGCCCCACGCAGTTGAAAAACAGACTGAACAGAGGCACCGAAAACAGCGACCAGAAACTGAAATCGTGCAGCACCATGGGCAACAAGATCACATTGCCCAACATCAGGGCCTCGATGGGATGAAAGCTGTACGTCGAAAATGGCGTCGTCACCACCGAGCGATGGTGCGGCAGATGAAATCGGCGCAGCCACCGCGTGTGCAGCAAACGGTGGTTGATCCAGAAATGCACGTCGTTCCAGGCCACCAATACCAGGATCTCTACGACGATCTGCGTGGCACTCGCATCGGGATTGAGATGCGCCCATCCGAGCTGCAAGAAGCCCCAGGGAAAGACCATGCCCAGCCCAAAGATCAGGACGGACACCCCCGATTGTGTCAACTCGCGACGCAGCTGACCGGGCGCCAATGGACGCGGGTCCAGCACTCCGCCAATACCCAACGCCGGCAAGACATAACGAGTCAGCAGCCAGGTCGCCGTGCCGAACAACAAGTAGATACCGCCGAAAAACAGCAGGCCGGCCATCATGACCTGCCACGCCGACAGCGACTCAAAAGTATGCGCCATGGAACTCCATAGCCCACTGCGGAGCTATTCAGGATGGCCGCATCATAGCAATATGGCAGAAATATGTACGCCTTGGCATTGCCCGCCGTTCAGAGGATGCTGCCAAGCGATGTGCGGCATACTCTGAATGGCGGGATCTGCCGCCCACGGCATCAGGCCGCGATACCCAGCCGGCCCGCGATTGGAAACGCCTGATTCAACCCGATGACGACCGCTTCCAACTCTGCTGCCGTGGCAGCACTGGCATTGGGCATCGGGGCGCGCAGCACGTCGGAAAGCAGCCCCTGCCGGCCCAGGAGCGCCTTGAGCGGCCCCGGATTCGGCTCGGCGAATACCAGGCGAATCGCAGGAGCCAGGGCATGAAACAGCCCGCGCGCTACCTCCAATTGTTGCATCTGCACCGCCCGATGCATCGCCACGAACAGATCCGGACGTATATGCGCGGCAGCCGCAATCATGCCGCTGCCACCGAGACACATAGTGGACAATGCCTGCAGATCCTCGCCCGCCATCACCTGCATCCCGCCATCGGCGATCAATGCCACCGTCTTGTCCAGCGAGCCGCCACAATCCTTGATGGCGGCGATATTGTCGTGCTTGGCCAACGCCAGCAACGTCTCGGTCTCCAGCGTCGCCCCCGTGCGATAAGGGATGTCGTAAAGCACCAGCGGCACACGTGAAGCGTCGGCCAGCGTGCGAAAGTACGCCAGCGCACCCTGCTGCCCCGGACGCACGTAATACGGCGCGGGCGTCAACACCCCCGCTAACGGCCGCGTCCCGAACGCCGCCAGACGCTGCATCACATGCCCTTGATGATTCCCCGCCAGCCCCATGACCACTGGCAGGCCCTGCGCTTCGTCGAGCACGGTATCCAACACCGCCAATTGCTCCGCATCATCGAGCGCCGCGGCCTCGCCTGTGCTGCCGCAAACCACCAGCCCGTCCACGCCTGCGGATACGTAGTGACGGACCAGACGCCGCAACGCGCCGCCGTCCACGGCGTCAGTGAAAACATGCCCGCCACGCCGCGCTTTTGACTGGCGGCCCACCGCGCCGCTGAACGGCGTCACCAAAGGAATCCAGACCCCCTGGAAAATCGAAGTAGAAGCAGAACTCGACATAAAGCACTCCTGATGCAATGCGGACCGTCAAAGGAACCGTGCAGAAGTGCTAAGGATGCTGGGGGGAAATCGCCGCGCGTCATGCCGCCGGGTTTGCCGCCGTTCCGTCGCCCATCTGACGGAACAGCATGCTCCGGTCAGATGAGCGGCTGTTTTTTGGATTTCAGGCCAACGCACGTCAACCCCACGCAGATAGCGCGGAGAGCAACGACGGAGCGGATGGCCGGAAACATTGGAAAAATAACGCGTACGCGAAGTGGGCGTAGAAGAAACCGAAATCTACCGGGCCGCGGCAAAGCTGTCAATTCGTCGCGGCCTCTGAAGAAAACACCGGATGCCCAAGTCGCTGACAAAGCAGCGCCCCGCTCCCCGGTCTACGAACGCCCTAGCGTTGCCCGAGACTTTCCAGGAACACGGCGCACAACGCCTCCATCCCTTGGCGATCCTCGTCGTCGAACCGGCCGGGTTCGGGGCTGTCCACATCCCAGACACCCAACAGCTCTCCGTTGAGCACCAGCGGCACCACGACCTCGGAACGCGACGCCGCATCGCAAGCGATATGTCCCGGAAACGCATGCACATCCGCCACGACTTGCGTGCGACGCTGGCTTGCCGCTGCGCCGCACACGCCCCGATTCAAAGCGATGCGCACGCATGCCGGCTTGCCCTGAAAAGGTCCCAGCACGAGCTCTTCGCCGTTATAGAAATAAAAACCCGCCCAATTAATCGCAGGCAACGCCTGATACGCCAACGCCGCAAAATTGGCGGCATTCGCAATACGGTCCGTTTCGTCGGTCAACAACGCCCGGGCCTGGGCAGTCAGTTCAGCGTAAAAACGCGGCTTGTTATCGGTAGGCAGATCAGTGGCGGTAAACATGGAAATGTAACTGTACAGGCAACTTTCGAACCAAGTGATTTTAGGCCCTGCCGCCCCGCATGACGGCGTGCCTCGGCGTTGTGGGACAATATTTGCTCATTTTTTCCGTTCTTTTCTCCAAAGTTTCCCATGGACCAGCCTCTCGAACCCGTGTGCGTGTTTTCCCAACGCGCTCAACAACTGACCAGCTCCGCTATCCGCGAAATCCTCAAAGTCACCGAACGTCCCGAGGTGATTTCCTTTGCCGGAGGCCTGCCTGCCCCCAGCGGTTTCCCGGTAGAAGTAGTACGAGCGGCGTTCGACAAGGTATTGGCCGACAACGGCCGCGCGGCCCTGCAATACGGTCCCACCGAGGGTTATGCCCCGCTGCGTAAATGGGTGGCCGAGGATCTGAACCGCGCCGGGGCACAGGTCACGCCTGATCAGATCCTGATCGTTTCGGGCTCGCAACAAGCCCTGGATCTGCTGGGCAAAGTCCTGATCGACGAAGGCAGCAAAGTCCTGGTTGAAGACCCCAGCTACCTGGGCGCACTGCAATCGTTCAGCCTGTATCAGCCCAAGTTCGTACCCGTCGCGACCGACGAGGGCGGCCTGATTCCCGAGGCCATCACGCCCGAGTTGGCCGCAGATGCCCGTTTTCTGTACGCGCTGCCCAATTTCCAGAATCCCACGGGCCGCACCCTGACCCTGGAGCGCCGCAAGGCCCTGGTCCAGCGTGCGGCCCAACTGGGTCTGCCCATCATCGAAGACGACCCCTACGGTGAACTGCGCTACGCCGGCGAACCGCAGCCGGGTCTGCTGGCCCTGGCCAGCGAATACGGCGCCAACGTGATCCGCCTGGGCACATTCTCGAAAGTCCTGGCGCCGGGTCTGCGTCTGGGCTATATCGCCGCCCATCGCAGCATCATCGACAAACTGGTCCAGGCCAAACAAGCCACTGACCTGCACACGCCGACGTTGACCCAGATGGCCGTCTACGAGGCGGTAAAAGACGGTTTCCTGGAAGAGCACCTGCCGACCGTGCGCGAAATCTACCGCGTACAAGGCCGCTGCATGCTGGACGCCCTGGCCCAGGAATTCCCCGGCACCGTCAAGTGGACTGTCCCAGAGGGCGGCATGTTCCTGTGGGTCACGTTGCCGGAGCACATCGACAGCACCAAGCTGCTGGCCGAGGCCATTGAGCAAAACGTAGCCTTTGTTCCCGGCAAGCCGTTCTACGCAGGCAAGCCCCAGACCAACACCTTGCGCCTGAGCTTTGTCACCGTCCCTGAGGACAAGATCCGCTCCGGCATTGCCATTCTGGGCAAGTTGATCAAACAATACGTCTGATCGTTTACGTTGGGNGGCGCCTTCCACGGCGCCNCCTGGTCCCAGCACACGCCTATCCATCGAGCTGTCATTATGGTGAGCGCGCAGCAAACCCCCTCTCCCGATCTGAACGACATCGTCTTTACTGACTGGGTCGAACGTTGGCTACCCAAATCGTGGCGTCCCTACGCACGCCTATGCCGCCTGGATCGCCCTATTGGCACCTGGCTGACGCTGTTGCCTTGCATCGCCACGCTGATCCAGGCTGCCGGCGGCCTGCCGGATCTGGGCCGATTGATCGTATTCTCGCTCGGCGCCTTGCTGATGCGCGGCATCGGTTGCACCGTCAACGACATGTGCGACCGCGATATCGACAAACATGTCGAACGCACCCGGTTTCGCCCACTGACCAGCGGCCAGCTCAGCATGCGCCAGGCAGTGTGGTTCTTGCTGGGCCAGTTGCTGGTCTGCGGATCGCTGCTGTTTTTCATTAACGAAATGAGCCGTTGGCTGGCAGTCGCCGTCCTGCCCTTCGTGTTCATCTACCCATTGTGCAAGCGCGTCACCTACTGGCCGCAGGTCGTATTGGGCATCTGCTTTAACTGGGGCATGCTGATGGCATGGTCCGATACGCAAAACACCGTACCGCTGGGTGCCATTGCCATGTGGCTGGGCGCTGTGCTGTGGCAAGTCGGCTATGACAGCATCTACGCCTACATCGACGTGCGCGACGACCAGCAGCTCGGCCTGCGTTCGACGGCCCTGCGATTTGGTGCCCGCGGCAAACAATGGGTGGGCGGGTTTTATGTCGCAACCATCATTCTGTGGGCATGGGGCGGCTACGATATCGGTATGCACTGGGCTTACCAAGTCGGCATCTTTGCCGTCGCGGTGCACTTGGCTTGGCAACTGTATATTTTTGATCTGCAACGGCCGGCACGCAGCCTGATGCTGTTTCGTGCGAACCTCTGGACTGGCCTGCTGCTGATCGCGGCAGCACTGGCCGGTACACTTATCTGACGCCCGGGTAGCGGGCATGCAAAGAGGAGTCACCATGTCCGTTCTACCCCGCCTTTCCTGCTGGTTTGCCGGCGCCGCCCTGATCGTGCCGGCCCTCTCCGTCCAAGCCGCCCCCGCGGCCGCCATCCAGGACTGCAGCGCCTTGCGCAGTTGCGCGGCCAAGTTCTGCCACATCGAAAACGACATCGCCGCCGCACAGGCCAATGGCAACACCCATCGCGAGGCGGGTCTGCGCCGTGCGCTATCAGAGGCGCGCGGATCCTGCACCGACGAGTCTTTACGCAAAGATCGCCTGCAAGCCATCGATGAACGCAAAGAAGAAGTCCAGGAACGCGAAGAAGAACTCGCCGAGGTACGCGCCAAAGGCAAACAAGACAAAATCAACAAGGCCCAACGCAAACTCGAAGAAGCCCAGGCCGACCTGAAAGACGCGGAAGACGAGCTGCAACGCTAGCAGCTGAGACGGAATCCCTGCCCGAACACATCGGCGATAGATCCCGGTAGACGAGCTTGGCCAGGATTCGTCTATTCCATTTATCAGGGAAATCGCACGGTTTTCACAAAACCGTCACCAATTATCCTTATTTTTGGAAAAATATTTTCAGAAAACTAGGGTTTATCCCAGGTCTCAACAGGCACACAATGTCTTCAACGGGCAACAATCACACCCCCTAAAATTTCAACTGCCGGGTGCGATGGTCCCAAGACAATGAACTGGAGATCGTCATGAAAACCCTTGCTACTGCCATCCTGTTATCCCTGGGTGTCGCCGCCGGCGCCCAAGCCGCTGATACCAACACCCAACCCATCACCCGCGCCCAAGTCCAGGCCGAACTGGCTCAGGCCAAGGCCACTGGCCAATACAGCTTTGGTGATCTGGACTATCCGCCCACCGTCGCCGCCCAAGGCCCCAGCCTCAGCCGCGCTGAAGTTCAAGCCCAATTGGCCCAAGCCAAGGCCGCCGGCCTCGTGACCTACGGTGAAGAAGATTATCCCGCTGCCGTGGCCGACAATGGCAGCCGCCTGAGCCGCGCTCAAGTACAAGCCGAACTGGCCGAAGCCAAAGCTTCGGGCAACTACTCGTTTGGTGACCTGGACTATCCGCCGTCCAATAGCTGATTGTCCCGATCGGGGGCCCCCCCTCCTCCCCCGGCACACTGGCCTCCTTCGGGAGGCCTTTGTGCGTCTGGACGCGGGGCTCGCGCCCGCTTGACGCCGTATTACCGTTCCCCAGGCAACATCGATGCCGATCGGAGACAGCGTTGACTCGAGCCGGCGTCCGCGACGACGCAGACTACGCCCAGCCCTCCAAGCGTAGCGTCGCCCGCACCAGGCGCTGCTCTTCTTGCTCAATCTCGCCCAGGCTTTGCCGCACGCTGTTGACATGATTCGTGGCGGCTTGATGGGCCTGATCCGGCAGACGCGCCGTCACCGCCTCGAACACGGCCGTGTGCTGATGATCGATCTGCTGCTTGTGCGGCTGGCGATGGTACAGATTATTCACACAGGCAAACACCGACCCCAGCATCAGATCCGTCAGCGATTGCAGCGTATGCGTCAGCACAGGGTTATGCGAGGCCTCGCACACGGCCAAATGAAATGCGTGATCCAGATGGGCGTGCGTCGCAATATCGGTATCCTGCTCGTGCGCGTCCATCATGGCCTGATAACGCCGGCGGATCATGATGAAATCCGCCTCGGTCCCTCGAATCGCCGCCAGGCGCGCAGACTCCCCCTCGAGCAGGGCGCGCACCTCCAACAGGTCATACAGCGTGCGCGGCTGGGAATGGAACAAATGCACCAGCGGCCCCGCATCCACCTGCGAAATCGGCGCGACGAATGAACCCTTGCCTTGTTCGGTGTGAATGATGCCGCGTGCGCGCAAGAGTTTCAGTCCCTCGCGCAGGGCCGTACGAGAAGCGCCGAGCTTTTCCGTCAAACGGCGCTCAGACGGCAATGCCTGCCCGGCTTTGAGCACGCCATCCATGATCAGGCGTTCAATACGTTCGGCCACCACATCGGCAACCTGGCGTCCTGCTGTCGCAGTTTCTGTTTCCATACGGGGCTCACTGGTATGACCGGGTGATCCTCCAGCATGCCACATGCATACCGAATCCAGTCAAGTAATTGAAATAGAAACATAAAAAAGTCCATTACCGCAAATTCAAACCAAATAAACTGGTATGACCAGTGGGTTCGGAGGTAGACATCGTGGCCACATGCCCGGATCATGTAGGTTCATCGCGCTGGTTGCGCCCGCCCCTGATTTTTTGCGAGCAAATGATGACTGAACGTATTGAGCAAGATGGCCTGCAAGTGGCGGCCGTCCTTCACCAATTCATCCAAAACGAGGCCCTGCCCGCAAGCGGCATTGCCCCTCAAGATTTCTGGCGCGGTTTTGCCGCCATCGTGCGTGACCTCGCGCCGCGCAATCGCGCCCTGCTGGCCGACCGTGACCGCCTGCAAAGTGAGCTGGACAACTGGCATCGCGCCAATCCGGGGCCGGTACGCGATCTCGCCGCTTACCGCGCCTTTCTCACCAAAATCGGCTATCTGCTGCCCATCCCCGACGCAGTGCAAGTCACCACGCCCGATGTCGACGCCGAAATCGCCGAGCAAGCCGGCCCGCAGTTGGTCGTGCCCATGTCCAATGCACGCTACGCCCTGAATGCCGCCAACGCACGCTGGGGCAGCCTGTACGATGCCCTGTATGGGACGGACGCCATTCCCCCGACGCCCGGCGATACCGGCCGCGGCTATTTCCCGCAACGCGGCGAGGCCGTCATCGCCCGCGCGCGCGCCGTGCTGGATCAAGCCGTGCCCCTCGCGCAGGGTTCGCATGCAGATGCCACGTCCTACACCATCGACAACGGCCAGTTGGTCGTCACGACCAAACAAGGCAGCACTGGCCTGAAAGACGCCACGCAGTTCGTGGGCTATGTCGGCGAGCCCCAGGCCCCGCAATCCGTCTTGCTCAAACATCACGGCCTGCACATCGAAATCCAGATCGACCGCACACACACCATTGGCGCGACGGATGCCGCGGGCGTCAAAGACGTCGTGGTCGAAGCCGCACTGACCACCATCATGGATTGCGAAGATTCCGTCGCCGCCGTCGACGCGGATGACAAAGTGCAGATCTACCGCAACTGGCTCGGCCTCATGAAAGGCGATCTGACCGAAGCCGTCACCAAAAACGGCCAGACCTTCACGCGCCGCATGAATGCCGACCGCGAATACCGCACGCCCGACGGCAAGAGCACACTGACCTTGCATGGCCGTTCCCTGCTGTTCGTGCGTAACGTTGGCCACTTGATGACCAACCCGGCGATTCTGGATGCCAGCGGCAACGAAATCCCGGAAGGCATCCTGGACGCCGTGCTGACGACTTTGACGGCCCTGCCCGACCGTGCAAACAAGCGTAATTCGCGCAAGGGCTCGATCTACATCGTCAAACCCAAGATGCACGGCCCCATCGAAGCGGCCTTTGCCAATGAACTGTTCGATCGTGTCGAAAACCTGCTCGGCCTGCCGCGCCACACGATCAAGATGGGCATCATGGACGAAGAGCGGCGCACCAGCGTCAACCTCAAGGCCTGCATCCTGGCCGCTGCCGGCCGCGTTGCCTTCATCAACACGGGTTTCCTCGATCGCACGGGCGACGAAATGCACTCCACCATGGAGGCAGGTCCCATGATGCGCAAGGGCGACATGAAATCCAGCGCCTGGATCGCCGCCTATGAGCGCAGCAACGTCCTGGTCGGCCTGGATTGCGGCTTGCGCGGCCGTGCCCAGATCGGCAAAGGCATGTGGGCCATGCCTGACCTGATGGCCGCCATGCTGGAGCAAAAAATTGCACATCCCAAGGCTGGCGCCAATACCGCGTGGGTGCCCTCACCCACCGCAGCCACCCTGCACGCCTTGCATTATCACCAAGTCGACGTGTCTGCCGTGCAGCAACAACTGGAAAGCACCAAACTCACCGACGTACAAGACGAACTGCTCAATGGCTTATTGACCGTCCCCGTCGGCAACCCCGCCGACTGGAGCGCCGATGACATCCGCCGCGAGCTGGAAAACAACGCCCAGGGCATCCTGGGCTACGTCGTGCGCTGGATCGACCAGGGCGTCGGATGCTCGAAAGTCCCGGACATCAACGACGTCGGCCTGATGGAAGACCGCGCCACGCTGCGTATCTCCAGCCAGCACATCGCCAACTGGTTGCGTCATGGCATCGCCACGCGCGAACAAGTGCAGGAAACCCTGGAGCGCATGGCCAAAGTCGTCGATCAACAAAACGCCAACGACCCGCTGTATCAACCGATGGCCGGTCATTTCGACACGTCCATTGCGTTCCAGGCGGCCAGCGCCCTGGTGTTCGAGGGCCTGACGCAGCCCAACGGCTACACCGAGCCGTTATTGCACCGTTATCGCCAGGCGTATAAAGCGGCGCACTGATTCCGCGCATTCCGCGATGATCCTTCGACGGGCCCCTGACAGGGCCCGTTTTTTTCGTTCTCCCCGATTTTTATCGGTAGCCGCACTTAATCATTTCAATAATTAAAAGTAATTGCGAATTACTCGTATTTTCAATAAAAAGACAGGTTTTCCTTCTCATCATTCCTGTCTGGAGCCCCTTCCGTGGCTTACTCAATGTATTTCCGGCAACGTCCGGCATGGTTTAGCGCTCAACGTCCCAGCCTGCCCACCGTTCTCGCCCTGGCCTTGGCTGGCGTCTATGCGACTTGCGCCCAAGCGCAGTCCACTGAAGCATCGGCCTCAACCAGTGCGCCGAGCGTGACGCAACTGCCGGCTGTCACCATCCAGGCCGATACCTTCGATGACTCGCTGGAGCACCTGCAAACGCCCGTGAACGCGGGCGCATTGGGCAGCCGCACCCAACTTGAAACGCCATTCTCCAGCACCGTTGTCACCGCCGCAGATATCGAAAATCGCCAGGTTTCCAAATTGGGCGACGTATTTGCATTGGACGCCTCTGTAGGCGACAACAGCTCATCCAACGGGGCCTGGGCCAGCTACCTGACGGTGCGTGGCTTGCCACTGGATTGGCAAAACTCCTATCGCATCGATGGCAAGCCCTTTGTCAGCTATGTCACCACCTTGCCCTACGAGCAGTTCGAGCGTATCGACTTGCTCAAAGGCGCCTCGGGATTCATGTATGGTTTTGGCGCGCCGGGCGGCATGCTGAACTACGTCACCAAGAAACCCACTGAGGAACCTGTACGCAACATCACGCTAGGCTATACCTCGCAAAGCGTGTTGCGAGAATCCGTCGACCTGGGAGGCCGCGCCGGCGATGACGGACGATTCGGCTATCGGCTCAACGCGACCCACGAAGAAGGCACCACCTACAACGATGGCTCACTTTATCGCGACTCTGTCTCGCTGGCGCTGGACGCGCGTCTGACCGACAAGCTGACCTGGGATTTTCAGTCCATCTACCAGGACCGCAAGGCCATCAGGCAGGACGCGACCATCACCGCCGCGGGCATGTCCGGCACTTCGCTGCCCTCGCCGCTGCGAGCCGATAACGACAACCTTCAGGGTGAAGGCCCCTATGCCGACAACGCTTTCCGCTTCTACTCCACAGGCCTGAAGTACGCGGTAAACGACAACTGGAACGTCAGCACCCACTACACCTATAACTCCACCCGTACACGCCGCAACGAAGCCGTACTGTCGCTGACCAATAGCGATGGCGACTACGACGATTACCGTTCCGACTATGGCGAGGCCTATTCCTATAACCAATGGGAAGCCATGGCCGAAGGCAAATTCAGTACCGGTCCGCTCAAACACCAAGTCGTGCTGGGCGTGTCGTGGCAAAAGCAAAAGAACGATTACAGCTCCAATGGTGTGTATCAGCTCCAGGGTACAGGCAATCTGTATGAGCAGAATCCCAACACCTATTACAGCGAGGGCCAGCTCGATCTGTATCGCGCCGCAGAGATCACACAGAAAGCGGCGTTCGCCAGCGACACGATTGACTTGACCGGCGGCTGGTCGATCCTGGGCGGGCTGCGCTACACCAATTATGAGCAACAAGGTTTTGACGCCACCGGCGTTCGTTCCGAACCCTATGAGAAAAACGGCGTCCTGACACCGACCGTGGCGCTGATGTACAACCTCACGCCGCAGACCATGGCGTATGCCAGCTACATCGAATCCCTGGAACCGGGCTCCGTCGTCGGCAATACCTATGAAAACCGCGGCGCCCTGCTCAGTCCGCTCAAGAGCAAACAATACGAGCTGGGCATCAAGACCGAAAACGAGGATTGGTCAGCGACCGCCGCACTCTTTCGCATCGAGAAAAAATCGGAGTACGCCCGGCAGCTCGCAGACGGAGGACAAGAGCTGGTACAAGGCGGCAAGTCGATTTACCAGGGCCTGGAGCTCGGGGCCTCGGCTCGCGTCGCGCGGGACTGGAATGTCGGCGGCAGCATCATGCTGCTCGATAGCGAGTACAAAAAAGGCGCCGATCACAACGGCAACCGCGTCGCAGGCGCCCCCAAATTCATCGCCGCAGCACAAGTTGTCTATGATGTGCCGCAACTGCCAGGTCTGAAACTGCGGGCCGATGCCAAATACACGGGCGGGATCATGCTGGACGCGTCTAACAACATCGAGGTCGACGACTACACTGTCTTTAATATCGGCGCCACCTACGACACGCGCATCTATGGCTACAACACGACCATCCGTGCCGGCATCAACAACCTCACCAACAAGCGCTACTGGCTGTATCAGTCCGAAAACTACATCAAGGCCGGGGATCCGCGTACTTATAGCTTGAGCGCCAGCATCGCGTTCTGACCCCAACCGGGGCCGATGCGCGCCAGCAGCGCTGGCAGCACTCACCACACGCACGCGAGGCGGACGATGATGATTCATTGTCCGCCTCGCCGCTTGTGCGACACCTGTTGTGCGGCAGGTTCAGCCGACAAATTGATCTATCAACGGTATCATCGATGGTTGTATCCGGGTGCATGCGCCCGATTCCACTATCCATTGCTACGTATCATGAGCCGTTTCGAAGACAATCCTTTTCTGCACTCGCTGGGCGCCACGATCGAGAGTTGGGGCGACGGCCGCGTCGTCATCCGCATGGCGCTGCAACCCAACCATCTCAATCGCCAGGGCGCGTTACAAGGCGGTGTTGTCTCCGCCCTGTTGGATGCCGCCTGTGGTTATGCGGGTATCGATCCCGATCATGCCGAGCGCAGCAACTCCGTGACCATCTCACTGGCCATCAACTTTATCGGCTCGGTCAAAAGCGGCCATGTCCTGGCGACGGGTACTGTCACCGGCAGTGGACGCAAGATCTATTTCTCTCAAGCCACGGTGACCGCCCCCGACGGCCGCGTGTTGGCCTCAGCACAGGGATCATTCAAATATGGCAGCCCTCGCGTCAACGCGGATGCGCCAGAGGTGCCAACCGTCTGACCGGTGACATGAACTCGCTATCCTCGGGTTGACGCCCATCGACCTGGATACCGGACTTAGGGAAGATTGAAATGAACGATGTACAGCACGCCGTTGAGCAAGCCATCGTCTCGCGGCAAAGTATTCGCGGTTTTTTGCCTACGCCAGTGCCCACTGAACGCATTCGCCACATTCTGGAAGCGGCGGCGCGCGCACCCAGCGGCAGCAACATCCAGCCCTGGAAAGTCCACGTCGTCACAGGGGCTCGCCGCGATGCGCTGTCGCAGGCCTTGCTGCAAGCCCATCAGCGTGGAGAGCCCGAGCGACGCGAATACCAGTATTACCCTGTCAACTGGCGCAGCCCCTATCTGGAACGGCGCCGCGCAACGGGTTGGGGGTTATATAACCTGCTGGGTATCCAGAAAGGCGACCGCGACGCCTCGGCACGGCAGATCGGCCGCAATTTTGAATTTTTTGGCGCGCCCTGCGTACTGCTGTTCACGATCGACAACGACATGGACAAAGGGAGCTGGCTCGATTACGGCATGTTCTTGCAAAACATCATGATCATGGCTCGTGGCTGCGGCCTGGATACTTGTCCACAGGCGGCCCTGGCCAACTATCCCGATATCGTCAAACAACAGCTGAACATCCCCGACGATCAGATCGTGGCCTGCGGCATATCAATGGGCTATCAAGACGTCGACGATCCAGCCAATCAATATCGCACGACGCGTGTACCCGTCGACGAGTTCACTATTTTCCACGATGCCTGATATGCGGCACCGCTCACGTCCGCACGCGTAGCCATGCCCTACGAGCACCATAGGAGTTCACTCGCCATGCCTCCCATCACGCTTCACCGGCACAGCGTACGCAAGTCCTGATCGTCTTTTTATCCACACGGATCTGCCTCATGCAAACCAACACATCTGCTCCCGCCCCCATTCGCCGTCAACCCAATTTCTCGCTGTATCGCCGCGCAGGCGATCTGGTTTTCGTCTCCGGCCAGATGGCATTTGGCGAAGGCTTTCGCCTGATCGGCGATGACGTCACCACACAGACACGCGTCTGCCTGGAAAACATCGAACGCCAACTCAAAGCCGCCGGACTCACCGCGCGCGACATCGTCAAGGCCACAGTCTGGTTGACCCGCACCGAAGACTTCGCGGCGTTCGATGCAGCCTACGGTGCGTTCTTTGGCGATGCCACGTTACCGGCGCGCTCAACAGTGCGTGCCGATCTGATGGTGCCAGGCGCGTTGATCGAGATCGAAGCCATTGCTCAAGCCGGCGCAGGCAAGGCCTGAGTTTGGCGCTATCCTTGCACCCATGGCCGCACTATTGCGACCATGGGACTTCAGCCGGACGACATTCTGTTTTCCGGCTTTGTATTTAACGCTGTCTGACAGCATCCATTCAAACGCTCTGTCTCACTTTCGGACACTTCATCCATGGACACCGCATCAACGGTATCGCCAGCAACAGGCAAGGCCTCTCCTTCAGCAGGGCGCCTGATCGCCGCCGCCTCAATCGGCAATGCACTGGAATGGTTTGACCTGGTGGTTTACGGCTTTTTTGCCGCGACCATTTCGCGCCTGTTTTTTCCGAACGAAAACGAAACGATTTCGCTGCTGATCACGCTGGGTACCTTTGGCGTGTCGTTTTTCATGCGCCCCCTGGGCGCATTAGTGCTGGGTGTGTACGCCGATCGTGTCGGCCGCCGCGCTACCTTGACGCTGGCCATCATGCTCATGATGCTGGGCACATTGATGATCGCCGTCATGCCCACCTATGCCGCGATCGGTATCTGGGCGCCCATCGGCATTGTGATCGCGCGCATGATCCAGGGCTTTTCCGCAGGCGGAGAGTTCGGTAGCGCTACCGCCTTTCTGGCCGAGCACAGTCCGAACCGCCGCGGCTTCTTTGCCAGCTGGCAAGTCGCCAGCCAAGGCCTGACCACCATCCTGGCCGCCGGCTTCGGCACTGGCCTCAATGCCTGGTTGACGACCGAACAACTCGAGAGCTGGGGTTGGCGTGTGCCGTTTTTCTTTGGCCTCTTGATCGGCCCCGTCGCGTACTACATCCGCACGCGCATCGACGAGACGCCAGAGTTTCTCGCGGCGGAGCGTACGGAATCACCATTGGCCGATACCTTCACTCAACACCGCACGCGCTTGATCCTGGCCATAGGCTCTGTCGTACTGGGCACGGTTGCGACCTATCTGATCCTCTACATGCCCACGTATGCGGTAAAGCAACTGGGTATCCCCGCGTCCGCCGCGTTTGCCGCGACCCTGGTCACCGGCGTCGTTCAATTCATCTTTGCGCCCATCGTCGGTCACTGGTCTGATCGGCACGGGCGCACCGGTGTCATGCTGACCTCGGCAGTGCTCTTTCTCGTCTTGATGTATCCGCTGTTCTTATTGCTGAGATCGTCGCCCACCTTTGCCACCATGATAGTGGTGCAATTCGTGATCGGCGTCTTGTTGGCGGGCTACTTCGGTGCGCTGCCTGCGTTGTTGACCGACCTGTTCCCGACCCAGTCGCGCACGACTGGCATGTCCCTCGGCTACAACATCGCCGTCACAATCTTTGGGGGATTCGCGCCCTTCATCATCGCCTGGCTGATATCGACCAGCGGCAACAAGCTCGCGCCGAGCTTCTATGTCATTTTCGCGGCCGTGATCAGCTTGATCTCGCTCATTGCCGTACGCAAAAAATTAGGCTTGCGCTGAACCATAGGAAATCATCATGACCACCTCTGCGGAAACATTACCCGTTCCGGACCTCGCCGCCATCACCGACCTGCATAGTGAGCTGCAACACTGGGTACGCACGACGCCTGTCGTTGCCAAATCCGATTTCGATCCTGTTGCGGGCACGGATGTTTGCTTCAAATTTGAATTGTTCCAAGCCAGCGGAACGTTCAAGGCACGCGGGGCCTTTTCCAATCTGCTTGCGCTTGGCGAAGCCCAGCGCAACGCCGGCGTGACCTGCGTCTCTGCCGGCAATCACGCAGTCGCCGTCGCCTACGCTGCCATGCGTTTAGAGATCCCCGCCAAGGTCGTCATGATCAAGACGGCAAGCCCTGCTCGCGTGTCCCTATGCCGGCAGTATGGCGCCGAGGTCGTCCTCGCCGAAGACGGCCCGTCGGCGTTTGAAACGGTGCGCCGTATTGAAAGCGAAGAGGGCCGATTCTTCGTACATCCGTTCAACGGCTATCGCACCGTTCTGGGTACCGCTACGCTGGGCTACGAGTGGCTGCAACAGGCTGGCAAGCTTGACGCCGTCATCGTCCCCATCGGTGGCGGCGGTTTGATGGCAGGCGTCAGCACCGCCATCAAACTGCTCGATCCCCAGTGCCAAGTCATCGGCGTAGAGCCCGAAGGCGCCGATGCCATGCATCGCAGCTTTGCCACCAATGGCCCCGTCAAAATGGGCCCCATGCAAAGCATCGCCGACAGCCTCATGGCGCCTCATACCGAGCAATACAGCTATAACCTGTGCCGCCAGAATGTCGACCGTCTCGTCACTGTCTCGGATGACGATCTGCGTAGCGCGATGCGGCTGCTATTCGATCAACTCAAACTGGCGACCGAACCCGCTTGCGCTGCGGCGACTGCAGCGTTGGCCGGAAAACTCAAGGACGAGTTGGCCGGTCAACGAGTCGGCGTATTGCTCTGCGGCACCAACACCGATCCTGCGACGTTCGCGAAACATCTGGGCGTGAAGTAGTTGGCTATGAATAGCGGGGTTCAGGTTGGCGTGTCGCGAAGTCGTGGTGCGAACAATTTCCTGCTGGCCTATGAGAAATCGTTGCTCGAGAGATCTTCTGTTCGCCACCGATGCCAAAGCCTTCGCATGCAGATCACGAACGCGATCCATGGGCGCGCCCGTAGGCGCCCANGNATCGCCACCCTGCAAGATATTCGTCCTTGCAAAAGCCAGTTCCTACGAAGCCTAAGAAAACCAGCCGTGCCAGCGACGAGGGAGTCAGAGATTCTGCGAGTCGAAGGGGGGCAGTGACTGCGTTGGCGCGCCTCGGAGTCGCGCGAGCGGANGTCGTAGGTAGGCCCGAAGGGGCC
>NZ_CBCSJH010000023.1:0-83284 GCF_965139195.1 Bordetella tumbae | reverse complement strand
CCGGCCACGTGAAGCCCCCACGCGGCCACTGCCCCGCATCGACGCCAATAGCACTAACCCCACCCTCATCCGGTTTACACTTAAGCCTCCCCCCTCCGTATCTCAAAGGTTTCCCAATGAGCACCACTACGCTCAAAACCCGCCTGACCGACGCCGTCAAAGAAGCCATGCGCGCCCGAGACTCCCAGCGCCTGTCCACGCTGCGTTTCCTCGTTGCCGCGGTCAAACAGAAAGAAGTCGACGAACGTAAAGAACTGAGCGACGCAGAAGTCACCGCAATCATCGAAAAGCAGGTAAAACAGCGCCGCGAATCGATTGCCGCTTTTGAACAAGCCGGCCGGTTGGAAACAGCGGCACAGGAAACCGCCGAGCTGGACGTGTTGCGCGAATTTCTACCGCAAGCAGCCTCGCCCGAGGAAATCTCCGCTGCCATAGACGCTGCACTCGCAGAAGTTGCAGCGCAGGGCCTGAGCGGCGGCGCTGCCATGGGTAAAGTCATGGCCATTCTCAAGCCCGCGTTGGCTGGCAAAGCCGATATGTCCGACGTATCGCAACAGGTTAAACAGCGCCTGAACGGCTGATCCCGATCAGTAAGCCGTCTCGCCGAACAAATCCAGATCTGCCTGCCGGGCTTGTTCGGCAACATCTTCAAAGTTGCTCATACCCACACCCGCCAAGCGATATCGCGTTGTGCCGGGCAAATCCACACGCATGCAAAGCTGCTGAGCAACCATAGCGAGATCCTGGGCCGAGGCCGGCGCACGTGTGAGCGTCAATGTGCGCGTGACGATACGAAAACGATCCGTCTTCAATTTCAGGACTACCGTACGGCCAATCGCGCCCTTTTTCAGCCCCTGATCCCAGACCTTGTGCGCCAGACGCCCCAACACCTCGTCCAACGCCTCGATCGGCTGGTCCACCATCAACGTCGTTTCCGCGGATATCTGCTGCAATGGTGCGTCAGGCTGCACGGCCCGATTGTCGATGCCTTGTGACAGCTCGTGCAATCGCACCCCATAGCGCCCAAAATGATGCTCCAGCTCAACCGCAGTAAACCGCGATAAATCCCCCACAGTCTGTACGCCCAGCGCTTCAAGCTTGCCCTGCATGACCTTGCCCACCCCTGGCACTTTGCGCACTGGCAAGGGCTGCAAGAACGCCAGCACCTGCGATGGCTTGATCACAAACAGACCGTCGGGCTTATTCCAGTCAGAGGCAATTTTGGCCAGGAATTTGTTGGGCGCCACACCCGCAGAGGCCGTCAGGTGCGTTTCTTGCAGGATCTCACTGCGGATCACCCGCGCAACCTCCGTCGCCGATGCCAGCCCGAGCTTGTTGACCGTCACGTCCAGATAGGCCTCATCCAGGGACAAGGGCTCGATCAAATCCGTATGGCGCGCAAACACCTGCCGCACCTGACGCGATACCTCGCGATATCGATTGAAATCGGGTGGCACGTAAATAGCATTGGGACAAAGCCGCTGCGCGCGAGCGGCCGACATGGCAGAGTGCACCCCGAACCGCCTAGCCTCATAAGAGGCAGCACAGACCACCGAACGGGGCCCTTCCCAGGCGACCACCACCGGCAATCCGCGCAACGATGGGTTATCGCGCTGCTCCACCGATGCGTAAAACGCATCCATGTCTACATGTACGATCTTGCGCGAAAACGAAAGCATGACAAATGGGATAACAACCTTGCCGGCAGCGCAATCAAAAAAAAGAATATTATGACGCGCTATTGCACCGCGCTTTTAACAATTTTGCTGATCTGCTCGTATCCATGACCACGCCTGCCACGACTGACTATTTCGGCCTGACGATTCCCTTGATGCACCTGATGGGGGTGATTCCCGAAAGCATAGGCCCGGGCCATGCGCGCACGCGATTGCCCTGGCGCGAGGATCTGACCAACAGCCGCGGCGATATTCACGGCGGCACGCTGATGAGCGTGCTGGATTTCACGCTCAGCGCCGCCGCCCGTGGCAGCGACCCCGGCCTAGGCATGGCCACCATCGACATGACCACCAGTTTCCTGTCCCCCGGCAACAGCGACTTGGTCATCGAAGCCCGCTGCCTGCGCCTGGGCACATCGATCGCCTTCTGTGAAGGCGAAATCCGCAATGCCGAGGGACAAATCGTCGCCAAGGCCTCGGCCACCTTCAAAGTCATCAAACGCCGGCCCGGCAGTGACTGACCTGCATGGTTAAGCGATACGGCAAGCGGCGAAATTGCCTCATGCCAAGTCGCCAGGCCCTGCCTCAGCATAGCCACGGCCGCAGTCAAGACGACAGCAAATCACTCGCCGTCGAAGCGACCTGCCACCCCTATTTTCCGGACTTTTGCTCCGCAGGCGGATCCTTGGGCATATAGGTCGTGCACGACGGCACCTGGTAAATCAACGCTGCACGCATGGCATGGAGAGCGCCCTCATTCCAGATGCCGCGTCCCCACATGAGAATGTCCACCTGCGACGCACGGTCACCCTGGCCGGTGATTTTCACTCGCGCCACGTCGTCACCGGTAAACGGCGCCTCGACCCGCACCAATGCGCTGCGGGTCGCATCATCCACCGTACCATGTACGGTGTACGCCCCCGTGCCACGCAGGCAACGCTCGGCCTGCGCCGTCGCCGCCTCGTACGTCGAACGGTAATCCGACTGCACCGTCAAACTATCCGACGGCATATTTCCGCCCGATGAAATCCCGGTCGAGCAGCCCGCCAGGCCGGCCACGGCGATCGCCGCCACTGCAATTCTGATCATGTTCACTCCAATAACCAGCCGCGATTATCCCGCAATCCGGCTCTCGATCGCCAGTTCCCCCGAATGCCGGCCCTAACAGGGACGGTTTACCCATGCGCTCCCCACGGTTCGACGGGACCCCTGCCCCTATGGCATGATCAATAGCTAAAACCGCTGGCCCGAACGCCGACCAGGAGATCGACTTTGCCTCACACCTCGCAGTTGCCCCAAAAATACCCGCTGAAAGACTTCTTCCGTAATCCCGACCGCGGCTATTTCCGCCTGGCCGACGACGGCAAGACGCTCGGGTTCATGCAACCTGTGGCGTTGGACGACCAGCCGGCCCGCATGAATATTTTTGTGCAGCCCCTGCAAAACGCCCAACCCGTTGGCGAACCGCGCAGATTGACCAGCGAAACCGCACGCGATATCAGCAATTTTTTCTGGAAAGGCGACAACATCGTCCTGTATCAGAAAGATTTCGGCGGAGACGAAAACTTCCACGTCCTGGCCGTCAATGCGCAAACCGGCGTAGCCCATGACCTGACTCCCTACGAAAGCGTCCGAGCCGGCATCGAAGACGATCTGCCCGATGATCCCGATCATGTCCTGATCAGCCACAACCAGCGCGATCCACAAGTATTCGACGTCTATCGCGTCAATGTCCACACCGGCGCGGCAGTCCTCGTGGCGCAAAACCCCGGCAATGTCGTCGGCTGGCAAACCGATCACGCCGGCAAAGTCCGCGCAGCCATCACCAGCGATGGGCTGGACACTACCCTGCTCTATCGTGACGACGAGGCAGCGCCTTTCAAACCGCTGATCACCACCGACTACCGCACCACCGTCAGCCCGGCGTTTTTCACCTTTGACGATCGCAAGTTCTACGCCCTGAGCAATCGCGGCCGCGACAAACTGGCGCTGGTCATCATCGACCCCGCCGCGCCCGATCACGAGGAACTGATATTTGCCACCGACGAGGTCGATCTCGATGCCGCCGGCTATTCCCGCAAACGCCACGTCCTGACTGTCGCCGCCTATCAAACCGACAAACCGCGCCGTCACTATTTCGATGCGGAAACCGAAGCGCTGTACCAGCAATTGGAAAGCCTGTTGCCCGGCTACGACCTGGCCATCCAGGGGTTGAACCGCAACGAAGACACCTTCATCGTCGCCGCCTACAACGATCGCACGCCGGGCGCACGCTATCTGTTCCAGACAGCGACGGGTGCGCTGCACAAGCTCGCGGATATCAATCCGTCCATTCCCGAGGCCGATATGTCGCCGGTGCAGCCCATCCGCTACACCAGCCGCGACGGCCTGGAAATTCACGGCTACCTGACCCTGCCTGCCGGCCGCGACCCGAAAGGCCTGCCCTGCATCATCAATCCGCACGGCGGTCCGTGGGCGCGCGACGGCTGGGGCTATAACCCCGAGATCCAGTTTCTGGCCAACCGGGGTTTCTGCGTCCTGCAAATAAATTTCCGTGGTTCCACGGGCTATGGCCGCCAATTCTGGGAAGCCAGTTTTGGCCAATGGGGCCTGGCCATGCAGGACGACATTACCGACGGCGTGCATTGGCTTATCGACCAGGGTATCGCTGATCCCGCGCGCATCGGCATCTACGGCGGCAGCTACGGCGGCTACGCTACGCTTGCGGGCATCACCTTTACCCCTGATCTCTACGCCGCCGCAGTGGACTATGTAGGCGTGTCCAACCTGTTCACCTTCATGAACACCATTCCGCCCTACTGGAAACCCCTGCTGGCCAAAATGTACGACATGGTCGGCCACCCCGAGCGCGATCAGGAACGCCTGGCCGCGACCTCGCCCGCGCTGCACGTCGATCGTATCCGCACGCCGCTCTTGATCGCCCAGGGCGCCCAGGATCCGCGCGTCAACAAAGCCGAGAGCGATCAAGTGGTACAGGCACTACGGGACCGCGGGGTCGAAGTGCAATACCTGGTCAAAGACAACGAAGGCCACGGTTTCCACAACGATGAGAACAAATTCGAGTTTTATGAGGCCATGGAGGCGTTTTTCGTCGCGCACCTCAAACCCTGAGTCATCCCAAAACAGGGACAATCCCCGATAAAATAGCGTCAACGCCGCCTCGCCCGAGGCGGGTAAATCGCCCTTTGCCACGATTGGTTACGGAAACCTAATCCACAGGGGGCGTGTCTATCTGGTTCTGGCCTAGAATCAGCAGCAAATGAATACCCCTGAAAAATCGAATTCAGCCCCCCGTCGGGGCATCAAGCAGTTTCTGCGCAAACGTATCGTGGTGCAGACCGCGGTCGGCGTGGCAGGCCTGGGCCTCTGCGGTGCAGTGCTTGTCGGCCTCGCGGTTGCGCTGACTTGGCCCAATCTGCCGTCCCTGCACGCCATGACCGACTACCGGCCCAGCGTGCCGTTGCGTATTTACACGGCCGATCACGTCCTGATCGGCGAATTTGGCCAGGAACACCGTAACGTCGTGCCCTTTGACGACATCCCGCTGGTCATGAAACAAGCCATGCTGGCAGCCGAGGACGACGACTTTTACTCCCACGGCGGTATCGACTGGATGGGCATGGCGCGCGCCATGCTGACCAACTTGATCCATATGTCGAAATCGCAAGGCGCCAGCACCATCACCATGCAGGCCGCGCGCAATTTTTATCTGTCGTCTGACAAGACCTATCTGCGCAAATTCTACGAGCTGCTGCTGACCTTCAAGATCGAATCCGAGCTGACCAAGGACCAGATCCTGGAGCTCTACATGAACCAGATCTACCTGGGTCATCGCGCCTACGGCTTCGAAGCTGCCTCGCGCACCTATCTGGGCAAGCCCTTGGCCGAAATCACCCCGGCCGAGGCTGCATTGCTGGCAGGCATTCCCAAGGCGCCCTCACGCTCCAACCCGATCACAAATCTCGACCGCGCCGTCGTCCGTCAACATTACGTGCTGGGGCGGATGCAAACCCTGGGCTATCTGACCCCGGAACAAGCCCAAGCCGCCCGCGAACAGCCGCTGCAGATTCGCGGTGGCCAGGGCGGTCAGAACGACGACTTCACGGTCCACGGCGAATACCCGGCGGAACTGGTGCGCCAGATCATGTATGGCCTGTTCCAGGACGGCACGTACACCCGCGGTATCGACGTCTACACCACCATAGACTCCAAATCCCAGCAGGCCGCCTATCAGGCCGTGCGCACGGGCGTCCTGGACTACACCCGACGCGCCGCCTACCCCGGCCCCGAAGATCAGATCGAACTGCCTGCCGACATCGAACAGGATCCGCAGGCCTTCGAAGAAATCCTCGATGGCGTCCAAGACGAAACCCCCGACAGCAGCGACCTGCTGACCGGCGTGGTGCTCTCGGCCAGCCCCACCGAAATCAAAGTGGCGCGCAGCGCGAAAGAGATCATCACCGTCTCCGATAAAAAGGCCCTGGCCATCGTGGCGCGGGCCCTCAACCCACAGGCCAGCGAAACGCAGCGCATCCAGCGCGGCTCGGTCGTCCGCCTGCACAAAAATGGCGATCAGTGGGAAATCCTGAATATGCCGACGCTGCAGGCGGCGTTGGTGTCGTTGGCCCCGAAAGACGGCGCTATACGCGCTCTAATCGGCGGCTTCGATTTCTATAGCGGCACCTTCAACCGCGCGACTCAGGCTTGGCGTCAACCCGGCTCGACCATCAAGCCGTTTATCTACGCAGCCTCGCTCGAGCGCGGCATGACGCCCGCCACGCAAATATCGGATCAGCCCTTTACGCTGTCGGTAGAACAGACCGGATCCCGCCCCTGGACACCCAAAAACGACGGCAATGACTACCAGCCGATGCAAACCATGCGCCAGGGCCTGTACCGGTCCAAAAACATGGTGTCCATCCGCATTCTGCAGGCCATCACGCCGCAATACGCCCAGGATTATCTGACCCGTTTTGGATTCCAGAAAGACCGTTGGCCCGCGGTGTTGCCCATGGCACTGGGAGCGGGCGGCGCTACGCCATTGCAGGTCGCCGACGCCTATGCCGTCTTTGCCAACGGCGGCTACCACGTGCCGCCTTATCTGATCGACAAAGTCACGGATCGCTCGGGCAATGTCCTGATGCAGGCGCAACCCGTCGTGGCGGGCGACGAGGCGGCTCGCACCATCGATCCCCGTACCGCGTGGGTCATGGATGACATGTTGCGCGGCGTGGCCACCAGCGGTACGGCGGCTCGCGCCAAGCGTACGCTCAAGCGCAACGACGTCGCGGGCAAGACCGGCACCACCAACGACGCCGTCGATGTCTGGTTTGCAGGCTACACCCCCGCACTGGCCACCACCGTCTGGATGGGCTTCGATCAGCCGCAGTCGCTGGGCACCAACGCGTTCGGCAGCGGCCTGGCCCTGTCAACCTGGTTGGACTACATGCAGCCCGTGCTCAAAGGCGTGCCCGAACAAGCGCAACGCCCCCGGCCCGACGGATTGCTGGTCGATAACGGCGAATACTATTTCTCGGAATTTCCGCCCGGGCGGGCCATCGCCTCGCTGGACCTGCCCACTGGCGACCAGTTGACCGACTTTCTCAACAACATGCGGCCCAGCGATGGCGCACCGACACAGGTGCGTCCGCTGAATGCTCCCGGCGGCGGCAGCTTGCCCGCGCCGGCGACCCCGGCGGCGCCATTGAGCCAAGCGCCCATGCAGGGTTCCATGGCTGCTCCCGTGGTAGCTGCCCCGGCCACGCCACAAACCTCGTCTGGTACGGGCTCCACCGCCAACCGCACACCCGCCACGTCTGGCGGTTCCCCGTCGGGCCAGCACGATGCCGCACTGGCCATCCCCATTCCCCTGGCTCCGCCACCGGCAAATCCCCAGCCTGTCACAGGATATTGATAGGAATAAATATTATTCGTGATATCGTTGCGAACTAGGTCAACTCAGTTCCGCAACGACCATGACTGCCGCCACCACGATCAAAACCTGGTATCTGGTCCACAAATGGACCAGCCTTGTCTGTACTGTATTCCTGCTGGTCATCTGCCTGACCGGGTTACCGCTGATTTTTCATCACGAAATCGAGGACCTGTTCGACGAAGGCAAGCCCGTCGCGACGCTGCCCGAGGGCACGCCGCCCGCCAGCCTGGACAAAATCGTCGCCTCGGCCAAGGCCTTGTATCCCGACGAGTATGTCGACTACGTCTACCTGGACGATCACGAGCCGCAGGCTTACGTAGGCTTTGCCCCCGAGCTAGGCACTGCGGTAGAAAAAGGCCACGCCGTGCGCGTCGATCTGCGTACCGCCGAAGTCCTGCACGATGCACCGCCCTATTCCGAGGATCGTTTCTCGTTCATGGGGATCATGCTGGCGCTGCACGTAGATCTATTCGCTGGACTGCCCGGCGAATTGTTCCTGGGATTCATGGGCCTGCTTTTCGTGGTCGCTATCGTATCAGGCGTTGTCCTCTACGGCCCCTTCATGAAAAAAATCGAGTTTGGCACCGTGCGTGCCGCGCGCTCGACTCGCCTGAAATGGCTGGATCTGCATAATCTGCTGGGCATCGTCACGCTCGTCTGGGCCTTTGTCGTCGGCGTGACGGGCGTGATCAACGAACTGTCCACGCCCATGTTCCGTATGTGGCAAGCCTCCGAACTGCCGCGCATTCTGGCGCCCTATCAGGGCCGCAGTGTGCCCAAGGATCTGGCCTCGGTGCAAAACGCCTCCGATACCGCGATCAAAGCCCTGCCAGGACGCGAAGTCTCGTTCATCGCCTATCCCGGCAACGCCTACGGCAGCCCGCATCATTATGTGGTCTGGCTAAAGGGCGACACCCCCCTGACCTCGAAACTGAATACGCCCGTGCTGGTGGACGGTGTCAGCGGCGAGCTCAGCGCCGTGGCGCGCATGCCTTGGTACCTGACGGCCCTCGAAGTCTCTCGTCCCCTGCACTTTGGCGACTATGGCGGCATGCCGTTGAAAATCCTGTGGACCCTGCTCGACCTGATCACCATCGTGGTGTTGGGCAGCGGCCTGTACCTCTGGATCGCTCGCCGCAAGGCAAACAACGCTCGCATCGCAGAGCTCGTTCGGCGTCATCAACAACTCAAACCGCAACAAACCCCCGCATGAGTTCACGCAGCCGCTTTTTATTCGTATGGGGTGCGCCCATCGTGCTGGGCGTGCTCAGCATCTTCGGACTGCTGGCAGCCCTGCTGGGTACCGGCCTGTGGCACTGGGCCTCCTGGATCTCGCTGGCGGTTCTGCTAGTGGTCATCGTCAAGTACTGGTGCTTCCCGGCGAAACCAGCGGACTCGACTGCCCGGCGTTGAGATCGGCGTGGCCTGTTCAGGCCGCCTGCTACGTCCACCATGGCCACTGTGAAACCCGGTTCCCTCGCTTCTCCGACTCGCGGCGGCCTGACCACGCTGCGCACCTTGCTGCCTTATTTGTGGCCCAAAGACCGGCCGGGGCTCAAAGTGCGCGTGGTCGTCGCCATGCTCTGCCTGCTGGCGGCCAAACTCGCCATCGTCTATGTGCCGATGCTCTATGCATCGGCTATCGATGAACTCAGTAAAAACACGGCAGGCGCCGCTGTCGTCGTTCCGGTGGGCCTCATTCTGGCCTATGGCGCCGCTCGCGTACTTTCCCTGCTGTTCTCCGAATTACGCGATGCCGTCTTTGCCCGAGTCGGCCAGCATGCGATCCGCGCCGTGGGGTTACAGATCTTCCGCCATCTCCATGCTCTCTCGCTGCGCTTTCATCTGTCGCGGCAGACGGGGGGACTGACACGGGTCATCGAGCGAGGCACCAAGGGCATCCAGACCCTGCTGTCTTTCACGCTATTCAATATCCTGCCCACTTTTTTCGAGATTGCGCTGGTCTGCGGGGTGCTCTGGAAACTCTTTGATATCTGGCTCGCGACAGCAACTATCGTGACGATCGTGCTGTACCTGGCCTATACCTTGGCCGTGACCGAATGGCGCACCAAGTTCCGCCGCTTGATGAACGAAACGGATTCAGAGGCCAACACCAAATCTGTCGAAAGCCTGCTGAACTATGAAACCGTCAAATATTTCGGCAATGAGGAACACGAGGCTCGCCGCTACGATGCATCGCTGACACGCTACGAGCGCGCTGCCGTGCGCAGCCAAGTCAGCCTGTCTATTCTGAATGTCGGCCAGGCGGCCATCATTTCCGTGGGACTGACCATTGTCATGTGGATGGCGGCACGCGGCATTGCCGACGGCCGCTACACGCTGGGCGACTTCGTATTGGTCAATACCTATTTGCTGCAGCTGTATGGTCCGCTGAATTTCTTTGGCTTCGTCTATCGCGAAATCAAACAGTCGCTTATCGACATGGAACGCATGTTCGAGCTCTTGGATCAGCAGCGCGAGATCAGCGATCCCCCCAACGCTGGCACATTGCAGCTGTCCGGCGCCAGTATCGAGTTTCGCGACGTCGCCTTTGGCTACGATCCGCGCCGCCCGATTTTGAAAGGCGTCAGCTTTACGATTCCCGCAGGCCGTACGCTGGCAGTGGTGGGCTCGTCCGGAGCGGGAAAATCGACATTGGCCCGGCTGCTATTCCGCTTTTACGATGCGCAATCCGGTGCCATTCTGATTGATGGGCAAGACATCAGAGAAGTCACACAGAACAGCGTGCGCGCGGCGATTGGCGTCGTGCCCCAAGATACCGTGCTGTTTAACGACACGATTCACTACAACATTGCTTATGGCCGTCCCAATGCGACCGAAGCGGACGTTCATGCCGCAGGCCGTCTGGCGCACATTCACGAACTGATCATGGCCATGCCGGACGGTTATCAAACGCTGGTTGGCGAACGCGGCTTGAAATTATCCGGCGGTGAGAAACAACGTGTCGCGATCGCGCGCACCTTGCTGAAAAATCCCTCGATCTTTCTCTTTGACGAGGCGACCAGTGCATTGGATACGCATACCGAGCGGGAAATACAGGCCAACTTACGTGAGGTCAGCCAGGGGCGTACTACGTTGATCATTGCGCATCGGCTGTCTACTATCGCGGACGCGGACGAGATCATTGTGCTGAGCGATGGGCGGATTGTGGAGCAAGGGCATCATACTGCGCTGCTCATGCGCGATGGGGTGTATGCGGCGATGTGGCGGCGGCAGCAGGGTCAAGGGAATAACGGGGGAGAGGATGCTCCGGGAGATGTTGATTTGTCGTCGTCCCGGGGGTAGGACGATATCGGCGGATTGGGGTTCTTCANGCGTCCTAGACTCATGATGTCGATTAACGGCGGAGCTGGATGGAGGGAGGTTGGGATTTGTCTATTTGCGTCGGAGTGGGGTTTGCCTGGAGCGGTATAAGGAGCGTCCGCCTTCGGCCATTAGTACCAGGACTGCCAGCCAGATCGCGATATAGGTGGGCCATTGTGCAGCGGCGATGGTCTCGCCCAACAAAACCGATACGACTACCAGCAGTACGGGCTCGACATAGATGAGTAGTCCAAATAATGTCAGGTTCAACCGTGGCGCCGATAATGCCTGGCATCCCAATGCCGAGGCGCTGATGACCCCCAATCCCAGCACCAGCCATAACAAATGGGACGAACTATCCAATGTACCCAGTACTTCGCCGCCCTGAAAAATGAAAAAGAGGCTGATGGGCAAACTCAAATTCATGTCGAACCACAGACCGCCCAGGGTATTGGTGTTCGTGACTCGGCGCAGCCAAAAATACCAGGGATATCCCAGACACACTGCCAATACCGGCCACGAGATTGCGCGGGCGATCACCACCTGGTTCACGATCCCGGCCAGCGCCAGCAGACACGCCGCCAGCTGAAACCCGCTGAGCCGATCGCCAAATGCCACACGCCCCACGACTACCATCGCCAATGGCAACAAAAAATAGCCCAGAGATACGTCCAGCCCATAACCATTGATCGGGGCCCACATGAACAGCCACAGCTGCGCCCCTAGCAAAATGGACGACAACAGGCGTTTCCCCCAAAACCATTTCTCGTGCCGGACACGATGCAAAATGGCACGCACTTCGTGCCAGCGGCCCGTGAGCAACACCATCAACGTCAGGCATGGCGCGGTCAACAAGATGCGCCATCCATAGATTTCCTCGCCGCCCAGTTCCGCGAGCAAGCTGGTGTAGCCATACATGATGGCAAACAACACCGACGCCAGAACGTTGAACCCCACCCCGATCGAGGTGTTCACGGTACTGCCCGCACCCGTATTACCCGTACTCATTAATCCGCCAACGGCCTTTGCTCAATCAACCCAAGGGTAAAACGCGTGAATGCGATGTGCCCCTCAAAGGCTCAATAATTTATTGCATATCGGCTGATAATTGGTGCCCGTCAGGGCGCCAGCTTGAATCCCAGGTCAGTGCCCCATTTGTCAGTCTCGCGCAGCCACTTGGCCTCGCAAGCCAGGCAGCGGAAACGATCCTCGCGACTGCCCTCCCGCCCTCTTTGGGTAGAGTAAATAAAGCCCTGATGCCCCAACTCACCGTGGGGCTCTGTTCCCGGTACACCTGGCATGATTGCCTGGCACGCTGGACACATGATGCTCATGACCAATCTCTGAACGATAATTGGCAAATTGTAAGCGATTACACCAATTGTTGACGCCTCATTCGTGACTGGGATCAAGAGATCCTGGCCTAGCGACCGTTTTTGCGGCAAAAAACCCTCATTGTTCTAATGTTCCCATCGACAGCCGCCCCCAAAACGCGCACCAATCCGTTGCCCCTCAAGCTGTAGGCAATGCCGCGTAACAGGTGGCCAAATGATAAGGCGTTGACGAGGGCATATCCGCGCGTGCGAGCCCGCCGCTGCCGTCCAGGCATTCGCGCCAGCCCCCCGGATGCAGAAAGCGGCTCTGGAACTGCTGCAACTGCCGCGTCAACTCGACCCATTCCCCTGACGCCGCCAGATAGCGCGCATACTCGGCCTGCGCCCAGATGCGTTCCGTCGGATCCTTGATCCGGCCATCCTCGTACAACGCGGCGCACACACCAGCAGTCCTGACTGCTACCCCTTGCTCTCGTGCCCAGGTGCAACCGCGTGGCAGCGCCAGAGGCAGTTCCAGATCGGCAAACACGGCCGGCGCACTATTGAGCAAAACAAACCATTCAAACTGATGTCCGGGCTCGATATGATTGTCGTTTTTTCCGGCCGGTGCTTCAGTAATACACAACGTCGGCGCATGCAAAAAAGTATCCGCCACACTTTGCGCCACATTGCGCAACGTCTGTGCAAACCAGGCAGGCTCCGCCACGCGCGAAGCTGCCAGATAGGCTTCGGTCAAATGCATCACGGGATTTTGTGCCGGGCCCGCTAAAGCTTGTTGCCAATCGGCCGACATCGACGCGTGATAGCGGCCATCCTCGCGTCGAAACCGCGCTTCGATCTGTTGCGCCGTTTGCAGCATCGCTTGTCTGGCCTCGGCTCGGCGTGAGCGTTCGAAATACGCGGCGCATGCAAACACCACAAACGCGTGCGTATACAAATCCTGGGCATCGTCCAACGGCAGTCCGTCGGCATCGATGCTATAGCGCCATCCGCCATGCACGTCATCGCGAAAATGCCGCAGCAGCGCATCAAATAAACGATCCGCATGATGCGCATACGCAGCACCCGGGGCACATGCATAGACGTACAACTGACGCGCGCACGCCATCGCCCGATAGCGCTGCACGGGCAACGGCAATCCAGTATCGCCGGCCAATGCCTCGTAAGGCAGGTCCATGCGTTCGTTAAAACCGCGTCCTGCCCACAAGGGCAAAATCACATCATTGAAATGCTGCTGCAGCGCCCGAATGGTGCGTGCGAGGTCAGTAGGGACAGAAATAGCCATCGGAACATGGCGCGCAATCAGCGCGCGCCGAAAATGACGAAGTAACGACGATAACCCGAATCATGCTACCACCAGAACCGGCGTCGTTCCGACCTCATGCGGCGCGCGCGACCTGCATCAAGTTTTCACCTATCCCAAGTTAGCGAACGATGTTTTCTTCGACCCAGTTCTGGGCAAAGATCTCTGCGCGGTCACGCGCCTCATGCAATGAAGAACAAACACCCAGATAGGAAAAGGCGGCATCGACTTCGGTGCCTCCCTCAGCCGTTACCGTCAGCAGTACGCCGTACCCGCCGGTATCCATGGCTGCTGTGGATACGTCGATCAGCACTTCCTGGTCTTGATGCTGCATGGCTTCCTCCCAGTCGGTTATCCAAACGCGTGAATCCACGCGCAACAAAGAGCGGGATCCAATGCAGATGCAAGTTGGACACGTCTTTGTCACGCAAGTTCATCTTACCCACTAGTTGTCGGCTGCGATACTCAAACCATGTCGCAAACGTGACCAAATCCCCTGGGATATTCCCTAGTCCTGCAGCCGGAAAATGCAAAGCATTGCAAAGTGCACACGGGCACTATCCGAGATGAATTGCGCCCGGAGACTCCATGCGCAGCGCCAGACGCCCTTTGTCGGTCAGCACCAGTTGGCCCTGATCGGTTTCTTTTATGCAGAGCAGAATCAGCAGCCCCTCGGCGACATGTGACGGAATCTGATCTCGAGATACCCCCGCCGCCTCACCATCCGAGATGAATTGTAACCATTGGGCTAATTCGCCTTGTTGAACGTTGATACGGGGCATAACGGGTGTCCGAAGAGATATTGCAAAACCGGGGGCTACGATAGCATGCCGCCCGCTGTGCCGAGCCAGTGCTCGGCCACAATGCGTTGTTGCCTTTACGCCAAAAAAGGCCCCCACGCTGCGCCTTCGGCTTGCTGCCCCCCAAGGGGGCGTTTTTGTTTTGGGGCGGCCCGGCAACAAAAAATTTCCCGCGCTGGAAACAATTTAGTGCTTGCATCCGCAAAATCGCAGCGCTACATTGAATTCACCAAGTGTTCTGATACCCAATGCGTACGAGACTTGGTAGGAGCGCCCCAGACTCATCTCGAGCTGGGGCGCTCTTCATTGGGTTGACGCTACGGCCCTACTTTTGCCTGTGGGATAGGTCCCCGCAGCGTCCATCAACGCCGCATGCAAATCGCTGCTCGCCCGGGACTTCAGCGACGGGTTGCGAAATAACGCGATACTCGTAATCCGGCTGGACGCGATCGAACTCAAATCGACATTCAAAACCTGCACCAGATTCCACTCAATCAATTTGTCTGCCAGTGTCTGCGGCAACAGCGCGACATGGCGTTGATCTTTTAATAACTCAGCCACTAGCGGCATGGACGTCGTGCAAATCGGTGCCGCGCGCGGCCCATAGGGCTGTTGGCACAGCAAGTCGAACACGCTGCGTGTCTGCGTCCCTTGCGGCGCGACGATCCAGGCATATTCCGATAACGCGTCCACACTGACAGCAGGCTGCCGAGTCAATACATGCAAGGGGTTCGCGACCACGACCGCCCGATCATCCAACAAAGGGATGCATTCCAAATTAGCCGGACAATCATCGGTATACCGGCCCAAAACCAGATCCAGTTGTCCCGACACCAATTGCGGCAACAGGTTGTGGCTATAGTCCTCGTTGACCAACAGTTGCACTGCGGGATGACGGCGGCTGAAATCCGGCAAGATCGAACACAGAAACCGGGCCGCAGCCTCGATTGCGCCCAACCGCACGACAGCGGCCCCGTTTTCGCGCAATGCGACCACCGTCTCAGTCGAACGCCGTAATCCCATCAGACTGGATCGCGCAAACTCGATCACCAGCAATCCGTACGCATTGGGGCGCACGCCCCGGCTATGACGCTCAAACAGCTCCACGCCCAACAGGCTTTCGATCTCGCGAATTGCATGGGTGGCCGATGGCTGGGTCAGGTCCATGCTCTCTGCCGCAGCCTGGATACTACCCAACTCGGAAATCGCCACAAACAACTGCAGATGCCGCAGGCGCACACGCCCTAATAACCGGTTGTACAGCGCATGAGCGGTGTCGGTGCTGCCAGACATAGAAGAGCTTTATAGGTATCGAAAAATTGGACTATCTGGCCTGACGGCACCTGCGCATAATGCACCGCAACTAGCACTCTGACCTGCGGGACATCATACATGAGCCGTCGTAACGCCCTTCCATCCCTGACTCGCCGCAGCGCATTGGCTCTGCTGATGATGCCGGTGCTCAGTTCACCGGCAATTAGCGTAGCGCAATCCTTTCCCAGCCAGCCCATCACGATCATCGTGCCCTCGTCGGCGGGCGGGTCCGCCGACATCATTGCACGTGTCATTGCCGAGCCCCTGGCACAGAACCTGGGTACGCCCGTCATTGTTGAAAACAAGGCAGGCGCAGGTGGCGCTATTGGCATGAATGCTGTCGCCGCGGCTAAACCGGACGGACACACCATCGCAATCGGTACTGCCAGCACGCTGACCACCAACCCACTGATGAACAAGGCCGCCAAGGTCGACCCGCTCAAAGGCCTGGCGCCAATATCTCCCTTGGTGGCCATCCCGGGGGTATTCTAAGCCCTGTCCGCCATGATCTCTGAGAGCCTGGAGCGCAATCGCGGCATCATCGCGCAACGCGGTTTGACCTTCGACTGACCCTCGTTGACTGCCCCGCACCTCGCCTAGACCCCTACAGCGACATTTCCCCGGACCGCTCGATGACAACAGAACACGCTACGCCAAACCCATACACTCACATCGATAATGCACGGCTCATGGATGGGCGTATTGTCCGCCTGACCATGGATCAAGGCACCATCACGGCCATCGTGCCCATGGCCGGCTTGCCTCGCGACGCGTCCAACGATCAAGCGCTCGATCTGCAACAAGCGCTGCTGCTGCCTGCACTGATCGATGGTCACGTTCATCTGGACAAAACAATGCTGGGACTGCCCTGGCTGCCTCATGCCGCGGGCGCCGACAGAACCAGCCGTATCGACTATGACAAGAAAATCCTGCCTAATCTGCCTGTCTCGACACGCGAACGGGCCGGCAACTTGATCCAGCGTTGCGTGACGCATGGATCGGGTTTCCTGCGCAGCCATGTCGATATCGACACCGATTGCCGTTTAGATAGATTGCATGGCGTGCTGCAAGCCCGCGAAGACCACGCTCATCGTATCGACATCCAGCTCGTCGCCTTTCCGCAAAGCGGTGTCATCCGTGACCCTGGCACGCTCGATCTACTGGATCAGGCCATCCGGGCCGGCGCAGATCTCGTAGGCGGCATGGACCCCTGCAGTATTGATCGGGACCCGGCAGGTCAACTGAATGGCATTTTTGACATCGCGCAACGGCACAGCGTCGGCATCGATATTCATCTGCACGAGACCGGTGAGCTGGGTCTGTTCAGCCTGCAAGAAATCTGCCGTCGAGCAAAGGCGCTGGGAATGCGCCACCATGTCACGGTCAGCCACGGCTTTTGCCTGGGAACCATACCGGAAAGCAGCGCGCTGGCGGCCGCCGAGATGATGGCCGATGCCGGCGTCATGTTGGCCACCCATGGCGCAGCCAAATGGCCCTTGCCGCCGCTCGCGTTGTTGCGCAATCAGGGCGTAATCGTCTTTGCCGGCAACGATGGCATTCGTGACACCTGGACACCGTACGGGACGGGTGATGTTCTCGAGCGCGCAGCCCTCATTGGCTGGCGGGCTGATTACCGGTACGACGAGCAGATCGGCCATGCTTTTGAACTCGTCACCAGCGCTGCCGCGCAAGCGTTAGGCATCAATGACTACGGCATTGCCGTGGGCAATCGTGCCGATTTCTTTTCCGTGCCGGCAGAGAATCTGCAAGCCGCCGTGACAGGATTTCCGCCGCGCGGCTGGGTGATCAAAGCCGGGCGTGTAGTGGCTCACAATGGGCAGATAATGCCTTGATGCAGGCGTCTTCGTCGCGCTCGCGATCGCGCCAATCAAATCGGACTAATCCCACAGAAGGAGGCCCTCCAATCAGCCTGGCACGAGTCCTACTGAGCCCGCTCCCAGGCCTTGAAGATACGAGGCTTTGCCAACCTAAGGAATTTTTTCCATGCCCGGGGGATTCCGTTTGTCCGCCATTGAGACACGGCTCCCGTTGTCAGATCGCACAGACGCGCAACTTCACTGGTACCGCCCAGCGCGTCAATTAAGTCACCATCAGTCTTTTGTTCATTCATGTTTAAATTTTAGTTGACTAATAATATATAAGCAACCAAATCACAGCCAACTAAGATTTAATTTGTTTAGCCTACTAAGATGTTGCTGTTCAAAGACCGCATTCAAGCTGCCTTCAATGAGGAAAACCACCGCCGCAAAGCGGAGGAAGCACCGCGTCTGACAAAAACCGATTTGTGGAAGGCAGCCGGCATGACCTCTGCGGCTGCTACGTTCTGGTTTGACGGATCCAACGGTGCGGACATGGACACCTGCATGAAGATCGCACCTCTCATGCGCGTGAATGCAAAATGGCTGTTTGATGGCACAAAACCCAAAAATATAGACCCTCCCCCTTCTGTTGCCGACGATCACACACCGATCCGGTTCGTAGACGCCAAGGCGTCGGCCGGCAAAGGAAAACTCGTTTTTTCAGACGATATCGCCAAAACGCTGATGTTCCGGCGCGACTGGCTGGCGAAAAACGACGCCAGCCCTGAAGACACCCTCGCCTTTCACGTCGATGGCGCGTCCATGACGGACCTGCACATTGTCGACGGCGCCGTCGTTCTGGCAAATCAAAAAAAGACCGACCCTATATCCAAAAAAGTGTACGTACTGTGGCTCAACGGCCAGCTGTACGTCAAACAATTGGTCAAACAAAAAGGCGTCTGGTACGCCAGGTCCCACAACGCCAACCAGGCAGACGACTACCCCGATATCCAGATCGAACCCGACGACCGTATCGTCGGCAAGGTGTTTTGGTGCGGGTTCGGTTTGTAGGCCATCGGTTGTTCGATGCACTCGCGTGGTCGCCACTCTCATTGCGTTCATACATCTGTCTAACGAGTCACGCAAGATCGAAACCCGCTCACAAGGCGGCAGGACTAGTCTGATTCGTACCACGGCGAGTTAAGCATCTAGCCGCATTTCGATATCCGAAATCAATATTTGGATCCGTGAAAGCAGCCACTACACTTTTGCTGTCTGCACGCAGCAATGTGTTTGTTGCGGCTCTATCCAAAATCGGAAATCGACATGAATCATCCTGCCCCGGCCGTATCCAGAGCGCGCCGCAATGCTCTCGTAAAACTTGGTTCGCTTGCCCTGGCAGGCACTGGCGTGGGCTTGCTGGGCGCGCCTGCGATCGTCCGCGCCGCGGGTGACAAGGTCACGTTCAAATACCCGTTGAACCCCACTTTCGACCTGATCTATCTGGCCGAAGACCTGGGCTATTTCGAAGGCACCAATACGCGACCGAATTACATCGGCCGAGTGTCATCGCCACAAATTATCCCGCTCACAAGTATCGGCGAAATCGACTTCGGTTCCCGCATGGTTCCGCTGGTGATTTCAGCGGTCGCCGCCGGCGGCGATATCAAAGTCGTCGCGGCAGGAGGCAAGACGCTGGAGGAAGCCCCGCACATGAAGTATTTCGTGCGCAAGGACAGCGGCATCAGCAAACCCAAAGACCTCGAGGGCAAGACCATTGGCTTTAACAGCTATGGCGCCTGCGCTGAATTCGTGACGAAAACCTGGTTGCGCCAACAGGGCGTGGACGTCAACAAGGTCAGTTTCGTCGTCATCCCTGATGACAAGGCCGAACAGACATTGGTCTCGGGCAACACGGATCTGGCAATCATTCATGCCCCATTCTCGGGCCGCGCGGATCATGCGCCAGAATTGACGCGTCTGTGGAGCGACTACGATCTCGATAAAGGGCTGGGCGGGATGGCCCCCTACAGCGCTCACGGCAAGTTCATCCGTGAACATCCCGAAGCCGTGCGTGATGTGGTGACGGCCATCGCCAAAGCGGCGAATTGGGTCAACGCCAATCCCGAAGAAGCGCGCAAGCTCGTCTCCAAACGCATCAACCTGCAATTGGAATTTGTTGACCGCTATGCCTATGTCGAAGATCTGGTGATCACCGAGCCGCCCATCCAATACTACATCGACGTGCTCGAACGCGAAGGCAAGCTGGCCAAGGGCAAGGTATCGACCAAAGACATCTATACCAACGAATTCAACCCTTATGCCAAAGCAGCCTGACGCCATGACGCAGAAGATCGCCGCCCGCGGCGTCTCCAAAGACTATGCAATACGGGGTGAAGACGGCAAACCCGCTGTCATCAGCGTACTGCGCGATTTCAATCTGGACATTCGTGAAGGCGAGTTCATCTCGATCCTCGGCCCATCGGGCTGCGGCAAGTCTACCTTTCTCAGTATCCTGGCCGGGCTCACCGGGCGCAGCGGCGGCAGCATCGCCATCAACGGCCAGGAACTGAAAGGCATCAATCCGAACCAAGGCGTCGTGTTCCAAGGCTATGCGCTTTTCCCCTGGTTGACGGTCCTGGGCAATATCGAGGTTGGCCTGGAGATACGCGGTTTGCCAAAGGCAGAGCGGCGCGACATCGCGCAGCAATACCTGCAGTTGGTAGGCCTGGATGGCTTTGGCAGCCGCTACCCGCATGAGATCTCCGGGGGCATGAAGCAACGCGTCGCCATTGCTCGATCGCTGGCTTATAAGCCCGATGTGCTGCTCATGGACGAGCCCTTTGCCGCGCTGGACGCGCAGACTCGTGAAATCCTGCAATACGAGTTGCTGAACATATGGGAAAAGTACAAGAAGACGATCGTGTTCATCACCCACAGCCTGGACGAGGCGATCTTTCTATCGGACCGCATTGCAGTGATGACCAAACGCCCTGGCACCATCAAGGAAATCATTGATGTGCCCTTGCCTCGCCCACGCAATCCCGAGTTACGTAATACAGAGGCCTTCGTACATTTACGCCAACGCGCCTGGGATATCCTCAAGGACGAAGTGCAGTTTCTCAATCCCGCCACCACGCCACGCCCATTGGGTGCCACTGCCAGCCCCGCCGAACGCGGCGTTCAGGCGGAAACTGCGGGAGCGGTGTCATGAGCCGCAGCAACGCGCGCAGCCGCCTGCGGGACCATACGCTGGGCCTGACAGGCATCGTCGGGTTTCTCGTGCTGTGGGAAGCCCTGCCTCGTCTGGGGTTGGTAAGCGAAGCCTATCTCAGCCCGCCATCTCAAGTGGTCGCAGCCATCGCCCAGCTATTCGCTGACGATCAATTGTTCAAGCACATATGGGCCAGCCTGCAGCGTTCGCTTTGGGGACTGCTCCTGGCTGTCGCATCAGGTGTGTTGCTGGGCCTGCTGATGGGGCGCCTGCCGCGCCTCGAACGCGTATTGGACCCTATCCTTCAGCTCTTTCGCCAGACCTCGGCATTGGCACTGTTCCCGGTGTTCATTCTGTTTTTCGGCATCGGCGAAGTCTCGAAGGTCGCCATTATTTTCTGGGCATCATTCTGGCCGGTCTTGCTCAACACTATTGGCGGCGTCAGGCAGGTGGATCCACTGCTGATCAACTCCGCTCGGTCCATGGGTGCATCCAGCACATTTGTATTTCGCAAGGTGATTCTGCCGGCAGCGGCGCCGTCGATTTTCACCGGTGTCAGGCTGGCGGGCACCTATTGCATCACAGCGCTGGTAGCCGCCGAGATGATCGGCGCAAGATCGGGGCTGGGCTTTCTCACACTGAATTCGCAGGAAGTTTTCCAGATCCCTTCGATGTACGCGGGCATTCTGCTGCTGGCTTTGCTGGGCCTGGTGCTGAACTACGTGCTTTCGCTGGTCGAGCGCTGGAGCTTGCGTTGGCGGCAGACGTTGTCGCCGCAGCATTAAAAGGACTTGCCATGGCTTTCGGCTCTCGCGAGCGGCGCGTAGGCATCGCTGTTGTGGCTGTGGCAGGCGCAGCCATATTACTGGGACTCGCCTCGCTGGCACCGTCGCCTTCAATTGCGGAAAGCCTGCTCTCCCGGGCTCGCCTATGGATGGAGGCCGCAACACCTGCGCCCGATTGGGCCACCCTGCCCCGGGGACCTGTCCTGCAGCAGGCGGCACAACGTGGCGCTCTCGTCGTTGCGGTACGAGCCTATCGCCGGCCTGCGCCACCTGGCTCCGCTACCCCTGCCGAACCCGATAACTACGACGCGGCCTTGGCACAGTACATCGGCCGTACGCTGGGAGTACCAGTCACAATCATCGGCCTGCCCACACCGGACGAATCGCCTGATGCGCCAGGCAATCCCGCCGCCGTACAAGCTGATCTCATCATCGGCGGCTCGCGCTACGGTATTCCCATCGCAGGTGACGAACCGGCGCACTCTGCCAATCAATCGGTAGCTACTGCATATGCCAGCGGGCACGCGATGCTGGTCAGCCTGCGCGCCGCTACGTTGGACCAGCCCGCCGGACACCGTGTGTGCCTGCAGCAAGGCAGCCCATACGCCCATGACCTCGTCAACGTATATCGTGCGAAACCCGTTGCCTATGCTTCCAGCGTTCACGCAGCCTATGCATTCATGAGCGGCGAATGCGAGATCCTGGCCGAGGACGATGCGGTGCTCAAGCGCCTGATGGAGCGCGACGATTGGCGCTTTTACAAGCCGCTGCCCGTTGCGGTGCAGACCGGATCCGAACCGCAGATCCTCTTGTCCCGCCCTGATGCCGCATCAGCGCATTATCTGGACAAGGTTGTTCGCCGTTGGCTGGCCAGCGGCGAACAACAAAAAGCCCGCGAACTGCGAGCCGGGGAAGTGAATTTCGAAGTCGCGACACTGCGTGACGGACTGGTTTGCCACGGTTGATGAGCCGTTCCCCTGCGCGCAGACTTCTACCGCAACCAGTAACAAATATAGCGACATGTACACGTTTAGACGTAGGCGCGGGTCCAGTGATCGGAAATAATGGATTCTTATCACTATCTAGGCTCTTACCTCTATGCGTTTACCGCCTCTGCGTCCCATTTCCACCCGATATTCGTTACTCGCTGGGCGGGCGGGCTTGCTGGCCTCTGTCGTGTTGCTGGCGGCCTGCGCCCCCACCCCGACCATCGACGAGCGCGACTCTTTTACGCAGGAAAACACCTATTCCCATAGCTTTGCAGGCACTTCCAGCCAAGCTGCCTGCGAAGCCGGACGGCGTGCGCTGCTAGGCCAGGGCTACATCATCGACAAGGCTGAACCCAATCAAGTCAGTGGGCACAAAAACTACCAGGATCAGGAAAACGACAATCAACACGGACAGATTCTGTTCAACGTCAATTGCACGGCGAGCGGCTCGGGCGAGGCCACGGTGTACGCCAACGCGCTGCGTGAGCTGTATACGATGAAGCGGTCCAGCAATTCGGCCAGCGTAGGCCTGAGCGTGCTGGGTTCGGTGTCCATGCCGCTGGGCGCCAGCGACGATTCGCTGGTGAAGACCTCCAGCGAAACCATCTCGCGTGGCGTGTTCTATGAAGGATTCTTTCAACAATTGGAACAGAATCTGACGTCAGCAAAAGCTGCAATCGATTCAGGTACGACGCCAGGACAGAATCCGAAAGCGGCTGGTGCAGCTGCGAAACAGCAGGTAGAGAAACCGGGTCTACGGGTTACCCCACCCCAAACAGCCCCAGCGCAAACGAACGCCCCCACTCCCGCACAGCCGGCAAAACCGGCGGTCTCGACGTCGCCCACATCATCGCCATCGGCTACAACACCTGCCGATACCAATACCGTCCAACCGGCTCAATCCGGTGCAACCAGCAGCCCGTCTGCGCAGCCTGCACCCACGGACTCTTCGACGGCTCCGGCGTCGGGCAATAGCAGTGACAATTGACCACACTCACATGTGATCGTTGCGCACGTCCAAGGCGTCGCGCAATCCGTCGCCAATGAAGTTGAAGCTGGTGACAGCCATCGTGATCATTAGACCCGGCACGATGGCCAGCCAAGGCGCACTCGCCAGATATTGTTGCGCGCCGTTCAGCATGTTGCCCCAACTGGGCAATGGCGGTTGGATCCCGTAGCCGAGAAAACTGACATAGGCTTCAAGCAGGATCGCACGCGCTACGGTGAGCGTCGCGGCCACAATAATCGGCCCCACGACATTGGGCAGGATCTCGCGAAACATGATGTGCGTACCGCTCAACCCCAGCATCCGCCCTGCCTGCACGAATTCCCGCTCACGCAGCGAACGCACTTCGGCTTCGACAATGCGTGCAACTTCCATCCAACTGGTGATTGCGATGATCACCGTGATCATGGTCGGGCTGGGCTTTAACAACGCGGCGAGCGCCAGCACGAGAAAGATCGAGGGAAATGCCAAGAAAGCATCGACCATCCGCATCAACGCGGCCCCTACCCGGCCGCCACGATAGCCTGCGATCACGCCCACCGCGGTGCCGATAATCGTAGACAGCACCATCGCAGAAAATCCCACCAGCAGCGAGATTCGTCCTGCCTCCAACAAACGGGCCGTCTGGTCGCGCCCCAAGGGGTCGGTGCCCAGAAAATGCAGCCCCGAAAAAGGCGGTGCGAAACGCGCGCGCAGATCGACATAGAGCGAGTCATACGGCAACAGCAAAGGCCCCACGATGCAGGCCAAGACCAACACCGTGATCATCACCATGCCCACCAACGCCAGCCGGTGACGAACGAACCTGCGCACGGCGCGGCTCTGCCACCAATGGGTACGGTCTGAGAGGACTGCGATAGTAGTCATGACAAGGTCCTGAGCGGAGGGGTTCAGCTAAGCCGGATACGCGGATCAACCGTCGCCACAATAATGTCGGCAATGAGGTTTCCGAGCAGCGTCAAAAAGGCGGATAGCATCAGCAGCCCCATGATGACCGGATAATCGCTATAACCGAGACTATCGAGAAACAAGCGCCCCATACCGGGCCAGGTAAACACCGTCTCAGTCACCAACGCGCCTCCCAGAATCGTGGGCAATTGCATCCCCGCCAATGTGATCATGGGAAGCAAGGCATTGCCCACCACATGCTTCATCAGAACGCGGCGCTCCGGCACGCCCTTGGCCCGAGCGGTTTTAATGAAATCCTGATTGATCACGTCCAGCGTGGCCGATCGCATGTAGCGGCTCCAGGTGGCGACATGCACCAGGGACAGCACGAGGCTCGGCAACACCAGGTGATGCAGGTAATTCAACCACGACTGATCTCCGATGGTGTACATATTGCCCGCGGGCACCCATCCGAGTTTCAGCGAGAAAAGGTAGATCCCGACCAAGCCAAACCAAAAGGTCGGGATAGACAATGCCACCATGGCGCCAATGGTCGCGACATAGTCAAAACCCGAATAGCGGTGCGTCGCCCCGCGGATGCCAATCCATGTGCCAATGGCAATGGAAATGGCGGTCGACGTTCCCATCAGCAGCAGCGTCGCGGGCAGATGTCGCCCAATGACTTGCAGGACCGGGGTGCCGTCGCGATAAGACCGCCCCCAGTCGCCCTGCAGCATCTGCCAGGCCCAATCGAGATACCGCAGCGGCAAAGGCTGATCCAGGCCCAACTGGCGCGTCAGGCGATCGATATCCGCCTGCGTCATACTCGCATCCAGCGCGAATTGCGACAGCGGGCCACCGGGAATCATATTCAGCACCCCAAAGCCGATGATCGACACGATCAACAGCAAAATGATGCTTTGCCACAAACGATTAAGCAGAAATCCGGCCATTCATCCCTCACGACGGATTACAAACGAGTCACCACCGGGGTCTCATCACGCCCCGCGAAACCACGCGGCCGCATGCCAGGATTCGGTACGCGTATTGCTATTGCTGGCCGTACCCTGGATGTCGGATTTCCGTCCTCGGACCACGTTTTCGGAAAAGAGCGGTAGAAAAGGCAGATCGGCACGCACTTGCGCCTGGATTTCCTGGTAGATCTCGATGCGGCGCTTCTGGTCAAAGGTGCGCGCGCCTTCTTCCAGCAATTTGTCTACGCGCGGATTACTGTATTGCGCCGTATTGGAGCCGCGCCCGCCCTTGGCGCGAATCGCACCCGTATGGAACCGGTTGAATACATCGGGATCGGAACCCACTAGATAATTGATTCCCACCACGACGGAGTCGTATTGCGACAGCGTCCAGAAATCGCCCCAGATCACAGCCGCCGGCAGATTCGAGATTTTCATCTCGATGCCGATTTCCTTCATGGTCTGCTGGACGAACTGCTGCAGTTGTTCGCGCAGGTGATTGCCCGAGGTGGTGGAGCAACTGAAGGCGAGCCGTACGCCGTTCTTGGCACGGATGCCATCCGAGCCTTTTACCCAACCCGCATCATCGAGCAGCTTGCGTGCCTTATCGAGACTGAATTCGTGTTTGGGCAGATCATGGTTGTAGTAGACCGAGCCGCGCGGCATATAAGACTCGACGGGCTCGGGCAAGCCATAGTACAGCGCGTCGATGATCGCTTGTTTGTCGATGGCGGCATAGATCGCCTGGCGAACGGCGAGCTCCTTGAATACCGGACGTTCCAGATTCAGATAGATCTGCTCAACGGTGGGCGCCGGTTGCAATTCAACGACCCGGTTCTTCAGCGTCTTGGCCTCTGCGTAGTTGTCGGGCGTGATGTATTGACGTCCCACCAGATCAATATCGCCACTCTTGAACTGCGTATACAGCACTGTCAGATCGGGAATGTATTTGAATACCAGTTGTTCGATGTAGGGCCCTTCGCCGTGGTAGTTGGCATTAGCGACCAACTCGACATGATCGCCCGCGACGCGGCGGCCCCATTTGAACGCGCCGGTGCCGATCGGGGCTTGGTTGAACGCCGCGGTGTTCTTGTCGGCCTCTTTCTCCAGCACATGCTTGGGAACGATAAACGTCTCCGTCAGGAACGACATATACGGAGCGAAAGGCTCTTTCATCTTCCAGGTCAATTCGGTCGGAGAAACGACGGTAATGTCCTGAACGAGATTGTGCCCGGCGGTGCGCCAACTGCGGAACTTCGGATCGACGATCAGCTCGAGCGTGAACTTCACATCCTCGGCCGTCATGGGCGTGCCGTCATGCCACTTCACATCGTCGCGCAGCTTCACGCGCCATTGCAGACCATCAGCAGACAGCCCACCGTTTTCCTGGGTCGGTACCTCTGTTGCGAGGTTGGGCACAATCGAACCATCCGGCATAGTGCGAAACAGCGCATCGAACACCGAAAAATGCAGACCATCATCGACTTCGATCTTCAACATCAACGGATTGAACACCGTTGGCTCTTGCGACAGGCCCACGATGACTCGCCCTGTTGGCGCGGCGGGCGGCGTCTGGGCAAAAGCAGGCTTGCCCAGCAGATTCGTTGCAAACAAACCCGTCGCACCGGCAAGCCCCATCAGTTTCAATGCGGAACGGCGGCTCATCGAGGTGGTTGTGTCAGTCATGGGAGATCCTCCGTGGGAATACGGCATGGTTAGCGCTGAAGTCTTCAGTTGACGGCTCCCGCTGGCCCGGCTCCTGGCCCGGGATGGCAGCCACCAACTCGCGGGTATAGGCAGATTGGGGATTGAGAAAGATCTGCGAGGGTGGTCCCATCTCGACGATCTTGCCTCTCTGCATCACAACAATCTCGTCGCAAATCTGACTGGCGACGCGCAAATCATGGGTGATGAAAACCATCGATACGCCCGTCTCGCGTTGCACTTGATCGAGCAACATCAGGATTTGCGCCTGAATCGACACATCGAGTGCTGAAACCGACTCATCGGCCACCAGCAGCTTGGGCTTGAACATCAACGCTCGAGCGATGCCGATACGCTGACGCTGCCCACCAGAAAACTCATGCGGATAGCGCTCGAAAGCCCCCGCATCCAGGCCTACGTGCGACAACAGCGCTTTCGCTTGTTCGCGGGCCTGCGCGACGGGCATGCCATACGCGACCGGCCCGACGGTCAGGATGTGTGCAATGGTCGAGCGCGGATTCAGCGACGCGAAGGGATCCTGAAAAATCATCTGGATCTTTGGACGCATCGCACGGAATTTGTCCTCGCTCATCGGGGCGATATCGGTGCTCTCAAAGAAGATCCGGCCGCTATCGCTGTCCATCAGCTTGATCAGCAGCCGTCCAAGCGACGTTTTCCCCGAACCGCTTTCTCCCACGACGCCAAGCGTGCGACCGGGTTTCAGTTCAAAAGAGACATCGTCGACGGCCTTGACGATGCGCTCACTGCGCAGCAGGCGGCTGCCGCTGCGATAGGTCTTGACCAGATTTTCGACTTTCAGAATCGGCGTTTCGGTCGTTCGCGACAGCACGCGGTCGGTACCGGTCAAATGCGGGACGGCTGCGATCAGACGCTGCGTATAGGGATGCTCCGGAGTCCTCAGTACCCGGTCGGCAGGCCCTTGCTCGACGATCTTTCCCTTTTCCATCACCACCACGCTATCGGCGATCTCCGCGACCACGCCGAAGTCATGGGTGATGAACATCACACTCATCCCTTTGCGACGCTGGATATCTCGGATCAGGTCCAGGATCTGCGCCTGCGTGGTCACGTCGAGTGCGGTCGTCGGCTCGTCCGCGATCAGGATGGTGGGCTCCAGTGCCAGCGCGATCGCGATCATCACCCGTTGCCGTTGTCCGCCGGACAAGCGGAACGGATACTGGTGATACATCAACGCTGGGTCCGGCAAACCAACCTCGGTCAACAGCTTGAGGGCGCGCTCCTTCCGACTATCTGCGGTGCCCACACCGTGCGCCATCAACGCTTCGGTAATTTGCTCGCCTACCGTCATCAAGGGATTCAATGCCGACAGCGGATCCTGAAAGATCATGGAAACCACACGGCCACGCAAGTCGCGTAAACGCTCGGATGCGGCACCGATGATCTCGGTATCTCCCAACCGGATCGAACCCTCAGTGACACGAATCACTCTGGGCAGCAAGCCCATGATGGCATTGGCTGTCACCGATTTACCCGAGCCCGATTCCCCGATGATGCAGAGGATCTGCCCTTTCAGTAGATCGAATGAAATGCCGTCGACGGCGTGGGCACGCTCCATGCCAGCCGGCAGACTGACGGTCAGATTGCGCACTGCAAGTGTCGACTCAGAGGCTGCTGTACTGCTTGCCGGTATCGAAGCCACAAATCCCCCTACCTGTAATGATAGTGATGGCGTGCGAGCAAAAATTTAGGATATATTGAAAATCTGGCAGATATCTTCATTATCTTGCTAGACGCTCATTTCCTGTCAATAGGGGATTTCGATGCCGGCATCCGGGAAAAACGCCGATCAGCGTGCGACCGCCCATCATGCGGATGCCGTTGAATTTCATGTCGGCACCAATCTGCGAAAACTGCGCAAGCAAAAGGGAATGTCGCTCGAGAGCCTCGCTCAGGCGTCGGGAGTTTCCATGGGAATGATCAGCCAGGTCGAACGCGGTGTCGCCAACCCTTCAATGCGGCTGCTGACCTCGCTGCGCCGAGCGCTGAACATCAGCATGCAGGAATTGTTTGGCGAAACGAGAAACGAAGCGCTCAAGACAGGAGAGCCCTCTTTTGTGCGTCGCCGTGCACAGCGGCCAGTCATCGATCTGGGCATGCTGCACAAAGAACTCCTCACGCCGCCTGACCGGCAAAACCTGCAGATCATGATCCTGCGGCTTGAGCCTGGCGGGAAATCAGGCGGCCATGCCCTGAGCTATCCGGCAGAGAAAGGCGGCCTCGTCCTGTCAGGCAAGGTGGTTCTTACCGTCGATGATGAAGCCTCTGAGTTGGAGAGCGGCGATAGCTTCGTCTTTGACAGCAACCGGCCGCACTCCCTGCGCAATACCAGCGATGCTCCGACTGAGATTCTGTGGATCATCGGAGCAGTCCAGTTCGATCGTTTCCTCTAGCCCCCTATCCTGCACAAGGAGATTCTCCATGCAACAGCCTCCCCTCGCCGACAAGAGCACTCCCTATTGGTGGGAGGCCGCGCCGGTCCGACCGCTGCCGACACAACCGTTGGCCAAACAAGCCGATGTCGTGATCGTGGGTGCGGGCTACGCCGGGTTGACGGCGGGGTTGACGCTGGCGCGTGCGGGCCGTCGCGTCGTGGTGCTGGACAAGATGAATCCCGGCGAAGGCGCATCGTCGCGTAATGGCGGTATCACCAGCGGCAACATCCGATTGAGCTATGCCGAACTGGTACGGAAATATGGCGAGGCACGCGCCATGGCTATCGAGGCCGAGGGCAAGGCTGCGCGCGAATTCATCTACGACTTTATTCGCACTGAAAATCTGAATTGCGACTTCAGTTTGACCGGCCGCTTTTACGGCGCCATAGGCAAGGCGCAATACGAGACGATGGCCCGCAGTGCCGAAAAGCTGCAGAAAACGCTGGGAATCGAGTCCTATGCCATTCCGTATGCCGAACAGCGCCAGTATGTGGGCACCGACTACTATCGAGGTGGTTCGGTCCGCATGGATATAGGCGGGCTGCATCCCGGCAAATACCATGCAGAGATTCTGCGCGTGACACTGGCGGCCGGCGTTAGCGTGCATTCCGACACGGCAGTCAAATCCATCACGAATAATGGCGCGGGCTTTCGGGTCGAGACGTCGGCGGGCACCATCATTGGACGTCAGGTGCTGATCTGCACCAATGGCTATACCGATGGCGCCGATCCGTGGCTGCGGCGGCGCCTGGTCCCCGTACGCAGCCGTATTATCGCTACCGAGGAACTGCCCTCCGAACTGATGGCGCAGTTGATGCCACGCAGAATGATGTGCGGCGAAGGCAAGGTGCTTGGCTATTACTATCGTCCCTCGCCCGACGGAAAACACATCCTGCTGGGCGGTCGCGATGCATCGCAAAGCGGAGATCCAACGGCATCAACAGTGCAGTTGCGCGACGGATTGATCAATCTTTTCCCCGAGCTCGCGGATGTGAAACTCAGCCACAGCTGGTTTGGCAACGTCGCCATGCACCGCGACATGCTGCCTCGAATCTTTGAACACAATGGACTGACCTACGCCACGGGCTTTTGTGGCTCGGGCGTCGTGTGGGCTCCATGGATAGGCAGCCGTGCGGCGCACAAGCTATTGGCGGACGATCAACGGAAATCGGCTTTCGATTTCCGGCCTATCCCTGCCATTCCCCTCTACGCCGGTAAACCCTACTTTATGCCTGCACTCATCCAGGTCTATCGGCTGCAGGATCGCCTCGCGCTGGCTCGCGCCGAGCGCTGAATACGTTCTGTCTGCGCGACTCCAGCCTGGCACGTGCTCGGCGGCTTTGATTTCACAAGGATGTCTGATGGCCTTTCTCATGCTGTCCTATCCCGAACGCGTCGACGTATTTCGGCGTGCTTTCGCCCGTGATTTACCCAGCGTCCCCTTCTACAGCGACGCGACGCAGGTCGACCCACATGCGGTGCGATATCTGATGACCTGGACCTTTCCAGGCGATCTGGCTGACCGTTACCCGAATCTCGAAGTGATTTTTTCTGTGGGTGCGGGTATCGATCAGGTCGCCCAGACGCCGATCCCGCCTGGGGCAAAACTGGTGCGCATGATAGAGAGTGGCCTGACCAGTCTGATGCGAGACTATGTCGTGATGAGCGTCCTGGCGCTGCATCGCCGCCTGCCGACTTATCTGGAGCAACAGCGGCGCCATGAATGGATAAATCTCGATTTCGCCTGGGCAGATCAACGCCGTGTGTCGGTACTAGGCCTGGGTGAGCTTGGACGCGCATCGCTCGAGGCGCTCAAACCGTTCGGATTCCAACTCGCCGGCTGGAGCCGCAGCCCAAAAACCCTCGAAGGCATCCGCGCATATCATGGTCCCGATGGATTGCAGACCATGCTGGCCGCCACCGATATCCTCATCTGCCTGCTGCCACTCACCGACGAGACCACCCACATTTTGAACAGCGAACTCTTTGCGCAATTACCTCGCGGAGCCTCGCTCGTTCAAGTGGGTCGTGGCAAACACATGGACCAGGATGCACTATTGGCTGCGCTGGATAGCGGACAATTGGAGGCCGCGTTTGTCGACGTGACCGAACCCGAGCCGCTGCCCGCTGATCATCCGCTGTGGTCTCACGCGAAGGTCGTGCTGACGCCACATATTGCCGCACACACGCGCGCCGACAGCGCGGCCGCAGCGACGATCGTTAATATGCAACGGATACTGGCGGGTGAAAATCCTCATGGGCTCGTCGATCCTTTACGGGGATATTGACGCACTGACGAGGAGAAAAGCTGGCGGCGCGGGTCAAATGATGAGCCTGCATGATGCTGAGGCTCCGCGTCGCTATGACTTCATGGCATGACAAACGAACTAAAACGCCGGTTTACGCTGCCGCCAGGGCGCTGCCCGTTCGAGTTGAGCCGAGACGCTCAGTATCATGTCTTCGCGCCCGAAGCGTCCCACTAGTTGCGTAGCAACGGGCACGCCCTCTGCCGTGGCAAACAACGGCAGGCTGGCGGCAGGTTGGCCTGACGCATTGAATGCCGCCATAAAGGTCGCATACCTCGAGACCCTTTTACGCAGATCGAGAAACTCGCCGCGTTGCGTGGACAGCTCTCCGAGTTTCACAGGCAACTCGGTCAGTGCCGGCGTCAGAATCAGGTCAAAGTCACTCATGTAGGCTTCCATCGCGCGGCCGATGGCGTGCAAACGGTTCACGCTGGCGATGTATTCTTTCGCCATCAAGCGCTTGCCCTGTTCGTAGCCTGAGAGCATGATGGGCTCCAGATCGTCGCTTTGCAACGCTTTGCCCGTCAATGCCAGGCGCGTGTCCACCGCAAGCACAATATTGCTGGCCAGGATGCATGCATGCGCCAATACAAAGGCGTCATAATCGATGGCCGGTGGCGCCGAATCGATGACGGTATGCCCCAGGCTGCGCAGTAAGTCAGCGCTGTGCTGCACCGCATGCAATGGCTCTGACGAAATCGCGATATCGTTCCAGGCCGAACGCCATACGGCGATCCGCAGCGGCTTGATGGCCGACTCTGCCACCACATCCAGATAGGCCCCTGTCTTGGGAGGCGCCGCGTACGGCGCGCCAGGCTCGTAGCCGGAGATGGCATCCATGGCGGCGGCAGTGTCCCGCACGGTCACACTAAGCACGCCGTCGGTTGCCATGCCTCCCCATCCCTCGCCACGCAAAGGACCCATCGGTACGCGACCGCGGGATGCTTTTAAACCGTAAACGCCGCAGCACGCAGCCGGAATACGGATCGAACCGCCGCCATCACTACCATGAGCCACCGGGACGATACGTGCGGCCACTGCAGCCGCCGCACCGCCACTGGAGCCACCCGCCGAGCGGCTTCGGTCCCAGGGGTTGAGGGTGGGCCCACCGTTGACCACAGCCTCGGTCGTCGCCACCATGCAGAACTCCGGTACGGTAGTACGGGCGAACGCAATCAAGCCCGCCTGCTCGAAACGATCCGTGAGCGTGCCATTGCATTCGTAGGTCGTGTCGTTGAGCAGGCGCGAACCCACACTGGATGGAAACCGCGTAGACGGCAGCCCTGAATCCTTCAACAAAAAGGGAATACCGCCGAACGCTCCCCTCTGCAGCCAGGTGTTGGCCAACTCGATGGAGGTTTCATACTGCTCGTAGCGCAGCGCATTGAGTGTCTTTCCGCGACTACGCGCCAACTCCACAGCGCAGCGCATCAATTCGCCGGAGGAAATCTCCCCCGACTGAAGTCGAGCTGCCATGTCCAAACCGTCCAATGATTCATACTCGTCATGTTGCATATGCTGTAGGTTCCTCTGAAGAGCCGGCTCGGGAGAGATCCGGCTTGGACCACTGTTTACCGGGGATGGAGTCGATCAATCGACGCGTGTATGCGTGCTGCGGACGATAGAAAATATCGATGGCCCGCCCTTGCTCGACCAGCTCGCCCTGACGCATCACCGCAATGCGGTCGCAAATCTCGGCGGCGACACGCAAATCATGGGTAATAAACAAGACTGACAGATCGAACTGTCCGCTGACGGTCTTGAGCAGCTCCAGCACTTGTGCCTGAATGGACACATCCAGCGCCGATACCGCCTCGTCGGCCACGAGCAGCCGAGGGCGTAACGCCAATGCGCGGGCAATACCCACTCGTTGTCGCTGCCCGCCTGAAAACTGGTGTGGATAGCGATCGCCGGCATCCCCCCCCAGGCCTACGAGTTCAAGTAGTTCACGCGCGTTGGCCAACGCTTTGCGCCGTGACTCGCCAAATGCGATAGGACCTTGCGCCACGGCATCGACGATGCGATGGCGCGGATTCAATGAGGCATACGGATCCTGAAAAACCATCTGGATCTGGCGCCGATGCTCGCGCCATTGGCGGGCAGATAGGCCCACGAGTTCTCTCCCGTCGATCTTCACGCTGCCGCTGTCAGGAGTAATCAAGCCAGTGAGCGTGCGGCCCAGGGTGGACTTGCCCGATCCGGACTCACCGACCAGCCCCACTGTCTCGCCTTGCTGAATCGTCAGAGAGATATCGTCCAGCGCCAGTACCTGCCGTCCCTTGTCCGAACGAAAGGTCTTGCGCAATTGATCGATCACCATCAGCGGCGGCGCCACGGCTGCCTCCGCTTTGCCCAGAGGTTTATGCGGAACAGCAGCAATCAACTGGCGGGTATAGGCGGCTTGCGGCCGGTTCAGGATGTCGTCGGATGCGCCCTGCTCTACCACCTGGCCCTGCCGCATCACCACGATTCGATCAGCGATCTCCGCAACGACGCCAAAATCATGGGTGATAAAAATCACGCCTATGCCCATCCGCGCCTGGATGTCTTTGATCATGGCCAGAATCTGGGCCTGCGTGGTGACATCCAGCGCCGTGGTGGGCTCATCGGCGATGAGAATATCCGGCTCCATCGCCAGTGCCATCGCGATCACCGCACGCTGGCGCTGGCCGCCTGACAACTGGAATGGATAGGCATTCATCAACTTCTCAGGCTCGGGCAGCATGACGTCGCGAAACAGTTGCAATATCCTGGTGCGGCGCGCCTCGACAGATAGATCGGTATGGCGTTCGAGTACTTCGTCTACCTGACGGCCGATACGCATGATGGGGTTCAGTGCCGTCATAGGCTCCTGAAACACCATGCCAAATGACTTGCCTCGCAAGCCGTACCAGTCTTTCGGCGTCAATCCAACCAGTTCGCGGCCGCGATAAAGAATGCTGCCCGAATCGACCTGCAATTCGCCATCGGGCAACAGCCCCATCATGGCGTGCGCGGTCACGGATTTTCCTGAACCTGATTCACCGACCACGCACAGGATTTCGTTTCGGTTAACGGTATAGGACACGCCCTTCACGACGTGCGTCGAGGGTCCATTCTGCACGACAGAAATAGACAGATCGCGGATTTCCAGTAACGCTGTCATGAGCCGGCCCTTTTACGCGCCAGTTTGGGATTGAGCGCGTCGTTGAGCGCCTCACCCACCAAATTGAAAGCCAGCACCGTCATCAGGATGGCGACCCCTGGAAATACACTCATCCACCACGCATCGCGCAATACGCTGCGCGATGCCCCGATGATGTACCCCCATGTCATGGTGTTGGGATCACCCAGTCCCAGAAAACTCAGCGCCGACTCCAGCAAGATTGCGCTGGCGACCATCAACGAGCCGGACACGATGACGGGCGACAAGCTGTTGGGCAGTATCTGGGTCAGGATGATGCGCGTGTTGGACTGACCACTCAGGACTGCTGCCTCGACAAATTCGCGGTGTTTCATACTCATGAATTCGGCACGGACTAGCCGCGCCAGCGGTGGCCAGGATACGAGCGCAATCGCAAAGATCACCGTGCCGATGCTGGGGGTCAAAATAGCCACCAGCACGACAGCCAGGAAAAACCCTGGAATCGTCTGGAACAGCTCAATGAATCCGACGATGACTTGATCGACTTTGCCACCGTAGAAACCAGCGATAGCCCCGACTGTGATGCCGACCAGGACCGACACCGCTGTGGAGATCAACGCCAGCACCAATGTGACCCGGGCGCCATAGGCAATGCCGCTGGCGATGTCACGGCCCAGGGTATCGGTACCCAATAGAGCATCCTCGGACAAGGGAGGCATATACGGCGCGTTGACCATGTCCCATGGGCTGTCGGGAAATATCCAGCTGGCGCAAACGGCTAGCAGGCTGACCAGTGCCAGGACAGCCAAGCCCATCAGGCCGCCCTTGTTGCGGCAAAATGCGCGAAAGAAGCTCTTCATTTCAGCTCTATCCTGGGATCGACGATCGTGTAGAGAATGTCGGTCAGCAGATTGACAGCTACGACGACAATGGATGCAACGAAGAACACACCGAGCAACACGCTGTAGTCGCGTTGCACCAGGGCATCGAACGCCAATCGCCCTATGCCCGGCCAGGCGAACACGGTTTCAACAAGCAAAGACCCGCCTATCAGGTGCCCCGCCTGGATGCCCGCATAAGTGATGATGGGCAGCAAGGCATTGCGCAAGACGTGGCGCGTAATCACCGTGCGTTCCGCGAGCCCCTTGGCACGCGCCGTCTTCACAAAATCGAGCTGGCGAATCTCCAGCATGGACGCGCGGGTCAAGCGTGCATACACCGCCATGTAAAACATACCCAGCGTGATCGTCGGCAGGATCAAGTGGCGCGCAATGTCTGCGACACGTGCTAGCCCCGTCAGATTGGCACCCACGCTCTCGTAGCCAAAGGAAGGCAGCCACTGCAGTTGTACCGAAAACACCAGCACCAGCATCAACCCCACCCAAAATATCGGTGTAGCGTAGGCCAGCATGGCAAACGTCGTGATGATGGTATCGCCCCACTTGCCCACGCGTAATGCGGCCTGGATGCCCAGCCCGACTCCGGCAAGAAGCGCGAATGCAAACGACGTCAGCGCCAGCACCAGGGTTGCGGGTAAATGCGCCAGGATCAGTGTTGATACGGGGGTTTGCTGCCGATGGGAATAGCCCAGGTCAAACGTAGCCACGTCTTTGAGATAAGACCCGAGCTGTACCACCAAGGGCTTGTCCAGTCCAAAATCCTGGCGCAGCTTTTCGATGTATTCCGCGTCGGCTGCCCCGGACTGCCCTGCCAGAATCTCGGCAGGATCTCCCGGTGCGGCCCGAACGAGAAAGAAATTGAATATGGCGATCATGAAGAGCACCAAGAGACTCTTGACCACGCGCCTGCCCAGGAATGCGGCGATCTTGCTCATTCTTTCGACAACCAGGCATCGCTGTAGGTGTCGACTACGCCCAGGCCTGTAGTGATGGCGTCATGCACGCGCTTGTTCAAGACTGTGCCGTAATTGGTGTCCACCAGCCATACCAGCGGTACGTCCTCGACCAGAATTTTTTGCACCTCGGAGTAATACTGCTGCCGCTGCGCATCGTCGCCGGCTTTTGCGGCGAGGTTGAACAACTCGTCGACCTTCGGGTTGTTGTACTGGGACGTGTTGCTGAACATCACGCCCTTGCGTATGTTGGTACCCACATAGGTGCGCGCCACGCCGATGGCGGGATCGGCATACTGAAAGACGCCGTTGCCCGCCATGTCGTAGTCCCAGTTGCCGACACGCGACACCCATCCGCCTACGTCAGTGCTCTCGAGGTTCAACGCGATACCGACCTTGGACAAATTCTGTTTGATGTATTCGGCCACCCGCCGCGGCATCTCGCCATAAGGCAGCGGAATCATGCTGACGGTGACCCGCACGCCATCGCCGTTCGGTTTCAAGCCCATTTCATCGAGCAGAGCAATGGCCTTCTTGGGATCGTAGTCGTACTTCTTGACATTCGAATCATAGAAGCGCGTGTTGTGGTGGATCGGACCCGTGGCGGGTATCCCCTGGCCAACCATGATCTTTTCCGCGATGAACTTACGGTTGATCGCATACATCAATGCCTGGCGAAAACGCTTGTCGTTGAACGGTGCTTTCGCGTTGTTCAACTCGATCCATTGCATGGTTGACCAGTATTCGTAGCCCTTGTTGGTATGGGTCATGTTGGGCAGCTTCGCCACACGCGGCACATCCATCGGCTCCAGGTCTTGCAGCCAGGCTTGCATCACCGTGCCCTGCTCGATGGCCAATCGGCGCGAGGCGGCGTCGGGAATCACACGATAAGTAATACCGTCCAGGTACGGGCGACCGGCTTTCCAGTAATGCTCGTTCTTGACCAGCTCCACATACGAACCACGTTCCCATTTCTTGAACTTGAAGGGACCTGTGCCGATCGGATGCGCGTTATTCGGGTTTTGGCCGATGGGCGTGTCCACGTCGTATAGATGCTTGGGCAAAATGGCACCGCCACCGATATCAAGTCCATACAGGAACGCGGCGTAGGGTTCCTTTAACTTGAATACCACCGTGTTCGCATCGGGCGCCGTGATCGATTCGACGTTTTGCATCAGGCCACGGGTACGTGGTGTCTGGGACAACACTTTTTCATACGAAAACACGACGTCTGCCGAAGAAAACGGCTGGCCATCATGCCAGGTCACACCTTGCTGCAAATGGAAGGTATACGTCAGCTTGTCGTCGGAAATTTCCCAGGATTTAGCGAGGCTGGGCAATGGCTTCAGATCAAACGAATAGGTCAACAGGCTCTCGAAAATCTTGCCACCGACCATCTGCGTCCCAGCAACCTGCTGGAGTGCCAGGATGAGGCTGGGCGGCTCCGGATGCAAAATTGCCGTGAGTACGCCACCGGACTGCGGCGTTTCGGCGGCGTGCGCGGGCAGTTGTACCAGCATAGCGGCAGCGGCTAACGCAAACCCGCATTTGACAATGGCCCGACGGACCTGACTGACCAGTTTCATCCTGTTCTCCATGAAACACGTGGATTAACGGAAAGCATCAACTGCGCTTGGGTTCGACCCCGCACCACTCGTTTAGAAAGAGCGCAAACGTCTTGGCAACGCGCAGCATGCTCTGCACGCTGACGCTTTCATTGAACCCGTGATAGTTGCGCGAGACCGGTCCATAGCAAGTGACCGGCACATCCGCCATGAAATGGAAATGCCGGCCGTCAGTCGTGCCGGTCGATGCTACCGATTCAGGCAACTCCCCCGCTACCTGCCGGTGCAAATCTGCCAACAGGCGCAATGCTGGCACGGCCAGGTCATATTCGCACCCAGGCGCATGAAAACCTTCGTAGCGAATGATGAACTGGGTGTCGGGCTGTGCCACCTCTTGTTCGACTTGGCGTACGCACGCCTCGATACGCGCCTTCGCCGTTTCGACATGCATGTCTGGATAGCACGACAAGCGCAAGCCCAGCGTGCAGACACTGGGCACCGACGAGTTCCAATCGCCGGCATGGATCTGGCCGAGATTAAAGTTGATCGGGTGCGCGTGATCTCGATATGCAGGATGACGATTCTCGGGCAGATTCCATTCATGCTCGATTTTCTTGACCGCATCCACGACGCGCATGCCCAGATCCACTGGATTGATTCCCGTCGTCATCAGAGACGCGTGAGCCGGCTTGCCGATGATATCTACATACATCCAGAACACGCCCACCTGAGCCGACATCAGGGCTTCCTGCGTGGGCTCAGGAATCAACACCGCGTCGAACGAGCTGAGTTTGGCGACGCCCACCGCGCTTTTCAGCGCAGATATCGTGGCCAGCGTGCCATTGCCGGTGTTTTCTTCTTCGAGCACGCCGTTAAAGCCGACGAGCGCGGCGGGTTGCATGCCTAGATCCTGGAGTGCTTTGAATGCAGCCAGCGAACACACGATGCCCGCCTTCATGTCTCCCGCGCCTCGGCCATAGAGCCAGCCGTCATGCAGGCTGCCTTTAAACGGCGACTCTGCCCAGAGATGCTCCGGTCCCGTGGGAACGACATCCAAGTGGCCGTTGAAAAGCACGGACCGCCCAATATTGTTCGCCGGTTCATGGCATGCCAGCACATTGAAACGCCCGCCATCTGGGCAGCAAGCCGGCGAATAGAGGGGCAATCCCTCGATGTCTTCGGTACGCAGCGCGATGCGCTCGCTTTGCAGTCCGAGCGCTGCCAATTCGATCTCGAGGAACTCGGCAGCGGGGATCTCCTGGCCTGGCAGGCTGCGACATTGCACGAAACGCGACAAGGTGTCGGTCATGTAGTGCTCCAACCGGTCGACTGCTGCTTCGATGTCCTGTGCGGACAACTTTTGCGCCTGGACTTCGTTCATTTCACCTCCATGATTTTGTCGGTAAAATACAAGTATCAAATATTGATACTTACGTGCCTATTAATGACATCTTAGGATCGTATATAAAACCGGGCAAGATCTTTGGAATGAGAGATTTCCCTAACATCGGCAGTGGTACGACAATCGCTACCGTGTCAGCAGGAGGCAAATAATGAGCAGTGTGGATACTCGATTCAATCAGTCCGTGGCCAAGGCATTCGACATCCTTGAAGCGTTCAGCGTAAAACCCGGCATATTGAGCTTGAACGAGCTGGTGGAGATTTCAAATCTGGATCGCAACTCGACGTTGCGTATGCTGCATACATTGGTGGCATTGGGCTATCTCGAACGTGGCCCCAACCAACGCGGCTACACATTGGGCAAGAAAATCCTGCACCGGACGTTCGACTATCTGCGCGGCAACCCGTTGATCGAGCGTGCCAATCCGGTGTTGATCGAACTGCAGCAAGAGTCCGGCGAAGGGGTGGACCTGAGCCTGCCCAATGATCTGAACATTGTGTACGCACTGCGTCGGCAAACTCGGCGCCGCTACTATTTCGCGACCTTGGTCGGACGCACTATGCCGATGTACCGAGCATGCGCGGGCCGCGCCATCATGGCGCACTTGCCCGACGAGCAGGTCGATGACATCTTGACGCGTTCCGACCTTGTGGCCGCCACGCCGCATACCCTCACCGAGCCGCGCGCCATTTGGAAAAAAATCTCACAGGCCCGTCAAGACGGTTTTGCCATGACCGTACAAGAATCGTTGCTGGGTGAACTCGCCGTGTCGTCGGCTGTGCTGGACCTCGCGGGTCATCCCATCGCGGCGATTCACATTTACGGCCTGCTGTCGCAATGGAAGCCAGAGGATTTCGCCCAACGCTATGGGCCTTTGGTCATCAATGCGGCACAGGCGCTGAGTAAGCAATGAGACCGGCGATAAGCGCCGAATCTACCGACTGGAAGTCATTCGGCGCAACACCCCATCGCGCAGCACATAGTGATGGAACAGCGCCGAGAGTGCGTGCCCGACCGTCAACACAATAATGGTCCAGGCCACGTAGTAGTGCAGGCCACCAATGAACTGGCGCTGTTCATGATCGATCGCAATCAATGTGGGGATGGAGAACAGCCCAAAGAACGTAAAAGACTCGCCCTGGGCCCAGCGAAACAAAAACCCCAACACAATCTGCGCAGCCAGCAACAAATAGAACACGCCATGCACAGTCGCCGCGGCGCTTTGCATCAGGCCGCTCGAGGCAGGCGGCAAGCGCCGGCCCAGCGACACTCGCCACAGCATGCGCAGCACGAACACGACTGCAAACAGCAAACCAAAAGAAATATGGAGCCATTGCAACAGGCGCCGCACCGGCGTGCCTTTGGGCAGAAATTCCCAGATTTCTGCCAAGGCAAAAAGCCCCACCACCAAAAATACCGTCGCCCAATGAAAGAAGATCGTCAAACGATCATAGTGACAGGTTTTCGGGTCGTTCAAGGTAGTTGCTGAAGTCGCCACGTCGCACGCTCGCTGGTAGTGAATGGAGAAAATCCGAAGCCCCTAGCGTAAATAGGGACAGCTTACAAACCCCTGACTTCTGAACGCAGTAACTACTCGTTGATCCAGTTCTGGGTATCCCTCACGAACCATGGGAGATTTAGTCTTTCACCCTCACCCGACTGAATTGTCAGCCGGGGTTTCGGCGCAACATGTACGGTATCGCCGTCCTTTGCGGTATAGGTGTATTCCGGCGGCGATTCACCTCGTACCTCGGGAGGCTCGAACGCGGTATTGGCGCATGAGGCTAGCAACGCACTCATTATCGCCAGCGGGACTCGCGATGAGGCTAAACGATGGATAGGCATGATGCTGGCGGCTCCAAGTAGCTATGCCGCCAAGCATAGCAAATCTGTCAGCTCTTATTCAGGCCACCGATCGATTGAATTACAGTCCGCCATTTTTGAGTCTCAGAATCGACCAGTTGCGTCAATGCGTCAGGCGTTGAACCGACGGGTGTGGCGCTCAGGTCCTTGAGCTGGGCCTGCACATCCGGCTGTGCGACCACCTCATGCAAAGCACCGCTCAGGGCGTCGACCATAGGACGCGGCATACCGGCGGGGCCGAATACCGCGTTCCATGTCCATGTCTCGTAGCCGGGCACCCCGGATTCCGCCATCGTGGGCAAATCAGGAAAAGACGCTACCCTCTCGCTCGTGGTCACCGCGAGCGCGCGTACCGAACCTGCGCGTATATGCGAGGCTGCGCCGCTCAATACGTCGAACAGAATCGGAATATGGCCTGCGATGAGATCGGTCATTGCCGGGCCGCCGCCCTTGTACGGCACGTGGGCCATCTGCAATCCCATCATCGATTTGAACAGCTCGCCAGACAGATGCGGCGGTGTTCCCACGCCCGACGAGCCATAGCTGAACTGATTCGGATGCGCCTTTATCAAGGCGATCAACTCTCGTACGTTGTTGGCTTTGACCGACTTGTTTACTAGCAGCACGTTGGGCACTGTGACGACCAGCGACACGGGCGTGAAATCGGTCTGAGCACGGTATGGCAACTGCTGCCCCATAGACAGCGGATTGATCACATGCGTAGCGATGGTGCCCATCAATAAGGTATGGCCGTCAGGCGTAGCACGGGCCACTTTCGCCGCACCGATTGCGCCGCCACCTCCGGATAAATTCTCCACCACCACGGTGCGTTGGATACGATCCCCGAGTCGTTGCGTCACGAGACGGGAAACCACATCGGTGGCTCCTCCTGCGGCAAAAGGGACCACCAGGTTAATAGGCCCCTTTGGTAGTGCTGTGTCAGAGGACCTCGCCAGAACTGGCGATGCAACCAGCCCGAACATCGCCGTAACCCCAGCCTGCAACAGTTGGCGGCGTGATGGGTTCTGCATGGTGCTGTCTCCTTTTTTTGGTATCGGTAATAGACGCATCCCATGACAGAAACCGAAAGGATCAGGATGCCGGAGTTGAGATAGTAGAAATCAATTCGTTAATCCTTCAAATAGAATTTTGGCATCGATGGATCACAATTATTGATCGTCTGTTGAGCACTTCCATCGCTCAACAGACAGGAGTAAACGTTCGACACCGTTGGTCAGACTCTGCTTTGCCGGGACGGCAATACGAGCGGCAGGTAGCGCTTAGTCCACGCGGGCGCCCGACGCTTGGACCAACCGCTTCCACAGCACGACTTCGTCTTTCAAGAACGCCTGAAATTGAGCGGAGGTGCTGCCGACCGGCTCCGAGCCTTGGTCTTCGATCAATTTTTTGGTCTCAGGATTCGATACCGCCTTGACGATCGCCTTAGACAGGGTATCAACCACCGCTGGAGGTGTCCCCGCCGGAGCGAAGATTCCATTCCAGGTCCCCACGTCGAACCCTGGAAAGACCGTCGCAATCGGCGGCACATCGGGGACCTGAGGCGCCGGCTTTGACGTCGTAAGCCCCAGGGCTTTCACCTTGCCGCTGCGAATGAACGAAAGCGCATCGATCAACGGTGCAAACATGATCTGGATGTTTCCGCCCACTAGATCCGTCACCGCCGGAGCGGCGCCCTTATAGGGAACATGAGTCATCTTCACACCAGCCATCTGCTCGAACATCACGCCCGCCAGATGTTGCGACGTCCCCGACCCGCCCGAACCATAGTTCAGTTTGCCAGGATTGGCTTTGGCATACTTGACCAAGTCCTCGATACTATTTTCCGCGAGTGACTTATTGGCAATCAGTACCAATGGCGTGTGCACAATCTGCGAGATTGGGATGAAATCCTTTTCGATATCGAACGGCAGCGTTTTAAATAGCGAGATGTTGGCGATAGATGTACTGGTGCCCATGAACAGGATGTAGCCGTCCGGCGCAGAGCGTGCCACATAGTCACCTGCGATATTGCCACTGGCACCGGCCTTGTTTTCCACGACAACCGGCTGATTTAACTCGCCAGTCAGCTTGCTGGCCAGGATTCTCGTCACAATATCGGTACTGCCGCCCGGAGCGAACGGCACGACAATATTGATACGCCGATCAGGGAAACTGTCCGCGGCCAAAACAGACGCGGACAGCGCCAGACATAGCAATCCCGCCACGTATCGCATCGTATTTTTTTTCATGTTGTCTCCTCGAGGTTTTACACACTACGTATGGCGCGTATCAGCTCAGTACAGCGACCTTCATTCTTTCGATAAGCGCGAAATCAATATCGGCCCCTAGCCCGGGCCCGGTGGGTGCATACACATATCCGTCGGCATCTGCCTCGATGTCCGTTGCGAGACCGTATTTCTGCGCCCCGTCAGGCAGCAGCACCTCGAAGAACTCCGTGTTCTTCAGTGCCATGATGACGTGCAGACCTGCCACGTTGTTCAGTGAATTCCCGCCATGGTGAACTTCGTAATTCATCCGGAACGATTCAGCCAGGTGCGCGGTCTTCATCATGTTGGTGATGCCGCCCTTCAATGCGACATCACCACGCAGAAAATCCGTAGCGCTCTGCAACACCCATGGCGCATAAGCATCCAACCCCACAGCGGGAAACTCTGTCGCCATGATCGGGATGTGTACCTGCTGTTTTAGTTTTACATAGTTGTAAATGTCAGCATCATGCAAAGGATCTTCGTACCAGTAGTAGTTCAAGTCCTGAATCGCGCGCCCAACGCGCACGGCTTCGGGGTATTGATAACTCCAGGCTGCATCCAACATGACGAGGTAGTCGTCACCGACGGCTTTGCGAACCGCCTCGCAGACTTTGATGTCTTCCTGCCAAGGATGTGGTGGATGAATTTTGTAGGCGGCCCAGTTCAACGACTGATAGTGTTGCGCCTCCTCTGCATAGGCCTGTGGCGAATCCAGAATCATCGAGCTGGCGTATGCCTTGACCTTATCCCGATAGGAACCGAGCAGGCGATGGATGGGTAAATTGGCAACCTTGCCCGCGATGTCCCACAAGGCAACATCGCAAGCACCGATGGTGCGTACCGTCGTGGTACGCGAACGACGCCAGAGCGCATGAAACAGCCGCTCACGATCCAATGGATCCTGCCCCATCAAGATGGGCTTCAAATACTTGATCAAGTTCGGGCCGTCGAGATCAGCGCCGTAGTAGGCAGATCCTAGAAACGCGTGGCCCGTGACACCTTCGTCCGTTTTAATCTCCAGCAATCCGATTTTGCTGGATCCGGCGAATTTTCCCGTATGGGCGGCATAACTGGTCGGCGGAATATCGTTCCAGGCAAACAGCGTAAGCGAAACGTCCGTTATTTTCATTGTTTCCTCTCGTGTTGGGTAAAGTGGGGCCGGCCAATGGCCGGAAATCGAACTATGCGGCGTGGCAATTACACATAGGCTGGGCCCTCAATGACGGGATGAGCCAGCAAAAATGATTCATCCACCTCTACGCCCAAGCCCGGCTTGTCACTGGGATAAACACATCCGTCCTGGTCAAGCAGATCGGGGCGAGAGGTCAGCTGATCGCGAAACAGGTTTTCGCGCGCAACGTCTGCCTCGAAATAGCCGCCGTTATCGATTGAAGCCAGGAGGTGAATACTGGCTGCCATGTTCAATCCGCTGGCAGAGGTGTGAGGGCAAATTGGCAATTTCCACGCCGAAGCCAAGGCCGCGATTCGCAAGCCCTCGGTCAAACCCCCGGTCTTGGACAGGTCCGGCTGCAGAATCCCTACCGCCTCGTCTTCGATCAATCGATTGAACTCAAAGCGCGTGTAGTGATTTTCACCGGCAGCTAAGGGCACCGAGACCAACTGCCGTGCCTCGCGATAAGCACGGTAGTCCTGAGGCGCAAAGGGTTCCTCTAGCCACAACACCTTGTGATCACTCAGGGCCGCAGCCACATTGCGTACATCATCCAAGGTGTAGTTCACATTGGCATCGACCATAATGCCAATGTCGGCGCCAAAAGCCTGCCGTACCGCACTGAGCCGCTCTATATCACGTGACACCGTGTCGCCAAAGCGCAATTTGATGGCGCGATAGCCCTGCCCTACTAGATTGGAGACCTCATCCACCAATTGCTGTGGAGGTTGAAATCCCAGAGAAATGCCTCCTGCATAGGCCGCAATCGCCCGCGCCGAACCACCCAGCAATCGGTATAGCGGCCATCCCACCGCCTTGCCACGGATATCCCATAGGGCCATATCGAGTCCACTCATGGCCAAAGCGGCCGCTGTGCCCATTCCGTGACTGGCCAACTGGCGCTGATGTATACGTGACCATACCCCCACGACATCTGTCGCAGACATACCGCACACCAATTGGCGTAGGGTGGTCTTGATCAACTGTCCGATCGCCCCGGGACAACGTCCATGGTGCGACTCGCCCCACCCGACCAATCCGTTCTCGGTCGTCACCTTCACAATGACACAATCCCGTTTGACTGCCCGGCCAATCCCCAGTGTCACGCCCGCCGTCACCGGAAAAGAAGTCGGAAACGCTTGAACGTCGACAATACGCAATTCGTCAGGGATACTCATGCCAGTGTCTCCGCCATTTTTCGCCGGCGCTCCCAGATATCCGGATTCACGAGGTGGTCGGGGCGATCTCCGCGCATCAGTTGCAGAATCTGCCGCGCCGTACCGATACTCATGCTCGCTGTGCTTTCTTCGGTCAGGCCAGCGATGTGCGGGGTGAGCAATGCGTTATCGACATCAAGCAGCGCATGATCGGACGCCAACGGTTGCTGCCCATAGACATCCAGTGCCGCGCCTTTAATCCGCCGGGCACGCAGCGCATCCATCAGCGCCTCTTCATCCACAATAGGGCCCCGTGCGGCGTTGACCAACACCGCCTCGGCCCGCATCCGCCCCAACCGCTCGGCGTTTAAAAGGCCTTTAGTCTGGTCGGTCAGTGGACAACACAGCACGACAAAGTCACTTTCGCCGAGTAATGCCTCCAGCGTCGCCGGCACGATGTAATCAGGGACGCCCGCATAGGTCGGCTGATGGCCCAACACACGCATGTCGAATCCGAAATGACAGAGGCGCGCTAATTTTTGGCCCACAGTTCCCAAGCCGATGATCCCTACCGTTTTTCCGGCGATCTCTGCTGCGCCTGCGGTGAGCCTTCTACCGGCCTCCCAACCTCGCTCTCGAAAGCACCGGCCTATGCGATCGACCCCACGCGCCAAACTCAACATGCTGGAAATGCAGTATTCCGCGACGGCTTGGGCATTAGCACCCGGAACATTTGCGACCGGGATACCCAAGACGGAAGCTTCGGCAACCGGTATGAAATCAAGTCCCGTGCCATGTCGTATCACGCCTTTCAGACGGTCGCCATGGACGAAGACTCCAGACGGCAGCTTGGTGCGCACAACCAAAAAGTCAGCATGCGGCAATAACCTGGCAAAGGCATCACCCGATGTGTCGGGCATGACGGTGATGTCAGCGTGGCCTGCTAATAACGCAATACCCGCCGGGTGCATGGGGAGCGTACATAAGACGTTCATCACTGTGCTCCTGAGAGGTGGGCCGGACCGTCCGCCCATGGCGAGAAGTCGGCCGGTATCAAGATTTTGTTTTGCTGAGTCATGACCAACGGCTGCACTTTGGCCGCGTAGGCTTTCCAGGCTGGATCGGCCAAGAGCCGCGCGCGCCGCGCGCCACGGTCCTCAAAGCTCTCATAAGCCCATAGATGCACGACCTGATTCAACTCACCCATGTCGGAGGTGAAATACCCCACCAGGTGCCCGAGTATCGGGCGCTGTATTGCAAGACCTTCCGCCTGATACATCGCAACGTACTGCGCCGCCTTGGCGCAATAACAGGTGTAGATGCGTTCCTCGACAATCATCGATAAACCTCTCAATAAGTGGGTGCCACGATCCGGCCAGGAAAATCGAACAGCTCGATTTAAATACTATAGCTATAGTCCTATATAGGACTAGAATTCTAGTACTCTTGATCTGTGTGTCAAGCGGTTTTTTTGAACTGCCGAGACGTGCCTTAACATCCAGCTCCCGGATAAACTAAGCCTATGACTGCATCCGCTCATACCCCACCCCCTCTCCTGCATCTAACAGGTGTCAACGGACTTCCCAAGTACCTGCAACTGAGAGACGCGTTGATTTCAGCCATTGATGAGGGCCGATGGGTACCCGGCGATAAGCTTCCGGCGGAGGATGTGCTTGCAGAGATGTCCGGACTGAGCTTAGGTACAGTTCAGCGATCATTGCGCATGCTGGTAGAAGAAGGCCGGCTACTGCGGCGTCATGGTTCAGGCACTTTCGTGGCTGAGAAGCAAGCACCTCTTGGTGGACCTTTTCAGCATTTCCGTTTTCTTGACGATAGCGCAGAGGGCTTGTTGCCGATCTACACCAAGGTGGTTCGGCGCTTTGCGGTCAACACGGCCGGCCCATGGGACGCCTGGTTGAGCAGTGACCGCTTGATCTGCATAGACCGGATATTTTCAATCAATAAGGAATTTGACGCCTATGTGCAGATTTATTTCTGTGGCCGTCGATTTCCCGAGTTGAATCAAGTGGACACCAAGGCACTTACCGGCGTCAGCTTCAAGGATCTCATTTCCCGCCGCTATCACCAGCCGACGAGCAGCTACACACAAAAAATGCGGATCTGTGCGTTTCCCGACGCTATCTGCAAAGCAATCAAGCAGCCCGCGGGCACAACAGGTGCACTGATGGAGATTGTCGCGCACGATGCGCGCGGGGACGCTATCTACTTACAACACGTGTATCTGCCGCCTAATGGGCGCCAGCTTCTGATTCAGCCATAGAGCGGTGGCTGAGCAACGACGGTAACCTGAAGGCGCTGCTTAGCAGCNCCACAAACCGAAAAGGGCCTACAGAGAAAACTCTGTAGGCCCTCGGTATTGCTGGTCGGGACGGCGGGATTCGAACTCGCGACCCCTTGCACCCCATGCAAGTGCGCTACCAGGCTGCGCTACGCCCCGAAAGAAAAAGAGTATAGCAGAGATAAAAAAAGCCTGCATCGAAATGCAGGCTTTTTTTTAGGAAAAATGCGAAATTTTTTTAGTGCTTTGCGATACAGATAAGACCTCAGGCGTGCCCACCTGATTGCCCGCTTGACGCGGTTGCTGCAGCGCCACCCGATGAGGAATTCAACGCCTCTGCCAGCATGGTTGAGATGTTGCCCAACTCGGTACGCAACGACTGGAGCTCTGCCCCACTCAACCGCACTGCCGCGTCTTGATCATGTGGTGTATCGCGGGTATCGCCGAGACGATTGCGCGCACCGCTGATCGTGAAGCCTTGTTCGTACAGCAAGGAACGGATACGGCGTATCAGCAGGACTTCGTGGTGCTGGTAATAGCGGCGGTTGCCACGACGCTTTACCGGACTGAGTTGCGTGAATTCCTGTTCCCAGTAACGCAGCACGTGAGGCTTGACGAGACATAGATCGCTGACCTCACCGATGGTGAAGTAGCGTTTGGCGGGAATGGGCGGAAGCGCAACGGTGGGTTCGGGACGAGTCATGGATTGATTTTATGCCGTGATGGACGTTAAGCCGATAACAATTGCCGACAAAGCGTATCACTCCTCGTTGGAGTCCGCATCCGCCGGCTCGGTCTGTTCGACCACGCTTTTCAATTTTTGACTGGCGTGAAACGTAACCACGCGCCGTGCGGCGATGGGGATCGTCTCGCCCGTCTTGGGGTTGCGCCCAGGACGGGGAGGTTTGTTGCGCACCTGAAAATTGCCAAATCCCGATAGCTTGACGGCGTCTCCGCGAGCCAGGGCGTCGCGGATTTCCTCGAAGAATGTATCGACGATGTCTTTGGCTTCGCGCTTGTTCAGGCCGACTCGCTCGAACAGCAGTTCGGCGAGTTCGGCTTTGGTCAAGGTACGCGGCTCAGCAAGCATAGAGGTTCCCATGATCAAGTGCGTTGACGCGCGCCGTGTGCACCGATGAGCGCCTGAGTGATGCGGGCCAGGCAGTCGGCAACACGGGCTTCGTCCAGCGTGACTTCAGTGTCTTGTAGCCAGAAACGGAAAGCAAGACTTTTCTCGGTGACAGGCTTGCCGTCTTGGGGCTTGTCGCGCCATACATCGAACAGGCGCGTGTCTTGCACCACAGCCAATGTAGCATCTGCTGCGATGGTTGCGGCAACGGTGTCCAGCATCGCCTGGGCGCTGACGGGCAAATCGACCCACAACGCCAAGTCGCGAACGACGACAGGCTGACGCGATAGCTCGCGCACCTGGGGCAATTGCCCCTGCGACAGCGCCTGGACGTCGAGTTCGAACACGACGGGGGCATGCGCCAGGTCGGCCTGTTGCGCCCAACGGGGGTGCAATTCACCGATCCAACCCACAGGCTGGCCATCAAGATCGATGCGAGCGCTACGGCCGGGATGCAATGCGGGATGCGTGACAGCCTCGAAGCGCAATTCGCTGGCACGCGCACCGAACAAGGCCTCTACGTCCATTTTGACGTCGTAGAAATCGACCTGACGAGTCGGCGTGCCCCACTGTTCCTCGACGGCCGGGCCCCAGGCTGCGCCCGACAGGCGCAAGGGCTGGCGTACACCGGCCACATCGAGCGGACCGTCCTGGTGCGCCGAGTCGCGCAGGAATACGCGGCCCAGCTCAAAGACGCGCACGCGTGATTGTTTGCGATTGGCGTTGTAGCGGATGTTGGCGACCAGACCCGCGATCAGACTGGAACGCATGACCGACAGATGGCTGGCGATCGGGTTGAGCAGGCGCACAGGCTCGTTGTTGCCTGCGTAGTCACGTTCCCAATCGGCCTCGACGAAGCTGTAATTGACGACCTCTTGGTAGTCTTGGGCCGCAGCCATGCGACGCAGCGTATGCGGGCCGCGGCGCTGTTCGGGCTGCGAAAACATCTGCGCGCGCGCGATAGGCGGCACATCGGGCAGGCGCTCGAAACCGTAGATGCGTGCGACCTCTTCGATGAGGTCTTCTTCGATCTCGAGATCGAAGCGATACGAAGGCGGCTCGACAATGAAGTCGTCGCCTTCGACCTGGAACTGCAGACCGAGGCTATTGAAAATCTGCGCGACTTCGGCTTGAGGCACGGGGACGCCCAACACGCGATGGCAGCGCGACAGGCGCATGCGTACGGGTTGGCGCGTGGGCAGATTGACGATCTGGTCGTCTGCGGGGCCGGCCTGACCGCCGCAGATGTCGATGATCAGGCGCGAGATGAATTCCAGATGCTCGGGAATGCTGGCGTAGTCGACACCGCGTTCGAAACGATGGCTGGCCTCGGAGCTGAACTTGTAGCGGCGTGCGCGACCAGCGATGGCCTCGGGCCACCAGAACGCGGCCTCGAGATAGATGTTGGTCGTATCCAGCGTGACGGAGGTCGCCTCGCCGCCCATGATGCCGGCCAGGCTTTCAACCTGGTCACCCGCCACGACGACGCCGACTTTGGGGTTGAGCTCGACGGTTTGGCCGTTGAGCAATTCGAGGGTCTCGCCCTCGCGTGCCCAACGTACGTCGATATCGCCGCCGATCTTGTCCAGGTCAAAGACGTGGGACGGACGGCCCAGCTCGAGCATGACGTAGTTGGAGATATCCACCAGCGCCGAGATCGAACGCTGCCCTGCCCGCTCGAGGCGGTTTTTCATCCAGGCGGGCGTCGCGGCACGGGCATTGACGTCGCGGATCACCCGGCCTGCGAAACGGCCGCACAGGTCCGGCGCGGACACGGTCACGGGCAGGCGATCCTGCAAGGTGACCGGCACGGCGACCGCGGTGGGGACCGACAGCGGAGCGCCGGTCAGGGCCGCGACCTCGCGTGCGACGCCGAGGATCGACAGGCAATCGGCACGGTTGGGCGTGAGTTTCAGGGTAAAGAGCGTGTCGTCCAGGTCCAATGCCTCGCGGATCGACTGGCCCGGGGTCAAGTCGCCGGGCAACTCGAGCAGGCCGGCGTGATCCTGGGACAGGCCCAGTTCGCGAGCGGAACACAGCATGCCGGCGGACGGCACGCCGCGCATTTTGGCGACACCGATTTTCATGCCGCCGGGCAGTTCGGCGCCGACACGGGCCAGGGGCACGGTGAGGCCTTGGGCGGCATTGGGGGCACCGCATACGATCTGCAGCAGCTCGCCCGAGCCGTCGTCAACCTGGCAGACACGCAGCTTGTCGGCGTCGGGATGCGGCGCGATCGAGACGATGTGCGCAACGACCACGCCGGTGAAAGGCGGCGCAGCGGTGGTGGTTTCTTCGACTTCCAGGCCGGCCATGGTGAGCCGATGGGCCAGTTCGTCGGTAGTGATCGCGGGGTTAACCAGGGCACGTAGCCAAGATTCAGGAAATTGCATGATCAGCCGTCGGTTATACGTTGAACTGGCGCAGGAAGCGCAGGTCGCCTTCGTAGAATTGGCGCAGGTCGTTGACGCCGTAGCGCAACATCGTCAAGCGCTCGAGGCCGGAGCCGAACGCAAAGCCGATGTAACGCTCGGGATCCAGGCCGAAGTTGCGCACGACTTGCGGGTGCACTTGGCCCGAGCCAGAGATTTCCAGCCAGCGGCCACGGTTGGGGCCCGACGTGAACATCATGTCGATCTCGGCCGAAGGCTCGGTGAACGGGAAGAACGACGGGCGGAATCGCACGACCAGATCGTCGCTCTCGAAAAAGCGGCGCAGGAAATCGGTGTAGACGCCTTTCAGGTCGGCAAAGGAGATGTCCTCGGCGATCCAGAGGCCCTCGACCTGGTGGAACATGGGCGAGTGCGTGGCGTCGCTGTCGACGCGGTACGTACGGCCCGGGGCGATGACCTTGATGGGAGGCTTGTTCATGCGGGCATAGCGCACCTGCATGGGGCTGGTGTGCGTGCGCAGCAACAGCGGCAAACCATCACCGTCTTGCAGATCGACGTAGAACGTGTCCTGCATGGATCGCGCGGGATGATCCAGGGGGTTGTTCAGTGCCGTGAAGTTGGTCCAGTCGTTTTCGATTTCGGGGCCGTCGGCCACGTCGAAACCGATGGAGCGGAAGATTTCTTCGACGCGTTCCCAACTGCGAGCCACAGGATGTATGCCCCCCATTGAACGGCCACGGCCGGGCAAGGTGACATCGATGGTTTCAGAAGCAAGGCGAGCATCGAGCTCGGCCTGAGCCAGTTCAGCACGACGCTGGTTCAGCAGGGCTTCGATCTGCTGTTTGGCTTGATTGATGCGACCGCCCATTTCGCGTTTTTGCTCGGGGTCGAGCTTACCCAAACCCTTGAGCAACGCGGTCAGTGCGCCCTCTTTGCCCAGAAAACGCGCTTTGGCATTTTCCAGAGCCGCGGCGTCGGTGGCCTCGGCGAATCGTTCTTGGGCCTGGGAGACCAGGTCTTCAGCCAATAGAGTCATGGAGTCAGTGCCATAAAATGCGCCCCACGCCGCGCCTGGCGGCTTGCTGCCCCCGGGGGAGCTGTTTTGCCTTGGGGCGGCCCGGCGGCAAAACGCAACTAAGCCTCGATCAAGAGGCATTTTGCCTAAAAGTAGAGCTCGATGGGCGTATCCGCCTCGATACTGCACCTGCAGGCTTGCTGCCCCACTCGGGGTGTTTTGTCTAAGAACAGCCCCAGACAAAACGCAAACGGGGCCAAAAAGCCCCGTTTGCAGCGATGCGCGATGCGATCAGCGCACGTTAGGCAGCCAACGCTGCCTTGGCCTGTTGCACGATGGCGGCAAAGCCAGCCTTGTCGCGCACAGCCAGATCGGCCAGAACCTTGCGGTCGAGTTCGATCGAAGCCTTTTTCAGGCCGGCGATGAACACGCTGTAGCTCAGACCCTGCTCACGCACAGCGGCGTTGATACGGGTGATCCACAGGGCGCGGAACGTGCGCTTTTTGTTGCGGCGATCGCGATAGGCGTATTGGCCAGCACGCATGACCGCCTGTTTGGCGATGCGGAATACATTACCGCGGCGGCCACGGTAACCCTTAGCAGCGGAGATGACTTTTTTGTGACGAGCACGGGCAGTAACGCCGCGTTTAACGCGAGGCATAGTAGATCTCCTTTATCAAGCGAAAGGCATCATGGCTTTCACGGAAGCCACGTTGGTTTCATGGACCGCAGCCGAACCGCGCAGTTGGCGCTTGTTCTTGGTGGTCTTCTTGGTCAGGATGTGGCGCTTGAAAGCCTGGCCACGCTTGATCGATCCGCTGCCGCGAACCTGAAAGCGCTTGGATGCGCTTTTCTTGGTTTTCATCTTGGGCATGATGATTCCTACGTTGTTAATTTAATATGGACACACAGGTGCTCGACGGGCTGGCAGACTCATCGTCTGCCGGCACGGCAAGGCTTGCCGAACCTGGATCCACTTCTGGTTTCCCCCGAAAGATCCGGGAAAGCCTTTGATTATATGGTGGTTTTGGGATTTTTGTCTAATTCGATCGCGCCCGCGGCTCAGGGCGGCGCTCAATCCGAGCGCACATTCTGTCCCTCATTAGCGATCCGGCGGTACCCGGCGCAGGACAAAGACGCCAGAAAACCTATCGTAGGCGACAACGATACTGTAGCGCCTCGGCGACATGACGCGCCTGTATACGAGGTTGCTCGTCCAGATCGGCGACCGTGCGAGCCACACGCAGCGCACGATGGGTGACGCGGGCGGAACCGTGCAGACGTTGTATGGCCTGGATCAACAAATGCTGACTCTCGGCGTCCAGCTCGCAGTGGGCATCGATGTCCGGGCCGTGGAGCTGGGCGTTGGTGCATCCCTGGCGCTGCTGCTGGCGCTCGCGGCAACGGGCCACACGTTCGCGCACAGGCTCGGAAGGTTCGCCCGCAGGCAAGGAGAGACAATCTGTGCCTGTTGCCGGCAGCTCGATCAGCAAGTCGAGCCGGACAACGAGGGGACCAGACAATCTGCCGACATATCGGGCCACCTGGTCGGGGGTACAGGCGCAGGGGCGTTTGGGGTGTCCACGCCAGCCGCAGGGACAGGGATTCATGGCCGCGACGAGTTGGAAATGCGCGGGGTACTCGACGGTATGCCTGGCCCGGGCGATGACCACCCTGCCCGTCTCCAGTGGCTCTCGCAGCGACTCCAGCGACCTGCGGTTGAATTCGGGCAATTCGTCGAGAAATAGGACACCGTGGTGGGCAAGGCTGATTTCGCCTGGCCTGGGGTAAGCCCCGCCACCAATCAACGCGGCCGCTGAAGCCCCATGATGCGGCGCGCGAAACGGCGGCTGGCCCGGCAGGTCGGCGGCGGGTGTGCCTGCCAGGCTCGACAATGCCGCGGCCTCCAATGCCTGCACCCGTGAAAGTGGCGGCAGCAGTCCAGGCAAGCGCTGCGCCAACATGCTCTTGCCGGCGCCCGGCGGACCGACCATCAGTAAGCTGTGCCCGCCTGCCGCGGCGACCTCCAGCGCCCGCCTGGCCATGGGCTGGCCACGCACATCGGACAGGCAAGGCGGACGGGTCGCCTCAGTCCAGGCACTGGGCTGTGCCGCCGATAGCGTTGCGCTGCCTGTCAAATGTGCCGCCACGTCGGCCAGGGTGTCGGCGCAGAACACGGATAAATCCGGCACCCACGCCGCCATGGCCGCGCTGGCCGTCGGCAGAATCATGGTGCTGCCAGGCTGATCACGGGCAACAGCCAACGCCAATGCCAGGGGCGCGGCATCGCCATGCGCACCTGGCACCGCGATTTGGCCGGAAGCCAGCAACACACCCAATGCGATGGGCAGATCGAAACGCGCTGACGCCTTTGGCAGATCGGCGGGAGACAGATTGACGGTGATACGGCCATTCGGGAATTCAAAGCCGCTATTGATGATCGCGGCACGCACTCGCTCACGGCTCTCGCGGACCTCGGTATCTGGCAGACCCACCACGGTAAAGGCCGGCAAGCCCACGCCCAAATGCGTTTCTACACGCACGGCAGGCGCGTCGGCGCCGGACAAGGCGCGGCTGGCAAGGATGGCTAGAGTCATGGCGGCGTCTGAAGTGAAAACGACGGCCAGTATGCGTAAATGCGCTCGGGTTGGGCAGTGCCATGGTGATCGCAATGTCACGCTTTTCAGGCACTTTTTTCTGGCGCAGAAAGTGCCTTCGTTTGATTGGCGGCGTCGATGGATGGCGTTCCGGATTTCAACGGAGAAACCGGGTCCTGCCATCAATCCAAATCAAACAACCAGCGCAGGCCGATCGGCGAGCGCAAAATGCGAGCGCCCTCGTGCCCCAGACCCGGCACTATCTCAAACACGTGGCTGGGCGGCAGGCCGCCATACAAATGCGCCAGATAGTCCCGGTAGGCGAGACAGCGATCCCGCCGGTCACTGCCCTGCAACAGGGCTGCAGCGCTGCGATCCAGGTGCGGGTCGTTGGGATCGTTGTCGTGTTCCCCCACCAGATAGACGACGTCTTTGCCGGCATAACTGCGGCGCAGTTCGTCTGGATCGATACCGGCAACGTAGGCGTTGGGCCGCTGCAAGCCGTATTTGTAGTGGTCGTAACCCAGGCAGTGCAGCAAGGCCTGCCCGGATGGCTGGCCGTATGCACCAGCGGGCCCATGGCCGCGGCGGGCGGCGTCGAGGTACAGATACGACGATGGTCCCACCACGATGTGGCGCAGCGCAACGCCCTGCTCTCTGGCCAAGGTGGGGACGGAGCTCGCTGCCGCGTGGCGTTGCACGAATTGTGCTCCCGCCGAATGCCCCACGATAACGATGCGTTCGAGATCGGGAAAGCGTTCGCGGCACGCCAGGCGCCGGACCATGGCGTCGAGCACTGAAAACGCGCTGACACCTGTGCCGTGGCGCGACGCATCGCCCTGTTTCCAGGCCTGCGGCGCCCAGGCCAACGTGGATGCACCCAGGCCCCACGTACGGGCTTCGCGTCGCGTGTAGAACTGAGGCGCCGCCAGCAAAGTCTGATCGCGGACGCCTCGTCCCGCCAGACGCGCGGCCCTGTCCAACGCTCGCCAATAACGGTGGCCGTCGCGCTCGGTGCCATGGACGACCAGTACTGCACGACGTATGCCGGGCTGCGGTTCGTCCAACGTGCTGTCGCTGATATAGACGCAGGCCAGGCCTTCGCGCAGCCAAAGGCGGCGAGCATGCCCGGCATCTGAAACGTGTCGCAGGTTCAAACCGGATTCGCCTCCTACCTCGTGCGCAGCGCGGCACCGTGCCGCACTAGTTGATGATGCGGGTCGTTGTAGCACGTGGATTTGAAACTCGCGGGGCTCTTACCTGTTTTTAATCTGGCGCTTTTCTATTTCTCAATTGCGCGCGAGGCGGGCTTGATATCGTGAGCACATCAACTTTTCACGATCAAATATTTTGCGGAGATAGACATGTACGATCTCGACCTGCACCAGCGGCTGCAGCATTGCAAGACGGCATACAGCACCCGCCATGTGGATCTGTCCATGGCCACGGATCTGGTCACCACGGTCAGCCCACGCGCCGGTGACCTGGTCCTGGCGGAAGTGACCAAGCTCGGCCATCACAAAGCGCTGGAATCGCGCGATGGCCGGCGCTCCACCTTGTTTGTTGGCGACGAGATCGTGGTGGCCTACGGTAATCGCTATGCCCCCGATCAGTTCGAGGCGGAAATCCGCGGCGACCTCGGCCCATGTGACTTGGTCGCCGCCGGCGGCATCGCATCCAATGTGTTGTCGCGCAGTGCGAAAACCAGTGCTGCGACTGCCATCACGCCCGTGGGCTTGCTGGCCGATCGCACGGGCCGCGTCTTGAATGTAGCCGATGCCGCCTTGCCGGCCCTGCGTGAGCCCAAGACCGCTCGTATCTACGCCGTGATCGGTGCGTCGATGAACGCCGGCAAGACCACCACTGCCGTGAGCCTGATACGGGGGTTTCGTGCAGCCGGATATCGCGTCGGCTCTGCCAAAGTCACAGGCACTGGAGCAGGTGGAGATTTGTGGCGCATGATGGACGCTGGCGCCCGCCCAGCGCTGGATTTCACATCTGCTGGCGTGGTGTCCACGTATAAGGTGGGACACGACGAACTGCTGCGCATCTGCTTCACGCTGGCCTCGCATGCCATGAAGACCGGCATCGATGTTCTGGTACTGGAAATCGCCGATGGGCTATATCAGCGGGAAACGGCGATGCTGCTGCAATCGCCGGAGTTCCAGGAGTTGGTCGATGGCGTGTTTTTTGCTGCGCGTGACGCACTCGGTGCCAAGGCCGGCGTCGATTGGCTGGCACGGCATCGCCTCAAAACCCTCGCAATCAGCGGCATTATCACCATCGCACCGCTAGCCATTCAGGAAGCCACCGACGCTGTCGGACTGCCGGTGCTGGGCCTCGATGCGTTGGGCGACCCTGCCATGCTGGAAGAATTGACCGGCGCGGAATCGGTGCAGGCCGTCCTGTGAGGCGCCGCGGGCCGCTTCCGTCCGTGTTGGCGGGCAGCCGGCGCGGACTGATGGCCTGGCTGCTGGCCAACGGGATCGCGCAGGCGGCCACAATGGCGGGTATCGCGATCGCCACGCGGCATGGCTTTGACGGGCTGCATCAATCGGAAGTCGCGCCGCATTCGGTGCTGGCCCATGCCGCGGCGATTGCCGTGCTGGGCCTCGCGCTGATGTGGCTACGCATGGCAGAACGAACCACGGCGGAACGACTGGGACAGAGTTATCTGACCGCGACTCGTCTGCGGCTTTTCGATCATCTGAACAATCTGCCCAGCCGCGTGCTGCAAAAACGTACCCAGGGCGTCCTGATGGTGCGTTTTGTCGCCGACCTCAATGCGCTCAATGACTGGGTCAGCCGCGGGCTGGCTCGGCTGGCGGTAGCCGCGATCACGATTGTATCGGCCATCGGAGTATTGGCTTGGCTCGATCCGCTCATCGCCGCCTGTGTTGCCGGGGCGATCGCGGTAGCGATGGCGACCCTCGCGGCCGCTGGTTCGCCGCTGTACCGGCGCGTACGCGAACTACGGCGCGCGCGCGGCCGCATGGCAGCCAATCTGGGCGAAAAACTGAATGTCTATTCGCCGGTACGCGTATTCGGCCGCACCCGCGGCGAGCGCTCGCGCCTGCAGAAGCAAAGTTCGCGGCTGGCCCAGGCAGCCGTATCGCAGGCACGCCTGGCCGCTTTGCTGCGAGCGGTGCCTGACGCTGCATCGACCATATTGACTGCACTGGTGCTGGCGGCCGGCCTGTTGCGCGTACAACAGGCCGGCTGGGGCACCCTGCTGGCGGCCATCCTGGTGGTCAACCTGCTGGACTCACCGTTGCGCGACCTGGGCCGCATTTTCGTGTTCTGGCAGAATTTCCGCGCGGCGCGGGATGTACTGGGCGGCTTTTTACGCCTGCCCACCCTGGCATCCGGCCGGCGTATGCCCCCGCTTTCTACCGGCCCTGGGCATCTGGAGCTGGACCAAGTATCGGTAGCCGGCGCACTCGGGCAGATCAGCGTGCAGGCGGCGCCAGGTTCACTGATAGCCATCACAGGCGGCAGCGGCTCGGGAAAATCTACGATACTGGCCCTGGCTGCTCGCATGTTCGACCCCGACCACGGCACGGTACGGCTGGATGGAGAAGTGCTGGCCCAACATGACCTCACCTCTATCCGCCAAGCAGTGGGCATGATTTCGCCCGACCTGCCGCTGCTGCGCGGCTCGATCCGGCGCAATCTGACTTATCGAGCAAGCACCGCCAACGATGCCGAGATTGCGGACGCCTTGCAATTATGCGAGTTGCAGCAAGCCATTGCCGCACTGCCCCGCGGCCTGGATACCCGTATTGCCGAGCGTGGCTCGGACCTGCCCGCAGCGCTGCGGCAGCGGCTGATCGTGGCACGGGCCGTGATGGGCGGGCCGCGTCTGCTGTTGATCGATGATGCCGACGCCATGCTCGACGAGGTGCGTACCGGTACGCTGGCACGGGTGCTGCGCCGACGTGGCACGACGATGTTGCTGGTCACCAGCGACCCGCAATGGCTGTCTGCGGCTGACGCCGTATGGCGCATGGATGCAGGACAACTCGAACCCGTTACAGAGACGAAACATCTACATACATCAGAACATGCATGTGCGGAAGCAAATATATAAAAGGATGCCCTCGCCGGGCACCTTCGCACATGCATGATGCGCGGCCCATCCGCGCATTCTGAGTGTATGAGGATAACTTGAGTATCAAGACTCGGATCTGGTTGTTCCAGGCCATAGTCGCTTTTTCCGTCATTGTCATGGCGATTACCTCTGTCTTTGCCACGCGCACGGCCAAGGATTACTTTGACCGGCTTTTGCATGCGCGCAAAGAACTAGCCATGACGTCTGATCTGGCGATCGACGCGAATCGCTATGCCGAGCAGATCGCCGAACTGATATTGATTGGCCCTGCAGAGCGGTCTGATTTCGAAAGCGCCCGTGCCGACGTCTATAAATCGTTCTTCGACGTGAAGCAGCTGGATCTGCGCATCACGGCAGAATCGGAGCGCGACGACATCATGACGCTGTCGCTCTATGAGCGTATGCACCTGCTTATCGACAGCATTGACGGCTCCGTGGATGAGTTGCTCGCCCTGTCCTTGGCCGGCAAGCGCGATGAAGCGATTGCTCAGTTCCGTTATCAGATCGAAAACCGGCTGGATTCGGAACTCGAATATCTGATTGCCGAGAATGTCCGCAGCAAACAGGCCGAGGTCGACGCCCTGGAGTCTGTCACTGAACAATTGCGACAGAAGGTGACCGTGTCCGTGTTGGGTTTGCTGGCTGTCCTGCTGGCCTTGATCTCCGTGTCGGGCTATTTGCTGGCCCGCTCCATTGGCCGCCCTATCCGCGCCCTGGCAGCAGGCACACGCGCCATTGAACAAGGCTCGCTGCACTATCGCATCGGCAGCCAGGCACGCGATGAATTGGGTGTGCTGTCGCGCAGCTTCGATGCGATGGCCGAACAACTGCATGGGCAGCACGCGCAGTTGCTCGCGTCCAAGAGTCAACTGGAATGCGAGGTGGCACAACGCACGCAGGACCTGGCCCAGGCCAATCATCGGCTGACCCAGGTAGACCAGCAGCGCGTGCGCCTGCTGGCCGATATCAGCCACGAACTGCGCACTCCGCTGACCGCGTTGCGGGGCGAGGCCGAGATTGCATTGCGCGGCAAGGCCTGGCACGAGACCATGTACCGCGAGGCTCTGGCTGCGGTGGTGGCGCGCGCGCAGGAAATGGGGCATCTGATCGAAGACCTGCTTTTCCTGGCGCGTTCGGAAGGCGACGATATCGTGTTCGAAAAAGCCCCTCTTGACCTGAAGGAAGTCGCGCTGGCAGCCATCCAAGACACCAACGTACTGGCTCGCCGCCAGGATGTCAGGCTGGTGATGCAGGATGCGCCGACGGACGCCGTACCCATATGGGGAGACCGGGCGCGGCTCAAGCAGGCCGCCATGATCGCGCTGGACAACGCGATCAAGTATTCACCCGCCGCCACTACAGTCGAGGTTAGCGTGCGCGCAAGCGCCCAAGGGGAACTGATCGTTCGTGATCACGGCGTGGGCTGCGCCGAGCAAGACCTGCCCCATGTCTTTGACCGCTTCTATCGCGGTACGCTGGCACGGGAGCGCTGGGCAGCCGGCAGCGGCCTGGGCCTGTCGATCGCCCGCTGGATTGTGCAGAAACATCAAGGCACTGTGGATTTCAGCAGTACAGCGGGAAAAGGTTCGACATTCACCGTCCGGCTGCCATTGAGACATCGCCATGTATAACGCCAAAGTCTTGTTGGTCGAGGACGACCCGCGCATCATTTCTTTTCTGCAGCGCGGCCTGCAGGCCGAAGGCTATCGCGTCGAAGTCTCGCGCGATGGCCAGCATGGATACGAAACCGCACGCGACGGCGAATTCGATCTCATCATCCTCGACCGCATGTTGCCGCGGATGGAAGGCGTCGAGATCTGCGCCCGCTTGCGCGCTGATGGCTGCCGCGGCCTGATTCTGATGCTGACGGCCAAAGCAGAACTGCAAGAACGCATTCTAGGCTTAAAACAAGGAGCGGACGATTATCTGGCCAAGCCATTCGCATTCGACGAGCTGGTGGCGCGCATGCAGGCGCTGCTGCGCCGGCGCCAGGATGGCCGCGCCCCGGGCACGACGCTCAGCGTCGGCGATCTGCGGCTGGATTTCGCCGCCAGGACTGCGCATCGCGGCGAGCGCCGCATCGAGCTGACGGCGCGCGAATTCGCGCTGCTTGCTTATCTGATGGAACACGCGGGCACAGTAGTCAGCCGTGCGCGGTTATTGCGCGACGTCTGGGGTATGGACTTCGATCCGGGCACGAAGGTGGTCGACGTCTACATCCGCTATCTGCGTCGCAAGATCGAACAAGAAGGCGAACTCCCGCTGCTGCGCACCGCTCGCGGCTTTGGCTATACGATCAGTGCAGAAAAGACCGATTAGAAAAGACAGATCCGGTCTCTAGTGAAGATGCCGCGGCAATCTAGTAGAGTTTGACCAATTGAGGTAAAAGCGACAAGAACTCAAGGAGACCCGCGTGAGTACAAAGCGAGTACTGGTAACAGGTGCCAGCAAAGGAATCGGACGAGCTATCTGTCAGCGGCTGATCGACGACGGCTATGCGGTCGTCGGCGTGGCCAGGACCCGGCCGGCGGACTTGCCAAACGGCATTGAGTTTCACACCGCCGACCTCGCCGACACACAAGCTCTCGAACAATTCTTGGCGAGTGCAATGGCCGAGCCGTTCTACGGTCTGGTCAACAACGTAGGCTTGGTACCCATTGCCAACCTGGAAGACATACGCATCGAAGACCTTTACCGTGCCGTGCAGTTGAATGTGGAGGTCGCTATCCGTTTTTCGCAACGTCTGGCGCCTGCCATGAAAGCAGCGCGACAAGGCCGCATCATCAATATTGCATCGCGCGCGGCGCTGGGCAAACAGGGCCGGACCGTGTATGGCATGACCAAGGCGGGCTTGATCGGCATGACGCGGACCTGGGCACTCGAACTGGCGCCGTTCGGCATCACCGTCAACGCTATCGCGCCCGGACCCATTGCGACCGAATTCTTTGCCGGCGCCAATGATCAAAACGACGCGCACACCCAGGCGCTACTGGCCAGCATTCCGGTCGGCCGCATGGGACAGCCCGAAGAAGTCGCGCATGCGACGGCTTACCTCATGGATCAACGATGCGGCTTTGTGACGGGTCAGACACATATGGTGTGCGGCGGTCTATCCATTGGCGCTGCGTGACAGGACACGGATATAGCATCGATCTCCACGAGACCTGAGAAGTAAAAAATGAACTTCTATTCGCTGCTTTTACAACATGCTCAGACAGCCCCCGCACGGATTGCATTCCACGATAAAGACCGTGCCCTGAACTACGCGGAGTTGTTGGCCGAGGTGGACCGAGTGGCAGCGCTGATGGCGTCGCATGGGGCTCGCCGCGGAGACCGTCTGGCGCTGTGGATGCCTAATTGCGTCGAATGGCTCGTGACGTTTCTCGCATGTGCCAGATTGGGAATGATGGTGATCGCTGTCAATACCCGTTTCAAGGAACATGAAGTGGGCCAACTGCTGCAACGCGGACAATGCCGCTGGCTGGCATTCTGGCCGGCCTTTAAAGGGTTGCCGTTTGTTGATACGCTCCAACGCGTGGACGCCGCTATCGTTGGTCAACTGAAAGGCGTCATTGCCGTCCAGGCCAACGCAGACACCACCCAAGCCTTGCGCGACGCGTGGCCCGCGCTGGATCTGATCTCGTACGCACACACGGCGACGACGTTTTCCGTTTCCGATCCTGGGCAAGCCTATGACGGCGCGTTGGTGTACACGACCTCGGGCACCACCTCCGCGCCAAAGCTCGTTCTGCATCGGCAAGAGGGTCTGATCGATCACGGAGCCATTGCAGCCTCGGCCTATGGCGTCACGGCACAGAGCGTGGTGCTCATTGCCGCGCCGATGTGCGGCGCGTTTGGGTTTTCCACGATGCTCAGTGGCCTGGTCCCTGGCGCCTCCTTGGTCTCACTGCCAGTATTCGAGGCCAGCGCTACGGTGCGGCAGATTGGCGATCATGCGGTGACCCATACCTTTGCCAATAACGAACTCATTGATCTGCTGCTAAAGGAAACGGCGGGCAATGCGCAGCCCTTTCCTACGCTGCAGTATGTGGGCTACGCCAGTTTTTCCCCCTCGATGGACGATCTGCCTGAACGCGCGCTACGGGCAGGGATTCCCATTGCCGGGTTATACGGATCCAGCGAACTCCAGGCCTTGGTCGCCGGCCAACGGCTCGATGCAGACTGGCAATATCGACGTGCCGCCGGAGGCACCTTGGCCTCGCCAGCCGGCAAGGTTCGCGCAGTAGATCCCGAGCATGGCAATACGCTGCCGCACGGAGCCATCGGGCAGATTGAAATCAAAGGCCCCAGCCTGATGTCGGAGTATCTGGATAATCCTGAAGCCACCCGCAAAGCGATCCAGCCCGATGGATTTTTCCGCACTGGCGACCTGGGTTTCACCGTCGATGAACGCACGTTTGTTTTTCAGGGCAGAGACGGGGAGCATCTGCGCCTGGCGGGTTTTCTGGTCAACCCGATGGAAATCGAGGCATTCATCCGCGGGCTCGACGGCATTCAAGCGGCGCAAGTCGTGGGCGCCGAGCGCGAGGGGAAAACCGTACCGGTGGCATTTGCCATTGCTACGCCTGGGGCCGATGTGAACGAGGCAGCCATCATTCGCGCCTGTCAGGCCTCAATGGCAAAATTCAAAGTCCCTGAACGGGTCGCGTTTGTGCAGCAGTTTCCAATGGTGCAAAGCGCCAACTCCAACAAGGTGCAAAAGCACGAACTCAGGAAAATGGCGCAGATGCTGCTTGACGGAGAGCTGCGCACCACGTTGTGACGCTTGAGTTCGACGCACCTCTCGGCACAGCGGCAGAGACCCCTATCTATTCATTGCGCGCCGCCCTTCGAGGCCAGCGCGAGCCCAACCTATTCCGGCTTGCTTTCCAAAGCCGAAACGCGCGACTCCAGCTGCTGGACCTGAGTCTGCAGTTGATCCACACGCTCACGTGCACGGGCCAGCAAATCCGCCTGCACGTCGAATTCCTCGCGGGTGATCAGATCCATTTTCGTAAAGGCCTGTCCCATCATCGCCTTTACATTGCGCTCGAGATCGGCGGCTGGGCTGCGGGCGATCAGGTCGGATAAATTTTTCTGGAAATCCTCAAGCCATTGGGTGCGGTTCATAGCGTCCTCGCATTCGATGTTCTGAATAAATAGAGTGTAGTCGCTATTGCCTTGGGGCGGCCCGGCGGCAAAAAAAGCCCCCACGCTACGCCTACAGGCTTGCTGCCCCCCGAGGGGGCCGTTTTTGCCTTGGGGCGGCCCGGCGGCAAAAAAAAATGGGCGGGCCGTACACGGCACCGCCTCAAAGCACAGGAGAAAATCGAATTGCACCAGAACCATCACTGAGACGGGCACACTGTCCGAGTGCCTGTCGCATTGCCATCTGGTACGGTTTGATTCTTCCTGACGTTGCGGCCAACAACAAGCCACTGGGTGTAATGCCGCGTATCAACAAATTCGATACATTGCTGCGAAGAGCCGAAACAGACGCAGCAATTCGATACAACACTAGGCGCTGGCAAATGTTTTGTTTCAACCGTCCCTGCCCCGGTGCTACGCACCAATCAGGGGATCATCCCGGGGCATAAAAGCACCAATATGGTGCAACGACGCACTATATCTGTTCAAAAACTGCTCAGCGCCCTTCGCTTTCCCAGCGCGAACGGCATCCGAGACAGGCATTGCCATTGCGCTCAGAGCGAGTTTGCGCCCTGACAGGGCTTTTTTACCCTGAGGCGGCTCGGCAAGCAAAAGATGGCACGCATATTGCTTTATTGCTCATGCGTGAATGCAACCATCAGAGGAACTGCCATGAAACTCATCATCGCCATCATTAAGCCGTTCAAGCTCGACGAAGTACGAGTAGCGCTTTCCGGGATCGGCGTACAGGGGCTGACGGTCACCGAAGTCAAAGGCTTTGGCCGTCAGAAGGGACACACTGAACTGTATCGCGGCGCGGAATACGCCGTGGACTTTTTGCCCAAGCTGCGCGTAGAAGCTGCTGTGCCGGATCATCTGGTGGACCAAGTGATCGACGTGATCGAGCAAGCTGCCCGCACCGGCAAGATCGGCGACGGCAAGATCTTTACCGCCCCGCTGGAGCAAGTCATTCGTATTCGGACAGGTGAATCCGGCGAAGCCGCCCTGTAAGCAAAACAACAAAGCAAAATGCATTGGAGCCTGAAAAATGGATAAAGCGGATATCTCCTGGTTGCTCGTTTCAACCCTGCTAGTACTCATGATGGCCGCTCCCGGCCTGGCATTGTTCTATGGCGGCATGGTACGCAGCAAGAACGTGCTGTCGGTCATGCTGCAAGTACTGTGCACGTTCGCACTGGGAGTTGTGCTCTGGTTTATTTACGGTTACTCGTTGGCCTTTACAGAAGGCAATGCCTTTTTCGGCGGGCTGTCGCGCGCGTTTTTCTCGGGGATGTTCAATTCCGCAGACGGCACCTACTCGATGTCCGGTTCGTTGACCGAACTGCTGTTTGCATCGTTCCAGGCTACGTTTGCCGGGCTGACGTGCGCACTGATCGTAGGCAGCTTTGCCGAACGTGCACGCTTTTCCGCTGTGCTCGTGTTCACGATCATCTGGTTCACCTTTGCCTACGTGCCCATTGCGCACATGGTGTGGTTTGCCTCGGAGACCGCGCCTGGCTTGCTCAATGCCCGCCAAGCATTGGATTTCGCCGGCGGCACGGTGGTGCATATCAACGCGGGGATCGCAGGTCTGGTTGGTGCGTATGTCATCGGCAAACGCGTGGGTTATGGCCGCGAAGCAATGCAACCCCATAACCTGCCCATGACCTTCATCGGCGCCTCGCTGCTGTGGGTGGGTTGGTTTGGGTTCAATGGTGGCTCGGCACTGGCCGCAAACGAAGGCGCTACGCTGGCATTTTTTAACACCATGATTGCGACCGCTGGCGCGATTCTGGCTTGGCTGTTCACCGAATGGGCGATCAAGGGCAAGCCTTCGATGCTGGGTGCTGCTTCTGGCGCTATAGCAGGCCTGGTGGGTATTACGCCCGCTGCGGGTTTCGTTGGCCCAGGCGGCGCGCTCATCATCGGCGTGCTGGCTGGCATCGTCTGCGTATGGGGTGTCAATGGCCTGAAGCGCATGCTGCGTGCGGACGACTCTCTGGATGTATTCGGCGTGCACGGTGTCGGCGGTATCGTCGGTGCGCTGCTGACCGGTGTCTTCAATGCCAAAGCGTTGGGCGGTCTCGGCGCCGGCACGGGCGAAATCATGTCTCAGCTCTGGGTACAGTTGGAAGGCGTGCTGTTGACTATCGTGTGGTCGGGTGTGGTGGCATGGGTTGCCTACAAGATCGCCAATATGCTCTGCGGTATCCGCGTGCCTGAAGACCAAGAGCGCGAAGGCCTGGACGTGACCAGCCACGGCGAATCGGCGTACCACAGCTAAAAGGAAAGGGGCTGACGCCGCGCTGAATATAGCGGCAAACAGTCTCCCCAAGGGGAAAAGCCACCGATGTGAAAGCATCGGTGGCTTTTTTGTCGCCGGGCCGCCCCAAGACAAAAAAGCCCCCTCGGGGGGCAGCAAGCCGAAGGCGCAGCGTGGGGGCTTTTTTTATTTGTTGGTAGTATTTAGCCCGCTATTACCCATCCCCGATCAAATCTGCCTAGACTGCTCTCCATACCGCAATGCCAAAACGCATTGCCCACTATAAAAATGACTGGAGACCTGCATCATGGCAAAACTGATTCACACGATGGTACGTGTGCGAGATCTGGATAAATCGCTGGCGTTCTATCAAGCCGCATTTGGGCTTGAGCCCAGCTATCGTCTGGACTTTGATAGTTTCTCGCTCGTGTACTTGCGTAATAGCGAGAGCGAAACGGAAATCGAACTCACGTGGAACAAAGGCAAGAGCGAACCGTATACACACGGCGATGGATACGGGCATGTCGCTTTTGTGGTGGACGATGCCATCCACGAGCGCGAGCGCCTGACTGCGCTGGGGTTCGCCCCCAATGATCTCAAAGAATTTTTTGCCGCCGACGGCGCATTGATCGCGCGCTATTTCTTCGTTCAAGACCCTGACAATTACAAGATCGAAGTGCTCGAACGCCACGGGCATTATCAGTAGCTCAACGATGCCAGGCTATGGCAAAGACCAAGCCTTCGGCCAAGAAAAGCCTGCTCAAGACTACGATAAGGAGACACATATGCAATCCAAGCACATCGCGCTCGCTGTCGAGCGAGAACCGTCACGCGCCACAGGAAAGCCCTGTATTTCGCTCACGCGCCGAGCCTTGTTGAAAGGCACGGGCGTGTTATTCGGCACATTGGCGATGTCGTCCACGCTGGCCCTCATCGCGCCGAGCCGAGCCTGGGCGCTGGAATTAAAGAGCCTGGACGAGCATCAGGGAAAAGTCTTGCTTGCACTGGTCAAGCGCATCTATCCCCATGCCACATTAGAAGACGCGGTGTATGCACTCGTCGTCAAAGACCTGGACGGCAAGGCGGCAAACACGGCGGCGATACGGGACCAACTCGCCGAGGGCGTACGCAAGCTCGATGCGCAAGCAGGTGGTGATTGGTCCGCGCGTGCCGTCGCCGACCAGGACCGTGATGCGGCCGCATTGGCGGACACGCCATTTTTCCAGACCGTACGTTCGACAGCGGTGGTCTCGCTTTATTCCAATGCCCTGGCTTATGCCCATTTTGGTTATGGCGCACAGGCGGGAGATGGCGGCTATCTATATAAGGGATTCAATGATCTCGCGTGGCTGCCGAATCCCCCGGAACAAGACAGCGGCCCCATCCCGGCAAACTAATTAGAACAAGGAGACAGACATGGCGAACACCAATACTCAAGAACCGCCCGGCAAAAAATTTTCCCTCGACGATGATCATGTCATCGTGGTGATCGGCTCGGGCGCCGGCGGCGGCACATTGGCCAACGAACTCGCGCAGAAAGGGGTCGACGTCGTCATCCTCGAAGCCGGAAAATTGCATACGCAAGCCGATTTTCTGGCCGACGAATGGGCGTCGTTTCAGCAACTGGCGTGGCTCGACCCACGTACCGCATCGGGCTCATGGCGTATCGCAAAAGATTTTCCCAACCTGCCTGCATGGATCTGTAAAACCGTCGGAGGGACATCGGTGCACTGGGCCGGCGCCAGCCTGCGCATTCAGCCGTATGAATTCAAAGCGCTGACGACATATGGAAAAGTCGATGGTGCGACGCTGCTCGACTGGCCTATCACGCGCGAGGATCTTGATCCCTATTACGCTCGTGCCGAGAAAAAACTCGGCGTAACCCGTACGAACGGCTTGCCGGGTTTGCCGGGCAACAACAACTTCAAAATATTCCACGAAGGCGCCACCAAGATAGGCTACAAGCACGTCAACACGGGCCACATGGCGATCAACAGCGTGGCCAATGATGATCGGGCGCACTGTTATCAGCGGGGGTTCTGTTTTCAAGGCTGCCGATTCGGCGCGAAGTGGTCGACGTTATATACGGAGCTGCCACGCGCGATTGAAACCGGGCATGCGGAACTGCGTACCGAGGCACACGTGGCGCGTATCGAACATGATGAGGCGGGCAAGGTCAATGCCGTGCTGTACTACGACGCCAAAGGCGCGCTGCAACGGCAAAAAGCCCGTGCGGTGGCGGTGGCGGGGAATTCGATCGAAACACCACGTCTGTTGCTGAACTCGCATTCGGCGAAATTTGCCAATGGTTTGGCCAATAGCTCTGACCAGGTAGGCCGCAACTACATGCGGCATACGACGGGGTCGCTCTACGCCACCTTTGCAAATAAAGTCGATATGTACAAGGGCACGGTAATGGCCGGCATCGTCGAGGACGAGGCGCGCCACGATACATCGCGCGGGTTCGCGGGCGGTTATCACCTGGAGACGATATCCCTGGGACTGTCGTTCTATGCGGCGTTTCTGGATCCGGGCGCGTGGGGTGCGAAATTCGCTGATGCGATGGATCAGTATGCGCATACCGCGGGGCTATGGATCGTGGGCGAGGACATGCCCCAGGCCTCCAACCGGATCACCCTGAACACCGCGTTGAAAGACCAATACGGCCTGCCTGCGGCAGACGTACATTTCGACGATCATCCAAACGATGTTGCCATGCGCGAACATGGCTTCAAACAATCAGAGGCCCTGTATAAAGCCGCGGGCGCCAAAGACACGTATCGTGTACCGCCCTATCCTTCCACGCATAACCTCGGCACGGCACGGATGAGCGACAAACCCGAAGACGGCGTGGTCAACAAACATGGCCAGGCACACGATGTGCGTAATCTGTTTATTGCGGATGGCAGTCAATTTACGACAGGTGCGGCGGAGAACCCCACGCTGACGATCGTATCGTTGGCAATTCGCCAAGCGGACTACATCGCCGCACAGATGAAGCAAGGAGCGATTTGAACGCATGAGGCCATGAAATGGGGGAGACTACCAAGTGCGTCACCCTCACCACGGATGGCGATTACCGTACCGGCACCGGCACCGGCGGCTAATACGGAATCGGCGTAACATCATTGCGGCAAGCCCGGCGTTCGACCGGGCCCCGTTATTTCTCAAGGTAGGAGGACAATCGTGTGCCAGATCTATGTAAATACAGATCCGATTCTTTACGAGTCCCGCACGCGTTCGTTGCGCATTCACGGGGTGGTAACGACGGTCCGATTGGAAAATCTGTTCTGGAACGTCTTGCAGGAAATCGCGGAACGCGAGGACCTGACAACGAGTCAGTTCGCTATCAAATTGCACGACGAACTGCTCGCTCGCCATGGGGATATGCCGATGAGCTTTGCGTCGTTTTTGCGTGTTTGCTGTCTGCGGTATTTATCGCAGAAGAACACCGATCTCACGCCTTTATGCGACGGCCGCGACGCAACGCGGTTTCAGCCGGTATTGGCGCATGCGCGGTGACGCGCCGTTGAGCCGGTTGCCTGCTCAGCGTTTGACCGGCGGCGCCGGCTGCAGTGTTGCAATGCTGGCATCTATCAAACGGCTGGCGACTTCGGGCAGATAGCGCGCGGGTCCGCCCTCGCCAAACAGCTGGCAAGACACAAACGCCCCCTCCAGCAGCAACATCAATCCATCGGCCAGGATATCCGGCTCCCCAGCCCCCATCTCCGCTGCCAGCTCGACCATACGCGCACGCAGCGCCGCCTTGTGCGTCACGACGACTTGATGAGCGGGATGATCGGGTTCAGGGTACTCGACGACGGCGTTGGTCAAGCCGCAACCGCGATAGCGTGTGGTGGCCGGGGGCATGACGGCCTCGTCCGGTGTGACATGATCCGACGCCGGCTGCGTACGCTTGCCCGCCGAGCGTTGAGCCAGGCGTTCGAAATACACCATCAACGCAGCGCGTGGATCATCTGGGTGAATGGCCGCTCCCTCGTTGAACTTGGCCCAGAACTCCCTCTCGTAGTCGCGTAAATACGACGCCGCCAATTCGTCCTTCGACGAAAAGCTGCGATACAGACTGGGCTTGGTCACGCCCGCCTCGGCCACCAAGGCGTCCACGCCGACCGCGCGAATGCCATCCTCATAGAACATGCGGCGCGCGGTCTCGCGAATACGTTCGGACGCCAGCTTGGGGGGAGCCGATTTAGGGGACGGCTCGGCCGCGGCAGAGGAAGCAGTTTTACGGGTCATGGCGATACTCCTGACATCGAATCAATATTTTTACTTGACGATGTTACTGACCGGTACGTAGCATACGAGTTCCCGATACGTACTGGTCAGTAATATGAGTATATCCCAGCTCCCCGGCCCCTTTCGGCACTATGGGCAACGCTACGCCTTTGTGGTGGTTGCCGTCATCTTTTTATCTCTGCTGGTCTCGGCAGGCCTGCGCTCTACGCCCAGTGTCTTGCTCGTCCCGCTGGAGGAACACTTTGGCTGGAGCCGTGCAACCACGTCGCTTTCCGCGGCAGTCGGGATTTTTCTGTACGGTTTGGTGGGGCCATTTGCCGCCGCCGCAATGGAACGCTTTGGTGTACGCCGGGTATTGATTGCCGCATTGAGCTTGATGGCGGTGTCTACCGGGCTCAGCAGTTTCATGACGCAATCCTGGCATTTGCTGCTGACTTGGGGGGTGTTTTCCGGGATTGGCTCGGGCGCAGTGGCCGTTGTGCTGGGAGCGACGGTGGTCAATCGCTGGTTTGCGTCCCGCCGTGGCTTGATGATGGGTTTGCTGACTGCCAGTACGGCAACCGGGACGTTGCTGTTTTTGCCTGGCTTGGCCGCCCTCGCCTCCTCGGGTGACTGGCGGCGTGCGGTGTGGGCCGTGACAGCGGCGACCGCAGCATTGATACCCGTGGCCTGGTGGCTGGTACGTGACCGGCCTGCCAGCGTGGGTCTGACGCCCTATGGTGCTGCCCCCGATACGCCGCTGGCAGCAGCGGCGCCGCGCACAGGCTTGCTGGCAGCGACATTCGGGGCCTTGAATCGTGCGATTCGCACACGCACATTCTGGTATTTGTTTGCCACGTTTTTCGTCTGCGGTTTTACGACGAATGGCCTGGTGGGCACGCATTTGATTGCGCTGTGCGGTGACCATGGGATTCCCGAGGTTCGTGCGGCAGGACTGCTGGCCGTCATGGGGGTTTTTGATCTGATCGGCACGACGGCGTCCGGATGGCTGACAGATCGCTATGACCCACGCAAGCTGCTGTTTGTTTACTACGGGCTGCGCGGATTGGCGCTGATGTACCTGCCCTATTCCGATTTCTCGTTCTATAGCCTGTCGATTTTTGCGATATTTTTCGGTCTGGATTGGATCGCGACCGTACCGCCCACATTGCGCCTGACGACCGAGGCATTCGGCGAACGCGATGCCCCTATTGTGTTTGGCTGGATCGTCGCAGGCCATCAAGTGGGCGCTGCGTCGGCGGCGTGGATGGCGGGCTATATTCGCGACACGCAAGGCAGTTATTTGGTCGCGTTCGTGTTGGCGGGCTCTACCGGCATCATCGCGGCCATCCTGGCGCTGATGATTCGGCGCTCGGGCAGCAGATCGCCCGAGCCGAATACATTGCCGGCAACTTGAGGTTGGCTCAATAGCGATATTTCAACGCCAGATTCCCTCCCGTCTCGTGATACCCGGATTTGCCTTGGTTGCGGAACAAGGCAACGTCGAGTGCGACACGCTGATTGATGTCGCCCTCCACACCCAATTTCAATTGGCCTGTGTTGCGCCCGCCATTCATCTCGGCGCCCACTCCGTTCATACGCAATGCGTAGTTTTTGCTGGAGTGCAACCAGTTGAGCTCGAGATGGGGAGTGATAGTCGAGGTCAATCCGCTGGGAACGTGGGCAGCCGCCCGTACACCGAGCACCGTCTGCGTACGGCCACGATTCAGGAACTCGACGCGGGTACCGTTCTCCTCGCGCAGACTGTCGGATCGCACGTTTTGATAAATGATCTGCGCGTGAGGCTGCAGCACGTACTTCACGTTATTGTGCTCGGCAATCTTGGCGTTGTAGCCCAGCTCTGCCGAGGCGGTGACGCCTTTTGAGGTGTATCTCTCATTCGGCAAGTCATCGCCCTTGACCTTGTTGTTGAACCGGTTCCACAGCACCCAGCTGTCCAGGTAGATCCCCGACTGGGTATCGGCGTTTTGCTGGTAGGTGCCATAGATCCCCACGCTGTGACCATCTACCCTGCCGTGGCTGGAATAGCCTGACACACGCGATGCCGTGTGGCCACGGTAATGGCCGTATCCGCCCATGAGGCCGATCGTGAACTGATCGAGCAGGTCGGTCGAACTCGCGAGCATATCGATGCCCAGCATCACGATGTTTTTATCGCCCCGGATACGCAACTGCCCGGAGGCGTCATTGAAGTGATCGCGCGCGCCGTTGTACCGCACCCACGCACTGCCGCGATGACCATGGCCTTCGCCCTGGTAGTAGCTGCTGAGCCGGTCGTTCAGATTCATCTGGAACATGGTGTTGGCTGCCAGGGCATTGCTGTTGTAGGAACCTGCTTCGGGACGGATGATCTTTATGCGAGGTGCGAAGAGCACATCCTCGGAGAATGTTTCCTCCCGCGACGTGTCGTCGTTCGAGCGTGACAAGTCGCCTGCATTGGCCGCTACATCCGTCTCGTCCTCGGGTAACGTGCCTTTCTCTGACTGTGTGTCGTCCAATGACGGTGTTTGATCGACGTTTTCAGGTGGTGGTGCTATCTGCAGAGGTGCATTCGACGGATTATTGAACACGACAGGCGGTGTCCTGGCCACCCGGTGTTGTTGCCCGATGGGTATCCCAACGGGCCTGCCGTCCGCTGTCTGAGATGAGCCGTCCTCTGCCGGAGATAGGTCGTCCTCTGCTTCAGTTGATTGCTTGCCATTTTCCCCCGCTGATGATGCATCACTCACCAAATACCAGTTCTTCGATGCATCGGTATCTGGATAGCTGCTATCTCCTCGTACGAGCCGGTACTCATAGGTGCCCGCTACGGCGCGCTGCTTCATGATGAATTCCGCCTCTGAGTTTCCAGCTACGGTAATCAATTTGATAGAGCCGCGAGCATAATCCATAGCGGCGCCACCCCCGCCCAAGTTAACAACGTTGACTTGCGACTCGCCGCTGCTGTTTCCCATGATCACCAGTTTGTCGTGGACAATCTTGGTCCCCGGAACAAACCAAGGCGATGGGTCAGAGCGCGAATGGATCGCCATATGCACGGCACTGTTCTTTTCGCCATGGTAGTCACCCTGCACATAAAGCGTACTGCCGGCCCCGCTTGACAGGTTATGAATCCAAACATCGCCGCGGTTGGTCAGATTGCCTTTAACGGCGAAAGATTTGATTTGATTTTCGCTCGTCTCGCTCAACGTGCCGACTTGCAGCGATGCGCCGCGCTCTACCAGAATACGCTGATCCCGCGCTCTCCCAGGCTCATAGTCGGGTGCGGCCAGAGTGTTGGTTATTAACTGGGCGCCGTTTTTCACAAAGATCTGCTTTGCAGCAATGCTGTGGCCATCCATCTGCAACGCGTTGCGTGTGATGATCACTTGACCCTCAAAATCGCTGGCGTACATAAGCACCGGTTGAGCGGCGTCACCGCCCCAGATGATCAATTTGCTCTGGCGATCACCGATAACATGCACATCACTGAAGGCATAACCGTCCTGCGTCTTCATATCGACATCGACCACCACGGTTTGAGAGCCGAACAGAACCCTGCGGGTCGAGTTGAGCCTCTCGTTCACGGTTTGCTCTTCGGTGCGAAGTCTGGAGAAACGATTCGCGCGAGACGCTTGTTCAGGCGCGCCATGGCCGACATACGGGCCGAACGCAGATTGTGCCGAACTGGGTATGAGCAACGACGCCAGCAACACGTATGACGTAAGTCTCGTGGATTGCTGTGCCCATTGTTTGCGCAACGCTGGGACAATTGCCCAGTCGCGAAAACGCCTGCTTCCATTGAGGTTGAAGATCGTGATCATTGGCTTTCTCCCGCGCAATAAATGACGCGGGTTATTGAGCCATGGCCTCTCGGAAAACCAAAAAAATATGCCAAGGAAGCACAGAAACGGGACTAACCTGACAAGACCAGTTCACTCGTCACCATTATGACACGCTGCAACCGGCCTTGCCGTCACGGCGGATTCCATCCGTCTATCCAAACTCGTAGCGCAGCCCTGCCGAAATCGCCTTGCTGTTTACACCATGATGGTCGAGCTGCATGTCGACGTTGATGAACCAGTTCAGATGTGAGGAATCCTGGCGAGTGACAGCTCCTACACCCAACCAGCCACTATGCCGCGGCAGTCCAATCCCCTGCAGGGTGAACGTGGCATCGGGTACGCCGTTGAATGCCGCGGAGAATCTCAGGCTGGCTGGATTGCCGTAGCGATAAGCGCCCGCCGCCGTCAGTGTTGTCTCGCCAGCCGCCCACCGCATCGGCCCGGATCGATAGCGCATGCCGAACAATGCTGCGCTTTGTTTATACGACATATGATGCGCACGCAAGCCAAACTGGCTGCCAGTTTCTTGAAAAGCGCCACGACGCAGATGGTTGTATTCGATGCCTGTAAAAGGCGTATAGGTTGATGACCCCAAGGGCAAAACACGACCTAGCTCTGCATATGCGGATGTCACACCATCATGACGGCTGCTGGCGATATGCTCGGCCTGTCCAATCACGATGTCCCGCTCGACGTCGGTATGGATCCAATCGTGGCCCAAGCGGCCAGCCAAGTAATTTCCTGTTTCTGCGCCATAGCGCCCATAAAGAGAAAGTCCTACGCTGCGGCCCTTGGAACGGCCACCCAGCCCGTCAAAAGCTGCATTCGCCTGCGACCATGAGAATGCTGCTCCGATGATCGTATGCGAGCTCGATCGATGGTCTATCCCCAACTGCGCGCCAAACAAATACGTATCGGCGCTGGCGTAACCAGACTGCCGCAGTTTGCCATCGGCGCCCAGCATGTTGATCCATAGTCCGCCGCCGTCGTGTGCACGGCTCAGCTCGTCGACACGGTTGGACAACGCACGATTGACGATCTGTGCCTGCTGAAAACTCAATGCTTGAGACGACGCGTAGACTTCGCCTGTCAGGCTACTCAATGTGATGCCCAGGGCATCTGTGGAGTCGGCGTGTTGCAATACCGCTGCCTGCGATATGAACGCGTCGCTCACCTCAAGGGGTTCACCCTGCAATCTGCGATCCACTGCTGCAAACGAGGTCTCGACGGCAAGTGCGCCGGCTTGTAGCGCCCGCCCGTGGGCGAACAGCACCCGCGCTGCGGCGGCAACGTTATATCTGTCGATCAGCACATCGACCTGTTCGGAACCATACTCCACCGTGGCCTGGTACAAGCCAGCTATCGCGACAGCGCTGAACTCGCCAATGATCTCGCCGGCGCGCATTAGCACCCGGGCCGCCGTTGATATGTAGATCTGATCGGGCGACAAAATATGCAAGCTCGAGTCGCCGATATACGCTCGCCCGTCAATATCGAATACGGCGCCGACCGGCATATAGACATGCAACGTCGATCCCATCTCAATGTAGTCGCCTTGCACGTGCAAGCCCTTGCCCTCCAGGTACAAGTCGCCGGCATTCACAAAATCGCCGCCGATCTTGCCTCCGTTGCTGATGAGGATGGCTCCCTGAGACAGGGACAGCCAGCCTGCAACGCTGCCGTGGAGCTCCAGGACTCCTTCCAAAACTTGCGTGCCGCCGGCGTAAGTATTTTTCCCCCACAACGCCAATCTGCCACTGCCTTTTTTGATCAGCCCACGATCACCGGCAATATTGTTATAAAAACTGGATGACGGTACGGAGCTCGGGATATCGGCAATGAAATCCCCGCCCAAGGTAAGCTGCGAATCAAACAAGGCCGGGCCGCGCACGGCACGATCCGCATTCAGACGCCCCCATCCGTAGATCTCAGGCGTTCCAATATAATCCGCCGTGGAAAGCAAGGTCTGCCGCAACGCGCTGTTATCCATCCACGGATGAGCTTGAGCAACCAGCGCCGCGGTACCAACCACCACTGGAGCGGCATATGAGGTCCCGTCATACTTGCCCACAGGCCTTTCCACTGCACTGATGCACCAATTGGAGGCTTCGCCGCATGCATTCGCATAGGACGGCAATACGCCTTCAGGACTAACAGACGTCACGGCGAGCCATCCTGGTTGCAACCCGGGCGTCAGAATGGGCAGCAATGCTGGATAGGCGGGGTCTGATGCACCCGCATTCCCCGTCGCCCAAACCAGAAGCATCCCATTGTCCAGAACCGCGCGAAGCATCGTTGCCTGTATACGCCTAATGAGTGCGTCGTCGTTGTGAGCCAAGCTGTCACCGCTGCGCAGCGCTCGGATCGTCTCCTGGAGCGAATCATTCCACCCCCACGAGTGATTGACGATAGTCACATTATGTTTAAACAACTCGTCGTATAAGTCGTCGGAACCGGAATCGAAGTTCTTATTTGTCATGTATAGACGACAGCCCTGAGCAATGCCCTGAGCGTGCGCATCTCCAGCGGGCTTGCTTGCCACGATGCGGGAGACTACCAGACCGTGATCCCCCACGCCCTCGCTTCCCTCAGGCGGGGCATTGAGATATACCAAGACACCGTCCAAAGCGGAGCGATGTGGAGAAGAGTCGTCTGGCGCGACACTCCAGTCGGATATACCGACCTTGAGCCCCTCTCCGTTAAAATCAGAGGCATAAACGGGATGTGGCGCAAGGGTGCCTTTGAGCGGCCAACGAGGAACTGTGATGGTGGGCTCGCTCAGCTCGGTGACGCCATCGAGGTCTACTCTGAATAGGACCTCGTTGTTTCCATCAGAAAAAACGCGAGTTGCTTGTCCAAGCCCCTTGCCGGGCGACCTCGCCTGGGCCGCGCTGAAAGCCACTGCCAATACGCACGCCAATGCCATGATCGTCGGTGCGCATCTGTACGTGAACGTAGTCCTTCTTGAATTCATTCCCCATGCCGTTGACAGCATTGCTATTGGCGGCATTGTGATCAATGCCGGATCTGGTCAAAGCAAAGGCTGTTCCGAAGAAGAGAATTCGGACGATTAGAAACAGCAAGACCGGTCGTGGTTCATCGGCGATGGTGTTATTCCTTTTTTAGCAAGCACCGGCTCCGTACTGTTGCACAACTCAGGACGCCGCTGGCGGCGCCGTGCGCACCGTACGCATCTGATAGGCCTTGCGCCCTTTCAAATGACCGCGGATCAAGGATTCCGCCTCTTCCCCATCGCGCCGTAGCAAGGCGCCGACAAACGCCTCGTGGTCGTTCATCGCCTTGGTCCATTCGTCCAGATCGAAGTTTGAGCGGTAGCGCAGTGCCTGGACTTGCAGATTGAATCGGTCGTAGGCGTGCGTCAGCGCGGGGTTGTGCGCCGCGCGATTGATTGCGATGTGCGTGCCCATGCTGGTGGCGTAGTAGGCACGGATGTCCCGGTTGTTGTAGTGATCGCGCGTCTGCTCGTGCAACTGCGCGATGTGCGCGAGTTCTGCGTCCGTGGCACGCTCTGCCGCACTGTGGGCGGCTAAGCCTTCCAGTACCGCCAATACATCGAAGATGTTCTCGATGTCTTCGGCAGACAGCTCTATCACCATGGCGCCGCGCTTGGGCTGCAACGTCAACAACCCGTCCGAGGCCAGCATCCGGTAGGCCTCGCGCAGCGGCGTGCGCGAAATTTTCAGGCGGTCGCACAGGTCACGCTCATTGAGCCAGGTGCCCGGCTTGAGCGTGCCATCAATGATCAATTGGCGCAGCCGTTCAGCCACGACGGCCGGCAAAGTGGGATGGTGAATGGCCAAATCCAGGGGGGATTGGTCAGAAACCGAAGCTTCAGCGTTAGCCATGGGTTGTTCGTACGTCCTAAATCGTCTATTGTTGTATCTGGTATACCAAACACCAAAGGCATACCAAGCCTGTGCCAATCATAGAGCAAGCCATGCCCGGACAGGCTCACATACTGAGGAGACATACCCCTATGCATACCCCCGTTCGTGCCTGGGCCAGCGCCCTGGCGATCACCACACTGCTATCCGCCGGCGCCCCTGCTCTAGCCCAGGACGCGTCGAAATGGCCTGAACGGCCGATCCGCCTGGTTGTCGGTTTCGTGCCCGGCGGCGGCACAGATGTGTCGGCGCGCATTCTGTCGGCGAAACTTTCCAGCGTTTTAGGCCAGCAGATCGTCGTGGAAAACAAACCCGGCGCCTCGGGCTTGATCGCGTCCGATTACGTGGCCAAGGCGGATCCCGATGGCTATACGCTGATGCTGGCCAATATGCAGTCGACCGTGTCCGCGCCCTATGTGGTCCAGTCGGATATCGACCCGAGCAGGGATTTCACCGCCGTGCGCTACATCGGGTCGGTGCCGAATGTATTGGTGATCAATCCCACCAAGCACGACTACAAGACAGTACAAAATCTGATCGACGACGCCAAGGCTCATCCCAAACAACTGCTATACGCGTCATCCGGCCAGGGCAGCCCGCAACATCTGAGTGCCGCCCGGTTCTCGCAAATTGCCGGTGTGGAGATGGAACACGTGCCGTATAAGGGCAGCGGCCAGGCGATGACGGACCTGTTGGGCGGCAACGTGGACATGAATTTCGATACGTTGCCAGGCGCGATCGGTCAGGTCCAGGCCGGCAAATTGCGCCCACTGGCTGTCACCAGCGCGCAGCGCAGCAAGCGTTTGCCTGAGGTCCCCACTCTGGGCGAGGCCGGCATCAAGGGGATGGACATCATCCAATGGTATGCCTTGCTGGCGCCTGCCAAATTACCCAAACCGATCCTGGACAAGCTGGACCAGGCCGTGGCACAGACCCTGGCCGATCCTGATATCCAGGCGAAACTGGCCGACCAAGGTATGGAGTTGGGCGGCGGTCCCGAGACGCCGGCCGAGTTCGCCAGCTATATCAAGGACGAATGGAGCAAATACGGAAAAATCACCAGCAGTCTGGGCTTGACCAAGCAATAGGCCATCTCGGCTCACCCCGATGGCCGGTCTTCTCAGACGTCCATACGCAATTTCTTTGACTGACCCTGCAGCCTGTCGGCTGCGCCCTTTTCCCACCCGGCATCAATATCGAGGCTGATCGGAGATCTAATGAACGCAACTTCCACCACCAACGCTGCCGGCGAATCGCTGGTTCAGGTGCAACGCGATGGCGGCATCGTGACTGTCGTCCTGAACCGTCCGGAAAAGCTCAATGCCTTCACCATCGATGGCTGGCGATTGCTGGGCGATACCTTTCTGGAACTGAACGAGGATGACAGCGTGCGCTGCATCGTGTTGCGCGGCGCGGGTGAAAAGTCCTTTTCGCCGGGCAACGACATCAGCGAATTCGAAACCTCGCGCAGCAATAAAAAACAAGCCGTCGCGTACGGCGCGGTCATGCGCCGCACGATCGAGTCGCTGGCCAACTGCCGTCATCCGATCGTGGCCCAGATTCATGGGATTTGCGTGGGCGGCGGGCTGGAGATCGCCAGCCTGGCCGACATCCGCATTTGCGGCGAGAGCTCGCGTTTTGGCGTGCCGATCAAGAACCTCGGTCTGGTGATGTCCTATTCGGAACTGTCGCCCCTGGTGCGTCTGGTGGGCCCCACGGTAGCACTGCAGGTGCTGCTGGAAGGCACGATTTTCGACGCCAGCGAGGCCCTGCGGCTGGGCGTGGTCACGCGGGTAGCAGCGGACGATCAGGTCGCCGCCGAGGTCCAGGCGACCGCACGCCGCGTCGCCGAAGGCGCGCCGCTGGTGGCGCGCTGGCACAAGAAATTTGTCCGCAATCTGATGTCAGGCACGCCATTGACCGACGCCGATCGCGACGAGGCCTTCGATTGTTTTGATACGGAAGACTTCCGCACAGGCTATCGCGCGTTTTTGGCGAAAGAAAAACCCCAGTTCAACGGACGCTGAGCCCGTTTCAGGAAACACTATGGAAAAGCACGCTTCCGATACCCCCTCTGCAACCGGCGCTGCCAAAGGCGCGTTGGCAGGCATGCGCGTGATCGAGTTGTCGCAGATCATGGCGGGCCCCACCTGCGGCATGATGTTGGCCGACTTGGGCGCCGACGTGATCAAGGTTGAAAAAATCAACGGCGGCGACGATTCACGGCAGTATCGAGACCCGCAGATCAATGGAATCTCGGCGCCGTATTTGATGCTGAACCGGAACAAGCGCGCCATCGCGCTGGATTTGAAGCATCCCGAGGGCAAGAAGGTCCTGCTGCGCATGATCCGGGACGCCGATGTCGTCACGGAGAATTTTCGCAAAGGCACGATGGAGAAACTGGGCCTGGGTTACGAGACGCTGCGCAAGGAAAATCCTGGTCTGATCTACTGCGCGGTATCGGGCTATGGTTTGTCGGGTCCCTATGCGGACAAAGGGGGCTTTGATCTGGTCGCTCAGGGTTTCTCGGGCCTGATGGCGATTACCGGTGAGCCCGGCGGCCCGCCGCTGCGTACGGGGAACTCGGTGGCCGATATCAATGCGGGCTTGCTGGCGGCGTTCGGCGTGTTGGCGGCGTACCAACACAAGCAACGTACAGGCGAAGGCCAGATCGTCGAGACTTCGTTGCTGGAGGCCAGCCTGCAGCAGTTGTATTGGCATGCCGCGATTTATTTTGGCAGCGGCGTATCGCCTGGGCCTACCGGGTCGGCGCATGTCCTGAGCACCCCGTACCAGGCGTTTCCTACAGGCACGGACTGGATCATCATCGGCGGGGCCAACGAAAAGAACTGGCAGCGTATTGCAGCGGCGTTAGGTAAGCCTGAATGGGCCGAGGATCCACGCTTTGCGCGCAACCGGGACCGGATGAACAATCGCGATGAACTTGTCGAAAGTATGTCCGCTATCTTGAAAACGCGTAGTGCGCAGGAATGGCTGGATATTTTCGATGAGGCTGGCGTACCGGCTGGGCCCGTGCATTCAATCGCACAGGCGCTGTCGCATCCGCAGACATTGGCGCGCGGTATGGTGGTGGAACAGGAGCACTCCGTTGCGGGTACGGTGCGTACCGTGGGGATGCCGGTCAAGCTGTCGGCTACACCGGCGCAGTACCATCGGCCTGCTCCGCAGCTGGGTGAGGATACGATCGCTATTCTGGGGGAGTTTGGCTATAGCGAGTCGGAGATTGATGCTTTGATCAATGCGGGGGTTGTGGCGGCGATCGATCGCGAGGCTGCTACCGCGTAGGTGTGGCGTTTTGTGGATTCGGTTAGGGGTGTGGGTTAGGTGCGGAGGGTGGCGTGCTTATTGGACGTCGAGCCGAGGCAATCGGGCCGTGGGGGCTNCACAAAGCCGGTCCGGCGCGCGGGCGCCGGACACCGTGTTCGCTCGTTTCGTCCGCGCCTTCGCGCTCCCTTCAACGTCCGCTCCACTCGGCTTTGAGGCGCCCCCACGGCCCGATTGCCTCGGCTCGACTCGCAGTAACTCAAGCTCATCACATCGCTGGCACGGCTGTTTTGCTTGGCGTTTTTCTGTGACCGTGTTGGCAAAGAGGAAGATCTTGCGGGGCTGCTATTCGCGCGTGCCCTGCACACGCGCGAATAGCGATCGGTCCGGGCATGCGGCGAGGTGGCAGGGTGCCAGGTTGGAAGATCTGCTTGGCTAGAGTTAATGCATGCGGAGATACGTCGCACATCTTTGGATGTCGCGCAGTCGTGGAGCGAACAATCGCCTGTTTATCTATGAGAAATCGTTGCTCGAGAGATCTTCTGTTTGCCACCGATGCCAAAGCCCTCGCATGCAGATCACGAACGCTATTCATTGGCGCGCCCATAGGCGCCAATGAATAGCCGCCCTGCAAGATTTTCATCTTTGCAGAAATCATCGCCTACGAAGCCTACGTAGACCACCCGTGCCAGCGACGGGGGAATCAGAGATGCTGTGAGTCGAAGCGGGGCAGTGACCGTGTTGGCGCGCCTCGGAGTCGAGCGAGGGAAACCGAAGGAGCGTAGCG
>NZ_CBCSJH010000022.1:0-86913 GCF_965139195.1 Bordetella tumbae | reverse complement strand
CCACGTTGGGCTATCTCTCTCCGGCAGACTACGAAAAGACCAATATGGCCACTCTTTAAAAAGTCCTATCCTCGTGTCCAAAATAACTGGACCAGGACAGCTCATGGGCCGAGTCGCGGCGATAGGCCCGGCGGGGCTTTTACACGCCGACCTCCTGCGCCAAAAGAACTCCAACCGACGCATGCCACAGACTACAACCGTGGCATAAGAAAAGCCCCCACGCCGCGCCCTCGGCTTACTGCCCGGCAACAAAAAAACGGGATGCCCGCAGGCATCCCCAACCACCCTACTACAGCAAACTAAAACTCAAGCATCTCGGCACGGCAACAAGGTTGTCATGCCGATAAACCAGCTGGCACCGCCCCTCAGCGGCACCAGTCATTCATGTCGTCACGGTTAGCCATGACGACGGTCCCGCTCCGATCAAGCCGCACGCACTTGGGTCACGGGCTCGTCATGATGGAACTGCGCCTCTTCGGTCGAGCCGGTCAATGCCGTCGTCGACGACTTGCCGCTCTCGATGGTTTGCGTGACCGCATCGAAATAGCCCGTGCCGACTTCGCGTTGGTGCTTGACGGCGGTAAAGCCCAGCTCGGCCGCGGCGAATTCCTTTTGCTGCAACTCCACAAAGGCGCTCATCTGGCGGCGGGCATAACCATGCGCCAACTCGAACATGCCGTAATTCAAGGCGTGGAAACCGGCCAGCGTGATGAACTGGAACTTGTAGCCCATGGCGCCGAGTTCGCGCTGGAACTTGGCCACCGTGGCGTCGTCCAGGTTCTTTTTCCAGTTGAACGACGGCGAGCAGTTATAGGCCAACAGCTTGCCCGGGAATTGGCGATGGACGGCCTCGGCAAATTTACGGGCATATTCCAGATTCGGCGTCGAGGTTTCGCACCAGATCAGATCCGCGTACGCCGCATAGGCCAGGCCACGGGAGATCGCTTGATCGATACCGGCCTTGGTGCGGAAGAAGCCCTCCACCGTGCGTTCGCCAGTGATGAACGGACGATCGTTTTCGTCCACATCGCTCGTCACCAGATCGGCAGCGTCCGCATCCGTACGCGCCAACACCACCGTCGGCGTACCCATGACGTCGGCAGCCAGACGAGCCGACACCAGCTTGGACACGGCTTCACGGGTGGGCACCAGAACCTTGCCGCCCATGTGGCCGCATTTTTTCACCGACGCCAGCTGATCCTCAAAGTGCACGCCGGCGGCGCCTGCATCGATCATGGATTTCATCAATTCAAACGCATTGAGCACGCCGCCAAACCCTGCCTCGGCATCGGCCACGATAGGCGCGTAGTAATCGATGTAGCCCTCGTCGCCCGGATTTTTGCCTTCCATCCATTGGATCTGATCACAACGCGACAAGGCGTTGTTGATACGGCGAACCACTTGCGGCACCGAGTTGACGGGATACAGCGATTGATCGGGATACATCTCACCCGCCAAGTTCGCGTCACCGGCGACCTGCCAGCCAGACAGATAGATGGCCTTCAGACCGGCCTTCACCTGTTGCATGGCTTGGTTGCCCGTCATCGCACCCAGCGAGTTCACAAAGGGCTCGCTATGCAAGAGCTCCCACAAACGGGTCGCGCCGCGGTGGGCCAGCGTGTGTGCGACCGGCACTGAGCCACGCAGACGGATCACGTCTTCGGCGCTATAGCTGCGCTTGATGCCCTGCCACCGGGTGTTTTCCGCCCAGTCTTTCTGCAGATTACGGATTTCGGTTTCGCGATTGCTCATGACATGCTCCTGAAAAAACAAAAGGCAAAAAGAGAAGAAACACAGAGAAAAACTTGAATTCGGAGGCAGACACCAAGGTCGTCCTGAACAACAGACCGGAGGATCAACCTGGAGGTGATGCCATCGGTATTGCGTCAGATCATTCAGTGCCGCGTTGGATAAAAGTCTATGCCTATGTTGCGGAGCAAGGCGCTTTTAAATCTTATACAAGACTAAAAATATTTTTCTTTTAAATCATAAAGTTAAAACTTTAATTTCGCATTACGAAAAGACTTTGCCATCTATGAAATGTCTCGTCGCTGCTATGCACCAACCACTTTCATATGGCGCAGATTACTTTTCACTATATGAAAAAAAGGGTCTTTCGAAGGGCCTAAAATGCAGGTTCCGAACGTTGTCTTCAACGTTGCTCTTGATCACTGCTCCATGTCTTTAGCCAATGCCCCGCTGGGCCACCATGTCGACTACCCGGCGCAATACAACGCCAACCTGCTCTTTCCTATTGCGCGCTCGCACAATCGCGCCAGCCTGAATCTGCCCGCAACGCTGCCCTTTGCCGGCGTGGATATCTGGAATGCCTATGAACTCTCGTGGCTGGATCACAAGGGCAAGCCCCAGATCGGCATGGCCACGTTCACCGTGCCCGCCGACAGCCCGAACATCATCGAATCCAAGTCGTTCAAGCTGTATTTGAATTCGTTCAATCAGACCCGCCTGGATAGCACTCAACAATTGCGGGATCACCTGGTGCGCGATTTGTCTGCTGCAGCGGGTGGCGATGTCGGCGTGGATTTGATCCTGCCCGAGCGCTTCGCCGCGCTGACCATCAGCGAACTCGAAGGCGAGAATCTGGATGCGCTCGATATCGAGATTGACACCTATACGCCTGACGCTGCGCTCTTGCGCTGCGCCGACGGCCCCGCTGTGTCCGAAACATTGACCTCGCGCCTGTTGAAGTCCAACTGCCCTGTCACCGGTCAACCCGATTGGGCCAGCGTCCAAATCCGCTACCGCGGCCAGCCGCTGGATCGCGCCGCGCTACTGCGCTATATCGTGTCGTTTCGCAATCATGCGGAGTTTCACGAACATTGTGTGGAACGGATTTTCACCGACATCATGGCCGCTTGCCGGCCCGAGCAGTTGACGGTGTATGCGCGCTATACGCGGCGTGGGGGGCTGGATATCAATCCGTGGCGCAGCAATACAGGAGAGTCTGCGCCTCAGGATGTGCGGATGGCCCGGCAGTAACGGGCTAGGCGTACGTGCGCCAAGCCGTTCTATTGGACGTCCAAGCGGCCCGATTGCCTCGGCTCGACGTCCGAAAGTACGTCAATGCCCATAAGCGCATCAACGCCCTAAACCCCTGACGAATGCATACGTCATGGATACGCCCCCAGCTCTGGCGGCTCATACGCCCGTATCGGCGGCACCGGCCCATCGTAGCGCTCGAGTTGTACGGCCGTCAGCTGCCCGGTACACCCTTGCGCCAATGACGACGTGCCAACGTCTCGCGTCAGCACATTAGGATTGCCGTGCACACACATCGGGCGGTCGTCGGCCGGATCCTCTGGATCAAACCATGCCCCCGTCGGCAATTGCACCACGCCCGGCATAATGCTGTCGGTGACATGCGCGGCCGCCAGACACGCACCGCGCGCGTTAAACAAACGCACGATGTCGCCGTCGGCGATCCGGCGGCTCTGGGCATCGGCCGGATGCACACGGCACACTTCGCGGCCATGGCGTTTGGACGACGCGCTGTGCGCACCAAAATCCAATTGGCTATGCAGCCGGGTCGCAGGTTGATTGGCCACGAGATAGAGAGGATGCGCACTATCGGGCGCATCCGTAGGCTCGATCCAGGCCGGATATCCAGGGCAGTCACGGTAACCAAACGACGCCACGGCCGGCGAGCTGATCTGGACCTTGCCGCTGGGTGTAGGCAGAGGATGCTGATCCGGATCCTGGCGAAACGCACGCAGCATTCCACCGTCATCCGGCGACTGCGGCAGAATCACCTCACCGCGCTGCCAGAAAGCATCGAAATCCGGCGCATCCGCGCCGCGTTCGGCCAATGCGGCACGCGTCGTTTCATAGATATGGCGCAGCCACTCACGGCTGCTGCGCCCTTCTGTAAAAGCCTCGCGCCGCCCGAGCCGCTCCGCCAGATCGGCAAAAATCTCATAATCATCCCGCGCCTGCCCCACTGGCGGTGCGATACGGTGCATCGCCACCATCAACGGATCCGTCGGCGTGGCGCCGATATCCTCGCGTTCCAGCGTCATCGTGCATGGCAAGACAATATCGGCATGCCGAGCGGTCGCGGTCCAGACACATTCGTGCACGATGAACGTGTCGAGCGTGCGAAATGCCTCGCGCAGACGCGTCAGATCCTGGTGATGGTGAAACGGGTTGCCGCCGGCCCAATACGCCAGGCGCACGTGGGGATATCTCAAACGCTGGCCGTTATAGTCGAACGTCCCGCCGGGATGGAGCAGCATATCGGCAATACGCGCCACCGGAATATAGGCGTCCACGCTATTGCGCCCCTGAGGGAACGCCGCGATCGGTACAGCATTGTTGCGTTTGCCGTAATGAGCCAGCGTACCCAGCGCGTAGTTGTATCCCCCTCCTGGCAAACCCAGCTGCCCTAGCGCCGCTGCCAGCACCACCCCTAGCCAGACGGGTTGCTCACCATGCTCGGCACGCTGCAGGGAATGAGACACCACCACCAGTACCCGCTTGGATACCAGAGAGCGAGCCAGCGCAATAATGTCCGTCTCGACAAGGCCCGTCACGCCAGCGGCCCAGGCAGCATCCTTGGGCTGGCCATCTATCTGCCCTGACAGATACGCCTGAAAATTTTCCCAACCGTCGCAATAACGCGAGAGAAACTCTTGGTCATGCAGGTCCTCGCTGACCAATACGTGCAACAGCCCCAGCATCAGCGCCGTATCCGTGCCTGGCCGCACAGGGAGCCAACGGGCCTGCGCCTCGTCGGGCAAATCTTCACGCAATGGACTGACGCAAATGAAACGGCAGCCGCGGCGCGCGGCGCTGCCCATCGCATCGCGCTCGATGTGGCGGCTGATCCCGCCGCTGGCCACTTGGGTGTTGCGTACTGCCATGCCGCCGAATGCCAGCACAACGTCGCTATGCTCGACGATCTGATCCCACGTCACATTGCGGCGGGCAACCGCATCCAGCGGTCCCAATACGTGCGGCATGATGACCGCCGATGCACCGGCGCTATAGTTGTTGACGGAACGGACATAACCGCCCAGCGCCGTATTCAGGAATCGATGTACTTGGCTTTGTGCATGATGGAATCGCCCGGCGCTGGACCAACCGTACGAGCCGCCAAAGATACTTTCCAATCCATACGTGTCGCGCTGGCGTTGCAACTCGCGTGCGACCAGATCCGACGCCTCGTCCCACGACACCTGCACGTATGTGTCGTTGCCGCGCGCGCGATCCGCACCCGGGCCGCGTGTCAACCAGCCCCGCCGCACCATGGGCGCCGTGACTCTGGCCGGATGGCGCAATGCGTTGGTGAAGTTATTGATCAGCGGACTGGGATCCGGATCGCCCGGATGCGGACGCACCTTTACATGATGGCCGTCGAAGCTCGCAAAAAACGTCCCCCAGTGAGAACTATGTGAGCCTTCGGCGGCGCCAGGAGCAACGGAACGGGAATGGGGAACGGACACCATGACGCGATATACCTGAAAAGAAAGACAAGCCAGCCCATCGGGCTGGCTGTGCGGCGCATCTATTCTGCACGCATGTCAGCTTGTTGAACCAATTTCCCCCATTTTGCGCGCTCCGTTGCCATCAACTGGCCGAACCCGTCGGGCGTACTCGAGGTCGCCTCCATGCCCGCGGCGGCAAGCCGGTCACGGACGTCGGGTTGAGCCATGGCCTCGACCAATGCCTCGTTGAGCTGCTTGATGATCGGCGCAGGTGTGCCCGCAGGAGCCACAATACCGTACCAATTCATCAGATCGTAGCCCGGGACTCCGGCCTCGGCCATCGTCGGCGTTTGGGGAAATAGCGGCGAGCGTTTCGATGTCGTGACGGCCAGCAGGCGCAGTTTGCCCGAGTCGATCATCCCCTTGGCTGTCGGGTCGCAGAAGGTCAACGGCACCAGCCCCGCCATCACATCCGTCAAGGCGGGCGTCGTGCCCTTGTACGGCACGTGCATCATCTTCAGACCCGCCATCATCTTGAACTGCTCGCTTGCGATCTGACCGATTGTTGCCACGCCACCCGAGGCATAGTTGATTTGCGCGTCCGGTTTTTTTGCCGCGTCAATCAGGTCCTGAACGGTCTTGTAAGGCGCACTCGGCGAGACCACCAGCAGATTCGGCATCGTCACCAATGTGCTGATCGGCGCGAAATCCTTGCTGGGGTCATAATTCAATTTACGCAAGTTCGGCCAGATGGTGAACGAACCCGGCGTGGCGATGTACAAGGTATAGCCATCCGGCGCGGACTTGGCGACATACTCGGTTGCTGTCAGGCCGCCTGCCCCAGGACGATTTTCTACGATCACGTTGGCCGACAATTTAGCCGCCAGCCCCGGCGCCACAGAGCGCGCCAGCACGTCCGCCCCGCCGCCCGGCGGAAACCCGACGACGATGCGTACAGGACGGCCTTCGGCCGGAAAACCAGCCGCTTGCGCGCCGGAGGCAACGGCAGCCAATGCGGTTGATACGATTGTTGCGGCCAGCATCATGCGGCCAGTGATAGTCACTAGGCTATTCATTGGAAATTCCCCTTGATATATAGAACTGACGCGATGTCGTGGATCGCGCCAGACTTGCACCTGTCAGTGCCAGGATGGGACGGGTGTTGTCCCCTCTCGCCACTCCCAGGCTACAAATGCGAGACGCTCGCCGGTATGCACGACAGGATCCGATCGCAAACCGATCAGGATGCCTTCGCGTGGCATGGGCGCCACCGGCGTTACGGTGCCATCGAGCGCGATGACGTCGCCCAGGGATTCTCCTTGGGATACCCGGTCACCCGCGCAAANGCGCGGGACAAAGAGACCGCCCTCGTCTGCCGTAATCCAACCGCGCTGCGACACCAACCTCAGAGATTGTGCAGAATCGGCCGGTGCCGGTGCGCCAGGCAAAATGCCCATGCTGCGTGCCAGCGTACGAAAACCGACCTCGGCGCGTTCGATATTGTCAGGCTGATAACGATTGCCTGCCCCCAGTTCCAGCATAAAGGCGCAGATCCCCGCACTCAGGCACTGGTAATCGAGACCGCCGGCAATATTGCCCGGTAATTCGCCCTTGCCGCTGACATCTTGCCGGCAAGCCAATACAGGAAAGAAAGGCGCCATCGCTGCGAGCAGGTCGTCTTCTTTGACCTGGTCATTGGGAGGCGTTTTGTACACGGTGTAGGGACGCGAATCGAATAGCGGATTCATCGTGTGCAGATTGATCAGGACGTCTGCGACCCCGCGTATCTCCTGCATCAGTGCGTGTGCAACTCGCTCGGTAATCATGCCGTCCGCCTTGCCTGGATACGTTTGATCCAGATCCAGTTCGTCGTACGGATTGCGTTTGCGGCGCGCATCCAGCGCCTGCGGATTGCCCGTGGGCGTCACGACGAGATTGCCCGACATGGTCGACGGATCCAGGCTGTTGGCAAAGCGCAGCGCCGCTACCATGCCGTTGATTTCGTCACCATGCACCTGCCCGTGCAACCACAGCGTGCGTCCTGGACGCGCACCTCGTACGGCGATATACGGCAGTGACACATCCACGCCTGATGCCATCGACCCGACACGCAGCTTGCCGCTGCGTCGTGCGCCACCTTCATTGTTTGCTAACCACTGACCAATGCTGCTCACGCTTTGCTCCTTGAAATTCCGTAGGTGGATCGCTCAGGACTAATGGCGTCAAACGCTTGTCCCAGATCGGCAATCAAATCGTCCGGGCTTTCCAGACCGATATGCAGACGCACAATGCAACCGTGCGCAGACCAATCGGTCACGCTGCGCGCGTTGGGCAAATCCGCGGACGTCACCAGGCTTTCGTAGCCGCCCCAAGATGCGCCGAGCCCAAACAACTCCAGACTATCGATCCATTGATCTGCGGCGGCGCGTGTCACCTGCGGCTGAAACTCGAACGACAGCAGGCCGTTCGTACCCGTGCAATCGCGTTTCCAGATGTCATGTCCCGGGTGTTCCGGCAATGCCGGGCAAAACACCGAGCGGACATCAGGACAGCTTTGCAGATAGCTCGCCACTCGCAGTGCATGCTGCTCGTGCATGGCCAGGCGCGCGGTCAGGCTGCGAATGCCACGCAAGACCAGATAGGCGTCATCGGGACTCACCGTCATGCCGAATGCGTCACTGCGCGCCGACAGCGCGGGCCACGCTGCCTCGGTGGTCGCGACAGTCCCCATCATCACGTCGGAATGGCCGCTGAGATACTTGGTCGCCGCCATGACGGATACATCGGCGCCCAATGCGAGAGGGCGATACTGACAGCCCGAGCCCCAGGTGTTATCGCAGACCAGCAGTGCATCATGACGATGCGCAATGTCGGCCAGCCTCGGCAAGTCGCACATCTCGTAGACCAATGAGCCGGGACATTCGGCATAAATCATCCGTGTTGCCGGCTCGATTTTGTCCTCGACATCCGAACCGTCGGCGGCGAAGAACGTGCAACGGATCTGATACGGCGCCAGAAACGACTCGGCCAATTTGCGCGCAGGCTCATACACCGCATCGGACATCAATAGATGGTCTCCGGGCTTGAGATACGCAAGCAGCGTCATGGCGATGGCAGCAAGACCGGTGGGAAACAGCTTGGTGCGATAAGCCCCCTCGAGTTCGCTCACCGCGTCTTCCAGGGCGAAGCCGGTGGGATTACCCCGTGCGCCATAGGTGAACACGCGTTCCCCCGAACGCCGCGCACGCAAGTCCCGCTGTTGAGCAACATTGTCAAACACGACAGTGCTGGCACGCACCACAGGAGGGTTGACGGGCGATCCCCCTTCATAGGCGGGCGTTTTGCCCGCGTGCAACATGCGTGTCTGTAATTGCCGTTGCGACATGATGTCTTTCCTGTTCATAACGAGATGAGGACAGATATCGATCAGGCATCAGCCTGAAACGATGGCAAGCGAAACTCGGCCTTCTCGAACTCATCGAGTTGCGAGATCAGGTTGATTTCCCATTCCAGATATTGGCGTGCCGCAGCCTTGTTGCCGCTGTGACGATCATGGACAAAGAACAAGTAGTCGATGCATTCGTCGTCAGCGGGCGACTGTGGACTGGACTGCACCGGCAAACCCGCATCGACCCAAGCCTGCAATCCGCCTGCCAATACCCTTACTGACATGCCCAGCCGATCCAGTTCGATCGCTGCGCATGCAGCAACGCCAGGTTCATCGGCCACCAGCACAATGTACGCATCGATGCCTTTCAGATCGGCAGCCAAACGCGGCCGTATCGACCAACGCGACCCCGGAATATGCGTCTGGCGAAAACGCATACTGGCGCCCACATCGATGACAATGGGAGGTGCAGCTTGACGCAATTGCTCAGCCAACGCCGCTGCATCGATCAGGGTGGGCTGCGGTATCGCAGGTGGCGCAAGCGCGGCCAGTGTCAAACCACTCGCCAGTCCGCCGTCCAACACGTAAACATCGTGTCCCAACTGCTTTAACCAACTGGCGACAACAAGGGCTCGTACGCCGTCGTCATCGAATAACACCAGCCGCGCGCGACGTACACCGATGTACTGATCAGTGGCCTGGATCAACTGACCGCCAGGCGTATGCACCGCGCCGGCCAAGGTGCCGGCGGCGTACTCTTCAGGCGTGCGGACATCGCACAAGAAAAGCGATCGCTGCGTATCCGCATTCCAACGCTGTACGGTCGGCGCATCAACGGTCGGCACCTCATAACGTTTCGCCAGTTCCTCGGCAGACCGTCTGATAGCCGGCAGATCATCGCTCGGCTCGCCATAGCGCCGGCTCGCGCCATGGTCCAGCACCAGATCGTCCAACATCCACCCCTGCGTACCACTTTGCAATGCCGAAACTCGGTTGGGCAAACCCAGGTTAATCAAGGTCTGCGCGCCGATGATGCTGCGCGTACGGCCGGCACAATTGACCACGATATGCGTTTTGTCGTTGGGCACAATACGCCGCACGCGATAGGCCAACTCACCGTTCGGGCAACTCGTCGCGGTCGGGATCGACATCTTGCGATATTCCGCATAGGGCCGACCATCCAGCACGACAACATCCTCGCCCGCCTGCAACATGGCATGCAACTCGGTGGCAGTCACATGCGGCGTCTCGTAAATCTGCTCGACCAACTCGCCGAATGCCTTGGATGGCACGTTCACGCCGGCAAACAAGGTATAGCCCGCTGCCTGCCAACCCGCCGTCCCGCCGTCGAGCACATGTACGTTCGAATAACCCAGTTCGGTCAGTCGCTGCGCCGCAGCCTGGGCGACGCCGTGTCCATCATCGTAGACCACAGTGCGCACTTGTTTGCGCGGTGCCAGACGCTGCACGTCCAGCTCCAATCGGCTGTACGGCAACGTGATGCCATAGAACAAGTGAGACTCACCATATTGCCCATGCTCCCGTACATCAAAAAGCGCAATCTCAGCGCCGTCATGCAACCAGGACTTCAGGGTTTGCGCGTTAATTAAATGCATGTTCCGCAACGAAAAGATGAATGAATGAAAGGCAAGGCTTGATCAACGGCGCGTCTGCACGCCGATCGACATCGTTTCGCAGGTCCCGTTTTCCAGGTCATAGCCCGTACGCTGGGTCAACGTTTCCAATGCACGTCCATACAGATGCAAATGACGGATGACCTGCCCCGGCAGAATCTCCACCGAATGGATGTCCTCGGGCATCAGCGCGATCCCCGTACCAGGCTCGACCCGGACCTGGCCGGACTCTCGCAACTGGGCACGTCCCGGCACGCTGCCGTCGTCCAGGCGCTCATAGACACGGTTGAGCTCCACCCCTTCGACGGCGCTGATACAAGCCCAGGTCGTATGGTTGTGCGGCACGATGCGTTTACCTGGACGCATGACGTTGAGATACAAGGCGTAACTTTGATCCGGCTCTTCAGAGATCAAATAGCGCGCCTGCAACTCACCATCCTGCGGTGCAGCAAACGCCTGCTCACTCCACAATTCCCTACGCGCGGCTAATCGATTCAGTTGCGCCAGAATGCCGTCGAGCCCAGCTCGGCTGAGCTCACCCGCCAGTGCGATCTGCTTGACTTGCTCAATGGCGCTCTGTACTGCCTCGGTACGCTCTGTCGATACGCTCATGCTTTCACCCCTTAAAAAATTTTCAAACTACGTTGATTGAAAATATAGGCACAGACGCAAGACGAAACAATCTAGAATCGAGTCGAAATCGATTAGTAAAACTGATATATGCAAACACTAGACCTCGACACCCTGAGAACGCTGACTGTCATCCAGGAACAGGGCGGCTTTGCTGCGGCGGCCATTCATCTGGGCCGAACACAGTCCGCCGTGTCGCAACAGATGCAGCGGCTCGAAAGCCAGCTCGGCCGCGCCATCTTTGAGCGGCGCGGTCGGCAAAAGCGCCTGACCCCGCACGGCGAGCGGCTGCTGGACTACGCGCGGCACCTGCTATCGGTCAACGACGAAGCCTTGCGCAACCTGCAGCAAGGCAGCCTGGAGGGCGTGCTGCGCATCGGCGCACCGCACGATGTGGCCGATAACATGCTTCCTCCGCTGCTCGCACAAATCGCCCGTCATTCGCCGTTGCTGCAAATCGATATCCACGTGGGGCGCAGCCCGTTTCTGATGGAATCTCTACATCGCGGCGAGATCGACATGACGATTTCCAATCGTCACGATCCTACGTTGGAGGGTGTCGTACTACGTACCTCCCCCACGGTGTGGGTCTGCTCGTCCAGCTATGTGCTGGACACCAGCAAGCCTATCCCGCTCGTCCTGGCCGACGGCCCGAGCCTGTTCCGGCGCCTGGCGCAAGAGGCGCTGGACGACGCGGGCATTCGTTGGTCGCCCAGCTATACATCATCCAGCCTGATAGGAATCAAAGCCGCGCTCCGGGCAGGGTTGGGCGTGACCGCCCGCGGCATCGAGCTGATTGGTACGGATTTCCGCGTATTGGGAGAAAACGACGGCATGCCGCGTCTGCCCGACGTCGAGTACTACCTATTCGTGCGCAATAACGTCGTGCGCCCGCTGACTCGGCGGGTCTTTGACATGCTCAAGAGCAATATGCGGTTGTTGCGCAGCGCTGATCGAGAGAATCGCCCGGGGGACGTACTCGGCGGCGGAAATCATGTCCGCTTTGCGGTCTGACCAGGCCCTGATTCCCAATTAACGCGCCGCGGTCGCCAGTGGCGCGCTCGCCTTGCGCGCTTGCACGGCAATCCACTGTGCCAGCAAGGCTGCCACGGCAAATGCGATGCCCGCTCCGATCCAGGGGCCGTGACTCATCCCGGCATCCAGCAGCAGGCCGAATCCCAACGGGCCCAGCGCCGAGCCCACGTCCATGCCAGAGTAGACCAGGCCGTACACGGAACCTGTCGCGCCCTTGGGCGTGACGCGCCGGATCAGCATATCTCGCGACGGGGCTGCAACGCCCGAACAAAAACCCGCCAGGCCCACGACTAATGCCGCCCAACCAGGAGGCACCATTCCCAAAGCCAGGATCACCAAGGTAACGCCAGCCAAGATCAGCGCCACGGTGACAGTCAACTCGGTACGCGGGTTGGCGGATACGAGAAAGCCCCCTGCCGCCATTCCCAGCGCCGACGCCACCATGTACCCGGACAATGCCGAGCTGGCGACGACTTTGGACAAGTTATACAACTCGCCCAAGAGCGGGATTGTGTAGTTCTGAACTGACGACAGCGCAATCGAGGTAAAGGCGAAAAACAGAAAGGCGCCCCACAATGCCGGCTTGGCCAGCAAGGCCGTCAAAGTGGTCAATACACTTTCTTGAGCGGCAGGCGTGCTCACCGTTGCTTTGGCCTGGACCGTATCGGATACAGGATGGTTGCCTCCCAACAGGTCGCGCCCCACGATCGCCAGCAGCAACACCACAGCCACCAAGGCTGCTGCACTGAACGCCGCCACGCGCCAATCGGCCAACAGGGTAATCGAGGTAATGAAGACCGGCGTCAGCGCCCACCCGAGATTGCCCGTCAAACCATGTGTGCTAAAGGCATGGCCCAATCGTGCCGGACTGACGCGATGATTGATGATGGAATAGTCTGCCGGGTGGAATACCGAGTTGCCGATGCCGCCGATCACCGCCGCTATCAGCAGCATGAGATAACCGTTGGCCGAACCGATCAAGACGCCCGCCAAGACAAAGCACGTCAGCCCGAACCACAGCACAGGTCGGGCGCCGATCCGATCCACCACGAAGCCGGACGATGCCTGACCAATGCCCGACACGACATAGAAGGTCGAGACCAGCAGCCCCAACCGGGCAAAATCCAGATCAAACGCCGTGCCCAAGGATACATACAGCGAGGGCAGCACCAGCTGAAAGAAATGCGACGATGCATGCACGACACCGATCAACAGGATGGTCAGCCAATCACGGCGGCGAAGATCAGGAGAATCCAGCGTAACGGTATCTGCGGCGGAATGCATGGCTAGCAAAACTCATCTCAACGCAAAAGCGCGGCTCGCGCAGCGCCACTGCGTAAATATCATTGTCGAGATCTCGGACGCGATATCGGGTTATTGAATTCGCCGCGATGCCGGAATCTCAACGCTCCTTAGAACCCGGCCCGTCTATTGAGACTTTTCACGGATGGCGGGCCAAGCGCGTTGCAAGTAATAAAACATCGACCACACCGTCAACACGGCCGCGATCACAATCAATATATCGCCCAGGAGCCGGCTGGACATCCCAAACAACGGTTGATCGTAGAGCAGGCACGGGATAGCGACCATCTGCGCAGCGGTCTTGAATTTGCCCAGGCGGTGCACGGCGACGCTGGCGCTGGCGCCGATCTTGGCCATCCATTCCCGCAACGCCGAAATCGTGATTTCCCGTCCGATGATGATCAGCGAAATAAAGGCGTCTACCCTGCCGAGATCGAGCAGGACGATGAGCGCGGCGCAGACCATGAGCTTGTCCGCCACGGGGTCCAGAAATGCGCCAAACGCCGAGGTCTGGTTCCAGCGGCGGGCCAGCCAACCGTCAAACCAGTCGGTCAAGGCAGCAACGATAAAGGCCCAGGCGGCCAGGGTGTCGCGGGCAGGCTCAGCCATCCAGCTACTGGGCAGATAAAACAGCCCCACTACCAGCGGGATCATGGCGATGCGCAGCCACGTCAGGATAATCGGCACATTGATTGGCATAATGAACGTATGCTACATCACCAGCGTGAAAAACTCTTGGCAGGACACGCCATGGTGGGGAAATAGCCGGCGGCAGGCCGTTTATCCATGCAAAGCCTCGTAGATACGCTCGGCCAGATCGTGCGAAATGCCGTCCACTGAGGCCAAGTCCTCGATGCTGGCAGAGGACACGCCGGAAAACCCGCCAAAACGGGCCAGCAGCCGCTGGCGGCGGCGCGCTCCGACGCCCTCGATTTCCTCGAGACGCGAGACATTGCGAGCCTTGGCGCGGCGAGCGCGCATACCGGTGATTGCAAAACGGTGGGCCTCGTCGCGGACCTGGGCGATGAGCATCAGCGCAGCCGATTCCCCACCCAATGCCACCGGCGGGCGGCCGTCGGCAAACACCAGCGTTTCCAGCCCGACCTTGCGCCCTTCCCCTTTGGCGACGCCAACCAGGGTTTGTATGTCCAGCCCCAATTCAGCAAAGACCTGGCGCGCAATCTCGACCTGCCCCTTGCCGCCGTCGATCAAGACCAGCCCGGGCATCGGTGCCTCGCCATCGGCGACCTTGCCAAAACGCCGGGTCAATACCTGGCGCATCGCGGCATAGTCGTCGCCCGGCGTGATCCCCGCGATGTTGTAGCGGCGATATTGAGAAGGCTGCATGTCGTGATGCAAGAACACGACACAGGACGCCTGCGTCGCCTCGCCTGCCGTATGGCTGATATCGAAACACTCGATACGCAATGCATCCAGCGCGGCCTCGTCGGTGTCCAGATCCAGCACTTCGGCAAGCGCCAGCGTCCGTGCAGCGCGCGCACCGGATTCGGTGAGCGCTCGGGCCAGGGCCATTTCGGCGTTTTTGACGGCCTGCTCCAGCCAGGCGCGGCGCACACCTTGAGGACGCGTCAGTACCCTCGCAGGACGGACCTGTGCCTGTTCGGCCAACAATGTCATCAAGCCGCTATCGGGCAAGGCGTGCGAACAAACCAGCACAGGAGGCAGGGGATTATCAGTGTAATGTTGCGCGATGAAAGCCTCGAGCACCTGGGGCGCCTCTTGGCCGTCGACATGCACGGGAAAGAACGGCTTGTCGCCCAAATGCCGGCCGGCGCGCACCATGGCCAGGTTCACACAGACCTTGCCGCCTGCAGAGGCGACAACGATGACATCAGTATCCTCGCCGCCCACGTCCTCCATGGTTTGCTGATGCAGCACGCGCGCCAGCGATCCCATCTGGTCACGCAAGGCGGCGGCCTCTTCGAATCGCAGCTCGGTCGATGCCTGCAGCATGCGCTGTTCGATCTCATCCATCACCTCGCGCGCCTCGCCGTTGAGGAAACGCGCGGCGCGATTCACATCGCTGGCATAATCCTCGGCCGAGATCGCATCGACACAGGGCGCCGAGCAGCGGCCGATTTGATGCAGCAGGCAAGGACGCGAGCGGTTGGCAAAGACCGTATCCTCGCAAGTCCGCAAGCGAAAGACCTTTTGCAGGATCTGGATGGTCTCGCGCACGGCCCAGGCATTGGGAAACGGACCAAAATACTGTCCACGTTTGTTTGTCGCGCCGCGATAGTAGGCCACGCGAGGCCATTCGTGCCCCGTGATCCATAGATACGGGTACGACTTGTCATCGCGAAACAGGATGTTGTAGCGCGGCCGCAGGCTCTTGATGAGATTGTTCTCCAAGAGCAATGCTTCGGCCTCGGAACGCGTGACCGTGACCTCGACACGCGCGACCTTGGCAACCATCTGGGCAATTCGCGGGCTGGCCAGATTTTTCTGGAAATACGAGGAGACGCGTTTTTTCAGATCACGCGCCTTGCCCACATACATCACCACACCCTCGGCGTCCAAGTGTCGATAGACGCCGGGCAGGTGCGGCAGATCAGCCAGAAACGATTTGAGATTGAAGTCGTCGGGCATGCTGGTAGCGAGTTTCGGCTTGCAGGGCCTTCCAGGAGGGAGCGGCAAAACGGGGCATCAGTCGGCGAATGCGCTCGACCGATTCGGGCGCGTGCGTCACGTCCAGGCGGGACAGCAAGTCATCGGCCAGATCTGGACGATTGCACACCAACACCATATCGCAACCGGCGCCCAAGGCGGCTTGAGCGCGCGCGAGAATATCGCCCGCCACCGTGGCCCCCTCCATGGTCAGGTCGTCCGAGAACACCACACCCCCGTAGCCCAGGCGCTCACGCAAAATGTCTTGCACCCAACGGCGAGAGAAGCCCGCGGGTTGTTTATCGACCTTGGGATAAATCACGTGCGCAGGCATGACGGCCGGAATGACGGCATCGCCCAGCCAGGCATACGGTGCGGCGTCTTCACCGAGGATACGCTCCAGCGGGCGCGGGTCGACCGGCATCTCGTGATGCGAATCCGCGCCCACGAAACCATGTCCCGGGAAATGCTTGCCGCACGCGGCCATCCCGGCCTGAGCCAAGCCCTGAGCCACCGCGCGCGCCAGCATGGCGACCACGCGAGGATCGCGGTGAAAAGCGCGCGTGCCGATGACCTTGCTCACGCCGTAATCCAGGTCCAGCACCGGAGTGAAGCTGAGATCCACGCCACAGGCGCGCAACTCGGCAGCCAGCACGTAGCCCGCCTCGGTGGCCAATCGCATGGCGGTCAAGGGGTCGCGGTCCCACAGTACCCCCAAATCGCGCATGGCCGGCAACACGGTAAAACCGTCTTCACGGAACCGTTGCACTCGCCCGCCCTCGTGATCGACCGCGATCATCAGCGGCTCATGGCGCGCACGATGGATCTGGCGTGTCAGCTCGCACAATTGTTTGCGGCTCTCGAAATTTCGGGCGAACAAGATCACCCCGCCCACCAGAGGGTGGCGCAGGCGTGCTTTCTCTGCTTTGGTCAATGTGGTGCCTGCCACATCCACCATGACGGGGCCGGGGGGCAACAAGGTTTTATGTTTCTTGGCCATACGGTCTGGTCCTTTGATGAGAGAAAAAGAGGAATCCGGCAGGCATTACGCCTTGCGCTCGACGATGACGTACGCAGCGGCCATATCGGATTCATCGGTAATGGAGACATGCGCCACACCAAAACGCGGCGTGTACCACTCCAGCAGGCTCGGTGCGATAACCAGGACCGGACGTCCGCTGGGCGCATTGAGAACTTGTACGCGCGTCCAGGTCATCGGCATGCGCATTCCCAGGCCGATGGCCTTGGAGAATGCCTCTTTGGCGGCGAAGCGCGTGGCCAGGAAACGCACGCCGCGAGCGGCGTCCCGGGCACGTCGAGCATGAAATTTCTGCAGTTCCTCTGCGCCGAGGATTTTCTCGGCAAATCGATCCCCATGACGCGCCAACGCACGCTCGATACGGTCGATACGCAGCAAGTCCATGCCGATGCCAGCAATACTGCTGGCCGGCGGCGTCGAATGGGAGGGGGCTTCAGACATGAGACGAGCCTCAGCGGCCCCGCACGGCCTGCAGGCGCGCCTGCACCATGAGCGCCTTCATGTCGCGTACGGCTTTGTCCCAGCCGTCGAACACAGCCTGCGCCACAATGGCATGACCGATATTGAGTTCAGAGATACCGTCGAGCGCCGCGATAGGCGCCACGTTGCCATAGTGCAACCCATGGCCGGCATTGACGCGCAATCCGTGCCGCAGGCCTTCGGCCACCCCTGCTCGCACTCGGTCGAGCTCCAGGCGAGCCTGATCGCCCTCTGCCTCGGCATAGGCTCCCGTATGCAGCTCGATCACCGGAGCACCTGCCTGAACGGCAGCCTGAATCTGCGCGGGATCGGGATCGATAAACAACGACACCCGAATGCCCGCCTGCTGCAGGCGAGCCACGGCGTTGGTGACGGCAGGCAAGGCGCCCGCGACATCCAAACCGCCCTCGGTCGTCAGCTCAGTGCGTTTTTCGGGCACCAGGCATACATCGCTGGGACGAACCTGGCATGCGATCTCGAGCATTTCGGGCGTGATCGCGCATTCCAGATTCATGCGGGTGCGCAGCAGCGGCCGGATGGCATGCACGTCTGCGTCCTGAATATGGCGGCGATCTTCGCGCAAATGCAAGGTAATCAGATCCGCACCGGCGTCCTCTGCACGCAAAGCGGCCTGGATCGGGTCGGGATAAGTCGTGTGGCGCTGCTGGCGCAGCGTCGCCACGTGATCGATGTTGACGCCAAGTTCTATCATGATGCTGTCGTGGATGAATCTGAAAGGGCGGCCCCGAACATCCTGAATATCAGGATATCGGATGCCGCCCTCAAGTGTAACTCTCAGATCAGGAGCCGGATGGTTGCGTCGTCGATGCCCCCGGCGTAGTAGCACCCGTACCCGCCGGATTGCCGCCTGACGCCGCGCCATTTGCGTTGCTGGCCGTAGGAGTCACCTCTGACCAGCCGCCGCCCAGGGCCTTGTACAGCGCCACGCGGTTGTTCAACGCGGCCAGGCCAGCCTGGACCAGGCTCAGCTGAGCGTTGAAATAATCAACCTGGGCAGACTGCACCTGCAGGTAGCTGTCGATGCCATTCACATAGCGCAGATTCGAGAGCTCCAGGGTGCGCGCCGTCGAGTTCTGCAAGGAACTCAACGATTCGACTTGAGCCCCATAAGTGGCCTCTCCCGCCAGGGCGTCCGAGACCTCCTGGAAAGCCTGTTGGATGGTCTGCTCGTACTGCGCCACGGCAATGTTGTTACGCGCATTGGCCAGGTTCAAGCCCTCGCGGATGCTGCCACCGGCAAATATCGGCGTCGTGATGGACGGCGAAAAGCTCCATGCCCCCTGTCCACCATGGAACAAGGTACCCAAGGACGGGCTGGCCACCCCCAGCATCCCGGTCAGAGAAATCGTGGGGAAGAACGCCGCCCGGGCTGCGCCGATGTTGGCATTGGCCGATTTCAGATTGTTCTCCGCCGCCATGATGTCGGGGCGACGCTCGAGCAAATCGGAAGGCAACCCGCCCGGAACGGTGGCCAGCAATTGATCCCGGCCGAACTCCGCCGGCGCCGGCAGGTTGTCCGGCAATGGCACGCCGACCAGCACGGTCAATGCGTTGACGGACTGCGCGCGCAACCGGGCCAATTGCGCCAGATCGGCCGAGGCCGAATCCAGCAGGCTCTTGGACTGATTCAACTCCATCTCTGACGCCACGCCGCCGTCGAAACGACGTTTGACGAGGTTGTAGGACTCTTGGCGGGCGGCCAGCGTCTTGCGGGTGAGATCCAGTTGGACATCGGCCGCGCGCATGTTGAAGTAGGCTTGAGCCACCGCGCCGACCAGCGTGATGTGAACGCTGCGTTGCGATTGCTCGCTGGCGAGATAGGTCTGATAGGCGGCTTCGGACAGACTGCGCAAGCGGCCGAACAGATCGATCTCGAACGACGTCATCCCGACGCCGGCCTGATAACTGCTGGACACCGAAGGTGAATCCTCGCCACCTACCCGCATATTGGGCGGCATGCGTTGGCGCGTGCCTTCGATACCGGCACCGATGCTGGGCCATTGCGCGCCACGCTGCACCCCGTATTGGGCGCGCGCTTCTTCGACGCTTTCGACCGCGACGCGCAGATCGCGGTTATTGGCCAACGCCAGCTCGATCAAGGCCTGCAGGCGCGGATCGCGGAAAAACTCGCGCCAGCCGAGATCGGCTGCCGGCACTGTCGACGCAGGCGCCACGGCCGAAGCCGGCTGCTCAGACAACGAAACCTGGCCGGCGGCCGAACCGAATTGCACTTTGGGTTGCGTCGGCCAATCGCCTGGGACAGGAGACTCGGGGCGATGATAATCGGGCGCCAGCGAGCAGCCCCCCAGCAGCGCGGCCAAGCATAGCGACAGCGTGGCGCGTTGATATTTCGAAGAAGGCTGCAACATGTCGCGCCGTATAGATGACTTATCTCGTTTAGACATCAGAGCACTCATTGCTTGCTCTCCTGATCGTCTGCCGGGCGAGGCGTAGTGCCGTCAGCGGAGGAGCCCTCGGCGGCTTCGCGAGCGCGTTTTTCGGCTTGTTCGGCCTCAAAGGCCTTGAGCTCATTACCCAACAAGCGAGGCTTGGTCTTGAAAAGGCTGAGCATCACCACAAAGAACGTGGGCACGAAAATCACGGCAAAAGGTGTCGCCGCCAACATGCCGCCCAACACGCCGATACCCACCGCCTTTTGGCTGGCAGCGCCCGCACCGCTCGCCAAAGCCAGCGGGACCACGCCCAGAATGAAAGCCAGAGAGGTCATCAGAATCGGGCGGAAACGCAGACGCGCCGCCTCGACCGTGGCCTCGTACAGGCCCATGCCGCGGGCGTATTGGTCCTTGGCAAATTCCACGATCAGAATGGCGTTCTTGGCCGCCAGACCGATCACGGTCACCATCCCCACCTGGAAATACACGTCATTGGACATGCCCAGCAGAGACACCAACCCGACCGCGCCCAACATCCCCAGCGGCACCACCAGCATGACCGACAAAGGAATTGCCCAGCTCTCGTACAGTGCGGCCAGCACCAGGAACACCACCAGCAGCGCCAGCCCCATCAGGATGGGAGCCTGGTTACCAGCCTGACGTTCCTGGTACGACAAGCCGTTCCATTCGTAGCCAAAGCCCGAGGGCAGTTGCCCAACCAGGCGCTCCATCTCGGCCATGGCTTCACCCGTGGTGTAGCCCGGCGCAGCATCGCCGCCTATACGCATAGAGTCATAGCTGTTGTAGCGCACGACCTGCACCGGACCTTGCGTCCAGTCGTACGACACAAACGTGGACAAGGGCACCATCTGGCCCTGGCTATTGGCGACGTTCATCTTGAGAATCTCGTCCGCCTGCATACGGTGGCTGGCCTCGGCCTGTACCCAGATGTTCTGCATGCGCCCCATGTTGGGGAACTTGTCGATGTAGCTGGACCCTAGCGACGTTGCAATCAGCGTAGCGGCGGCTTGGAAATCCACCCCTTGGGCCGCGGCCTTCTCACGGTCGATCTTCAAGGTCAGTTGCGGACCAGGCTGCAGCCCGGTGATACGCACTTGGGACAGAATGGGGCTCTTGGACGCCATTTCCATCAACTGAGCCGTCGCTTGCGCCAATGCAGCCGTACCACCGTTGCCGCGGTCTTGCAGGCGCAGGTCGAAACCGGTCGCGTTACCCAATGATGAAATGGCGGGCGGCACCAGTGTAAACACCTGTGCATCATGGATGCCCATCAGCTGCTTTTCGAATGCTGCAAACGCAATGGCACCTGCCGAATCTTTGGGATCCTTGCGTTCGGAGAAATCTTTGAGCGTCGAGAAGGCGATCGCCGCATTCAGGCCGTTACCGTTAAAGCTGTAGCCCTGAACGGTAATGACGTTTTCGACGGCCGGCAGGTGCATGAAGTAGTCTTCGACCTGCTCGAGCACATCGACTGTACGGTTGGCGCTGGCCCCGGTAGGCAGCTCGATGTTGCTGACCACGTAACCTTGGTCTTCTTCGGGCAGGAACGAGGATGGCAAGCGCAAATACAGCCAGCCCAGCAGTATCACCAGCAACAGGAACAGCAGCATCATGCGGCCGCCGCGATGCAGGATACGGGCCACCCAGCTTTGGTAACTATGCGTCGTCGCGTCGAATTTGCGATTGAACCACCCGAAAAAGCCTTTCTTTTCCTCGTGGTGCCCTTTCGGGATGGGCTTGAGAATCGTGGCGCACAAGGCCGGCGTGAAACTCAGCGCCAAAAAGGCCGAGAAGAAAATCGACACAGCCATTGCCACCGAGAACTGCCGGTAGATCACGCCCACCGAGCCGCTCATGAAGGCCAATGGCAGGAACACTGTCACCAGCACCAGCGTGATACCCACGATAGCGCCGCTGATCTGCGGCATGGCTTTCTTGGTCGCCTCTTTGGGAGACAAGCCCTCGGCCGCCATGATGCGCTCGACGTTCTCCACCACCACAATAGCGTCGTCCACCAGAATACCGATGGCGAGCACCATGGCGAACATGGTCAAGACGTTAATGGAAAAGCCCAACCCCAGCATCACTGCGAATGCCCCCATCATCGCCACCGGCACCACCAACGCCGGAATGAGGGTATAGCGCACGTTCTGCAGGAACAGGAACATCACCAGGAACACCAGCACCATGGCTTCGACCAGGGTATGGACCACCTGCTCGATCGAGACCTTGACGTACGGCGCCGTGTCGTAGGGAATGTCGAATTTGATGTTGCCCGGGAAATACTGCGACAACGACTCCATCTGGTCGCGTACACCCTGTGCTGTGGCCAGGGCGTTGGCGTCCGGAGACAACACGATGGCAAAGGCTGCCGTGGGCTTGCCATTGAGGCGGGCACCAAACTGATAGTTGTCAGCGCCCACCTCGATGCGGGCTACGTCACGCAGACGCACTGACGAACCGTCGGTATTGGCGCGCAGCACGATGTTGCCGAATGCTTCGACCGTCGAAAGCTGGCCATTGACCACGACCGTCGCCGTGTAGCGCTGGCTTTCCGGATTGGGAGGCGCCCCCAGGCTGCCCGCCGAAATCAGCACGTTTTGCTGGCTGATGGCAGCATTGACATCCGATGCGCTGAGGTTATAACCAACGAGCTTGTCGGGATCGATCCAGACCCGCATGGCACGCGGTGCGGCGAACAACTGAAACTGCCCTACCCCAGGCACCCGCGATACGGGGTTCTGAATGTTGCGTGTGATGTAGTCGGCCAATGCCGTCTGGTCCAACGTGCCGTCGGTCGAGGACAGCGTCACGATCATCAGAAAGCCGGCACTGGTCTGCTCGTACTGGATGCCCTGCTGCGTGACAGCCGTCGGCAACTGCGCCGTCACGTTCGACACGCGGTTTTGCACGTCCACCTGCGCCAGGTCGGGATCGGTTCCCGGCGAGAACGTCGCGGTGATCGTGGACTGGCCGTTGTTGTCACTGACGGACTCGTAATACAGCAGCCCCTTGGCGCCGTTGAGCTGATCCTCGATGATACTGGTCACCGACTCGGCGACCTCTTTGGACGAGGCGCCAGGATAGGTAGCAGTAATCGTAATGGCAGGAGGCGCCACGTCGGGGTACTGCGCGACCGGCATATTGGGAATGGCCAATATGCCCGCCAGCAAGACGAACAGGGCAACTACCCAGGCGAAAATTGGTCGATCGATAAAAAATTGCGGCATGTGGGCTAACTCGGAAAGTGCTCACGAAAACAGGCACGCGGCGCATCGCGCCGCGTACCGTTTTAGGATTTTTGCTCCGAAGCGGGCTGCGCAGGTGGCGCGGCGCCTTCGGGCTTGCCTTGCGTGGGCGGTGCGGCTTTGCTTGGTCCACCGGGGTTCCAGGGGGAGGCCTGCGCAGGCGCGCCAGGGCGGATTTTCTGGAAGCCTTCGACAACTACCACGTCGCCGGCTTTCAGGCCACTGGTCACCAGCCATTGTCCTTTGATTACCCCACCGGTCGTCACGGCGATCTGCTCGATCTTGTTGTCTTTCACAAGCATCAAGCTCTGCAAACCATCGGCCGTACGCTGCAGGGACTGTTGAGGCACCATCAACGCCTGCTGATTGGTCCCTTGGTCCAGACGGACGCGCACGTACATGCCGGGCAGCAAGAGGCCATCCGGGTTGGGTACCTCGGCACGCAGGTTGACCTGTCCGGTCGTCGGGTCCACCGTAATGCCGGTAAACAGAAGCTTGCCGGGATGTTCGTAGACGGAGCCGTCCTCCTGAACGACGCTCACGCGTGCGGCGTCTTTGCCGATGCGCTCGATCTGGCCGCTGGCAAACGCCTGGCGCAACTGGGCCAGATCCGCAGTGCTCTGAGTGAAATCGACGTAGATCGGATCGAGCTGCTGGACCAGGGCCATCTGCGTGGCCGAGGTCCCTTCGACCAGAGCACCCTCGGTAACCAGGGCCTTGCCGATGATTCCTGTAATCGGCGAGGTGACATCCGTGTACCCCAGATTGATTGCAGCCGCGTCCAGGTTGGCCTTGGCAGCCGCGACAGCAGCCTCGGCCTGACGATAGCTGGCCACAGCGTTGTCATATTCCTGTTTGCTGACGGCATTGGCCTTGACCAGCGGCGCATAGCGGTCTGCGAGCGCTTTGGCGCTATACAGATCGGCCTGCGACTGTTTGAGCTGGGCGGCAGCTTGATCGCGCGTTGCCTTATAGGGAGCAGGATCGATCTTGAAGAGCAGTTGCCCTTCTTTGACCTCGCCGCCTTGTTCGAACTCGATCTTTTGCACAATGCCCGTGACGCGCGCACGGATTTCCGCATCGCGAACAGCGTCCACGCGGCCCGGCAAATCGGACACGATCGATGCGGGTTGAGGTTGAACCGTAATGACGCTGACTTGCGGCATTCCGGGGTTCATTTGAGGGTGTTCTTTGCAGCCTGCCAATGCCAAAGCAACAAGCGCAACGACACCGAATCCAGAGACACGATGGTGCGAAAAACGCATGAATTCCTCACGGAGTAGAGCCAAGGCGCGCGAACCCGCACACGCGGTGCCAAACTGAATAATCACGTCCGGCAAGCCCGTTAATGTAACCTTATTTTTGTCGCAAAACTACCGAATTTGGCATCAAATGCCCCGTAATATTACGATACGCCGGTAAAGTGACGCCCCATTGACCGCCGCGCTCAGCGCTTGGCCGAGCGGTGTATGTCATGCGTAACAAAGCTCTGATCCACAGGCGGACGGTCCAGCACTTTGGGCATGGCCAAGGTTTGTTGAATATCCGTCAGGCCGCTTTGCCAGTGTTCACGCATGGCCTCAGATCCAAATTCATAGTCCTTTGAATTGCGTTCGTAGTGCTTGGCTTCGTAGATCAAATTGACGACATTCACCGCGGGCGTGCATGCCAGCTCGCGAATGTCCGCCAATTCCGCACTGCAGCGCTCGTCCTCGGGCAAGCGCTCCAACACACGCTGCAATCCGCGGCGCAATTTCAAGATGCGTTGATAAATATTCGTCACTGTGCGGGTGCGACTGGAGTATTGAATGTCCTTCTGACGCTCCGCGACTTCTTCGAGATTGGTAGGCAATGCCCCTCTGGCGGGCCAGAGATCCACCTGAAAAGCCAGTGTGTCCGGCATCGGATGCACAGACAACACTTGAGACAGCGGCGTATTCGACACCACGCCACCATCCCAGTAATACTCGCCGTCGATCTCTACCGCAGGGAACCCTGGCGGCAACGCCCCGGACGCCATGATGTGCTCGGCCCGCAACCGCGTCGTGGTGCTATCGAAATACGCAAAATTGCCAGTCCGCACATTCACGGCCCCAAAACTGGCGCGTACGTCTCCGCGGTTGAGCAAGTCAAAATCCACGTACCGATTGAGTGTCTCCACTAATGGCGACGTGTCATAGAAGCTGGTTGCTTGCGGACCGTTATGCATCAAATAGGGAGGCGGATAGCGCAGCTTGAAAAAACCCGGCTGGCCCGATGTCAATGCGTGAAAAGCCGCCAATTGACCGTTCATGGCGGGAGATCCAAAGCCAAAGGGAACGCCCTGAAACAACCGGGCCCAAGCCTCACCCCATGGCAAGGCAGAAAACCCGGTAGGCCGGCAAATGGTTTCCCAAAATCCGCGCAGACGCTCCACACGCTCATCGGGCGGCGAACCCGCAATAATCGCGGCATTGATCGAGCCGATCGAAATTCCGGCTATCCAATTCGGACGGATGCCGGCCTCGTGCAGGCCTTGATAGACCCCGGCTTGATAAGAGCCCAGCGCGCCGCCGCCTTGTAAGACCAAGGCGATGGTCTGGTAGCCGTCAGTCTCTGACGGACACGCACATGGATCGGACAGCGTCACACTCATTGAGCCTTGGTCGATTGAGGCGTTTGCGGCGCACCGCTGCCCTCACGGAACGGGTAGCGTTGGAATATCTGCGCCACATTGGCGTCGACATTTTGTGCGGAGGAGGCCGTTGCCTGATCATCGATGACGCCGACGCTGACGCCCTCCCAGACCAATTGCTTGCGGCGCGCGTCGATCAGATCGATATTCAATGTGCCTTCGGTGTACTGATACACGTCATTGCCCCAAGCGTAACCCGGCCAACCGCCGTAGAACCCCGCGCGGTAGCCATAGTATGGGCCCATCGGCGCTGCAGGAGTCACCTGGGTTTTCTGCTGCAATTTTGCGTTGAAGTTGATCAATAGATCGGGAGACTGCTCGGCATAGACGTAGCCGCGCATTTCCATCTGGCTGCGCGTGGCGGATTTCAGGCGCTCCGTCAGCAGTGTGCTGTACCCTGCCTTATCGGTGCCCAGCGGCGACATAAAACCAAAACTGCGATACTGGGCAAAATTGGCGCTGTGATCATAATCACTGCGGATCGTGGGGCCGGACGAGCAGGCAGCCAACAATCCAACCATAGCCAGAGCCGGGACAAGCGCAACGCGTTTCATAACGACATTCTCCGCAATAAGTGCGCAAACATCATGCCCTGAAGTTTGTAAACTTGCAATGGAATCTCATTCGCGTTCAGCAATGGCGACATCATGTCTTCCTTCGTCTATGCTGCCACGTCCATACCCTGTCGACAACACTCTCTACCCCCTCCGACTACGCCATGACCACTTCCCCGCTGGAGCTTGATGGATCCATCTGGCTACGCGCCGGCAGCCAGACATTGGGCGGCAAAAGCCGTATCGACCTGCTGACTCAAATCGGACTCACGGGCTCGATCAGTGCGGCAGCGCGCGCGGTCGGCATGAGCTACAAAGGGGCCTGGGATGCGATCGACGCCATGAACAATCTGGCTGGCGAGGAACTGGTGTTGCGGGCAACGGGAGGCAAAGGCGGCGGCGGCGCACATCTCACGGCCCGTGCCGAACAGCTCATCGCAACCTTTCAGACCCTGGAGGCGGAACATCGGCGCGTGATGGAGCATCTGGCTCAAACGAATCTGAACGCGCCGAATGACCTGAATTTAATGAAGCGAATCATGTTGAAGACCAGTGCGCGCAACAAACTCCTGGGTACCGTCAGCGCGATCCGGACGGGCGCAGTCAATGACGAAGTCACGCTGCGTATCGCGGGCGGGCATGATGTCGTTGCCACCATCACTCGCGAAAGCACGGCGGATCTCGGCCTGGCTGTCGGCAGCGAAGCCATCGCACTCATCAAAGCTCCTTCCGTCATGATCGCTATGCCTGGCAAGGGATTGCGCCTCTCGGCTCGTAATCAGTTAGCGGGTACGGTGGCAGACATTCGGCCGGGTGCAGTCAATAGCGAGATCATCGTCGATATTGGCAATGGGGCTAGCCTTGCGGCCATCATTACGCAGGAAAGTGCGCAGGCGTTGGAATTGGCGCGTGGGGTGCGGGTGGTGGCAGTGTTTGATGCGTCTAATGTGATATTGGGGGTTGTTGCTTAGGCGTCAGGATTGATGCAGGTGTTTATCTGCGTGGGCGGAATCTGCTCGCAAATAGATGAGTTCTTTAGCCGCCGGGGGCCGTCATGTAAAGGCTGCGCTGGCCCTATCGTCCGGTCTGGCCGNCGGNGCGGCTGGGCAAACTCGCTCCGCTGCGCTGCGCTCANACATGCCCAGCCGACTGCCCCCCGCCTGACAAGGATGGCTCGGCGGACTCAACGGGCCAGCGCAGCCTTTACATGACGGCCCCCGGCTCACAATGTCTATTATTGGCGGATGCTATGGGGAGGGCGTCACAACAATAACTGCTATTACGAAAATACAAAGAAACGCGTACTACCCCAGCAGCAGCGCGTCGTCCGAGAGTTTCTCTCCCCGAACCCGCTCAAACATCGCCAGCAAGTCCGGCACATCCATCCCTTTGCGCTCATCACCGGAAACATCCAGCACGACCTGCCCTTGATGCAGCATGACGGTACGATCTCCCACATCGAGCGCCTGCCGCATGCTGTGAGTCACCATCATTGTCGTGAGCTTGCTCTCCGCCACGATACGAGCGGTCAATTGCAGAACAAAATCCGCCGTACGCGGATCCAACGCGGCCGTATGCTCATCCAGCAACAGAATCCGGGACGGCTGCAACGCCGCCATCAACAAGCTGACTGCCTGACGCTGCCCGCCCGAGAGCAGACCGATGCGATCGGTCAAGCGGTTTTCCAGCCCTAGCCCCAATGTAGCGAGCCGTTCCCGGAACCCATCTCGCATGCTGACTTTGACGGCGCGGCCAAAGCCCCGGCGAGCGCCTCGCATTTGAGCCAGCGCCATATTTTCCTCGATGCTCAGATCCTCGCAAGTACCTGCCATCGGGTCCTGGAATACGCGTGCGACACGGCCTGCGCGTTCCCAGACGGGCTTGCGGGTCACGTCTTCGCCGTTGATTTCGATCCGGCCGGAATCGACGGGCAAATCGCCAGAAACGGCATTCAGGAACGTCGACTTGCCCGCCCCGTTTGAACCGATGACGGTCACGAACTGGCCACTGGGAATCTCCAGCGACAATCCACGCAACGCGCGTGTTTCAATCGGCGTTCCCGCGTTGAAAGTCATTTTCAAATCTTGTGCACGCAACATGATCAGGCTCCTTTCTTGCCGATCAAGCGGCGCTTCAACATCGGGATCACCAGAGCAATGGTGACCAATACGGCAGTGACGAGATTCAGGTCTTGGGCCTGCAGGCCAATGAAATCGCTATTCAGCGCCAAAGCGATAAAGAGCCGGTACACCAACGCGCCGATGATGACCGCCAAGGTGGCCAATACGAGTTTGCGAGACGGCAGGATGCTTTCGCCGACAATCACGGCCGCCAAGCCGATCACGATGGTCCCGATCCCCATAGAGATATCCGAGCCTCCTTGTGTTTGCGCGAACAAGGCGCCGGCCAGGCCGACGAGGGCGTTGGACAGGGCCATGCCGGCCAGGATCATGCCGCCGGTGTTCACCCCCTGGGCGCGCGCCATGCGGCCGTTGGAGCCAGTCGCGCGCATGGCCAGGCCCGATTGGGTGGACAGGAACCAGTCGAGCAGCAGCTTGACGATCAGGACGACGCCGACCAGGATCAGCGGACGCGCTACATAATCGCTTAGCCATTCGGGCTGCAAGATAGTAAAGACGGTCGGCTCGGTGATGAGTGGCACATTGGGCTTGCCCATGATGCGCAGGTTCACGGAGTACAAGGCGATCATCATCAGGATGCTGGCCAGCAGATCCATGATGCGCAGTTTGACGTTCAGCCAACCGGTGATGAGCCCGGCCACGGCCCCAGCCGCTGTGGCGGCCAACGTAGCGGTAAAGGGATCCACGCCCCCGGAAATCAATGTCGCGGCGACTGCGCCGCCTAAGGGAAAGCTGCCATCCACGGTCAGATCGGGAAAACGCAGCAGCCGAAAGGAAATAAAGACGCCTAGCGCGACCAAGCTGAAAATCAGGCCAATTTCCAGTGCGCCCAGCAAAGAGAATAAGGACATGAATAGAATCTGACCCGCCAGGTCTCGTGAACCCAGCTGGCATTACCTTGAATTATGTTCAGTTAAAAACAAACTGCTGGCCCGTCGGGCCAGCAGTGGCGGAATTATTTGATGATCTCTGCCGCCGACTTCACCAACGCATCCGACAGCGTAACACCTTGTTTGGTGGCCGCGCCCGGGTTCACAAACAGGCGGAGGTTCGAACTGGTTTCCGAGGCGATCGCGCCCGGTTTTTCGCCCTTGAGAATACGCACCACGATCTTGCCCGTTTGCACGCCCAGATCGTGATAGTCGATCCCCAGCGCCGCGATGGCACCGCGCTTTACGCTATCGGTGTCCGAGGCCACCAGGGGAATCTTGGCGTCGTTGCCGACTTTCACCAGAGCCTCGTAGGCCGACACCACGTTATTGTCGGTATTGGTGTAGATCACATCGACCTTGCCGATCAGGCTGCGCGCGGCTGAGGCGACGTCAACGGTGCGAGGCGCGGCGGCCTCGACCAGCGTCAAGCCGGCCTTGGGCAGCAGTTCCTGCAATCGTTTGACCACCACCACCGAGTTGGCCTCGCCGGGGTTGTAGACCATGCCAACGCGTTTGGCGTTGGGCACGACCTTTTTGATCAACTCGACCTGTTTGTCCAAGGCCAGCAGATCGGACACACCGGTCACGTTGGTACCTGAAGGCTCCATGCTGGGCACGAGTTGCGCAGCCACAGGGTCCGTCACTGCCGAGTACACCACTGGCACGTCCTTGGTCGCAGCGACGACCGACTGGGCCGACGGCGTCGCGATGGCCACAATGGCGTCAGGACGGTCGCCGACGAACTTGCGGGCGATCTGTGCGGCCGTGCCGGTATTGCCCTGCGCGCTCTGATATTGCCATTTGAGATTCTTGCCGGGCTCGTAGCCGGCTTTTTTCAGGGCGTCCTGGACGCCATCACGTACGGCATCCAGGGCGGGATGCTCGACGATAGCCGTCACGGCCACCGATTTTTGTTGCGCCGCAACAGCAGGAACAGCGTGGATAGCCAACGCCACCGCCACTGCGCCCACCGTCAGAAAATGTTTTTTTCCGATCAGCATCGGGTCTACTCCTTGCACCGTTTGGGTGTTGGTTTACTTATCAGCGTGTGAGCCTGGCAACTGACCGCCAAGCTCACACGCCTGTGAAACCGCTAAGTCTAACGTGTCGCGGCGGACTTGGTGGCGGGGGTAATCCCTGAAAAATGCTGTCGCCACGACAGTTCGCCTCACGTCATGCCCCAAACACCGCTGACACCGGTTATTACGCGACTCATCCAGTCAGTGCAGCGGCTCGCCACAAGGCCCGATAAACCGCTGCATCACGACTAGTGTGCCGCGAGCGGTTTACCTTTCGTCAATCCAGCGTCACTCCCGAATCTTTGACGACCTTGCCCCATCGGACGATTTCACTATCGACAAAGGCGCCGAATTTTTCGCCAGTGAGATCCGGCGTGGCCGAACCGTTGCCTGCCCACGTTTCCTTGATCTTGGGAGTATTCAAGGCTTTGCTCACCTCGGCGATCATCTTGTCGACGATGGGCTTGGGCGTACCTGCCGGTGCCCACAAGGCGTACCAGGTCGATACTTCATAGTTCGGCACGCCTGCCTCGGCGGCGGTCGGCACATCAGGGAACGACGGCGATCGCTGGACCGCAGCGACGGCCAGTGGCTTGATAGTACCGGATCGAATATGACCTGCCGACGAACCTAAACCGTCAAAAGCCAGGTCCACCTGTCCACCGATCAACGCCGACAACATCGGGCCCGCGCCCTGATACGGCACATCGACGAGCTTGATCCCCGTCTGCATGGCAAACAGTTCGCCGGCCAAATGGTGCGTGCTGCCCTTACCCGCCGTGCCGAAATTGATTTCGCCGGGGCGTTTGCGCGCATACTCGATGAACTCCTGCAAGGTCTTCACGGGCAACCTGGATGTGTTGATCACGACCACCTGAGGCGGCTGCGCCAACAGCGCCACCGGGATGAAATCCTTTTGGATGTTGTAGGTCAGGTTCTTGTAGAGCGCAGGTGCCACGACATGATGCGCACCGCCCATAAAAAATGTGTAGCCGTCGCCTTTCGCTTTTGCGGCCACGGAGGCGCCGACGGTTCCGCCAGCGCCGCCTTTGTTATCGACCACGACGGTCTGCCCCAGCTGTGTGCTCAGTTGCTGAGCCAACGGCCGTGCAAACGTGTCAGTGCCGCCACCAGCGGGAAACGGCACGATCAAATTGATAGGATGCTCAGGCCAATCGGCCAAGGCGGCGGTCGGTGCCAAAGCCGCGCTGGCCCCCAGCGCGGCTGCCAAGCTCAATGCACGAATCATGGAATGCTTCATTTCGTCTCCTCGATTGAAACAGCACGGAAATGCTGCCCGTATTGGTTTTATATGAATGCATCAGTGTGTCGCCGGACAGCCTGCGCCTCTCTCCAAAGACCGCGAGACTGTCTCGGATTTCCGTCGCCTCGCAGACCAGGATCGAGCCCGGTCCAGGCCTGTGAGTCTGCCAGCACGACGGATCCAATAAGAATGAGCTGGTGAGCGAGCCTCCTGTCTGGCGCGGTTAATCGAAGGTCACGCAGTCTTATATGACTCGCGCAGAACGTTCTTTTGAACTTTGCCCATCGTGTTGCGCGGCAACTGATCGATCAGATGCAATTGCTTGGGCACTTTGAAATTGGCGATCCGGCTTTTCAGCTCGGCCTGCATCGCAGCGACGTCCAGAGCAGCACCCTCGCGTGCGACGACGACGGCAACCACGGCTTCGCCAAAATCCGGATGGGGTACGCCGATGACGGCCGACTCCATCACGCCGGGCATTTCGTCAATGATCAGTTCGATTTCTTTGGGATAGACGTTGTAGCCGCCGGAGATGATCAGGTCTTTGCTGCGGCCGACAATAGACAAGTAATCGTCGGGCACCGCTGCACCACCGGATTCGCCGCCCCAACGGCCCACATCGCCGGTACGGAACCAACCGTCCGAGGTGAACTCTTCGCGCGTTTTTTCCGGCATGCGCCAGTAGCCCGAGAACACATTCGGACCACGCACCTGCACATTGCCAATATCGCCCGCGCCCTGCTCGACGCCATTGTCATCGACGACGCGGACCTGCACGCCCGGCAAGGCTTTGCCCACGGTACCGCCACGGCGTTCGCCATCGGCCGCATCGTAGGGATTGGAGGTCAGCATCACCGTCTCGCTCATGCCGTAGCGTTCGAGAATGGACTGCCCCGTGCGCTCGCGGAAATCGTTGAAGGTCTCCATCAACAGCGGCGCCGAGCCGGAAATGAACAAACGCATGCGCGCGCATACCTTGCGATTGAAGCGCGCCTCGGCCAACAGACGGACGTAATAGGTCGGCACGCCCATCATCACCGTGCAACGCGGCAGGTAATGCAATGCTTGTTCGACGTCGAGCTTGGGCAGCCAAATCATGCGGGCACCGGCCAACAGCGCGCCGTGAGAGGCCACAAACAAGCCGTGCACGTGAAAGATCGGCAGCATATGCAGCAGCACGTCGTCCGAACGCCAGCCCCAATACCGATGCAACACCTGCGCATTGGAGGCCAGGTTGCCGTGCGACAACATCGCCCCCTTGCTGCGGCCCGTGGTCCCCGACGTGTACAGGATCGCGGCCAAATCATCCGCCTTACGCACGACGTCCTTGAACGACCGGCTCTGGCCTGCGGCCGCATGCAGCAGGGTGCCCGTGCGATCCTCATCGAGCGTATAGACATGAGCGGTACCGGCCTGCGCGGCGGCCTTGCTGACCCAGCTCAGATTTTTGCTGGAGCACACCACCACCGCAGGCTCCGCATCGCCCAGGAAATACGAAATTTCCGACTCGCGATAGGCCGTATTCAAAGGCAAATACACCAGCCCGGCCCGCAACGTGGCCAGATAAAGCAACAGCGCTTCGGGGGATTTTTCAACTTGTACCGCGACGCGCGACCCCTCGGGTAAATTCAACGAGGTCAACAAATTAGCCAGGCACGCACTGGCGTGATCGATATCGTCCCAGGTGTAAAGCAGCTCAGGCGTTTCCAGGGCGATTTGACTGCGATCTGCGGGAAAGCCGCTAGCCAGCACAGTGTACAGATTGGCGTTGCTCACCTTATTTAGTCTCCAGTGAATACCGGTGTCCGGCCAGCCAGAAAGGCGTCGACGCCTTCGCGATGGTCGTGACTGTCGGCATAAGAAAAAAAGTCTTGATAATGGGATTCGTCCAGCGGTGCGCCTTGCTGCAAATGGCGCGACTGCCGCTTGTTGATACGTGCGGCCAACGGCGCGCCACGCATAATACGCTCGGCACAGGCACGGGTCTGATCGGCGAGCTCGGCATCCGGCACGACACGGGTCAATAGCCCCAGCGAAAGCGCTTCGCCGGCATCGAATACGCGCCCCTCGAGCAGAATCGCCATGGTCGTCGCGCGGCCGACCAACGCCAGCAAGCCCCGCATTTCGTCGGGCGCCATCGGGAACCCCAATTTGTTGATCGGCACCCCGAAGCGCGTCGATGCCCCCGCGATCCGCAGGTCGGCCTGACAGGCGATTTCCAGCCCGCCCCCCACACAGACGCCCTCTAGCTGTGCGACGACGGGATGTGGACAATCCGCCACCGCCTGTAGCGCCGGCGCGAGAATATGCTGGTGATAGTGGCGCACTTGGGACAAGTCACCCCGTACCGCGGGAAACTCGCGAATGTCCGCCCCCGCAGCAAACTGACCGCCCTCGCCACGGACGATCACGCAGCGCACAGAATCGTCTGCGGACAGCGTGTCGAATACCACGCGCAACTGATTCCACATCGACACGGTAATGGCGTTCAACCGTCCGGGGTGCGATAACGTCACCCAGGCCAAACCGCCCTCGCGCGTCAGCTGTACGCTGTCCGGCGCAAGCTCTACAGATGATGCGTCATGCTTATTCATTGTTTTGCCCATTCACTATGCAATCCGCGCAATACCACGGCTCACACGCGGTTTGCCCTGCCCCAATTGCTCGAGATTGCTGTCCAGGTCATCCAAGTCATACAGATAATTCACCATCATGCCGCAGGATTGGCCCAGTCCCTTGGCCGACGTATCCGCCGCCCAATTCAGCCGCTCGATACGCGCACCGTTGCCCAGGTGAAAACGCGCGACGGGATCAATGGGCTGATTGTTTTTCATCGTCAATAAATATTGCGCTACCAGCTTCATGCCGGCACGCTGCACCACCTCAGACGGTTTGCCTGTCGCAGCCTTGGACAGCCTGGCCGCCCAGCGGGCGCCATCGGGCGCGCCGGCCCTCGTGCGGCCCTTGTCGCGCACAATTTTCTCGACTTCCGCCGCACTCAAACGCGACAGCCAGTCGACCAGCCCAGGAATCGGCGACAAGGTGGCAAAGAAACGCAGCTTGGGCAGTTCCTCGACGAGTCGCTCAATCACACGCTTGAGCAGAAAATTACCAAAACTGATCCCGCGCAATCCCGGCTGCGTATTCGAGATGGAATAGAAAATCGCCCAGCGGGCCTTGTCCAGATCCGCTGGCGGCGCGGTCGTATCCAGCACGACCTGTACGTTGTCGGCCATCTGCGTGGCAAAAGCCACCTCGACAAAGATCAACGGCACATCCGGCATTTGCGGATGGAAATAGGCATAGCAACGCCGATCCGGCGCGACGCGATGGCGCAGATCATCCCATGACCGGATCTCGTGCACGGCCTCATAGATGATCAGTTTTTCCAACAACGATGCCGGCGAGTCCCAGGTCAAGGGGCGCAGCTCCAGCAACCCCACGTCAAACCAGGCCGACAGCAGGCTTTCCAGATCCTTGTCCAACGCCTGCAGGCCTGCCACCTGTTTGCGCCAACGCAGCATATCGGCACGCAATGCCACCAGGAAACGCAAGCCATCGGGCAACGCATTCAGACGCTTGAAAAACGCCAGCCCGCGGTCGCCACGCGGCTGTAAACCGGCATCGACTTGCGCCAGGCCCGTCAACAATTCGCGCCGGCGCTTACCGTCCGCCGCGGTATACGCAGCGCACCAGGTGCGCGCCAACTTGTTCGCGGCGACGTCGGTCAACCGTGCCTGGAACAGCGGCAAAATTTCTGCAGTGCTAGGAGGACGGTCTCTGTCCCACAGACGTCCCAGCCGGGCCATCAGCCCTGCGCTCTCTGCAACCGCCTTTTCATCTGACACGGTATCGCCCTCAGGCGGCCGAGCGCCGCGTGCGAGCGGACTGGAGTCTAGGGCTGTCATGGGGAACCTCCTGGATAGCAGACGTATTTGAGGATGAAGGGGATGATGAATGAACAGCTGTCGTCACGGCCGCGGCCTCGGCCCGCTGGGCCAGCAGACGCAAGGCGTCCAGTTGACGCAGCAAATGTTTGCGGGCCAGCGCCTCGGCTGCCTCAGGGTCACGGGCTTTCAGGGCGGCAAAGATGGCCATGTGTTCGGCGCAGGACTCGGTGATTCGCCCGGGCACCGTCAGGCTCTTGTGGCGAAACAGGCTCAGCACCTTGCGTAAATTCCCCACCATGTCCGACAGCCAGCGATTGTTCGCCAGCGCCTGGACGGCCTCGTGGATCTGCGCATTGGTGTCGTAATACGCATCGACCTCGCCCGCCGCGGCATGCGTTTGCAGTGCCCGATGCAGCGATTCCAGCCCGGCGAGCTCATCATCGGAGGCTTTCAATGCCGCCTCATGCGCACAGCGCCCCTCCAGCATGGCCATCAGGGGAAAGATGTCTTCCAGGTCCTGCAACGACAGCTCGTTGACGAAACACCCGCGGCGCGGCTCCAGCCGCACCAGCCCTTCGGTCGCCAAGACCTTCAGCGCCTCGCGCAAGGGCGTGCGGGAAATGCCGAGGACGCCCGTCAGGTACACCTCGTCGATCCATTCGCCGCTGGCCAGCGCCCGCGAGCGAATCATGTCGCGCAACCGGTCGGCGACCTCGAGATACAGCGCTTGACGAACAATAGGTGCAGTCATGGCGAGCCTGTTTGGAGTCCTGTAATTCATAATTATAGGAATCTTGATCATAGCCATTCCGGCGCTGAAGCGATAGCCCCCTTCCTCCTGGGGTAATCCCTTGCCATGCGAATTCGGCCCCGTCCGCCAGCGCGGCCCGCAACATCCTGTCAGGAAATTTCGCGTATCCTTTCCAGAAGCAGACTACACCTCAACTCACATAAGCTTCTCTTCCCTGTGCCCCATCCTCACTACCGCGCTCACGCTGAACCCCATCGTACGGGACGTATTGGATGGCTGCGTGCCTCAGTGCTCGGCGCCAATGACGGCATCATTTCCACTGCCAGCCTGATTGCAGGGGTCGCGGCGGCCAACGTCAGCCACGCCAGCATCCTGACCACCGCCATCGCCGCGCTGGCCGCCGGCTCCATGTCGATGGCCGCGGGCGAGTTCGTATCCGTCTATTCGCAGGCGGATACCGAAAAAGCCGACCTCGCGCAAGAACGCCGGGAATTGTTGGCTAATCCGGCGGGCGAGCACCGGGAACTGACAGGGATTTACGTGCGGCGTGGACTGGATCCTCAACTGGCGGCCGAAGTCGCGACGCAATTGATGGAACATGATGCGCTGGGCTCTCACGCCCGCGACGAGATTGGCATCACGGAAACGCTGCGCGCCCGCCCGCTGCAGGCAGCGGTGGCTTCAGCCGCCAGCTTTGCGGTGGGCGCGGCGCTGCCATTGGCCGTGGTGGTGCTGGCCCCGGCACAGTCATTGCTGCCATGGACGGTGGCCACCAGCATTTTCTTTTTGGCGTTGCTCGGCGCTATTGCCGCCATGATCGGTGGCGCATCCGTCGTCAGAAGCACGCTGCGTGTGGCCTTCTGGGGCACATTGGCCATGGCCGTGACAGCGGGCATCGGCGCCTTGTTTGGCAGCCCGCCCTAACGCTTGCGGGCTTGATACCGAAGGTGGGGCCACATACCAGCCCCGCCTTAAAAGTACAGCACTCCGTCAACGGCGTGCCTAGTCAACGCCCGGGCCCAGCGCCGGGCCGGTAACCCATATTGGCTTTCCACGATTTCCGCCCGGGCTAGCAATTGCGCCGGGGTAATGGCCAACGATGGGCCGCTGAACGCCAGCACGATCTGATTCCCTGCGTCGATCTCGGGCAACAGCACAATGCGGTCGTCAAACGCCTGGCGTATATTTTCGATATTGCGGTCAAAGCTCTCGTGCTGGCCGAATAGATTGACCGACAAAACGCCCACCTCGCCCAGCACGCGGCGGCAGGCACGATAAAACGAAATAGAGTCCCGTACCGGCCCGCGAGCCTCGGCATCGTACAAGTCCACCATCAGCACCGGGCAATTCCCCGCATGCTGCGCGTCCGCCACCCACACGGCGGCATCCTCGTGATGCACCGTCAGGCGCGGCGATGCCGGCAGGCGGAAAAACATCTGGCACACCGCCGTGACCTGAGGATTCCATTCCACGACCGTCAGCGGGCTGCGCGTGTGTTTCAGGCAAAACCGCGTCAGAGAGCCCGCCCCCAGTCCCAACAGGCCGATCGATTCCTCTTTGGGCGGCTCCAGAAACAACAACCAGGCCAACATCTGCGAGGTGTATTCCAACACCAGTTCCGCAGGCGCCTTGATGCGCATGGCGCCCTGGATCCATTCCGTACCGAAATGCAGATAACGGATGCCCTCGGATTCGGAAAGCGTGGGCTGATCGGCAGCAGCGGGGCGAGTACGGGCAGGCATCGGAAAGTCTCAGCGAATAATCGCGTGATTGTAGCGAGCCTTCCCCGGGACGTGTTGGCGCAGGATTACACGCGCTCGAATATCGCGGCAATCCCTTGTCCACCGCCAATGCACATCGTCACCAGCGCATAGCGGCCTTGGATGCGTTGCAGTTCATACAGCGCCTTGACCGTGATGATGGCGCCCGTCGCGCCGATCGGATGGCCCAGGCCGATCCCGCTGCCGTTCGGGTTCACCTTGGCCGGATCCAGGCCCAACTCGCGCGATACCGCGCACGCCTGTGCGGCAAAGGCCTCGTTGGCCTCGATGACGTCCAGCTGATCCACCGTCAGGCCGGCACGCTTGAGCACGGCCTGAGTCGCCGGCACGGGCCCGATGCCCATGATGGAGGGATCGACACCTGCATGCGCATAGGCCACGAGCCGAGCCAACGGTTTGACACCGCGCTTTTCCGCGACTGAGGCGTTCATCAGCACGACAGCAGCGGCACCGTCGTTCAGGCCCGAGGCATTACCCGCCGTCACGGTCCCGTTTTCTTTCTTGAACACGGTCTTGAGCCCGGCCAACCCTTCGACCGTCACGTCGCGCCGCACGTGCTCGTCGGTATCGAACACGACTTCGCCTTTACGGGTTTTCTGGACGATGGGCACGATCTGGTCGCGGAAATAGCCCGCGTCGATCGCAGCCGCCGCGCGGCGGTGCGATTCTGCCGCCAACGCGTCCTGGTCGGCGCGGTTGATGCCGAATTTCGCCGCTACGTTTTCAGCCGTCACCCCCATGTGGATGCGCTCAAACGGATCCGACAGCGCGCCGGTCATCATGTCCAGCAAGGCTGCATCGCCCATCCGCGCGCCCCAGCGTTGCGCTGGCGCGATATAGGGAGCACGGCTCATGCTTTCCGCACCCGCGCCGATGGCGATATCGGCATCGCCCAGCAGAATGGTCTGCGCGGCCGACACAATGGCCTGCAGCCCGGAACCGCACAGGCGGTTGACGTTAAAGGCGGGCGTCTCTTTGGCGATGCCGGCATTCATGGCCGCCACACGCGACAGATACATATCGCGCGGCTCGGTGTTGATCACATGCCCGACGGCGACATGTCCCACCTCGTCGCCGCCGACGCCCGCGCGGGCCAATGCCTCTTTGATGACAGTCGCGCCCAGATCGATGGGCGCCACATCTTTCAACGCACCGCCGAAATCGCCAATAGCGGTACGGGCGGCTGCGGCAATGATGACTTCATTCATGCAATATCTCCAGGAGCACGACATGCCGGCACCATACCGGCAGCAACTCCCTCATCATACTGCGCTGCGGCAAAACAGGTCTGGCGCCGTCCGATACGAAATATGTATCGGGCGGCCATAAAAAAATATTAGACAAGGATCGGCCTCCAGAGGGATAGTCCAACGCCAAGGAGCCGCTAATCCACAACATGATAGACACGCTTGAACTGACCACCATTCCCACCGAAGACGAATCCCTGCGTACAGACATACGCGCCTTTCTGACCGACGCGTTGGCGGATATGCCGGCCGATCAGCGCGCTCGATCCTGGATGGGCTTTGATGCTGCATTCAGCCAAGCCTTGGCTGCCCGCGGCTGGCTGGGCATGACCTTGCCCCGCGAATACGGCGGCGCCGCCCGTGGGCATTTTGCGCGATTCGTCCTGTCCGAGGAGCTGCTGTGCGCCGGTGCACCGGTATCGGCCCATTGGATCGCCGATCGCCAAAGCGCCCCGTTGATTCTGAAGTACGGCACAGAAGCGCAGCGCCAGTTTTATCTGCCCCGCATCTGCCGCGCCGAAGCGTTTTTCTGCATCGGCATGAGCGAACCGAACTCAGGCTCGGATCTCGCCAGCATCCGCACGCGAGCCGAGCCCAAAGAGGGCGGCTGGCTGCTCAATGGCAGCAAGATCTGGACCACCAACGCCCATCGGTCCCATTACATGATCGCGCTGGTACGCACCTCCGGCACAGCAAGCGATCGGCACCAGGGGCTGTCGCAACTGATCGTCGACCTGTCGCTGCCGGGCATCACCATACGCCCTATCGAAGACCTAGCGGGAGACGCACATTTTTCCGAAGTGTTCTTCGACAACGTGGCACTCGATGCGTCAGCACTGATCGGCACAGAGGGCGATGGATGGCAGCAGGTCAATGCAGAACTGGCGTTTGAACGCAGCGGCCCCGAACGCATCTATTCCAGCATGGCGCTGGTGCAGTGCTGGCTGTCCCATTGCCGTGCCATGCAGATCGACGACACCCATACCGCCGCCGCGCTCGGTGAAATCCTGACGCAGCTCGCCACACTACGCGCCATGTCGCTGGCCGTCGCCGGGCAACTCGCCAGTGGCCGCAGCCCCAGCATCGAGGCTGCTTTGGTCAAAGACCTGGGTACAGAACTGGAGCAGCGCATTCCCGACCTGCTGGCACTAACCTTGAGCCAAACGCCTGACCACGCAATACCTCCAGAACTGCTGCGCACATTGGCTTACGTAGAGCAAGTCAGCCCGACCTATTCGCTGCGTGGCGGTACGCGCGAGATCCTGCGCGGCATCATCGCGCGAGGGCTGGGGCTCAGGTCAAATTAACGTTGCAGTCTTGCTGCAGCATCTCTTTTTATCTCGGCATCGATGCCGAGGCATTTCGAAGCGACTGACGATGGATACCTTATTCGGCGACGCCGCCCAGCGCTTGTTTGCACAAGCCTATTCCACAGAGGTTCTGTATGCCATCGAGCACGGCGCATCCGCCGATGCAGCCTGGCAAGCAGTGGAAGACTCCGGTTTTCTGGATGCGCTATTACCCGAGGACGCCAACGGGGCCGGCCTGCGCCTGGCCGACATCGTGCCATTGGCCCAATCGGCAGGGTGGCACGCCGTGGGTGCGCCAGTGATTCAAACGCTACTGGCACGCGTCTGGCTGCATCACGCCGGCCAGCAACCACCGTCAGGCCCCATTGCCTTGGCTCCCTTTCAAGTACACGCTACGGCATCCGGCATCCAGGCCCATGCCGTCAGCGCCGCACGAGTTGCACAATGGGTTTTAGCGGCGACGACGGAAGGGGTCCGCCTGCTGCCCATCGCACAGGCCGACGTCACCCCCTCTGGAGGCCACGGCAGCCTCGATGCGGATTTACATTGGCCATCCGCCGTACTGTCTGACAGCCCCTTGCTGAACGTCGCCGACGTCAGCTTGGCCGATTTGGCGGCTGTGACCTACGCCGGTCTTATCGCTGGCGCGCTGGAACGGATCCTGGCGCTGACCATAGACTATGCCAACCAACGTACGCAGTTTGGTAAACCTATCGGGCGTTTTCAAGCAGTGCAGCAACAAATCAGCGTCTTGGCCGAGCAGGTCTGGGCAGTACGGACGGCGGCGCAGCTAGCGTATCAGAGCCCTGACTGGCGCCCTGCTCCCTTGTTGGCTGCACTAGGCAAAGCGCGAGCCAGCGCCGCCGTGACTCGAGCTGCAGACATAGCGCATGCCGTGCATGGCGCAATCGGCGTAACCGCCGAGTACGAATTGCAGTATGGCACGCGCCGATTGCGCGAATGGCGCCGGGCAGCGGGTGGCGAGGCGTATTGGAACGCCCGCATAGGCGCTGACGCGCTGTCTAGCCCTATGACAACGCTGGACTATGTGCGCCAGCATCTCTTTGCCGTGATCGAGTGATCGTATCCTCGCCTGCCAAGATTGCTATGATGCGACTCATCTCAACCCCAGCGAGCCGAAGGCTCGCGTGACCCGCCAGGAATCGCCATGCCCGTCCTGAATATGCAAATCATGCAAGGCCATAGCACCGCTCAAAAAGCGCAACTGTTGCAGAACTGCTCGCAAGCCGTCGTCGACAGCATCGCTGCGCCCCTGCCCTCCATCCGTATCGTGCTGGAAGAAGTCGCCGCCGAGCATGTCATCGTCGCAGGAGAAATCGGCAAGCCCATGGCGCTGGTCATCGCACGCCTCATCGAGGGCCGCACTCCCGAGAAAAAAGCCGCACTCATCGCTGCCGTCAGCCGCGCCGTCCACCACAGCCTCGATATTTCAGAACAAGACGTGCGCGTCATCGTCAACGATGTGCCCAAGACCGACATGGGCGTCGCGGGCGGGATCAGCGCCCTGGCTGCGGGACGCTGATCCCGCCTCGCTGCCTCTCCATCGTTTGCAATGGCACATCATTGCGCCGACAGCATGGAGTCGCGCAGCCGCAATACCGGCGCACACGAGGTATCTCGGTGCGCCACCAACGACAATGCCAGCGCGTCATGTGCATCGGCGTCCAGCAAATCCACGAATTTCACATGCGGTGTGGAATAAGCGCGTGTCACGCCAGGCACCAGGGCTACTCCCAAACCGCTGGCCACCAGACTGACGAGCGTCTGCACCTGAATCGCCTCCTGGCTGATCAGCGGCGAAAAACCGGCTTTGTGGCACAGTGCTTGAGCAACGCCATGCAGGCCCGGGACCTTGTCGGGCGCGTACATCACAAACGGCTCTGCCCGCAATGCTTGCAGCGTGACAGGCCCATCATGGGCCAACGGATGCATAGCGGGCAACGCCAGAATCAAGCTATCGCGCTCGACTACCCACGTCGATAACGACGCATCTTCGGCCAATGGGCCACGCACCAGACCCGCATCGATCTCATTGGCACGCAACATTTCCGCCAAGCGCTTCGTGCTGTCTTCGCGCAACTCCAACGCGACGTCAGGATAACGGCGCCGGAACTCAGGCAAACAACGCGGCAATAGCATGTACGTGGCCGAGCCGACAAAACCCAGACGCAATCGCCCGAGCTCGCCCAACGCCACACGCCGTGCGGACTGCCGTGCCTGGTCGGCATGAAACAAGGCACGTTGGGCATCGGCCATCAACGCCTGCCCGGCAGGGGTCAATGACACCCCTTTTGCGCCACGCTCCAACAACAACACGCCTACGCTGTGCTCCAGCTTTTGTATCGATACCGATAGCGCAGGCTGGGCAATATGCAGCGCCTCGGCGGCACGCCGATAGCTGCCGAGCTCGGCGATCGTGACGAACTGGCGTAACTGCCTCAGGTCCACAGCCATAACAAATTCCATATCGCGTCATACCAACGCCATATTAGACGGTTATCTGCGCGGTGATTAGGATGGCATGCATCAGATGTCCCTATCGCAGAGCAGCAATTCATGACGACAAAGAACCCCACTGAGCGCAGCGCCCTGGCCGGCATACGCATCCTGGACCTGACTGCCGTGGTATTCGGTCCTTATGCCTCGCAGATCCTGGCCGACTACGGCGCGGATGTCGTCAAGATCGAACCGCCCGAGGGCGACTCGACCCGCCGCACCGGGCCTAAACAGGAAGACGACCTCGCCGCCATTTTCCTGGGCATCAACCGCAACAAGCGCAGTGTCGTACTGGATCTGAAACAAGCCGAGGCGCGCGAGGCCCTGCTGACCCTGGTCGACAGTGCCGATGTTCTCATGCACAGCATGCGCCCAGCGAAAATGGCGCGGCTGGGCCTGGACCCGCAAACGCTGTGCGCCCGTAACCCACGGCTGATCTATGCTGGCCTGTATGGCTTTGGCGCAGGCGGCGCCTATGCCGATCAACCCGCCTATGACGACATCGTGCAGGGCCTGACGGGCATCGCTGACATCACACAACGGCAAAGCGGCGAACCGCGCTATCTGCCCACCATAGCCGCCGACAAAACCTGCGGTCTGGTGGCGGCCCACGCCATTCTGGCAGCCCTGTTTCAACGCGAACGCACAGGCCTGGGACAGCAACTCGAAGTCCCGATGTTCGAATCCATGGCGTCGTATCTGCTGGTGGAGCACTTCTACGGCCGCCACCTGCAAGACAGCCCGGGCGCCGCCGGCTATCCGCGCGTCTTGGCTCCGTGGCGCCGTCCCTATCAGACCACCGATGGCTATTTGTGCATGATGCCCTACACCGACGCCCATTGGCGCCGCTTCTTTAACGAAACCGGCCATGGCGCGCTGGCCGATGACCCACGCTTTACGGACATCGCAGCACGCACTCAGCATATCGAGGACCTCTATGCGCTGGTGGGCCGCATCGTCGCAGACCACCCCACAGCCCACTGGCTCGCCTTGTGCCAGCGCCTGGAAATCCCGGCTGCGCCCGTCAATCGCCTGGAAGACCTGGAGCAAGACCCGCATCTGCGCAGCGTAGATTTCTTTGTGCCACTGACCAGCGCTGCCGGTCATCACTATCGCTTTACACGCAACCCTGTCCGCCTACAGCGCTCTCATGTACCACCGGCCATGCCGCCTCGACTGGGCGAACACACCCGTCAGGTGCTGCAACAGGCAGGACTGTCAACCGAACGTATCGAGCAGTTGCTGGCGAGCGGCAGTGCTCGCGACAGCAGCCATTCCATTTCCCTTTCCATTCCACCCGAGGTCGAGCAATGACAACTCCCCAACCCCCTGCCCTGCTAGGACGCGGCTACTACTGGCAAGACCTGCAAGTCGGCCAACGCTTTCACACATTCCGCCGCACCATCACCGAAACGGATATCGTCAATTTCGTCAGCGTGACCGGCATGCTGGAGACCATCTTTATCGATGCCACGTACGAACACGGCGCCATCCGCGGCCGCCCCGCCCCGGGCGCATTGACCTACGGCCTGATCGAGGGTCTGCTGATGCAAGGCATGGTCCAGGGTACGGGTCTCGCGCTCCTGGAGGTACACAAGAAAATGCTGGCCCCGGTCGTCGCTGGCGACACCGTCTGGGCAGAAGTGGAAGTCACGGGCATACGCCCCACCTCCAAAAACAATCGCGCCGTAGTGAACTCATCGATCGAAGTCCGCAATCAACACGGGCAGCCCGTGATGACTTACACCGCGACGCGACTGCTCGCCGGCAAGCCTGATTGAACCGCCCCGGCGCATCCAGGTGCGTCGGGACAACAGTGACCGTTAAACGCAAGGCGGCGCGTACAACAACGTCTTGCCGCAAAAGGAACAACAACACACCACCGTTCGCGCTGCCAAACAAAAGCCACAACAACACAAGGAGACAAACGCATGAAACGCATTCACCGCCTACTCACTGCGATAATGACTCTGGCGGGCATCGGCCTTGCCTCGTCGGCACTGGCCGCCTGGCCCGAACGCCCAGTCACCATGGTGGTGCCGTTTCCACCAGGCGGCCCTACAGACCTGGTCGCCCGGGTATTGGCCAAGCAGCTATCCGATCAAACGGGCCAGACCTTCGTCGTCGAAAACAAAGGCGGCGCCAACGGCAACATAGGCATGCAGTACGCGGCAGCAGCGAAACCTGATGGCTACACCGTGCTGTACAACACCTCGTCCATTGCGTTAAGCCCCAATCTATACCGCAACCTGTCGTTCGATCCCGTCAAAGATTTCGATGCAGTCTCGTCGACAGCAGTGATCCCTCTCGTGTTGCTGACGCATCCCTCAGTGCCTGTCCACAACGTCAAGGAATTCGTCGACTATGCCAAATCCCATCCAGGCAAACTGTCTTATGCCTCAGCAGGCGCGGGCAATGTCACCCATCTGGGCGCGCTGCTATTCTTGCGCTCGGTAGACATAGACGCCGCCCATATCCCTTATCGCGGCAGTGCGCCCGCCATGACAGACTTGGTAGGCGGCCAAGTGCAGTTCATGACCAACACTCTGAATGACTCATTGGGTTTTATCCGCGAAGGAAAACTACGCGCCCTGGCCGTCAGCAGCAAAACGCGCAGTCCTCAATTACCCGATACCCCCACTTTGGCCGAAACGGTCGTTCCCGACTTTGAAATGGGTGCATGGCAAGGCGTCGTCGTCCCGGCAGGCACGCCGCCAGCGATCATCAACAGCCTCAACGCACAGATCCGCAAAGCCCTGCAATCGCCCGACGTCCTGAAACAGCTAGCCGCTCAAGGCGCGCAACCACTGGGTGCCTCACCACAGGAATACAAACAATACATCCGCGACGAGATCCAGCGTTGGCACGAAGTCGTCAAAGCCGCCAACGTACGGCTCGACTGAGTATTTTTGACTCCGACTCAGCGTGCAGCTATCCGCGCAGTGAATGTCGAATGTTGAAACGCAGAGGTCCAGGCATTGAGCGATGGGCCTCGATGCGTTGCCTCGACATGACCAGATGCATTAGGGGGCGATCCAAGCCGCCCCCTAATGCCAAACTCGCAAGGTGCTCAGGAATCATTCCGGAACACCCAAAGGCTCACACCGCGCTAAACCGACTCGGTCGTCTTGACCGCATTCTGATTCGGTTCGTCGTCAGCCGTTGACGATGCAGTCGCCTCAGAGGCAGCCTCCTGCAATGCTGGCGTGACCAGATCCACGACCTTCTTGCGGGACAACATACCGATGAACTCGTCATCCTCGCCCGTCACGGCGACCGGTTGATCACTGTGCACCAGACGAGCCAACACCTCATCCAAACCAGCCGTGGCAGGCACCGAGGCCAGATCCTCGACATACGCTGACACATCGCGCACACCCGCTTCGACGGCACGCTGCGCAGCCTCGCTCGTGAGCACGCCTGCCAACCGCTTACCGTCAAGCACGGGCGCATACTCGAAACTCAACGCATGCATACGGTCCAAGGCATGCGCCGGACGGGAACGCATGGTCAACGTCAGTCGCGGCGGATTCACCGCATGCGCAGCATTGAGGACCTTCGTACGGTTGACGTCCTGCAGGAACGCTTGCACATAGTCATTCGCCGGATTCAGCAAGATGTCTTCCGGCGTGCCTTCCTGCACCAGCTCGCCGTCCTTCAGAATCGCAATGCGGTTACCCAGACGCAGCGCCTCGTCCAGATCGTGCGTAATGAACACGATGGTCTTGTTCAGCTTGGCCTGCAACTGCAACAGATGATCCTGCATTTCACGGCGGATCAGCGGATCCAGCGCCGAAAACGCCTCATCCATCAACAGAATCTCGGCATCGGTCGCCAAGGCGCGAGCCAAGCCCACACGCTGCTGCATTCCGCCTGACAACTGATGCGGATACTGCGCCTCAAACCCATTCAGGCCCACCTGATCCAGCCAATGCCGCGCACGCTCTTCGCGCTCTGCCTTGGACACACCTTGCACAGTCAGGCCGTACGCCGCGTTATCCAGCACCGTACGATGGGGAAACAGACCAAAGCGCTGGAACACCATGCTCATTTTCTTTTGGCGAAACGTCTCCAGCTCACGCTTGCCCAGGCTGACCACGTCCACGCCATCGACCAGAATATGGCCGGCGCTAGGCTCGATCAAACGATTGAAATGGCGGATCAACGTCGATTTACCCGAGCCCGACAGACCCATGATGACGTAGATACTGCCTTCTTCGATCGACAGGCTGATGTCACGCAACCCCAGCGTATGACCACTCTTGGCCAGCAGATCTTCCTTGCTCATGCCGCTCTGTGCGGCAGACAACCATTTTTCCGGATGCGGGCCAAAGACCTTATAAATGTTTTTGACTTCAATCTTGCTCATCGGTGGCCTCCTTTACGTACACGGTGTCCATAAGATTGCGTAATGCGGTCAAACAACACCGCCAGCACCACAATCCCCAGGCCTGCCAGCAGGCCACGGCCGACCTCCAGACGATTGATACCCAACAGCACTTCATAACCCAGGCCGCGCGCGCCGATCATCGACGCAATCACCACCATCGACAGCGCCATCATCGTGGTCTGGTTGATACCAGCCATGATATTTGGCAGCGCCAGTGGCAGTTGCACACCGAACAACTGTTGGCGCGCATTCGCGCCAAACGCACGCGACGCCTCGAGCACCTCGCGGTCAACCAGACGGATACCCAAGTCAGTCAAACGAATCAGCGGCGGCACTGCATAAATCACTGTAGCAATAATCGCGGGAATCTTGCCCAGGCCAAACAGCATCACCACCGGAATCAGATAGACAAAACTCGGCATCGTCTGCATGATGTCCAACAGCGGCAGCATGATGGACCGCAACCAATTAATCCGCGCCATCAGCACGCCCACCGGAATACCGATAATCACCGACAGCCCGGCCGCCATGATCATCAGCGCCAGCGTCTGCATCCCGGCATCCCACAGCCCCAGCAACCCGATCACGCACAGCAGCGCGCCCATGGCAATGCTCAGACCAATACGGCGGCTGACGCCCCAAGCAATCGCGATCGTGACCAACACCACCAGCCACCATGGCGTGCTGCGCAAGACCTGCTCCAGCCACACCAACGCGCTCAGGAACGGCTGCGACATCGACTCCAACGTGTCCGCATACTGCGTCACCAAGTGATCGACGAACGAATCAATAGCGCCACGCACAGCGCGTGGCGGAATAATTTCTGGAAACATAAACCCTCCTTACGGGCATGCCGTAGAGCGATGCAGCCGATAAATAGACAGAGCAATCAGCTGCATGACCCTAATCACGCAACGTGCCTCCCGTACCAAGCCAACGGCCACAATCGCCTTCGGCCTAGGTCACATGAACATGCCGTACGAACATTCACACAACATGCTTCACGCTCACGTCCGACGTGGCACGCGCCGCACGCACATATCGCCCGGCACCCAGCAGGGACGCCCAAGCAGAGAAACCCGCCGCACTGAACAAGAGCCCCACCGCACGAAAACAACGCTAAACAGCGGAGCCACGCTCACGAAAGAAACACGGCCCCCTCGCCTCAGCAAGGCGAGAGGCTAGCGCCCCAACAAGCGACGCTTACAACGCCGCCTTGACCCGCGTCGCGACCTCAGCAGGCACCCACTTGCTCCACACATCAGACTTATTCTTCAGGAACCATTGGGCGACATCAGACGACTCGTCTCCCGACTCTTCCATATGGGCCAACGTCGCATCCATCTCAGGCAGCGGCACGGAAACCTTGGACAAGAACTCGGTCAACTTCGGTGCTTTCTCCGCAAAACCAGAATTCACAGCCGTAAAGACGGGGTTCTCCGGATAAGCGCTAGGCTGAGGATCCTTGCACTGCGGCGACGTCAGGCACTTATGCTTTTCTGCGTCATACGGCGGCAATTCCAGCTTCACCAGATCCAGCGCCCCCACCAGCGGCGTGGGATACCAGTAATAAAACACCACATTCTGCTTACGCTTATAGGCAGAAGTCAGCGCGGCCTTCTGTGCGGCGCCTGTCCCCGGCGAATACAGCGTGAACGAGTCATCGAGCTTCAGCGCATGGAACAGATTCGTGCTGACAACCTCGCAACCCCACCCTGCCGGGCAGCCGTAGAAGCGGCCTTTGGAGGGCTCTTCCGGATCTTTGAACTCATCCTTGAACTTGGGCAGATCCGCCGCCGACTTCAGCTCGGGCAGACGTTCAGCCGTATAGCGCGGGATAAACCAGGCTTCGCCGCCCATATACACATCACCGATGCGCTTGACCTTGCCGGTCTTCTCGGCCTTTTCCCAAGGCTCGGCGACGCTGTTTAGCCAGATCTCGGTATTGATATCCAGATCACCGCGCTCCAGCGCGGCCAACGCCGGCAGCGTTTCCGTGGGCAGAGTTTCGGTCTTGCAACCAAAGCCCTTTTCCATGATGAATCGTTGGACATCGACCAGGACCAGATTGGACTCCCAGTTCATGCCGCCAAACTTGACCGGACGGTCGATTTCGCATTGCGCGTCAGCCGCTTGAGCAGTACCGGCAAACGCAAGGAACACCGCTGCAGCAGACAGGGTTTTTACAGGATTGAAACGCATTGGCTTTTGCCTCCATAGGTTCAAGGACACCCCGCCAACCAAACCAGGTTGCGTGATGCCGTGGAGCTAAGGGGGTTGTGCGGAAGACGGGCAGAACCGCCAATACAAACCGACACTAGCAGCGAGACGTGGTGCCGCAAGGGGCAGCAGTCTCATCAGACAGCAAACCCAAACAGTAGCCCTATGAAAAAAGCCCCTGTCGGGATGACAGAATTTTGAATACAACTAAATGAAGAAGCCAGCATCTTAGCCGATTTTGACCATGCGACCAACACCCAATCAGAATCATTTAGATACAAATAGCCTGAAATTGGCTAGGGAAACTACTCATCGATCAAGCCCAAAGCCCGTATCCACGCGGTGCTGCACTGCAATATAGAAACGACACATTCAGTTTCTTTGAGTTTCTAACAGTTATTATTGAGCCAGCAATCAGCCGCTCATTGCTGCCTTTCGGACAATTTCACGCACTGAATTTTCATCAACCAGGTATCGAGGCCGCCATCCTGGCCGGCTCGTATTGCCTGTCCGTCCGTATCAGCAACTCCTGAGACAAACGGACAGGCATCCACCTCACGCTTCGGTATACATATAGGATCGCCGCCATGGATAGGCCAGATCGGCCGGGTTATCCAGCTCGTCGGGCCGCCCCGTCGCCGGCATCGTGGCCAGCACCTGGTGCAACGCGATCCAGCCATGCTCGAACGCCATCGCGCAACCGGCCAAATACAACCGGTATGCTCGCAGCGAACGCGCCCCCTGCTCGCCCTGCAAGAGCTGGATTGCCTCGGGCAAACGTGCCTCCAGGGCATCGCTCCATGCCCACAAGGTTCGCGCATAATGAGGACGCAGATTCTCCACATCCACACCTTCCAGGCCGCCGTTGGTCATCGCCTCCATCACGCTGCTGATGTGGGTCAGCTCGCCGCCCGGAAAGATATATTTTTCAATGAACTCGCCCATCCCGCTGCCCAGCTCGCCGTTGTATAAACCGGCCGCGGTAATGCCGTGGTTCATGATCAACCCACCCGGCTTGACCAGGCGGCGCAGCTTGGCAAAATACCCTGGCAGTTGCGCACGGCCCACGTGTTCGAACATGCCGACCGACGCCAATTTGTCGTACGGCTGGGACTCGTCGAGTTTGCGGTAGTCCAGCAACTCCATCCGTACCCGGCCCGACAGGCCCTTTTCCTGGATCAGTTTATTGACATAGGCATGCTGATTGCGCGACAGCGTGATCCCTGTCGCATCCACACCGTAGTTCTCCGCAGCCCACAGCAGCAATCCGCCCCAGCCTGCTCCCACGTCCAGAAAACGCTCACCCGTCTGCAAACGCAGCTTGCGGCAAATGTGGTCCAGCTTGGCCTCTTGAGCCTGCGCCAGATTCATCTCGGGCGTACGGTAATACGCGCAGGAATAAACACGGCGCGGATCCAGCCACATCGCATAAAACTCGTCGGATAAGTCATAGTGAAACTCAATCTGCTTGGCGTCACGCTCGACAGAGTGGCGCCACACCGAGATCACCTTGCGCACCAGATCGGTCAACCAGCCCCCCCGAGCTGCATCGACCGGAGATCCCGGCAACAGCGCCGCCGCCGCGGCCATGACATCGCGCATATTGCCTTGGATATCAATGCGGCCCTCGACGTAGTCCTGGCCCAACACCCCGACCGCCCCTTCGGCCAAGTGAGCCAACGCCGATTTATCCCGAGCAACGAACCGAACCTTTGGATCGGCAGGTCCCACGACAGTGCCGTCGGGCAACTCTAACTGTACGGTGACTGGCAATGCGTGCAACTTGCGTTCTACAGCAGACAGCATAGGATTCACAGCTTCTCCCCTACATGAAAGAACTGAGCAACTCTATCCGAAAATCCCCACTCCTTGCCAGCCCCGGCAGCGTGCTAGAATAGTTAGCTTGCTATCTAATTCAGCGAGACGTCAACTTCCCTCTCCATGCGCCGTGTTTCTGTGCGGCACGCGCATTATCAGTAGCCCAGCCCCTCCCCACGCATTCATGCCATCGCAGTCTTTACCTCGCCGCATGCCCGGCTGGCTCATCTTGATGGGCGTACTCACCGCCATCGGGCCATTCTCCGTTGATATGTATTTGCCGGCTTTTCCGGCAATCTCCGCCGGGCTGCAGGTCCCGCGCGGCGACGTCGAGCGCACGTTGGCAGCCTATCTGATCGGATTGGCCCTGGCCCAAATTGTCTACGGCCCCCTCGCCGACCGCTACGGCCGCAAACTCCCCATGCTGGCGGGACTGAGCATATACACCGTCGCGTCGCTGGGCTGCGCGCTGGCCAGCGACATCGAGATGCTGACGCTGTGCCGGGTACTGCAAGCCTTGGGCAGCGCGGCCGGCATTGTTATTCCTCGCGCGGTGATTCGCGATCACTACGAAACCCAGGACGCGGCACGCGCCATGTCCATGCTGATGCTGATCATGGGCCTGGCACCGATCCTGGCGCCACTGGCCGGCGGGCAATTGCTTTTCTTCGTCGGCTGGCGCAGCTTGTTTTGGCTGATGGCGGCTGTCTCGCTCGCCATGATCATTGCCACCACGTTGATCATGAAGGAATCCCTGCCCCCGGCACGCGTACAACCGTTACGCGCCCGCGTCATCGCTGAGAATTATCTGGCCCTGATCCGGCACCGCCGCTTTATCGCACACAGTTTGGCCGGCGGCCTGGGCTCCGCCGGCATGTTTGCCTACATCATTTGTTCGCCTCGGGTATTTATCGAGTACTACGGCATCGCGCCCGAGCACTACGGACTGCTGTTCGGCGCCAATGCCGCCGGGCTTATCATCGGTTCGCAGATCAGCGCCCGGCTGCTGCGCAAACGTTCCCCCGTGCAATTGCAGCGCGTCGCCCAAAATGCCTTGGCTGTCGCGAGCCTCGTGGCCCTGGTTCTGGCCGTGACCGGCTGGATGACATTACCGCTGCTGATGGCGTGCCTGGTCGGCTATATGTTCAGCCAGGGGTTCGTCAATCCCAACTCGGCCGCGCTGGCCTTATCGGAACAAGGCATGCGCCTGGGGGCCGCATCGGCTTTGCTCGGCACGCTGCAAATGTCGTGCGGCGCGCTCGCCGGCTTCGTCGTGAGTATTTGGCAGGCAGACGGCCCGTTGCCGCTGGCCACTGTCCTGGCCTGTTGCGCTACCCTGTCCTGGCTGTCTGGCCGCATCGCCCGACGGGGTCCACCCCTCTCGCTATAGGGCAAACCAGCGCGCAACGCCCTGCCCTGCGCGCTGGGAAAATGGGATGTTTTCCCCTTTGACCAACACTCATCAGCCTAGTTATTGATTTTTCTCGCCTTTTCGTATTAGAATAGCGAGCTTCGTATGAAGTTTTCCCGTGAGTAGCCTACTATGCTTTGTAGCTACCACTTTCGACCAGCACCCCGTGTATAGGTACAGCGGGCGGCGGGTAGCGGGTATAAGCACAGGCGTAAAGCCTATCTACCTGTCTTTCCTTCCCCAGCTTCGCCATACGCGGCCAGAATACTTAGAGGTAAAATCATGGCACGCGTATGCCAAGTAACTGGCAAAGGCCCGATGACGGGCAACAACGTTTCGCACGCTAACAACAAGACCAAGCGTCGCTTCCTGCCCAACCTGCAATCGCGCCGGTTCTGGGTCGAGAGCGAAAACCGCTGGGTTCGCCTGCGTGTTTCTGCCAAGGCCATCCGCATCATCGACAAGAACGGCATCGACGCTGTTCTGGCAGACCTGCGCGCCCGCGGCGAACTGGCCTGATCCGGCCCCATCACAATCTAGGAGCAAGACATGGCCAAAGGTATCCGCGAAAAGATCAAGCTCGAGTCGACTGCCGGCACGGGCCACTTTTACACGACCACCAAAAACAAGCGCAACATGCCCGAAAAGATGCTGATCAAGAAATTTGATCCCGTCGCTCGCAAGCACGTTGACTACAAAGAAACCAAGCTGAAGTAATCCAGCCGGTTCTCGACGTAGCAAAAAGGCCTCGCAATATTGCGAGGCTTTTTTGTTGCCGGGCCGCCCCAAAACAAAAACGCCCCCTCGGGGGGGCAGCAAGCCGAAGGCGCAGCGTGGGGGCTTTTTTTCATTGCGGATCACGAATCGTCATCGCCGGCTTCGTTATTGGGCCGAAACGGCCGTTGATTGCACTCGCGGAAAATACGCGCCGTACAGCCTGCGCAGATATCGGGATTCAAGCGCTGGAAAATCTGCGAAATCGCGGAGGCTTTGTCTGGAAAGATATGGTCTTCGCCCAGATAGTCGACGAACCCCATGCGGCGCCACATTTGCATCACCTCGGGCCGGGGCCGATGAAAATACAGATCGCCGCCCATTTCGCGCCGCTTGCGCAGCTCGTATTCCCACACCAGCGCCCCCGCATGATCGATGAAATTCATGCTTTTCGTCATCACCAGCAGATGACGCGGCGCATTGGATTGGCTGCGCAGCGCCTGCAGCCGATCCGCGACATGAGCCACGGCACCAAAATAGACCGAGCCCTCCATGCGCAGTAATTTCAACTGCGGACATTCGGGCAACTCATCCGAGTTCCCTTCGAGCACGGCGAAATGACGATCAGGATCGCTCGCCCTGAATCCCATCGTGCGCATGGCGGGATGCGAGGTGCGATGCAAATATGTCATGAGCGACAGCAACGTCCCCAGCAAAATAGCGATCTCCATACGGATCGTCACCGTCGCCACCATGGTCGCCAGCGCAATCAAGAACTCGTTGCGCTGCACACCCGCGATACGCCGCCAGTGCGGCAACTCCAACAGATTCCATGCCACCAGCAGCAGCAGCCCGGCAATCGCCGCATACGGAATCTGCGCCAACAAAGGCGAGCTCACCGTCACCAGCAGCATCAACAACACCGCGGCGAATACCGCCGCCATGGGGGTGCGCGCCCCTGATTCGAAATTGGGAATCGAGCGATTCAGCGAGCCGCAAGACAAATAGGACGAGAAAAACCCGCCCACGATATTCGACAGCCCCTGCCCCATGAATTCACGATTGGCGTCGATCGTTTGCCCCGACCGCGACGCCACGACCTTGGCAATCGAAATCGATTGCGCCAGCGCCACAATGGATAATGCAAAGGCCAGACCCAGCAGATCCGGTAGCGAACTCCACGGGACCTCGGGCACATGAAACGGCGGCACAGGCTGAGACAGCTTGCCCAACACTCGAATGCTGCTGCCGGGCTCAGAAAACACCCAGGCATTCAGTGCGGCAGCTATCGCGGTTCCCGCTGCGAGGCCGATCAGCATATGCGGCTTGCGACGATCCCAACGGCGCGCCAGTAACGACACCCCTATTGTGACCAGCGCCACCAGCAGCGCCCCCCAATGCAACTCGCTCAGCCCTCTCGCCACGCCCAGCAGTACCGCCCCCGCGCCATGCGCGTGAATACCATCCAGGCCCAACGCATCTTTCAATGCATGTACCGCGATCAACAAGGCTGCGCCGCTGGTAAAACCGAACAAGGCTGACGGCGAAATGAAATTTGCCAACGCGCCCAATCGGAGCACGCCGACCAATGATTGCAAAATCCCCACCAGGATCGTGACCGCCAGCGCCATCTGGATATAGTCATGACTGCCGGCCATCGCCAACGGCGCCAGCACGGCATACAACGCCAGCGAGTTGGCGTTCGTCGGCCCCGACATCACATGGCGGCTGGAACCAAACAACGCCGCGACCACACAGGGCACGATGGCCGAATACAACCCATACTCGGGAGGCAAGCCTGCCAAGGTGGCAAATGCCACCCCTTGCGGCAGCACCAACAACGCCCCCAGCAGCCCGGCAAACGCATCGGCCCGCAGCGAGGCAGGCCCGACATCATGAATCCATGCACCAAATATGCGATTTGCCAACTTAACCACGCGCTGCATCTTCCTATTGTGATGAGGATTGTCGGCCAGGCTCGATTCAGCGCCACGAGTTCATATTAATGGGCAGGCGATAGACCAGCGACAACGCACCGCTTATAACCAGCGGGCATATAGGGTAATCCCATGCATTAATGCGTGCAATGCACAATGGCAATCACAGAGACATTTTCATGAGCAGGTGCCCGCTACCATGCCATGACCGGCCCGATTCCCTTGCAGGACACGGCATATCCGCACCTAGCTCGTCCCGCCACCGCGCCTCGCCCGCATCGCCTGACTCATCTCTGACAGCGCCAGATCGTCCAGCAATCGCGCAGCCATGGGCAACAATTCATCCTCCTCGCGCTGAATATGGGCGGCATACTGCGCGCAAAACTGCTCGACACTGGTCTCGTCGAGCTCGACAGGATGCCCCGCACTGACTGCCTCCAAGGGACTATGCAGGCGGCGCCACAAGGCCTCCAATTGGCGGTGTTCCTGCGTCAAACCGTCCACCATTTCATGCAGACATCTCGCGTCCGAACCCGCCATGGAATCGATCAGCGCAGGAAAGAGATCGGCTTCTTCGTCACGGTGATGCAGCACGGCGGCCGTATCGAAGTACTTCAGCACGCTGGCGGCCGCCGTCTGCGCGACAGCATCGGAACCATGCTGCGCCACATGCGCAGCCAACCGCCGCAGCGTGGCGCATTGGCGGCCCATCCGATCATGACACGCGGAAAGCAGTTCCAACGGCGTATCCAGCCCAACGGCCGGCGACGAAAATCCAGGAATATCGACGGTCATGATCACTCCTTTCCTGTTATTGCGCCGTGCGGCTCACGACCTTTCCGTCATTGCACCGCACCGCTCAAGCCCGGCCGTTCCTACCATCGAACCGCACCGCTCGCGTCTACCCCATGGTCTGCCGCCACCACAGCCGCACCGTATCCCAGGTCCGCGCCATGATCCCGGCCTGCGGCACCGCATCCAGTGCCACGACCGGCCACTGTCCCGCAGGCCGACCATCAACCAATACTTGCAACGACCCTACCTCGGCCTGAGCGGCGATAGGTGCGACCAAGGGTTGCTGCTGAGTCACGACCGGCTTGACCTCCGAGGCCCGTGGAACCGTCACGTAAGCATCGCGCGCCAGTCCGATACGCACGGCATCCTGCTCGCCTTTCCAGACCTGCGGGGTGTCTACAGCCTCCCCTTTAGCATACAGCTTGACGGTCTTGAAGCTCTGGAACCCCCAGTTCAGCAACACCTGGCTGTCCTGGGTACGCAGCTTGTCAGACCCTGTGCCCAGCACCACGCTGATCAAACGCCGGCGCATCTGGCCATCGGGGCGCTCCGCCGAGGCTATCAAACAATATCCCGCCGAATCCGTGTGGCCGGTTTTCAAGCCATCTACACTCGGATCCAACCACAGCAGGCGGTTGCGATTCGACTGCGAAATATTGTTATAGGTAAACGTCCGCACCGAATCATAGGTCCTATACAGATCGGGAAAATCGCTGACCAGACGCTGTGCCAACACCGACAGATCGCGCGCCGTCGAGTAGGTGTTCGGATCGGGCAAGCCGTGCGGACTCGCAAAACGCGTCCCATGCAGGCCCATTTTCCCGGCCTGCTCGTTCATCCGCTGCACGAATGCCTCGACCGAACCGGAGGTCGCCTCAGCCAAAGCAATCGCCGCATCGTTGCCCGACTGCACCAACAAGCCATACAGCAGATCATCGATCGACACACGCTTGCCTGGCTCGAGAAACATCTTGGAGCTGCCCGGCGCGACTTTCCAGGCCCGCGTCGATACGGTCACTTGCTGTTGCGCCGAGAGCCGTCCATCGCGCAACGCCTGGAACACCAGATAAGCCGTCATGACTTTGGTCAACGACGCCGGCTCGATTCGCGTATCAGGATTGAATGACGCGATTTCCTGACCACTCGTGGCATCGAGCAACAACCACGCTTTGGCCGTCACCGGCGGCGGCACGACGGCCGCGGCTTGCGCAGGCACACCTGCCACGCAGGCTGCAACGAGCAGCCAGCTGGCACATACTTTTTTGAACAAGAGAACTCCTACTGGGAATCAACCGGACGCCGGCGCGCACTACGCCAACGGAAATAGGCGGTACGCTCACGCTCGTCGCGCAGCCGGCCGGCCCGCACACGCAGCAGGTCTTTGCGGCCCACCAATCCCACCAGGCGTCCGGTCGCACGCTCGACAATCGGCACGCGGCCGACGCCTGTCAACGCCATACGATCAGCCACCTGGCTGGCAAGTTCGTCAGGATAACCCAGGAAAAGTTCACGCTCGGCCATCATGTCGCCTAACGGACGTGCGCGGTCTTCGTCCTCCATGGTCCACGCCAGACTATCGGCGCGCGTCATTTCCCCCACCACTTTGCCTTGCTCGTCCACCACAGGATAGGCCGTATGGCGTCGCTGCGACGTTGTGAAATGGGCAATGGCATCGGCCACACTCATCGAAGCCGGCAGCGTCTGCACCGAGGTCGTCATCACCGCAGACACGCGTACGAGGTCGAAGGGGTCTACGTGATATTCACGCGTGATGTGATGCCCGCGTCGCGCGATTTTCTCGGTCAGGATCGAACGCTTTAACAACAATACAGTCAGGCCGTACGCAAATGCGCAGGCCGTCAGCACAGGCAGCAACACGCTGAAATTACCCGTCAACTCCACGGCGAATAACGTTGCCGTCAACGGTGCACGCATCGTGCCTCCCATCATGGCCGCCATTCCCAGCAAGGCCCAGAATCCCGGGCTAGCCTCAGGCAGCAAGGGGGTCATCAATGCCCCCAACGCGCCACCAAAAATCAGCAAAGGCGCCAACACGCCGCCCGAGGTCCCCGACCCCAGGGCAACAGACCAGATCACCACTTTCACAATCAACAACAGCAATACGGCCTGAATCGCCAGTTTGCCCGCCAGCAAATCCGTAATGTTGTCGTACCCGACACCTAACGCAGAGGGCTCGATCATGCCGCCGATGCCGATGACCAAACCGCCCAGGGCGGGCCACCACATCCAATGAACGGGCAGTTTTTCGAACCAGTCTTCAAACAGATACACCAATGAGGTGAGCACACCAGACCCCAACCCGGCCAATACACCGAGGCCTGCCCACGCCACCACATGATGCAGCGACGGCTCGCCCACGCCTGCATACGGAAAAATCGGAGCGCCATGCAACAGTAACGGCCGTACCGCTGCCGACACGATGGCAGCCACCGCCACAGGCAGGAAACTGCGCGGCTTCCATTCAAACAGCAGCAGCTCAACGGCCAGCAAAATCGCGGCGACAGGCGTTCCAAACACCGCAGTCATGCCCGCCGCAGCACCCGCCACCAGCAGCGTCTTGCGCTCGCCGGAACTCATATGCACCATCTGCGCCAACAACGAACCGATCGCGCCGCCCGTCATGATGATGGGACCTTCGGCGCCAAAGGGACCACCCGTACCGATAGAGATGGCCGACGATACGGGCTTGAGCACTGCGACCTTGGGCTGAATGCGGCTTTTGCCAATCAGGATTGCTTCCATGGCCTCTGGAATGCCGTGGCCGCGAATTTTCTCTGAACCGTAACGCGCCATGAAACCAATGATGATGCAGCCCACCACCGGTACGGCGATGGCCCACCATCCCAAGGCATGGCTCGCAATCGGCAGGTCCTCCAGCGACAGACGGCCAAAATAGGCCAGGTTGGTACACAGCGTAATCAAACGCAGCAACAACCACGCCGCGCCTACGCCAGCCAGACCGACCAACACCGCCATCAACATTAATAAGAGGACCCGGCGGTCCGTCGTGAAATCACCTAATCGCGACGTACCAGGCGTACGCGCAGAAGACATAGAAGCAAGAGGAGCCATATGAGAAAAGCAGGTTAAAGAACAGTGAGCGCAACGACAAAAGAAAACAGGACCGGCTGCCACACCGATCCCGAAAAATATCGTATCACGATATAAATTACAGATAACTGAGACTGCAATCAGCTATGTCTTTGTCACGAAAACAACATGTTTTAAGGGGTCAACGCAAAGAAATACGCACACAGCGCGTGAAGTTCCGCTATCATCGGGCGCGAGGTGCCACGTGCCGATCTTCGGTACAGAGCTCACTCGCGTTCTCAACATACGGATTTCGACCATGGCTACCAAAGCAAAAGCTCCCGCCAAGAAAGTCAGCAAGACCGCTGCCAAAGCCCCTGCCACCAAGGCTGCGGCTAAGAAAGCACCTGCCAAAAAGGCAACCGCCGCCAAGACCGCTGCAGTAAAAACGGTTGCGGCTCCCGTCATCAAAGAAGCGCTGAACAAGTCGCAGTTGGTTGCTCACCTGGTCGCACAGACCGGCGTGGAAGCCAAATCGGTCAAGGCCGTCCTGGCCGGCCTGGAAAACGCTGCACTGGGTTCGGTAAACAAAAAAGGCGTTGGCGAGTTCTCTCTGCCTGGCCTGCTCAAAGTCACCGTGCAAAAGGTTCCTGCCAAGGCCAAGCGCTTCGGCAAAGACCCGTTCACCGGCCAAGAGCGCTGGTTCCCGGCCAAGCCCGCTTCGGTCAAGGTCAAGGTTCGTCCTCTGAAAAAACTGAAAGACGCTGCTCAGTAAATCTGCGCACAGTCCCTACAGTTTGATCGGCAAGGCCCGTCTCGCAAGAGGCGGGCCTTGCCGTTTTTGCGTGCAACGTTGACATTCGAGGCTCGCCCAATTATCTTTATATCAAAATACTTAACGTAAAGATAATCATGCGCGACCATGTTGATTTCGTGCTCGGCCAATGGCACGAGCAATGCCCCGACCTGAATGTCTCCAGCATGGCGGTATTCAGCCGGCTGTTTCGGCTGCATACGCTCGCCGCGCGCGAGGTAGACATTACTTTTCGCGAATACGGCCTGCATCAGGGTGAATTCGATGTATTGGCCACGCTGTACCGTGCGGGCCCGCCGCATGCACTGAACCCACAGGCCTTGGTCGGCGCCCTTTTGCTGTCCTCCGGTGCCATGACTCATCGTCTGGATAGCTTGCAACAAGCCGGCCTGCTGGTCCGAGCGCCAAACCCCGATGATCGCCGCAGCGTCCTGGTGTCGCTGACTCCCCAGGGATTGCGCGTCATCAAAGCCGTGCTGGATGACTACCTGATCAAGCTCGAGGAGCTATTGAGCCCGCTGCCTGCGGCCGACCGCAAACATCTCGCGACGCTGCTGCGACAACTGCTCAGCCCGCACGACGCCAACGCCCACTCCTCTTGATTGCAGTCTGTTCCATGTCTCATCCCACTCCCGTCCACGCGCCCACGCTGACCACACCTATCATTTTGTTGATGTCAGCAGCCACCGGGCTGATTGTCGCCAGCAATTACTACGCGCAGCCCTTGTTGCATACCATCAGCCAGCAATTCGGCTTGAACGAAACCGCCGCCGGCAGCATCGTCATGACGGCCCAACTCTCGTATGCCATCGGTCTGATGCTGCTGGTTCCCCTGGGCGATATGCTTGAACGCCGTGCACTGATCGTGTGCATGACCCTGCTGAGTGCTGCGGGCTTGTTGATTTCAGGCTTTGCCAACAGCTTTCCGATGCTGCTGGCAGGCACCGCCGCCACGGGCGTATTGTCCGTGGTCGCCCAGGTCCTCGTGCCGTTCGCCGCCACATTGGCGGCCCCTCACCAGCGCGGCAAGGCTGTGGGCACGGTCATGAGCGGCCTGTTGCTCGGCATTCTGCTGGCACGCACGGTAGCTGGCGGGCTCGCCGAACTGGGCAGTTGGCGCACGGTTTACTGGGTCGCATCGGGATTGCTGCTCATCATGGCCGCGGCCTTGTGGCGTGTATTGCCGCGCTATAAGGCCACCACGCATCTCAGCTACACGAGCTTGCTGGCCTCTATTTTTCATCTCTACGCGCGTGAACCTCTCTTTCGGGCTCGCTCGCTGCTGGGGGCGTTGATCTTTGCCTCGTTCAGCATGTTCTGGACGCCACTGACGTTCCTGCTGGCCAATCCACCCTATTCCTACAGTGACAGCACCATTGGTCTATTTGGCCTGGCGGGGGCGGCGGGTGCTTTTGCCGCCAATCGATTCGGCCGCCTCAATGATCGCGGACGCGGCAATCTGGCGACTAGGATCGGGCTGATACTGTTGGCAGCCTCGTGGGTGCTGCTGGCCCTGGGCGCACACTCGCTGGCGGCGTTGCTGATTGGTGTTGTCGTTCTGGACATGATGATTCAGGGTGTCCACGTCACCAACCAGACCACCATCTATCGACTGCAACCCGACGCCCGCAGCCGGCTCACCGCCGGTTACATGACGTCTTATTTTATTGGCGGCGCAGCCGGCTCACTGATATCGTCGTTCCTGTACGCCGCCGGCGGATGGCTGGCGGTCTCGGCCGGCGGTCTGGCCGTGAGCCTGGCTGGCCTGGCCTACGCCCTCTGGTCCCCATCGGCGCGCATCCCCGAAAACCCGCCCGTGGCCCCTCGCGGCTAGGGACTCTCTATAATCAGGGGTTTGACCGCCGTTGCATTGCGCAACGGCGGCCCACTTTCTTTCTATATATACGCGCACGAGCCCATGCAGGAACGTTACAGCCCCACCGCCGTCGAAGCAGCCGCCCACCAAGACTGGCAGGCCCGCGACGCTTACCGCGTCACCGAGCACGCCCAGAACGCCGACGGCACCGAAAAGCCGAAGTTCTACGCGTGTTCCATGCTGCCGTACCCCAGCGGCAAGCTCCACATGGGGCACGTCCGCAACTACACCATCAACGACATGATGGCGCGCCAACTGCGCATGCGCGGCTACAACGTGCTGATGCCCATGGGCTGGGACGCATTCGGCATGCCCGCCGAAAACGCCGCCATCAAGTCCAAAGTCCCCCCGGCCAAATGGACCTACGACAACATCGCTTACATGAAAAAGCAGATGAAATCGATGGGTCTGGCGATCGATTGGTCGCGCGAAATGTGCGCCTGCGACCCGAAATACTACAAATGGAACCAATGGCTGTTCCTGAAGATGCTCGAAAAAGGCATCGCCTATCGCAAGACACAGGTCGTCAACTGGGACCCGGTCGATCAGACCGTGCTGGCCAACGAGCAAGTCATTGACGGGCGCGGCTGGCGCTCGGGCGCCCTCGTGGAAAAACGCGAAATCCCCGGCTACTACCTGCGCATCACCGATTACGCCGACGAACTGCTGGAACAAGTCCGCGATGGCCTGCCCGGCTGGCCGGAGCGCGTACGCATCATGCAGGAAAACTGGATCGGCAAATCCGAGGGCCTGCGCTTTGCATTCCCGCACCAGATCGCCGGCGCGGACGGCCAGCTTATCCAGGATGGCAAGCTGTACGTCTTCACCACGCGTGCTGACACCATCATGGGCGTCACGTTCTGCGCGGTTGCGCCTGAACACCCGCTGGCCACGCACGCAGCGCAATCCAATCCGGAACTCGCCGCGTTTATCGAGCAATGCAAGCTCGGCGGCACCACCGAGGCCGAAATCGCCACGCGCGAAAAATCCGGCATGCCCACGGGCCTGACCGTCACTCACCCGCTGACGGGCGAGCAAATCGACGTCTGGGTGGGTAATTACGTGCTCATGAGCTACGGCGACGGTGCCGTCATGGGCGTGCCCGCTCACGACGAGCGCGATTTCGCCTTTGCCCAGAAATACCAATTACCCATCAAGCAAGTCGTCGCGGTCGAGGGCAAAACCTATTCCACCGACGCCTGGCAAGAATGGTACGGCGACAAACAAAGCGGCCGCACCGTCAATTCCGACAAATATGATGGCCTGACGTTCCGCGAAGCCGTGGACGCGATTGCTGCCGACCTGACAGCCCAGGGCCTGGGTGAAAAACAAACCACCTGGCGCCTGCGCGACTGGGGGATCTCGCGCCAGCGTTACTGGGGCACCCCCATTCCCATCATCCACTGCCCCGACTGCGGTCCGGTCCCCGTGCCCGAAAAAGACCTGCCAGTCATCCTGCCGGATGATCTGATTCCCGACGGCAGCGGCAACCCGCTGGCCAAAAACGAGGCATTCCTGTCGTGCTCATGCCCGAGCTGCGGCAAGCCCGCGCGGCGCGAGACCGACACGATGGACACCTTTGTGGACTCGTCGTGGTATTTCATGCGCTACACCTCGCCGGGCAACGACGAGGCCATGGTCGACACCCGCAACGATTACTGGATGCCCATGGACCAGTACATCGGCGGCATCGAACATGCTGTGTTGCACCTGCTGTACGCGCGATTCTGGACACGCGTCATGCGCGACATGGGCTTGCTGAATTTTGACGAGCCATTCACCAAGCTGCTGTGCCAGGGCATGGTGTTGAACCACATCTATTCGCGCAAAAACGCCCAGGGCGGTATCGAGTATTTCTGGCCCGAAGAAGTCGAAAACCAGTACGACGCCAAGGGCGCCATCACCGGCGCCAAACTCAAGGCCGACGGCTCCGCCGTGCAGTATGGCGGCGTGGGCACCATGTCCAAGTCGAAAAACAACGGCGTGGATCCCCAAGCGCTCATCGATACCCTCGGCGCCGACACTGCACGGCTGTTCGTCATGTTCGCCAGCCCTCCCGAACAGACCCTGGAGTGGTCTGATTCCGGCGTAGATGGCTCGAATCGATTCTTGCGCCGCCTGTGGACGCTGTGCCATGGCCAACATGAGTCCATTGCGCGCGGCCTGGCTGCGGGCAGCGATTGGGCTCAAGCCCCCGCCCCCGTCAAGGATCTGCGCCGCGAGGTCTACAGCCTGCTCAAGCAAGCCGACTACGATTACCAACGGATCCAATACAACACCGTGGTGTCGGCCTGCATGAAAATGCTCAACGCCATCGACAGCGCCAAGCTCCCCGACGGCGCCCACGCCGACGCAGCCCGCGCCGAAACCATCGGCATCCTGTTGCGTGTGCTGTATCCGGTCGTGCCGCACATCACGTGGCATCTGTGGCGTGACCTGGGTTACGCAGCCCCGCTGGGCGACTTGCTGGACGCGCCCTGGCCGCACGTCGACGAGGCCGCCTTGGTGGCTGACGAGATCGAGCTCATGCTGCAAGTCAACGGCAAGCTGCGCGGCTCGATCCGCGTCGCAGCGCAAGCCTCGAAAGCAGAGATCGAACAACTCGCCGCCAGCCAAGAAGAAGTCTCCCGCTTCCTCGAAGGCCGTCCGCCCAAGCGCGTGATTGTCGTGCCGGGCAAGCTCGTCAACGTCGTTGGTTAAGAGGTCACGCATGCACTTTGCCCCGCCCCGCCTGCAACATTTCCGCTCCCGCTGGTGGCTGCGTGCAGCCAGCCTGGCGACCGTCATGCTGCTGGCGGCGTGCGGCTTCGCCATGCGTGGCGTCACGCCATTGCCGTTCGATACGCTTTATGTCGGCATCCCCGAAAACACGCGTTTTGGCGCCGACGTCCGGCGCGCCATACGCGCGGCATCCCCCAACACGCGCCTCGCGGACCAGACCAAGGATGCCGACGCCGTGTTGCAAGTGGTCGACAATAGCCGCTCACTGCGCGAGGTCTCGCTCAACGCGCAAGGCCGTGTCGAGGAATACGAACTCGGCATCAACTTCACATTTCGCCTAGTCACCAATAAAGGGGTGGCCATCCTGCCCGACACCACCTTGTCGATCTACCGCGAAATGCCGTACGACGACCAAGTCGTCCAGGCCAAAGAAGCGCAAATGGAAACCCTGTACCAATCCATGCAACAAGCCTTGGTCAGCCGTTTGCTCCGACGCTTGACGGCGCCTGACGTAAACACTGCCTACGAAGCCGCACAACGTGGCGAGAGCGATCCCGACTCTCCGGTCTACGACCCCAATGTCGTGCCGTCCGACAATCGGCCCGAAACATGGCAAACGCCAGGGACGCCCGGCACGGGCACGTGGTGATGCATGGCGCAGCCGCTAGACGCTGACCGATTGGCAGAACATCTGCAACGCGCCGGGCAGCGCCTGGCGCCGCTGTACACCATATCCGGCGACGAACCCCTGCTCGTCATCGAAGCCGCCGACGCCCTGCGCGCTGCCGCACGCCAATCCGGCTACACCGACCGCACCTCCATGATCATGGATGCGCGCAGTGACTGGAGCGCTGTTTTCGCCGCCACGCAAAGCGTCTCGCTCTTTGGCGATAAACGCATCCTCGAAATCAAGCTGCCCACCGGCAAGCCCGGGAAAACAGGTGCAGACACGCTGACCAAACTGGCCACGCAAGCCACGGCGCAACCTGATCCCGACACCCTGATCGTCGTGTCCCTGCCCCGCTTGGACAAGGCCACGCGCGACGCCAAATGGGTCCAGGCGCTGGCGCAAAGCGGCATGATGATCGACATCGCCTCGATCGAACGCGGCCGCCTGCCCGCCTGGATCGGCGCCCGCCTGGCGCGCCAAAACCAGCGTGCCGACGCCGCCACCCTGCAGTGGATGGCCGACAAAGTCGAAGGCAACCTTCTGGCCGCTCACCAGGAAATCCAGAAACTCGGCCTGCTTTATCCCGAAGGCCAATTAGCCGCCCAGGACGTCGAGCGCGCCGTGCTCAACGTCGCCCGTTACGACGTTTTCGGTCTGCGCGACGCCATGCTCGCGGGCGACGCACCGCGCACCATCCGCATGCTGGAGGGCCTGCGCGCCGAAGGCGAGGCCCTGCCCCTGGTCCTGTGGGCCGTTGGCGACGAAATCCGCCTGCTGGCACGAGTCGCCGAAGCCCGCGCCACCGGCCAGGACGCGGGCGCACTGATGCGCCGGCTGCGGATTTTTGGGGCTCACGAGAAACTCGCCCTGCAGGCCCTGGGCCGCATTCCCGCCAAAGCCTGGCCGGCGGCGGTCCAGCATGCGCACGAGGTCGACCGTCTGATCAAGGGATTGACCGTCTCTGGACGCCTCGCAGACCCTTGGGAAGAAATGACCCGCCTGGCACTGCGCGTTGCAGCGGCCGGCAGCCGGGCTCGATGACTATCTGGTGCTGCGGCCCGCGCGGCAGGCTGCAGCGCTCTGCGCAGCCGCCCCTTGCGGTTGCGCTCCTGCTGCCGCGGCTCTCCCTTCGCTGCCGCGCAGCACGATACACTTAAGACTATCTGCCGGTGCATGCTGCGCCGTCCTCCGAATCATGCCAGACACTCTCATGTCCTCTTCTGATATCGATAACGCCATGCTGGCCTTGGGTGAAAACGCCCGGCGCGCCTCGCGCGCCATGATGCGCGCCAGCGGCGCGGCCAAAAACCAGGCGCTGCTCGCCATGGCCGATGCGCTCTTGGAAAACCGGGCTGTCCTCAAGGCCGCCAACGCCCAGGATCTGGAAGCCGCACGCGCCAACGGCCTCGAGCCGGCGCTGCTCGACCGCCTGACCCTATCGGACAACGCCATCGACAAAATGGCAGAAGGCCTGCATCAGATCGCCAACCTGCCGGATCCGATCGGCAGCACCACAGCAGGCTCCGTGCGCCCCAATGGCATGCGCGTCGCTCAAATGCGCGTACCACTGGGGGTGATCGGCATCATTTACGAATCCCGCCCCAATGTCACCATTGACGCGGCAGCGCTGTGCCTGAAATCAGGCAATGCCACCATCCTGCGCGGCGGCAGCGAGGCCTTTCACTCCAATGTCGCGCTGGGACAGATCGTACAAACCGGCCTGCAGGCTGCCAATCTGCCCCCTGAAGCCGTCCAGGTTGTCGGCACGACCGATCGCGCCGCAGTAGGCAAGCTCATCACCATGACCGAGCACATCGACGTCATCGTTCCCCGAGGCGGCAAAGGCCTGATCGCCCGGCTGGCGCGCGAAGCCCGCGTGCCCTTGATCAAACACCTGGACGGCAATTGCCACGTCTACATCGATGCCGCCGCCGATCCGCAAAAGGCCCATACGATTGCCTTCAATGCCAAGACCTATCGCTACGGTATCTGCGGCGCCATGGAGACCCTGCTGATCGATGCGGGCGCCGCCATCTCGATCCTGCCCCGCCTGGCCACCGCGTTTACCGCACACGGCGTCGAACTGCGTGGCTGCCCTCGCACGTGCGAGATCGTGCCTGCCGCCAAGCCCGCCACCGACGAGGACTGGGCCACTGAATACCTCGCCCCGATCCTGGCCATACGCATCGTCGACTCGCTGGACCAAGCTATCGAACACATCGCTCGCTGGGGCTCCGGCCATACCGACGCCATCGTGACCGAGGATCTCTCGGCCGCCCAGCGCTTTCAACGCGAAGTCGATTCCAGCTCAGTCTATGTCAATCTGCCCACCTGTTTTGCGGACGGGTTCGAGTATGGCCTGGGTGCTGAAATCGGCATATCGACCAACCGCCTGCACGCACGCGGCCCTGTCGGCCTCGAAGGCCTCACCACCCTGAAATGGGTACTCAGCGGCGAAGGACAGACACGCGGGTAGCTCCCGCCTCGCCGCCCCACAAGCCATCCATTACTGCACTGCATCTCATGTCCACTCCCGTTCTCGCCTACGCATTCAGTCTCGTCACGTTGTGCTTCGTCGTCTGCTCGATCTGCGGCATTTTGCTGTTCTTTGTACAAACGGACAGAATCAACGCTACGCTAAAGCATCCGTTACTGAAGCACGGATCGTTTCGGCAATTCCCCTTGGTCATCAAGACCTCGATTTTCCAGGATTATTTCCTTCGCCTGGCCTTTCCGGGATTCAACTTCGGCCTGTTTGCCCATGCCAACAAGCAGCTCGGCCACATCGAGCCCAAACGCGTACCCTTCATTGTGAAAGCCCCCATCGTAGGCTTCTGGGCATCATGCTGGGTGGGCCTTATCGCCATGATTGCGGTCTGGGTTATCCTGTTCATGTATCGCTGATCTGCCTATAGCAGCCGACTCGTCTTCCTTGGTTTACGCCCATGTCCGACACCACGCTTGTCATTGAGCATAACGAAGCCCAAGGCCGCTTCGGAACCCGTGTAGACGGCCACGCCTGTGTTCTGGATTATCAGTTGCGCGACAACACCATGATCATCCAGCACACTGGCGTCCCCAGTGCCGTCGGCGGCCGGGGCATCGCAGCAGCCCTCACCCGGCATGCCCTGGACACGGCTCGCCAGCGCGGCTGGCGCGTTCTGCCCTTGTGTTCCTATGCCGTGGCCTATATCGTCCGGCACCCCGACTATCAAGACTTGGTAGTCTGACCCATGTCCGCGTGTCCGTGCGAAAGCGGCCTGGCCTATGCGCGTTGCTGCGAACCGTGGCATCGCGGCCCGCAGCGCCTGCTCGCCCCTGACGCCCTAGCCTTGATGCGCTCGCGCTACAGCGCGTTTGTGCTGGACGATTTGCCGTATTTGCTCGACACCTGGCACCCCGACACACGCCCCGCCCAACTAGAGCCCAACCCCGCTGACCTGAAGTGGCTAGGCCTGCAGATCAAGCAACATCACCAGCCAGACGCCGATCACGCCACGGTCGAATTCGTGGCTCGCTACCGTCAGGCAGGCCGCGCCACGCGCCTGCACGAAATCAGCCGGTTTCTGCGCGTCGGCGGACATTGGCTCTACCTAAACGGCGAACATCGCTGATTGCCCTACACTAGGCATTAATTGCAGTTGGGCTTTTGCCACAGCCCGTGACGACATGCGCGTACACCAGGACGGCCTCAGCTCCTGGCTGACAGAAATGTCAGCGTATCGTCAGCGCGATGACCTACGAGCCTGCGTAAACTGGCCCCATACTGTACGAGCCATTTTTCCCCTGGTACAAAAGCAAATTCCACCATGCGAGTACTTGTCGTCGAGGACGAAGCGAAAACGTCTTCCTACATTCTGCGAGGACTGACCGAACTCGGCTATACCGTCGACATCGCCGACACGGGCGTTGACGGCCTGCACCTGGCCCTCGAGTTCGACTATGACGCCATCGTCCTGGACCTGATGCTCCCTGGCCTGGATGGCTACGGCGTGCTGACCCAGTTACGCCGCCAGAAATCCACGCCGGTCATCATGCTGTCGGCGCGCGGCGCCGTAGACGACCGCGTCACGGGATTGCGCAAAGGCGCCGACGACTATCTGCCCAAACCCTTCTCGTTTACGGAATTGGTCGCCCGCCTGCAAGCCCAGACGCGACGCCGCACAGAGGGGCACGAGGTCACCACTCTGCAAGTCGACAACCTCATGATCGATCTCCTGGCGCGCAAAGTCACCCGTGCAGGGCAGCGCCTGGATCTCACTGCCAAAGAATTCTCGCTGCTCAGCCTGCTCGCGCGCCATCAAGGAGAAGTCCTCTCCAAGCTCATGATCGCCGAGCAGATCTGGGACATGAACTTCGATAGCGACATCAACGTCGTCGAAGTCGCAGTCAAACGCCTGCGCGCCAAGGTCGATGCCCCTTATGGCCGCAAACTGCTGCACACGGTGCGCGGCATGGGCTACGTGCTCGAAAACCGGCATAGTGACCAGTCGGACGAGGCCGCATGATACGGCCGAGACGCAGCCTACCGATTGCATGGCGATTGGCGACGATGTTCGCCATCACCGCAGCGGTGGTATTTTCGGGCGTGGCTTTTTTTCTGTACTGCGTATTGACCGAGTCCGTGCGCGAACAGGTGCGCGGTGAGCTGGAATATCACCATACCCTGCTAGACCCCTACATCCACTCGCGCGCCAACGAACAAGAGTGGGACACCGTACGCCGCAAACTCGACGGATTTTCCCAAGAAGGCGCGCGGGTCCGTTACTGGATACGCTCCTCGGACGAGCGCTTTGCCTATAGCACCCCCTTGTTGCTGGAAGACGGCTGGGAAATACCCAAAGAACCGTTCGGATTCATCAAAGTCCGCGAGCCGTCCAACATCTGGGCGACCTTGAGCCGCACCATTCCCGCCTCGGGCGATCGGCCCGAAGTGGAATTCATCGTCGCGCTCGACTGCTCGGCCTACATCCACACCAAAGAAAAATTCACCCGGGTCATGAGCATCACCTCAGCCCTGGGTATCTTGCTGGTTGCCATACTGGGGTACTGGATCGCAAAACTGGGCTTGAGCCCCGTACGCCGTCTCAGCCGGCAGGCCAACAGTTTGCCGCCCAACAATCCCCGGCAACGATTGGACGTCGTCGGCCTGCCACCGGAAATCCGTGAACTCGCTGTGTCGTTCAATAACGCGCTCGAGCGCCGCGAGGCCGCATGGTTGCAGCTTGAGGGATTCAACGCCGACGTCGCCCACGAACTGCGTACCCCACTGACCAATCTCATCGGCCAGACTCAGGTCGCCCTTGTGCGCGAACGTGATCTCGGTGCATTACAAGACTTGCTCGAATCCAATCTGGAAGAGCTCGAGCGGATGAGCAGTATCGTCAACGACATGCTGTTCCTGTCCAGCGCCGAGAACGGACATCGTGCCGCGGAACTCAGCGATATCTCGCTGCTGACCGAATCTCGTAAAACCGTGGAATACGTCGAGGACACCTTCTTCGAACGCAACCTCACGGTCCGCGTCGACGGTGAGGCCGACGTACACGCCGACAAACGCCTGTTCCATCGCGCACTGGCCAACCTGCTCTCCAACAGCGTGCGCTATGCGTATGCCGGCACCGAAGTCGTCGTCGCCATTGAAATACGCGGCGACTATGCATGGGTTTCCGTTTCCAATCACGGCGATCCGATTCCCCCTGAACAGCAGTCTCGTCTATTCGAACGCTTTTACCGTGGCGATGCCGCACGCACCCATAGCGGCATCCATCACGGCCTCGGTCTGTCCATCGTGCGCGCCATTGCGTCCATGCATGGCGGGTCCGTCTGTATCCGTAGCGAACACGGCATCAATACCTTCGGCTTTTCGCTGTTGAAGTCAATTTAACTCCCGCAGCTCCCCCGCCACGCTGGCGGCCTATTGTTCTGAAGCTTACAAACTCTTGACTGCTCCCTTCCCTAGAAGGAAAGGGATTCCCATTTCACCGAACCGAGCCGTTGCACATCCTCACTCATGCACTCAGGTCTTACCGTTTCTCCATGGGCTAACACCGCCAGCCCGGCGGCTAATACGTTATGCGCCGCGTTGATGTCGCGGTCGTGGTCGGCGTTGCATCCCGGACAGGACCACCGACGCACGCTCAACGGCAGCTTCGGTGAAACATACCCACAGCTGTGGCAACGCTTACTCGATGGGTACCAGCGATCCACCCGCACGAACTCACGCCCATACCAACGGGCCTTGTATTCCAGCTGCCTCACAAACCCCGCCCATCCGGCATCGCCGATGGACTTAGCAAGACAGCGGTTCTTCTGCATGTTGGACACAGACAAGCTTTCTACGGCAATCACTTGGTTCTCGTGGATCAACCGCGTAGAAAGCTGGTGCAGGAAATCCCTGCGGGTGTCTGCGATCTTTGCATGCAGCTTGGCGACTTTCAGTTTGGCCTTGGCACGACGAGCCGATCCCCTTTGTTTCTTGGCCAATTGGCGCTGTAGCTTGGCCAACTTAACTTCATGCTTGCGAAAGATCTGTGGCGCATCGACTTTTTCTCCTGTTGAGAGCACCGCAAAATGAGACAGGCCCAGATCAATCCCGACACAGGTCGACGTAGGCGCTTTCTGCGCCACCACGTCGTCGCACAGCAGGCTGACAAAGTATCGGCCCGCTGCGTCTTTGCTGACCGTGACAGTAGTGACCTTGGCGGCTTTGGGAATTTGACGGGACCAGCGGATGGGCAACGCCTCAGTCATCTTCGCCAGCTTGAGCGCACGACCATCCCATCTAAAGGCATTGGTGGTGTATTCCGCCGATTGCGCGCCATCCTTGCGCTTGAAACGGAGATATCCCGTTCGCTTGGCAAAGAATCCGGTAAACGCCGTTTGCAGATGGCGCAGTGTCTGTTGCAGCGGAACACTGCTGACCTCGTTCAACCACGCGTAGTCCGGCAGCTTTTTCAGTGCCGTCAGGGCCGCAGACGTCGCGTGATACCCCAAGCGCTCTTGTCGCTCAGCCCAGGCCGTCGAACGAAGGCTGAGCATGTGGTTGTAGACCACACGTACGCAACCGAACGTGCGAGCCAGCGTGATCGCTTGCTCGGGCGTTGGATAGAACCGGAATCGGTAGGCACGTTTGGTTTGCATGCCCGAGATACTATCCACGCCAGACGAGAAAGCTGGATATTCATACAGTCACCAACTCAAATCAGACCAATCCTGCAGCCTTACGGCTGCGCCCCTTACCTCCCCGGCACGAATGCCGAGGTTTTTCGGAGCAATGGATGAACAATTTACACCAGCGCAGTACGGCATCACCCACTCAAGCCTCTCACCACGTCGAGGCCAAACCCGCAGGACTGCTGTCGGTCTTTGATGCCGTCATTATTCTCGTAGGCCTGGTCATCGGCATCGGTATCTTCAGGACTCCCTCTATCGTCGCGGCCAATGTCGATTCGGAATGGGCGTTCATTATGGTCTGGGTGGCCGGTGGTGTGGTCACGCTGATCGGTGCACTCTGTTATGCCGAGCTCTCCGCGGCGCACCCTCATGCAGGCGGTGAATACCACTTTCTGTCGCGAGCCTATGGACGTCCTGTCGCCATGCTATTTGGCTGGGCACGGGGCACCGTCATCCAGACGGGCGCCATCGCGGGTGTCGCGTTCATGTTGGGCGATTATGTAGCTCAACTCTTTCCACTGGGTCCCTATGGCCCTGCGCTCTACGCCGCCCTCTCAGTCATTCTGTTTACGGGCATCAACATCATCGGCACGGCAGAAAGCAAAACGCTGCAGGTCGTCGTGACCCTGATCGAGATAGGCGCCCTCGCTGCAGTGATTCTCTTTGGACTATTCGGCGCCCCGGCAGAAACCGCTGCCCCGCCGGCGCCGATCTCACCAGACACCGCCGCGCTAGGGCTGGCGATGATCTTTGTATTGCTGACCTTTGGCGGTTGGAACGAAGCGGCCTATCTGACTGGCGAGCTCAAAGACGCGCCGCGCAACATCGCGAAAGTCCTCGTCACCGGCACAATCATTCTGATCGTCCTCTACGTGCTGGCCAATCTCGCCCTCGTCTCCATTCTCGGCCTGGACGGGCTGCGCACCTCGGATGCCGTGGCTGCCGACATGATGCGCCAAGTCGCTGGCCCCGCAGGGGAAACCATCGTCACGCTGGCCATTATCGTCGCCGCCATCTCCACCCTCAACGCCACCATCTTTACCGGAGCCCGCGTCTTTTATGCCATGGCACAGGACCTCTCTGTCATGCATTGGATGGGTATCTGGGACGGCCGGGGCAAAACCCCAGCCAACGGGCAATTGGTCCAAGGCGCCATCGCACTGGCCCTGATCGGCATGGGCGCCATCACGCGCGATGGTTTCAAAGCCATGGTGGACTACACAGCCCCTGTATTTTGGGGATTCCTGCTGTTGATCGGGTTCGCCGTATTCGTGCTGCGCTGGCGGCATCCAGAACGCCAACTGCCCTATCGCGTTCCTCTCTATCCCTTCACGCCGATCGCGTTCTGCCTGACGTGCCTGTACATGCTGCACGCGAGCATTCTGCACACCGGTGCCGCGGCCTGGATCGGACTGGCTGTGCTGGCTGCCGGCACTCCGCTCTTGTTGCTTAGAAACAAAGCTGTAGAACCCGTCGCCACCGCCCGTCCGCGGGACGATGCCGCCCTCTGACTTGCCCTCTCAACAAGGAGAACGTCAATGCAAACGCTGCAAAAATCCCTAGTATCTGCCGTGCTGTGCGCCATGGCCTGGCACGCGAGCGTCGCCGCCCAGACCACGGCTGACAAGCCCTCGACCTATGAACCCACGGTCGGTCAGTCCGGCAAAGACGTGGTGTGGGTTCCCACACCTCAAGCGCTGGTCGACCGCATGCTGGAAATGGCTGAGCTCACCCCGCAAGACCGCTTGGTCGATCTGGGATCAGGCGACGGCCGCACCGTCATCACCGCCGCCAAACGCGGCACCACGGCGCGCGGCATCGAATTCAACCCCGACATGGTCGCCTTGGCCCAACGCGCCGCAAAAGCCGAAGGAGTCGCTGACAAAGCGACATTCGAACAAGCGGATATTTTCAAATCGGATTTCTCCGAAGCCACCGTATTGACCTTGTTTCTGCTGCCCAGCCTGAATGAACGCCTACGTCCCATCATCCTGGAAATGAAACCCGGCACACGAGTCGTCTCCAACTCATTCACCATGGGCGACTGGCAACCCGACGAATCCGCACAAGTCAGCGAAAACTGCACCGCTTACTGCAACGCCCACAAGTGGATCGTCCCCGCCAAAGTCGCTGGCACGTGGAAACTCGGTGACAAAGAACTCGTATTGCAGCAAACCTACCAGATGCTCAGCGGATCACTGCGCGATGGCAATAACGTCACACCGATCACCGATGCCAAGCTTGAAGGAGAGACGATTCAATTCACCGCAGGTGATCAGCAATATACCGGTCGAGTATCGGGCAAACGCATGAACGGCAACACGCAAAACAATGCCCCATGGCAAGCGTCGTTGAGTTCGTTGTAAACCAGACCCATTCCACTCGCACAGAGCTATAACAAGACGCCCCGCGCGAGGTCCATCGCGATGACAACCGGATAACGCTCCAGCAGCCTAATTCCATTGCAATACGGGGCCGGNGGGGCCGAGTCAGAAACAGACATCGGCCCCGCCAACGGGCGCTCCAGCATCAATCAATATTGAATCGTATGGTTCTCCCGCTGCGCTTGATCCATACGACTTTTTTTCTCTAAGACGTAATGAACTCATCTCGCCCGTGGCGGTTGTTCTATCCCTTGCAAAAACATACCCACAAAACTATCCATGATTTCTGTCGCCGTCTTTTCGCCATCCGGCCGGTACCAGCGGGACAATTGATTCAGCGACGACAACAGAAATTTACTGGCCAGGCTGACGTCTGTACCAGGACGAAATACACCCGTAGCAATGCCATCTCGAATCGAGGTTTTCAACAGTTCCTCGTAGGCATCACGCCACTCGAGCACCATGGCCCGCGTTTCCTCATTCTCGGCCGACCAAAAGAGCTGCGAGCCGGACACCCAGCTATCGTGAAACTGCTCGTAGTACTGAATCGACGCTCTCATGAAACTGTACAAGCGCTCCGCCGCGCCGCTTTCCGCAGGCGGCATCCGGTCACGCACATACTCGAACAGGACCTGCATGCCGCTGGCAACCAGGCTTCGGTATAGCGTTTCTTTGTCCGGGAAATGGTGATAGAGCGCAGACTTCGAGACTCCCACCTCGGCCGCGATCATGTTCAACGATGTGCCACGATAGCCGTGGCGGGCAAACAACCGGCGGGCCACGTCAATGATCTGATTATTACGCTCGGGCTCACGTGTGGTCATAGCTGAGGGATCTGTCCTGAAAACACGAAATTGATGATACGGGATTTCAAAGACTCGATTTTCTGAGGAAACGATCCATCATATTCCAACTAACCGACTGGTCGGTCAACTCGGCTGACGAGCTTTATTGATTGAAGGGGACGATCCAGAGATCCCGGCGCATGATTCTAGGCTCCCCCCTGTTCGCGCACCGGCTGCGGTTCCACCTCGGTATTAACCGGCACCCGCAATCCCGCGTACGGCATGCTGAAGTCGCCCTCCCGCGTTTCTCACCGGTGAGGACGAACCCGTTTAGCTACAGTAAAGGGCCTTAATTTCGTGCGGCGATTTTTTCATCCCGTGCCGCGCTCAGCGCGACAGCCAAGACATCAGCATCGCTCTGCCGCCGCTGCTCCATCAGCAGATTCATCGTGGTAATGAAATCAGCACCGAGGTTAATGAGTGATTTTGCAGCGCGCATATCGCCCTTCTGGCAAAGATGCATCAGCAACGCTACCGCAGGCGCTCCGGCTTTAACCAAGAGTTTTGCCTCGTCCTGTTTCCCTTGTTCATACATTTCCGATACCGCACGTTCCATAGCAGTATCTGCGAGACCTGCAATACGCGCGGCACTGTGCGAAGGTGTGACATGACCCGCGCCATCTGCCTCGGCCTTCACATTTTTCTCCGCGGTAATGAGCACGCCCAGACTCATTTTCTTTTCTGAGGCGGTCAGCGTTGCATCCTCGGCTAGATCCCATAGCGCATCGTCCGCAATGGCACCGGCTTTGAACAAAGAGGTCGCTTCCTTTAGCTCATTCGATTGAGCGTAATGCTTGAAAAGCGATGTCGCGTCGTCGTTCTCCATCAGCACTGTGCTCAGTGCCCTCACGTCCCCTGATCTCACCAAATTGTCCAGGACTGCTTCAAACGCGCCCTCGCTGCTAAACTTGTCTTGACGCAAGATATTTCTTAACAACAGCACCGCGTTGGTAGTACGTGAGGCAAGTACTCTGTCATGCTTATCGCCAGTGCTGGCTTGCTCTGCAACACGCTGCAAAAGTGACGCTGGATCGGCTCCATTGTCGGCGAACAATTCTGCGATACCGTTCATGCCCTCTTTAACAGCGATTTCCAACGCAGCATTGAGATCCCCTTTTGCCTCGATCAACACTGCCGACATTTTGATCGCTTGCTTTTCCGTAGAGGAAAGATTGTCTTTCACCTTCTGACTATTGGGCTGGCTCGCTCCCGCCTTCACCAAGGCTTGCATCAGGTCCACATTTTTCAATGCGGCGGCCCGCATTAGCGGCGTATATCCTTGTCTGTCGGGAGCATCCAGCACTTGGGGATTGTCGCCGCAATGAGCCAGTATCGTCTTCGCGATCTCGTTGTGCCCCATGGCGATCGCCATATGCAGCGGAGTTTGCCCGTGAGCGTCGTTTATCGCGGCGAGGTCGACTCGGCCTCGCGCAAACATACCGGCGACCTCTTCGTTACTCCCCTTGGTCACGGCAGAAAAAAAGTCGTCATTGGGAATTTTCCCCGCTGACTCACCCGAAACGTTATGGAGTCCTGTTGCAGAGGTCTCCGAGACAGGGCGGTTTGGATCGATTCTCATGAAGTAGCTCGCAGAGATGAGATGGAAAAAACAAGAGACACCGGAACACGGCCTTCCGAACGTCAGATTGAAACGACCACCTGAGGGCAAATCGACATCAACCATTACCTTATGTGGCAACCCACATAAACATGGTTCCAATCCGACAAAAAAATTTCCCATCGTCCTATATCGCCGAAGTGGACATAGGTAACTCGAGCAGGGCGAGACATAGCGAACGCTGCGCCTTGTAAAGATGCATCAGGGATTCAAAGACTTGAATTTCTGAGGAAACGATCTATCATATCTGAACTGACCGACCGGTCGGTCAGTTCAGATAATACTAAGCAGCATAGCGCCTAAAGCACAAGTTTTCTCAGATAAAACAAGTAGATAGGTGGAGACAACATGAATGACAACGTCCGCGTCACGCTGACTTTGTGGTTGATGCTTGCAGTATTTACGGCCATGCCACAGGCCCAGGCAGCAGACGCTTTTCCGCAGCGCCCGATTCATCTGATCGTCCCTTTTGCGCCTGGAGGCGGCGCCGACAACAACGCCCGTCAGATCGCCGAGCCTTGGTCCAAAGCCCTGGGGCAGACCATCGTGATCGAAAACAAACCCGGGGCGGGAGGCACCCTGGGCGCGAGTTATGTCGCGCATGCGGCTGCCGATGGCTACACCCTGCTGTACACCACGCCCGGTCAGCAAATGACGGCACCATATCTGCTAAAGCAATTGCCCTATCGGCCTTTCGATGATCTCGTCTCTATCGGGAAAGTCACCGAAGGCGCAAACGTCCTTGTGGTTTCGAAAAATCTGCCGGTACATGATGTGCAAACGCTGATCGACTATGCCCGCGCCCATCCCGGCAAGCTGGGGTTCGCCAGCTCGGGGATCGGCTCCAGCAGCCATCTGGCTGGAGAGCTCTTTAAAAAGGAGGCTGGCATCGATATTTTTCACGTGCCCTACCGAGGCACAGGGCCCGCACGCACCGATGTCCTGAGCGGACAGGTGCCGATGACAATAGACACACTCAGCGTCTATCTGCCGGATATCCGAGCTGGTGCCGTCCGCGCATTGGGCGTGTCGACATCGACACGCAATCCCACGGCGCCCGACATTGCGGCCATTGCTGAAACACTGCAGGGTTTCGAGGCCTATCCGGTCAACTACATCACAGCTCCTGTCCGAACGCCTGAAGCCATCATCAGAAAACTCAACGCCACGTTGAACCAGGCACTGCAGGACCCCAAGTTGCGTGCAAGCCTGATAGCCGTAGGAACAACACCGCAAGGCAGTACCCCCGAACAGATGGATGCACTGGTCCGTTCGGAAAGCAGGAAATGGAAAACCCTCATCGAAAGCGCTCACATAAAAATCGAATAGGCGCTGCCCTCTTTTCAAGCTGGACGGAGACAATCATTGACTGCTCCCTTCCCTAGAAGGAAAGGGATTCCCATTTCACCGAACCGAGCCGTTGCACATCCTCACTCATGCACTCAGGTCTTACCGTTTCTCCATGGGCTAACACCGCCAGCCCGGCGGCTAATACGTTATGCGCCGCGTTGATGTCGCGGTCGTGGTCGGCGTTGCATCCCGGACAGGACCACCGACGCACGCTCAACGGCAGCTTCGTTGAAACATACCCACAGCTGTGGCAACGCTTACTCGATGGGTACCAGCGATCCACCCGCACGAACTCACGCCCATACCAACGGGCCTTGTATTCCAGCTGCCTCACAAACTCCGCCCATCCGGCATCGCCGATGGACTTAGCAAGACAGCGGTTCTTCTGCATGTTGGACACAGACAAGCTTTCTACGGCAATCACTTGGTTCTCGTGGATCAACCGGGTAGAAAGCTGGTGCAGGAAATCCCTGCGGGTGTCTGCGATCTTGGCATGCAGCTTGGCGACTTTCAGTTTGGCCTTGGCACGACGAGCCGATCCCCTTTGTTTCTTGGCCAATTGGCGCTGTAGCTTGGCCAACTTAACTTCATGCTTGCGAAAGATCTGTGGCGCATCGACTTTTTCTCCTGTTGAGAGCACCGCAAAATGAGACAGGCCCAGATCAATCCCGACACAGGTCGACGTAGGCCCTTTCTGCGCCACCACGTCGTCGCACAGCAGGCTGACAAAGTATCGGCCCGCTGCGTCTTTGCTGACCGTGACAGTAGTGACCTTGGCGGCTTTGGGAATTTGACGGGACCAACGGATGGGCAACGCCTCAGTCATCTTCGCCAGCTTGAGCGAGCGGCCATCCCATCGAAAGGTACTGGCGATGTATTCCGCCGATTGCGTGCCATCCTTGCGCTTGAAACGGGGATATCCCGTTCGCTTGGCAAAGAATCCGGTAAACGCCGTTTGCAGATGGCGCAGCGTTTGTTGCAGCGGAACACTGCTGACCTCGTTCAACCACGCGTAGTCCGGCAGCTTTTTCAGTGCCGTCAGGGCCGCAGATGCCGCGCTATACCCCAGACTCTCTTGTCGCTCAGCCCAGGCCGTCGAACGAAGACTAAGCATGTGGTTGTAGACCACACGTACGCAACCGAACGTGCGAGCCAGCGTGATCGCTTGCTCGGGAGTTGGATAGAACCGGAATCGGTAGGCACGTTTGGTTTGCATGCCCGAGATCCTATCCGCGCCAGACCAGAAAACTGGATATTTATCCAGCCATCAACTCAAATCAGACCAATCTTGCAGCCTTGCGGCTGCGCCCCTTACCTCCCCGGCATGAATGCCGAGGCTTCTCGGAGCAATGGATGAAAAAACTGCTGCACCTGTGTGCTGCTGTCATCAGCGCATCTGTCATCACCACAACAACCACGGCTGCCGAGGACTACCCGCGTCAACCTGTGACGATCGTGGTCCCGTATGCCCCTGGCGGCGTCACAGACGTCTATGGCCGCATCATTGCGGACTATCTGGGACGTCAATGGAAGGTCCCCGTCATCGTCAAGAACGAAGCCGGCGGCGGCACCATGATAGGCACGTCCGCTGTCGCACGCTCCGAGCCCGACGGCAACACCATTCTCTTGACGAGCTATGCGTACACGTCCAACCCCATCCTGCGCAAAGATCTCTCGTACGACAAAGATGCGTTTCGCCCGGTCATGTTGTTAGGCAACAGCCGCAACATGCTCGTCGTATCGGCACGCAGTGATCTGCATACGCTGGACGACGTCGTCGCCAAAGCAAAAAAATCTCCTGGAAACCTACGCCTGGCCTCATCGGGGATCGCCTCCAGCCCGCACGTCGCCGCTGAACTATGGGCTCGCGCGGTCGGAGTACAGATTACGCACGTACCTTATCGCGGGACATCCCCCGCGATGAATGACGTCTTTGCAGGAGAAGTCGACGGTATTTTCGACGGTCCGTCCGCCATGCCTAATGTCAAAGCAGGCAAGCTGCGGGCCATTGCCATTGCCAGTGAAAAACCGCATCCCTTCGCGCCCGGCGTACCTACATTCCGAGAACTGGGTGTGGACTTGGTCTTTGGCAGCTGGTTCGGATTTCTGGTTCCCAAAGGCACGCCCGACGCCATCGTCGACAAGCTCAATGCCGATCTGCGCCACGCCGTAGAAGACCCCACCGTGAAAGCCGCCATCGATAAAACGGGGCTGCTGTTATCCGTCGGGTCGCCTGAACAATTTTCCGATTTTCTGGACTACGAATCGGAGCGTCTGCAAAAACTGGCCAAGACGAGTGCCGACCTGCGTCTGCAATAACACCTGCTTGCAACAAGAATGCCGTACTGACCCTGAACGAGGAGCAAAGCATGACCTATGAATGCCTGGAAGTCGAACGCGACGGCCACGTGGCCATCGTGTATTTGAACCGTCCGCCCGTCAATGCACAGAATGCGCAGATGCGCGCGGAAATCGTCGAGGTTTTCGATAGCTTCAACGATGATGACGATGTCCGCTGCGTCGTATTGGCCAGCAAGACATCCGTATTCTCCGCGGGCGCAGACGTATCGGAACGGCCCGCGATCAAACAAAAAGGCCCAGGCGCCTATTGGCGGCACAACCGCCTGGTACGTGAATCATCATTGGCGATACAAGAATGCAACAAACCCGTGATCGCCGCTGTGAATGGCCCTGCATTGGGAGCAGGCTTTGGGCTGATGACCTCGTGCGACATCTGGGTCGCATCGAATAACGCCTACGTTTCCATGCCGGAAATCAACGTGGGGCTCGCGGGCGGCACGGCGCTATTGCAGCGCGTATTCGGCAAATCGCGCGCACGCCGCATGTTCTTTACCGGCATGAAAGTCTCGGCTGACGAGCTTTATCGACTGGGGTTGATCGAGGCCAGCCTGCCTCCGGCAGAACTCATGCCTTACGTCATGGCGCTCGCACAAGAGATCGCCAGCAAAGCCCCCATCGCGCTGCGTTATGCCAAGGAAGCCTCGCAAGTCACCTCCTCCATGCCTCCACGAGAAGGCTATCGCTTCGAACAGAACATCACCGTCGCACTCTCAAAAACCGAAGACGCCAACGAGGCCCAGCGCGCATTTCTGGAAAAGCGTACTCCTGTCTATAAAGGCCGTTGATATGCCACCAGAATTGAATCCCCGCTATTCCGCGCTCTTGTCTGACGGACATCGCGAGAACGAACAAGATGCCGCTTTTCGTGAGGAGCTGCGCCACTTCGCCCAGACGCATTGTCCTGACGACATCCGGCAAATCGTCGCCTCCGGTGAAAAAATAACGCGTCCGGTCTACAGCAAGTGGCAAGCGATTCTTTATCAGCGCGGCTGGGCTGCACCGAACTGGCCCGTCGAGTATGGTGGCACGGGCTGGAGCCTACGGCAACGCATGATTTTCGAAGAAGTCATGGCCGACCAGGATTGCCCTCCGTTGTATCACCACGGCCTTGGGCACATTGGTCCCGTCATCATGCAGTTCGGCACCGAAGCGCAGAAGTCATACTTTCTGCCACGCATTCGGGACACCACGGATTGGTGGTGCCAGGGTTATTCTGAACCAGGTGCGGGATCGGACCTTGCCTCATTAAGCACACCAGCAGTGCGTGACGGTGACCACTATGTCATCAATGGCCAAAAAATCTGGACATCGCATGCCCACGAAGCAGATCGCATTTATCTGCTGGCCCGCACATCACGCGAAGCAAAAAAACAAGAAGGCATTTCGCTTTTCCTGATCGACATGAATACGCCCGGCATTACCGTGCGGCCGATACGTACGATAGATGGATGGCATCATGTCAACGAAACCTTTCTGGACAATGTCCGGGTTCCTGCAGACAGGCTCCTGGGCACCGAGGGTCAAGGCTGGGCTTGCGCCAAATATCTGCTGGAACGCGAGCGTCTGCCACCCGCCAGTGTTTCGCAGCTGATACGTCAATGGCGACGCGTGGCGCGCTTGCTGGCAGAACATCAGGCCAGTCAGCCTATGCGCGATTTTTCCTCGCTCGAACACCAGATGGCCATGCTGGCGGCGCAAATAAAAGGCGCGCGGGAAATGTTGGCCTCAGCGATTGACGCCATGACGCGCCGCGAGCCGTTGGGCGCCAAACCCTCCGCATTGAAACAGGCATGCAGCGCCATTGCGCAATCACTGACGCGGATCGGACTACTGGTCGCTGGACCTGTCGGTGCACAGCAACTCGTCCGTGATGACGAGGCATCGACAAGCGATGGCCTATGGGTGCAGAACTACCTGTTTTCTCGGTCGAAAACCATCGCAGGAGGAACGACCGAGGTCCAACTGAACGTCATTGCAAAATCGTTGTTTGGAGCGTGAGATATGCCGTTTGAACCAAATACCTTGTTCCCGGGATTATTGTCGGAAAGCGCTGCCCGCGTCGCACAGGACATGGCGAACCGTCCTGGCAATCGCCCTGCTGCCGCCCTCATCCGTGAAATGGGATGGAACGCGGTGCTGATCCCGGAGGCACAAGGCGGCGCGGGTGGCGATCTCCAAGACCTGGCTGCGATCATCGAAGGCATCGCGACGCATGCGGTCAACCTTCCCATTGTGACGCGGTGCGGCGTGATACCCACCATATTGAATGCATTGCCCAAACAGCCATCTGCACATACCCTGCAAACCGGTATCGCCGACGGCGCCATCATCGTCGAAGTAGGAGGACCGCTCCATCCGGGCGATCCGACGCCACCGCTATCCGCGAGCAAAGACAAACACGGCTGGCAGCTATCGGGAACCACCTCCGGCATCGAGCTGACTGATGATTGCACCCACGTGCTGTTGATCGGCCGGGATGCCGTCGGCAACAACAAGGCCATGCTGATTTGCCTTGCCATAGAGCAGTTGACGTGCAGCAGTACTGTCTATCGCACCATGGATGATCGTCAGATTACCGTCTTTGAGCTGGATAAATTTCACGTCAGTGATGCTGACACTCTCGCCACCGGTACCGCTGCGGCCCAGTCCATCCACGCGGGTTGGCGTATCGCGGCGGCAGCCACGGCCACCGACTCGGTATGCAGCATGGGCAGCGCATTGAGCCGCACGATTTCGTATTTGATCGAGCGCAAACAGTTTGGCCATGCTCTCGCCGATTTCCAAGCATTGCGCCATGATGTCGCCCGCTTATACGTCGTCTATGAACTCTGCAGAAGCCTGCTACAAGCCACCCTGAGAACCTTGGAACCTGTTGCAGCAAACGACGATATCCCAGCGCTGGATTTGCTGGGTCTGTACATCGGAAACGAGGCCATTCGATTTGCAGAAACGATTATTCAACTGCACGGCGGCATGGGCATGACCCGCGAAATGCCGGCGGCACAGTTGGCAACTCGGCTATTGGCCAATGCATTACGCTATGGTGACCCGCTGACTTACGAGCAGAAAATCCACAATCTGCGATCTGGCGGCTACACCTCTTTTTCCCACGGCGTGAATACCCAGGGCTCGCGAGGCGACTGATGACTGCGATTGCACATCCTTTGCAGTGTTTTTTCGATCCGACATCGGTCGCCATCATCGGCGCCTCGTCGGATCCCGATAAACTTGGCGGACGGCCTATCCGTTTCCTGCGTGAGGCTGGCTATAAAGGAAAAATCTTTCCGATCAATCCCCGTTACGACACGATCCAGGGACTGAAAGCCTATCCGACACTGAACGACGTCCCCGATGCGATAGACCACGCCGTGATCATCGTTCCGGCGACTGGCGCGTACGACGCGCTGCAGGCTTGTATCGAGAAAGGCATACGTCACGTACAAATCCTCAGCTCGGGATTTGCCGAAGAAGGCCCCGCCGGACAAGCGCATCAGGATGCGCTGGTTTCATTGGCAGCCAAACACGGGGTACGGTTGCTGGGCCCCAACTGCCTGGGCATCGTCAGCACCAGCAACCGTTTTTACGCCACGTTTTCCACCGCTCTGGAAGCGCTCTCCCCTCAACCCGGTGGCGTCAGTTTCGCCACGCAAAGTGGAGCATTCGGTTCCTGCGCCTACGCGCAGGCGATCCAGCGAAACCTGGGTATTTCCCGCATTGTCGCCACTGGGAACGAAGCTGATGTCGATGTCGCCCAATGCATCGATTTCCTCGCCTCCGATCCTGCCACCCAGGTCATCTGCGCTGCGATCGAGGGGTGCCGAGACGGCGCCATGCTGCGCCAAGCCTTGTTAAAGGCTGCCTCTGCCGACAAGCCGGTCATCTTGATGAAGGTAGGCACCTCGTCTCGCGGGCAACTTGCAGCAGCCACTCATACCGGCGCAGTCGCAGGCAATGATCGCATCTTTGACGCAGTCATACGCGAGTGTGGCGCATATCGGGCGAGCACCATTGAACAAATGCTGGATATCGCCTATCTGTGCACCCACCTGCCGCTACCGGCCAACCCCCGAGCGGGTATTTTGACCGTCTCAGGCGGCATCGGCGTACTCATGACCGACGACGCCGAACGTCACGGCATTGACATCCCTTCCATCCCACCGGCATTACAGAACCGTATACACGGGCTTGTCCCGTTTGCGATCGGCGACAACCCGTTGGACACCACAGCGCAAATCAGTGCGGTCAAGCAAGGCATCCCCGGGTTGGCCGAGATGCTCCTGCAAGACACGGACTGGTCCACGCTGTGTATTTATCTGGCACAGATTCCCTGCGACGAACGCCGTTTTCCCGACATGCTGGAATCGTTAGGGAAGCTGCGCCGCGACCATCCAGACAAGCTCGTCGTTCTCGTGGGACCGCACAGCGAAAAAATGCGCGCAGAGATAGAGACGCGCCATTTGGTTATCTTTGCTGATCCTGGACGCGCCATGGCTGCGTTGGGAGGGCTGGCCGCGCTGGTTGAACGGCGGCGCCATCTAGTCCATCATCAGGCCAGAGAAACCTGTGCGCCTATCGTTGCTGTCCCGGTGGCCGGTACGCAACTCGACGAAGCGCAAGCCAAGCATATCCTCGCGCAATATGGATTGCCCATGCTGCGCGAAACACTATGCACGACTGCGGAACAAGCCGTACAAACCGCTAACGCAATCGGTTTTCCTGTCGTGGCAAAAATCGTATCGCCGGACATTCTGCACAAAACCGAGATGGGAGGCGTCCTGCTGGATCTGCCGGACGACCAGGCCGTTCGGAACGCCTATGCCACGCTGCAACAACGTGCAGCCGGCGTGCCAGGCAATCTACGCATTTCCGGCGTGCTGATTTCTCCAATGAGCAAAGGAGGCACTGAAACGATCTTAGGGGTACATGTAGACCCGTGGTTCGGCCCGATGGTGATGTTTGGCCTGGGTGGCGTGTCGGTAGAATTATTCAAGGATGTCGCCTTTGCCAGCGCTCCGCTCACGACAGAACGAGCACTCGCACTGATCCAGTCTGTGCAGTCGCACAAACTGCTGAACGGCTGGCGCGGCAAACCCGCACTCGATATTCCCATACTGGCGAATGCCCTGGTCGCGCTATCCCGCCTGGCCGACGACTGGCGAGACGTCCTGTCGGGTGTAGACATCAACCCATTCATCTTGAGACAGGACGGCGCCGTTTGCCTGGATGCCTTGATCACGCTGAGATCGGCAATTAGATAAATCTGCCGGATGAAATCATTTTTACGGAGGATGCGGGACGAAGGAGTTATTTTTTTGCCGCACCAAAGACAAAACCCCACCAGAGGGAATCTGGTGGGGTTTTGAGGATAAGAGCCTGACGATGACCTACTTTCACAAACGAATGTTCACTATCATCGGCG
>NZ_CBCSJH010000021.1:30743-92819 GCF_965139195.1 Bordetella tumbae | reverse complement strand
GCCGACCGACTCCGTGAAGCGCCAACACGGTCACTGCCCCGCCTCGACGTCCAACAGAACTCATCTCCATCGAAATCGCGACAAGCACGTATGCCGCCTGTGACTACGCCAAAATCCCTTTCGCAATCGTATTGCGCTGTATCTCACTGGTACCCGTCACTATCCGATATAACCGCAACCGTCGAAAAATGAATTCCACCGGATGATTTTTGGTCACGCCGACGTTGCCATGTATTTGCATAGCTTTATCGGCGATTTCAAAACACCGTTCGGATACGAAGAGCTTGCACATGGCCGCGAGTTCGCGTACATCGTCCCCCGCGTCGGCGCGCTGTGCAGCGCCCAATACCATTTGCTCGCAGGCGTAGAGCGAGGTCGCCATATCAGCCAGCATGTGCTGGATGGCTTGAAAGCGGCTGATCGGGCCGCCGAACTGCTGGCGTGTTTTGGCGTAATCGACGGCCATGCGAAAGGCCTGTCGCGCTAACCCTATCATCGTAGGACAGTGCAGCAGGCGATTGACGCTGACGCGGTTCATCGCGATGCGGAAACCTTCTCCCGGTTTGCCGATCAGGTTTTTTTTCGGCACGCGCACATGATCCAACACGATGTCTGCATCGACATATTGTCCCGTCATCGGCACGCAATCATGCTCTAGCCGCACTCCCGGCAGATCCAGATCGATCAGGATAGCCGAGATTCCATCCATGCCTTTTTCAGGATCGGTCACGCACATCGTGATCGCAAAGTCGGCAAACATCGATGCCGTGATGTAGTGTTTAACGCCTGTGATGATGTAGTCCTCACCATCCTCTACCGCGAGTGTGCGCAGGCTGCTGGCATCTGAGCCGGACTGCGGCTCTGTCATGGCAAAGCAGGCGCCACGCTCGGCATGGACTACCGGCATGATGTAGCGTTCCAGCTGATACGGCGTGGCGTAACGCACGAGATTGCCGATCCGTGACGGTCCGCCCCAGTCGCCCAACACATGCGGAAACAGAATGGCGCCCGATGCGGCGGCATCGTCTTTCAAGATACATAGGTCCCGGTACGGCAAGGCCTGTCCGCCGATTTCCTTGGGCAATTGCAGGCCATACAAGCCCAGGGTGCGCGAGCGTTGCCAAATCGATTTGACCAGCTCGCGGGGAAACTCGTCCTCGTATCCCAAGCCGCGCTCGCGCTCCATGGGAATCAGTTCGTTATGCAGATAACGGTGCAGGCGTTCGCGTAACTCGGCGAGTGTGGGGCTGTCTTGGGCCATGATGTCTCCTGGAATAAGTGCTAGCTTGACAGCGCCAACGCGCTTGGTGATTATCTTTTCTTTGAGTTCAATAACCAGGCGGAATCATGCGACTCGAAGATCTGGACTATTTTCTGGCCGTAGCGCGCGCCGGACACGTAGGACGCGCAGCTGATGGCATGGGGATCAGCCAACCCGCGCTGACCAAGGGGATCCGGCGCCTCGAGGACGAGCTGAAGCTGCAATTGTTCGTGCGCACGCCAAAGGGGATGGAACTGACCATGCCCGGGAAAGCGTTTTACCAGCGCAGCCTGCAAGCCCGGCGCGAGCTGGACGAGGCATTGCGCGAGGCCGGTGATTTGCATCGAGGCAGTGTAGGCCTAGTGCGTGTAGGGGTGACACCGTTGCTGGTGGAGCCGGTGTTTAATCAGGCTTGTGTCGAGTTGATGGCGCAGCGGCCCGCTGCAAAAATCAATGTGGTGGTTGCGCTCAACGATGCCTTGATTCCGGCGTTGCGTCAGGGCGACCTGGATTTTTCCATCAGTTCGCTACACGATTCGGCTGCGCCTGCGGAGTTTGACCGCATTCCCCTGTTTCGGGACAGTCTCTTTGTCGCAGCCCGCCGTGGGCATCCCATTTTTGGCCGAGCCCAGATCCGCTTTGAGCATCTGCTGGGTTATAGCTGGATGCTGCCGGGTTTGCAGGTCGCCTCGCGCCGCTGGCTGGAAACCAGGTTCGAACAGCATGGGGCTCCGCCGCCTAACATCATGGTCGAGTCCAATTCGTCGGTCTCCAGCTTGGTGAGCATTTTGCAGAGTACCGATTTGCTGACTGTGATCAGCGAGATCACGCTGCGATCCGAGGCGGGGCAGGGTTTGGCCGCGGTGCCCCTCGACGATGTCACCTGGCATCGCGAGATCGGCATCATGACGCGTCATGGCAGCTATCAATCGCCGCTGGCCGAACGCCTGATCGAAATTCTGCGCGAGCGCGCACAGGGGCGTTGACGGCCGAAATGCGCGTAGGCCTGCCGCCGGCAATGGCGGTGGCCAAGCCAAACCTATTCGTTGCGCAACCCGAGTTGTTTGATCAGGGGGCCATAGCGGTCCGACTCGGCCTGGATCAGTGCCCGAAACTCCTCTTGTGTGCCAGCGATAGGCGTGAACGACTGCGATTGCAGTGCTTTCTTGACGTCGGGTTGATTCACGACTTTGATCATGGCTTGATTCAAGCGCTTGACGATATCGGCAGGCGTGCCTTTGGGTACCGCAATGCCACCCCAACTGCCGCTTTCAAAATCTTTATAGCCGGCCTCTGCCACTGTCGGTACGTCGGGCAATGAGCCGGCGCGATCCCGGCTGGTCACAGCAATGGCGCGCACGCGGCCGCTCTCGATGAATGGCATGGCGGGTGCCACGGCGATGATGCCCACGCCGACCTGGCCGCCTGCCAGGTCGTTGATCATGTTGCTGCCGCCGCGGTAGGGCACATGCACGGCATCGATACCGAAGTGCTGTTTGACTGCCTCGAATGTCAGATGCATGGATGAGCCTACGCCAGGGCTGCCGTAGCTCAGCTTGCCGGGATTGGCCTTTGAATAGGCGGTCAACTCGGCCAGGTTATGAATGGGCAAACTGCTGTTGACCAGAATGACATGGGGCGACAGGCTGATTCCGGAAACGGGTATCAGATCGGCTATAGGGTCGAATGACAGATTCGGTGTCAGATGTTTGGCAATGGCAAAGTTGCCGCCATATTCCAGCAGCGTATAGCCGTCCGCGGGCGAGTTCACGACTTTCGCGCCGCCAATGCTGCCGCCGCCACCCCCGACATTTTCCACAATGATGTTCTGGCCCAGTTCGCGCCCCAGGGGGTCTGCCACCAGGCGGGCGATGTAATCGAACTGGCCGCCAGCGGTAAAGGGCACCACCAAACGTATGGGCCGATCGGGATATGTGCCGGCTCGGACGGTAGCCGGAATCAGGGCCGCCAAACCCAGCACCAATGCGGCCAGGGTTCGCCAGGGGCGATGAACGCGTATTTGCACGAATGTCTCCTAGGAATCGCAAGCAGGCTGTCGAATGCGCCTGTCGTGGCCAGATTTAACCTGCGTAGGCTCATCGAGCGATGCCCTATACGCGTATCTCGATAACTTTACGGCATGATATTCGCTTGATAACCCAGCGGCATTGAAAAACTCGTTCGGGTTATTTGCCGAGCATGACTCTGGTTGCACCATCCTGCCATGCAAAAACGATGGAGCAAGCCATGAATCAAGGACGATATACCAGCCGTAACGCAACCTATTGGCGTGATCGGCCAGCCATCATCTATGGTGAAAAGACAATTAGTTTTGGTCAGCTCGACACGCGCTCGAATCGCTTGGCCAATGCCTTGCTGGGGTTAGGGCTGGCCAAAGGGGACCGTGTTGCGATTCAGGCCTGGAATTGTCCTGAAATCATCGAACTCGAATGCGCGCTGTACAAAGCAGGCCTGGTCAAGGTCGCGTTGAACGCACGCCTGTCCAGCCGGGAGGTCGTCGATACGGTCAATAACGCCCAGGCGACGGTATTCATCGTTGACCCGGCGCATAGCGAAGGCGTGGCCTCGGTCTTGAGCGAGTTGAACAGCGTGCGCCATATGATCGTGACGGGCAACGACGCGATCGAAGGCTGGCGTTCATACGAGTCGTTTATCGCGGCGGGTGCGGATCGGAATCCCGATATCGAGATGGTGGAAAGCGATCTGGCGGTGCTGCATTTCACATCAGGATCGACCGGCAAACTCAAAGCCGCGATGCAAACGGTGGGCAATCGCATGGCGTCGTTGCGCAAGGTTGTCATGGGCCGTATGCGCGCCAATCCGGGTGAGGTGCTGGCGCTGGCAGGCCCCATCACGCATGCCAGCGGTATGTTCATGCAGCCGTTTCTGTTCCAGGGGGGCACTATCCTGCTGCATGATCGTTTCGACCCCGAGGCCTTTCTGGCTTCGGCGGCAAAGCATCGTGCGGCGTTCAGTTTCATGGTGCCGACGATGATCAATATGTTGATTGCCGAGCCCAGCTTGCATCGTCACGACTTGAGCGCGTTGCGCCAGATATCTTATGGTGGCGCACCGATGGCGCCGGCCCGCGTGCGCGAGGCATGGGAGGCGCTGGGCCCGAAACTGAGCCAAGGGTACGGCACTGGCGAAACTACAGGCGGGCTTGCGTTGCTGAGCACGGCAGACCATGCATATGCGTTGGCTTCGCGTCCAGAGCGTCTCTCATCCTGCGGCCGATTGTTTGGCGAAGGCGAACTCTGCTTGCTCGGTGATGATGGGTTGCCTGTGGCGCAGGGCGAGGTGGGCGAGATTACCGTGCGCGGTCCTGATGTATTCGCCGGTTATTGGGGCGAGCCGGAATTGTCGGCGCAGGCATTGCGCGACGGGCGTCTGCATACTGGTGATCTGGCGCGTATGGACGAGGAGGGTTTTGTCTATATCGTTGACCGCAAGAAGGACATGATCATCACAGGCGGATTCAATGTCTATCCCACCGAGGTCGAGCAGGCGTTGTATCAACACCCCGATGTGTACGAGGCATGCGTATTCGGTATTCCCGACGATAAATGGGGCGAATCGATCAAGGCAGTACTCGTGCTGAAACCCGGCGCTCAGACGGGACAGGCCGAGCTCATGGAACATTGCCGCACGCATCTGGCCGATTTCAAGAAGCCGCGCAGTATCGACATCGTGTCCGAACTGCCAAAAAATGCGAATGGGAAACTGGCACGTAAACCGTTGCGCGATGCGTATTGGGAAGGCCTCGAACGCAAGGTAGGCTAGGAGCTTGGTTGGCTGGCGCATCACGCGCGGCCTGCTGTCGTGTTGTGGGCGTTGATGCGCGCAACAGGGTGGTATGGGGCAGGTCGAGGTAGACTATCTGTCCTTTGATGGCCGATGCGAAGCCAGCTTCGCTTGCGCTGTGGACCCCCAGGAGCCCCGATGCAGACCTTCCTAGATCACATTGCCGTTGTGGCGCCAGACCTGGCCAGTGGCACACGTTTTGTCGAACAGGCTTTGGGTGTGTCCCTGCAAGCAGGGGGGCAGCATCCTCGCATGGGCACGCATAATAAACTGCTGCGGCTGGGCGACGATGTTTATCTGGAAGTCATCGCGGCCGATCCTACCGCCTCGGCGCCGGAACGGTCTCGATGGTTCGAACTGGACCAGATGGCGCCTGGGTCGATGCCCAGGCTGGGAACCTGGGTGATACGTACCGACGATATCGTTGCGGCTCAGGCTGCTTGCTCGTGGGATACGGGCCCGATCGAGAGCATGACCCGGGGTGCGTTGGCCTGGCGTATCACGATTCCCGCAGATGGCAGTCTGCCCGAGAGCGGCGTGGCTCCCACTTTGATCCAATGGGACGTTCCATCGCATCCCGCCAACATGCTGGATGACAAGGGCTGCACACTGCAAGCCTTAGAGCTCTTTCATCCCGAACCTGATCGCATATGTGATGCGTTGGATGCGTTGAACCTGCACAACAGCAAAGTACAGGTGCGGGCGCTGCCTGCCGGCACATCGCCGCACCTGATCGCCCATATCCGTACGCCTCATGGGCTGCGTATGCTGTCCGCCGATTTTTCGGCGTAGTTATTCCGGTTCATTGAGCCTGGATATTCGCGCTTTTTACGACTGCCTTGTAGGTCTTGAGATCAGTCTCGATCTGTCGGCGAAACTCCTGCGGGGTATTACCGGACGCGGTGATTCCCAGGCCTGCCAGGCGCGCTTCGGTTTCGGGCGTGTGAACTACATCATGAATCGCCTGTTGCAGCTTCGAGACGATATCCGCCGGTGTTTTTGCCGGGGCCAGGATTCCTATCCAAGAGTTCGATACAAATCCGTCCACACCGGACTCTGATACGGTAGGCACATCAGGCAACGAGGGCAGGCGTTTTTCTGTGCTGACGGCGATGGCTTTGAGCTGCTTGCGTTCAACATAGGGATAGGCGCCCGCGACTGCGGTATATAACAGCGGCAGTGTGCCGCCTACGACGTCCGCCATTGCCTGGCCACCGCCTTTATAAGGAATGTGCTCCAACTTTATCCCCGTACGTTGACGCAACAGTTCACCCGCCAAATGCGGCGTGCTGCCTACGCCGGCACTGCCATAGGAAATGCCCTTAGGTTGTGTCTTGGAGTACGCGATCAGCTCTTGCAACGTATTTGCTGGGACTTTGGGGTTCGCCACGATGATCAGCGCAGCGTCACCGATCTTGCTCACGGGGGCCAGGTCTTTTAGCGTATCGAATGGGATGTCCTTGTGCACGTATGGGTTGATGACCAGCGTGCCATCAAATCCCAGCAGCAGGGTGTAGCCGTCGGGTGCGGCTTGGGCGGCCATGTGCGTGCCGATGTTGCCCGATGCACCGGGCTTGTTGTCCACAATGATTTGCTGTCCCAAGCGTTGGCCGAGTTTGTCTGCGACCAGGCGCGCGCCGGTATCTGATACTCCGCCGGGTGCGAACGGGACAATGAGACGTATGGGGCGGGAGGGATACTGTTTTGCTGTTTCATTGGCATGCGCCAGCGGACCGCCGAATGCGGTAATCGCGACACAGATCGAGGTGAGTGCGCGGGTCAATAGTTGACGGCGCTGCTGGATGAAATGATGGATAGGCATGTGTGTCTCCTTGGTGTTGTTATGCATTGTTGATGACGCGTGTCATGTGCTGATCATGACGCGGTCTTATCGGCTGCGTATTGCCGCCTCAGCCACGCGATGCTGCGTCCGCCTAGGGCACGGCCCAGTTGTGCTTCGGCAAAGTCGATGGCTTTCAGCAAGCCCGGGAGCGCGATGTTTGTCGTAAAGCCACTGCGTTCGGCCATCAATACCAGGTCTTCGGTCGCAGCATTGCCGGCTGCACCTGGTGCAAACGGGCACCCGCCGATGCCTCCCACACTCGCGTCGAAACGCCGCACGCCGGCTTGTATTGCAGCCCAGGCATTAGCTGTAGCCATGCCGCGCGTGTCATGAAAGTGGGCCGCGAGTTTCTCGATCGGTAGCACGCTGGCCAGTCTTTCAAAATGGTTTTTAACCATACCTGGCGAGGCCGAGCCTATGGTGTCAGCGATGACAATTTCTTCTGCGCCTGCCTGATGCATACGTTCGGCCAACGCTACAACCGTGTCCAGATCCGTGGGACCTTCGAAAGGGCAGTCAAAGGCCACTGCGATATAGGCGCGTGTGCGCAAGCCCAGCGCGTGTGCGGCGTGCAGCGTGTCTTCGCAGACGTTCGTTGCCGTGACGAGATCCATATTGATATTTTTCTGATTCATCGTCTGCGTCGCGGACAGTACGACGGCGACTTCCCGCGCACCTGCTGCATGGGCGCGTTCCAATCCTTTCAGGTTGGGAATGAGCGCCGATGCTCGCAGTTGTGGCAGAAGCCGGTTGATTTCTGCCATCAATTCCGCTGCATCCGCCATTTGCGGCACAGCCTTTGGCGATACGAAACTCGTCGCCTCGATGCTTGTCACGCCTGCTTCGTGTAATAGCTGGATCAGTTGAAACTTGGCTGAAGTGGAAACAGGAACCTGCTGGTTCTGCAGCCCATCGCGCGGGGCAACGTCCGTAATGATCACGGTGTTCAGAGACATGGTCGGCTCCTGGTCAGGCAATGGCGCCGTTATCGCGCAGTACGGCCAGGCGCGCATGGTCATAGCCAGGCAGGGTACCCAGCACCGCGTCCGTGTGCTCTCCTAAATCCGGCGGGCTGCCATATTGACGTTCGTTTGCTGCCGACAGTTTGATGGGATTGCCGGGCATGGATAGCATCTGTCCAGACTTCAACGGCACCTCGACGATCATATCCCGTGCCCGCACCTGCGCGTCGTTCAATGCCTGCTGGAAATTGTTCACCGGGCCGCATGGAATGCGTGCCGCCGACAATTTTTCCAACCAGTACGTGGTCGGGTGTTTGCGCAGTTCGTCGCTGACGATAGCGTCGATCTGTGTTTTGGCAGCAAAACGCCCTGGCTGCAAATCGTATTCCGGTTTGCGCAACGCAGGCAGATCGATGCATTCCAGAAACCGTTTCCAGAAAGCATCACCGATACACGCCACAATGATGTAGCCGTCTGCAGTGGGATAGGCGTTATAGGGCACATGCACAAAATGGCTGTTACCTATGCCCTGGGGTACGATGCCAGACATCAAATGCATGGTCGCCATATAGTTCAGCAACGAGATCTGTGCGTCGAGCATGGATACATCGACATGTTGCCCACGGCCGGTGCGTTCTCGTTCGGCTAACGCGGCCAGTACACCCATGGCCCCGAACACGCCTCCGCCCAGATCACCGATCGGAATGCCGCTACGCGTGGGCCCTTGTTCAGGCGTGCCGGTGATCGACATGCCGCCGCCCATGGCCTGTACGACTTGGTCAAACGCCGGGCGCTGCGTGTCGGGGCCGGTACTGCCAAAGCCCGTCACCGAGCAGGTGATGATGCGCGGGTTGATCTCTGATAGTGCGGCGTAGTCGATGCCCAGTCGTTGCGTCACGCCGACGCTGAAATTGTCGAACACTACGTCCGCGCTGCGTACCAGGTCTTTGAATACCGCCAGGCCGGTTTCGCTTTTCAGGTCGATGCACACGCTTTGTTTGTTGCGGTTCAACGTGAGGAAATACGCGCCCATGCCGTCGCGCGAGTAATCGGGATCATGTTCGAGCAAACGGCGGGTGCCTTCACCACTGCCCGGAGGTTCGACCTTGATGGTGCGCGCACCCAGGTCGGCGAGCAGCATTGTGCCGTAGGGCCCCGAAAGCATATGAGTCAAATCCAGCACGGTAATGTGTTCGAGCGCCAAAGCGAGCCTCCAGTCCATAGGCGTTGCGTGAGAAACATGCTTTATGCAAAGGCCGTGCCAGTTTTTTGTTTTTATAACTATTTGATTTTTAAATGAATTATTTTTATCGATTTGGTTTGAATGTTCTATGAGACATAATTGAGACGTCAATATGTCTCATTGAAACGAACGGACCGCCATGAGCTACGCAGACCTGACGACACGTGCCGACCTGCCTCGCCTGTGTTTCCTGAGCTACCGGCAGATTCGGGAATTCGCCATGCCAGTCGTGGCCGAGTACACCGGCCGTGCTCACATCGAAGTCGTAGACGGCACATTTGGCGGCGCGCTGGACATTGCGCAGGACCGCTTGAGCCGCGGACTGGTCGACGCCTTTGTGAGCGCGGGCTCCAACGCCAGTATTCTGCGTGCCGGGTTGCAGGCCCCGGTTGCTACGATTCAATTAGGGGGCTTCGACATTCTGCAGGCCCTGATCAAGGCCCGGCGTATTGCCAACAGAGTTGGTGTCGTGATGTACGGGCGTACCATTCCCGAATTGGACGCGGTCAAAGACCTCCTGAATATCGAGATCGTGCAGCATGCATATCAGACGCCCGACGATGCGCGACAGCGTTTCGAGCAACTGAGGCGCGACAATTTTCAGGTCATCGTGGGATCCAGTCTCGTCGTCGAGCTGGCTGAACAGGCGGGGTTGCATGGGCTGTTGGCGTATTCCCTGGCCAGCGTGCGCAAGGGCTTCGAAGACGCCATCGAACTGGCGCGTGTCGCGCGTCTGGAAGCTGGCCGTTATGAACAGCTCAACGGCGTACTGCACAGCTTGCAGGATGCCGTGCTGGCTGTAGACCGGGATCATCGCATCATTGCCGTCAACCCGCCTATGCAACGCTTGTTGACGGCCAACGACGAGGACGTGACGGGGCAAGCTCTGGATCAGTTGCGGCCCGAGCTGACGCTGCGTACAACATTGGACACGGGCCAGCAGGAAAGCGCAGGCTTGCAACGCTTTGGCGGCCGTGACTGGATCGTCAACCGCACGGCCATCCGCGAACGGGGTGCGATTGTCGGCGCGGCGCTGACGCTTTATGACGCGGGCCGCATCCACGAGGCAGATACGAGCCTGCGGGTGCAGCAACGCCGCCGGCAGAATGCGGCGAAATACCGATTCGACGAGCTGATTGGCCAGAGTCCGGGCTTTCTGCGTGCGGTACAGGCAGCGCGCCGCTATGCTCAAACCGATCTGACCGTCTTGATTGCGGGCGAGAGCGGCGTCGGCAAAGAGCTATTCGCCCAAGCCATACACAACGACAGCCGCCGCGCCGATCGGCCTTTCGTTGCGGTGAACTGCGCTTCGTTTCCCGAGTCCTTGCTGGAAAGCGAACTCTTCGGGTACGAGGAGGGCGCATTTACGGGGTCCAGGCGTGGCGGTAAACGTGGTCTGTTCGAGGCTGCCCACACAGGGACAATATTTCTCGACGAGATCGGCGATATGCCGCTGCCCCTGCAAAGCCGCTTATTACGCGTGCTGCAAGAGCGCGAGATTACCCGTGTCGGCGCAACGGCCGCGATTCCCGTTGATGTACGGATCATCGTCGCCACGCATCAGCCGTTGCGCGACATGATTGAGCAGCGGCGTTTTCGCCAAGACCTGTATTACCGCATCAATACCCTGCGTCTCGCCGTGCCCGCACTGCGGGAGCGCCCCGATGATATTGGGCCTTTGCTGCACGTTTTGGTCGCTCGGTGCCTGTCCCGATTGGGCGCAATGCCAGCGCGAGACACCGTAGCGCTCATTGCGCCGTGGTTGCCGCAGTTAAAGCAATATTCTTGGCCTGGCAACGTCCGGGAGCTGGAAAACATGAGCGAACGTATTGCCGTATACCTCTCTCAATACGGTAGTCCTGAGGCGATTGATTACGATGCCTTGCGACATGATTGCCCAGAGCTCTTTGAGGGTACGCAAACCTTGGCCAATAACACGGGCGAGGCGTCTTTGCGAGCGCGCGCCATCCAGGCGCTCGAGGCGTGCGGCGGGCGGCGCCAACAAGCCGCNCGCCACCTGGGCATCAGCCGCTCTACCTTGTGGCGCTGGATGAATGAGGATTGACATTCACGCGTTGAAATCGCGAGATGTCCTTCGATACCACTCAGTGCGCCATCTTGGGCGTCGCCATCAACGTGAATCCCTGTGCGGGCAAACGTATAGATATCAACGAGGCCAGCAGCAGAATGACACCCGCACTGCCAAAGGCCACCCAATGCGTACCAAAGGTCTCATAGCCCCAGCCGCCCAGCCACGAACTGATCATCGCACCCACCTGATGGCCCAGATAGGCGCAGCCATACAGGACCCCCACAATGCGAACGCCATAGATATCGGCCAGAATCGCCGACGACATCGCAATGCTGCCAGCCCAGACAATACCGCCGACCGCCGCTGCCAGATAGAGTTCCCAGTGCGTACCGACCACCATGAGTGCAAAGAACCCCAGGCCGCGTATCAAATAAATCGCCGCCAGAATATGGCGTCGCGGCAGGCTGTCCGAAATCCGGCCCAGCACCAGCGTACTGAATATCGCTACCAGCCCAATCAATCCGATTCCCAGCGAGCTCGTCGTTGCGTCAAAACCATGATCCATCAGCATAGGCATACCGTGGGTGCCCAGCAGGTTCATGCTGAACCCACAGGCAAAGAGTCCCAGCGTGATCTGCCAGAATGGTTGCGTGCGCGTGGCTTCGCGAAAGCTCAGGCTTTCAGGGATGCTGGTGCGGCGGCTGCTTGATTTACGGGCGATCTGCTCGGGCGTCAGATCTGTGTGTTCTGGCGCCTGATCGCGAATGACGAACAGGGCCAGTGGAACGGTGATGGCCGTGAACACCACTGCAAAGCCCAGCAGCGTAGTCTGCCAGTGCGTAGACTCAATAGCGAAAGTCAGCACGGGCGTCATGATCGCGATTCCGGCCATGGATCCCGTAGACAAAAAGAACAACGCCATCCCGCGCCGCCGGGTAAACCAACGAGTCAGCACAGGCGTCAGCGCGACGGGGCTCGTAAAGCCCAATCCGATCGACAACAGCACGCCAAAGGACAGAAAGAAACTCGTCGCGCTGTGGGCATTGACGGACCAGATACTCGAGATGACCACAATCGCCGTACCCAGCAACAGGACAAAACGCGTGCCATGCCGGGCGACCAGCAGGCCCGCCACCGGCATGGCGAGTCCATAGCAGAGCATGCCGATGGCGACGATGCCCGACAAAAGGCTGCGGCTGAAACCCAAGTCCCGGGCAATAGGCAGAAAAAATGGGCCTACGCCCATGCGCATGCCCACCGTCAGCAAGGTCAGCAGGGTGGCTGCTGCGACAATGTTCCACCCAAAATACCAGTTGCCACTCCGTGTCCCAGCCACTGCCTTCTCCGTATCCTGTTTGCGGGCTGCCTCTAGATCGGGTGCCCTGGACGGGAATTGTCGGACATTTTGGGAAAATGCGCTTGGCGCTGTACGGCTATCGAACTTTGCGCAAATGCGCCGCCGGCTATCCGGCGAGGCCAGGCTTTATTCTTCGGAAGGCGTGAGATCACGCCATTGGGTCTCGGTCATGCGAGGCAGCTCTACCAGCTTGTTCTGAATGCTGTACCAGCCGCCGCCGTGCATTCTGCCCACCAGGTCCAGGCTGGGCGTGTCGATATGGCACCGTTCCGCATCCAGCACGGCATCATCACGAATATGCATGGCCAGGATATCGGCCACGATGATGCGCCGATGGGCAGAGACATCTAGATGCTGCTGTACGCGGCATTCCATGGCGACTGGGCTGGCCGCGATACGAGGCGGCGCCACCTTGTTCGAGGCGGCGATTTCCAGGCCGGCCGCTTGCAGCTCGTCCACACCAGGCGCGAAATCGATCGCCGTGACGTTCATCTGAGCCATCAGTTCCGAAGACACCATATTGATCACGAACCCGGCGCCGATGTGCAGATTGGCGACCGTATCCTTGTGCGTGCCCTCCGGCCGCGTGCCTATGCCAATGCACACCACAGGTGGCTCGCCCGACATCGCGCCAAAAAATGAGAACGGTGCGGCGTTATTGCGGCCTTGTTCATCCTGGCTCACGATCCACGCGATCGGACGCGGCACGATCGTCGCCGTCATCAGCTTGTAGGCGTTATTCCCTTTCAGTGCAGAGATATCGAAATACATGGTCAGGCTCGTATGTGTTGGCGGGGCGTACCACGTAGGCGGCCCGCACAGTCATGCGGGCCTCGTCAGCGATACAGCATACGCACCATTATGGCACTAGCGACAGACCGATACGGAACTGCGATTCGTTGCGCTGGTTATAGCCCAGCAAAGTTTCGCCATAGCCGTTGAAGTACTGCAGATGCAGATAGCCGTTCATATCCAGCCAGGTCCGTTTCAGCGGCCAGGCAAAATCCAGCTGAGTCGTACGGTGACGGCTTGCACCCTGGCGATACATCGCGGATATCACCGCGCCGTTGTCTTGCGCCCAACGCAGATTCCAGTCCACATGTCCCGCATAGTCGGTGTAGTCGGAGTTCTCGTCCTCCACCCCAAAATAGGCCTTGATCCTGGGTGCGAAAGTCAGCGTGCTGCCGCTATCGAATCGGTAGTTGATGGCCGGTTGGACATAGAAATCGTTCAACGAGCGCGAGTCGTCTCCGTCCTTGCCGTTGGACATGTGTTCGACACCTGTATTCAGGCCCAGACGCCAATTCTGGTTGTTCGAGTTCCACATGTTGTCGTTGAGCCAGAACACGCTGGGATTGAACGTAGTGTCGATGAACGGCATGGAATCGCCTTCCAGATCCCACAGCGAGCGTTGCGTATAGCCGATGTAGAAGTTCTCTCCAAAGGTCGGCGCACGGCCACTGGGCGGATTGAATAAGCGATATTTGGCACTGATCTGAAAGCGGGCCGTCGTCCCGCCACGCGTACCGATATCGAAATAAATCGGTTCATACTCCGAGAGCGCGCCGCGGAACGCATCGAATCCCGAAGGCTTGTTCTCCACTTGCGCCAGTGCTGACTGATCGGGTGCCGGACCTGCATCGGGTTGTGCGCCAGCCGCCGAGACGGCTGCGGCAGGCACGGGCTGGCCCGTAGCTGGATCGATCACCGGACTGTTTGCCGGCGTGCTGGCCAGCGTACCGGTTTCCCGGCCCGAGACGTCCAACGCCATCATGGCGGGTTCGCCTTCGATGGATAGCGCCTGCAGGCCTTTCGCCTGTTGGGGCACCACAGTCGTCCATGCCATGCGAGCAAAATTGTTGACCGGGATGTTCATTGCCGCCTGCGGGCTGGCCAGTGTTGCCAGGCTGCGCACGATATTGCCGTCCGTTCCGCGCCACTGTACGACCAGTTGAGTGGGGGGACGCCAGTTCGTCGCCGCTGTCCCATCATTAAAGAGAACGGCTTGAATTTGCACCGTTTCGCCTGGCGCCGCCGACGGCCGCTCCAGCTGGTAAGTGATCCCGGCTGCCGCAGGCATCGCCGCGGCGAGCAGGGCGGTTAAAACCAGGGGGCGCAACGCGCCAGAAAACGAGGAAACCGTATCCGAAAGCATAATCAGGCAGAGATAAGACGACGAGGCAATGTAGCATCGTCACGTTCCGGTGCCAGGATGCTACTGCAACGGCATGTAAAATGTAATGATTGTGTCGTACGTCTCAGGGTATCAGGCGCAGATCGCGGGATATTTATCACGATTCCGATGAGTTTTTACATTCTGTGGACTCAAGCCGCCCGCCGTGAGACGGTACAATTGCCGCGCGTTATCATACGCACGGCCTCAATACCCGCCCTTAGCTCAGTTGGATAGAGCACTCGCCTTCTAAGCGAGCGGTCACACGTTCGAATCGTGTAGGGCGGGCCAGCCCCTGGGGCCCTGATACACCCTCCCGCAGCATTGCTGCGCGGCAGGCAACACCATGCGTCCTTTCGCATGGCTACCGCCTCAATAGCGCCAGACATACGATCTCCTCGCAGTATCAACGAACGTGATCGGTGCATTGGAGCAGAGCCTCCTCGTCGATCACATCCCATTGAAAACGACGAGGACCGATCTCATGTCTGACCATACCGCAAGCAAAGAAACTTCATCGCGCCGCAATGTCCTGATTGGCGGGGCCACCGCCGTAGGGACCCTATTGGCCGCCGGCATGTCTCAGCCCGCTGCGGCCAAGGCGGTCGCGCCAGCCGGGACGGCTCAGCGTGGTGCTGCCGCGTCCAGCTCAACCATCGTGACCAAGGACGGCACCCAGCTCTACTACAAGGACTGGGGCGAAGGCCAGCCCATCGTTTTCAGCCACGGATGGCCGTTGAACTCCGATAGCTGGGAATCGCAGATGTTGTTCCTGTCCTCACAAGGGTATCGTACCGTCGCGCACGATCGGCGCGGCCATGGACGTTCCAGCCAGCCGTGGAAGGGCAACGACATGAACACCTATGCCGATGATTTGGCTACCGTCATCGAAACGCTGGACCTGAAGAACGTGGTCCTGGTCGGGTTCTCCACCGGCGGGGGCGAAGTCGCGCGTTATATCGGCCGTCATGGCACCAAGCGCGTTGCAAAAGCTGTCCTGGTCTCGGCCGTGACGCCATTTATGCTGAAGACGCCCAGCAATCCCAATGGAACGCCCATCGAGGTGTTCGATGGCCTGCGCGCGGCCCAATTGGCCAATCGCTCGCAGCTGTATCGTGATTTCCCGTCGGGACCGTTCTACGGATTCAATCGCCCCGGCGCCAAGGTGTCGCAGCCGCTGATCGATCTGTGGTGGATGCAGGGCATGCTCGGCGGGCACAAGAATACCTATGATTCGATCAAGGCATTCTCCGAAACCGATATGACGGAAGACCTCAAGAAATTCGACGTGCCGACGCTGGTCATTCATGGCGACGATGACCAGGTCGTGCCAATTGATGCCGCGGGCCGGGCGTCGGCCAAGCTGATCAAGAACGCTAAGTTGATTGAATATCCCGGTGCGCCTCACGGCCTGACTGATACGCACAAGGACAAATTCAATGCGGACTTGCTCGCGTTTATTCGGAGTTGAGCGGCATTGGCACTGGCCTAGCTGCTTTGCAGTGCCTCCATTACCCGGCGATGCACCTCGAATAACGCGGGGTCGTCCGGGTGACGGGGGCGCTCGATCTCAACCTGGATCACGTCGCGGATTTCAGCCGGTGTTCCTCCCATCACGACGATTCTGTCTGCCAGAAAAGCCGCTTCCAGCATATTGTGAGTGACCAGTACCCCGGTAGGGCGTTGGCGACTTTCGTCCAGCCATAACGATTGCAACAGCAGGCGCAGGCGTCGGGCGGTCAGCTCATCCAAAGCGCTGAATGGTTCGTCCAGCAGCAGGACATCGGGGGTAGTCGCGAAAGCCCGCGCAATCGACACGCGTTGACGCTGCCCACCGGACAGAAATTGTGGATAGGCATTTGCGTGTTCCGGCAGTTCGACTTTCTCGAGCAGGCTTCGAACCGTTGCCTGTTGTTGTGACAAGGCTGCATGGCTGCGCGTCAGCACAATACCGACATTTTCCTGGACACTGAGCCAGTCGAGCAGCCGCGGTTGTTGAAAGACGACACTGAGATTGATGGCATCGACAGGCCGGTCAAAGGCCACGGCCCCGCGCGTGGGTTTATCCAAGCCTGCGATGAGATTCAGAACCGTTGACTTGCCGCAGCCGGAAGGGCCGACCAGCGCCACCAATTCGCCGGAACGAATACGAAAGTCGAATGCCCTCAGAACCAGTTTCTCGGGATCGGCGCCACGCGCCGGATATCGCTTTTCGATGGACTCAATATGGATATTGCTGCTCATACCGCAGTCCCTTTTTTCCAACGATTCGCATGCCGCTCCAATGGCTGAAATATGCCGTGTTCGACCAGTAGCATGGCGACCCAAAAGGAGAGCGTCCATGCAATCACGCCTTCGACATTTTGCGTGCTGAACTGCGCATTGAGTTGATAGCCCACGCCGTCGGACATGCCAAAGATCTCGACTAATACGATCACTTTCCAGGCAATGGAAAAACCGACTCTGCACCCTGAAACGATGAAGCTGTAAAGGACGGGCAGCCAGATGCGGCGCAATACGATCGACGTGGGCAGGCGGAATACCTGTACCATTTCGACGAGCTCGTGTGCCAGCGAACGGACGCCTTGTTGCACTGAGATGATGAGTGCGGGCAGCACACCCAAAGCCACCGCGACAACGGGTGACGCCAGACTGACGCCGAACCAGATTACGCACAGCAATGCCCAGACCAGGCCGGGCACGGTCAACCCCAGAATAATGCCCGGCTCAAAGAACCGCTCCGCAAAGCGAGACACCGCGGTCAGTATCCCTATAGGCAAGGCAATGGCCAGTGCCAGTAGAAATCCCAGCGACATACGCAGGAAGGTATTGCCGATCTCGACCGGGGCAAAACCGCTCAGGCAGATTTTGATCAACTCATGGGCGATGGCGGCGCTGTTAGGTACCAGGGGGGAGTGCGCCGCGCGCGCCATCACTTCCCAAGACGCGATCAGTACGATAAAGAAAAGTATCTGTGGCGCCAGCCGATGCCATGCGCCGCGCAGGCGCTGCCCCACGGGCACGGCGCGTTCTGGATGGGTCGGACGCGTTACGTCCAGAGTCAGTTCTTTGGCGTCCATCAGGCTTTTACGTAAATAGTGCGGTCAGGCGTTCGATCCAGCAGTCCGAGTTTCACGGCTGTCTGGATTTGTTTGTCGATGGTGGCAAATACGCCGTCATCCCAGCGAGTGGAATAGGCTGGCGCCAGGCGTTGCGGCAATAAGTCGATCGCCTGGGTTTCATCGGCTTTGATCCCGAGGTCTTGAGCGATGGTCTTCAGGCTGTCTGGATTGGCATGTATTGCCTGGCCGAATCGTTCGAACAGCGCTGCCAATTGTTTTGCCGTCTCGCGATTGGCGTCGAACCACGTGCGGCTGGCCGCCAGGCCTACGAGAAAGGGGTCTTCTGTTTGGCCTGTGGCCTGTTTCCAGAGATCCGCCACACGGGCGATTTCGCGTGCACCGCGGCCCACCAAGCGTGTTGCCGTGGGCTCCAGCGTAATGATGGCTTCGACATCGCCGCGTTCAAACAATGCCAGATTTGCGGTCGGTGAGCCATGGATGACCTTGACGTCTTTTTTCAGATCGATGCCGATCAGCGAGGCCGCAATTCTGGCCTGCAGATACGTCTCACTGGTCTCGGCCGTCGTCGCTATGGTCTTGCCGATCAGGTCCTTTGGCTCTTTATAGGGGCTGTCGTTACGCACGATCCAGCGGCCGTGGTTGTTCAATGCGGGGCCGAACAATACGATGTCACTGCCGCGATTGACCAGCGTGGCAAGGCCCACCGCGCCAAACACGCCGACATCAAGTGAGCCGGCGCTGAGCTGAACCTGCATTTTCCCCGGATCTGCCGTGATCCAGTTCAAGTTCAATGTTGAGTCAGTATTCAAATGCTGGCTGTCTATCAGCGGTCGCCACGCAGACCCGGCACTGCCGGCCGATGGCAACGTGATACGGACTGCGCTTTGCTCAGCGGCTCGCGCTACGGAAAATAGGCTGGCCGCTGCCAACACGCTGGCGGATTGAAGAAAAGTTCTGCGCTGCATGCGGATCCCTTGTGCGGTTGCGATATGTGTTTATGGTTATGTTCGAGGTGCGATCGTGGTGAGGCTCATAGCACCAGTGCACGATGCAGGACGCGACGCTTGCCGCCAAAATCGGGCACCCCACGGTGTTGTACTGTGCGGTTATCCCAGATCAAGGCTACGCCGTCCGTCCAGCGATGGCGCGCCTGCACTTCAGGGGCAGAGATAGCGTCGAACAGCACGTCCAGCAAAGCTTGACTGGTGCGTCGCGTGACACCCAGGATGCGCTGGGTATAGAGTTCGTTGGCGAAGATCTGCTTCCGTCCTGTTTCGGGGTGTGTGCGAATGAGAGGGACCTCGATCGACGGATATTTCTCACGCTGCCCCGCGCGTTGTGCAAGGTCGTGATACGCCAACGTCAGGAATCCCTGGGTCTCGACGTCATGCACTGCCGTCAGCGATTCAAAATAGGCCGCCAATGCGGGGTCGAGCAGGTCATAGGCTGCGGTCGCATTGGAGAACACCGTGTCTCCACCGGTACCGGGCACTTCTTGAGCGAACAAGGACGTAAAAGGAGGCTGCACGTTCTGGAACGACTGGTCGATATGCCAGATGTAGTTCATCCGCGTGCGCTTGATGGATGAGTCGATGGCGTTGAGCTGTCCCGTCTTTCCCGAGCCAGGGGTGTACGGCGTATTCAAGAGCTTTACTTGGCCAAACAGTGAGACCAGCCGTTCAAAGGACTGAGCGTCTACAGTTCCCGGCTCAAAGCTCAGAAATCCATGGCGTAGCAGGCCTCTATATAGAAAGTCGCGCACGGCAGGGGCAACGTCGCTATCGGGCCTTATTCGCAGACCGTGCACAGTCGCACCTACCGTCGCAGAGTAGGGCGCAATATTGATGTCGCCCAACGTCGCAACATCATGAGGATATTGCGTGAAATCCAGGACTTTAGACTGAATCCTGTCCAGTTTTTCGTCATCGACATAGATGCCGTTCGTAACGGGGGGCGCAGCGGGGAGAGTGGCGGAAAGAGACATGGTCGTTTTTTCTAGGATCAGGCGCTGGGCGATTGGATGGGATACTGCGGGTCGGTGCCCCATTCCAGCCACGAGGCGGGATAGACCGCGGTCTGTTGCCCGGCCAGTTGCAGGGCAACAAAGGTGCGCGCGGCACGTCCTCCGCCTCCGCAATAGACAATGGGGTTGTCCTGAGGGGTAATGCCAATCTGCTGTGCCTGGGAGGTGACTCCATGGGTGCCGGCGTATTGCCCGTCGCCGTTCAATTCGAGGCTGTTGTCCCAGAACTTGGCCTCAGGAATGCGGCCTTTGCGGCCGGCATTGCTGCGTACGCCGTCAAATTCCTCCCGTGACCGGGCATCCAGGACAGCGCGGTTCTGCTGGGTCGCGGCCAGTACATCCTGAGCGGTAGCCAAATATTCTGATTGAGGCGTCAACACAAATGGGGTCGCCGGCCAGGAAGCTGCCGTCGTGACATGTTCGCCAGGCCAGGCCGCCAAGCCACCGTCCAACAGTGAAATATGCTGGATTCCTGCATAAGCAAATGCCCAGGCGGTCTTGGCCGAGGGGGCATCATTTTGTGCGCCGATAATCACGACGTGCGATTCTGCGGTGAGGCCCAAGGCAGATAGCGCCCACGCTAGTACGGCCTGGAACCGTGTCAGGGAGGCGGGATCCGTGCGCACGATCGACAGCAAGGCGGGATCAAAATTTCTGGCGCCAGCGATATGGCCGCGCCAGTAATCGGCAGGCGAGCGCGCATCAATCAGGACCAGCGTCTCATCGTTCAGGTTCTGTGAGACCCAGGTGGGTGTGACAAGTTTGAAAGTAGCCATGGGGCGATCCTCGTTGATGCTGCAGGCACAGTGTGTCGACGTCGCACCACTGCGCGAAAGATGGATACTGTCCCATGATTTGTGCTTAATTCAAAAGAAGAAAAAATTGTTAGTACCTTTACTAATTTCATTTTGAAGGCAGCTGATCTTGATGGAGAATCCGTGGCTTCGACTTGTATTGGCTGCGGCTTGAAACATATTCATGGCTTTTCGTTTGCGTCCCGTGTCCGACGCGAGTGAGGATTTTCGTCCGCTCGCATTGCTGGTTGGCTCTGCCATGTTCATGGAGCAATTGGACGCCACTATCATCAGCCCCGTCATTCCTCAGATCGCCTTGCAATACGGCATAGACCCGCTAGGTTTGAACCTGACGATGACGATCTATCTGCTCTGTTCGCTGATATTTATTCCGCTCAGTGGACTATTTGCGGCACGCTGGGGATCGAGGACGACCTTTTGCGGGTCTGTATTGCTATTCGTCATCAGCTCCGTATTGTGTGCGATGTCTACGAGCGTAGAGGCGCTCGCCGCCTCTCGTGGCCTGCAGGGTGCCGCCGCTGCAATGATGGTACCGGTTGGCCGTAATGTGCTGATTCACGCCGTGGGCAAAGGAAAGCTGGTACAGGCCCTGGCCTGGATGGTTACGCCTGCCATGCTGGGCCCGATGCTGGGGCCGCCTCTGGGTGGAATATTGGGGACTTACTTAAGCTGGCATTGGGTTTTTTGGGCGAACGTTCCCGTGGGGCTCGCGGGGTTATGGGCAGCGCGCTATGTGATGCCGGAATTGCGTACGCGTATCAGCAGTGTGTTTGATTGGGGGGAGTGGTTGCTGCTGTCGGCCATATTGGCGCTCATCGTAATTGGCGTCGAATCCGTACGGCAGGCGGACGATCCGTTGTGGCTGTTTGCGTGGGTGTTGGCGTTGACGGGATTGCTCGTTTTCTATATCCATTATCGGCGGCACTTGGCGCATCCGATGCTGGATTTCTCGCTGCTACAGGGAAAATCGTTCTCTGCAGGGTTCTGGGGAGGCAGTCTCGTTCGCGTGGGTTATGGGGCACTGCCATTTTTGCTGCCGCTCATGCTGCAATTGGGATTGGGATTCAGTGCTGTGCAGAGTGGGATGGTCCTGTTGCTCAGCGGTACGGTCGCCTTTTTTGCCAAGACGCAAACGGCGAAGATGCTGGGGCGTTGGGGTTTCCGCCGGATGTTGATCGGCAATGGACTGATGTGCACGGCAGGGTTATTGGCGTGTGCATGCTTTGCTCTGCCCGGCTGGAATATGATCGCCATTTCCCTGGTCATGGCGCTTACGGGTTTTTTTCGGGCGATTCAGTTCAACGCGCTTAGTGCGATTGCCTATGCGGATTTGCCTGCTGAAAAAGTTGCTTCGGCCACGACATTGAACACGATGGCTTGGCAGCTCGCGGTTACGGTGGGCATCGCATTTTCCGCGTTGCTCATCGAATGGTCCGCCACCTGGGCCAGCCGCGCTGAGCCCGCCAGCGCCGATTATGCGATCGCTTTTGGTCTGCTGGCACTATGTTGCGCAGCGGCCATCCCGTGTTACCGTTCCCTGCCCGAGCATGCTGGCCAAGAGTTGAGCGGCCATACCCCTCGGGTGTCTTGAGGGCGTCAGGCCAGCGTTTATTGGCCTGCACGCAAATTCTTTTAGCCTTTTTCTACGCCATTAAGCATGCCCAATTCTGCGATCGAACGTCTGGATCAACTTTATGACCGGCCCGGGTTCTTGCTTCGGCGCGCGCATCAGATTTTCGTATCCATTCTGGAAGCCGAATTCGCATCGATTGGATTGTCTCCCGCACAGTATGCAGTATTGATTGCGCTGCACGAGAAAAAGAAACTGACCCAGGGCGAACTCGCCTTGTCCTTAGGGATGAATAAAGTCAGTATTTCTCAGGTCGTCCAAGGGCTGGAGCGCAATGGCTGGCTCCTGCGGCAAGTCGACAGTGTGGATAAACGCCAACTGCGTTTGACCTTGACCGCCGCAGGACGAAACATGTTGCGTCGAACACGCGGTATGGCAGAGACCACCTACAACGCACAGATGGCGCCATTGAACGACGATGAGCGAGAGCAGTTTGTGTCACTGCTTAAACGCTTGGTACACGAGCTGGAGCCGCATGCTCGAGCGGCCTTCAATCCATTGGATGTCACAAAAAAATAGTCATGCCGTTCGAAGCATGAGGATGGCAAGCTCTATGAGCCGCTACCATTCATTTTATCGATGATGATAGCGGCTCATTGGCGTGTAATACCGGCTCAACCCTTCAGCGCGACCAGCACTTCATCCAGCATTTTCTTGGCATCGCCAAACAACATGCGGTTGTTTTCTTTGTAGAACAACGGATTGTCCACGCCCGCATATCCCGATGCCATCGACCGTTTCATCACGATCGAGGTCTTGGCCTTCCAGACCTCTAGCACCGGCATGCCGGCGATGGGGCTGGCCGGGTCTTCCGCGGCGCTGGGGTTGACGATGTCGTTGGCGCCGATGACGATGGCGACGTCCGTATCGGGGAAATCCTCGTTGATTTCGTCCATCTCCATCACGATGTCGTAGGGCACCTTCGCCTCGGCCAACAGCACATTCATGTGGCCTGGCATACGGCCTGCCACCGGGTGAATGGCAAAGCGGACATCCACGCCTTTTTCGCGCAGCGTCTTGGTGATCTCATACACCGTGTGTTGAGCCTGGGCCACCGCCATACCGTAACCCGGTACGATGATGACGCTTTTGGCGTCGCGCAGCATCTCGGATGTCTCGGCGGCGCTGACGGGCACGACTTCGCCTTGGGGCTCCGTTGCATCGCTTTTCTTGGCGGGCGTACCGCCGCCCGAGCCAAAGCCGCCGGCAATGACGCTGATGAAATTGCGGTTCATTGCCGTGCACATGATGTACGACAGGATCGCACCCGAGGATCCAACCAATGCGCCCGTTACGATGAGCAGATCGTTGCTCAGCATGAATCCGGTGGCAGCCGCCGCCCAGCCCGAATAGCTGTTGAGCATGGAGACGACTACGGGCATATCCGCGCCGCCGATGGCCATGACCATGTGTATGCCGAACAGCAGGGCAATCACTGTCATCACAATCAACGGCAACATGCCAGCATTGACGTCGGGCGCCGCCAGAAACTCCCGGCCGAACCAGATCACGACCAGCAGGGCAATCAGATTGAGCCAGTGGCGAGCGGGCAGCAGCAGTGGCTTGCCGCCGATGCGGCCTGCCAGTTTGCCGAACGCGATCAGCGAGCCGGAGAACGTGACCGCACCGATCAGAATACCGATGTAGATTTCCACCTCGTGGATGATTTTCTCCGCACCCTCGTATTTCATGGTGGGGTCGATATAGCTGGCGAATCCGACAATGCAGGCCGCCAGACCCACCAGGCTATGCATGAGCGCCACCAGCTCAGGCATCTGGGTCATTTTGACAACCTTGGCGGCATATAGACCGATGCCGCCGCCGACCACCAGCGCAATGACAATCCAGGCGATGCCTGAGGTGCTGACGCTGGGGCCGAACACGGTCGCCAATACGGCCAGCGCCATGCCGATCATGCCGAACAGATTGCCGCGACGTGAAGTTTCAGGATTCGACAGGCCACTCAAACTCAAGATAAAGAGAATGGCGGCACCGAGATAGGCCACCGTGGCGAGACTTTGGGACATGATGATGTCTTTCCTTTATTTATTTTTCTTATTTACGGAACATGGCGAGCATGCGACGGGTGACGGCAAAGCCGCCAAACATATTGACCGCTGTCAGGATGAGCGCAGCAAAGGCCAACCAGTGAATCAGCGCATCGGGCCGATCGTTCAAGCCCGCCGTGGGCGGCGCAATCTGAACTAGCGCCCCGATGGCGATGATGCTGGAAATGGCGTTGGTCACGCTCATCAGCGGTGTGTGCAGTGCAGGGGTCACATTCCACACCACCATGTATCCGATGAAGCACGCCAGTACGAATACCGTAAAGTGCCCCAGGAAGGCCGCCGGTGCATAGGCGCCGATAAACCAAAAGGCCACTGCGGCCACAGCAAAAACGATCGCGAGCGTTTTGGCTGGCAATGGACCGCTGCTGCCATGCCCGTGACCGCTCTTCTTTTCGGCGACAGGGGCCGCCGATTTGGCAGCCGCGGCAGGAGGCGTCGCAGGCTTTAGCGGTGGAGCGGGCCAGGTAATGGCGCCATCCTTGATTACCGTCAGGCCCCGGATCGCATCGTCCTCCATATTGATCACGGCATGCCCGTCCTTGGCCTTGCACAGTTCCTCGGTCAGGCGCAGCAGGTTGGTGGCGTACAGCGTGGACGACTGTTTGGCCAGGCGTGAGGCCAGATCGGTGTAGCCGATGATCGTGACGCCATGGCGCACGACGGCTTCGCCGGGTACGGTCAGCTCGCAATTGCCGCCTTGCTCTGCGGCCATGTCGACGATGACGCTGCCGGGCTTCATCGATTGCACCATCTCGGCGGTGATGAGCTTGGGCGCAGGTTTGCCGGGGATCAGGGCTGTGGTGATGATGATGTCCGCGTCTTTTGCCTGCTGGGCGTACATCTGGCGCTGCGCGGCCTGAAAGCCTTCGCTCATGACCTTGGCATAGCCGCCACCACCGCTGCCTTCTTCTTCGTAATCGACTTTGACGAATTCGCCGCCCAGGGATTTGACCTGATCGGCGACTTCGGCACGGGTATCGTTGGCGCGTACGATAGCGCCCAGGCTGGCCGCTGTCCCTATGGCCGCCAGGCCTGCCACACCGGCGCCTGCGATGAAGACTTTGGCGGGCGGCACTTTACCTGCCGCGGTGATCTGTCCGTTGAAATAGCGCCCGAATGCATTGGCTGCCTCAATGACAGCTCGATAGCCGCTGACACCCGCCGTGGAGGTGAGAGCATCCATTTTCTGGGCGCGTGACAGCGTGCGTGGTAGGCAGTCAATGGCCAGCACGGTTGCCTTTTTTGCGGCGAGTTGCTGCATCAGATCCGGGTTTTGGGCGGGCCAGATGAAGCCAATCAGAGTCCCGCCTTCGCGCATCAGGGCGACTTCTTCGGCACTCGGGGGGCGTGTTTTGAAGACGATGTCGGATTCCGCCCAGAGCGCCGCAGCGCCCTGGACGATCTCTGCACCCGCAGCCGAATAGGACTCGTCGCTGAAGTTGGCCGCCTCGCCGGCGCCAGCCTCGACTGCGACCTGAAAACCCAGTTTGACGAGTTTTTCTACCGCTTCGGGAACCGTGGCGACGCGCTTTTCGCCAGGAAATATCTCGCGGGGTACGCCGATTCGCTGCGGCGATGAGACGGTGTCTGACTGCATCAAATGCCTCCCTTTTTATGGATACGGTTTCTTGCTTTCCGTATTCATATCATGGATCTGCTGAATATGGGGCTTCGACCTATCGTTCGCAGGGGCATATTGGCCCTCAAGCAGGGTCAGTCAGGTTATGCGTTGCGATGGTACGTAAATACGTCCTCCTGGCCTCAATTGTCCGCGCGTCTCATCGATGGGGCTACTTTGATGAGGGTGCGCGAGGACGATAACTCCGGCTATTGACTATCAATGAACACTGCACGGGTTTGACGGCCTCAACGCTCAATCCACCCACGAGCAAAAGAAGCACTGTGAACAATCGCTTTATGCTCGGACGGGGTAAGCGGGCGATGGGATGGCGGGCAGGATATGGTTGCTTCATCACGTTGCTCCTGAATAGGTACGTGTCGGTTATACCTGCTCAGGAAAAACGCTGCGTGTCGTACTGTATGTTGGGCGGTCGCGTATACAAACGCTTTACAAAAACGCCTGTGCACTACAAATACGGTGAAGCCAGCCAGATAATCTTGTTGCGCAGCCGCTTGATGAACGGCTGCCCATAGAGCTCCTCGAGGGTGACTTGTCTCGCACCTGCGATGTACGCATCCACGCGATGGCCGATCCATTGGGCCAGGTTGTGATCGTAGACTTCGGTGTCGAGCTCGAAATTCAGCCGCAGGCTGCGCGGATCCATATTGGACGATCCGATATACGACCAGGCGCCGTCCACTGTCATCAGTTTGGAATGGTCGAACGAGCCCGATGAGCGCCAGACGCGGCATCCCGTGCGGATGATCTGGTCCAGTTGCGCCGTCATCGCATAATTGACCAAGCGCAAATTATTGCGGCCGGGGATCACGACGTCGACGGTGATGCCGCGCCGCGCGGCGGTTGCCAGCGCCAGGATCAGCGGTTGATCAGGCAGGAAATACGGCGACTGAATGCGGATGTGGTGCTGTGCGACGGCGAGGGCGCCCAATAGCATATTGCGCGTGCTGACGACGGCGCGATCGGGCCCTGAGGGAACGCAACGCAGCGGTACCGTGCCTGCCGGCGTCGAGGCCGGGGGAGGAAACCACGGCTCGCCCTCGAGCATCTCGTGGGTCGTGAATGTCCAGTCGTGTGCAAACACCGACATGAGCTGCGTGACGACCGGGCCCTCCAATTGAAAATGCACGTCTTTGTTGGTCTGCTCGCCCGATAGGGCGCTGACAAAGGCGGCGCGTACGTTCATACCGCCGGTAAAACCCAGGTCGCCGTCGACAACGAGGATCTTGCGGTGGCTGCGCAGATTGGCATACGGCATGCGCAGCACGCCCAGGGGATTTGTCATGAACAGCGCGGTGCGTACGCCCGCGCGGTGCAGCATGCGCACGATAGGGGGACGGGAATACTTGCTGCCGATTGCATCGATCAGAACGCGGACTTGTACGCCGCGTTCGTGAGCCTCGATCAGCGCCTGTGCCATTTCCCGGCCGATGGGGTCGCTGTCAAAGATATAGCTCTGCATGGCGATGCAATGGCGCGCCTGGCGAATGGCCTGCATCATGGCAGGGTAGGCTTCGTCGCCTCCTGACAGGGGGGTGACGGAATTGTTGCCTACGACAGGGAAATGGCTGATCTGGTCACCCAGTGTCCTGAGCGACGAGAATTGGCTAGCCGAGTAGGGCACGACATCGTCGATGGGTTCCTGTTCGTAGCTGGCGTAGGACAGCGGAGTTTCGTCTCGTTGCTGCGAAACGCGGGTGTGACGGATGCGGTTTATCCCGGCGACAAAATAAAACAGCGCCCCAAACAGGGGGGAAAACAGGGCCACCCCGACCCAGCCGATTGCCGCACGTACGTCCTGTTTGGTCATGGCGGCATGGACGGCGGCACCCGTACCGGCTACTACGCTGATGCCGAATACCAAATGGGGCCAGTATTCATGTAAAAGCTCGTCGAAGCGATCCATATGCAGCTCTGAATGACTCTCGCAAGGGTGTCATGCCTATACATGGCAGGTGCGTCAGGATACCAAGTTGTAGCTGTTAGCTCGCATTTCGTCGTGGGCGAGCAACAAGTGGGCGTTCGTATGACGCTTGGATTCGTTTTACGGAGAGGCAGGCGGCGTGTGGAGGGGCAAGCCGACCAGGAGTGAATGTGAGATCAATTGTTCATACCGAGCATGGGAGATTTTAGAGCTCACTTGCTCAAACGATTGCTTAATCAGTGATGGCTTTGCGGTTGTGTCTGTACCGAGAGCAATCGTGTTTCGGTCAAGCCTAATATATGACCGAGCTAAGCACAGAAATGAAAAAGCCCGCTCAATGGCGGGCTAAATTCTAGTATCGCAATTCTTGTTCTAATCTTCATATGGTGGGATTTTTGATCTTTTATCCACATGAAAACTCAGAGCGATTTGGGGTGGCTGATGGGGCTCGAACCCACGACAACTGGAATCACAATCCAGGACTCTACCAACTGAGCTACAGCCACCGCTGAGTACTGCGAAGAGGCCGAACTATAGCATATAAAAAATCGCGATGGCAAATGAGCGGCGATGTTGGTGTTTGACGATCAGGGGGGGGGCCGAACCTTGAGGTACGAGGGCCAGCGCACGCTGCCGTTCGCCCCCGTTCTGGATAACTTAGCCTGACCGACAATTCATGCGCCGCCTCGAAAGGACGATTCCTCAGTCCGTTACAAAACTTATCAGGCTTGTCACGATATGCGCGGTATGCTGCCCTTTAGAGAGGGCCTACGAGTGCATCCAAATAATTTTGTTTACAAAGGATATCGGTTGACGGCGAAAGTCACCCGGGGTGTCCAAGACAGCAAGACAAACGCGTCGGGGTCACCCGTCTTTACCGCTTCGGTATTCGTGGTTCAGGCTGACTCCGTACAGGAATCGGGTGATGAGTATGAAGTCCCCAGCTTTGCCGAGGGGAATTTTGTATTTAGTCCGCGCGAAGCCGTGCACCAGGCGATCAGCCATGGGTGCGCGATTGTCGATGCCCTGACAGGGGTGACGGGATAGGCGAACCTATTCAGTCAATTGGCAAAGATCTCCGACCAACTGCGAGCTTTGCCCAGCGGTCTGACAATCGCGGACTGTTCCAGAATCGATACCGCTTTGTTGAATTCCTCGGCGGCTGCGCCGTCCTCGAGGATGACCAGGCGGCTGTTATCCGCATCGGCCATTTTGACGTCCGACATTTTGCCGTGTGTCTGGTAGACCTGTGTCCAATCGATTTTTTTGCCTGCTTTGAGGGCGATTGGTTCGATGTAGGTGAGCGAGGCGCCAGCGGTGCTGCGCACCGCATAGGCGAATTCGGCCGTGTGGCCGCTGCTGGCACGTGCTTTTGCGCTTTGGACCAATCGTTCAGCGCCCACGGCCTCGGCCAACGTGCGGCCGACTTCGGCGCGAAAACGCAGGCGGCTGAATTTCGGCATCCATTGGCTGCACTGAAAGGTCAGCGCAGTCGTCAATTTGATCGCATCCCACAGCGCATCCTGCAATTGCGATTGCGGGCCGGCGGCCGTGATGGCGCCACTATGGTCGAAGTGTGCCAGGCTGAGGCCCGGGGTCTGATTCAACTGGTCCAGCCGTTTGGGGGTGAGTTCGACGCCATAGGTGGCGGCATGCATGGCAGCTTCGCCTGCATCGGTCAAAAAGAACGAATTGTCGTCGGGATGAGCGATGTAGAACGTGGCATGCTGGCCGTCCAGGCCCATGGCAACGGGCGTGATGGCGCGTACAGCGCGTTCTCCGGCGGGCACGACCGTCCAGCCGGCCGGGGGCAGAAATGCGGTCATATTCAGATGAGCAGTTCAATCTGACGGCCTTTGAGCGGGTGGGCAAAGCCACCTGCCAGCGTCAGATTGGCGCGTTGCAGGAAATAAGGGATCAGGGAGGCGATGTCGTTCAGCGCAGGGACGACAGGCTCGGCATAACCTTCGCCTTCGTGATGCCAGATATGCTGGTGGGTGCGCTGATCGAGTACGTTGCGGTAGAGCGGCAGGTCTGAGCCAGCCAGATTCGTGTGGTAGGCATCGTTGGTATCAATACCCAGCACGCGATGCGGTCCGATGAACAGGCTGGCCGAACAGGCTTCTGCCAGGGTGATGATGGCTTGTCCGTGCACGGCAGTGCGCGCCGGACGATAGAGCGTACGAAAAATGATGTCGTCGCGTGTCTCGCCGCGCAAGCGGCAGGACGAGACGAATTCTACCCATTGGGCTTGTCCGGGCGCAGGGCGAGGCGTCCAGGTCACCGCTTTGGCGGTTTCCTTGGGCTCTGCCAGGATTTCGCGGACTTCTGCCGGGGTAATGAGGGGGGCTTGCGTAGTGGCCATGCGCCGTTTGGGGCTGTTGTCGTTCAGGGGATGCAGCGGGGCACCCAGCGAGGCGCCCGAAAGGGCCGTAATATTACAAGATCATGGCGTTGTCGGCAGGCCGCAACCGTTTAGCCGGCTGCAAAGCGGTGCTGCCTACCATTCGGCGAGCCGACATGGTAGGCAGTCTGGACGGTCCATCTGTCGCGCCGATCTGCCCGGAGAATCAACGAGAGGCGATCAAAGGCTCTTGCTGGCAAACGTGTCGCATTGGCGCAGGTCGCCGCTGTCCAGGCCGCGTTTGAACCACTGTACGCGCTGCGCGGAGGATCCATGCGTAAAGGCATCGGGGACGACATAGCCCTGGCTTTTCTTTTGCAGGGTGTCGTCGCCAATGGCCGTCGCAGCGTTCAGGCCTTCTTCGATGTCACCGCTTTCGAGGATGTTGCGAGCCTGGTCGGCACGGCGTGCCCATAGCCCGGCGAAGCAGTCTGCCTGCAACTCCATGCGGATCGACAGGGCGTTGGCCTGGCTGGGGTTACGCTGGCGCAGTTGATCGACCTGGTCGGAAATGCCCAGCAGGTGCTGGACATGGTGGCCCACCTCATGGGCAATGACGTAGGCCTGGGCAAAATCCCCCGGCGCGTTCAGTTGGCGCTCCATTTCGTCAAAGAAGCTCAGATCGATATAGACCTTGCTGTCCGCCGGGCAATAAAACGGCCCCATGGCCGATTGCCCGGTACCGCAGGCGGTCGGCGTCGCGCCGCGAAACAGGACCATCTTGGGCGGAACGTATTGCCGATTGAGATTTTCCTGGAAAATCGTGCTCCAGACGTCTTCGGTCTCGCCCAGGACTTTGGACACGAAGCGCGTCTGTGGATCGTCGGCCGGAGGCTGGGTCGAGGTTTGCTGTTGTTGCACCGGCGCGGTGCCATCGGCCATTTGCAGGACGACCGAGGGGTCCACGCCGAAATAAATCGCCACTAAAGCCAGTACGATGGTGCCTATGCCGATCGAACCACGTCGTCCTCCGAACCGCGGGCCGCTTGAGCGTCGATCTTCGATATTTTGACTTTCCCGCGAGTCATCCATGCGCATCTTGTTTCTCCTGAGCAAGCGCTAAGGATGCTAGGATAAACCCATGGCTCTCTTTTTCTCCATTCATCCTGACAATCCGCAACCGCGTTTGCTCAAACAAGCCGCCCAATGGCTGAGCGATGGCGGCTTGGTGGCGGTGCCTACCGACTCCAGTTATGCGGTGGTGGCCCATCTCGACGACAAAGCGGCCGCCGATGCGCTGCGGCGGTTGCGCGGATTGGACGAACGTCACCATTTGACACTCTTGTGTCGCGATCTGGCCGAGATCGGCCATTTTGCGCGGGTCGACAATCGTCAATATCGCTTGCTGAAGGCGGCGACGCCGGGGCCCTGGACCTTTATTCTCGAGGCGACCCGCGAGGTACCGCGCCGGGTATCTCATCCGTCTCGCAAGACTATCGGGATCCGTGTGCCGCAGCACGCGGTGACGTTGGCGTTGCTCGAGCAGGTGGGGGCGCCGTTGCTGTCTACGACGCTGATCCCCAAGGACGAAGACGAGGCGCTCAACGACGCCGAGGACATCCGTGATCGCTATGCCCATGAGCTGGCTGCCGTCATTGATGCAGGCGCTTGCCCGCAATCTCCCACTACAGTTATTGATTTGACCGGCAACGAGCCGGCAGTGCTGCGGCGTGGCCGGGGTGACCCTGCCACGTTGGGCTTGGTCTGATATAAAAAGATAACTCCGGCGCCTCATGTCCGACATCATTCAAGCTATCGCGATCTACGCGATCCCCGTTATTTTCGCGATCACCCTGCACGAGGCGGCCCACGGTTATGTGGCTCGTATGTTCGGGGACCCCACTGCCGAGCAGGCGGGGCGCATCACGCTCAATCCTATGCGCCACATCGATCCCGTCGGCACCATATTGGTTCCGGTGGCGATCTTGCTGATGTCCAAATTGATGGGCGGTCCCGGCATGCTGTTCGGTTGGGCCAAACCTGTCCCGGTGGATTTCGGACGCCTGCGCCGGCCCAAGCAGGACATGCTATGGGTGGCCCTGGCAGGGCCTGCCGCCAATCTGGTCATGGCCATTCTGTGGGTCATCTCGATGCGCCTGTTCCTGGCTGCCGGTATCGAAGAGGGCTACTGGTATCAGGTCGGCATGGCGGGTATTAACGTCAATTTGGTGCTAATGGCGCTCAATTTGCTGCCTATTTTGCCTCTGGACGGTGGCCGCGTCGTATTCAGCCTGCTGCCTAATCGACTGGCCTGGCAATACTCCCGGATCGAGCCCTATGGCTTGTTGATCGTGCTGGTACTGCTGGCGACCGATGTGTTGTGGACCTTGATGCGGCCCTTTATGGAATTGGGCTCGACCATCGTGACATGGTTCTTGTAATTGCCAATATTCCGGTAAACTCGACGGTTCGACTGACCTGTTTCTCGCCCGGTGCATGTTGCGCCGGGTTCGGAGCCCATTTTCATGGCATCCCCCGATTCCTCAACGATTACTTTTCAGGGCAGCATGGTGGCGTTGGTAACGCCCATGCAGCCTGATGGCAGCCTGGATTATCCGGCGTATCGATCTCTGATCGATTGGCACGTCGCCGAAGGCACCGACGCCCTGGTGGTGGTCGGCACCACGGGAGAGTCTCCCACGGTGTCCATGGACGAGCATGCCGAGCTCATCCGCGTGGCGGTAGAACACGCGGCAGGGCGTATTCCCGTGATCGCTGGCGTCGGCGCCAACTCGACTGACGAGGCGATCCATCTGACGCGTCACGCCAAGCGCGTGGGCGCCCAGGCGGGCCTGTCCGTGGTGCCCTACTACAACAAGCCCTCCCAGGAGGGCCTCTATCAGCATTTCCGCGCCGTTGCCGAGGCGGTGGATCTGCCGACGGTGCTGTACAACGTGCCAGGCCGTACGGTCGCTGACATGAGCAACGAAACCGTGCTGCGTCTGGCGCAAGTGCCAGGCATCATCGGTATCAAGGACGCGACCGGCGATATTGGCCGCGGGGCGTTGTTGTTGCGCGAAGCTCCCGCAGATTTTCAGGTGTTCAGCGGCGATGATCCTACCGCTGCCGCACTCATTCTGTTGGGCGCTCGAGGCAATATTTCAGTGACAGCCAATGTCGCACCACGGCTCATGCGCGAGCTTTGTGCTGCGGCCTTGGCAGGTGACGTGCCCAAAGTGCGTGAACTAAACTCGCGCCTGGCTCGTCTTAACAAGGTCTTGTTTGTCGAGGCCAATCCCATTCCTGTGAAATGGGCGCTTGCCCAGATGGGCCGTACGTCGTTGGGTTACCGGTTACCGCTGGTCGAACTCGGCGCGCAGCATCACGATACGGTCCGTCGCACGCTCCAGGAAACGGGTCTGCTCTAATTTAAGTGAGGATGCGTATGAACCAACGTCATGCCGCTGCGTCGGCATTGATGGCTCTGGCATTGCTGTCGGGTTGCAGCGATGTGAATGAATTTCTCGGCGGCGAAGAGTCGGTCGATTACAAAAGCACAAAACGTGGCGAACCGCTGAGCATCCCTCCGGATCTGACTCAGGCATCGAGCGATCCACGTTATCGTGCTCCTGCATCGGGCAGCACCACGTTCTCGCAATATCAAGAGCAGGGCCAGCAAGTCGCCTCTTCGACAGCACAGACTAGCAATGTGCTGCCCGAGCGCAGCGACATGCGAGTCGAGCGTGATGGCGATTTGCGTTGGTTGGTAGTCGATTTGCCTCCTGAGCAAGTCTTTCCCAAAGTGGTCGATTTCTGGACAGACACTGGCTTTACGATTGCGAACAACAATCCCAAGGCCGGTTTGATCGACACGAACTGGGCCGAAAACCGTGCCAAGATCCCCGAGAGCTGGCTGCGTCAGGCGTTAGGTTCCATTCTGGATTCGGTGTGGGATAGCGGTGAGCGCGAGAAATTCCGTACGCGTGTCGAGCGCGTCAATGGGCGTACCGAGATTTATATCTCGCACCAGCAGATGTTTGAAAAGCGTGTGGGCTCCGATGACTCCCAAGTGCAATGGGAACACGGCAAAGAAGACCCCGGTCTGAATGCCGCCATGCTGGCGCGCCTGATGGTGTATCTGGGCACTGACGTCGACAGCGCCCGCAAGCTGGTGGCTCAGGCCGAGGCTTCGCCGCAGTCGCCGAAGGTCCAGCAGGACGTACGGGCCGATGGTGCCATGCTGGTGGTCGACGAGTCCTTTGATCGCGCATGGCGTCGGGTTGGGGTGGCGCTGGATTCGGGCGGTTTTGCTGTGGATGATCGTGATCGTTCCGCTGGCGAGTATTTCGTGCGCTATGTGGATACGGATACGGGCGCTCAGCAAAGCGAGCCGGGTTTCTTCAGCCGGATGTTCTCTGGTGACAAACAAACCCAGGCGGCGCAATACCGCATCCATCTGACCGAAGTCGGTGGTCAGACACAGGTGACGGTGCTCAACGCCAGCGGCCAGCGTGACAATAGTTCAACGGCACAGCGTCTGTTGGGCGTGCTGAAGGACAAAATGGTCTGATGTTCGAGCAGGGCGGTGGTCCATGGCCCTGTCTCTTAAAAACGCCCCTGCGGGGGCGTTTTTATTTTGGATGGCCCGGCTTGGCCCAGCCCGGCAACAAAAAAGGGCTGCGACGATCATCGCCNCCCTTTTTCACGTCTGGCGAATTTCGCCAGAGAGGTGATTTAGCCACCCGAACCCGGCGTGGTCGAGGTGCCCGGGGCCGGCGTGGTGCTCGAGCTGTCCGGAGCCGGGGTGGGTGCCGTGGGAGCGGGTGCCGCTGGCGCCGGTGCGGTGGTCGACGGTGCCGAGCCGGCGGGGCTCGAGGTGTCTTCCTTCTTGTCGCAAGCGGTCAGCGCTACGGCCAATACCGAAGCAAGAATCAAGGTTTTGCTGATCATGTTGAGACTCCTGTGAAATGACGATCATGCGGCCCCAAATCGGGGAAATCAGATTCCCATTAGGGGAAACCAGTAGTCAGGCTACAGGAATCAGGCGAGCGCTGGCGTGTAAAAATTAAAGCGGTGGCATCTAAAACGTAACAAGCTTTACTGATACGTTTTCGATATTTCTTAATGTTTCAGATGCCTCGTCCTCTCCGCTAACTGTGGGAGATGGATACGAATTTCTGTGGGATTTGTGCACAGCCCGCCGCTCCGGGTCCTGGTTGGAACTTTAAATTACATAGCGCCACTCAGTCAGACAGCTAAGTAGCACAACTACGTCTCCGGAGCGGACGATGCAAATGAGTGGACAGATCTTTCTGACAGAGCTCGCGCGTCTTTTAGGCGCACACCAACCTGAGGACAGCGCCGCCCTTTATCTCACGCTCGAGAGCGATGTGCAGGTCACAGTCAGTCTGGAGACCTCTAGCATCGAGAGTGTGCTCTTGTATGCGGAGCTAGGTGACGTACCCAGCGGGGACGCGTTTCTGCAGGACATGGGACAAGCGAATTTTCTGGGGGCTGGCACGGAAGGCGCCGTCCTCGCCCTGCGGCCGGATGATCCTGTCGCATGCCTCTTCAAGCAGGTCCCTATTGGCATCCATAGTCCGGATGATTTTCTGCCCCTTCTCAAGACATTTTGCGAAGTTGCCACCAATTGGCAACAGCGAATCCGAACCTATTGATTAATGGGCCGCGTGCCTAGCGAAGCGCCGCAGCGTAGCGCTATTAAAGCAATGGAGTGTCAAGATGGTCGGCAAATTACTTTCTACAACTTTCTCGCCGGATTCCCTGAACGATGCGGTGGTTGCGCACCCGTCTACGGACAAAAATACCCAGAGCGATGAGTTCGGCACACGGTCTACCGTTTCAGCTTGGGGCTTCTGGGGGTGGCTTGGGTACCGTGTTCATACGGCGTCGACGTTAGGTCAGCAGCAAGAGTTGTTCGCGCAACTCAAATCCGAGCTTAGAGAAAAGTACTTGAAGGTTGGGTCTATCAACTCTGAGACGGAGGCAAGCGCCCGTCGATTGAATTCGGAGATCAGCAGCGCAGAAAAAAAAGGATCATTCCGTGGCACTGATCAAGAAAAGGCGTCGATCAAAGCGGTCCGTCTCGCCGCCATCGCACGAATCGAAGCGGAGATCGATCTTCTATCCTCCAAAAAGGGCGCGTTCGTCACGCCTAGGATGATTGCCGAGCTCAGAAGCAAGGCCGACGTTCAATTTGCATCCATTACGATGAGAGGTCTGGATGATTATCGTCCGCAATCCACGGGCGGACGTGTGTCAGACGCTCAGAATTTCAATCCTTTGAAAGACTATAAGTCTTTGCTGAGGCGTAGCCAGACCGGATCAGAGGTTATTCGTTTCACGACGGACAGCGACATGTCGAGTAAGGGAAATCACGACGCTATTAAGTCCGAGAGTGGAGCGGCACAGCTGATGCTTGTACCTCAGGGAAGCGTTCCCGGGGAAAAAAACGTTGCCGAGAAAACCCTGGCGCACTGTCTGGCATCGCTTAAGCACGCCTATTTTCGTACAGACGCTGACGCAGGCTCGATCAGTACCAAGGAGTTGGCCTTTGATCGTCTCGTCAGTAAATACGTAGAAAGCAGATTAATTGACAAGACGACGGGACGGCTCTGTGATCTCACGAAAAACGACTTTCAAGCGTTAGAGCGATTGGCTTTCAAGAATCGGTCGACCGTAGGCCGCGCTGAAAGGCCGTTTAATGAGATGTTCGGAGCCGGTGCGGGAGATCCCGCCCACTCTCGCTACTCAGGATTTACCCTCGATAAGGACGCGGGTGTTATTCATTTGATCAGCGAAAACCCTCGGCACGCAGTCATGTATATCGAGACATTGGATTCCGAAAAGCATGTGTGGAAACTTACCAAACTCGATTTTGCCTACATAGCGGACACGTTACGGGCAAACCAGTCTTTGTTTGAAAGGCTCACGGACGAGTTGCTGCTTTGCGGGACGATCGGGCTCTCGGAGGGGGCTGTGATTCGGAGCATGAATGGAAAGGATGAGTATGACGTGATCCATCCGACGGTTATTTCAGCGGCAGATCTGAAAATCGGTAAATCTGTTCCTACTGACCCGTTGGGTGTCATAGGGAGCGGAAAAATGAAGGATGTCACCAGCATACGTTTGCCGATGACAGAGATTAAAAAAATCATCCAGACTGCGATCATCCAGCGTGAAAGTGAAATAAAGGATGAGCCGAATGATGTACCTCTCTATCATGTTTTCGGCAGGAATGCTTCCAAGGAAGAGTTGGGTAGCGAACTGAAGAGCTATCAACATAAGCAGGCCAGCGCCATGCGGGAGCTCGTTCGAATCCAGATGCTGTTTGATCATTTCGCCGAAATGAACCTCGACAGCAAAGAAGCAATCGCCGCCCAGGCTGCAGCCTCCGCTCAAGCTGCAGCCGCTGCCCAAGCTGCACCTCCCGCTCCCGTCCCCGTCATCCCCGTAGAGAGGCCATGGTGTCCGGAGGTGCTTCAATCGCTTCGCGCTCAAGGGCTCCTTGGGGGGCTATCGCTCGAGTCGCTGCAGCGTTCGCCACCCGACACGTCAATGCGCAAGGTTTTTGAGACCATGAGGGAGCGAATCGAAATCGTACAGGACGCATACGTCGCCTCAAGCAAGGCACGCGCAAAGCGAACTGACCTGGAGAACTACATTAGACAAGATGCCCATCGTTTCAGACATAGCGTTAACGGATTGCTGGAGGACGGCAAGACGCTTTCTGCTAGCGAGCGCGGGCAGCTTGAGAAACTTTCCGCATCCGAGATCAATGGTTTGTTGGCGGATCTTTGGAAGAACCAAAGTGCCATTCATCAGCTTTCTCAAAAAATTGAGAAACTATCGAATATCGAATCCTTAGAGTTGGATCTCAAGGCGGTTCGGAAAGAACTAGAGATGCGACAAGTGTCCAGGACTATCGCGAACGAGGTGTGGCAAAGCTCGAACGACAAGCTGGCTGCCGCGATGCGAAAACTCAAACCCGACAATTGGGAGGCCACCCCCAGTTCGGAAGAACTCAAGAAGTATAAGAAGGATGGTTCCTTCGAAGCCGTATATGAGACGTTCGTAAAGGACGCTATTGCGACCCAGCAGAAAAAGCTCGCGTCATCCGACCCTCTCCGAATTGATTTGATCATGGCGCGCATCCGAGAAAAGGCAGTTCGTCAGCCGAAGTCTGAACTCGCCTCGCTTTCGAATGCGTTGACAACGCAGGATTTTGAGCCACTTGCTGCCCGGCTTAGCGAGTTGAAGCCGGCCGGCTGGCGCCCGAACTGGACGGCGGATCGGCTCAGAGCGTCATTTTTGACCGACGCCAAAAGGCTCAATGACTATATTGACAACCTGGTAACAGAGCCAATGTTCGTGGAGAATAACAACAAGTCGGCCTCAGAAGCCGAAAAAGTAGTGCGTGACTCGCTCTACCCATTATCACGGCCATCAGCGGTTCGCGCCAAAAATTCCGACGAAGATTTGGCTCAAATTCGGGCCAGGAATTTCGGTGGCGAGGCGCCCAAAGTTCCTAGCTCGATGAGCGACGAAGCACTCGCCGAACTGGCGGCCGGCCTGGAGAGCCTATACAACACGCGTAGCGCTGAAATGATCAAGGGGGCGGATGGCTATACCGCGACCGATGAAAAAGGCCACCGTGCCGTTCGGGCGGGGAATTGTGCGGATTGGGTGCGCAGCATGATGCGGTTAGCGGGAGTGAATATCGAGGGTATCAAGCTCGCCTCAACGTCCAGCATTATTCCCGACCGTTACAACCTCCCTGATCCACAGGTACTGGCTCGTGGCCGGTACGACAGCTTCCGTGTCGGCGTTGCTCGTACTGGATTCAAGCTGCATGAGAAAACACCGCCATCGGTGAGGGAAATTTCACCTCAACCTCGGACTGCGCTGCAGAACCGGGACGGGTTTCTGATGCGACGGCGTAGGCATGGCGTCGAATATGACACGACCCAACGGTGATGAGCGTGCTGCCGCGTCTCGGCTTTGATTCCTGATGATGATTGAAACCATGACCATGAATACTATGACGACTTCTGAAACGCACCTCGAACAGTTGAGCGCGACCATGGGTTTGCCGCTCTCCTTCGACGAGGGCGTTTGCACTATCGCGCTGGACGACGCTCTTATCATCTGTATCACTAACGACGTGGACCGGGGGGCGTGGATGATCAGCGCCCTATTAGCAGACGAAGGTCAGATGGAGACGCTGGATCCGCAAGTCTGCCTATACATGAACTTTCTATTGCACATGCGCGATCTCGGGGCTATCGCGCTGACTGACCGTTATGGGCCGATGTTTTTGGTTCATCGTCTGCCTGTCGTACAGATGTCTCACGACGATGTGGTCAGCCGTATGGAGGACTTTATCGAGGCGTGGCGTCTGGTGAAACTGCGGCTGTTCTTTCCCGAACGAGCCGATGACAACCAGAGCGCCGAGTCTGACAGTGACATTGGCCGCGAGATATTCGTCGTTTGATCAAGCCGTTCGGAACGGTTGCCGATGGCCTAGGCTTGCCGATAATGCAACCAACCGGCATCCAGCCAATCCATCAGGCATTCGCGCTCATCTTCGCCCAGTTTGCGGCAGCGCGGGTCGTCGCATGACAGGCGGCGGGCATCGGCCAGGGCGCGTAATGCAGGGTGGGCGGTGACGATAGCGGTTTCGCCATTGATGAACAATTGCTTGCCGCGATACAGCATGCGGGTGCGGCGATCCAACTCCAGATAGCCGCTGTCCGGCCATTCCGACCCTAGGTCGACGACCGGTTCGGCCGGCGGATCGAACACGCTCAGGTTGCTGGGCTCGGTCAGCCAGCAGCCCAGGAAACGAGAGGCCAGCGCATCGTCGAAACGGACTTTGGCCAAGGTGTCCAGGGTGGCCTGCACGAGGTCGTCGGGCAGGGCGGCGGGGGTCTCGACTGCAGGTTGGCCCGGGTCACGATAAAGCGCATCGAGCTTTGGTCCAGGCAATGCGGGTTCGCCATACGGGCCTCCGAGCAAGCCGATGCGTGCCATCGCTTGATCCGCGGCAGCCTCCAGCAGGCCGCGTGCCAGAATGGCCTGTGTGGGCGCGCGAAACCCGATCGAAATCGTCATGCAGTCGCCGCCGACGGCAACGCCATCGTGCGCCGCCTGAGGCGGCAGATACAGCATGTCGCCCGGTTCCAGGATGACATCGTGTTCGGGCGTAAAGTTGTCCAGTATCTTGAGCGGCAAGCCGGGTTGCAGGGTCAGATCCTTCTGCCGGCCATAGCGCCAACGACGGCGCCCCGAGGCTTGCAGCAAGAAAACATCGTAGCTATCGAAATGCGGCCCCACACCGCCGCCATCCGAGGCCACGCTGATCATGACGTCGTCCAGACGTGCATCCGGAATGAAACGGAACAACTGCAACAACGCCATGGCGGCATCGTCGTGCAGATCCACGCTTTGCACGAGCAGCGTCCAGTCCGGCTCCGCAGGTTTGGGCAGGCGCGCAAAGGGGCCGTTTTCCATTTGCCAAGCGCCGTCCTCGCGCCAGATCAGGCGTGATTCCACATCATCGCGGCGCGCCAGCTTTTTCACATTCGCAATGCTGACCGGCGGTTTGAAATTCGGCATCGCCTGCCGGATCAGCAACGGCTTGCGTTGCCAGAAGCGACGCATAAAGTCGGCGGCGCTGATGCCGCCAAGCAGAGTCAAGGGTTCGTTGATGTTCACGGTAGGCAAGCTTTGAGGCGATAAAGGGCTTCCAACGCCTCGCGTGGCGTCAGGCTGTCGGGATCGATGTGGGCCAGTTCGTCACGCAGCGTGTCCAGCGCCGCCGATTCTTCGGAACGATCGCTGGCGGCATTGGCTTGCGCGTCGGCGTCCAGGGCTGCGGCGAACAGGCCCAGCTGCGGCGTAGGTGCGCCTTGGGCTTCCAGGCGTTCCAGTTCACGTGAGGCATGGCGAATGACCGCTGCGGGAATCCCCGCTCGTTGGGCGACTTGAATCCCATAGCTGCGGCTGGCAGGCCCCTCGCGGACCTCGTGCAGGAACACAATGCCTCCCGCGGATTCGGCGGCTGCCAAGTGCACGTTGGCGGCAGTGGGCTGCTCGGCAGGGAGACGTGTCAATTCGAAATAGTGCGTGGCAAACAAGGTCAGGGCCTGGTTGTGCGTAATCAGACGCAGCGCTATTGCCCACGCTAACGCCAAACCGTCATAGGTGGAAGTGCCTCGGCCGATTTCATCCATCAACACCAGGCTGTGCGGCGTGCTGGCTGCGAGGATTGCAGCTGCCTCGGTCATCTCCATCATAAAAGTCGAGCGTCCGCCCGCCAGATCATCTGCCGCGCCAATGCGCGTGAAAATACGGTCCAGTTTGCCGATGGTGGCGCGTTGTGCAGGCACAAAGCTGCCCGTACGTGCCAGCAATGCGATCAAGGCGATCTGCCGCATATAGGTGGATTTACCGCCCATGTTAGGGCCGGTGATCAACAGCATGCGGCGCGTGGCGTCGAGCGAGCAGTTGTTAGGCGTAAAGCGCTCGATCGTACGCTCCACCACCGGGTGACGGCCCGCCTCGATGGAAATATCGGCCTGCTCGGTCAGCTCGGGCGCGACCCAGCCATGACGGCGTGCATGCTCAGACAATGCGGCCAGGGTATCCAGTTCTGCCAGTGAGACGGCGCACTCCGAGAGCGGGCGCACGAACGCTGCCAGTGCATCCAGGACCTGCTCGTATAACCATTTTTCCCGAGCCAGCGAGCGGTCCTGGGCGGACAGGACTTTGTCTTCCCAGGACTTCAGTTCAGGCGTGATGTAGCGCTCGGCATTCTTGAGCGTCTGGCGGCGGCGGTAGTCGTCGGGCACCTTGTCGGTCTGGCCCTTGGTGACTTCGATATAAAAACCATGCACGCGATTGAACTCGACGCGCAGGTTATTGATGCCGGTCCGCTCACGCTCGCGAGCCTCCAGCTGCAGCAGGAAATCTCCTCCGTCTGCAGCCAACGCCCGTAGCTCGTCCAGCTCGGCATCGAAGCCGGCAGCGATCACGCCGCCGTCGCGGATGGCGACAGCCGGCTCCTGGGCAATCGCGCGGTTCAGCAGATCGGCAATGGCCGGGTCCAGCGAGAGATGGGCTGCGAGCTGCGCGAGGCGAGGCGTGCTCTCCATCGGCTCGAGCAACTCGCGCAACGTGGGCAGGGCGGACAACGCGTCTCGCAAGCTGGCCAGTTCCCGGGGGCGCACCGACCGTAGCGCCAGGCGCGAGGCGATGCGTTCGACGTCGGGAAATGCGTCCAGTGCGTCACGCAGTGTTTCCAACAAGCCTGCGGCACCAAAGGTCTGCTCCACGTCCATGCGACCCGCCAGCAAGGCGGCGATGGCTTGTTGCCGGGCTTGCGCAGGCGCATTGTCGCGCAAGGGGTGATGCAGCCAACGTCGCAGCAACCGGCTGCCCATCGGTGTCTGGCAACTGTCGAGCAATGAGAACAAGGTCGGGGAGTCTTCACCACTCAGGGTTTGAGTCAACTCCAGATTGCGGCGCGTGACCGGGTCCATCAATACATACTGGCCCGGGCGGTCAACGGCAATGCTCTGCACATGGGCCAAGGCCTGCGATTGCGTCCGTGCGGCATAACGCAGCAACGCGCCCGCCGCGCAGATGGCTGCCGGCATGTCGTCCACGTCAAAGCCCGACAAGGTATCGGTCTTGAAGTGCGCCAACAGATGCGCGCGTGCACCATCGCTCTCGAAATGCCAATCGGGGACGCGCGTACGGGCGCCGTCGAACGACAGGGGCAACTCGGCACTTTCTGCGTAGACCAATTCTGCTGGCGCAATACGATGTAACTCGGACTCGATCTGCGCGGGGGCACATTCGGTCACGCGAAACTCGCCGCTGGCCAAGTTCAACCAAGCCAATCCGGCGCGTTGGTTGCGTGCTTTACCGCTGATGCAGACGGCAGCCAGTGCGCGGTCGGCTTTGGCTGGCAGCAGCGCTTCGTCGGTGAGGGTGCCGGGCGTGACAATACGCACGATGCGCCGCTCGACCGGACCTTTAGAGGCCGCAGGGTCGCCGATTTGTTCGCAAATGGCGACGGATTCACCCTGGGCAACCAGACGGGCCAGGTATTGCTCCATGGCGTGCACCGGAATGCCCGCCATGGGAATCGGCGTGCCGTTCGAGGCGCCCCGTTTGGTCAAGGTCAGACCCAGCAAGCGAGCCCCGCGCTCGGCGTCTTCGTAGAACATTTCGTAGAAGTCGCCCATGCGATAGAACAGCAGCAACGGCCCCGCTTCGGCTTTGAGGCGAAGATATTGCTGCATCATCGGCGTATGGCCGGCCAGGGAATCGGTAGGGGATTTTTGCGGTGCGGAATTCATGCCCGGTATTGTATCGGGCCAGGGAGACGGCGGAAGTGGGATGAGTGGCTAATGGGGTGAATAGGTCGGAACGTTTATCTTCGCGCATGCTTGTTGCAGGCGCCTGTCGCGAGTCCATAGACGGACATCATCTGTCATCAGCGTAGAGGCGAGCAAGTGTAGGTCGACATATCCTATACCTAGACCATACAGCTCTGCATGATGCAGTAGATGCAACGCCTCCTCAAATGTGGCTGCTTTGACTTGAGGCAAGGCCATCAGACTGCTGAGAATGACATCGCGATTGGACAGGCTGCCCAATGCAAGTTCCCCAATGATGTAGGGATGCGTGGTGACTTGGCCATCGTCAAGCAGATGTTCAAGCACCAGATTGCCTGGCTTGCCAAGGAAATCGATCCAAATGGAAGTGTCAGCTAGGATCATCGACAGGGTCCGACCGGCGGCGAGGCACCGGGTTAAGATCGGGCGAAGAGCCGCCCATGCGCGCCAAGCGCCGTGAGGCCTCGATTTCCACCATTTGTTTCAAAGCCTGCTGGAGTAATGCGGATGTTTCCTGAATGCCGGAAAAATCTTTCGCTTTAGCAACCAATTCATCGTCCAACGTTATGGTTGTTCGCATGATCTGCTCCCGCGTTCTATATGATTAGCATCAAATTTAGCATCATTTGATGTAAAAATTGATGATTTCGAGAGGGAGGTCTGCATTTGTACTGATTTTTCTGCAATGGAGAGGGCCATCGCCCAACGCTTGGCGCAGTATTGGTAAGGGCGGCAGGATACGTCCTCAGGCCTGCGGACGAGTGGTTCGAGATCTCATTGCCGCAAATTCGGACTGGATCGGGTTCAAAAGTTGGCAAATGGCGATTTATCTCACACGGATCTGATCAGGTCGCGTCGCCGCTCCCACACTGCAGGTGCAACCAGATGGGCGGGCCGTTGATTTTGTAGCGCGTCAATCACCTGAGAGGCGACTGCTCGGGCGGTACGGGCCAGAGCTTGTTCAGTACTGCCTCCCGCATGAGGCGCCAAGAGGACGTGAGGCATGTGTAGTAGCGCCGAGTCAATCGCGGGTGGTTCTTGGGCAAATACATCCAGGCCTGCTCCACCTATCTGACCGGATGCTAGATGGCGTACGAGTGCGGCTTCATCTACCAAGTCGCCTCGCGCGGTATTGATGATGAGCGACCCCGGTTTCATAGAGGCGAGCAGAGTATCCGTCAGTAGTGGACCGGTGCCAGGACGGGAGGGACGGTGCAAGGACAGGACATCGACCTGATGGACTAGCTCGGGCAGGCTATCGATGGACTCGAAACCGGCATCGGTAATTTCCTCGGGTGCGACCGAGGGAGAGTACACACGTACTGCCATCCCAAAACCGCCAGCCGCCATCCGTGCCAATAATCGTCCGATCTGGCCAAAGCCGACGATGCCCAGCGACATGCTGGAAAGTTCTTGCAAACCGGGCTCATACCGCACATCCCAATTGCCCTTGCGCACAGCCTGATCCAGCACCACCGTGCGTTTGACCAGCGCCAACATCATCGACAGGGCCAGTTCTGCCACGGAACGTGCGTTGGCGCCGGGAGTGTTTACAACAGGAATTCCCAGCCGTTCGGCTGACGCGAGATCAATGGCATTGGTACCCGCGCCGTGGCTGCCGATGATACGCAGTTTCGGAGCGGATTCGATGGCGAGCGTGTTCAAGCCCGCATTACGGGTAATGACAGCATCGCAGTCTCTAATGGCGTCGGCGACGTCTTGCATGGATGCAGATTTAGGGGTGACGCAGGTGATGCCCGCCGTGCGCAGCATTGCCAGCCCCTGTTCATGAATGGGTTGAACGATCAGACATTTCATCGGTGGGTTGCCTCGAGAAATCCCGGCATTCAAGCCGGAACGAAAAAGGAGAGCCGTTGTGCACCTGTAGGCACTGCCGGGGACTCTTGATGACTACATAGCCGTGTGGTCAGCGGCGAGAATATCGGACAGTAATTGCGTCGCCATCGCGAAATCCGATATGTCCATGGCCTCGTGAGGGTTGTGTGAGCCGTTTTGATTACGCACGAAAATCATGGCGGTCGGAATTTCCTGTTGCGCGAACACCGCCGCATCATGTCCTGCCCCGCTGGGCATAGCCAGCGCAGGGATGGCGCGGGCCGAGGCCAAGGCAGTCAATTGGGCGATCAGCTTTGTGTCCATGAGGGCGGGTTGCGAGCCTGTCTTGGGGCCAAAGTGCACCTCGGTGGAGGTGGCTCGCGCTGTGTCCAACGCGTGATCGCGCAACAACTGATCAAACCGCTCGAGCAGGGGAACGCTAATGCTGCGTACGTCGATGCAGCAGTCCAGTTCGCCGGCCACCTTGCTGAAGGCATGCTGAGCCGGGTTGGTCGATAGTTGGCCTACTGTCACGACGAGGTCCTCGCCATCAGCCTCAAGGTCTGCCCAGGTTTTATCCAGCGCGGTCATCCACAATGCTGCGGCACGCACGGCATCGCGTCGGTAACGCCGGTTGACTGCACCGGAGTGCGCGTATTCGCCGATCCAACGCATGTCGCGATATCGAAAACTGCCGCGGATGCCGGTAACGATGCCCACAGGTATGTCGGCGTCGACCAGCGTCGGGCCTTGTTCGATATGCAACTCGATGAAGCGATCGATCCCGGTGGGGTTTAGCGCAGCACGTCCGAATGCGGCCGGGTCAATAGACAAGGTGGACAGATGTTCACGTAGCGTCTGGCGGGTATCGGCGCGTGGCAGCTCGAGCACCGAGGCGTCGACCAAACCAAAGGCGGCCTTGCTGCCCAAATATGAGTAAGGAAACCAGGTGCTTTCTTCCGCGCGAATCGCCATGACGGTAACGTCGGCCTGTGGCCGATAGCCGGCCGTATGCCAACCTGCCAGCACCGACAATCCTGCGACCACGCCTGCCGCCCCATCGAAATTCCCGCCGGCAGGTACAGAGTCCAGATGCGAGCCTGTCAACCGTACGGGCCGATCCCGATAATGTCCCGGTAATGTGATGTAGAGATTGCCACTGGTATCAACACGAGTTTCCAGACCTAATTGGCGTGCTGTGTTCTGCATCAAGTCGTGGGCGCGTTGTTCTCCGGCACCGTAGGTGTCGCGGGTCACGCCCAGTCCGTCGAACGACTGTGTACGCAAAGTCTCGAAGAGGCGGATTGCCAGGTCGATATCCGGATCGGGGAGATGGCTCATGGGTTATACCAATGAGTAATCGGCGCGGGAGATCGGCGCCAGATGGTCTGTGAGCAGCCGTCCGTAGCCTGGGATCGCGTTAGACAGGCCCAGCAGGCGCAAGCATGCCCAGAAAGTGGCTTGATTGCTGGTGACGACAGGCTTGCCCAGTTCGTCTTCGATATGAGCGATCATATCAATCGTGGCCAAGTTGGTGCACGATAGAAAGATGGCGTCTGCATCCGCGCGATCGATGGCTCGGGCCAACTGGAACGTAGATTGTGGCGGAACACGCCCGATATCGCGCCTTTCTTCCTGCGTGTGGCCCAGATCCAGGCCTTGGATCGATACTACATCAAAGCCATATTGTTCCAGGAAATCGCGCTCGCGTTGATTGACGAAATCAATATAAGGCGTACCCACCGCGATGCGTTTGGCGCCTAGTGCACGTAATGCCGCCACTGCCGCGCCTGCGGTGGCGATGGCTGGGACGCCGACGCGCTCGCTCATCCCATCGCACAGTTCGTCCAATGAGCAGACAATCGAACCGGACGTGCACCCATAGGCCACGACGTCCACTTCGGCAGTCTTGATCAGATCGGCGGCTTCGAGCACGCCTTGTGCCATGCGGTCGTAGTTCTCTTGTGTGGCAGGACCTGCGTTGATGGCACGGCCCGTGTGGATTGTGACACCTTCGGGAGCCAGCCGGTAGAACTCGGGCTCGTTGATGGTGTTGGTCGATGGGACGATCAGCCCAATTTTCGCGCGCCAGCCATAGGGGCGGTATTGCGCGGTCGTTTTCATCAGCGTTTGAACGGGCATTATGCAGTCTCCTCGCGTGCTGCCAGGCGTTTCAAGCCGGCAGCCGCCGTGTTGAAAGTATTGAACAGGGCGTTGACATCGTTGCTGAACGGCATCCAGCGGATACCGCGGGCGATCCAACGCTCGGCGGCATTCAGGTCCTGGCAACTGAAACCCCAGGGAATGCCGTGTTGGCTGCATGTGGCAATGACATGTTCGACGGCCTCTTGGTACAGCGGGTGTTGCATATCACCCGGAATGCCAAGATCCTGGGTGAGATCATCGGGACCTATCATGATGGCGTCCAGGCCCCGTACTTGGCAGATACGGTCCAGATTGTCCAGCCCGACTCGCGTTTCCATCATGGCGACGGTGGCGGTGTTGGCGTTGATCTCCGCGGCCTGGGATAGGGGTGACGACAGTTTGATGTAGTCCGTGTGCGGTCCCCGCATGTTCAGAATGCGTTGTCCATCGGGATAGTATTTGGTGTAACGCAGAATCTGTTCGAGTTGCTCCGGCGTTTCGATATTGGGCAATAGCAGACCCATTGCCCCGGCATCCAGCGGGCGCGTGTAGTCATGAGAGTCCGACCCTGCGGGGCGCACGATGGGTACGATGCCTGCTTCGCGCGCTACCAGGCAGAGTGTCGCCACATCAGCGATCGAAAAGTCGCTGTGCTCCATTTCGATCAGTACGAAATCCAGGCCAGTCGTGGCGAGCAGTTTCATAAAGCGGGGGTGATGCACCATGGTCGCCCAGGTGCCAAATACAGGTTTGTTCTGAGTCCAAAGCTGCTTGAGTGGGTTTTGTTTCATGAGGCGGCGGCTTCCGAGGTAAAGGACATGGTGCTGAATTTGAGTGCGGCCTCGCTCATATACTGAACGGTCGCATTCCAGATGGCGTGTCCGACGCCGGCGCTGGCATGGGTGGGGTCGCCCTGAGTGCCGATGGGAGCGTAGTCGCTGATGTCGCTGAATACCGCAAAACTCGATTTGCCCAACGACACTTTGCCGCTGCTGACGGTCTTGACGTCAGCGGTAAAGGGGCGCAGTGATTCTGTGGCCCGTGCGCGGTCCATAAAAACCAGCTCAGGAAATTTGGCCAATGCCACGGAGGTCACCATTTCAGAGGCATGGCCGCTGGGCGAGCGTTTCGTCTGAAGGCTGTCGCCAGCCACATCGCGCATGATCGAGAACACATCGATCAGGCCGCCAACCGCGTCGTATTTGCGACGCAGATGGCGGCAAACACTCTCGATCGGTCCCAGCGAGCCCGCGTGGATATTGATGAAAAAGAAATGGCGAAACCCCTGGCCGGCCAAGGCATCGCACATGTCTTTTAAATAGGATTCGATCGTGTGCATTTCCACCGACAAGGTGCCGGGGTAGTCCAGAAACATGGCCGAATAATTGACGGGAACGATGGGCGTTACCGCCAAGCCCGTATGCTCACCGATCTCGGTCGCAATGGATTCGCAGATGCGCAATTCGGTGCCTGTAGCCAGATGGCTGCCGTATTGCTCAACGGCTCCGACAGGGATCAAGACGGTATCGCGTTCTGCCAGATAGGCTCGGATGTCATCGTAGGGGTGTTGATCTGTTCGCATAATGCAGGGCCTGTTTGTGTGTGCTAGAAAAAAAGAGAGCTGTTCACTGTTGCCACGGCTTCACCGTCCACAGCTCGCGTAACTGCCGATCGACGGCTTTCAGACTGGCGATGTAGTCGTCGCGTTTGAGATAGCGCAGGGGTTGAAAAGAAGCCTTGGCGCGGCTGAGATAGGTTTGATCGTGATTGCATTCGTCCACGGCCCGGCTCAGATCGGCGATCACCTCGGCCGGCATACCGCGTGGTCCCGCCAATCCACGCATCGAGCCGCCAATGACCTCATATCCTGCGTCGTGAAACGTGGGGATGTCTGGTGCCTGCTCGGCCCGTTTGTCACCCATCACGCCTACAATGCGCCAGGGTTTGCCGTTGGCAAATGTGATGGCTTCACCCAGGTTGGCCATTGTGCTGTCAACGACTTTGCCTAGCAGTGCCACACTGGCGGGAGCGGCTCCTTGGAATGGCACGGGAGAAAGTTGAATACCCGCTGCATGTTCAAGCGAGAGCGCGGAGATATGTCCCGCGGAGCCGACGCCTTGTGTGCCAACGGTGATTTCACCGGGTTTGGCTTTGGCTGCGGCGATCAAGTCCTGGATCGAATGGATGGGACTGTCTGCATGGACACTGATCGTGCCGGGGTCTTCAACCAGGTTGGCAATAAAGTCGAAACTCTCTAGCGTATAGGCCGTTTTGCGTTCGATAGGCAGGCTGATCACGCCAGGAGTATTGACCAGACCGATTGTGTAGCCGTCGGGCTCGGCTCGGGCCAAAGCCGTCAGGCCGATATCACCCGAAGCGCCCGGTTTGTTGAGGACGACAATGCGAGCCGAATCGAGCTTGGTTTCCATGCAGGCGGCAATCGTGCGGGCCGTTTGATCCGAACCCGCGCCAGCCGGAAACGGCACGATGAGATTGATGGGATGAGCGGGGTAGGCTGCCGAACACAGTGAGGGCAGGGCAAGCAGGGCGCAGCAGAGGACTTGTTTCATGGTATGGGACTCCAAGGGATTCAGCGGTTCCATGGGGATGTTTTCCACAGGGCCTGGAATTGCGTCTGCTGTTCCTGCAGTGCCCTGTTGTACTCGTCTCCGGGAATCACCCTGATGTCTTGCTCTGCCTTGCGTGCGTCCTCGATGAATAAAGGATCGTTGGCAGCTTTTGTTATTAATGCGGCGACTTGATGTTGACGTTGTGCCGTGATGGCAGCAGGTGCACCGATGCCGCGCAGTGAGCCGGCTTGTAACGCGTAGCCGGCTTCTGCCAGCGTCGGCACGTCGGGAGCCGTGGTGGATCGCGTCGCTTTCATGACGCCTAACGTGCGCCAGCGCGAACCTTGAGAAAAGGCCAACGCTTCACTGAGATTCGCGGCTGCAATATCAATGTGTTTGCTAAGCAGCGCGGTGCGTACGTCGGCGGTCCCTTTGAATGGGACATGGCGTAGCTTGATGCCAGCGGCCTGTTCGAGCATAAGCATGGCGATATGCCCGGCCGAGCCTATGCCTGCTGTCCCATATGTCAGGCCCTCCGGATTGCGTTTGGCGGCCTCTACTAGGTCGGAAATGGAGAGGATAGGCCGATCGGCATGTACGCTGAATGTCGCGGGGTCATCGACCAGATTGGCGATGAGGGCGAACGAAGTCAGATCGAATTGGGCTTGCCGTTCGATGGGGATGGTCAGCACATTGGGTGTGTTGATGATGCCTAATGTGTAGCCATCGGGCTCGGATCTGGCTACATAGCTCATCCCGATTTCGCCACCTGCGCCAGGCTTGTTCAACACTGTTACGGGTTGACCTGATTGCCGCTCCAATGCACGGGCAAAAAGACGAGCGGTCAGGTCGGTGCCGCCCGCCGCGGTGAACGGCACCACCAGCGTGATGGGTTTATGTGGAAAGTCCTGAGCAAATGCCGGTGAGCACGCGATCACGCTATGGATCGCGAGCAGCCCGGATAAGACGCAAAAGCGGTGCATGGCCCCTCCGGATAGGAAGAAAGTGAAAGTGGATTACTTACACTCAGGCCATGATCAGCCCGGCGATGGCGCCGGGATCTTTGTACGAAGACCTCTTTCGAAAAAGCGGATATGCATCATGATTAAAACCCCTTGTGATTTTTTAAGCTTTTGAATTCAAACAAAAACTTTTGCCTTGTCCGTATTCTTCGACACGTCAGGCGTGGTAGGCATCAACGGAAATTGAACCATTTCGTCTAGCCTGGAGAAGATGGTATATATAGATCGAGTAATTGAAAAACTCTATTTTTTTGTGTGATTCACAAATATTATTTGTGTACCTATGTTGAAAGAGCTTCGCACACTGGTGGCCGTCGCCAAGCACGGCAGTATCACGGCCGCTGCACAGCACATCGGCTTGACTCAGGCCGCTGCCAGCGCGCAGATCCAGCGCCTGGAAGAGTCTTTGCAGACATCGCTGTTTGATCGCAGAGGACGCCAAGTGAAGCTCAATGCTGCCGGTGCCGACGCTGTGGCGCGAGCGACCCAGATACTGCATCTTTATGACGAGCTATGCGATCAGTCCCAACGCACGGCGCTGCGTGGGCATTTGCGATTGGGGGCGATTCAGAGCATGCAGCGTCAATACCTGCCTCGCATCATTCAGGCATTGGTCGGTGAGTACCCTGATGTCAGTACACATCTGGAGCTGGGAGGCTCGATGCCGCTGTTAACCCTGGTCGATCACGGCAAGCTCGATGCTGCGATCGTGGTAAAGCCTTTCTTCGCTTTGCCACCAGAGTTGAAATGGGTACCTTTACTGCAGGAACCATTCAAAGTGATCTGCCCAGCGAATGTCGCGGGCGATGATTGGCGGCAGATTCTAAAAACATTGCCCTTTATCCGTTATGACAGCGCGTCCTTTGGCGGACGGGTCGTCGATCGTTTTTTGCAGAGCCAGCGTCTGGTGCCTAAATACCAGGTGGAGTCACAGGATGTAGACGCCATTCTTGAAATGGTGGCGTCTGGGCTGGGCGCCGCGCTGGTGCCGATAAAGGACGTGGGGCGTCATCAAGCATCCGTTCGCGTTCTCGATCTGGGAGAGCACCAACTGCATCGTGAGGTTGGTGTCGTTCATCCGGCCAACCAACGGCAGGCGCAACTCGTGGCGCAATTTGTGCGCATCACCTGCGAACAGATTCGCGAATCGGCGTTCGTGCATCCATTGTTGGAGTGAAATCGACTGTGAGGTCGCTGAGATCAAGTGGGCGTTGATGTAGACAATGCCCATACGCTGTCTGGACGCCCACGCATCGCGCGCCGCGCTGTCATGCGTGCCAGCCAAGCCCATGCAACCGAGGCCAATAGTGCCGTCGCATCCACGCCCAACGGAGCCACAGTGCCGTATGCCCACCAACCCAGCGATGGCATTGCCCACGCCACCAGCGACGTGAGCGGAATGGCGAGCGTACTCAACGACGCCAGCCACAGCAGGTGCACGCTGGCGCGAGCCGCGCCGACGTAAAAACTCCAGGCGATGCAGGCAAAGAACGCCACGTAATAGACGGCCATATGCCATGCGGCCAGATCGGCGACGATGCCGTGCAGCCATTTGCCTGCGGCCACACTCAGGGATATGCCGCATACACAACCCAGACAGACGCCAATGGTGGCGGCTGCCATTCCCCGCGTCGGCTTCGTTTGCACCGGCATGGGTTGTCCCTTGCGTTGGGCTTTGCGCCGCGATTCGATCCAAAGCAGATTCCCCGAGTAAAACAGGAACGCACCCGCCAGGCCCAGTACGAAGTACAGCCAACGCACTGGCGTGCCGCCAAAATTGGCAAAGTGCAGAGTAAAGAAACTGGTCAGGGTGACTGCCGCTGGGGATTGTTGGCCGGGCAATAATTCGGTATCCAGAATGTTTCCCGAATACGGATCGACTCTGACGAGTCCTCCTTGATCCGATCGCGCGATGTCTTTGTCGTCAAAGCCCCAGATGCGCACGGTGGCTCGAGGGCCCGTGACCTGGGTGTATTGCATTGTCTTGGGCACAAAATCGGGGGCGATGGCCTTGACCTTTGCCAGCAGCGCCGCGGGCGGCAGCATGTCCGCGGGATTGCGCGGTACGGGTTTGGCCTGTACGTCCGGTTGGGCTGGGGGTGCAGGCCCACGCCAGATGGATTCGAGTTTGCCGCCATGAATCATCGGGTCCTGGATCGCGAAAATATCGTCGTGAAAGGCGAACACGATCGAGGTCAACGCCATAATGATGTGAAAAGGCAGACTGGCCAGGCCGATCAGGTTGTGCGCATCGAGCCACATGCGCTTCAGATTCGGCCCGATGTGCAGGGCGAACAGACTCTTGGCCAGCGTGGGCAGCAGCACAATGAGGCCCGAGACCAGTGCGATCGCATAGAGTGCGGCGATGACGCCCATGACGCGGCGATAGGGATCGATATCCTCGGGCAGCCCGACGACGCGATGCAGCGTATCGATAAATTCAGGCAGAGCCGAGGGCGTATGTTGTTCGACCACGACGCGATCGTTTGCGAGGCGCGCGGCAAAGTGCTGTGCATTGGCTTGCCCGTCGTGGCCGGAGGGCAGGGCTCCCGCAGAGAGTTCTCGCCAGGAAAGCGGGGCAGGGACGTTTTCGCTGGCCTGCAGATACAGCATGAACTCGCGGCTGGCTTGCGGACGTTCCTGTAATACTTGCTCGATCAGTCGAGGGGCATCAGCCAGTGTGGCGGATTCGAGACCAGGCGAGGGCGGCGATACCCAACGCGCGATGGGCTCTTTGAATACCGTCAGTGCGCCAGCATAAAACGCAATGAACAGCGCCATGCCGGAAATGATGCCGGTCCAGGTATGCAGGCTCTTGTAAAGGCGAACGATGTCGGGACGAACCATGGATGAACTGTGTTGCGATGTCAGGGCGTGGATACGGTGGACGTGGTCATGTGGCCGGCCATGTCAGGGCGTCGGGGCAGCGGACGTCGTCGCGTACCGCACCACGTCAGGCGCATAGAGCAGCGCATAGGCCAACAGCGTGGCCGCGCCCAGCCACAGCCAGGTGCGCAGGCCATTGCGAAATAAATAGCACAGACTGAGTACGCCCATCCAGACGGGCGGCACGATCCACATCGCAAATTGGGCGGCGATCATGGGTGTGGCCGACGACAGACGCATGACGGCGCCGCCGGCCGCGAGCGCGAGCGCCAATCCCAGCACCGTGCCGGCAATGGTTTTAGAGACCCAGTCTCGTTGTATTTTTGCGGGACGCTCAGTCATGCGTGTCGTCATCTTGCCGATGAGTCTGGCGGGCTCGCCAGACAGGGCCGATCGCGGGGATCAGGCTAAAGGTCAGCATCAGCAGCGTCGCAATGACAAAAACAGATGCCACTGGCCGCATGGCTTGCCACGCGGCCCAGAATGATGCGGCGATGAGCGCCAACCCAAGCCAGCCACAACCTGCCGGCAGGCGGCGCCCCTCGCGCCATTCCTGATTGGGATGACGGAGTACGACGCAGATCGTGCCGAGGGTTCCCAATAGGAGAGCGAGTGCCAGCATGATCAGAACGCGATGGTGGCCGACAGGCGGAAGGTCCGAGGCGCCGACAGCATGGCAAAATTATCGTTGAAGACGCCCGACCAATAGTCGTGATCAAACACGTTGTCGACATAGGCGCGGAACGTGACGGGCGTGTTCTGGATTCTGGTGGCGTAGGCCGCACCGACGTCAAAGCGATACCAGGCGGGCAGTTTGATGGTGTTGGTCGAGTTCAGATATTGTTCGCCCACGCGTGTCACACGGCCATTCAGGCTCAAGCCTTGTACGGGAGTGCGCCATTCTGCGCCCAGCGTGATGGCGGTCTTCGGCACACCGTAGACCGTATTGCCTTGCAGGGCCTCGGTGTTGCGATGGTAGCGGGCATCGGTGTAGGTGAAACCGCCCAGCAGCGAAACGGTGTCCGTCAGTTGGCCGGAGAAACTCCACTCGAAACCCTGGTTACGCTGCTCTCCGTCCACGCTCTGCGTGTTGGTGTCGGCGTTCGTGACGACCGACGGCTGCTCGATGCGGAATAGACTGAAGGTGTTCAGCATACTGTCCGAACGGATCTTGAGGCCGATTTCGCCTTGCTTGGTGCGATAGGGTGAAAACTGTTCGCCTGCATTGGCATAGCCCGTACCGACGGTAGCGCCAGGAGAGAGGCCTTCGATGTAGTTCGCGTAGAGCGCCACATCGTCGCCCCAGGGTTTATAGACGACGCCGAAAGCCGGGGTGATCGTTGATTTTTTGCTGTCCGAGACTTTCTGCTCGACGCTTTGATAGCGTGCGCCCAGTGTGACCAGCAGCTTGTCGTCGAATATCCCCATCGTGTCAGCCAGCGCGACACCTTTGTAAACGTTGTCGGTGTTGAGGGCGGCGCCGTTGGGGCCTACCGGGACATCGGGTGAGACCGGGTCGTAGATATTCTGCGCCCAGCCAGTGTTGGCGGTGTTGGACAACCAGTATTTATAGGTCATTTGGTTCAGCGCCATGGTGACCTTGTGCGAGACGGGGCCGGTTTGCAACTGTGTTTTCAGGCCGAGCTCTGCCGTGCGCGTGTGCGTGATGCTATTGATGTTGTAGACGTACCCCGTGGCGTCGCCGTCCTCGTTGTTCACGACAACGCGTGTGCCGAACTGCAAGCCGTTCGCTACGGTGTTGGCGGCGCCAAAGGCGGCATAGGCGCTGGTCTTATCGTTGAATTGATATTCGCCTCGCATCAAGAAACCCGAGGTCCGCGAGTAACCGCGCGTGCCGCGGAACATATTCGTGCTGGAGTCAGGCGGACTGACCAGGTAGCCCAGTTTGGCCATGGAATACTGCGCGGGGCTGCCGTTCTCGATGTCCTCGCGGTTGGAATACGCATCCAGTTGCAGATTGAAGTCGTCGCCTTGATAGTCCAGCGCCAGCGCGCCTAGCGTGCGGCCTTTCTTTTGGCCGGATACGCCAGTCTCGCCGTTGCCATAGACCCCGTTGAATCGGATGCCCCATCGGTCATCGTCACCGAACCGCCGGCCCAGGTCGACCTGTTGCTGAAAGTACGATTTCGATGAGTACGTGGTGGTGAATTCGGTAATGGGCTTGCTGCCGGCGCGTTTGGTCACCAGATTGATCATGCCGCCGACGCCGCCGCTAGGCGAAATGCCGCCCAGCATGGCGTTGGGGCCGTTCAGGACTTCGACGCGCTCGATGAACTCCATGGGCACGTGGCTGATGGGCAATATGCCGTACATGCCGTTCAGGCCGATATCCGTTGCCGTGACGCCAAAACCGCGAATGGTGAAGTTCTCGATCAGATGCCCGCCGTTGGTCGTGTACTGCACCGACGGATCGTTCAGCAGCACATCGCCCAGGCTCATGGCAATCTGGTCTTGGGCCAACTCGGATGTATACGACTTGACGCTGAAGGCCGCATCCATGACGTTGGCGTTGCCCAGTATCCCGAGCCGCGCGCCTGTGGCGGTCTTGCCGCCAGGTGCGACCGCAGGCAGGTTGTTATCGCTTTCGCTCGTGCCAGTGACTTTGACGTCTGGCAGCGTCACCGTCGCCTCCGTGGCGTTTTGAGATTGGGCCGTGGCAGACAGATGGGCGCCCATCATGGCAAGGGCGGACAAGCAGGCAAGCGTGGTGACGCGTCGGTTCGGGAGGCGGGGTGTCATCGGAAAAATGGGATGCGAGGGCGTGGATCCTCCTGCCGCATTGTTGGGGACGGTACGATCGGCTGGCAGGGAGGATATAAAGCCCTTGAATTCTAAACAAGAATCAATCTTATAATCGAATTTTAAAAAATTCTTTCTTCTATGCGATTTTGTGTCAATATTGACAGTTAGCTGAAAAAGTGAGGCTGGGCGCATGCCGTCCAGAGGGCTGGTGACACGCCATCAGCGCAAGACTCGCATATCAAATATGACTACAGAACAGATTCACATCGCCGGGCGTATTGGGGCGGCTTTGCTGGGCGGCTATGTCTTTACCTGGGGTGGGATCGCCCTGGGCGTGGCAGGCCTGTTTGCGGCAGGGATGGAGTTTCACGATGCCGAACACCTGTGCAACATCTTGGGATTCCTGGTGTTCCTGGTGGTTTTTTTATGGGCGTTTGCCGCTCGCAGCATGCCGCGCGTGTGGCTGGTGCTATTAGGCGGAGGCGGGCTGATGACGGCATCGGCTTCTTTGATTCAGCACATGTTGGTCTGAACCGACGAAAATTAAAAAGAGATCGGAGCCTCTATGTTCCAGAATTTACGCCTCAGTATGGCTTGGTTGCACACCTGGTTCGGCCTTGTGCTCGGGTTTGTGTTGATGATTGTGTTCTTCTTTGGCGCCTTGTCGGTATTTGACCGCGAGATCGATCGGTGGGCGATCCCGTCCTCGCGTTTCGAGGCGCAGCCCATGCCGTCGTTTGATCAGGTGCTCAAGCCCGTTTTCGAAACGATGCAGCCCTCGGCCGAACGGATCGATCAACTGCGCAACAAGGTCAATGGCCCGGTTCCCACGCACTTTACGACGCCGTCAGTCTGGGGCGCGTACACCACGCATCGGGATCCCGTGCTGGGGTTGTTTGTCGGCTATGAAGTGCCCAATGCCAAAGAGCACGATACGCGTGTGTTTGCGCTGCGTACGATTGATCCCCGTTCCGGAGTGTCTCTGCCGGACGACAGGCTCAAGATAGGCAGCAGCTTTTTCTATCCTATGCACTACAGCCTGACGTTTTATTGGAAGAATGTCGGCTATTGGATCGTAGGGTTGGCGGCACTGATCATGTTAGCGGCCCTGGTCAGCGGTGTGATCATGCATCGCAAGCTGTTTCGGGAGCTGTTCACTTTCCGGCCCAACAAGAACAAACAGCGCAGCCTGCTCGATCTGCACAATCTCACCGGCGTGGTGGCGTTGCCGTTCCATTTCTTCTTTGCCTTTACCGGCCTGGTGATATTTGCGGGGATTTATTTTCCCATCACGCATACGCAGCTGGAGCCGTTGCACGAGCTGCACGAGCGTCTGGATGCCGAGGAAACGGGATTGCCGCATGACCGGGCCGGCGTTGCTGCGCCGATGGCTTCTGTCGATGCGATGGTCGTCGAGGCGCAACGCCGCTGGGCAGAAAAGGGCATGGCCGGAGAGGTCGGGTTCCTGGCGATGCGGCACGTCGGTGACGCGAATGGCTACGTCAGTGTTTACCGCGCCGGCACGGATCGTATCGCCTTGACCGGCGAGGGGATTCACTTCAAGGCGTCCACGGGTGAGCTGTTGCGCGAGGATCCGCCAAGCAGTGCGGTCGATAGCGTGAACGAGTTTCTGACTGGTCTGCATTTGCAGCACTTCCGTCATTGGCTATTGCGATGGCTGTATGTGTTGGGCGGGCTGATGGGATGCGTGTGCATCGCCACGGGCTTTTTATTCTTTGTCGAAAAACGCAAACGGCAACACGCCAAGCAGGGCAGTCAAGGGGCGCGCGTGGTAGACGCGTTGGCGGTGACCACCGTGACAGGCATGGTGGTCGCGACCTTGGGGATTTTGATTGCCAATCGATTGCTGCCTGATTCCATGGGAGCGGGCTGGCCGGAACGGCAGGCGATGGAACGCTATATTTTCTGGGGTGTCTGGGCGTTCGCCATGGTGCATGCGTTTTGGCGGTCGGGGCCGGTCGCGCAGGGACGGTTGAATCCGGCGTGGCGCGAGCAATGCCTGGCGGTGGCCGGTTTGGCCGTCGTCGCGGTGTTGCTCAATTGGGCCACGACGGGCGATCACTTGCTGCGTACGCTGGGTGCGGGCTACTGGCCGGTGGCGGGAGTGGACCTGTTCATGTTGGCGGGTGCAGTCGTCGCTTTATTTGCCGCTCGCAAACTGAAGCAGCGCGCGCAACGGGTGCCCGTGTTGCAGCCTGAGTCCTCGGGGCCTGCCCATGCCTGATAGCTTGGTGTTGTTGTTTGCCTTTGTGCTCGCCCTTGCCGGGATGGGGTGGCTGGCATTGGCGATGGAGGCGCACTGGGAGCAAGTCTATGGCGAGGTTGCATGCTCGCCGGCATTAGGGCGACGGCTCCGGTGGCTGGGCGGACTATCCCTGCTAGGGGCTTTGATGCTGTGTCTGGCGGTGGATCACGCGACGATGGCGGCGCTGGTGTGGTTTATGACCTTGGCTGCTGCGGCGCTGGTCGTCGCCTTTATGCTGTCGTGGCGCGCGCGTTGGTTGGCGGTATTGCTACCGGGAATTCGTACCGAGCTGAACTAGACGCGAGCGGGCTCGGGTTGCCCTGAGCTCGCTCGCTCACGCTGTGCGTTTAGCAGCGTTGTTCGTTCAGCTTGTTGATTAGATTGTTGAAATCCTGGGTAAAGCTCTGCGCGTCCATTTGCATCGGGCCCATGAGCATGCCTTGGCCGCGCTGGTAGTCTCCGCGAGCGGCGTGCGCAATCGCGTTGCGGCCGCTGCTCAGAAAGCTGTTCATCGCCATCGTCACGCTGGAGCAGCCACCGGGCTTGGCTTCGGTCACTTTCTTGTTCCAGCCGTCCACCATCTCAGCGGTCTTGTTCAGGCTTTCCTTGAGAGCGTCCGTGGCTTTCTGTTCGCCCTTGGTTTCAAAGAAGGCGTCCGAACGATTGGCGGCCTCCTTGGCGTACACGATCAGGCCGGCGCGGTAATACTCGATAGTGTCTTTGGGAGCCTTTTCAAAGGCCGCGCGCGTGTTGATTTCATCACGCTTGGCGATCGCCTCAAAGAACGCGTTCTGGGTCTTGGCGACCTCGGTGAGCGCGGCGACAAATTCCGCTTCTTTTTCCTGAGCTTTTTTGCTGTCATCGGCCAGATAGCCTTTTGATTCCGCGTAGTTGCTCAGCTCGGCATTGATAGGCTCGAGCTTGGCCAAGGCTTCTTTCAGCGGCTTTCCAGTTGCGTCGAGCTCGGGCAAGTTGCCGGGCAGGGCCAGGGCCTTGTCCAGCTCCTCGCGCGTGGCTTTGATGTTATAGGTGCTGACCACAGAATAATTGGTCAGAGGCTTTTTATTCTTGATATCGTCCGCGTAGTATTTCAAGTGATCAGCGAGATCCTTGGCAAACGAATTGCCGTTGGCCGCGTCGATGAACGCGTTGTACTTGATGATGTCCTGTTGCTCCGCGGACACCTGCGCAGCTTCGGGTTGTTGGGCGGCCTGTTTGTTGTCGTCATTGCAGCCGCTCAGAATCAGCGTGCCCGCAACAACGAGGGCAGCAAACAGGGGTTTCATTTGAAAAGACATATAGACTCCAACACAGTTGCCGGCCTGACGGCAAGCTGCGTCATTTAACGTAGTGGTGGAACAAGACAACCGTCGTATTCAGATTTTCGTCAGGAACATTGACGCATCGCGGCGCACAGGCGAGAGACCCGCGCAAGAGACTGATGAGGAAACATCAGACAGAGAGAGAACGGTGCTGACAGGGCAATGCCACTATTCATGACACCGGGCCGGCCATGCGCAATCGGATGGCCATTTACTGCTGCGAAAAAAATATGCATATCGACGGTCAGGCTTAACATCGCCTAAAGGCGCTTTTGTCAGCCTATGAGGCAGGCGGGAGTGTACGCCTTAAATAGGGATGGATCAGCTGCATGACAACAAAAGAACCGTAAAGATACGTTTAGTTATTCGTGTGCATCAAATTGATGCATATGCGCAGGCATGGCGAAAAAAATCTGGATATGATTCGGCGCGATGCGCACGTTCAATGCCGCGTTCTCATTTATCCAAGGAAAAGAAGATGTTCCCCTCTCGCATATTTTCGGCTTTCTTCATGGCGGTATTCGCTCTGGCCTTGACGGCATGCTCCGGTGGCAAGCCCGAGTCGACAGTAGAAACTTTTTACGAGGCCGCCGCAAAGGGTGATGTAGAAAAAGCCACACAGCAAATCTCATTTTCGAGCGTTCCCGCCGCGCAGATGATGGCTGCCAAAGGAAAAGTGCAAATGATCGTCGGCGAGATGCAGGCACGCATCCAGGCGAACGACGGTTTGGACAGCGTAGAGACCCTGGAATCGAAGATCAACGAAGAGGGAAAACTGGCCACCGTCCGCTCCAAGGTCAAATTCAAGAACGGCAAGGAACAGACTGAAAACCATCGCCTGATCAAAGAAGACGACAGCTGGAAAATCCTGTTGAAATGATTTCGGTCCGTCTACATCGGCTAGCCGCGCTATGTCTCGGCGGCTGCCTGATACTGACACAAGCCTATGCAGATCAAGTGGTATTGCCCGACGCGGCGCAGCCAGGCGATCTGATTTTTCGCGAAGGCACCGAGCCCGTCAGCGATGCCGTCATGGCAGTAGACGGCGGTCCATTCAGTCATGTGGGAATGCTGATCGGCCAGCCGGGCGATTGGCATGTGCTGCACGCAACCCCCTCCGAGGTACCGGGCCGGCCAGACGGCGTCGTGTCCGATACCTTGGCGTTCTTCGTCGACCCCAAGCGCTCAAAACGCTATGCCATCTATCACGTGGACGCCGATGCGACGCATCGCACCCAAGCAGTCCAAGACGCGCAGACCATGTTGGGCAAACCCTTTCGCGTGGCAGACCCGACCGGAACGTACTGCACAGTTTTAGTGTGGAATGCCTGGCGCCAAGCCGGCATAGATCTCGACGTGCCCTTCACCCAATTGAATTTGCCATTACTGAACGGCGAATACCTATTGCCCAGTTCATTGCTAGCATCAAAGAAACTACATCCACTCACACCCCAGCCCCAGCCCAAGGCCCAGGCGAAGCCATCATCCGCTATGTGAGCACAACGCCAGCCAGGGGCTGCCTTGTACAGGCGGTGCCGGCCCGTTGAGTCCGCCGAGCCAGTCTCATCAGGCGGGGGGAAGTCGGCTGGGCATGTTTGAGCGNAGCGAGTTTGGCC
>NZ_CBCSJH010000021.1:0-30733 GCF_965139195.1 Bordetella tumbae | reverse complement strand
CCGCGCAGGCGGCCAGACCGGACGATAGGGCCGGCACCGCCTGTACAAGGCAGCCCCTGGTGCTTAAGAACCATATGCTTGCTTGCAAGACGCATAACACGCATGATGAACACGCCCTCTACTCGAGAGAGAGGGCGTAAAACTCCACCAGCCAAGAACTCTGGAGAGGAGCCGTCCATACAGCAACGACCCCTTCCGCCACCATCAATCAAGCGCCGACAGGCCTACCGTCTTCACGACGCACAACAATGGTAGCCGAGCGTGCATCACCACCCTCTGCGCGCACCGTATTCCACACCCCACCCGGGTGCTGAATATTGATGAAGAACGCCGTCAGATCAGGCGAATACGCAATACCGGTAATTTCGCAATCTGCCGGCCCGACGAGGAAGCGTTTCGATTCGCCAGTTTCCTGATCGATGTAATACATCGAGTTATTGCCGAACCCCGTCGCGCCTGAGTCAGTCTGCACCCACAGGCGGCCTTGAGGATCCACACGGATGCCATCCGGGCTGGAGAACGTATCGCCATTGATATTGCCGGTGACATTTGCAGCCTCACCTGCAGACGCATCAAAGCCAGCCAGCAACAACAGATCCCATTGGAACGTCGTAGCCAGCGGAGAATCACCGGTTTCTTTCCAGCGAACGATGTGACCGTGCCGGTTTTCAGTGCGGGGGTTGGCGGCGCTAGTGCGCTTGCGGCTGCTGTTGTTCGTCAGCGTGCAATAGAGCGTCTTGTCTACACCGACAGTGATCCATTCCGGACGATCCATCAGCGTAGCGCCTGCCACGCGTGCGGCAGCCTTCGTGTTGATCAGGACATCAGCCTGAGTCTTGAAATCGATCAGCGACGATTCGGGCAGCGTGCCCACGGCGACCTGGGTGTAATTGCCCGGATCGACAGCGCCAACCGTCAGATTGTTTTTGCCGACCGTCAACTCGATCCAGTTGCCCGAGCCATCATCGTTGAAACGAGCCGCGTACAACGTGCCCTCATCCAGCAGGCCGAGGTTGTTGGCACGGTTGGCCGGATCATAGGCTTTGCTGGGGATGAACTTATAAATGCAGCCCGGCGTACCATCATCGCCCATGTAGAACGCGACACGATTGTTCTCGTCCAGCATATAGGCGGTGTTTTCGTGATCGAAACGGCCCATGGCGGTGCGCTTGACCGCCGTCGAACTTGGGGTATAAGGATCGATCTCCACCACCCAGCCATAGCCTTCTTCTGCCTGCGTCGGATCCCAGTAGTTATCGGTCGTTTCTTCGCAGGTCAGGTACGTGCCCCAGGGGGTGGGACCGCTGGCGCAGTTGTTCAAAGTGCCGACCACAGTCGAACCCACGGCCGAGGCGGCGGGACCGCTGACGCTGTAAACGGTGTTGCCGCTATAGCGCTTGTTGTAGCTCGAGTTGGTGTTGACCGACCATTTGCCGTCATCGGAACGCGTGAGCTCGATGACCGACACGCCAACGTTGGACAGGTTGGTCTGAGTCTCGTTGGTGCTCAGGTCCAGAGTCTCGCTGTCGACGTTTTCGTGATTCAGAACCAGCAGGCCGCCCTTGTTGGGGTCTACGCCGTCCAGCGGATAGAAGTGCATGCCGTCGTGCTGGCCGCCCGATTGCTTCTCGGTGGTCGGGTACGACTGGGGCGTGCCGGTGTAGCCGATCGAGCCGATTTCGCACTTGTCGCCGGCCGAATACAGGATTTCTACCACATAGCCTTGCGGCACCGTGACGGTGTCGGCGGTGATCAGATCATCCAGCGGGGTAAAGGTGACCGAGTAGTCGGGGCCGGGAGGGGGCGTCGAGCCGCCGTCGTCACCGCCGCTGGAGTCGTCATCATCGTCATCACTGCCGCTGCCACAGGCCGTCAGCGTTGCGCCAAATACGGAAAGCAACGACAGGCCGATACTGTTTCTCAAAAGCGTGCGACGGGCGGGGTTGGCCGCTACGATGTCCTCGAGCATTTGGCCCGGAACGGTGATTTCTCCGCGAGCCTCACGGCTGGGAGCACGCAATTTATCTGTCAAATATGACATGTAGACCTCGTTGGGTGTTAATCGTTTTCAGGAAAACGTCAGAGAGCGGACGAGAGACTACGGAGTCTGTATGACGGGGATATGGCGAAAGACAAAAAACATCGTATTTCGACATTTTTTGGGTAAGGGTAGTCCCTTAAGGGTAATTGCTGGCCTAGCCTGGCTTGCCCTAATGCGCGTTATTACTTGTTTGTCATCATTGCCGGACTTGGCCGATGATGAGGCCGGAGCAATGTGGCGCAGACCGCGCGGCACATCGCCAGAACCCTTTCATCCGTACATGGGTAATACATGAGCGACACGAATTTGGCTTGCAGGGCAGGGGTCGACATCGGTGGGACATTCACCGATGTGGCGTTGGAATACCAAGGGCGGCTGTATACCGCCAAGGTGCTGACCGATTATGAAAAGCCCGAGCGGGCCATTGTGCGGGGCCTGCAGCTGGCGATAGAACAAGCAGGGATTGCGCCTGCGGCGATTCAGTCCATCGTACATGGTACGACGCTGGCGACCAATGCGCTGATCGAGCGCCGTGGGGCCAAGACGGCATTTATTACGAGCGACGGGTTTCGCGATGTCATCGAAATGCGCAACGAAGGCCGTTTCGAACAGTATGACCTGACGATTCAGTTGCCCGCGCCGTTGATCCCGCGCTGCGATCGTTTTCCGCTCAAGGGGCGTCTGGATGCGTCCGGGCGTGAACTGGTGCCTCTCGATATCGAAGGCCTGGACCGCATTATCGATGAGATTCGCGACGGCGGCTTTACCAGCGTGGCTGTCGGGTTGATGCACAGCTATCGCAATGGCGACCATGAGCGTCTAGTGCGTGACCGTCTGCGGCGTGCTCTACCCGATGTGTCGGTATCGATCTCGTGTGAGGTATCGCCCCAAATTCGCGAGTTCGAACGGTTCAACACGGTCTGCGCGAATGCTTATGTCAAGCCGTTGATGTCGTCATACCTGAATCGCCTGGCCCAGGCCTTGGCGGTCGAGGGAATGGCATGCCCGCTTTATATGATTCACTCGGGCGGCGGCTTGATGTCATTGGCGAGTGCCGCGGAGTTTCCGGTGCGCTTGCTGGAATCCGGCCCCGCGGGCGGAGCGATCTACGCTAGCCACGTCGCCGCGAAATACGGGTTGGATCGCGTCTTGTCGTTCGATATGGGCGGAACGACTGCCAAGATTTGCTTGATTGAAGACTTGCATCCCAAGACTGCGCGTACGTTCGAAGTGGCGCGGACCTATCGATTCAAGAAGGGCAGCGGTATGCCGATTTCGATCCCGGTGATCGAAATGGTGGAGATCGGTGCGGGTGGCGGTTCGATCGCGCATGTCGACGATTTGAAGCAGGTCCGGGTCGGCCCGGAAAGCGCGGGATCTGAGCCGGGGCCTGCCTGCTATGGCCGAGGCGGCGAGCGTCCGACAGTGACGGATGCGGACCTGGTATTGGCAAAGCTGGACGCCAAACGGTTTGCGGGCGGCTCGATTACCTTGGACGAGCAGGCATCGCGCCAGGCATTGCAAACCCATATCGCGGATCCGCTGCAGAGCGTGAACGTGCAAGCCGCCTATGCGGTGGCCGAGATGGTGGACGAGAACATGTCCAACGCCGCGCGCATGCACGCGGTCGAGAGCGGCCGTGATTTGAGCGAATACACGATGATCGCCTATGGCGGTGCCGCGCCGCTGCATGCAGTGAGGCTGTGCGAAAAGCTCGGGATGGAACGTCTGCTCGTGCCGCCGGGCGCAGGCGTCGGGTCGGCCATTGGTTTTCTGCGCGCGCCTTTTGGCTATGAGTCGCTGCGCAGCGCGGTCATGCGTTTGAGTCAGTTCGATGCCGGCATTGTGAACGGCATGATTGACGAGATGAATGATGAAGTCGCGAGCTTCCTGCGGGAAACGGGACATGGCGAGGATGCCGTCCGCGAATTGCGGGCGTATATGCGCTATGCCGGCCAGGGCTGGGAAATCCCGGTGGATGCACCCGCGGGGGTGTTGAACGATGCCAGCCTTGAAGTCTTGCGCGCGAATTTCGTCAAGGCCTATACGCAACTGTTTGGCCACGAGGTGGCCGGGCTGGACGTCGAAGTGGTGAGTTGGGCGCTGTCTCTGCGCACCGAAACGGAAATGCCCCCGCGCATCGAGCCGAGCACGGGCGACAGTGCGGGATCGCGTGAACAATATCCGCCGATTGATAGGCGTAACGTGTTTGACGCCAAATCCGGCGATTTCCATGATTGCGCGATCTATGACCGGGCCAGCTTGCCGCGTGCCGTGCGGCTGGATGGGCCGTTGATTGTGACGGAAAAAGAGACCTCGACCTATGTCAGCCCGGACTACAGCTTGATCCTGCAACAGGACGATAGCTTACTCATCCAACGTCAACATAAACAAGGGGTGTGACATGAGCACCAACATCAAAGTCCGCGAACAAATCATGTGGAATCGCCTGATCTCGGTGGTCGAAGAGCAGGCTGCGACCTTGGTTCGCACGGCGTTCTGCACCAGCGTGCGCGAGGCGGGTGATCTGTCGGCAGGCGTGTTCGACGCGCAGGGGCGCATGATTGCGCAGGCCGTGACCGGCACGCCGGGGCACGTCAATTCCATGGCGGATTCCGTCGGGCATTTCGTGGCCAAGTTCGGCGAGAATGGCCTGGTGCCGGGTGACGTCCTGGTGACTAACGACCCGTGGATGGGAACCGGGCATTTGCACGATATCACCATGGTGACGCCGGTCTACCGCCAGCCCACGGCCGATGCGGCGACTCGCCTGATTGGTTTTTTCGCCTCTACGGCCCACGTGGTGGATATCGGCGGGCGCGGCTTTGGCCCCGATGCCGGCGACGTGTACGAAGAAGGTATACGCATCCCGTTGATGAAGTTCTACAAGGGCGGCGTGCTGAATGAGGATCTGGTCGAGATCTTGCGCAATAACGTGCGCGAGCGGGATCAGGTCGTCGGGGATTTTCATTCGCTGGTCGCTTGCAACGACACGGGCCGCCGCCGTCTGGAAGCTATGCTGGATGAGTTCGGGTTGCCCGATCTGACAGAATTGGCGGCGTTTATTTTCGAGCACAGCGAGCGCGCCACGCGTGACTACATTGCGGCGCTGCCCCAGGGCAAGCACAGCTACGAAATGCGAGTCGATGGTTACGAGAGCCCGATTGATCTGCGGGTGACGGTGCAGCCGCAGGGCGGCACCATGTACGCGGATTTTGCGGGGACCTCGGGTACGAGCCGCTACGGTATCAACGTGCCGCTGACGTATACCAAGGCCTATGCATGTTATGCCTTGAAGTGCGCCATCGCCCCAGAGATCCCGAATAACTGGGCGTCGCTGCGTCCGTTCGAAATCACTGCGCCGGCGGGTTGCATTTTGAATGCGCCGTTCCCCGCTCCGGTGGCAGTGCGGCACGTGCTGGGGCATCTGATTCCCGATGTGGTGTTGGGAGCCTTGCAGAGCTATCGCCCGGATTTGATTCCCGCCGAGGGGGCCAGCGCATTGTGGAACCTGCAGATGCGGTTTCAGGGCGCGCGTGAGCATAACCGCGAATCGCGTCACGAGATGCTGATTTTCAATACGGGCGGCACAGGGGCTCGACCCAATAGTGATGGGTTGAGTACGACGGCTTTCCCGAGCGGTGTGCACACCATGTCCTCGGAGGTGACGGAGAGCATCGGCCCGATCGTCGTATGGCGCAAGGAACTGCTGCCGGATTCGGGGGGTGCAGGACGTTGGCGCGGCGGCCTGGGGCAGCGTATCGAGATCGGCGCTCACGAGGGATACCAGTTCACGTTGAATGCGATGTTTGATCGCGTGGCTTTTCCGGCGCGCGGCCATCATGGCGGCAGCAACGGCGGAGCGGGCAAGGTCGGGCGGGATGACGGCACGGTGTTGCGCGCCAAGGGCAGCCAGTTGATTGCAGAAGGGCAGCGGCTGGTGCTGGACTTGCCGGGTGGCGGCGGTTTTGGTGCGCCGGCTGAGCGGCCTGCCGAATTGGTCAAGCGCGATGTGCAATACGGCTATATCAGCGAGGCTGAGGCGCGTCGCGATTATCCACACGCGTTTGATTGATCGCAAGGCGGTGCTGCCGGTGTCTGTGCAGATACCGGCAGTGTTCATTCAATATCAATGCATGATGGGGAAAAAATGAATACCAATGCAATCAGCGCTGGCCGTCCCGTATCAGGGGGATTTTCCGACCAGGACGTGCAAGACACTGCGGGCGTGGCACCGCGTAAAGTCGGCAAGAAAGAGTTGAACCGTGTCGTGCTGGCCTCTGTCGTGGGCAGTTTTGTCGAATGGTTCGAGTTTTCTGTCTATGGTTATCTGGCCGCAATCCTGGGCAAAGTGTTTTTCCCTTCCAGCGAGCCGGGAATGCAATTGATCGCCTCATTGGCGGCGTTTGCGGTTGCATTTTTTGCACGGCCTTTCGGTGGTTTTCTGTTTGGGCCGATTGGCGATCGCTATGGCCGCAAGAACGTACTGACGGTCACGATCCTGATGATGGCGCTGGCGACATGCGCCATTGGCTTGATCCCATCGCACGATACGATCGGTATTGCCGCGCCTATATTGCTGGTGGTGATGCGCTTGCTGCAAGGCATCTCGGCGGGAGGCGAGGGCAGCGGCGCTGCGATTTTCGTAGCGGAGTATTGCTCTGACAAGCATCGCACGGCGGTGACGAGCTGGGTCGAGGTGGGGTGCATCAGCGGCTTTGCGTTTGGCGCCATCATCACGACGATTTTGACCAGTCTGTTCACAGCGGATCAGATCAATGATTGGGCCTGGCGCGTGCCGTTCCTGTTGGCATTGCCCTTGGGGGCGATTGGCCTGTATATCCGCAACCATCTGGAGGAAACGCCGACTTTTCAAGCGGTGCGGGAAAGCAAGGCCGCGCCTCCCAAGGTCAGCTGGCGGCATTTGTTTGAAACGCATAGAGGCCCGCTGTTGCAGTCTTGCGGCTTGATCATTGTCACCAACATCACTTTGTACACGGTGGTGACATATATCCCGACGTACTTGATCAGCACCTTGACGATGGCGCCTGCCCAAGGGTTCATGCTGTCGCTCGGACCGCAGATTTTCCTGATTGTGATGATCCCGGTCATGGGATGGCTGGCCGATCGCATCACGCGCAAAGCGACGATGCTGGCAGGCAGCGTGGCGATCCTGGTGTTGGCGATTCCGTGCTTCAGCATGTTGTCGACGGGGGGGTATCTCGAGAAACTGGCCGCCTTGATGGTGATGAATCTGTGCCTGGCTGCCATGCTGGGATGCATCTTTGCCGCCGTGCCCGCGTTATTCGCGCCTCATGTGCGTTTTACGGGAATGGCGATCAGCTACAACGTGTCGGTCGCGTTGTTCGCAGGTACTGCGCCGATGTTGAATGCGTGGCTGATTCAGCGTACGGGCAACCCGATGATGCCGGCCTACTATTTGATGCTGGGGGCCTTGGTGGGTGTAGTGGCGTTGTTGTATAGCCGTGATCGTACCGGCGAACCCATGCATGGGGATGTGGCGCGTCCGCACTGAACATGCAGGGGTGATGCCCCTGTCGTAGTGATAACGCACGGAAGATGTCGGTTTTTTCGCGAGGCTCTCAGCGCTGCGCGGCGTTCGACGCGCTGGAAACCTGGCGACACGTTGAGGGATAGCCCACGATGTCTTCTGTGCAAACGTATTCCAACAACCATGCGGTGAACTGCTTGAGCAACGGCGAATGCTTGCGATCAGGTTTGATCAGCAGCGTGAAGCGAGGCGTTTTTTCTGCGGAAAGTTGTTTGAGCAGATCGATGCCATAGGGCGCCACGAGCCGGCCCGCGGCGATTTCTCTGACGGCATCGGCATAGGAGATGAACCCCACGCCCAGGCCCGCGAGGATGGCCTCCATCATTGCAGCGTGGGTGTGCAGCAGCATGACCCGTTGCGAGGCGCGTTCCTTGACCTCTAGCAGGTCCAGGGTGTCGTCCCAGAGCGAGTTGGCCACCAAGGACGTGACTACGCTGTGTTTGAGCAAGTCCGCGGGGGTGTTCAACGGGATCCGTTCCAGCAGGCCGGGCGTGGCGACCAGTACTTTCAAGTCATCGATCAGCGGCGTCTCGATATAGTCGGCGTTGCCGCCGTAATCCCAGTGAATGGCCGCATCCATCCCACGGTCGTCGAGCTCGATCAAGTCCACGCCCACCGCCATACGAAAATCGATGCCAGGAAACAGGGCGGTGAATTGGCCCAGCCGGGGTACCAGGAATTCCGTCGCAAAATACGGGCTGACATACAGATATAACTGTTGTGCCGTGCGCGAGGTCTGGACGGCGCTGATGCCTTGAGAGAACCGATCGAGGCCATCGCGCACGTGGTCATACAACGTATGCGCGGCTTGTGTCGGGGTGAGGCTGCGAATATTGCGTTGGAACAGGGTTTGTTCCAAATGGGCTTCGAGTTGCTTGAGCTGTTGGCTGACGGCTTGCGGGGTGAGACACAGCTCTTCTGCGGCCTGACGTATCGAGCCCCGGCGCATGATGGCCTCGAAGATACGTAAGGTATTTAAAGGAGGAAGGCGATAACGCATGGTCGCGGATGGGACGCTCGATGGAGTGCGATACGGAATGAAAGACGTCCCGCTATCACCAGATCACGTGGAAACCCTCAATCGTAATCCTTTCTGAAGCAGGTCTTGGATCGGCAAGTATTTCTGGTTCGGGTTCGCTGGCGCTCGGTGATTTCCGAGGGAGGACCTGCGCGTTTCCTGCATGCGCAATCGGCAGAGGCTCAGGCATTGCAGTTGCTGACAAACACATCAATAATGAGTTGCAGAGTGCGCCGCCGGTGTCGTGGGGCGATTCTCCATGACGGGCGGTGTCCAGCGATTGGCGCGCCGTCACGTGGTGACAGAAGCGTGGGACCTTTTCTCTAGGAGGTACAGCAATGTCCAATAGCCATATCTACAAGCAGATCGAATTGGTGGGATCGTCTACGAAGTCTTCGGACGATGCCATTGCGCAGGCGATCGCTCGCGCATCGGAAACGTTGCGCAACCTGGACTGGTTCGAAGTCACGGAAGTGCGTGGCCATATCAAGGATGGCAAAGTCGCGCACTGGCAAGTGAGCCTGAAGATCGGGATGCGTCTGGAACAAGAGCCCTGACGCGGCGGTGGCGCAGCGATTCCCGATTGCTGCGCATTTTTTCACCATGCATCGTAAGTGATTGCGGTGTAAGGACTTTCTTTGCTTGTCCGAAAACTGTTCAGTGGTTTGTCCACACTAGACGGGGATAAACCCAAGGTGTGTGGATAGTTCAGACGCGAGTGGGTGTGCCAAACATCGCGGACCCGGAAATTTTTCGCTTCGGGATACGGTTTGTCCACTGGTCGGCGTCAAAAGCCGGATAGAAGCGCTGATTGATCATTTTTTGACCGGTGATCGTAAGCCTTTGTCGCGAAAGGCGATTCTCTGCTTGTCAGAAAACTGTTCAGTGGCTTGTCCACATTCTCCGGGGATAAGCTCGGGGTGTGTGGATAGTTCAGGATCAGGACGGCCTCAGAAAAGACGAAAAGAGACGGTTTTGTTGTCGTCGACGCCGTTTTGCGCGCTTTGGTCAGTGCAATGGTGTGTCCAGGCGTTGATTGGGCATTTTTTTACCAGCGCTTGTAAGTCGTTGTCGTGAAAGGTGATTCCCTGCTTGTCAGAAAACTGTTCAGTGGCTTGTCCACATTAGACGGGGATAAGCCGAGGGTGTGTGGATAGAAAAAAACGGGGGAAAGGTGTGGGCCTTTCCCCCGTTGTTGTTGTTGTTGTTGTTGTNTGCCGGTATATCGTCGGCAGTGATCTGTTCCTATGCCTTGAGTTTGTTCACCCAGGCGATATAGCCATCGAGCCAGCCTTGCAGGAACTGGCGGGTACGTTCGTTGGTGATGGTGTACTGATCGTCGATCAGTCCGGCTGCATCTTGCAGAAACACTTCAGGGGTGGTGTACACGTTGACGCCCTCGGCGGCGAGGATGTTGCGCAGGTGTTGTTGGGCCATGGCCGTGCCCGCGGCGCTGGGCGAGGTGCCGAGCAAGCCGCCGGGCTTGCCGGGCCACGAGTTTTGTCCCCAGGGACGGGAGCCCCAGTCGATCGCGTTTTTCAAGGCCGCCGGTATCGACCGATTGTGCTCGGGAGTGACGAACAGCAGGCCATCGGCCTCGGCGATCAAGGCTTTCAGTTTGGCTGCCGGTGCGGGCAAATCTGTCTCAAGATCTTGGTTGAACAGGGGGATGTCACCCAGGCTGGCATATTCAAACTGGACGTCTGAGGGCGTGAGTTTTTCCAGGGCGCGAGCCAGGCGCAAATTGATAGAGGCGGCCCGCAGGCTGCCCACGAAAACCGCGATCTTGGTGTTGCTCATTGCACATGCTCCAGACGAGGGGAAAGCGCCTAGTGTAGACCTGCGTCTTTGCTGCCTCAATACACGGAACGTATATATCGGTGGCGATGAAAAGCATGTGGGGCGGACATATGTCTTGCACTATTTTGGTGCAAACGGCGTTGAGATCCATGCATGTTGGATTTGAATTGGTGCAATGCAGCAAAAGTTGCGGCCCGTGCAACGGCGGTCCCCCCGGGACGAGCGGATAAGCGCGAATTGGCATGCCATTTGCTAGGGTAATTACTAAGAGGCCGGACTCAACTGACACCGGCCCGCAAGCAGCCAGGAGTTTTGTATGTCCGCTCATGTTCCCGCACCGGTCACCATGCTGGTGACCCGCCATATTTCTCCCGAACGTTATGGGGATTTTCTGACTTGGATGCGCCAGGGTGAAATCCTGGCGGCAGGCTTTCCAGGTTTCTTGGGGTCGGGGGTATTGCAGCCTCCCGAGGGGGGCGATCAGTATCAGATCGTCTTGCGTTTTGTCGATGCTGCGAGTCTGGCTCGTTGGGAAAATTCGTTGCCGCGCCGTATGTGGCTCGAACGCGGGGCGAACCTCGTGCGCACGAGCCGTGTGCATCGGGTCAGCGGGATGGATACTTGGTTTGGTGGGGNGCGCNGCGCGCCGCCTCGTTGGAAGCAGGCCGTCAGTATCTGGTTGGCGTATTTTCCGATGCTGTTGCTGTTCAGTTTGCTGCTGAACGAGCAATTGAGTGCTTTGCCGATATTCTGGCGCGTATTGGTCACGACGGTTTGCATGACGCCCGTGCTGTCTTTTATTTGTATTCCGGTTATTACCCGCCTATTGCGCGGATGGCTGCAACCGTCTGCCAGGAATTGATCGTGAAGCGAGGTAGTTGGCCGGAGTTATCGGCTAATTCTGACAGTTAGGATAAAGAACACTGACATTAGGCTGAACATTAAACGAAAATTGTTTACACTTGCGTTTATCTCATCCGATTTCTAAGAAAGCGCGGCCACGCGGGGCGCGCTTTTTTCAACAAAGGAGATTGTTCCGATGCGCAAGTTGCTCTATGGCGCGCTGCTGATGGCCGCCCTGACGGGAGGCGCCGTCCAGGCGGCTGCCGAACCCAAGGCGGTGGTGAAAACCTATTCTGACATCGCGTTGGCGGGTTATGAGGATTCCCTCACCACGGCACAGGCCTTGCGCACGGCGATTGATGCCCTGGTCGCCAAGCCCAGCGCCGAGACGCTGAAAGCCGCGCGCACCGCATGGTTGGCGGCCCGAGTGCCGTACCAGCAAACGGAGGCGTTTCGCTTTGGCAATCCCATTGTTGATGACTGGGAAGGCAGCGTGAATGCCTGGCCGCTGGACGAAGGCCTGATCGATTACGTGGACGCGTCGTACGGTACGGAAAACGACCAGAATGCGTTCTATGCGGTCAATGTCATTGCCAATTCCAAGATCACTGTAGGCGGCAAGACGATCGACGCCAGCAAGATCACGCCCGAACTGCTGTCCGAGACGCTGCACGAGGCCGACGGTAACGAGGCCAACGTGGCGACGGGTTATCACGCCATTGAGTTTTTGTTGTGGGGACAGGATTTGAACGGCACGGGCGCAGCCCCTGCCGATCGTACCGGCACGCCGCAGGAACGCCACTCGGGCAACCGTCCGCACACGGACTTTGATCCCGCCAATTGCACGGGCGGCAATTGCGAACGCCGTATTGAATATCTCAAGGCGGTGACCGATCTGCTCGTCTCCGACCTGGAGAGCATGGTCGCTAACTGGAAATCCGACGGCGCCGCACGCAAGGCCGTCGAAGAAGATCCCAAGGCTGGCTTGATCGCCATGATGACGGGGCTGGGCAGCCTGTCGTACGGTGAGTTGGCCGGCGAGCGTATGAAGCTCGGTTTGATGCTGAACGATCCCGAAGAAGAGCACGATTGCTTCTCGGACAATACGCATAACTCGCACTATTACAACCAGATCGGTATTCGCAACGTGTATCTGGGCGACTATCAGCGCACGGACGGCAAGACGGTCACGGGTGCGAGCCTGTCTGATCTGGTGAAGGCACGCGACGCCAAGTTGGACGCAGAAATGCGCGCCAAGCTGGATGCGACGGTCGCGGCAATGCAGGCCATGCGTGATCGCGCAGAAAAAGTCGAGACTTATGACCAGATGATCGCGTCGGGCAATGCCGAGGGCAATGCGGTGGTGCAGAAAGCCATCGACAGCCTGATCGATCAGACGCGCAGTCTGGAGCGTGTAATTGCTGCTCTGGAATTGGGCGACGTCGCATTGGAAGGCTCGGATAGTCTGGACAAGCCGGAAGCCGTATTTCAGTGAACAAGCTCGCAGTTGCAATACTGACGGCGCTGGCGGCAGCCAGCGCCGTTGGCGCCTCTGACGGGCGTGATGATTTGACAGAAGAGGACCGTGCGCGGGTGGCCAAGGTCACTGCGCCGACGCGCGATTTTTCAGCACCGGAGTCATTCGAGACCTTGCCTGCCGGGGCCGGGACCACGCGCAAGATGATCAACGCAGATATCTTTTCGCATCCCTCGGCCAATCTGACGTTCGAAGGGCGTCAGGAATTCCTGGTGGGCAATGGGTTGTTTCGCAAGGACTGGGTCTCGTCGCCGTCATCGACACAGGCGTCGGATGGCCTGGGGCCTTTGTTCAATGCGCGCTCGTGCCAAGCCTGTCATACCAAGGACGGCCGAGGCACGGTGCCAGGATTCGATCCGCTCGAACGCTCGGATACGGTGGCCTTGTTGCTGCGCTTGTCGGTGCCTGCGACGACGGACGAGCAGCGTCAGCAATTGGCGTCGGGCCATTTGCCCTTTGTGCCTGAGCCGGTTTATGGCGTGCAGTTGCAGAATTTCTCGGTAGCCGGATTGCCTTCCGAAGGCAGTCTGGAAATCGAGTATGAGCCGGTGACGGTGGAACTGAATGGCGGCGAGACGGCGACGTTGATGAAGCCGACCTACCGCATCGAAAACCTGGGCTATGGCCCCATGCGCGAGGATGTACAAATATCGCCGCGTATCGCCCAGCCGATGATAGGCCTGGGACTGCTGGAGGCGATCCATCCCGCCGATATTCTGGCCAATGCGGCTGCCGATCATGGTGATGGCATCAGCGGCCGGCCCAATTGGACACGTGATCGCCGCACCGGCGAGCGTGTGTTGGGGCGCTTTAATTGGAAAGCCAGCCAGCCGACAGTAGAACAGCAAAGCGCAGCGGCATTTTCGAATGACATGGGGTTGTCTACGCCGTTGTTCCCCAGTCATTACGGCGAGTGCACCAAGGCACAAGCAGCGTGCTTCGATATGCCGCATGGTGCGCAACCGCATCTCGGCGAACACGAAGTGCCCGCCGAGCTGATGGATTTCGTGACGACGTATTCGGTGAATCTGGCTGTGCCGCAGCGGCGTGATGTCGATGACGCTCGGGTGCTGGCCGGGAAAAAATTGTTTTACGAGGCAAATTGCGTTGCCTGTCACGTGCCTAAGTATGTGACGCGGCGAGACGCGGCGCGAGAGGAGCATCGCTTTCAGTTGATCTGGCCGTATACCGACATGTTGCTGCACGATATGGGCGAGGGGCTGGCGGATCAGGTTTCCGAGGACGAAGCCAGCGGCAGCGAATGGCGCACGCCGCCCTTGTGGGGCATAGGCCTGACGCGCACCGTGAATCCCAATGCGACGTGGCTGCACGATGGCCGCGCGCGATCGCTGCTGGAGGCGGTGCTGTGGCACGGAGGCGAAGCCCAGGCTGCGCGCGACCGGGTTGTCGCGATGACGCCGGAGGAACGGGCAGACCTGATTCGATTCCTGGAGTCGCTGTGAGCGGTCCGAGAGGAGTAAGTATGTTCAAGACAAAGCAATGGATATCGGCTGCGGTCATGGCGATTGCGCCTTGGCCCGCCTTGGCGCAGGCGCCCAGCGATTTGGGCCAACGCCTGGCCGATGGTTATGCGCGGCCCGCTGTTGCCAAGCTGGCCGAACAGGCCACGCATTTGGAGCAGGCCTTAAAGACGTGGTGCGATAGCGGCGGACAACCTGATGTGAAAGGCGTGCAGCAGGCTTTTGCAGGAACGGTGCAGGCTTGGGCCGGCGTGGAGTTTTTGCGTTTCGGTCCGTTGGTGCAGGGCAATCGCTATGAGAAATTAGCGTTCTGGCCGGACACTCGCGGGGTGATGCAGCGCCAGGTCCGCGCGCTGTTGGCCGCGGCGGATCCGGCTGCAGTAGCACCGGGGGCGCTGGCCTCGCGCAGTGTGGCCATGCAAGGTCTGCCTGCATTGGAATACGTGTTGTACGACACGCCGGGTCTGGTGAAATCGGCGCCGGGCAAGGATACGGCCTATGCGTGCAGCTACGCCGTGGCTGTGGCGGGCAATGTCGCGGCTGTGTCGGGCGAGTTGCAACAAGCCTGGAGCGCCAAAGGGGAGTTTGGCCGGCAGTTCACTGCACCTGCCGCGGGCAATGATCTCTATCGCACTCAACAAGAGGTCGCCGCCGAGGCGATCAAAGCGTTATCGACCGGCCTGCAATTTGCGCGCGACGTCAAACTATTGCCTGTATTGGGCGACTCTGTGCAGGCAGCCCGCGCGCAACGCGCCGCCTTCTGGCGCAGCGAATCGACCATACCGATGCTGGCCGCAAGCGTAAAAGGGATACGTGCGTTTTACGACGCGGGGGGGTATCGCTATCCCAAGGGCGAAGAGTGGGTCGGGGTTTCGTTGACCGGTGAACTCGATCGCGCCGCGGAGGTGTTGGACAACGTGAACGAGCCGTTGCAGAAATTGTTGGCCGATGAGGCTGGCTGGCAACACCTGGCATTGGCGGGTTTGATCCTGAAAAATGCCAAAGACATTGTGGATCAGAATTTTGCGCCTGCCTTGGGCGTCACGATTGGATTTAATGCGCTCGATGGAGATTGATCGCCGCCGCTTTTTGGCCTTGGCCGCATTGGCCGGTCTGTCGCCTGCTGCGTTGCGTGCTGCTACGGGTGTATCCGAGGAAGTGGCCAGCCGTACGGGCCGTTTGGCCGCTTCCGAGGGCCCGCTGTATGTGGCCGCGCGCAAGGCTCACGGTCGTTATGAGGCCGTTGTATTAGACGTTCAGGGCCGGGATCAACTGGTTGTGCCCATGCCCGCACGCGGCCACAGCTTTGCGCTGGATCCCGCGCGAGGGCGTGCCGTGGTGTTCGGCCGCCAGCCGGGGTTTTTCGCAGTCGCTTTTCGTATAGACGGTTCGCAGTCTCCCATTGCGCTAGAGGCTGCAAGCGAGCGTCATTTTTTCGGTCACGGTGTCTATCTGCCCGATGGCAAACGTATGGTGGCAACAGAGAACGCCTACGAAGCGGGCAAAGGCGTGCTGGGCATTTACGATGCGTCGGAGGGCGGAAACTATCGCCGTATCGGTGAGTTTGAGACCGGCGGCATTGGTCCTCATGAGGTCGTCCTGTTGCCAGACGGCAAGACGCTTTGTGTGGCCAATGGCGGCATTCTGACGCATCCGGACTACGGCAAGCTGGAGCTGAATCTGGATACGATGCGCCCTTCGTTGGCGTATATCGATGCGAACGATGGACGCTTGATTGAGCGTGTCGAATTGACGCAGGACCTGCATCGTCTGTCGATTCGTCATTTGACTTTGGCGGCTGATGGCGCAGTGTGGTTCGGTTGTCAGCATATGGGGCCCGCCAGCGAACGGCCCCCGCTGGTGGGGCGGCATCGCATGGGACATGAGCCAGAGTTATTCGCGGGCCCCGAAGACGTGCTGCGCGACTGCCGCAATTACATTGGCTCGGTGGCCGCGGATCCATCAGGAAGCGTGATCGCGACCAGCAGCCCCGTAGGCAACCAGGTGGTGTACTGGGATGCGGTCAACGGCCGCGCGTTGGGGGTGACCAGCCTGTCGGATGGTTGCGGTGTGGCGCCTCTCGCACCGGGACGCTTTTTGCTCAATAGCGGCATGGGCGCGCTCGTGCAGGCAGGCCCCGGCTCATCGGCACAATCCATCCTGACGCCGTCTTCAGGTCTGTCCTGGGACAATCATTTCCGGCGTTTGTGACGGAAGCCAACAAGACTCGGCAGGGTCACCGTGATTTGATACAGTTTCCAGCTGTTTAATCATTCGGTGCACAGATAACGCTGTGTGCTGAATTTCGACCTGTTGGAAAAAGACATGCGTGAGTACTTGATGAGTCTGGAATCCCTGATGCCGCGGTTGACCGAAGGCGCGGTGAATATCGCCATGGCGCTGGTCATATTGATCCTGGGCTGGTGGATATCGTCGTTGCTCGGTAGCTGGGTGCGGCGCGCCGCAACACGATCGCCGCGTATCGATGCCACGATTGTGCCGATGTTCTACAGCGTGGTGGTGTGGACCGTGCGGATTTTCACGGTCATTGCCGTATTGGCGCGATTCGGTGTGCAAACGGCCAGCTTGATTGCGGTGCTGGGTGCCGCGGGCTTGGCCGTAGGCTTGGCGCTGCAAAATACGCTGCAGAATATTGCCGCGGGCATCATGCTGTTGATCTTGCGTCCTCTACGCACAGGTGAATATATTGCGCTGAGCACAGGTACCGAGGGGACTGTCGAAGAAGTCGGCCTTTTTTTATGCCGCCTGGTGCAGGCTGATGGCATTCATATCACGCTGCCCAATAGCGTGGTCTGGGGCGCGACCATCACCAACTACAGTCGCAACGTGACGCGTCGCCTGGATCTGCCTGTCACGATCCATTATGGCGATGACCTGGATGCTGCGATCGCGAGCCTGACCAAGATCGTCGAGTCGCATCCCTTGGTGCTGAAAGACCCCGCGCCGCTGGTCAAAGTCAGCGAATACAAAGATAACGGCACGGTGGTCAATGTCCGCATGTGGTGCGCAGCCGCGCAATACTGGGATCTGCGCTGGGGGCTGTTTCATCAGATCCGTCAGACCCTGGCCTCTGCAGGCTTCAAGGCGCCAATTCCTGTGCGCGAAATTCAAGAGCCGGCTAAATAAGCCATCCTCCCCGCGTCCCGGGGCCGGTATTGCCGGGCCCGGTTCGATGCCGTCAACTGCTGCGCAATGAGAGGCGAGCCAGCTCCGCGTGGATCCAGCCCGCGATTTCTCTTTGCCGGGGCGCTGGCATGCGGTCAATGATGGCAGTCACGCTGATCGCCAAGATGGGTGCTCCTTGGGGGTCAAGCAGGGCGCAGCCCACTCCCAGCGCACCGCGCACGGCATGGTTGCCGACAACGGCATAACCCCGCGCGCGCGTGTTTTCGATCAGGCGCAGCATCTCGTGCGGCGTCATGCCGCCATATTCATCCAGGTATCCTGAGTTGCGTTCCACAATGCTGTGTGCGACGGCGTCGGGCAGGGCGGCCAGGATCGCCATGCCGCCTGAGCCGACACCCAGAGGCTGGCGTTTGCCGGCATAAGTGGCCAGGATTTGCACAGGATAACCGCCGATTTCCCGGTGCAGGCTGACGGACTCGTCGCCTTCGCGTACCACGAGAAACACCGCGTCCCCGGTGCGTTCGGCCAAGCGTTTCAGGCTGGGCAGGGTCTGGCTGACGCGTGGGTCCGGCGTCACCGTGTCCGGCGTCGTCGCCCACTGCGCCCGGTATTTCTTGGTGCCGGGCACGGGTAGTACCAGCCCCGCGTCCAACAGCGCCGCGAGCAGACGGTAAATCGTCGGGCGCTGGATGCCCGTCAAGCGGGCTAGATCGGTAATGCTCAAGCCGCCCGCGCCGTGATCGCGCAGGGTGGCCAACACCGTCAGGCCGCGGCGCAGGGTGCGCGGGCCGGAAGAGCTCTCTGAAATCGACATGCTGCACTCGAACCTATGACCAATAACGATGGATGGGGGGCTCGTAAAGTGGCGCCCACGAAAATCGTCCGTGGTGTGGACTCTACCTTGCCGGATCGGTGTTGACTAGTGGAAAATCCGGTCGGTATTCCCAATCATAACGTCCGTACTATGGACACTTCACAGGAGACACGACATGACCACAGGTCAAAAGCCCCGTTTTCTTCGCCATGCCGCGTCGCTGCTTGCCGGTGCTCTGGGTTCGATGGCGATTGCTGCCAGCGCCCAGGCTGCCTACCCAGACAAGCCCGTGCATATTGTTGTGGGTTTCTCGGCGGGCGGTACGACTGACGTGATCGCTCGCATCATGGCCAAGGAGCTGACGCAGACGTTGGGTCAATCCTTCGTCGTAGAAAACAAGCCCGGCGCCGGCAGCAACATCGCGACTGACTACGTAAAGCGTGCGGATCCCGATGGCTACACACTGTTGTTTGTGGCCGTGACCAGCGCCATCAACCAGACGCTGTACCGCAACGTTTCGTTCGACCTGACCAAGGATTTCGTCCCGGTCGCATTGGGCGCCAAGGTCCCGAACATTCTGGTGTTGAACCCGAACGTGCCGGTGAAGTCGGTGCAAGAGTTGGTGGATTACGCCAAGGCGAATCCCGGCAAACTGGCGTTTGCTTCCTCGGGCAGCGGCACGTCGATTCACATGGCCGGCGAGCTGTTCAAGATGCGTACCGGCATCGACGTATTGCACGTGCCCTACAAAGGCAGCGCGCCGGCGGTGACCGATCTGATCGGCGGCCAAGTGCAGTTCATGTTCGACAATATGCCGTCCTCTTGGCCGCATGTGAAAGGCGGTAAGTTGAAAGCATTGGCGGTGACCACGGCCAAGCGCTCGCCCTCGGCCCCCGATCTGCCTACGATGCAGGAACTGGGCTTTGACAAATTCGACGTGTCTTCGTGGTTCGGTTTGATCGCGCCGGCAGGCACGCCGCCGGAAGTCATCGAAAAGCTCAACGCCGCCATCGTCAAGGCGCAAGACAATCCCGACGTGCAGAAAGCCTTTGAGGGCCTGGGCGCTGTGGGTGAAAAGACGACGCCTGCTCAGTTCGGCGCGTTCATCAAGTCGGAAGTCGAAGGCTGGGCGCCGGTGGTCAAGGCGTCGGGCGCACAAGTCGACTGAGGGGTGTAAGACCGGGTGGGCGTTTGACCCGGACGACCTGATAGGTCAGCAAGGAAACCCGGTATCGCGTTTCCTTGCGAGTGCTCTATTTATTCCCAGTGGCTTTCGTTTTGCGCAGCATCGCCGTGCAGACGCCGCGCAGCATGTCGACTTCGTCGCGGGTGAGGCCGCTGCGGCTGAACAGGTGCCGCATGCGCGGCATCAGTTTTTTGGGATGGGCCGGATCGAGAAACTCGATCTGGATCAAGGCTTCTTCCCAGTGTTTCAGAAAAGCCAGCACGGCCTCGCTGGGGGCGAGCGCCGCGCCCGGGTCGGCCTGTTGCGCAGTCGAAGCGGGCAGCATGGCTGCGCCTGCCGCCTGGAGCAAGGCGTACCGCAGTTCCCACGCCGCCAGTTGCAGGGCCTGGGCGACGTTCAGCGAGCTGTATTCCGGATTGGCGGGAATATGGCAAATGCGATGGCACAATGCGATTTGCGCGTTGGTCAGGCCCGCCCGCTCGGTTCCCAGCACGATGGCGGTGTCGCCCGATTCGGTGTTGGCCAGATGGTCGCTGGCCAGCTCGGCCGCCTGACGGATGTCGCAGGGTGGAGGCCCCAGGTCCCGCACGCGCGCCGTCAGGGCAAATGCCAGCGTGACCGGCGCCAGGGCTTCTTCCAGGGTGGCGCAGACCCGGGCGTGTTCGAGGACGTCCACGGCACCGCTGGCCAGGGCAATGGCCTCGGGTTGGGTGGTCATGTCCGGAAATTTCGGCTCGACCAGGACCAGATTCTGAAAGCCCATCGTCTTGATGGCACGTGCCGCCGACCCGACGTTTCCGGGGTGGCTGGGCTGTACCATGATGAACTGAACGCGTGAAAATGCTTGAGTCATTTAAAATACCCGGTTTGGCCTAGTGCCATCCTGATTTTTCGGGGCTTTGCCGCGCGATTGTGGCAGGGCCGCCCCATGTTGTTGCTCCAGGGGAAACGGCTGGTGAAGCCTGGCATTTCCCTTTGAGCCTTATTGCATACGTACGGAATTTTATGCACCCGATGCTCAATATCGCCATCAAGGCGGCCCGGCGTGCCGGCACCATCATTAATCGTGCCAGCCTGGACTTGGAACGTATCAGCGTAGCCCGCAAGGGACCGCGCGATTATGTCACGGATGTCGATCGTGCCGCCGAGGAGTCCATCGTCGAGACCCTGCACGCAGCCTATCCCGATCATGCGGTACTGGGCGAGGAATTCGGCCTGCAAGGGCCGGAGCAGGCCGAATTTCAATGGATCATCGATCCGCTGGACGGCACCACCAACTTTATCCATGGCTTGCCCAACTACGCCGTGTCGATCGCCTTGACCCAGCGTGGCCAGGTCACGCAGGCCGTGGTGTACGACCCGTCGCGCAACGAGTTGTTCACTGCCAGCCGTGGCAGCGGCACGTTCCTGAATGACCGCCGTGTGCGCGTGTCGAGCCGCACGCGTTATGCCGAGGCGTTGCTGGGCGCGCACTGGCCGCGCTCGGGCGATGCCGATGCTGGCGGCGGCCGATTCCGCCAAATGACCGAGAACTGCAGCGGCGTGCGCCGTATGGGCTCGACCGTGCTGGACCTGGCCTATGTGGCCACGGGCCGCCTGGACGGTTTCTGCGGTCTCAAGCTCAAACCCTGGGATGTGGCGGCAGGCAGCCTGCTGATCCAGGAGGCCGGCGGCCTAGTCGCCGACCTGGATGGCGAGCAAGAGTGGATGGATTCCGGCAACGTGCTCGCCGGCAGCCCCAAGATCTTTACGCAGATGCTGGCTGCCTTGCAGCCCAAGCAGGACTGAGCAGGGTATTGCACAGGCTCGGGTGCGGGCCAGCCGCTCGGACCTGAGGTCTGCATAGGCCAGGCTGAATCCCGGAGGCGCCTCGTGGTCCGATACAGGGCGCGAGGCGCTGGCCGGTGTGTGCTGTCGGGGCTTTGTCACGTTGCTAAGGCCCCGTATCGCGGGGATTGGCCCCATGCTGGGGCAAATCCGCCGCCCGATTTTTCCTCATCTGCCGGCATGTTGCCGGCAAGTCGCGCCATTTCCATGTACGATTGGCGGTTCCAAAACTTTCGGAGCTCTTGATGGAGTGGCTGCAGGACCCCGCCGCGTGGGTCGGCCTGCTTACCCTGGTCGTTCTTGAAATCGTCCTGGGGATCGATAACCTCATTTTCATTGCCATTCTGGCTGACAAGCTGCCCCCCGCGCAGCGCGACCGCGCGCGTATCGTGGGTCTGTCCTTGGCGCTGCTGATGCGTCTGGGCCTGTTGTCCGTCATGTCGTGGCTGGTCACTCTCACTGCTCCACTGTTTTCTGTCGGGCCGCTGACGTTCTCGGGTCGAGATTTGATCCTGATGGTGGGCGGCCTGTTCCTGCTGTTCAAAGGAACCCTCGAACTCCACGAACGCATCGAAGGCAAAGCCGCTGAGGTGTCCGGGCCGCGCGTTTACGCCAGTTTCTGGGTCATCGTGACGCAGATCGTGGTGCTGGACGCCGTGTTCTCGTTGGACTCGGTCATTACTGCCGTAGGGATGGTGGATCATCTGGCCATCATGATGATGGCGGTGACCATTGCGATTGGCGTGATGCTGATTGCTTCCAAGCCGCTGACGCGTTTCGTCAATGCGCACCCCACCGTGGTGGTGTTGTGTTTGGGCTTCTTGCTGATGATCGGTTTTTCGCTGCTGGCCGAAAGCTTTGGCTTCAAGGTGCCCAAGGGCTATCTATACGCTGCGATCGGCTTCTCGGTGGCGATCGAGGCGCTGAACCAGGTGGCGCGCCGCAATCTGTTGCGCCTGGATGCGACCCGCCCGATGCGCGACCGTACGGCCAGCGCCGTGCTGCGCATGCTGGGCAAGCGCCCGCCGGCCGAAAGCGACGATACCGCGATCGCGCGCCCGGACCGGCCCGACACGCCGGCCTTTGGCGTCGAAGAGCGCAACATGGTCAGTGGCGTATTGACGCTGGCCGAGCGATCGATACGCTCCATCATGACGCCGCGCACCGATTTGTCATGGATCAATATTGATGACGACGCGCAGACCATACGCACGCAGTTGACCGAGGCGCCTCACAGCTTTTTCCCAGTGTGCCGCGGCTCGCTCGATGAGGTCATCGGGATTGGCCGCGCCAAAGACCTGGTTGCAGATCTGATTACCGACGGCCATATTCGTCGTAACCGTTTGCGTGATCCGATCATCGTGCACGAATCTATTGGTATCCTGCGCTTGATGGACACGCTGAAGCGCTCGCGCGGGCAACTGGTGCTGGTGGCAGACGAGTTCGGTGCGATCGAGGGCCTGGTCACGCCGATCGATGTTTTCGAGGCGATTGCCGGCGAGTTCCCAGATGAGGACGAACTGCCCGACATCACGCCGCTGGAGGACAACGTCTGGAAAATCGACGGCGCTGCCGACCTGCATCATGTCGAGCAAGTGCTGGAAACCGAAGGGCTGCTCGACGATGCGCAAGACTATTCCACGCTGGCGGGCTATTTGTTGGCGCGTTTTGGCCATTTGCCGCGGCCTGGCGATAGTTGCGAATACGAAGACCTGCATTATCGTTTCCGCTTCGAGGTGATGGAGCTCGATGGCCGCCGCATCGCTTCGGTGCGCGTTGAGCGCATGTATCTGATGCCGTCTGAGGCCGATGCCGATGGCGATAGTTAATTAATCTTTTTTTCTACGCACACTGTGACCGATAGCACGCTATACCTGATCAAGGCTTTCTTCCTCGGCATCATCGAAGGGCTGACCGAGTTCATCCCAGTCTCCAGCACAGGCCACTTGATCGTCATCGGTGACTTGATCAATTTCACCTCGAGTTCCGGCAAGGTGTTCGAGGTGGTGATCCAACTGGGATCGATCCTGGCGGTGATGTGGGTATTCCGGGCGCGCTTGTGGCAACTGATCCGTGGCACGCTGACGGGTGTGCCCGTTGAAGTCGCGTTTACTCGCAACCTGCTGTTGGCTTTCTTGCCGGCTGCAGTGATCGGGGCGATTTTCATCAAGACTATCAAAAGCGTGTTCTATCACCCCGGCGTGGTCGCAGTGACACTGGTGTTGGGCGGCCTCGTCATGTTGTGGGTAGAGCGCCGCACGCACCATACACCTGGCGATGTGCCGGGGGCGGCCGATGATTCTGCCTCGGATGAGCGTGCCACGGCCCGCACGCTGGAGCAAATTACGTGGAAGCAGGCGATCGGCGTCGGCGTTGCACAGTGCGTCGCGATGATCCCTGGTGTGTCTCGTTCAGGTGCGACGATTATCGGCGGGATGATTGCCGGTATTCAACGCAAGACGGCAACGGAATTTTCGTTCTTTCTCGCCATGCCCACGATGCTGGGAGCTGCGGTCTATGACATGTACCGCAATATCGATTTACTGAGCAGCCATGATTTGTCGGCCATTGCGGTGGGCTTCGTCGCGGCCTTCTTGAGTGCGCTGGTGGTAGTGCGGGCGGTCCTGCGCTTTGTGGCTAACCACACCTATCGCGTGTTTGCCTGGTACCGGATTGCACTGGGCATTGTGGTGGCTATTTGGCTTACGACGCATGCCTGATGTGGCGGCCCTTCAGCTGCAGGCCTGAAATAAAAAACGCTGGATTCGCGATATCGTGAATCCAGCGTTTTTTTCAGGCCCTTGCCCAGAGTCAGGCAGCGATCAGGCGATATCCAGATCGTAAGGCGTGATGCCGTCGCGGTCGATCACCAGCCAGCCGCCACGCGGCGGATTGGCATGATCGCATTCCCAGTCGGGCAGCACCCAGCGTTCGCGGCGGCGTCCATCGACTTCCAGGACATGCCGGGCGGGACGATGGGTGTGGCCGTGCACCAGGATATCGATGTCGGCCTCGCGAAAGGCCTGCTCGATCGCTTGCGCGTTCACGTCCATGATCTCGGCGGATTTCATTTGATTCGCCGATTGGCTTTCACCGCGCGCCTGTTGCGCCATGGCCATCCGTTCGGGAATGGTCTTGGCCAGAAACTGGGTCTGCCACTGCGGATTGCGCACCATGGTCCGAAACTGCTGGTAGGCCGCATCGTCCGTACAGTACTCATCGCCGTGGGTCAGCAGGATACGGCCAAAGTCCGTTTCCAACAGGGCGGGCTCGGGCAGCAAGTGCGCGCCCAGCGCATTGGCCAGATCGGCGCCCATCAAGAAATCGCGGTTGCCGCGTCCCAGCCAGACTGGAATGCGGGCCGCCGTGCGTTGCAGCCCTTGGAGTGCTGCCGCCAGCCAAGGCGGCGCGATCTTGACGACATCGTCGCCGATCCAGGCGTCAAAAATGTCGCCAGGCAAGAGCAGGGCGGCGGCTTCGTCTGCCGCCGTATCCAGAAACCCCAGAAATGCCTCGGCCGTGGCCGGCGTGGCCGGCCCCAGGTGCACATCCGAAGCCAGCCAGACAGGGCCCTGCAATGTGACCTTATTCAAGGACTTCGGCCTTTTCGATGACCACGTCCTCGGTCGGCACGTTTTGGTGGAAGCCACTGTTGCCGGTTTTTACGCCTTTGATCTTGTCGACGATCTCGGTGCCTTCGGTGACTTTGCCGAACACGGCGTAGCCCCAGCCATTAGGCGTGGGGGCGGTGAAGTTCAGGAAGTCGTTGTTCGACACATTGATGAAGAACTGAGCCGTAGCCGAATGCGGATCGCTGGTACGCGCCATGGCCAGGGTGTACTTGTCGTTCTTCAGGCCATTGTTGGCCTCGTTTTCGATCGGGGCTTGCGTGGGTTTTTGCTTGAGACCGGCTTCGAAGCCGCCGCCCTGGATCATGAAACCGTCAATGACGCGGTGGAAAATCGTGCCGTTGTAAAAACCGCTCTTGACGTAGCTCAGGAAATTTTCCACGGTCTTGGGGGCTTTTTCCGCATCCAGGGTAATCACGATATCGCCCTGATTGGTTTGCAGTTTGACGCGGGGAGAGGTGCTCATGGGTTGGGTGCCTTCTTTGGAGGAGGGGGTTGATGGGGTTGCTGCCTGGGCGCTCGCGGCTGCCGGCACGATCGCCAGGGCAACACTGCAGGCCGCTAAACGCAGCAAATGTAGAGGAGAGTAGCGCGAAATCATCTGTGTTGGCTTTCCTTCAGCATGTTTTCGATTTCACGTGCCTTGGCGTTCATGCCAGGCACGCCCTGGTTCGCAGCATTACGGTAGGTACGCAGCGCCATCATGAGTTGAATGTCTCCCATGTTGGCGCGTGCGGCTGGGTAATTTGGGTCGGCGCGCAGCGCCATTTCGAGGGCATCGTGTGCCCGGTCCAGTTCGCCTTGCTGCGCATACAGCGCAGCCAGATTGTTCCAGGGTTCGGGCAATTCTGGAAATCGGGTCGTCATCTCGGTGTAGAGGCTCACTGCTTCGGACGTACGCCCCAGTGCCGCCAGCGCGCGCGCATGCTGGAACATGAGCTGCACATCGGTGCCACGCTGGTCTTTGATGGCGGCCTCGCGCTGTTCGATCATCGCGAGGGCTTCTTCGTTCTTGCCGTCATTGAGCAGGCGCTCAATATGCGTCGTGATCTGGGACGGCGTCGGGTCCAGGCGTGTGTCCACGCCCGGTTTCAGGGCTTCGAGCAGATTGGCCAGGCCCTTCCAGCCGCCCTCGGGGCGTGGGGGATCCAGCTTGGTGCGCGTCTCCATGTCGTTGTAGGGCAGGTTGCCACCTCCGCCCATGGCCTGCCCGAAAGCGGCGCCGCCGGGCAGGGCCACCAGCGGCAGGATCAGCATGGTTATACGGAAAAGGCGGTTTAGGGTCACTGTGGTATCCGTTAAAAATGGAGACGCGTTGGGCGCGTAACGAGGCCGCTTGCTATACTTGACGACCGCCATTTTAGCCCCGGTTGCGTTCGTCGTTTATCCGCCGATGTTTCGCCTGCCGGCACCGACCGCTCCGCGGGACTTGCACCGCAATCTATCGAGGCCTGTTCAAGCGTCATGCTGCACATCTACAACACGTTATCGCGTACGAAAGAACCCTTCAAGCCGGCTCAGCCCGGCCAAGTGCGCATGTACGTGTGTGGCATGACCGTGTACGACTATTGCCATCTGGGCCATGCCCGCATGCTGGTGGCTTTCGATGTGGTGCAGCGCTGGCTGCGTGCCAGCGGTTTGGCGGTCGACTACGTGCGCAACATCACCGATATCGACGACAAAATCATTCGCCGGGCGGTCGAGACCGGGCGGAGAATCGGCGAGGTTACCGAGTACTACATCGCCGCCATGCATGCCGATGAGCGCGCCCTGGGGGTACAGCCTCCCGACCGTGAGCCGCGGGCCACCCAATATGTGGGCGATATGCTCGACATCATAGGCAAGCTCGAGCAAAACGGCCTGGCCTATCGGGCCGATGACGGCGACGTGAATTACGCGGTGCGCGGCTTTGCCGGCTATGGCAAGCTCTCGGGCAAGGCCCTGGACGACTTGCGCGCCGGCGAGCGCGTGGCCGTAGGCTCGGCCAAACGCGATCCCCTGGATTTCGTCCTCTGGAAGGCCGCCAAGCCCGACGAGCCCGAAGACACCAAATGGCCGTCTCCCTATGGCCTGGGCCGTCCCGGCTGGCACATCGAGTGCTCCGCCATGAGCAAGGCCCTGTTGGGCTTGCCCCTGGACATCCATGGTGGCGGTCCCGACCTGAAATTCCCGCACCACGAGAACGAAATCGCCCAGACCGAGGGCGCATTCGGCGGCACCTTGGCCAACATCTGGATGCATTGTGGTCCGCTGATGGTCGATTCGGACAAAATGTCCAAGTCCCTGGGCAATTTCCGTACCATCCGCCAGACTATCGCCCAGGGCGAGGCTGCCGCTGACCAGGCCGATTACGCGGTCAATCTGCGCGAAGCCGAAATGTTGCGTTTCTTTATCGTGCGCAATCACTATCGCAGCCCGCAAAACTACGCGCCGGACAACCTGGTCGATGCGCAAAACGCCTTGGATCGTCTCTATCAGGCGCTGCTGAACGTCGCGCCCGACGACAGTGCGGTGGATTGGAATACCCCGCAGGCGCAGGCCTTCAAGGCTGCGATGGATGACGATTTCAATACCTCGGGCGCGTTGGCGGCATTGTTCGAGCTGGCCTCCGATGCCAATCGCACCCGTGACGCGCACGCTGCCGGCCAGCTCAAGGCGCTGGCCGCGGTGCTGGGGCTGCTGCAACAGGACCCGGCCAGCTACTTTCAATGCACCACCCGCTATTCGGCGACCAGCCTGGCACAGGGGGGCGCTGCCGCCACCAACGAGTTGGACGCCGAGCAGATCGATGCCCTGATCGCTGCGCGCGCGGCAGCCAAACAGGCACGCGACTACGCTGAGGCCGACCGGATCCGCGCCCAGTTGCGCGAGGCCGGCATCGAGCTCGATGACAAACCCGGTGGTATCACCCAATGGCGCCGCGCCTGAGGAACCCGCACTGTCATGTCTAGCGCAGATATCGCCATCGCCAAGCCCGACTACTGGGAAGAAGCCGTCGCCCACCTGATGCGGCGCGATCGCATTCTCAAGAAAATCATTCCGCAGCACAGTGAAACCTGGCTGACGTCGCGCGGCTCGCCGTTTATCACGCTGGCGCGCGCCATCCTCGGCCAGCAGATTTCCAGCAAAGCCGCGGATACACTATGGCAGCGGTTTCTGGATACCGTCGGCAAGCGCCCCACGCCGGGCAGTGTGCTCAACATTGGCGTACAGGGCTTGCGGCAAGCCGGCCTGCCGCAACGCAAGTGTGAATACGTACAAGATTTAGCCGCGCATTTTGGCGAACGCCGTGTGCACCCGGAAAAATGGGCCGCCATGGACGACGAAAGCGTGGTATCAGAATTGGTCGCCATTCGTGGCATCGGCCGCTGGACGGCCGAGATGTTTCTGATCTTTCATTTGCAGCGACCCGATGTGCTGCCGCTGGACGATCTGGGATTGCTCAAGGCAATCTCGTTACACTACTTCAGCGGAGAGCCTGTCTCGCGCTTCGAGGCCCGAGAGGTCTCGTCGGCGTGGCAGCCTTGGCGTACCGTGGCGACCTGGTACCTGTGGCGCAGTCTGGAGCCTCATACGGCTCTGAACTAACGCACCACCTGGCACCCAATAACGGAAACCCTACTTCATGCGCAATACCTTCCTTGAATTTGAACAACCGCTGGCCGAGCTCGAGAACAAAATCGAGCAGCTGCGCTACGTCCAGGCCGATTCTGCCGTCGACATTTCTGACGAGATCGGCCGGCTGCAGCAAAAAAGCCAGACGCTGGCCAAGGAAATCTACGGCAAATTGACGCCGTGGCAAACCGCCCTGGTGGCCCGGCATCCGCAGCGCCCCTATACCCTGGACTATGTCCGGGAGATCTTCACCGACTACCACGAACTGCACGGCGACCGCATGTTTGCCGATGACCAGTCCATTGTCGGTGGCCTGGCGCGCTTTAACGGCGAATCCTGCATGATCATCGGCCACCAAAAGGGCCGTGACACCAAAGAACGCGCCGCACGCAATTTCGGCATGCCGCGTCCCGAAGGCTATCGCAAGGCCCTGCGCCTGATGCGCCTGGCCGAAAAATTCAAGCTGCCGATCTTCACGTTTGTCGACACCCCGGGCGCGTACCCCGGCGTCGGTGCCGAGGAACGCGGCCAATCCGAAGCCATCGGGCACAACCTGTATGCCATGGCCGAACTCAAAGTTCCGGTCATCACGACCATCATCGGCGAGGGCGGCTCCGGCGGCGCCTTGGCGATCGCCGTCGGCAACGCCGTGCTGATGCTGCAATACGCCACCTACTCGGTGATTTCGCCCGAAGGCTGCGCCTCCATCCTGTGGCGCAGTGCGGACAAGGCCTCCGAGGCTGCCGAGGCCCTGGCCATCACCGCGCCGCGCCTGAAAGACCTGGGCCTGATCGATCGCGTGGTCAACGAGCCCGTGGGCGGCGCTCATCGCGACCCCCGTGTCATGGCACGTCTGCTGCGCCGCGCACTGGGCGACGCCCTGCGCCAGTTCCGCGGCATGACAGCCGAACAACTGGTCGACCAACGCGTGCAACGCCTGCTGTCGTACGGCAAATTCCAAGAAGTCCGCAACTGAGACTGCCGTGTTCCCCAGCCCTGATTTGACCGCAGCCCTGCGCAAAGTATGGCAGGGCGTGGCAAATCCGGCGGTGCGTCTCGCCGTCGCCACCAGCGGCGGCGCAGATTCCGCGATGCTTGCCGCACATGCTGCCGCTCTGGCACGCGAGTCCGGCACGGAAATCATCCTGTTCCATGTCCACCACGGCCTGCAGACGGCCGCCGATGGCTGGGCCGATCACGTCCAGGCCTTGGGACGCATCCTGGGCGTACCCGTTGCTACCGCACACGCTCAGGTTGACGCCACTACCGGCCTGGGCATCGAAGCCGCCGCTCGCGATGCGCGCTACGCTTCGTTAGCTGAACTGGCGCATCAACACGACGTCCAGCACATCCTGCTGGCTCATCACCAGAACGACCAGGCCGAAACCGTCCTGCTGCGCCTATTGCGCGGCACGGGCCCCGACGGCATGGCCGCCATGGCACCCGCCATGCAGCGCGACGGCATCACCTACCATCGCCCCTGGCTGAACCAAAGCCGCGCCAGCATCCTGCAATCCGCCCTAGCATTCGCCGAACAGCACGATTGGCATGCCGTCCAGGACCCCACCAACGCGGACCCTCGTTACACCCGTGCAGCCGTTCGCGAGTTGTTATCCCCAGTTCTGGACGCCCGCTGGCCCGGCTGGCAAGCCCGCCTGGCCAGCCACGCACGCCACGCTGCCGAGACAACCGCCATCCTCGAAGAGGTCGCACAAAACGACTTGGCCACCTTGGATCTCTCGCCCGACGGCAAGAGTTTTTCCCTGGCCCAATGGCGCAGCCTGCCACCCGCCCGGCAATCATTGGTGCTACGTCATTGGTTGCGCTTGAATGGCGCCCGCATGCCCACCGAAGCCCGCATGGCAGACCTGCTACGCCAACTGCGCCAACTACACAGCCTCGGCCACGACCGCCAGATGCAAGTCGCCCACGCCCAGCACGTCATCCATTGCCACCGCGGCCGAGTCCGGATCGAGCCTCGCAGCGAGGCATAAACCTCATACCCAACCACAGGCGAGGCACCCTTATAAAGAAAAAGGGAATAAGCACGCGTTCCAAAAAAACGATGTGCTCAACAAAGGGTTTCACCGCCCGCAGCATGCCTCCATCGCGAGTACCGGCGGCGTGTCTGAGGCGGCGCTGGCCCGTTGAGTCCGCCGAGCCAGTCTCATCAGGCGGGGGGCAGTCGGCTGGGCATGTTTGAGTGGAGCGCAGCGGAGCGAG
>NZ_CBCSJH010000020.1:287-94501 GCF_965139195.1 Bordetella tumbae | reverse complement strand
GATTTAGTCCGCGCAGCGGACCGAGGCCCCTGGTCATGGGCCGAGTCCGTGCGATAGGCCCGGCGCCACGCCCAGGCACGCGACAGGGACGTCTTCAGAGAAACAATCACGAGCAGCAAACGCCCACACCACACCAACAGCGATAAAAAAAATGCCAGCCAGCGCTTAACTAACTGTCATTGGGCGCAATGCCCGCTTTTTTCTTAGAAGGTATAAGCCACTCCGAGGCTGACGACGGGATACCATCGCACCTTGTTCGCCATCTTTTCGATCTCGTGCTTTTGTTGCTGCGTACGGTCTTTGACCTGCTGGATGTTGAGGTTACGCACCCCCTCGGGCGGTTCAACGCTGACTCTGGCATTGCCTTGATAGAGCACGCCGATATCTGCCGCAAAGCTGAATCCTTCTTTCACGACGTTGTGATACCCGATCCCCAGATAGGGGGCGACTGGCGCATACTCAACCTTGGCCGAACTTTTTCCTAGCTGCTTGCCGTCTACCTGGATCACATGATTGCCGATGCGATGAGAGAACATACGGTCGATAACACCGCTCGCGGAAATGCGGTTGTCGTTTCTGTACAGGCCGGCGGTCATGTGAAACCCGTTGTCCAGCGGATAGTAATCAAATAACAAACCCAGCGATTTCAAGCGAATATCGGAATCGTATTTGACACCATCGACCGTGAACGACTTGTCAAAACCAAACTGATTCCAGGCGGCACGTACGCTGAAGTCATGATCAGATCGATACCCAACCTGTGCACTCAGCCCTTGTGTGCCTATCTGGGGAGCGACAAACCATGATGAGGCCAATACGCTCTTGGGAACCAGGGCAACGAGTAGCAATAGAAAAAAGCACAAACCCAGGCGGCCAGACAATTCCGTTTGCATTATGTTTTCGCTCTTTGCAGGTTAAGGAAACCCGTGAGTGGCCTTTCCCCTGAATCGAGTTCCATCACGCAAACCAACGATGAATCATCGTGGGAACCTTATGCAATCCACGGTTACTTAATAGGCATCGTCATTTCATCCAGGATTGCCTGCATGGCGCTTCAAGCTGGCTCAGTGACTGCGGGGGTCATGCGGGCTTCTGTTGGCGAGGCCTCGTAAATTAGGTTAGAGGGGCATGCAAACCACAGGTACATCACTGCCGGCGGTATTGGCACCGCTTGCGACTGGTGCTTCCTCGGCAGACAGTTGGACGGACACCGGGATCGATTGGATTCAACGCATCGTGGCCGTGTTGACCGTTGAGCCTGTCGCACACCTCAGTCGAGACACCTTGCTTGCGATTGGCCGAGTGGTGCCGGACTCGGTCTTTGCGACGCTCGGTTTGGTAGCTACCGTCACCGCGTTCAGTAATTGTCTGGAGAACGGCTTTGCCAGCAAGGACGCCTTGATCGGGTTGCTGAGCGGCGTGAGCGCGGCGAGTGCCGTCGATCGCCTGGTCACGATGGCGGTCGGCGTTGGTGCAGGGATCGGGCACTACGGCGTGGTGACCGGTTGGGCGCTGACGTCGATAAAGCTCGTCACGCTAACGCAGCAAGGCGATGTACCGGGGGCGTTGCTTGCCGGTGCAAAATTGGCAGCCACCATCGCTTTGACCGGGCACCCTGTCGTGTTAGGTGTCGTGATTGCGGCGGATGTGGCTTATACGCTCTATTGGGCCTACTTTCCCGTCGATTCACAGCAGCTAAGCGTTGCCGGAGATGGGTACATGCCAATGAAACTGGTGCCGGAATAAGACTGCTGAGGCGATTCGTCCTTCATGACGTGTGTGGCCGAACCGAAGGTGGCCAGTGGGCTGTTGTATTGGACGACCATGATGCATGACCGGAACCTTATGCAATCCCAAGTTACTCACGCAGTGTTCTCTGCTTTCTCCGGACACACATGATGACAATGGACTCGCTCGAACGGCTGCGTGATTGGGGTAGTTCTCTTGAACAAGCTCTAGGAATTCCAATCGTCGTCGATCAAAACGGCATGCTGGCGTTGACGACCAAAGGTGGGAACGTCTTTAGTATTGCGCCGGCGCCGACCCCAGTGGGCCTGCTCTTTACCGGGATCCTGGGCATGGCCGACGATACGATGCCCGCCAGTACCCTGCGTGCCTTGTTGGCGGTCAATATGGCTCCGAGTCTGTCAGGCATGGCGAACGTGGGGGTCGCGCCTGCGACTCACGAAATTTTGCTGAAACTGACGTGGATGCCGAACGAGGCGAATTGGACCGAGTCCGCGTTTGCCGGTGTGCTCATTGCATTTGCCGAGCACGTCGACGCATTGGCTGCCGCTATTCGCGACGGCGAGCTGCAGTCGATACTGGCGCTTGCCTCTATACCCGATCCGTCTCTCGCGTCATCGGCAACGGATCTGACTGACTTGGCCTAAAGGAAGGATTGATTATGCAAATCCCGGTTGGCGCGGGGGCGGCGCTGCCCCCCTTGTTTGACATTGGCCTAGGATTATTTCCCAAGGATTCTAAAGACCTTGGGTGTGATGTGGTCAAGCTTGCCGCCAGCGCATTGAGTATTGAGCCGGTGGCGCAGGCCAGCCGCGAGAGTTTGCGCAACGCAGGCAGCGTGGCGCAGGACTCTGCCTTGGGCTTGTTCAGTGCGTACAGCACCGCGGTCTCTTTCTCCAAATGTATGACAAGCGGCCTTTTCAGCACTGACACGTTGTCAACACTGGCTAACGGTTTGAACGCAACAGCGCTCATGGATCGCGCCGTGCAGACGGGGACAGGCACCGGGATAGGCGCCGGAAATTACCAGGCCGTGACTGCAGGGTTAGTGACGACGGCAACACTCATCTCGCGGGCGTATCAAGGCGATTTGCCAGGTGTCATGCTTTCCGGCGGCAAATTGGTCGCCAGCATGGCGTGTTCTGGCAGTTCCATTGCGCAGGTCCTGATCGCCCTGGATATGGCCTACTCCAACGCGCGTTGGCTGCCTACAGGGCCATAAACGCAGACTGCGTTATCGCAGACGCTCGAGGCGTCGCGGTTCTTTCATTACCGCGCGCCCTGCGTCAGCGTGAAATAGTCGTTTTGGACGACCGCCTACAGCCTTAAGGCATCTCCCATTGAGTCAGGTCAATTTCGTTATATAGTTGTGTATATAGCGAATCGACTGTTCCTTTTCTTTTAATAGGGTGACTCTGCCATGGCTGCCGTACGTCTTGCTGTCGTTTTGACTGCTGGTTTATTGTCTGTCTCCACATCCGCATTGGCCGCAGAGGTGCAAGTCGCCGTCGCCGCCAATTTCACTGCGCCGCTGCAGGCCATCGCCAAGCAATTCGAGCAGGACACGGGCAACAGGGTTCTAGCCTCCTTCGGAGCGACCGGGCAGTTTTATTCACAGATCAAAAACGGTGCGCCCTTCGAGGTGTTCCTGGCAGCCGATGATGACCGTCCGGCCAGACTAGAATCCGAAGGCGATACGGTGCCCGGCTCACGGTTTACCTATGCGGTGGGAACATTGGCGCTGTGGTCGGCCAAGCCGGGTTATGTCGATGATCAAGGCGATGTACTGAAGAAAAATGCATTTCAGCATTTGGCCATTGCCAATCCAAAAGCCGCACCGTACGGCTTGGCCGCGACACAAGTCATGCAGCGGCTCGGCCTCACGGAAACCTTGAAACCCAAAATCGTCGAAGGGCAGAGCATCGGACAAGCCCAGCAATTTGTCGCTTCCGGCAATGCCGAACTGGGCTTTGTCGCACTGTCGCAGATCTACAAGGACGGCAAACTGACCTCTGGGTCGGCCTGGATTGTCCCGGGTGATTTGCATGACACCATCAAACAAGATGCCGTCGTGCTGGCCAAAGGCAAAGACAACCCGGTGGCCGCCGCGTTCGCGGCATACCTGAAAGGCCCCAAGGCTGCCGAGATTATTAAGTCCTACGGGTATCAATTAGGCGGACAATAGGCGGATCTCGTCGTCCCTGTCTCTTATGCCCTTAGACTCTGCCGATTTGGCCGCGATCTGGTTGACACTGGAACTGGCGTCCCTGGTGACGGTGTTGTTGTTGATCGTTGGCACGCCCATCGCATGGTGGCTCGCGCATACCCGGTCGCGCCTCAAAGGCCCGATCGGCGCCGTGGTGGCCTTGCCGCTGGTATTGCCGCCAACGGTGCTGGGTTTTTATTTATTGGTGCTGATGGGGCCTCACGGCTGGATCGGTCAGGTCACGCAGGCATTGGGCTTGGGGACATTGCCGTTCACCTTTGCTGGGTTGGTGGTGGCTTCGGTCATTTATTCGTTGCCCTTTGTGGTGCAGCCTCTGCAAAATGCATTTGAAGCCATCGGGCGCCGTCCGCTGGAGGTAGCGGCCACGTTGCGTGCCAGTCCCTGGGATTGTTTTTTTTCCGTCGTGTTGCCTATGGCGCGGCCCGGATTTATCACAGCTGCGATTCTGGGGTTCGCCCATACGGTAGGCGAGTTTGGCGTCGTGCTGATGATGGGCGGCAACATCGAGGGCAAAACGCGCGTTGTCTCCGTGCAGATTTATGACCATGTCGAAGCGTTGGAATATGCGCAGGCGCATTGGCTGGCAGGCGGTATGGTCGCGTTTGCATTTGTGGTGTTGCTGTTGCTGTATACGCGCCGGCGCACTGCGTCGCTGTGGTGACGGGTCGATCACACATGTCACATCAGCGTTCCACCGACACAATAATGAGCACAGGTATCGAAGCCCGCTTTCGAGTGGATTACCGAGAGTTTTCGCTGGACGTCGATCTGGATCTGCCGGGCCGCGGTGTGTCGGCACTATATGGGCACTCCGGCTCGGGCAAAACGACGTGCTTGCGATGCATGGCGGGATTAGCCCCGGTGTCGCGAGGTTATCTGCGCATCAATGGCGAGGTCTGGCTGGATACAGAGGCCGGTATTGCCGTTCCGACACATCGCCGGTCGCTGGGCTATGTTTTTCAAGAAGCCAGTCTGTTTGACCATATGACGGTCCAGCGTAATCTCGCGTTTGGCCTGAACCGTATTCCTGCGGCAGAGCGTCGCGTGGATCTGCTGCAGGCAGCAGAGCTGCTGGGGATCTCGCATCTATTGGAACGTATGCCTGGCGGATTGTCTGGCGGAGAACGCCAGCGAGTCGGTATTGCTCGCGCGCTGCTGACCAGTCCTCGTCTGTTGTTGATGGATGAGCCCTTGGCGTCCTTGGATATCGCGCGCAAGCAGGAGATTCTGCCGTATCTCGAACGGCTGCATGACGAGCTCGATATTCCCGTGATCTATGTCAGTCATTCGCCCGAGGAGGTGGCGCGCCTGGCCGACCACCTGGTGTTGTTGAGCGCCGGGCGGGCTATCGCGAGCGGCACGATCGCACAGATGCTGACGCGTCTGGATTTACCATTGGCCATGGCTGATGATGCTTCGGTGGTGGTTTCCGGAGCGGTCGCGGGATTTGACCCTGCTTATCAATTGATGTCTGTGCAGTTACCAGATAGCGCATCATGCTTACGCGTGGTGCACGAGCAATTGCCGCCGGGCACCGCAACTCGTTTGGCTGTCAAGGCACGTGACGTGAGCATTACACTCGTGCACCCAGAGCAGAGCAGTATTGTGAATGTGATTTCTGTCCGGGTGCAGGACATGGCGCCCGCCGGCCATCCCGACCACATCCTGGTGCGCCTGGATGCTGACGGTACACCGTTATTGGCGCGGATCACCCGATATTCGCGAGATCAACTAGGCCTGGTACAGGGCACGCACGCCTGGGCGCAGATCAAAGCGGTATCGGTGTTGGCTTGATAGACGCGTACCTTTCACGCAAACAGTTGCCGCATATCGAGACCACGAATAATGTCAGCGGTGGACTCGACCAGCGGCGGCAGGATCTGACGATCGGGCGTGGCCAGGGTCAGATTATTCATGATGACAGGATCGATGATGGTCGAGCAGACCAGATCGTCTCGCCCCTGGATATCGTGCAACGCTGATCGTGGCAGGATGGTGTACAGACTATCCTGAGTCATGGTTTCCAGAATGGTGTGTACCACGTCGACTTCTGCAATGACGTCCAGGGATACATTGAGCTCGCGGCAAGTTTTCTCGACCAATGCCCGGATGGTGTTCGGGGCGCTGGGCAGTACCAGGGGGTAGCGACCCAGATCCTTTGCGCGAACGCTGGGCGGCGGGGCAGGCCGGCACGATTTGGTGTAGGCCAAGACGAGATCCTCGCGGTACACCGACTCGTAGCGCACCAGCGTCGATGGGGGCGGGTCGTACAGCAGCGCCAGGTCGACTCGGTCTTTTACCAGCCATTCGTTCATTTCGAGGCTCAAACCCTCTGCCAGGGTCAGTGCGGCCGTGGGGTGTTTGCGGCGAAAGGCCTGCATGATGTGCGGTGCCAATCGACGAGCCACGCGATGCGGCATGGCCAGACGGACCTTGTCCTGCGAGGTCGAGCCAAAGGCGCGCATATCTTGTTTCGCATGTTGCGCCAGGTCATCCAGCGCCTGCGCATGCGCCAGAAAGCGCAAGCCGGCGGGCGTGGGTGCAACGCCGCGGCCGGTACGGATCAATAAATGATGGCGCAGCTCCGCCTCCAGTAACTGGATCTGCCGGCTGAGCGAGGGCTGTGACAATCCCAGCACCTCGGCGGCGCGGGACAGGCTGCGCATTTCGCAGGCCACGATGAAATAGCGGATTTGCTTGAGATCCATAGACACAATGGTATACGTTTTTGCTATATCAGAAGTCCGCTAAGTCTCATTGCCGGCAGGGCGTGGACTGCGCATCATGCGAATTCACGACAGCTACACGATTCCCATGCCCGATTGCGCGCCTCCTCTTGCCCAGATTACGCCTGCCAGCCAAGCTTTACCGGCGCAGGCTTGCGATAGCCATTTCCATATCTTTGGACCGGCCGACGTTTTTCCTTATGCGGCGGACCGCCCCTATACGCCTCCCGATGCGTCGTTTGAACAGATGCGCCATATGCATCAGCAACTGGGATTCAGCCGTGGCGTGATCATCCAGCCGGGTTGCCATGGCTACGACATGTCGGCCACCCTGGACGCGCTGGACAAAGGGGCAGGGCAGTATCGTGCTATCGCGCTGGTGCCCCCAACGGTGGGCGAGCGGGAGCTCGCAGATATGGATTCCCGCGGGGTGCGGGGCGTGCGCTACAACTTCGTTGCTCATCTGGCCAACGGGGGCTGGGATGAGTTGGCTCAGGTGGCGCCGCGGATCGCGCCGCTCGGGTGGCATGTCTGCATTCATTCCGACCAAGCATCGCTCATGGACCTGCTGCCGCGCCTGAAACGTCTGCCAGTGCCCTTCGTGATCGACCACATGGGGCGGGTCGCCGCCTCGCAAGGCGTAGCGAACGACGCATTTCAGGCGCTGCTGGCATTACGCGACCACCCGAATGCCTGGATCAAGATTTCTGGGCTGGATCGTGTCTCCAGTCATGGGAAACGGCCTTTTGCCGATGCCGAGCCCTTGGTGACCGCCTTGTTGGAGGCGATGCCGGAGCGCCTGCTATGGGGCACGGACTGGCCGCATCCCAATGTGGCCGGCGATATGCCGGATGACGGCGAGTTGCTCAACACGTTTCTGCGTCTTTGCCCCGATCGCGCCGTGCAGCACCAGATATTGGTTGATAACCCCCACACCTTGTATCGATTCGGACGATGAAATCAATGTTGATCAAATTTCCCAAAGAGGCCTTAAACACGGCTGCCGTGCTGGCGCTGCCTGGTGTGAAGCAAGCGAATTTTCGTATCTATCACGCGGTGGATCACGTCGAGACTTATGTGTGGTTGTCCTGGCCTGCAGAGGTCGCGGGCACTGAGGCTGGCCTCAACGCCGGCATCAGTAATTTGCCGGCGGCTGTGCGGCAATCACATCCCGATGCACAGATGGTGAACCTCGCATTGACTACTGATGTAGCGGGTCATTCCATCGGCCAGGCAGCCCCTTGGTTCTATATGGTCGAGACCGATATCAAACCAGGTGCGGAAACCGACTTTGATAGCTGGTATGAGACTGAGCATCTGCCAGGGTTAGCCGCCGTACCAGGCACGGTGAGGGCGCGCCGGTATCTCGCTGAAAACAGCTCGCCGCGCTATTACGCCTGCTATGACCTGGCACAACGCGAAGCCTTTGGGTCGCCCGCCTGGTTGGCCGTGCGTGCGACATCCTGGAGCGATCGTGTCCGTCCGAATTTCATCAATACCAAACGCACCATGTTTCGCCTGGTGCAAGACTAGGTAGAGGCCCGAATATGCCACGACTGAATCCTCCTGAACTCGAAAACCTTTCCGAGCATCAACGCCGCATCTACGACGCTATCGCCTCCGGGCCGCGTGGCAAAGTCCGCGGACCTCTGGCTATTTGGCTGCATCGCGCAGGCCTGGCAGAGCACGCACAGGCGTTGGGGCAATATTGCCGCTATGACTCCAGTCTGCCACCGAGATTATCCGAGTTGGCCATCTTGACCATGGCCGCATGGTGGCAGGCTTCATTCGAATGGTGGGCGCATCATCCGATTGCGCTGAAGGCCGGCCTGGATGCGGGTATCGCCGAGCAGATCCGCTTGGGCGACGAACCGGTGTTTATCCAGGCAGACGAGTCGGTGGTGTATCGCTTTGTCTGCGCGTTGCTGCAGACCCGTCGCGTTCCAGATGCCTTGTATCAGGAGGCGGTCGACGTGTTGGGGACTGATAGTGTTGTGGACCTGGTCGGCATCACCGGCTACTACACATTGATTTCGATGACGATCAATGTGTTCGAGATCGAACCGCCGGATGGCAGCACGATCAGCTTCGGGCGTTGAGGGTAGTTGTTCGACGCCACATTCTTTTTTGACGAAAACAACATTATGCGAGACAGATCATGACAGGCCGTTTGCAAGGCAAGGTAGCCATCGTTACGGGCGCGGGCAGCGTGGGTCCAGGTTGGGGCAATGGCCGCGCCATTGCCTATCGATTTGCGCAAGAGGGCGCGCAGGTTTTTGCCGTCGATCGTGACGAAGGTGCGATGCAGGAAACCGTTGCCCGCGTGCGCGAGGTCGGAGGGCAGATCACGACCTGGTGTGCGGACGTGACGGATTCCGACGCCGTACGCGATATGGTGCAAGCCTGCATGGATACGTGGGGGCGCGTCGATATCCTGGTCAACAACGTAGGTGGATCGCGCAAAGGTGGCCCGGTGACCTTGGACGAAGACACCTGGGACAGCCAGATCGATTTCAACCTGAAAAGCGTATACCTCGGTTGCCGCCATGTATTACCTCGGATGCAGGCTCAAGGCGGTGGCGCCATCGTGAATATTGCATCGACCTCCGGCATCCGCTGGACGGGCTCGGCACAAGTGGGATACGCCAGCGCGAAAGCCGGTGTGATTCAACTCTCCCGCGTGGTGGCGATAGAGAACGCCAAGCAGAATATTCGTTGCAATACCGTCATTCCTGGGCAGATGCATACCCCTATGGTTGAGGTGCGTCTGGCCGGTCAGCGTGCTGGAGGCGACGTGGATGCATTGCTGGCGCAGCGGCAGTCGCGTATTCCGCTGCCGTTCATGGGTGACGGCATGGATACCGCCAATGCAGCGTTGTTCTTGGCTTCGGACGAGGCACGCTTCGTCACCGCGACCGAAATCATCGTCGACGGAGGCATGAGTGCACGATGCGATTGAAAGGGCGGCGCCCACGCGTTATCCGGATGCGGCGGTGATTGCACTGGATCCTCGTTTCGAGAAACTGGTGCTGCCATTGGCAGCCGTCGAGCGCGTGGCTACAGGCAGCCGTTGGGCGGAGGGGCCGGTATGGTTCGGTGATGGACGCTATCTGCTTTGGAGCGATGTGCCGAACGACCGCATCATGCGATGGGACGAGATCAGTCAGCAAACACACGTCTGGCGCCATACGTCGGGCCATGCGAATGGCAACACGCGCGACCGTCAGGGCCGCCTGATTACTTGCGAACATCTGGGCCGCCGCGTGACGCGTACGGAACATGATGGCCGGATCACGGTATTGGCCGACCACTATCAAGGCAAGCGTTTGAATTCGCCCAATGATGTGGTGGTGAAGTCAGATGGTTCGATCTGGTTTACTGATCCTCCCTTTGGCATCGTCGGCTATTACCAGGGCGAGAAAGCCGAACAGGAACTGCCGGCGGCGATCTATCGCATCAGTCCAGATGGTCAAGAGGTCCGCTTGATGTGCGACACCGTACAGGGGCCTAACGGGCTGGCGTTTTCACCCGACGAACGGCATTTGTATGTGATCGAGTCGCGCGCGCGGCCGCGCAACATTGTGGTGTTCGATGTCGCGAATGATGGCGTCAGCCTGAGCCCGCCGCGAGTGCTGTTTGATGCTGGCGACGGGACGCCTGACGGTTTCCGCATGGATATCGAGGGCAACCTGTGGTGTGGCTGGGGGATGGGTACTGCCGAGTTGGATGGCGTACGCGTGTTTTCGCCACAGGGTGAATTGCTGGGGCGTATCGCGTTGCCTGAGCGTTGCGCCAATCTGTGTTTCGGCGGCAAGCACCGCAACCGCTTGTTCATGGCGTCGTGCACGTCGATCTATTCCTTATTTGTTAACACCCAGGGCGCTACCGCTCTGTAGCTTCAACGTTGTTTGCAGTTCGCTGCATGCCTGTCAGCGAGCTGTACACCATAATCAGACAGGAGACGATCATGTTTCATCTACTCTACGGACGTGTGGTCAAACGCTTGACCGCGACGCATTTGTCCACATCCCGTTTATTCAAGTATGTAGCGGCTGCCGTATTGGGTGCTGCGGCCGTGAGTGCGCAAGCGCAGAACACCACGAGTCTGGTGGTTGCCTTTCCTGCAGGCGGCCCCGCAGATTCTCTGGCTCGCATTGTCGCCGCGCAGCTGGAGAAAGAGCTGAAGCATCCCGTTCTGGTCGAGAACAAGCCCGGCGGAAACGGCGCGATCGCCGCCTCGTACGTGGCGCGTGCTCGCCCTGATGGCCAGACCTTGTTCTTGAGCTCCGTTGGTGCGATCTCCATCAATCCCGCTCTGTATCCGAAGCTGATTTACGACCCTATCAAGGACTTCGCGCCCGTGTCGCTGCTGGTTTCTGTACCGGAGGTATTGGTGGTCGGCGCAAAGAGCCCCTATGCCGACGCACAGGCGTTCGTGACCAAGATCAAGAGCGATGGCTTGTCGATGGCTTCATCCGGTGTGGGCAGCATGCCGCACATGGCGGTCGTCCAACTCAAACTTTCTACCAAGGGCAAGATCCTGCATGTGCCATACAAGGGCGCTGCCCCTGCCATCACCGATACCATTGGTGGACAAGTGGATGGTTTCATTGGCGATGTGTCCGGCCTGATGCCGCACATTCAGTCTGGTAAAGCGAAAGCGTTGGCAATTGCTGCGCCCAAGCGTTCCACTGTGCTGCCCGATGTGCCGACATTTGACGAGCTGAACATTCCTGATGTTTATGCCAATAATTGGTATGGCGTGTTCGCGCCAAAGGGCACGCCAGCCGACACAGTCGCTGCGCTGAACGCCGTACTGGCCAACGTTCTGCAGACCTCGGAATTGAAAGCCTATGCCGAGACCACAGGAGTCGAGCTGTCGCCGACCACCCCTCAAGCGTTCGCCGATCTGGTGCGTGATGACACCAAAAAATGGGGTGACTTGATCCGGGAAGAGGGAATTACCGTCGACAATTGAGTCGTCTGTACCGATGGGGAAGGCGGCCTCTTGAAATCGGCCAAGCCGCTGGCTACACTGCCGGCCGTCCCTTGGCCTTTTCTGGCGCCTCCCATCATGACCCGGCTGCAGCCGAACCCCATCGAGCTTATTGCTCCCGCCACCCTGGGTGGCGATGATGCCAATCCCTGCCTGAGTTGCGGCGCCTGCTGTGCGCACTTTCGGGTGTCGTTCTATTGCGGAGAGGTCGCCGGCGAAAACGGCGGGACCGTGCCTTTGGCGCTGGTGCGCCCCATCAGCCCGCTGCGGGTCTGCATGGCCGGTACGGAAAAAGGCGGTGGGCGCTGCGTCGCATTACGCGGAGAACTGGGCCAGCCCGGGATTCATTGCGACATTTATTCCTTGCGGCCGACGCCGTGCCGCGAGTTCGAGGTCTGGCAGCCCGATGGCTCCGTCAATCCGGACTGCCAGCGCCTGCGAGCCGCGCTCGGCTTACCTCCTATTGCGCCTCGTCCCGACGCCGAGAACGATCCGCAGGGGCCGTGTACCCCTGCCCATCCCGCTGCGGCCTGAAACTTGCTGTACAGCTGTCGTCCCCATCGTCATTGCAGAGAGGGCGGTCTTTACTTTTTTGCATGACCGGTTGCGCCGTTCAGGTAGATTTAGAAAAATCCGTATACATTCTCTGGCAATGATTCCCGGATCTGCCTATACCCTGGATAGGAAAGCCAGGCTGCTTGAGGCGGGTCAGGCAAAGGAATACAGCCATGACGCGTACGAAGAAAGTACTTATCGGGCTGGGTAGCGTCATCATTCTCGTGGTGGCGGCCCTGGTAGTTGCCATTGCACTTTTTAATTGGAACTACCTGAAGCCCACCATTAATACCAAGGTCTCCGAGGCAATCGGACGTCCGTTCGCCATCAACGGGGATGTGACGGTGCAATGGCGGCGTCCCGGCGATATGCCCGGCTGGCAGGGCTGGGTACCGTGGCCTCATGTGGTGCTGAACGATGTCACCCTGGGCAACCCGCCGTGGGGGCAGTATCGGGACATGGCGTCGCTCAAACGCGCCGAATTCACGCTGTCGCCGTTGCCGTTGCTGACTCAGCAGGTCGTTATTCGTGAAATCCAGTTGACGGGAGCCCGGGCGAATCTGGAGCGCTTGAGGGATGGGCGCACCAATTGGTTATTTACATTTCCGGAAGGCGACGGGCAGCCTTCGAAGTGGAAAATCGATATAGACGAAATCGGCTTTGACCAAGGACAGATCGCGTTCCGTGATGAGACCTTGAACGCGGACATCCAGGCCCAGATCGATCCGCTGGGCAAACCCATCCCCTACGAAGATATAGCGGGTAAATCCAGCGCCGACGGGAAAAAAGAAGACGCAGGCAAAGACACCAAATCCTCGGCCAAATCCGAGAAAACAAAGGCAGGCGAAAAAGCGGCAGCAGTGAAACCGGCGGAGCCGGCCTCCTCCGCCACATCCCCTGCCGCCCAGCAGCCCGCCGCCCAGAGTTCTCAGGCGAAACCCTCCAGTGCGCAGTTGGCTGCGGCGAAAGCCGAATTGGCCACCAAGCCGCCAGCCAGCGGCGAGGACGGTGCCAACGCCACGCAAGCGACAAACCACACCGCTGTCGCCGTTCCCGACGATTACGTCTTTGGCTGGAAAGTAAAAGGCCGCTACAAGCAACTGCCCCTGAAAGGCGACGGCAAGATCGGCGGCATGCTGGCTGTCAAAGATCCCAATCGGCCTTTCCCTTTGCAGGCTGACGTCACCATCGGCGATACGCACGTGGCGGTAGCCGGTACGTTGACCGACCCTGCGAACCTTGGGGCGCTGGATTTGCGTCTGGCCTTGTCCGGCGCCACGATGTCGGACCTGTACCCACTGATCGGCGTGACCCTGCCGGACACGCCACGTTACGCCACCGATGGCCGCTTGAGCGCGCGACTCAAACAGGCTGACGGCGCCACGTTCCGGTATCGCGATTTCAACGGTAAGGTCGGGGCGAGCGACTTGCACGGAGACTTGACGTTCAAACTCGGGGTTCCGCGTCCCAAGCTCACAGGTGAATTGAGCTCGAATCAGCTGCGGATGCAAGACCTGGGGCCGCTGATCGGCGTTGAGCCCAACGCCGGGAAAAAGGCCGCCGCCAAAGGGGATGACAAGGCGAAACCATCCGGAGGCAAAGTCCTGCCCACGCAACAATTCCGGACCGAACGATGGCGCGACATGGACGCGGATGTGGCGTTGACTGCCGGGCGCATCGTCTATGACGAAAAAAGGCCGATCAGTAAACTCGACGTCCATCTTGTGCTGGATAACGGCTTGCTCACACTGGACCCATTACGCTTTGGCTTTGCCGGTGGCACGATCAACTCCGACTTGAAGCTCGATGGCGGCAAAACACCCATGACCGGCGACGCAAAGGTCGCAGTGCGAGGCTTGCGATTGAAGCAGCTATTTCCCAACGTCGAATCCATGCAGCAGGCCTTGGGCCAGTTGAACGGAGATGTGGCGTTGAAAGGCGCGGGCAATTCCGTCGCGGCTTTGCTGGGTACCTCAAGTGGCGATGCCCGCTTATTGGTCAATGACGGTGTCATCAGCAAAGGGCTCATGGAGATTGCCGGCCTGAACGTCGGCAACTACGTGATCAGCAAATTGTTCGGTGACGAAGAGGTCAAGATCAATTGCGGTGCGGCTGATCTGAACATGAAACAGGGCGTCATGACGCCGCGAGTGTTTGTCTTTGATACGGAAAATGCCATTGTGCAGATCGAGGGCAATGTCAATTTCAAGGATGAGACGCTCGATCTGGACATTTCGCCTGAAAGCAAAGGCATTCGCTTGTTCTCGCTGCGTTCACCGCTGTATGTGAAAGGTACTTTTGCCAATCCCGATGCGGGGGTGCAGGTGCTTCCTCTGGCCGCGCGCGGCGCAGGCGCGGTCGCGTTGGGCGTGCTGTTGACTCCTGTGGCAAGCTTGCTGGCCCTGGTGGCACCCAGCTCCGGCGAGGAAGAAAAACCATGCAGTGAAATGATGCAGCAACTGCGCCAGCCGGCCAAGGCCTCCTCGCCCCAGGGCAAAGCGAAATCCAAATAGCTGGCGCTCAGCACCTACGTGCCGAACGCACTGCCAAGCAGATTTATTGCGGCTCGAACGGCCCCGCGACGGTGAACTTGCCGCCTTGGAAAATCACCGACGGGTCATCTGCCGGCGGTGCAGGTTGTTCCTCGATCTTGTCCCGATAGATCTCCGACGTATCGCGCGGGGTGTAGTCGAGCTTGGCGGCATAGCGGTTGTCCCACCACACCGTGCGATTGTTCGACATGCCATAGACGACGGTGTGGCCGATGTCCGGTGTATATAGACAGCGGTGCAGCAGTGCGTCGAAATCGTTCAGGCTGATCCATGTCGCCATCATGCGCCGGTCTGCTGGTTCGGGAAACAGCGAGCCGATGCGTATGCTGGCCGTTTCGATGCCGTAGCGATCGAAATATAGCTGCGCCATGTCTTCGCCAAACGATTTGGAGACGCCGTAATAGCCATCCGGGCGGCGCAGGGCATGCGCGTCAATGGTCTCGTCTTGGCGATAAAAGCCGGTGACGTGATTCGAACTGGCGAACACGATACGCTTGATGCCATGATGGCGCGCCGCCTCATACAGATTGAATACGCCCTTGATGTTGGCCTCGAGGATTTCCTCGAACGGACGCTCGACGGATACGCCTCCCAGATGCACGATGGCGTCGCAATCGGCTGCCAGCGCGTCAAACGCTGCGCGATCCGAGATATCGCAAGGGATGGCCTCTTCGTGCGGAGCCAGGTTCGTTGCCTGAGCAGTCAGCGCCGCAGGCAGGTCGGACAAGCGCACGTGTTTGGCTTGAGCTGCCAGCAGAGGGCGGATAGCACGGCCCACACCGCCGGCTGCGCCGGTCAATAGCAAGCGGTTGAACAAACGGGATTGGGCAGGGGTACTGCTCATGAGGTTGTCTCCGGTCGCGCAGTCCTGGTATCGCTGCGGACAAGGGTAATGGTCGCAGGGCGTGAGGCTGGTTTCTTGTACGTCGTCGTACAAGTGGGAATGAATCATCGAACACGGCCTACTGCCTTGTCAATAGCGGTCAGGGGGCATTCAGCGTAATCCCGGATATACGCCGCAGAAGCGACCATGTTTTTGTAAGTTACACGTCAGTTTGCGTGCGTTATGGGCCGGTTTGGAGAGTTATCGGGAAGCATGTATAATTTTGCCTCTTGACTGCTGGCGCGCGTTTTCGTGTTCCGCAGATCAGGGCTGTTAGCTCAGTTGGTAGAGCAGCGGACTCTTAATCCGTAGGTCGAGTGTTCGAGCCACTCACAGCCCACCAGAATTCTTTGTAGTTAAAAAAGCACTGCGCATAGGCGCCAGTGCTTTTTTTTCGTCTATTCTCACGGTGAGCTGGGGACGGCCGTTTCTTTAGTCGGACATAAAATCATTAACCGAGCCGGTCTGAGTCGAGAAGTTCCCATCCCTTTGGAGCTGCAACGAATATCTCATGACCTGATGATAAATGTAGTTCCCCTGAACCGAGCTGCGGTATTCCTGAAAGTTCGGGTCGAACGTAGCAACCATGTCGGTCATGAATCGACGACAGGCCGTGCTGAAATTCGTGCCCATGGCAAACCAAGCCTGATAAGAGCCATCTGGAATGCCTCCGAATGTGAATGATTGCCCCTGACCTACAAACCCCGCTAGGATTGTCTGGCCACTGACGTTCTTGAGTTTTACATATACGTCATTGTCGAACGGCGCTTGGACTTCCAATTGATGTGGGCCGCTACTGTTCTTCAAGAGAATCTTTCCTGAAGGAGGGCGCTCGATTTGGCAGTCTACTGGCGGGACTGTTGAGAGACGGCCCTGAAATCTAAGCAGCTTTTTGTTTACATAGCCCGTCCCTTCGCCATAAAGAATTGCGACCCAACTACCTTGGACATTGCCCCTGATTACCACCGGGACTCCCTGTGCTAATTTCCCTATTACGTCAAACTTAGTGCCAGGACCATTTCTTACATTGAGCTGCTCAGTGTCAACAGTTGCGGTAAGGCCGATATCAGGCAGCCATGACGACTCTGGCTCTGTTGGAGTAGAGAAAGGAATAGGTGGGGGCGACGCTGAGGCCGTAAGTGTGGAGGACGCTAGCGTCGGCGTTGGGGCGACATTGGGAGGGGCGTGTGGATAGGCGTTGCGCGGCTCTTGAGTAGTGGTGTGCTGCAATGAAAAGCTCAGCTTGAATAGCAAAATGAAAAATACCAATACACAGATAACTGCCGCGGGCTTTATGAGGGAAGCAAACGAAGATAGCGTGGAAGCGGATTCACCCATAGATGTTTTTTTCCCCGCTGCGTGAGGCGGCTTCGACGCGGATGTGGATGACGAGTTTGGTTGCTGTTTAGGGGGAGGCGAACTTGTTCGTGGAGGGACGGTACCAACCTCCTCTCGGCTGAGGGTCTCGTCGTATTGCTTTCGTTTTTCGGGGTTAGAGAGTATCTCGTAAGCTTGATTTAACAAGCTCATAAGCTCTGCTGCTTCGGCATTGTTTAGCTTTCGGTCTGGGTGGTGCTGTTGTGCCAGCGTCTTGTAAGCAGCGCGTATAACGGAAAAGGGAGCGTCTCTTGCAACTTTTAACGTGTCATAGTGGCTTTTGAAACGCATATGTCGTATCCGAAGTTACATTTTGAGTTATTTTAATGGCCCTCGAAGGGCTGTTCCTCGCGCCTCTGCCTTAAGGCCCACATTTGTGGTAATGTGGTCATTTTAGACTGATAGGCAGAGGTATGCCCATGAGCCGCTTGACCATAGACGTAACCGACAAGCAGCACCAAGCTCTCAAGGCGATGGCTGCTCTGGAAGGTAAGACCATCAAACAGTACGCCCTCGAGCGCCTGTTCCCTCAGGCAGTTGGGGAGGAACAGGCCCTGTATGAACTGAAGACCCTGCTTAACGAACGCCTGGCCCAGGCAGAGCGCGGCGAATTGGAAGAGGGCAGCATTTCCGACATCGCCATGATGGAACTGCGCCGCAGTAAGGTGCGATGACTCGTCCCTACGTTCTTTCCCGTGGGGCCGCTGCAGATTTACGGGACATTGTTCGCTATACCGTAGGGACTTGGGGTGAAACGCAGAGTGTTGCTTATGTTGCCGAGCTAGAAAACGCAGCTTGTGAAGTATCCGACGGCCAAGGAGTCTTCACAGTGTTGGACGAACTGCTTCCCGGCTTGCGCGTAAGGCGGGCAGGGAAGCATGTGCTCTTTTGCCTGCCTCGACAGAATCGCCAGGCGCTAATCCTAGCCATCTTGCATGAGAGGATGGATCTCATTGCGCGACTGAAGGACAGGCTGGGGCTATAACGTAAGCTCAGGTGCCAGTTTTGCAGCTGGTTGGAAAGAGTCTTGGCGTGTGCCCCATTGGGTCGTCACTTGCATTGCTGATGTCAAATTAAAGTGAAGTTTAATGTGACTTTGCTAATGCAAGCAGTCTTTTTGCTGAACCCTACGTATGGGTTGCCGACGACGTCAATCCAAAATGTGAGCGCAGCGTATGTCCTTCATACTCGCTGCGAAACAGCCCACGCTTGCGCAGCAACGGCACCACCTCTGACGTAAACAGTTCGAACTGGCTATGCAAGATCGGTGGCATGACGTTAAAGCCGTCTGCCGCGCCGGTCTGGAACCAGTCGGTAATCGTATCGGCGATTTCTTCCGGAGTTCCGGTGGCGGTGAAATGTCCGCGAGCGCCGGCCAGGCGTCGCAACAACTGACGCAGTGTGAGGCCTTCGCGCAGGACCATATCAACGTAGCCGACCACACGGCTCTTGGAGGCTTCGACGAGATTCGGGTCTGGAAAATCATCACGGGTCAGCCGGCGATCCAGCGGTACCGCCGAAAAATCGTGGCCGCCAAAGCGGTTGGACAAACGGGTCAGGCCGACTTCGGGGCTGGTGAGATCATTGAGTTCTTCCCAGACCTGCTTCGCTTCGTGGCGGGTGGAACCGATCGCGGCACTGATGCCGGGCAGAATGACGATGTCTTGCGCACGGCGTCCATGGGCGATGGCCTGTGCCTTGATATCTGTGTAGAAGGCCTGGGCCGACTCCTTGCTGGTGTGTGCGGTGAAAATGGCCTCGGCCCAGCGTGCGGCGAAAGCACGGCCCGTGTCGGATTGTCCGGCCTGGATGTAAACCGGCCGGCCTTGGGGGCTGCCAGGGATGTTCAACGGACCATGGGTCTTGATGGCGTCGCCGTTGTAGTTGGCAGGTTGGATGAGCGAGGCATCATGGTAGTAGCCCTCTGCCCGGTTATCGACGACAGCATCGGCCGGATAGCTGCGCCAGAGCGAATCGACAGCCTCGAGGAACTCTTCGGCGATGCGATATCTTTCGCCATGCTCGACGTTCTGCGCCAAGCCGTAGTTGGCCGCGGCCTGAGGCGCCCACGATGTCACGATGTTCCATCCCGCACGGCCTTTTGAGATATGGTCCAACGACGCGAATTGGCGGGCCAGCGTGTAGGGATGGCTGTAGGTGGTGGAGGCGGTGCCGATCAGGCCGATGCGCGACGTTAACGCGGCGAGCGCCGACAGCAGCGTCAAGGGTTCCAGGCCATTGGACGGCGCGCTGCGTGCCCCGGTCGCTGCCACCAGAGAGTCAGCAAGAAAGACCGCATCGAACGTTGCGGCTTCGGCCAGGCGCGCCGATTTGGCATAGAGCTCCAGGTCGGTCAGCGCTAGAGGCGAGGCATCGGGGTGACGCCATGCGCTTTCATGGTGGCCGCGCGACATCAAAAATAGATTCAGGTGCAATTGGCGATTCAGAGGGCGAGTCATCTGTTGCTCAGCAAAACTGCGGCAGTCACGCCGGAAAAAATATGCGGCTGCCTGGCTCGCAGGGCGAGTCCGGCAGGGTGTTTGTTAAACGACTTCGGTTTCGACGCCCAGATTGCGCAGCAAGGCCAAGCGCAGCGTGGCGAAACCGGATTGATGCGTTTGGCGCGGGTGCGGCAGCGTCACTCGATGGTCTTCGTGGATGCGCCCATCCTTGAGCACCAGAATACGATCGGCCAGCAGCAGGGCTTCGTCCACGTCGTGCGTGACGAGTATGACAGTGGGGCGATGCTGTTCGACCAGTTGGAAGAGCAGGGCTTGCATACGCAGGCGGGTCAGTGCATCGAGCGCACCAAAGGGCTCGTCGGCGAGCAGCAGCGTGGGCTCACGCAACAGCGAACGCGCCAGCGCAGCGCGTTGCTTTTGCCCGCCAGAAAGCGTGCTGGGCCAGACGTCGGCCTTGTCGCCTAGACCGACGGCTTCGAGCATCTCGGGCACTGCCGACTCACAGTCGGGACGGCGCAGCCCGAGGCGCAGATTCTCACCCACGCTTAGCCAGGGCAGCAGCCGGGCATCCTGGAACAGGACCGAGGTATTGGTGGGGGCGCTGATGTGTCCCGTCCGGCTAGCATCCAGGTCGAGACCGGCAAGTGCTCGCAATAACGTTGTCTTGCCCGATCCGGATTCCCCCAGCAGAGCGACAAACTGCCCGGGCTCTATGTCCAGTGAAATCCGATCCAGAATGGTCTTGCCAGAGAAAGCGCGTGAGACTTCGCGCAGAATGATCGAGCCGTTGGAGTCGATAGGCGAATTCATGAGCCAAGAGTCCTGCGATAAGACAGCACGCGCGACTCAACAAAGCGCACCGCTGCGTCAGAGGCCAGGCCCAGTGCGGCGTAGATGATGATGCCGACCACGATAATGTCGGTCTGACCCCAGTCGCGTGCACGATTCATCAAATAACCGATACCGGTCTGGGTATTGATGAGTTCGAGTACCACGAGCGCGGTCCAGCATAAAGCCACAGCCAGACGCAGGGCCACAAAGAAACCGGGTAAAGCTGCCGGCAATGCGACTTTACGGATGAACTCGCGGCGTGTCAGGCCTAGGGTGGTGGCCAGTTCGACATGACCGATGTCTATGCCACGCAGAGCGGCGTGCGTATTGATGTAGATAGGAACGAGCACGGCGGTGAAAATCAGAAAGACCTTCATTGCCTCTCCGATGCCCAGCCAGATAATGGCCAATGGAATCAATGCCAGCGTCGGGATGGCGCGTTTGATCTGAACGACACCATCGATCAGGGCCTCGCCTGTGCGTGTGAGCCCCGACAACAGGGCCAAGACAACTCCTATCAGTACGCCCAGCGCCAGCCCGGTGTACGCGCGTGCAGCAGAGGCAAGAAAATGCGGCAGCAGGGTGCCGTCGGCCAGCATGTCGTACCCTGTCACCAGAGCGGTTGATGGCGCAGTGAGTGTTTCAGGCGACAGGAGGCCAGTGCGCGAGGCGATCTCCCAGAGCACGAGGAGCAGCACAGGGCCTGACAATCGCCAGCCTGGCGGTAAGCGTGCGGGCACAAGGTTGACCGGGCGTGCGGGCGGTGCCGGCGTGGCACGATGGTGGGCTTGGCTTGGCGCATATGCCAATGTGTTTTGAAGGGCTTTCGTCATGATGGCCTCCTGGGCGTGGCACCAAACCCAGCAACGCCAGTCGAGGGTTATGTCTGCTTAAAAATAGGTCTCAGCGTGACGCGGTGATGATCTTGTCGTAGGTATCGACGAAGGATTGCCGCGCGTCGAAGCGTTCTTTGATGGCGCCAGCTTGATAGAGGATGTCGATCAGCTTCTGGTGGTGGGCAATAGCTTCGGTCGAGGTCTGCAATACGTATGGCGACTGCGACGCGAGAATGGCCTTGGTGTCGTCTTGCGATATGCGTTGGAACGTGACGTAGTAGTCCTGACCCCATTGGGCCTGATGGGCGTTGCTCCATGTGGCAGCGCGCGTGAATGCCGCCAAGAACTGTCCGATGGAGGCCGCTTTGGCCGGGTCAGCCAACACGTCGGGGCGTGCGTAGAAATAGCTGGTCGAAGGCAGGATGTGGCGTTCTTCTGGATCAAGCACGGGTGAGGCGCCGACCTGCTTGGTCAAGCGTGTAACGTGCGGCTCTTGCAGTACGGCGACGTCCACTGCGCCTGAGCGGATGGCGTCGGGCAGATCGGCTACGCGCAGGCGAACCAGATCGACATCGGCCAACGACAATCCTGTGCGGTTGAGCGCCTCGATCAAATAGACCTGACGGCCCGAACCTTCGACGTAGCTGAGTTTCTTGCCTTTCAATTCAGCCAGCTTGTTGATGACGAGGCCCGGACGGGAGGTCAGGATGTACTGCGCGCGTTCACGAGTAAAGCTCGCAATGATGGGCAGCAGCGTGCCGGCGGCCCGTGCCTGGATGGGGGGCGTGTCACCGACGTAGGCAATGTCGAGCGCACCGGCACGGATGGCTTCGTAGATGGCCGGGCCGCCGGCAAAGTTTGGCAATTCCAGGTTCAGCTTGTCTCGCTCACCGCTGGCCTCCAGCAGGTTACGTACCAACTCGCTTTGATCAGCGATGACGAGTTTGGTGGAGGAAGTCTCTGCGTTGGCAGCGGGCAGTGTCAGCCCATAGGCAAGGCCGAGAGCGGGCAGGGAGAGGAAAGTACGTCGTTGCATTGTCTGCTATATGTGTCGCGCTGCTGTACTCGCGCTGCAATAGAAGCAGAAATGATATGGACGCCGTCGGCAAAGAACAAAGCTCTATTGGCAATATGCTCAAGGGCATAAAGATATGCGCAAGGAGAAAACGGCCATAGGCGGCCGATACTCCAATACGCGCAAACTCATCCGGCTAATTCAGACTCGGAGCTTTTAGGAAACAGGGCGATGAAATCCAGCAGTTTCTCGCCCAACAGGTTCACATGTCCGCGCATTGCGTTGGCCGCGGCGTCTTCTTCGCCTTTGACGATGCAGCGTAAGACTTCAGCATGTTCGCTGATGGTGCCCTCGCGACGGCTGGGCTTGTGCGTGACCAGGCGCCGATAGGCGCCGATACGATTACGCAACGCTCGGGTTTGCTCAGCCAGAAATTCGTTTTGAGAAGCTTCGTAGATCAATTCGTGAAACTGCCGGTTCACATCATAGAACTCTTCGACCCGATCCGTGTTTGACAGCAAGATGAGGGCTTCGTGTAAACGATTGAGCTCCGCAATCTGCGCGGGGGTGATGCGGCGGGCTGCCATACGGGCGCATAGGCCCTCCAGTTCCGCCATGACCTGGAACATTTCCACGAGTTTGTGTGCGGAGAGCGTCGCTACCAAGGCGGGCTGACGGTTGCGCATTTGAATCAGGCCGCCCGAGGCCAGATGCCGCAGTGCTTCGCGTACGGGGGTGCGCGATACCTGAAAGCGTTCTGCGAGTTCGACTTCATCCAAACGTGCGCCCGGACTCAGTTTTCCCGAAAAAATCTCGGCTTCCAATGTTTGTTGAATCTGTTCGGAGCGGTTCTGAACGGGTTTCATGTCCGGCTGATGGCGAGGCGACGCCGTCCGTGTACGGCTTGTGATGGACGGCGCGGATGATGTTGTTGACGGGGAGAAGTCTACCTTCACTTCGGTCTCTCTAAATATAGCGGAGGAGAACAAGGGGGCGGGTTAAGCCCCGGCGTCATCGTTCTCCCTATTTTAGCGGCTAATGTATACAAGAAATAAATAATTAAATGCTCCAGATCGAGCCAAGTATGCACCAGAAACTGCACCAAGTTAGCGCAATCCTAGCCTCATGACTGAGTTTTAAGGCCAAAAATGCTGGCACAGGTATTGCTTGATAGACATGGAGCGACGATTTACCGATCGTGTTTGGAATCGGGAAATACATAGTCAATGTTCATGCATACAAACATTTCCGAAGGAAGGTGAACGATGGATTTTGGGCTGAAAGGGACGTTGACCACGCTGGCACAGGCGGGCCCGATATGACCGCGCATTCATTAGCCTCACGAGCTATGTATTCGGTCAACCCGGATAGCCGCACTGCTGCTGCGCTGCCCGACTTGGCTCAGGGGTTATCTGCGCCGTTATTAACGCTGAGCGGAGTGTCTAAAACGTTTGGCAAGACGTGCGCACTGAGCGACCTGAGCGTGTCTATTACCCCCGGCGAGTTCGTGACCGTGGTAGGCCCCAGCGGCTGCGGAAAAAGCACGCTGTTCAATATCGTTGCCGGTTTGGAAGAGCCCGATGATGGCGGGCGGATTGAATTCCTGGGCAAACCCTGCAAAGCCAGGGATCTATTGGGCAAAGTATCCTTTATGCCGCAGCGCGACCTGCTGCTGCCCTGGCGGACCGTGATCGATAACGCCATTCTGGCTGTGGAACTCGAAGGCGCGCGCCGCGCTGATGCACGGCGCGCTGCGCTGGATATGTTGCCCGAATTTGGTTTGGCGGGATTTGAAAAGCAGTATCCGCATGAGTTGTCCGGGGGGATGCGTCAGCGCGTTGCCCTGATGAGGACGTTCATGTTCAACCGCGATCTGATGCTGCTGGATGAGCCATTTGGCGCGTTGGATGCGTTGACGCGCACGATGATGCAGCGTTGGTTGCTCGACGTCTGGCAAAAGCATCGGCGCACGATTCTATTCATTACTCACGACGTGGACGAGGCGATCTTTCTCGGGGATCGCGTGCTGGTCATGACGTCGCGGCCCGGGCAAGTAAAGATGGAGCAGGTAGTGAGCCTGCCCCGTCCGCGTCGCGCGGATATCGTCACGTCCGCCGAATTCATGAAGCTCAAGCGTGTATTGCTGGAGGCGATTGAAGAAGAAAGCATGAAGTCCTTTACGGCCAGCGAGCGCAGCAAAGGAGGGCATTGAACGTGATGATGAATATCACCTTAGCGCCTGCGCAATTGGTATCCAACACGGTCGAGCTTGGCCGAGAGCAGTATGGAGAAGCCGAGTGGGAGGCCCGTGTGTCCCTTGCCGCCTGCTACCGCCTGGTGGCGCAACTAGGCTTGGACGACCTGATTTACAACCACATTTCATTGCGGGTGCCGGGAACCGATGATCAATTTCTGATTAATCCCTATGGCATGTTGTTTGAGGAGATCACGGCATCCAGCCTTGTGCGTATCGATATCCATGGTCAAAAACTCTGCGATTCGCCATACCAGGTCAATGCCGCTGGTTTCGTCATTCATGGCGCGATTCATCAGAGTCGCCATGATGCGGTCTGCGTACTGCACACGCATTCGGATGCCAGTATTGCCGTCTCTGCCCAGCGGGATGGCTTGTTGCCGCTGTCGCAGTTCGCGATGCGCTTTTATCAGCGCCAGGCGTTTCACGATTACGAGGGCGTGGCGATCGATCTGGACGAGCAGGAACGCTTGATCGCGCATCTCGGCCAGCATCCCGTCATGTTGATGCGCAATCACGGCTTGCTGACTGTGGGGCGTACTCCCGGCGAAGCCTTCATGCTGCTGTACTACTTCGAGCGTGCTGCACAGATACAGCTGCAGATGCAGGCTTCAGTGGCGGGAGGGGCGGGCCCGCTCGTTTTGCCGTCTCACGAGGTCTGCGAAAAAGCCGCCAGACAGTTCTGGGAAATGAAAGGCGACATTTTGGTGGCGGGCGAGCGCGAGTGGCCTGCGTTCATTCGTCAATTGGATCGTCAGGATCCTTCTTATCGGAATTAATCATGCTTTCCACATCGCTTTTGCCTACGTTTGAGGAACCCATTGTGTTGAATACCCGACCGTTGCACCCCGGTTTTGGTCTGGAGGTGTTGGATCTGGATTTGTCATCGCCAGATAGCGATAACGCAATCGACGCATTGGTCGAGGAGTTGGATCAACATTCGCTCATTCTGCTGCGAAATCAGAAATTGTCGAATGAACGCCACGTTGAAATCAGCCGCCGTTTCGGTCCCCTGATGACTCATGTGCTCAAGCAGTTTTTGACAACCGGGCTGCCCGAGATCTACGTGCTTTCCAACGTGAGTGAGAACGGAAAGCCTATTGGCAACCATAAAGAAGGCTGGAACTGGCATTCGGACCTGTCATATGTGGCCGAGCCCAGTATGGGATCGCTGTTGTATGCCGTGGAGGTGCCGCCAGAGGGCGCCGATACCTTGTTTGCGAGCATGCATCTGGCGTATGAGGGGCTGCCAGCTGACATGCAGCAACGTATTCGGAACTTGCGTGCCACCCACTCGTATGCGGGTTATTACGGCAAGGCGTTTGCAGACCGTGCGCCGCTGACCGACGAGCAAAAGGCGCGTACGCCAGATGTGAATCAACCCGTGGTGCGCACGCATCCTACAACAGGAAGACTGTCTTTGTATGTGGGGCAGGATATCGTGAAGTGCATTAATGATCTGCCGGACACGGAATCTGATGCGCTGCTGGCCGAGCTGAATGCACATGCCATCAAGGATGAATTCGTGTTTCGTCACCGTTGGCAGCAAGGCGATCTGATCTTGTGGGACAACCGTTGCACCATGCATTGCGCGACGCCCTATGACGACAACAAGTATCGCCGTGTCATGCACAGAACGACGGTGGCGGGCTCGCGGCCATTTTGAGGCGACGAGCCGGGATAACGCGCTGGTCCGTAATGGACCGGGAAAAATCTCTTCGACGCTTTTTTTCCTATCTTCCTTGTGGCACTTGCCGGAATCATCATGAACAAACGACGCACATTGGCGGTATTGGCGGCTTCGGCCACGTTGGGTCTGGCTGTATTGGCCCCTCTCGCTGCGCAGGCCGCAGATCTGGTGAAAGCGACACTGCGCTTGAAATGGCTGCCGCAGACGCAGTTCGCGGGCTTTTATTACGCCTTGGAGAAGGGCTACTACAAGGACGAGGGCATTGATCTGACCATCAATCCCGGCGGCCCCAATCTGCTGACCGAGAATCTGGTTGCCACGGGCGCGGATACGTTCGGTCTGTCTGGCGGCACTGATAGCGTGATGGCGGCGATCGATAAAGGCATGCCTATCGTATCGGTAGGCGTCTCGCATCAGGTGACGCCTTTTGTCTTCGTGACGCGCAAAGACGGTCCGGTCAAGACGTTGAAGGACTTCGAAGGCAAAAAAGTGACCGCCTGGTTCACTGGCGCGAACTATGTGCTGTTTGGCATGCTGGCTAACAACGGCGTGGACCGCAGCAAGGTAGATATCCAGCCGCAACAGGTCAGTGTCACGCCATTCGTCAATGGGGATGTCGATGTCGCCACCGCGACTTGGTACAACGAGCTTTACACGATCAAGCAGCGGATGGGGGCGGATAATCTGCGTACTTTCGTGGCCGAGGACTATGGCGTGACCTTTCCGCGCGATACCCTGATCGTGTCCAGGAAAACGGCCCAGGAGCAGCCCGAGCTGATTACGAAATTCCTGAGGGCATCCATCCGGGGGTGGCGCGATGCCATGGCGCATCCCAAGGAGGCGGTCGACGCGGTGATGAAAGTCGCTCCTACGCTGGACCGAGCCCATCAGGAATTCATGCTCACGGAAGCCTATCGTCTGATGACGGCGGGGCAGGCCAAGACCGAGGGTTTGTTCTGGATCGACTCCAAAGCAATTCAGGCAACCGAGGAGTTTTTGCTCAAGAACAAGGTCCTCACCAAGCCCGTAGATGTGGCCACCGCATTTGACGGCCGTTTTCTACAGGCCATTCCTGTCGAGGAGCGGCGTCCATGAGCAACGCGGCCGCGATGCTTCGGTCTGCCGCGCTGACGACGCTGCGTGGCGCGGTTGCAATCCTGATCGCCGCCGCGCTGTGGGAGGGCGTGGTGGTGCTGGGCAATATCAAGCCGTACTACCTGCCACGGCTGTCCGACATCGTGATGTCCATCATCGCCGTTCCGGACGCCTATATTGCGGGTTTTTTTCGAACGATGAGCGAGACGCTGCTGGGCTTCGCCATGGGTGTGGTGGTGGGGGTAGCCAACGGCGTGCTGTTTAAACAGTCCCGCACCTTGCGTGAGCTGATTTTCCCCTTGTTTGTGATTTCGCAGACGATACCGGTGATCGCATTTGGTGCAGTGGTCGTACTGTGGTTCGGCAACACCATATTGGCCAAGGCATTGATTGCGTTCTACCTGACGTTCTTCCCTGTCACCGTGAATACATTGCATGGCATGGATGCCGTCGATCAACGGCAGGTCGATCTGCTGAGAAGCTTTGGCGCGACGCGCTGGCAACTCTTGTTCCGTTTGCAGTTGCCTGCTGCGCTGCCGCAGATTTTTGTGGCGCTGAGGTTGGCGTGTACGTTGAGCTTGCTAGGCGCCATCGCCGGAGAATGGTTCGGCGACACCACAGGGCTCGGAGTGCTGTTGTTGCAGGCAATGTACAACGAGCAGGTCATTGCCCTATGGGCAGCGATTCTGATGTCAGGGCTGCTGGGGACGTCTTTTTATGGTCTGGTCGCATTAGCAGAGCGTCGCGTGGTTTTCTGGAGAAGCGAGCTGTGAACCTCAATCGTTTACGTCCTTCGAGGGCGACGACGCGTGCCCTGATGGGGCTGGCCGGTGTTGCGATACTGTGGGAAGCCTCGGCGCGGGTGTTTGATCTGCCTGCTTACGTATTGCCGAGCGTCAGCAGCATTCTGGCCGCTATCGTGGATCAGCGAACGTCCTTGGGCAATGCGGCGGCGATGACGCTGATGGAGGCCATAGGCGGATTTTTCCTGGGGTCTGCCGGTGGAGTGCTGTTGGCAGTGATATTGACGATGTTGCCGGCCACCCGCCGTGTGTTGCTGCCTACGGCTACCGCGCTGAACTCCGTGCCCGTGGTGGCCTATGCGCCGCTGATCCTGCTGTGGTTTGGTATTGGTCCCGAGTCCAAGATCATCATGGTGGCATTGGCCGTGGGCTTTACCGTGTTTTTGCATGCCTTGGCCGGCCTGGATCGCGTCGATCAGAGGGCAGTGGATCTGATGCGCAGTTTCGGCGCCGATCGTGCGGCGATCTTGTGGCGCTTGCGGGTGCCCGCGGCTATTCCTCTGACTGCGGCCGGCATGCGGGTCTCGACTGTACGCAGCATGATCGTGGCTATCGTTACCGAAATGCTTGGGGCAACGGGCGGCTTGGGTTGGACGATATATCAAGCGGTACTGCAGATTGATTTCGTCCAAGTGTGGTCCGCAATTTTCGTCGCGTCTGCGGCGAGCTTGATTTTCTTTGGCACGATTAATTTTCTGGAAAAGCGTTATGTCTTCTGGAAGTGAGCCTCAACGCCAGTCGTCCATGGCGGCGCTGCCAGTGGGAACGGCTACCCGTCCGCTATTTGCGGCCGAACGCCGTGCGCGCTACTTTAATTCGGCTAATGCGTTCAATATCCATTTGTCCGCGGTACCGGCCGGAATTTTTTCGGAGCCGGTGAGAAAAGCGCTACAGCCCGACGCCGCGACAGGTTATGTCGTGTGCGATCAATCGCAAGCATTGGCGACCTCGTATCCCGCCACGACGCCCTTCATGCTGGCGCGCTACGCGCGCATTAACGTAGGCGATGCTTTGGAGGCGGATTTCACTGCCAGCGGTTCCATTTGGTACGTGATGTGCGGAACGCTGCAGATTGCCGATTTGGATGGCGAGGCCGATCAGCAGGTTTTCGCGGGCGATGTGCTGTATTTGCCGGCGGGAAAGCATCGCTTGGCCAATGCTGGTGACGTTTCTTGCGTGGCGTGGCTGGTGACAGACGAGCCGATGCTGGCGCACCATGGTTTACGAGCGGCCTCTGCAGCGTCTCCGGGTCATGAGGCAGGGGCAGTCATTTTTCGCGCCCAAGATATTGCGGATCAGATTGCGACGATTTATCAAACCATGCCAGATGCCGGCACGTCGGGGATGGCAGTGGTCTTTTCTGCACAAGCCCATGAAAGCAGCCGCAACTTGATGGCTAATCTGACGCTGTCATTGAACACCTTGCCTGCACACTGCCATCAATCGGCGCATCGCCATAACTCGGCTGCGTTGACGCTGGTCTTGTCTGGGCAGGACTGTTATTCCCGAGTCGATGGGCAGACGTGCCCTTGGACAGTCGGCGCAACATTGGTGACCCCGGCTGCTGCTCCCCATTCGCATCACAATGATGGTGATACGCGTGCGGCATTTCTGATCGTGCAGGATGGCGGCCTGTACTATCAGGCTCGCACAATGGGGTTTGAATTCCTGGCCGAGGATGCCGGCTGATCGTCTGACAGCTTTCCATGTGTGCTCATGGCGGCACGACCGAAGAGTCCACCGGCAACGGTGGGCTCTTTGTTTTGAGCGAACTGTTGTTTTAGCGAGCAGGCGTCGTTTTGTGAATAAAATTGGCGCCAAAATGTGTTACCGTACTGAGATATCCCAGCGACCACCCTTTAGTGAGGTTAGGCATGCAGAGTACGAGCGTCGACGGCGGTCAGCGTGGCATCTTTCCTGGTGGAGCAAAGCCGGTTTTCGACGACGGTTTACTACGTGCGGCCCCTTCTTCGGTGGGGGTCGACAGCGATCAGATCATTATTTTCCTGGACCAATTGGAGTCTGCTGGGCTGGATGTGCATAGTTTCATGCTGCATCGCCACGGCAAGGTCGTCGCCGAGGGGTGGCGCTGGCCGTATCGTGCTGACCGGCTGCGCGTCTTGCATTCAGTGGCCAAGAGTTTTACCGCTTGCGCCATTGGACTGGCCATCGACGAAGGGCTGCTGAGCCTCTCGGACCAGGTCGTGAGTTTTTTCCCTGACGAGGTGCCTGCCGATGCCAGCGAATGGTTGCTGGCCATGACCGTGCGCGATTTATTGACGATGCGCACAGGGCACGCAAGCGGCGTGTCGGGTTCCGTGTGGCGAAATATCGCCAGCAGCTGGACGTCGGAGTTCTTCAAAATCCCTCTGGTTTGCGCACCCGGGACGAGGTATGTCTATACCAGTGCGGCCAGCTACATGTTGTCCGCCATCTTGACCAAAATCACTGGGCAGACATTGCACGCCTATCTGAAGCCGCGTTTGTTCGAGCCGCTGGATATCCGTGACGAGCGTTGGTCGGTGGGGCCCGACGGCGTTAATCCCGGGGGTAATGGCCTGACCGCAAGAACCGCCGATTTGTTGAAACTGGGACTGTTGCATGCTCAGGGTGGCGTATGGAATGGCACGCAGGTCTTGCCGGCACGTTGGGCGCATGACTCCACGCGTGCACAAGGCGGGCCGGACAGTACCTACGGTTATCACTGGCAAATACGGCCGGCTGGCGCCTACAGCGCCATAGGGGTATTCGTCCAGCTGGTTACGGTATTTCCTGAGCACGGCGCCACATTGGCCATCACGGCCGCGATAGACAAGAGCGCGACGTTGCTGCCTTATGTGCAGCAGTATCTCGTGCCGGCTTTTTTGGGGGCGCCAATACTGGATGCCGGGGCGGATGGCCGTTTGGGGCAACGCCTGTGTGTCTGGCAGGCCGAGCCTTTGGCGCCTTCTGCCGGGTATTCAGACAGGCAAGACGCCGTGGCAGGGAACAGCTACGCCATTGATCCGAACGCCGCAGGTGTAGAGTCGATCCGGCTCGCATTTGCGGATGATGAATGCCGCTTTCGATTGACCGATGCCAATGGGTCATACGAGATACGGGCGGGTCTGGGGCAGTGGATAGAGTCTGCTACGAGTATGCCGGGGCAGGATTTGCATCATGGCTATACCTTTGACCGCGAGCCGGTTGTTGCCACGGCACGATGGGCCAGTGCAAACACATTGGAAATGACTTGGATTTTTCCGCAGACTGCTTTCAAGGACACTGTCGTGTGCATATTCGATGGCGATCGAGTTACGGTACAGCGCAGCGTCAACGTGAATAGTGGTTTGTTGCACCATCCCGATCTGACGGGGATGGTAAAGCGCTGAAGGCCGCTGTCACAAGTGTGTTCTACCAATAAGAGAAAACAGATGACTCACCATATTCCACAACAGTTATCGGGGGAGTAGAAAAATGAATACTATGTCGAAGAGCATGACCGCCGTATGTTTGACCCTCGCTCTGGGTTCGACCTCCTATGCTGCCACGCCGTTGCGCATCGCATTGACGGCCGATATTCGGTCGACTCAGCCAGGCGTGAATCGCGACGCGAATAGCGACACCGTCGTGCAGCATATCGTCGAAGGGCTGGTAGCTTTTGGCGAGCGCGGAGATGTCAAGCCACAGCTCGCCGAATCAATGCAAGTCAGCGAAGACGGCAAGACCTACACATTCAAGCTGCGGCCGAATGTGAAGTTCCACAACGGCGCGACGCTGACTTCGGCGGACGTGCTGTGGACTTGGCAGCATTACATGGATCCGAAGACCAGCTGGCGTTGCCGCACGGAATTCGACGGCCGTGATGGCGTGAAAGTCGAAGACGTGCAGACCCCCGATGCATCTACCGTGATATTCAAGCTGGAACGGCCCAGCGGCCTGTTTCTGAATGGCTTGTCGCGGTTGGACTGTGGCGGCACCGGCATCTTGCATCGGGACTCCGTACGTGCAGACGGGACGTGGGATCATCCCATCGGCACAGGCCCGTTCGAGTTGAAAGAGTGGCGGCGTGGCGAATATATCAGCCTGGAAAAATTCAAGGACTATGCCAATCGCACGGGCGCGGCAGGCGGGGAGAGGGATGGGTTTACCGGTTCCAAGCGTCCACTGGTCGATGAGGTCCGTTTCGTCATTATTCCTGATGAATCGACCATCAAGCTGGCTTTGCAGCGCAAAGACATAGACATCATCTCGGATTTGTCCAACACGGACGTTCCAGAAATGCAGAAATCGCCGGGGATCACTGTGGCGCACGCCGATACGTTGGGAATGACGGGCGTGCTCATCCAGACACGTGATGCCGTGCTGAGCAATGCAAAGCTGCGCGAAGCGATGGCGCATGCGATTGATTATGCGCAATTAGCCGATGCGGTGAATGAAAAACTGGCACCCTGGAATAATTCCATTGTGCCCCTGGCTTCCAGTTACTTTGACGACGTGCAAAGAAAAGGCTGGACCTACGATCCTGCGTTGTCGCAGAAACTGCTCCAGGAATCCGGTTATCAGGGGCAGCCGATTTCCTTGATCGCCTCCAGACGCTACGCCCAGTCGTATAACGCGGCGGTATTGGTGCAAGCCATGCTGCAGTCCGTTGGCATCAATGTACGGCTGGACGTCATGGAGTGGGGGGCATTGCAGGACCGTTATGTGACCGGAAAATATCAGATGCTGGTGCAGCCGTACTCACCGCGCATGGATCCCGCGCAAAGCTATGAAGCCGTGTCCGGCGACAAGGCGACTCAGCCACGCAAAGTATGGGACAACCCGCAAGCCATCAAATTGATCGAGCAGGCGGCGCAGGAAATGGATCGAGAGAAACGTAAGTTGATCTTCGATCAGTTGCACGGCATGTTTCTGAGCGACATCCCGACTATCCCTTTGTATAACGGAGCGGATGTCGGGGCATTCCGGGACGGCATTGAAGGCTACAAGCCATGGGCGCTGCGCAAGCCGCGAGCCTGGGAAGTGAGCAAGAAGGAGTAACCCCTTTGGGTTACGGCGCTGCTGGCAGCGCCGTAACCTGCCGTGTGATTTAAGCGGCGCGTCGAGCGGGCGCCATACGAGCGGTCTGTGCAACCAGCGTGGAGTACAAATCTCTGGGGTCTTGTAATTCAGGGATCAGCGTCGCCTCTTGGCCGATGCCCTGTTCGCGAGCTTCGGTGTACAGCATACGCAGGGCAGAGTAATCCTCCATGGCAAAGCCGACTGAGTCGAAGACGGTGACTTCATCGGCGCTGGTACGGCCTTTGACCTCCTGGCGCAGCACTCTCCATAATTCGGTGACTGGAAAATCTGCAGGCATCTGTTGGATGTCGCCTTCAATGCGGCTCTGAGGTTCGAACTCTACAAAGGTCGATGCATGAGCCAGGATGTCGCGATGCAATTCGGTCTTGCCCGGGCAGTCTCCGCCGACCGCGTTCAAATGCATGCCGGGTTCGATCATTTCGGGTGTCAGGATGGTGGCGTAGGTCTTGTCGGCGGTGACGGTCGTCACGATATCGGCGCCATGTACGGCTTGTGCCGCGCTATTCGCGATGATCACCTTTAGGCGGGTCGTCGTGGCCAGATTGTCGACCAGCTTGCGAGTCGCCGCGGCATCGATGTCGTAGACACGCAGTTCAGAGATACCCAGCAGGTGATGAAAGGCAAGTGCCTGGAACTCGCTTTGCGCGCCGTTGCCGATCAGGGCCATCGAGCGCGAATCTTTGCGTGCGAGCGCGCGAGCGGCCATCACTGATGTCGCTGCGGTACGCAAGGCGGTCGTCAGGGTTAATTCACTGATCAGTAATGGTTTACCCGTGGATACTTCCGCCAAGGCGCCGAAGGCCATGACCGTAGGCAATCCTGACTGCGGATTCTTGGGATGGCCATTGACGTACTTGAAGCTGTACAACTGATCATTGGCCACTGGCATCAATTCGATCACGCCATCAGGTGAGTGAGCGGCCAGCCGGGCGGACTTGTCGAAGTCCAGCCAGCGCAGGAAGTCGTCGTGGATGGCTTGTTCCAATTGCCGCAGGAAGTCAGGCAGCGTTCGTCGTTCGATCAGGGATACTACGTCGGGAGTGGTCAGCAATAATGTCATGGTTTGCTCCGTTGTTCATACCCGAAATTCTGATGCGTATCGCTGTCAAGAAATAGTCTGCATCCCGTACAGAAAACCACGATAAGATGCCAAACTGGCACCAAGAATTGACGAAATGAGAATGGACGATCTCGATCAACGATTACTCGGATTGCTGCGAGCCAACGCGAGGGAGTCGGTGGCGACCCTTGCCAAACGTCTCGACGTTTCACGCGGCACCGTCAATAACCGCATCGCCCGCCTGGAGGCCGAAAACATCATTGTCGGCTACACGGTGCGGCTACAACCCGATGCGCATCCCGAGCAAATATCGGCATGGATGAGTATTGCCATCGACGGCAATGAGACTCGCCGAGTCATCAGCGTATTGCTGGGCGAACCTGGTGTTGCTGCGCTGCACGACACGAATGGGCGTTGGGATCTGCTGGCTGAATTGCGAGCGCAGAACATTGCCGAAATGTCCGAGATTCTGGAGCGCGTACGGCTCATCAAAGGCATCGCGGCGACCGAGACCAGCCTGCATCTCAAGAGCTACAAGGCCGGATAACAGGCACTGAAATGATCTTGCGCTGATTATTTTCTTGTCATCGAGGGATTTATCCCACTAAAATTGGCGCCAATTTATGCACAAATAAATAACATCCGGCGTCCGTCCGGCTGTATGTCATTTGCCTATTCGAGGATGTCCATGCTTGTTCCCGTTACCAATACTGATCGCGCTCGTGCGCTTTACGATCTAGGCAAGGCTACGATATTTGCGTCTCAAAGCGATCCGCGCTTTTCGTATTGCATGTATGTGCCTCCGCACATCGACACCGCCGAGCATCCGATGGAGTTGGTGGTGATTGTGCACGGCACGGGCCGCGCTTTTGTGGAATATCGTGATGCGTTTGCCGAGTTCGCCCGTTGGAATGATTGCATTGTGTTGTGCCCGTTGTTCCCGGTAGGTGTATTGGGCGACGGCAATCGCGATGGTTTCAAGCAGATCAAAGAAGGCGAGCTGCGCTATGACCATATTCTGCTCGACATGGTAGATGAAATCGGGGCGAAATTCGGTTGTGACTTCAGCCGGTTTGCACTGTTTGGCTATTCCGGTGGCGGTCAATTCGTTAACCGTTTTACGCTGTTGCATCCCGAGCGTTTGTGGACGGTGTCCATCGGCGCGCCGGGGTCGGTGACGCTGCTGGATGCCGATCGTGATTGGTGGATCGGCGTGCGTGATATGGAGCAGCGGTTCGGCAAGGCCTTGAATATCGATGCCCTGAAGCAAGTGGCCGTGCATATGGTGGTAGGCGCCGCCGATCTGGAAACGTGGGAAATCACGCATCAGGAGGGCGGAAAGTTCTATATGCCTGGCGCTAACGATGCCGGCAGTACCCGGCCCGCGCGTCTGGAGAGCCTGCGTCAATCCTTCGTGCGTGCAGGCATCGATGTCAAGTTGGACATCGTCGAGAACGTGCCGCACGAGGGATTGCTGTGCGTCGATACGGTGCAGGACTTTCTTGCCGATGCATTGAAACAGCGGCGTGCCGCGAGAGCAGGCAAGCAGCCTGCTGATAGAAACGGCAACTCATGATAATGGAGTAGCGACATGCTGCGTTTTTGTCTTGCTCGGATTGTCATGGCCATTCCCACGCTTGTCATCGTGGCTGTCGCCGTGTTTGTCTTGATCCGCCTGATCCCCGGTGATGCGGCGCAACTGATGCTTGGCGATCTGGCGACACCAGCAGCATTGGCGGATTTACGCGCCTCGCTGGGGCTGGATCGTAGCTTGCTTGTGCAATTCGGTATCTGGGTCAACCACTTGCTCTCCGGGGATCTCGGCGTATCCATCAGTACCGGACAGCCGGTACTGCCGCTGGTGTGGGACCGGTTTCTGATAAGCGCCCGGATCGTCGTGGCGGCGGTGTTCTTTGCCAGCGTTGTTGCCGTGCCCGCCGGCATGATTGCGGCCTGGAAGCAGAACCGAACACCCGACCTGGTGCTGGTCAGTGCCGCCACACTGCTGGTGTCGATTCCTTCATTCTGGCTGGGCTTGCTGCTGCTGATTTTCTTTGGCGTAAAGCTGGATTGGCTGCCTGTCGTCGGCTATGTGGATATCGGCACTGACTGGCGATCGGGATTGCTGTATTTGGTGATGCCGATACTGACGCTGTTTTTGCATGAAATCGGCGTACTGATGCGCATGGCGCGTGCCAGCACGTTGGAGGTGCTGCGTCTGGATTACATCACCCACGCTCGTGCCAAAGGATTGCGTGAATCAGCAGTGATGATTCATCACGCTTTTCGCAATGCATTTGGGCCGACCTGGACGCTGATCGGCTTGGTGATGGGAAATTTGCTAGGCGGTATTGCGGTGGTCGAGACGGTGTTCACGATTCCCGGTTTGGGCCGTTTGCTGGTCGATGCCATCTTTTCTCGGGATTATCCCGTCATTCAAGGTTGCCTCCTGTTTGTGGCGGTGGTGTATGTGGTGGTGAACCTCGTCATCGATCTTTGTTATCCGTTCTTTGATCCCAAGGTGGCGGCAGAATGACCAAGAGAAAATTTCCCGCAAACGCGGTGATCGGCTGTGCGATCGTCGGCATGATTGTGTTGATTGCGCTGATAGGCTCGGTGTGGACGCCGCACGATCCATTGCGGATCAATTTTGCCGCACGTCTGAAACCGCCCGGCGGCGAGTTCTGGTTGGGCACGGACGAGTTCGGGCGCGATGTGCTGTCGCGCTTGATGGCCGGTGCGACGAGTAGCGTCTGGATCAGTCTGACCACTGTGGCATTGGCCATCATCGCCGGCACGATCATCGGCGCGATTACCGGTTTTGCACGAGGTTGGACGGATCGGGTGATCATGGCTTTTAACAATGCCTTGCTGGCGTTTCCTGGTTTGTTGTTGGCGCTGGGGTTGTTGGCCATCGTGGGGGCCAATAAATACGGCATCATTCTGGCGCTGGGACTGGCCTATACGCCCTCGGTGACTCGCATCGTGCGCGGCACTGTGCTGTCACTGCGCGAGCGCGAATTCATCGAGTCCTCTCGTGTACTGGGCAACTCCGAGGCCTATACGATGTTCCGGCATGTATTGCCCAACTGTGTGGCGCCGCTGACGGTGCTGGCGACATCGATGTTCGGGTGGGTCATCCTGTCGGAAAGCGCGTTGTCCTTTCTGGGCTTGGGAGTGCCGCCTCCCGCACCGACGTGGGGCAACATGCTGGCTTCGGCGCGGCCTTTCCTGGCGCAAGCCATCTACCTGTCCATATTGCCGGGCGTGTGTATCGCCGTGGCGTTGTTGGGTATTAATCTGCTGGGCGATGCCGTGCGCGACAGACTGGATCCCCGGATGAGGAGTGCGACGTGAATCCCTTGTTGTCTGTGGCCGGCTTGAGCATCGCGGTAGGGCAGGGCGGGCGTGAAATTGTCAAGCGTGTTTCTTTCGAAGTCGCCCCTGGCGAGCGGGTAGGTATCGTTGGGGAATCCGGCAGCGGAAAAACGCAAGCAGCACGTGCTGTGATCGGGTTGACGCCGGCTCCCCTGGTGCAATCTGGCGGTTCGATCCTCTTTGATGGTATTGACATAGCCAAGGCCGACGCTGCAACACTGCGCACTTTGCGTGGAGCTCGTATCGGCATGGTGTTTCAGGAGCCGATGACGTCGTTGAATCCGTCGATGTCGATAGGCCGACAGCTTGACGAAGGCCTGGCGTTGCATCGCCGCGATCTGGATGTAAAGGCTCGTACTCAGCGCATCCTCAGCATGCTGGCCAGAGTAGGCATTCGCGATCCGCAAGCGGCCATGCAGGCGTGGCCGCATGAGTTTTCCGGCGGCATGCGGCAACGCATGATGCTGGCATCCGTTATGTTGCTGGAGCCTGCGCTGCTGATTGCGGATGAGCCCACCACGGCGTTGGATGCGGTAGTGCAGCGCGATGTACTCGAACTGATGGGCGCGTTGGCCCGCGAACAGAATACAGCCGTGTTGATGATCAGTCACGATCTGCCGATGGTGGCGTGCTACACCGATCGTATTGTGGTGATGGAACAAGGGCAGGTCGTAGAGTCGGGCGACACCCAGTCAATTCTGGCCACGCCACGCCATCCGTATACGCGAAAACTGCTGGATGCGATGCCAAGGCGGATGCCGGCTCGCCCTCCTGTGGCCGAGGCTCCATTGGTCGAGGTGCGTAATCTGGTTGTGGATTATGCCGGGCGGCGGCGATTGTTTTCCCGATCGGAGGGGATGCGCGCGTTGAAAGGGATTGATCTGCAGGTACGACCGCGCGAGGTGGTCGCCGTCGTGGGCGGGTCTGGATCGGGCAAGACGACATTGGGACGCGTGATAGCAGGTCTGCTAAAAGCGTCTTCAGGCGAGGTGCGGTTCCGTGGGCAATCCATCCGGCGAGGCTCGCCAGGGTGGCGTGATTATCGAATGAATTGCCAGATGGTGTTTCAGGACCCGTATTCATCGTTAGATCCCCGTATGACCATCGGTCAATTGGTTGGCGAAGGGCTGCGTTTCATGCCCCAGTTGGACGCACGAGCGAAACGCATGCGTCTGGACGAGGTATTGACGGAGGTGGGCTTGGGGCCGGAGTACGCGTCGCGCTATCCGCATCAGCTTTCGGGAGGACAACGTCAACGGGTGGCCATCGCTCGCGCTGTTGTGCGACGGCCTGCTTTTGTCATCGCCGATGAGCCGGTGTCGGCACTGGACGTCACGGTTCGGGCACAGGTATTGACATTATTCGCACAGCTGCAGGAAAAGCACGGATTTTCCTGCCTGTTCATCAGCCACGATCTCAGTGTGGTCGAGCAGGTGGCCGACCGGGTCATTGTCATGCGCGAAGGGGAAATCGTAGAGCAGGGCGGGCGTGACGGGATTTTCGACCAGCCCCAGCACGCTTATACTCGACGCCTGTTACAGGCCATCCCCGCCTTGGCGCCCAATGGGGTGGGAGGGGTGAGCCTGCGTTGGCGTCTGGAGGGCGAACCTTCAGCTTAAAATGTGTGCTTTAGGCAAATCGCGGGAGTAGCCGATGTCCAAATCGGTTGGAGAAAAAGTCGATCTGGCCGACCGTATCGCACAAGACATCCAGGCAGGAGTTTTCAGTGCGGGCTCCTGGCTGAAGCAGATCGATCTGCAAGAGCGTTACGATGCGACTCGCCTGGAGGTGCGTCGTGCGCTGGACCAATTGGCGAGCACCCGGGTGATCAGCCATGTCCCCAACCGGGGCTACCATGTGTTCGAGCGCGATGTAACGAGGGATGAGCAGGTTCGCGATATACGCAAACTGCTGGAAGTCGCAGCGGTCGAAGACCTGATGCCTCACATCACCAAAGCCAAGCTGACCGAGCTGCGTGCGCTGGCCGAGCGTTTCCAGGGACTGCTGGTATCCGGCACGGTACTTGATCTGTACGAAGTCAACATGGCGTTTCATACCGCCATGTACGACATGTGTCGCAATAGAGAGTTGGTGGCGCTGATCTACGAGCTGCGCAAGCGCGGTCCGGCGGCACCGGCGCGCGAGTGGGTGACACACCAGCGTATCGTGCAGTCGGCCAAAGAGCACTTCGATATTGTCGATGCGATGGAGTCGCGCGACCTCAAGCGAGTACAGAAAGCCGTGCGCACGCACGTGGGGCAGGACATCTCCTGAGTACCCCGCGGCTCGACGGCAGCATCGGCGGCCGGTGGCTCGGGATTATCGGCCTGTTTTCTCGGATCGCGCTTCCCAGAAGACAACGCGCCGATGGATAGCCCGCATGATCAATGATCCCGTGAGCCCAATGGCAGCAAGCAGCAGCACACCAGAAAACATGGTCGCGAGGCTCATGCTGACGGACGCCGAGGCGATCAAGTAGCCCAGGCCTTGCTGCGCGGAAAGAAACTCGCCGACCACCGCGCCGATCAGGGCGAGTGAGACGCCAATCTGCAATCCTGAGAAAATTTCTCCTGATGCGGCAGGCAGCTTGACGTGCAGCAACAGATATAGGCGCGAGGCGGAGAAGGCGCGGCATGCATCCAGCAGCTCGGGATCGGTGCGCTTGATGCCGTTTACCGTGTTGACGAACAGCGGAAAGAAGCAGACCAACGCCACCAGCACGACTTTGGACGCCATGCCGAAACCGAACCACACTAGAATAATCGGACCCAGGGCCACCTTGGGCATGGCCTGCAGGCCGATCAGCAGGGGGTAGAAGAATCGTTCAAAGGTGCGGGACTCGGCCAGCAAGGCGCCCATGAATACTGCCAGGCCGCAACCTATCGCGTAGCCGCTGAGGGTTTCCCCGAGCGTTGTAGCGATGTGCGGCCAGAGTTCTCCGGAAATCAGGCCGTGGTACAGCGCTGAAAAGACGGATGCCGGCGGCGGCAGCAGGTAATCGGGGATGGTGAAAATCTCGATCGATACGTGCCACACCAGAACCAGGACGGCCAGGCTGATGAGCGGATAGAGAAACGCGGTGATATCAAGTCGCTTGAGCATGGGTGAAATGGCGTCGCAAGTGATGGCAGGCTGCAGTGAAGTCTGCGTCGTTCAGGGTCTCGAGCGTACGTGGACGTGGCAGGCCGGGACGGTAGTCTTCGATGATGCGCCCCGGGCGAGGGGACATCACCAGGATGCGATCTGCGAGGAATACGGCTTCGGGAATGCTGTGCGTAATGAACAGCACGGACTTTTTCTGCGTGCTCCAAATGCGTTGCAGCTCTAGCGTCAGCGCTTCGCGGCTCAAGGCATCCAGGGCGGCAAAGGGCTCGTCCATCAACAATAGATCCGGATCGGGCAGGAGCATGCGAGCGATCCCCACGCGTTGTTGCATGCCGCCAGACAACTCATAGGGATAGTTGCCTGCAAAACCAGATAGCCCGACGAGTTCCAGCAGCTCCTGAGCTCGCTGGCGAGCGGGAGCCGTGGGCAGCTTTAGTGTCGTGGCCGGTAGTAGCACATTGTCCAGGACGGTTTTCCACGGCAGAAGATTGGGCTTTTGAAAGACGACGCCCGCGCGGCGGCTTGGTCGAGTAATGCGTTCGTTACCCAGCCGCAGTTCGCCTTCTGTGGCGGGCAGTAGGCCGGCGGCCAGTTTCAATAAGGTCGATTTGCCGCAACCTGATGGACCCAGCACTGCGACAAACTCGCCGGCCTCGATCTGCAGATCTATTCCTTGCAGCGCCTGGATGAGACCCGTGCGAGTAGGATATGTCAGCCCGACACCATTAAGACTCAGGCTGGCGCTCATTGTGCCCCCTGTTCCGATGCGCCGGCGGCCCGGGTTTGCGGGTCTTGGTGTGAGCGTATGGCAGCACGGAGGAAGTCATGGACGCGCGACCATGAGGCTGTATTGGCGCGCGCGTTGGCTTCGGGCGTGCCTCCGCCGGTCAAGACAACTTGGGCAACGGGGTGGGGTTTGGCGATCAGCGTCGTGGGCAGGTTGGGTAAGCCTATCGCATGACCTGCCCCATCGCCGCGTACATGTTCGACCGGCCAGGCGTGTTGATGGTCATGCAAGGTCTTCTCGATCTGTTCGCTATACCAGGACGACGGCCAGAACCCGTCGTCTGTGCCGGAGATCAACATGACCGGGCCACGGATTTGTTCCACGGGAATGCGTGCGGCGGCCACGGCGTCTGGATTGCGCATGGGCGTGTGAAAGGCGGGTTCCTGACGTACGGATTCGCCGTTCTTCGGACGTTGATGGAAAGCGCTCCAGTCTGCCTGGTCGTTGTTCTGCCAGACGTTGGGGAGTGGCTTGCCTTGCCAGGTCCATACTGGGGAGTCGGGGGCCTGGCCCGGTTCGCCCGCGCGCAGCGTGCCGTGAATCACCGAGCTCGGTACATAAGCGATGGTGGCGCTGATCTGGTCGGGAAAGCGCGAGGCCAGCAGCAACGACAGCTCGCCACCGCGTGACTGGCCCGTGATGGCAACAAAGCCATTTTCCGGTTGCAGGTGCTGGTGTACCCAGGCCAGTGCGTGTTGAAAATATTCCAGCGGCATGTTCCCGATGCTCTCGGGCAGGCCTGGCGCCTTAAAGTAGCCTAATGCAAATGCGGTATAACCGTGGGCGGCGTATAAGGCGGCCCGCTGTTTTGGTATCCCGCCACCGGATCCGTTCATGACGATGATGACGGGGTGAGGGCGGGTTGTGGCTGGCGTAAACAGGGTGCCGATCAAGCCGGACTCCGAGATCTCGCGGCGTGTGACGCCCTCTACGAGAAACCGCTGGATGAGTTCGGCGTGGGCTTCTTGGCCTTGGTTGTTCCGAGCCGATAGCTGAATTGTCAGCGTTTCGGTTTCTTCGGAGCGGGTGGCATCGGTGGGAGGAGATTGGCGTTGCAGTGACCAGACGGCTGCCATGGCATCTGCGATGGTCCAGTCGCCATGCTCTGGTGCTTGGACGTCCAGATCGACGACGCCATCAGTACCCACGACAAAATCTGCCGTATTGCGCCAGACGCTGCCATCTGGATGCGTCAAGGCCGCAGCGAGTTGTACCGGACCCGGCTGGAATCCGGTCAACTGAATCTGCCTGCGCACATCGACGGCGGCGTCCTGAGGGCTGACATTAATGCGTGGATGACTCATTTCGCGCTCCGGGCTTGCTGGCGTACTGCCTCCGCATCGAAATCATTGATTTGAGAAATCAGGTCGTTCGAAAAGATGTTGTTGATGGGGACGTCGGCAGAGGGGTACTCGCCTGCGTTCGCCATGGCTTGAATACCGCTTTGAATGGCTTTCAGATCGTATTGACCGGGTACGCGGGGCTGGCCGTCGGGTTTGTTGAGCACGCGACTCAGGCGGCGTGACAGCAGCGTGGTCGCATCGGTCAATGCACGCGCAGGATCCGCGTCCGCGGGTTTGGCTTGAGGATTCGCGCGCCAGAATGCCTGGACGCAGTATTCCGGGTTGGCCTGGCACGCGATCTGGGCCTTGGTGTAGGCGCGGGCAAAACGGACCAGCAGATCAGGATGATCGCGGAAGTTATCGGTATGCGTAATGAACCCATTTCCCGCGGTCTCGCTGAAGACCTCGGGATAGGCAATGCGGCGGATTTTGGTGCCGGACATCTCCAGCATATCGTTCCAACTGCTATTGAAATTCAAGGCATCGACGCGGCCTGTCTTCAGTGCCTGAAAACCTGATGCCAGTGCGCCCACTGCGACGTACTGGACGTCTTTGCCGGGGGTGAGTCCCGCTGTGCGCAAGGCAGCACGTCCGCCGGGAATGGTGCCCCACGTCAGCGCGCCCACGCCGATCTGCTTGTCTTTCAGGTCGGCGATGGTTTTGATCGGCGAGTCCGCCAGGACCGCGAATTCCATCGTATTGGATGGCACGCCGTTATAAAAATAGCGTAGCGGCAGAATGTCTTTGCCGCTGAAATAGCTGGAGATGATGGGTTCCGACGTCGGATAGCCAAAGGTCACGCGTTTGCTGGCGACCTGAGGCAACAGTGCGCCTGCGCCTTGAAAGACGATGGTCTTGACCTCCAGATTCTCGTGTTTGAAAAATCCGAGCTCTTGTGCCGCAGCATATGGCGCGCCGTCGTGCACGGCGGGCGGAATGGCCAAGGCCACGGTGACTTCGTCCAGGGCGTGCGCGGAAATAGGAGCGATCGCGGTGAGAGCGGTCATCAAGCTGATCAACGTAAAGCGCATGGTGAGTCCTTTCTAATCAAAACGGTCGGCGGTACATGCAGTCTGTATCGCGCTATCAACGACATGATGTTGCGTGCGGGATCAGTTCACATGTTGGGGATCCAGGCTCAATCGCCTGGCAGCCTCTGCCAGCAATTGATGACGATCGATCTTGTTCGTCGATGCCAGAGGCAGCGCGTCGACAAACCAGACCTGACGCGGGTGCTGATACGCGGGCGCATTTGCCAACGCATACTGTTTGATCTGTTCGGTGTCGGCATGTTGGCCGGCACGTAACACGATGAACGCCACGGGTTTGGTGCCTTTGATGTCATCGTCGACCGGCACCACCGCGGCTTGCTGAACGGCAGGGTGCTGTTCGAGCATTTTTTCGACTTCACCGGGGTAGATGTTTTCACCGCCGCTGACAAACATATCGTCACGTCGGCCGACAAAATAGTAAAAGCCATCGGCATCGCGGCGAAAGACGTCGCCGGTGATGTAATGGCCGTCCGGGGTGAATGGCAGCGCCAGGTCAGGGCGTTGGTGATATCCCTGCATCAAACCCGGGCTGCGCAGCGTCAGAATGCCTTGTTCCGGGCCATCGCCGGGGCCCGGCAGCAACTGTACGGAGACCGAGGGGTGCGGATAACCCACCGACATCGTCGGGGTGGATAATCCTGCCGGATGCGGGCCAAATACGACGGGGCCGCCCTCGGTCGTTCCAAAAGCGTTGATGACGCGTGCGGCCGGAAACAGGGCGTGAATCTGTGTCAGCAGGCTGGCGCTGACCGGGGCAGAGCCCATGCGAATGACCTTAACGGATGACAGATCGGCGTGTGCCAGCAGATCGCGCTCGCGCAGCATCATCGCAATCATGGGCGGCACGGCGGTCAGCCACGTGCAGCGATAAGTGCCGATGGCATCGATGTAGGCTGCCGCTGTGAACTGAGGCAGCAAGACCGTCGTCGCATGGCTGGCCAATGATAGAAAGGCCAGGGCCAGCGCATTCATGTGATACAGCGGGGCGGCGATCAGTGCGCGTTCAGATGCCAAGGGAGTCGCTTTGCGCCGCGTATCGACGGTCCACCACTGGCCCGCATGAGATAGCCGTACTCCCTTGGGTTTGCCGGTGGAGCCGGACGTATACAGCATCAGCGCTGTGTCGTTATCGCCAGGTATATATGAGGATGTGCTGCCCTCGGCGCGCCAGGCATCGAACTCCGGCGTATCCAGCGCGACGCGGGGAATATGACTGGGAATGGCCGTGGCGCGGGCTTGATCATGCAGCACCAGACGTGCGCCGCTGTCTTGCAGTACGTAGTCGATCAGCGCAGGCGGGAACTTGAAGTTGACTGGGACTGCAATGAGTCCAGCGCGCATGATGCCCAGGACTGTGGCGATATAGGGCACTGAGTTCGCGGCGAGGATGGCAATGCGGTCACCGGTCTGAAACCCCTGTGACAGGAGGGCCTGGGCAACGCCGCGCGCCAGGTCATCGACTTCAGCATAGGTATATTGCTGCGCAGTCTCTGGCGTTCCTACTTTGCCATCCAGCCCTATCAGTGCGATTTGCTGCGGATCGGCTTTGGGGTCTATCAGGTCACCGAGGTTCTTCAGAGTAGTCATGATACGGACTGCGTGGCAATGGGAAAGAATTCGAGGCCGGTTGGAGTGGNGCGTCCGGCATCTGTGCCAGGACGCGCCGGGTGATCAGGCCTTGGGCTTGGGCGTGGAATAGGCGCCGCGGCCGCTGGCCAGCAGCTTGCCCTCGGCGTCGTACACATAGGCTTCCGCAATCGAAACCTGCGAGCCGAACTTGATGACTTTGCCTTTGGCATGCAGGTCACCACGCATCGCGGCGCGGTGGTAATCCACGCGCAGGTCGATGGTGGGAACACCGCGTCCGGTCTGCGATACGAGTGCCCAGTCAGCCGTCAGATCGACCAAGGCTGCCAGAATGCCGCCATGGGTGTAGCCGCCGTCGGGGTTGACGACCCATTCTTCGCGCCATTTGGCGGACAGTTCGATTTCGCCTTCGGATACGGACAGGACTTCGATGCCCAGCCATTCGTGATAAGGACCGCGGCGCAGGCGGGCCTGGATGTCTTCTTTGGTGGGGAGTGTGGTTTCGCTCATGATATGGATGGTGAAATATTCAGGGAAATAGTTTCGAAACGGGCATCAAATCAGGGCTTGACGATGACTTTGCCCAGCACTTCGCGGTCGCGAATCAATGCCAGCCCTTCGGCGGCTTGTTCCAGCGGCACGACGCGATCGATGACGGGTTTGACGCTGCCGTCGGCCACCATGTCCAACAGGGCCTTGAGGTTGTCGTCGTAGAAGCTGTTCGAACCCTTGATGTTCAATTCGAAGCTCCACACGTAACGCAGATCTTCTTTCGGGTCATGGCCTGCCGTGGCGCCGCAGACGAGCAAGGTGCCGCCGCGCTTGAGGCATTTCAGCGATGGCACCCAGGTGTCGCCGCCGGTGAAGTTGATGACGACATCCACGCCGCCTTCGTCGGTGCGGCGCTGGGGCTTGCCATATTGCGCGATGGCCCATTTCGAGAAATCGGTCTCGCGATAATTGATGACGTGGTCGGCGCCGATCTTGAGCAGTTGTTCGCCTTTGGCGTCGCTGCCCGCGCAGGCGATGACTTCTGCACCCAGCAGTTTTGCCAGGATGACGCAGGCGGTGCCTACGCCGCCGCTGGCGCCCAACACCACCACGCGATCACCCGCTTTGACGGTGTTGTGGGTGATCAGCATGCGGTGTGCGGTGCCATAGGCGACGGGCAAGGCTGCCGCGTCTTCGTAGCTGACCTTCTCGGGCAGGGCGATCAGTTGCTGTGCGGACACCAGGCAGTATTCGGCCATGCCGCCGTCCAGCATTTCGCCCATCAAGCCCTTGGCGCGATTCAAGGGGTTGACCAGGACGCGGTCGCCGACTTTCCAGTCAGACACGTCGTCGCCGACTTCGACAATTTCACCCGCCATATCCAGGCCGATCACGACAGGCAGCGGGACTTTGATGCCGGGCATGCCGCGCACGGTGAATACGTCGTGATAGTTGAATGAGGACGCACCCACGCGAATCACTACATGGCCTGCCGTGGCGGTGGGGGCGGGTTTATCAGTGACAACCTTCAGTTGGTCCAGGTCGCCGTGTTCGCTCAACAGCAGTGCTTTCATGGTTTTGCTCATAACTCTCTCTCTACGCTCTAGGGGTGTTACTTGATGGATTTAGATTGTTCGTACGGGCCGGTAACAAACAGGTCCTCTTTGAGTTCGCCCTTGATCATTCCGCTTTCTGTAAAGACCTGATGCTCACGTTTCAGGGTGGCGATATCCGCCGGCTCGAAGGCAACGCGGTTCATGTTCGACCATTGGCCTGCGTATACGCGGGCATCTTGTTCGGGGAGGTTGGCGGACTTTTGCAGGATCTCCACGACTTCGTCCCGGTGCGCTTCGCCCCACGACAGTGTGTTGCGCATGCCTGCCAGTACACGAGCCACCACATCGGGATGTTGCGCGATGAATTCACTGCGCACGGCGCCGATGCCGATATACGGCACGGAGTCGCTCTTGGTCAGCTTTTTCCATTCGTCGGCAAACGTACCCAGGCGAGTGACTTTCAGTTCGCTCAGTTGGGCGATCGTGACGGAACGCAATGCTGCGGCATCGACTTGCTTTTGCGCGAGGAACTGCGCGATACGGGATTCGTTGCCGCCCACTAGCGAGAAGTCGCCGTTCTTGATGCCATAGTTGCCGTCCAGCACTGCGCCTGCGATGACAGCGACGGAACTGCCGGCGGGCGACATGCCGACTTTTTTGCCACGCAGTTGTTCCAATGAAGTAATCGGCGAGCCTTCGGGTACGACGAATTGCACGTCGGCGGGCTGGGTCGCGGAAAAGACCTTGATGGGCACCCCTTCGGCGGCGCTGCTGAATACACCTGCGGCGGGTGCGCCAAAGGCCAGATCGATCGAGTTCGAGGCCAATGCACGCAAGGGGGCGTTGACATCGGGGAAGCGAATGAATTCAACGTCCAGATTTTGCTTCTTCAGAAAATCGGTGGCCTCCAGCACTGAGCCATAGCCCAGGCTGACGCCGCTGCTCCAATAGCCAATACGTACTTTGTCGGCGGCCAGGGCATTGGCAGAGGCAAGCAGGGCTGCTGCTGCCAGCGTGACGGGCAGATATTTTTTCCAGTTCATCACAAAAACTCCGTTGAGTTTTAAATCGGTTTCCAGCGGAACAGACGACGTTCCATTGGTTTCAACAGCCCCCCTTCGAGGGCAAGCATCAGCAAGACCAGCGTGAGTGTCCACGCAAATACTTGGTCGGTTTGCACCAGATCGGCCGCCTGACGCAACCGGTATCCAATGCCATCAGAGGAGCCCAGCGTTTCGGCCACGAGCGACACCCGCCAGCCGAATCCGAATGCCAGTCGGGCGCCAGAGAAAAAGTAGGGCAGGATGGTGGGCAGATAAATCTTGCGCAGGATCTGTGTGCGCGACATGCGAAAGCTGCGCGCCAGGTCTATATGCTGTTTGTCTACGTTCTTTGATCCCTGCCATACATTGGTCAGGATCAGCGGCATGGCGGTCATGAAGACAACAAAGATCGTTGTCGCGTTTGATATGCCAAACCAGATGATGGCGAACACCGCCCAGATTGCCGACGAGACGGTATTGACTACCGAGAGCAGTGGCTCGAAAAAATTGGCCAGCGTACGATTCGCTCCCAGCGCCAAACCCAATGGCGTGCCTACTATGGTGGCCAGGACAAAGCCCATCGCTACGCGGTACAGCGTCATGCCGATATCGTGCAGGAACGTGGGCGTGGCGAATAGGGCTTGCATGGCCGCCCAGACTTTCGTGGGGCCGGGCAGGATAAAGGCCGGCATGCGCGACGCGGCAAGCGCCCAGAGGGCAATGAAGACCAGCGCCAGGAACAGACGCTGACTCAGCAGGATCCACACGGAACGAGTGGCGGTTTGCGTCATGGCGTTACCTTCAGGCGGAGTTGGCGGGTCAGTTCGGCCGTGTCCGGGTCGGTGGGCAAGCGAGGACGAGCCAACGGCACGTCGACGATTTGTTTGACACGGCCGGGACGAGGCTCCAGCAACACGATGCGATCCGCGAGCACGACGGCTTCCTCAACGTCGTGTGTGACAAACAGAATGGTGGCGCCACTGGCCGCCTGAATCCGCAGCAGTTCCTGATGCATCTGGCTGCGCGTGTGCGGATCCAGCTTTGAAAAGGGTTCGTCCATCAGCAGTATTGACGGCTCGACGACCAGGCTGCGCGCCAGGGCAACGCGGCTGCGCATACCGCCGGACAACTGATGAGGCCACGATTGAGCGAACTCGGCCAGTCCTACGGTGCGCAGGGCTTGTTCCGCACGCTCATGCCGTTCATGACGGGACAGTGACTGGGCCTCCAGGCCGAACTCGACGTTGTCGCGTACGGTGCGCCAAGGCAGCAGACGGTCTTCCTGGAACATATACGCCAGTTTGTGCCACTGCTTGAATTGTGCGGTGGGCTGGCCCTCGATGTCCAGGTCGCCGGTATCGAATGAGTCCAGGCCCGCAACGATATTCAGCAATGTGCTTTTGCCGCAGCCGGAAGCCCCCAGCAAGGCAACGACTTCGCCGCGGCGCACGTCGAAAGACACGTCGCGCAAGGCCTGCAGCGAGCCATAAAATTTGTTGAGTTGCGTCGCCTGCAGCACGATGGGTGCCGCGCTGCGGGCGGCATTACCGGCCAATACGATGTCGGGTTGGGCACTCATCGCCAGCTCCCTGGGCCGCTAATAGGAATGGCCGCACCGGTTTCTGCCAGGCTTGCATACAGTTTCTCCATGGTCATTGCCTGGAATGTCTCAATATGTCGCCGCGCGATCAGCTCGGCACGTTTGCCGTCCTTGTCTTCGAAAGCTGTAATCAAGGCGTTATGGTCGTGCTTGATTTCCGGCTTGGTCTTTTGAACGCCAAATCCCAGCGCGACCAGCCGGGACATTTCGTCCAGCAGCGATGCCAACGTGCGATGCAGCCGTTCATTGCCGCACGCGGCTGAGATGGCCAGATGAAAAGCTGAGTTCGCATCCATGAACGCATCAATCTGGTCGTTCAGTTGCATGACTGGGTGTTGCACTCGGCAGGCGGCCTCGAGTTCACGCAACTGTGCGATGTCAACGCGACCGACGGCTAGACGTGCCGCCAGGGGTTCGAGCTGAACCCGCAGCGTAAAGACTTCCTCCACGTCACGTAAGGTAATGGGCGCAATTTGGTAGCCCTTGCGGGGGCGAGACTTTACAAAGCCTTCCTGGGCCAGTCTCACCAAGGCGATACGCACACTGTTCTTGCGGATGCCGTACCGAGTCATCAGCTCGGGCTCGGTCACAAATGCGCCGGGAGGCAATCGGCAAGAAAGTATGTCTCGCCGCACGCGGGCGTAGGCGTCATCCCCAAAACTTAAGGCGCTGTTTGCTTCATGTGCAGGTGCAGAAAAAACAGGGGGAAGGATCATGGCCGCCGCATCTAGAGTGGATGTGTAAGCAGCTCACAGATGTTTCTAGAACTGCCTACATGAGACCATTCTAGGTACTCACATGCGAAGTGTGAAACATCAATATGCACTATGCATATAAGTAAAAACCATATAAATCAAAGGTTTGTGAGCGGCTTACGTGAGCTGCTCACAAGATTTTCTTGTGGGAATATGGCTGGGGCGCGGCGGATGCCAAAGAGTGAGACTGATCGAGTTTTGCGTCGCCGCAATTATGCAGATAGTGCCGCGCCGCAGTAGCGGCATCCGGCGAGTTGCGCATCGCTGATGGGTTGGTCTTTCGGCAGGCCCGTTAATGGCGTGTGCAGACACTCATGCGCCAGCCACTGACGCAGGAGATCGTAGCTTTCCATGTTGCTGCGCCAAGTCGGTGCACAGAGGTAATAGCCGAGTGAGCCTTCAAATGTTTGCTGAAACACATCGACGAGTTCGCCCGTGGCGAGCTCTCGTTCGATGAGGCAATCGGGTATGAGTGCAACCCCTAAGCCGGACGCGGCGGCCTGGATGATCATGGTGAATAGATTGAAGCCGGGTCCAAAGCGGGCCCGGCTGTATTCGCCCGTGGTGCTGGCAAACCAGTCTTCCCATGCTTGGGGAATCTCGATGTGTTGGAGCAAGGTACAGCGCTTGATGTCGTCAAAGCGTTTGATGCGTTGCCGATCGAGATAATCGGGAGAGCACACGATCCGAGTTTCGCGGCCGATTAAATACGTCGCTGTGCCGTCGGGCCAGTCACCGTAGCCGTATTCAATAGAAGCATCGAAATCAAGCTCCGTGCTTTTATAGTCGGCTACGGTATAGCGCACAAAATTGATGGAGATATCCGGATGAATCGCCCTGAAGGTCTTGAGTTTGGGAAGCAGCCACTGTGATGCAAATGTTGGGGCGACCGACAAGCTGAGCGACTGAGCGGACTGTTGTGTTGTCATCACTTGAGATGTCGCACTCTCTAGCGCACGAACCGCCGGCCTGATGAGGCTGAGGTAGGTCGTCCCCATCCGAGTCAATTGCAGTCCATTGGGCGTACGCAAAAAAAGAGTGTGTCCGAGATAGCTTTCCAAGGTCGCGATGTGCCGGCTGATGGCGCTCTGTGTCACAAACAAGTCTTTTCCCGCTTTGGAGAACGACAGGTGACGTGCCGAGGCGATAAAGGCGTTCAGCTCAGAGAGGGTGGGGCAGCGGCGTCTCATGGGGCGTATGAGTAAAACTCATATGGCTGTTCAAATTTGTGTCGAATTTCTAAGGGGGAACCCCATATCCTTCGAGGCGATTGTAGCGGTAGAGTGCGGCCTGTCGTATTTTGTCTGGTTAAATCGTTACCGCTATGAAGCCCGTCGTCGTAAAAAATTGCAAGATCCTCAATACTCGTACGTTGGTCCTCGAGGAGGCACAGAATGTGCTGATCGAAGACGGGCTGATTTCCCAGATTGGCGGTGCAGATGTGGTGTCGCCGGAAGCCGAAGTGATCGACGCCCAGGGCAAGACGCTCATGCCCGGCATGATCGACTGCCACGTGCACGTCGTGGCCTCGTCCTTTAACCTGGGGCGCATGGCGAGCATGTCCAACACCATGGCGTTGTTGCGTGCGTTGCCCATTATGCAAGGCATGTTGGACCGGGGTTTTACTTCGGTGCGCGACGCAGGCGGCGCCGACTGGGCACTGGCCGATGCGGTGACGTCGGGGTTGATCGATGGCCCGCGTGTCTTCTGCTCTGGCAAGGCCTTGTCTCAAACTGGCGGCCATGCAGATTTCCGTGCACGTAATGACATCCTGGATGATCCCTGCTCCTGCGCCGGGAAAATCGGCAATATCGGCCAAGTGGTCGATGGCGTTGACGAGTGCCGCCGGGCGGTGCGCGAGCAAATACTCAATGGCGCCACTCAAATCAAAGTGATGGCGTCGGGCGGTGTGTCTTCTCCGCATGATCCGGTTCAAAACCTGGGTTTTTCCGAGGCGGAGTTGACCGCTATCGTGGAAGAGGCCGACAACGCCAACACGTATGTCATGGCGCATGCCTATACGGCGCGCGCCATCATCCGCGCAGTGAAGTGCGGTGTGCGCACGATTGAACACGGGAATCTGGTCGATCACGAAGCCGCGCAACTCATGAAGGAACGTGGCGTCTACATGGTGCCCACGGTCATTACGTACGAAGGTCTGGCCAATGAAGGCGAGCGCTATGGCTTGCCGGCCGACTCGGTCAAGAAGATCGCGGACGTACGTACGCATGGCATGCGTGCGCTGGAGATCCTCGAGGAAGTCGGCGTGAAAATGGGTTTTGGCAGCGATCTGCTGGGCGAAACCCACTATATGCAATCCCAGGAGTTGGTGCTGCGCAGCCGTGTCGTGGGCAATGCCAAGGCCATTCAGCAAGCCACCTTGATCGGTGCGGAGATCCTCAATCACGAGGGCCGTCTGGGTGAAGTGGTCGAAGGCGCCTACGCCGACCTGTTGTTGATCGACGGCAATCCGCTGGAAAACATCGAACTGCTCACGGACACTGACTCGATCAAGCTGATCGTGCAACGCGGCCAAGTCTACAAGAACGCCTGCTGACAGGCCCCATCCTTCCCTCTCGGATTTCATTATGTTTTCTATATCGGAGCGCCTGGAGCGCTTGCCGTTCAGCCGCTTTCATTTTAAGCTGCTGATGATCGGCGGCCTCGGGCTGGCTTTTGAGGCGCTGGACGCCGGCATCATCGCTTTTATCATTCCTTCGCTGCGTACGCAGTGGGGCCTGACGACAGGCGAAATCGGCTGGATTGCCAGCAGCACCTACGTGGGCTTTCTGGTGGGCGCATTGTTCTCCGGCATTCTCGGAGACCGCTTTGGCCGTAAAAAGGTCATGATGTGGGCCTTGCTGCTATTTTGCTTGGCGACCTTTGCCAATGCTTTCGCCACGAATTTCCATGAGTTCTACATCCTGCGCATGATTGCCGGCGTCGGGATGGGAGCAGAGGGCGCCATCATTGCGCCGTATCTGGCCGAGTTCGTCAGCAGCAAATATCGCGGCCGCTTTACCGGTGCGTTGGCAGGTTTCTTCTCTTTTGGCTTCGTGGTGTCGGCCTTGCTGGGCTATTTCATCGTGCCGATGAGTGATGATGGCTGGCGCTGGATCATGATTATTGCCTCCGTGCCGGTGATTTTCCTGTTGTGGTGGCGCAAGTCACTGTTCGAGTCCCCGCGCTGGCTCGAACACGTGGGCAGAACGGCCGAGGCCGATCGTATCTGCTCCAACATCGAAAACCAGGTGCAACAGCATTTGGGGCGTCCCTTGCCCATGCCTGTCTCGACGCGCAAGTCGGGCGCCGCAAAGCCCGCGGCTCCGCAACAAAGCGCGTGGGCGAAACTGGCATCGCTGTTCTCGGCCAAGTACCTTGGCACCACGGTACTGGTCTGGGTATTCTGGATCACGGTGCTGTTTTGCTATTACGCATTCCTGGTGTGGATCCCGAGCTTGTTGGTCGAGCGTGGTTTTACGATCACCAAGAGTTTCTCGTTCACGATTCTGATTTACCTCGCGCAGATTCCGGGGTATTTCTCGGCGGCCTACTTCAATGACAAGTTCGGCCGTAAGTACACCATCCTGGCCTATATGTTGTTCTCGTGCCTGGCCGCGCTGGGGCTGGCCTTTGCCAGTGGCGAGTCCGAGATCATCTTGCTGAGCATGCTGCTGTCCTTTGGTATGAACGGCGTGATTGCGGGCCAGTACACGTACACCGCTGAAATTTATCCCACCGCGATTCGCGCGACCGGGATGGGCGCTGCCTCGGCCTTTGCGCGAGTCGGGTCGATTGCCTCTCCGACCATTGTCGGTGTTGCCTACCCCGTCCTGGGCTTTGGTGGTGTGTTTGCCATGATGACGACGATTCTGTTGATTGGCGGCCTGGGTATCTTGTTCTTTGGCAAGAACACCCGTGGTGTGGTGCTGGAGGAAATCGAGGCATGAGTTCGCCATTTCAGCCATGGGCCGCGCATGCCCGGGCATTGGGCCTGGCATGCACAGAGCAGGCTCAATGGGAGGCCATCTCGGGTTTGCTGAAACAGGCTTTCGGATACGCCTTGTTTACGTCGCTGCTCTATCTGGAAGACCACCGTTTGATGAAGCGGCTCCATACCTCTGATGAAAGCATCAGTCCATTAGGTGGGTTCAAGGCGACCGGCGCGGGACCATGGTCACGCCAGGTCCTCGAGCAAGGGCAGTTTTATATTGCGCGCAACGAGGACGATATACGAACGGTGTTTTCCGAGGCGTCGTTGCTGATCGACCGTGGCCTGCACTCGGCCTTCAATATTCCAGTGCGCCATGGGGGCTGCGTGATCGGTTCGCTCAATCTGCTGAGCCGTCGTCATGCCTACGACCAGGTGGACCAGGATCTGGCGACGGTCATTGCCGGAATCTGCGCGCCGGTGTTTTTGCAGGCCTTATCGGCGGCGCAAGCTGCTGTTGCGGATGTGGACCGATCACAACTCGATAGTGTTTAAGTAGCGCAATCGCGACTCTGTTCGCCGGGCATCTTTGGGATGCTCGGCGTTTTTCTGTTTCTGATTTACTCATCACCAAGTTTTCATGGATACCTTATTGCCCACCGGCCACCCTGCTGATCGGTTTACCCAACTGACGCCTTTGGCAACGCAATCGCCGTTGAAGGCCGCTATCACCGAGGCCTGGTGCCGGCCGGAGCCCGCCGCAATCCCCTGGTTGATGGAGCAGGCGCGTTTGCCCGAAGACATGGTGGCGCGCAGCCAGGCCTTGGCGACCCGTATCGCGACGGCACTGCGCGCGCGCAAGGCCTCGCGCGGCAAGGCCGGATTGGTCCAGGGCTTGCTGCAGGAGTTCTCTCTGTCCTCGCAAGAGGGTATTGCTCTGATGTGTCTGGCAGAGGCATTGCTGCGTATTCCGGATACGGCCACGCGCAATGTGCTGATTCGCGACAAGATCAGCCATGGCAATTGGAAAGAACACGTCGGCCAGAGCCCGTCGATGTTCGTCAACGCTGCCGCCTGGGGGCTGATGCTGACCGGCAAGCTGGTAGCGACGCACAGTGAGCGAGGCATGACGAACTCGCTCGGGCGCTTGATTGCCAAGGGGGGCGAGCCGCTGATCCGCAAAGGCGTAGACATGGCCATGCGCATGATGGGCGAGCAATTCGTAACCGGCGAAAACATGGCCGAGGCGCTCAAGCATGCACAGGCGCTGGAGACACAGGGCTTTCGTTATTCCTACGACATGTTGGGCGAGGCGGCGCTGACGGCGGCCGATGCGCAGCGTTATTACCAGGACTACGAGCGGGCTATTCATGCCATCGGGAAGGCGTCGAACGGACGGGGTGTGTATGAAGGCCCTGGCATTTCGATCAAACTGTCGGCTTTGCATCCGCGCTATTACCGTGCCCAGATCGGCCGGGTGATGGCCGAGCTGTATCCCAGCGTGCTCAAACTCGCCCGGCTGGCGCGTCAGTACGACATCGGCCTGAATATCGATGCCGAGGAAACGGATCGCCTGGAACTGTCGCTGGAGTTGCTGGAAAAACTATGCTTTGAGCCGGAGTTGCAGGGCTGGAAAGGCATAGGCTTTGTCATCCAGGCCTACCAGAAGCGTTGTCCCTATGTCATTGATTTCATCATCGATCTGGGGCGGCGCAGCGGCCAGCGCTTGATGATCCGTCTGGTCAAGGGCGCCTATTGGGATACGGAAATCAAACGTGCTCAGCTCGAGGGAATGGAAGACTATCCCGTCTACACGCGCAAGCCCTACACTGATTTGTCCTATATCGCATGCGCCCGCAAACTGTTGGCCGCGCCCGATGCCGTCTATCCGCAGTTCGCGACGCACAATGCCCAAACGCTGGCCACGGTTTATGAGCTGGCCGATCCGCAAAGCTATTATCCCGGGCAGTATGAGTTCCAATGCCTGCACGGCATGGGCGAACCCTTGTATGAACAAGTGGTGGGTTCGGTGGACGGCGGCAAGCTGGGCCGTCCGTGTCGGATCTATGCGCCAGTGGGAACACATGAGACACTGCTGGCGTATCTGGTTCGCCGCTTGCTGGAAAACGGTGCCAACACGTCTTTCGTGAATCAGGTCGCGGATCAGGATTTTCCGATCGAGTCCTTGGTACAGAATCCGGTCGAGTTGATCGAGAAAATGGCGTTTGCCGAGGGCAAAGTCGGTGAGTCGCATCCCGGCATTCCCATGCCTGCGGATCTGTATGGCCGGGATCGTGTGAATTCGCGTGGTTTGAACTTGGCGAACGAGCATACGCTGGCTCAGCTGAGCCATGATCTCGCCGAGGCAGCGCGTCAAACATTAGCTGCCGGGCCGATGATTGCGCCGGATATGGCCAACGCACACGATATCGTGCCGCTGCCTGTGCCGGTTCTGAATCCGTCGACGCATTCGGACCTCGTCGGCTCTGTGCGGGAGGCCACCAAACTGGAGGTCGAGGCCGCGTTGCAGGCCGCTCATGATTTTGCGCCAGCCTGGGCGAGTACGCCTGCGACCGAGCGTGCCGCCGCGTTGATACGCGCTGCCGACCTCATGGAGGCGCAAATCAAGCCGTTGATGGGCATCCTGGTGCGCGAGGCGGGAAAAACCTATGCCAATGCGATCGCGGAGGTCCGCGAGGCGGTCGATTTCCTGCGTTACTACGCGGCCCAGATACAGAGCCAATTCGACAATGCGACGCACACGCCTTTGGGGCCGGTAGTCTGCATCAGCCCATGGAATTTCCCGTTGGCCATTTTCACGGGCCAAGTCGCCGCCGCGCNGGCGGCGGGCAACACCGTGCTGGCAAAACCCGCTGAGCAAACGCCGCTGATCGCGGCACGGGCGATTGAATTGCTGTGGCAGGCAGGCATACCTCAGGCGGCGGTACAGTTACTGCCGGGCCGTGGAGAGACAGTGGGCGCTCAGTTGACGGGCGATGCGCGCGTGATGGGTGTGATGTTCACGGGCTCGACCGAGGTGGCCCGAATTCTGCAGAAGACCGTGGCGCAGCGTCTGACACCTGACGGTCAGCCGATCCCATTGATCGCCGAGACCGGTGGTCAGAACGCAATGATCGTGGATTCGTCGGCATTGACTGAACAAGTCGTGGTCGATGTCTTGAGCTCCGCGTTTGATAGCGCCGGTCAACGTTGCTCGGCGCTGCGCGTGCTGTGTGTGCAAGAGGACGCGGCGGATCGTCTGATCACTATGCTCAAGGGCGCGATGGAAGAACTGCGTCTGGGCAACCCGGAACAGATCGCCAATGATATCGGTCCGGTAATCGATGCCGAGGCTCAAGCCAATATTCAACGTCACATCGACACGCTGCGCGGCAAGGGGCGTGCGGTGCATCAATTGTGCCAGCGTGATCCCGGTACGGCGCAGGGCACCTTTGTTCCGCCGACGCTGATCGAATTGCCGGATCTGGCTGATTTGCAGCGTGAAGTGTTTGGACCTGTCCTGCACGTGGTGCGCTATCGCCGCGAAGATCTCGATCTGTTGCTCGCACAGATCAAGGCGACCGGTTACGGTTTGACGATGGGGTTGCACACGCGTATTGATGAGACGATTGACCGTGTGGTGCATGCTGCCCATGCAGGCAATGTCTATATCAACCGTAATATCGTCGGCGCTGTGGTGGGTGTGCAGCCTTTTGGCGGCGAGGGCCTGTCGGGTACAGGGCCTAAAGCCGGTGGACCACTCTACGTGTATCGCCTGCTGTCGCGACGTCCCGACGCCGCGTTGGCACAGCCGTTTGGGGTACAGACGCAGATCCAATCCGCTCCGGTGCGATCGGCGCAGGCGTCTTTGGCCCAGTGGCGTCGGGCACAGGGGCAGGCCATGGAAGCTGCGCAGCCGTTTTTCAGCGATACGATGTTTGAGTTGGCCGGCCCCACTGGCGAGCGCAACACCTATCAGGTGTTGCCGCGGGAGGCGGTGTTGTGCCTGGCTGACAATGATGCCGATCGGCTTAATCAGTTGGCAGCCATATTGGCGGTTGGCAGTCATGCCGTGTGGCCTGGTGCGAATGCTCAGGCCGTGGCTCTGCATGGCCGCCTGCCGCAGGATGTACGCAACCACATCACGCTGGCCTCCGATCTGGCGCACGCCAATTTTGACGCGGTCCTTCATCATGGCGACGAGGAATCCCTGCGTCGTACGTTGGCGGCGATCTCGCAACGGGACGGAGCGATTGTGACCGTCACGGGCTTGGCGAGCGGCGAAACGCAAATTCCGTTGGAGCGTCTTGTGATCGAACGGGCCCTGAGCGTGAACACCGCGGCAGCAGGGGGGAATGCCAGCTTGATGACGATGGCTTGATAGGGGTATCCCCGGCATGACCTCCGGGATATTGACGCTGTGCGGCGCCGGCCCACGGCCGGCCGAGAACTGTCTACTGGCTGAATACCCCGAAAACAACGGCATGGCATTGCGCCCGAAAATTGTCTAGTATCGAAGTCTGTTACGCCGTATATCAATAAACAGGCTACGGCCGATGGGTGGCATCACGCATCGGCCAATCGAGGAGACATCCATGCTAGGGATTACACGGGTTTTGGCTTCATTGGTCGTGGCTGCGCTGCCCTGGGCAGCGGGGGCCGCACCGGCAAAGGTCATGGCGCCGGGAGGGCCAGGCGGCGGCTATGACGCCGCGGCACGCGTGCCGCTGCAGGTCATGCAGCAGGCCGGCATTTTCACCGACGGGTTCCAGGTCACGAACAAGGGCGGCGCAGGCGGCACGATCGGCTTGGCAGAGTTCATCAACACCAGCAAGAACGACGACAACGCCATCATGTCGATGGGGGCGATCCTGGTCGGCGGCATCATTCTGAATAAATCGCCGGTATCGCTGGATCAGGTGACGCCTCTCGTCAGATTGACCGATGACGCCGATGTACTGGCCGTACCGATGAATTCGCCCATCAAGACGGTAGCCGATGTGATCGCCGCGATGAAGAGCAACCCCGGTGCACTGGCAATCGGCGGCGGTTCGATTGGCGGTGTCGACCAAGTCGCGGCAGGGCTGATCGCCAAATCCGCCGGCGTCGATCCGCGCAAGCTCAATTACATCCCCTATCCGAGCGGCGCGGAGCTGGTGCCCTTACTGGTCAGTGGACAATTGAAGCTGGCATTGTCGGGATTGTCAGAATTCAAGCCCTATGCGGATCAGAAGCGCCTGCGCATCATTGCCGTGACGTCCGATAAGCGTCTGCCAGGCGTTGACGCGCCGACCCTCAAAGAGTCCGGTGTGGACGTGGTGATCGGGAACTGGCGCGGTATTGTGGGAGCGCCGGGGATGAGCAAAGAAGGCCGTGCCATGTGGCTGGATCGTTTTCAAAAGATGCATGCCTCACCCCAATGGAAGCAGACCCTGGAGAAACAGGGGTGGGATGATGCTTATCTCGCAGGGGACGATTTCGCCAAATTCCTGGACGAGGAAAAAGTCCGCCAGGAACAGGTGTTGAAAGATCTCGGCCTGGCAAAGTAAGCCATTCCCGTACAGGAGAACGTCATGTCCGCGACGCCGCAACGCCGTCCGTGGTGGTTGGCCTTGGCCGTGATCATTATTGGCGCGATCTGGCTGCAGCAAGGGTATGCGCTGCCAGACGCGGCGGGCTATGGTGGGGTCGGGCCGGGGGCTTTTGTCATGCTGGTCGGCGCGGTCCTGATTCTGCTCGGGTTAGCCTTGATGGCGCAGATCGCGCGCGGTGACTCGTTTGATCCCCAGGAAGCCGAGAGTGCCGAGGCCGACGCCGCACCGTCGCGCAAGGCTTTTGCCTTTGCCGCAGCAGGGGCGGGCGTACCGCTACTGACGATGCAATCGCTCGGCTTCCCTTTGACCGCCATGCTGGCGTTTGTCTTGGTCACGCATGCGTTTGGATCACGCCGGCTGGTGCTCGACAGCGTGATCGGTCTGGTACTGGGGACGATTTGCTGGGTGGGATTTTCCTGGTTGGGTGTGACGTTGGGCGGCGCATTGCCGCTGGCGGGGTGGTGAGATGGATGCCTTTGATTCCTTGATGGCGGGTTTTGGGGTCGCGTTGCAGCCTGCGCATTTGATGTGGGCGTTTGTCGGATCATTACTGGGGACGGCCATTGGCGTGTTGCCGGGGATCGGACCGGCCCTGACGATTGCGCTGCTGTTGCCGGTGACGGTGAAGCTGGCGCCGACGGCCGCATTCATCATGTTTGCCGGCGTGCTGTACGGCGCGATGTATGGCGGGTCTACGACCTCCATATTGTTGAATACCCCTGGCGAAAGCGGCTCGATGATGACGGCGCTCGAGGGGAACAAGATGGCGCGCGCAGGACGCGGCGCCGCCGCGTTGGCGACCGCCGCGATCGGGTCCTTTGTGGCGGGGACATTGGCGACATTGGGCTTGACGTTCCTGGCGCCGGCGATTGCAGAACTGGCGTTCGTGTTCGGGCCGGCAGATTATTTCGCCTTGATGCTGTTGGCCTTTACGTCGGTATCGGTGGTGTTGGGGACATCGCGGGTACGCGGGTTTATTGCGTTGTTCCTGGGCCTGGCGATGGGCGTGGTGGGCATTGACGGCCCGTCTGGCCAGGCGCGCCTGGCGTTCGGTTCTCCGGACTTGTTGGACGGCATCGATATCACGGTGGTGCTGGTGTCCTTATTTGCCGTCGGGGAAATTCTCTATGTGGCCAGCCGCTATCGCAACGCGCCGCCTGCGGTGAACCCGCTGTCGGGTGGGCACTGGATGACGCGGCAGGATTGGCAACGGTCGTGGAAACCCTGGTTGCGTGGAACGGCGCTGGGTTTTCCGATCGGGGCGTTGCCGGCTGGGGGCTCCGAAGTGCCGACATTTCTGTCGTACACGATAGAGCGCCGATTGAGCCGGCACAAAGAGGAGTTCGGCAACGGCGCGATTGAGGGGGTCGCAGGGCCCGAGGCGGCGAACAACGCGGCGGCGGCGGGCATTCTGGTGCCGTTGCTGACCCTGGGCTTGCCCACATCGGCGACTGCTGCCGTGTTGCTGGCTGCGTTCCAAAGCTATGGTCTGCAGCCCGGCCCATTCTTGTTCGTCAACAGTGCCGATCTGGTATGGGGGCTGATCGCGTCGCTGTATGTAGGCAACCTGATGCTGCTGGTTCTGAATCTGCCGCTGGTGGGCTTGTGGGTGCGATTGCTGTTGGTTCCCCGTCCGTATTTGTATGCGGGCATCCTGGTCTTTGCCATGGTCGGGATCTGGGGCGTCGGCACGTCGTGGATGGATCTGCTGCTGATGTTTGTGATCGGTTTGGCAGGTTATGTGATGCGCGTTTATGACTTTCCCATCGCGCCAGTGTTGATCGGATTGATTTTGGGGCCGCTGGCAGAGACGCAATTGCGCCGTGCTTTGTCGATTGGCGAAGGCAATCCGCTGGTGCTGGTGTCCTCGCCGTTGTCGGCCACCTTCATCGCGTTGGCGCTGGCCGTGCTGTTCTTGCCGGCGCTGTTGCGCAAGTTGCGGGCGAACGCGTGATCGTCCTGCCATCCTGATAAGCTGGCGCATCGAGTGGGTAGGAATGTAGGAATAGTCCTTTTTTTTATTTACCTGATCGTTGCTCGTCAACCGTAGGATCTACGGTTCAGCCAGCTATATCAACGTATTTGCCGCTGAACGGGTAGCGAAATCCGGTCGCTACCCCGCTACAAAACAATAAGAACGTTAGCTAGCCTAGCGGCTCGCTCAGCCGAGGGCGATGCGTTGGCGCCTGTTTATACCGTTGGAAACTGTGCAACGACATGCCTCGATGCTGGGCGTCTTGCCCTGGCTGAGCCCTATCGGCTCGGTTGTTGATTTCCTCCTCTCAATTTTCACATCCATCGCACCGCGTTGCCGGTGGCGGTGCCGTGTGCGTCGTGAATGTGTAGATGATGCGTTTGTTCCGTATTCAGGCTTGTGGCGTGTTGGCCAGGGTGTTGGCGTGTGTGTTGCTGGGTCTCTCTGGCGGTGGCCAGGCATGGGCGCAGACCTTGCCCCTGACCGTTGATACTGGAGCGGCCGGGGTACGCCCGGTGGTGGGCAATCAAGGCGGGGTGCCGGTCATCCAGATTGCGCCTCCTGCGGCAGGGGTGTCGAACAACAAGTTCACCGAGTTCAACGTCGGTCCTTCTGGCGTCATTTTGAACAACAGCGGTGCGGCGAGCCAGACGCAGTTGGCTGGCCAGATTGCGGGCAATCCCCACTTGGGCCGCGGCCCTGCGACGACGATCCTGAATCAGGTGACTGCACCCAACCCCTCGCAGTTGCGTGGGTTGCTGGAGGTCGCGGGGCAACGCGCTAATGTGATCGTCGCCAACCCGGCCGGGATTGCCTGTGACGGGTGCGGATTTGTGAATGCCTCCCGGGCCACGTTGACGACGGGGCGGCCGCTCGTCGGTCTGGAGGCGGGGGCACCAGGCAGTGTGGCCTTTGAAGTCACCGAGGGCCTGCTGCAGATCAATGGCCAGGGTTTGAATGTCTCCAACATTAGCAACGTTGATTTACTGGCGCGCGCGATTCAGATCAACGCGCAGGTATGGGCCGACCATCTGAATGTGGTGGCCGGTGCGGCGCGCGTCGATGGTGTCACCGGCGAGGTCACGGCGATCCAAGGCAAGGGGCCTGCTCCCCGGGTGTCGCTGGATACGGCCGCGTTAGGCGGCATGTACGCCAATTCGATCCGATTGATTGGTACCGAGCGTGGCCTGGGCGTGAACATGGGCGGTGCGCTGCAGGCGCTGACCGGCGATCTTGTCATCACGAACGAAGGCGAGGTGCACATCGCTCCCCAGGGGTCGATCAAGGCCCATGGTGAGGTGTATGTGCAGGCCCCGCGTCTGGAGACCCGCGGCCGCGTGGAGGGCCAGCATGTCTCGGTGCGTGCGCAGTCGTTACTCAACGAAGGGGGCACGATTCAGGCGGCGGGCGACATCGATATATCGGTGGCGTGGATGCACAACCTGAACGCGAATTTCGCCTCGGAGAACGTGGAGCTGTCCTCGACTCCCAAGGTGTATTACACGCCGAGCGGCAGCACGGACATGTACGATGCCGCGACGACCTGGCTCTGTGATGCGGTGACGCCGGCCTGCGGCAAGCACCCGAGCTGGCTCAATGATGACCCCGAGCGCCGCCTGTTGCTGCCTTCGGCGCAATATCCCGAGGCGCAATATGGGCCGCCCTTTGATTACGTGCCGCAACAACGCGGCCACGCCGGGATCACCAGTCCTATTGCCTTGAGCCTTACCCCGTCGCAGCGGACGTGCCAGGGGCCGGGTGGCGACGCCGGTTGCAACTGGGTCACCACACCGGACCAATTCCATTACGAACCCCATGGGCGCATCTGGACCGCGTTTGGCGTAGCGCCGCCTCAAGGGCCGCAGCCTGTCTGGCATGAATCCAAGGCGCGTCGTGGCCGGCAGTCTGATGACCGCCCACGCGTGACCACCAAACCGCACAATCAACCCACACCCGAACGTCGAGCTTACGAGGCGGCGATCAACACGTACAAAGGACCGTACGGGGAACTGGATTCGCGCATCCGGGCGTTCAACCAAAACTTCAAAGACCGGCTGGTCCAGGACTTTACCTATTACGAAGTCCACGACAAGGTGTCCGAGACACGCACGCGACACAGTCAGCCAGGCCGCATCCTGGCCGGTGGCGCGATTGCGTTGCGTGGCGAGGTGACCAACGACAAGAGCCACATCGTCGCCACCGGCCCGTTGACCATCGCGGGTCCGGCGCTGCGCAACCACGGCGCAGGCGGTGAGCGCCGGGTGACGCGTGAAGGGCAGGCGACCTTTACCCAGGCGCGGCATGGCGATCGCAAGGCTCATCGTTCGCCTTATCACGTGACCTTGTCGAGCGAGCCCATCTCGTTGCCCGTGGGGCCGTCCAACGTATTTCCGCAAGGGGCGCTGCGCGATCAGCACGAGTACACCACGTTGATCTCCGGCAGGGACACGTTTATTGCGGTTGAAGGCGAGCTGCACAACAGCGGCATGATCGCCCCGCGCGAGGCCATGGTGGCGAGGGCGGCGAACATCCTCAACCAGGAGGGAGGGCGGATCCAGGGGCGCATCGTAGACCTGCAAGCCCGTGAAAAGCTGCGCAACGTCGCGTCGCAGATCAAGGGCGACATCGTCTCGCTGCGTGCTGGGCAGGATATCGAGTTGAGTTCGGTCGTTGCGTCCGAGAGCCTTGGGGCCACGTCAGGAACACACATGGCTGGCGTTTCCCAAGTGCAGGCCGACGACCTCCTGATCGCAGCCGGGCGGGATCTGAAATTGGTGGCTGCGCAGGTGTCGGCTGAACACGATGCGCACCTGCGGGCGGGGCGCGATATGCGTTTGGACACGGTCACCGAACGACATCGAGAGGCGATCGTGGGTGATGCCCACAATCGCCATGAACGACAGACGACTCGTGCCGTTGGTTCAACGGTCGCAGCCGGGGGCGATCTGACAATGATGGCGCAGCAAGATCTCAGCGCCGATGCTGCGCAGATCGATGCGCAACAACACCTGGCGGTAGGTGCAGGCCGGGACGTCAGCGTGGGCGCAGGCAAGAGCACGGGCTCTGCCAGAGATCAATCGCGGACCAAGACAAAGGGCTTGTTGTCATCCAAGACGACGGACACCGTCAAGGCTGTTGCGTGGGAACGCGCCGAGGCGTCCACTTTGACAGGCGAGACGGTGGAGGTCGTCGCGGGCCGGGACTTGAAGGTCGTGGGCTCAAACCTCGTTGGAGAACAGGACATACAGATCACCGTAGAGGGCGATCTTCATGTTGCTGGGGCCGATGAACACTACGAGACTTATCAGTACGAAAGAACCAGAAAGAAGGGCATCGGCAGTGGCGGCGGTTTCAGTGCGGGTTACCAGAAGCAAGTCCGCACCGATAAGTTTCAGACAGACAGTACAGGCTATGCGGCCAGCACGCTCGGCAGCGTCGAGGGGAATTTGAACCTCGATGCCGCCGGAGACATCTACATGCAGGCCAGCAACCTGTTGGCCCAACATGGCGACATCACGGTGCAAGGGCGCAACGTAGAGATCGTGGCGGGGATGGGCCACGCGCATCAGGCGGAGCATCACGAATTCGAACAATCGGGCCTGAGCATCGGCGTGGCGGGCGGTGTACTGGGTGCTGCGCAGCAGATCCAGCACACGATACGTGAAGCGAGCGGAGCACAAAGCGGACGGTTGGCGGCCGTCAAGGCGGGGCAGGCCGCGTACGAGGCCGTGCAGGCGGGGCGGATGATGGCGGCCCAGGACGCAAACAAGCAGTCCGGTGCTGACGGTCAGGCTGGAACCGACGCGCAGGCGGCGAAGAAGGGCCAGACTCAGGCACAAATCCAGATCAGTGCGGGCTCGACCCGCGCGAGCAGTACGACTAAACGCACGCAAGAAACGGCGTTCGGATCGTCGGTGATCGCGGGCGGCGACGTCAATATTGTTGCCGATGGTGAGCGAGGCGCGCAGGGCAAACTGACGGCTGCGGATTCGCCTATTGCGGCGTCAAGCGCGGCAGGGGGCAATGTGAAAGGCGCCAGAGATCGCGCTACGGATGTTGCGAAGGGCGAGGCTGCGCGGGCTGGCGGCCACATCACGGTCGCAGGCAGCGACATTGCTGGCAAAAATGTCCTGTTGTCTGCCATGGATGATCTGACCCTGCAGGGCGTGACGCAGACCTCGACCGAGATCACCAAAAACCATAACAGCGGCTGGAAGGCCGGTGTCGGTGTGGGCGTCTCTGAGGGCGGTGGCGGCATCAACGTCTTTGCCAGTGGCTATCAGGGCGGTGGTCGAGGCGAAGGCAACGGCGTTGAACGTCGGGAAACGCAGATCAGTGCGCAAGACAACGTGGTGATGCTCTCGGGCCGCGACACGGTGTTGGCCGGTGCCCAGGTCCGAGCCGATCACATTGAGGTGTCGGCGCGACGCAATCTGGAAATAGTTAGTCAACAAGATTCGGACCGTTACGATGCCAGGCAGCAGCAGGTCAACGCCGGCGGCAGTTTCAGCGTGGGGTCGATGACCGGGACTGCGAACCTGGGAGCCAACCGGGGCAAGACTCGCTCGCGTTACGACAGTGTGAACGAGCAGACCGGTCTTTATGCCGGTGAGGGCGGGTTCGACATCGAGGTCGGTGCGCACACACAACTGGATGGTGCCGTGATTGCCAGCCGTGCCGCACCGGACAAAAACTATCTTGCGACCGAGACGCTGGGTTTTACGGACATCGAGAACAAGGCTGCTTATCGCGCCTCGTCGACGGGCATGTCGGTGGGCGTGGCCGGTGTCTTCGATATTCTGGAGAACCAAGGATCCATCGTAGGCGGCCCGCCCGGGGGCTTGAGTCTGGCCGCGGCGCGTGGGACGGCCTCTGGTACGACGCAAGCGGCGATCGCACCGGCCACGATCGAGGTGCGTGCGGATAACGCCAGCGGCCGAGACAGCGCAGCGGGCTTGAACCGTCACGCAGATAACGCCAATGGCCGTATAGACCGGATCTTTGACCAGAATCAGGTCCGCGAGCAACTGGAATTCCAGCAGGCCTTTGCGCAGCTCGGCATGCAGATCGCGGGGGATGTGGCGGCCCAACTCCAAAAAGACAATCCGGAGCTGTGGGCGGAAAAAGGCGCGGGACGTATCGCGCTGCACGCCGCTGTTGCAGGCCTGGGTGCAGCCTTGGGCGCGGGCGATGTCGGCGGCGCTGTGGCGGGCACCATCGCAGGCGACATTACCGCGAACCTCGTGCGCGACCAGGTCGAGCAGGCCGTGCAGAGCCTGCCCGCGGGGTCCAAAGAGACCGTGGCCAAGGTCATTGTCAACGTGGTCGCCAGCACGGCAGGCGGTTTGGTTGGCGGGACCAGCGGAGCCGGCGGCGCGGCGGCGGCCGATCGCTTTAACCGTCAACTGCACCCTGACGAAGGCGAGCTGATCCGCAAGCACGTCGACCGCTATGCCAAACGCCAAGACATCAGTATCGAGCAGGCAAAGGCAGAACTCACCGGGCAGGCGCAACGCCAGACCGACGACCGTGCCGCCGAGTACTACGCGGAAAATCCCACCGCCCGTGGGTTCCTTGCAGAGATTGCGACAGAGCTGCAGGGCAGCGGTTTTGCGTACTTCGATGGTCAGATCGATCAGAGCAATAAAAACGAACTGCAGTTCGCCGGCTTCTTACACGATAACGACAATCTCGCCGAGTTCTATGACGCAGTCAATTTAGGCGATCTCTACGACACCGCGTGGGAGCATCTGCGGGCGAGCAAGCAGAGTTTGAGCAGCCTGACCGGCGTCACTCGCGCACAGGCCGAAGCGGCAGACACACTGGATTATTACGCTACCAACCCGGGAGACTTGGCCAAGGTGCGGGAGGCATTACGAGCTGAGCGTGACCATGCCCTCGCCGAGGGAAAAGCATGGGCCGAGCGTGATGGAGCGATCGCACGCGAGTACGAAAGAACCGCCCACATACTCGACGAAAAGCTGGAGACGATCAAGACCAAACAAAATGGTGGCGTCTATGAACTCAAGGACCTGTCGCCGGAAGACCGAATCGCGCTCGGCGCGGCGATGCCGTCGATGGAAGGGAAAGCGGGGCGGGTGAGCTCGCCACCAACGCCGGGAGGGGGCAAAGCGGCAGGAGCAGCAAAGACGAAGCAGGGCCCCGCGGGCTACGTTTCGGGAGGAAACGGTAGAGAATTAAGTACGCTAACGAGGACCGGCGAGCACTGGCGTGTTCCTCAGAGTGTTGTCGATAGGTTTCCAAAGGAATGGGAAGTGGGGTTAAATAAAAAAGGCGTTGGTTATCGTTGGCAAGATCCCAAAAATCAAGGTAATGGTGTACGTATCGACAAGGGTAATTCGGAAGTAAGTCAGCCTATTCAACAAGTAGATCACGTAATTGTGCGTTCTAATGGAAGAGTTATTGGCCGGGACGGAAAGCCAATAGAAGGCTCGATTAAAGATAGTCCAGAGCAGGCACACATCCCTTTAAGTGAGTATCAAAAATGGAAGACCTGGAACTCTCCGGATTGAAATGTCCAGCAATGCGAAAAGAACTGATAGATTATCTGCAAGGACTTGCGGATAAAGACTATCAGTACAAAGCTTGGGTCAATGATCAGCGGCCGGGTGGTGGTCATGATGAGCTGAATTACGCTATTCATTTCCTATATGACGATACGAATCTGGCGGGAGATCCGAGATCCACGCTTGGATGGTTTTTGAAAAATGATGAAGAAGTCGTTTCGATATCCGATCTTGTGAAAAAAATAGATTTTGTTTTTGGTAAATATGGCCTTGAGTTGACGGACAAGGAATACATTGAAAAGCCTGAATGGGATGATGTCGTTCAGGCTGCCAAGACGGCGTTGCGAACAATGTAGCGTTTGTGCGAATCTGACCCATATAGCTTTGAAAGAAAAATTCCAAAGCATAGATATGTTGGATTCAAGAGATATGACGAAAAATTAATACGTCAAAGCGAGATCAGAGAACTCTTGCCGCGCCGCTCAGACATTCGTCAGAATGCAGGAAAGCTCAGAGTCTGCCACAGCTGCATAGCGTTCAAGTTAGCACGCAATGACGTCGCTAGTCTCTCCTAGCGACGTCATCCAGATAGCTTAGAGACTAGCTATCTTTCGATACTTGTCTCCTCATAACGTATGACACACGGTACGATGATAAAGGTGCGGTTTGGTTAAACAAACTGCTTGCTCGGTTTAACCGTATTGCTGCTGGGATTGCTGTGAGCGTCAACCTGTTGTTGAGCGCCCGTCGTGCGCATAGGATCAGCTAGCCAATCCAGGTCGTTGATGTCGTCTAGCTTGACACCGGCTGTCATCAAAATAGCGACAGCATGGGTATTGCCTGCCTGTATCTCATTTTGCAGCATTGTCTTAGCAGCGGCCCTGAAGAGCCAATTAGTCTCTAATAGCCCTTTCAGCTCACGGATTTTCAACGATGTGGATGAATGTCGCTCTAGGGCATAGTGTTGGATCATCGAATAAGCGATATTACCCCTACCCGGATGAGAGATCCGAGACAGCAAGACATTCATGACGGCATGGAATCGGACGCCGTCGCATTTGAGCAGGTTTTTTATTGCCTGCTTATCATCAATGGAACCAGCTAGGAACAGCGCGTGGTTCCAGCCCACACCACCTGCAATCATGAGTTCCGCCGCCTCTAGATTGCTTTGCTCTAATTGCTCGTAGAGCGCGCTATCTGAGGCAAACTCACCATGATCAGGAACCTCCTCCGAATCAACGATTGTCCGAATCGCGCTGATACGTTCTTCGCGGCTTAGGCCAGGCATGTTGACAACGGCTTCCATCAACGGGCCTGGGCTGATGCTCTGTGATCTGGCCATTTCCATCAATCCCGCCAGATTACGCTTTTGCCCGAAGTGCGCGGCAACAAGTTTGTCCGAGCTGAGTGTGCCGGCTCGATGCGGTACGGCTTGGTCAGCGCTATCAGCATTACTAGCGAGATCGCATCCCTCTGGATCGGCCTTGATCGTTTCGGTGCCCGTATCTGGCGCAGCGAGTGCGCTCATTGCAGGCAATGCGGTAGACGTGCCAGTGGACAGATTTTGTACGTATTCCATAAGTGTTTTCTAAAAGATAGCGTCGTTGATTGGTGATTTCACCGATCGATGAGTAACACTGACACTAAGCCGCGTTCCGATTCCTGGTTCGCATGCATCACGCCAGGCCTTAAGCTTTCCGTCTGAGTCGACGATAGTGGGTGGAATTTCGGTGTCTCCCCGATATGGGGGTTCTTCGAAGAAAAACAGACTTACAGAAAGCCGTTTGAAAAAAGCAATGACGCGTAACGCCAGACCCTTGGATCAGAATTCGTTGAGGCTCCTAAACAGCACGGTTTAGATAATCTGTACGTCGCATTACCAGAATTTCTGCAGAAAATGTTCCGGGGCACCCTCAGATGGGCGGTCGGATCAGTCTGGTAATAACGAAGACTCCGTCAACCCCCCATTTGCAAATCCCGCCGAGCGGAATAGCCTGTATTCACGTTGACTTAGCTCACGTGCCGTGCCTCAGGATGCAATTCGTCTTTGTGCCTTAACTGAACGCAAAAAGAGATCACGCTTTCCCGCGTGTGGTGCGGCCGACTCATAACAACATCAGGAGACTCCGCGTGTCTACACAGACGATCCTTTGGATCCCCATCGCACATAGGAAATACGCCGAAGCCAATGGCGCGAAATATGATGCCGAACAAGGCGTATGGTACGTAGCAGGAGAAATACCATCCGCACTGGTCGAGTACATCGCGCTGGCCCCTCGCGCGCGCGACTATACGAAAGAGGCAGTACCGAATTGCCCTATCTGTGGACATGCGATGGTCTGGATCAATACCAAGAAACCGTTCTGGGGCTGCAGCCAGTATAAGAACACTTATTGCCGAGGGTCTCGTCCCGGAGACTACGCGGCACGCTATCCAACCACCTTCGCAGCCCCCAAAACCATATCGAACAACGCTGCCGGCAGTTCAACGTTTGTGCGTGGTATTCATCTGACTCGAATCCTGTCGCTGCTGCGCCGCTGTGTTCAAAACAATGACAAGATATTGATCTGGTTGAACGAGAATAGAACCGAATTCAGGGGAAAGAGCGCCTTGGAACTCATGGGGACCAAAGACGGCCTCCGGCGCGTCGAAGCATTCATTCTCGAAGCCTTCGACGTGTCTTAAGAGGTAAAGATGCAGTCGTTTAGCTGCACGTCTTTGGATGTCGCGAAGCCGTGGTATGGACGATTTCCTGTTGGCCTATGAGAAATCGTTGCTCGAGAGATCTTCTGTTTGCCACCGAGGCCAAAGCCCTCGCATGTCGATCACGAACGCTATTCATTGGTGCGCCCGTAGGCGCCAATGAATAGCCGCCCTGCAAGATCTTCGTCTTTGCAGAAATCATCACCTACGAAGCCTACGTAGACCACCCGTCCCAGCGACGAGGGGATCAGAGATGCTGTGAGTCGAAGCGGGGCAGTGACCGTGTTGACGCGCCTCGGAGTCGAGCGAGGGAAACCGAAGGAGCGTAGCGACGAGGTTGACGAAGCGGTGTCGGACGCGCAGGCGGCCGACCGACTCCGTGAAGCGCCAANACGGTCACTGCCCCGNTTCGACGTCCAATAGCACTCAATCCCCGTCCTGCCAATACTGAAACGTCCAATAGAGTTCCCCCATCAGCAGGTCATCCAACCCGCCCACAACTGAAAACCTGAACGGACAAAAACAGGGTGACTCAGGCCCGACTCAGTATTCCGCATCGATCGAGTTATCGGGCCGGTCCTATTTTTAGTTTTCTAAATATCGGCATGAGAACGGCATCGCTTGCTATTTAGCTAAAAAAATCAATGTGTTTACTGCCGACGGGGCAGAAATACAGCTGTTCCCTTTTCCACAAAAAATAAGAACGTTTGCTAGCCTCGCACTGCGTTCAAATAACAAGACAACATGATGAAGAGACTGTTAATTTTGTGTGTCACGGGCTTGCTGCTTGGCGTAGCCCTTACCGCCTGCCGAAAGGATCCGGAACCCACGGCGAAGCAGCGAGAAACCTGGCTAGCCGTCAATAACAGCAGCCCGTTCGGTCAAGCGATGCGTGATAGATCAGAAATCCTGGTGGGCATGGTGGAGGATGAGCTGCGCGGAGCGCTGCATCATCATGGATGTCCCATCCATGGCTCCTCTGTGGCAGAACGGCTGTTTTCTCCTCAATACTATAAATACGTCGAAGATGTCGGCCAGCAATGGATTGCCGATAATTCGGCGTTCTATGTTTTTACCAACGGCCCGCTCTTGCATGCGTTGGCGCATCTTTCCGATTCAGAGTATCAGCAAAGTATGGACATGCTGACGCACCCGCATTTGCAAGATGCGAGAGCGATTGCGGACATACGGTCTACGCTGAATTGGTTGTTCTCGGAAAGACTGGGCTATCCCAGGTCTGGGGATTCGGTTTATCAAAAACTGGCTATGGTGGTGGAGTTCAAAAAGATCCTCGACAACACCGGGCATACCGACATTGTTGTCCGTGCCATTGGTTCCATTGATAAAGATACCGCAGAAACTTTCAACGCGTTGCCGTCAACGATGTCAGCACCCATCGACGAGAAATGGCTCACGATGGCGCAATGGTTTGCCGGAGATGACAAACTTGAGCGTGTCTCCTCGTCGCTATTGGAGTGCGTACACGTTGAAACCGTTACCGCTGTACGAGATTACGAAGGATCGCCTTTAAATACGCGTATGGCCGAAGCACGTGACGCGCTTTATCTGTGGCGTACCAGGACCTCTTCGGAAGGGCCGCCTTCAGAGCAGGAACGGCTCGGCAAAGATATCATCGCCAAACATTTCGGCCCCACTGTAGGCTCTGATATTAGGCTGTACATTCTGTATAACCACAGGACAAATCTGCGGAAACTCGCCGTCAGCTACATTAAGAACAACTACCGAGAGCTCTGTCCGACCTTAGGTGCTCCGCGATTGAATCGCCTTTCGCGGTACTGAACTCTCGCGCTTGGTAAATACTACGCGACGCCCTCCGCATACCCGTCCCGCTGCGGATCTGCACCGCCCTCGAGTTTGCCATCAAACTGCGTAATCCCATGTACGCCTGCAAAGGCGTAGCTCAGGTAACTGCGGCGGACTTCGTAGCCGAACTGCTCTACCGCTTTTTGCACGTGAACAGGAATGCGGTTGGAAATGTCGATGGCGTTACTGGTGGCGACGATGCGCGGGGCGATGATGGCTTCTTGAACGCCCATACCCCATTCGAGTACGTTGAGAATGACCTGTGAGACTGCGGGGCCGATCCAGGATGCACCGGGTGCGCCGAGCGTGAATACGGGTTGTTCGCCGTCGTAGATGATGCTGGGACACATGGACGAGTAACGGCGTCTGCCAGGCCCGATGGAGTTCGGTGTGCCGGGCGTGGGATCAAAGGTGCTCATGGCGCCGTTCATCATAAAGCCGGTTTCCTTGACGATGAACCCGGATGGATTGCCCAGCGTGTGCGTCAACGACACGATCATGCCATTGGCATCGATGGCGCTGACGTGCGTGGTATGTTTGGATTCCCCCGGCGTGCGGCGGACGACGTTGGCTTTTTCACCCGAACGGATGAATGTGGCCTGTTCCTGGCAATAGGCATCGGACAGCAGGCGGTCAATGGGATTGTCGGAATAATCGGGATCGCCGATGAATTGTTCTTTGTCGCGCAGGGCGATTTTCATCGCTTCGGCGAGAACGCGGATGTATTGCGGCGAGTTGTGGCCCAGGGCAGGCAACTCGAATTGCTCGGCCATGCGCAGTATCTGTCCCACCAATACACCGCCGCCGGGAGGCGCGGGCATATCCACGCGCCAGCCGCGATAGTTGACCGATAGAGGATCGGAGGTGCGCAGGCGAAATTGCGCCAAGTCCGCCGCCGAGAGCAGGCCATTGTTGGTGCGCACGTCGTCGATGATGTGCGCGGCCAGCGAGCCTGTGTAGAAACTCTCGGCGCCTTCATGCGCGAGGGTTTGCAAGGTGGCAGCCAAGTCCGGATTGCGGATATAGGAGCCTAGCTTTTTATAAGATCCATCCGGCTCCAGATAAATGCGGCGTCCGTCCGGCGTGAGGGCGAGTTTTTCACCGTAATTCATACGGCCGTATTTGCGTTCGTTCTGCGTGAATACGGTGTAGACATGGGGTCGTACGATCCATCCGTCGCGAGCACAGTCGATAGCCGCCCCGAAAAGGTCGCCCCAGGCCATGTTGCCGAATTCCGTATGCGCGGCGGACAGGGCCTTGAGGATGCCAGGGGCAGTGACCGACTGCACGCCGGCTTCGTTCACGAAGTCTTTGACGATGAACCCAAAGCCATCGGTGGTTTCACCCAGGACAATGTCCTGCCACATGTCGGCACGGCTGTCGATGGGGCAGCCGCCAAAGCCCTCGTAGACTTTACGCGTACCGGTGGCCGGATCATAGATATGCAGCATGCCGAATCCGCCGATGCCACACATCAATGGATCGACTACGCCTTGCACCATGGCGCACGCAATCACGGCGTCCAGCGCCGAGCCGCCCGAGCGCAGAATCTCAGCCCCCGCGGAAACCGCCTCGGGCTGCGGCGCAACGATCATGGCTTTAGGGGCAGGTATTTTGCGTGCTGGAGTTTGTCCCATGGTGGTTCCCTTGGGTGAGAATGACTGATTGGTGTTCGCGTAGCAGCCCCGAATCCGAGGCGCCGCACGGCCGATGCACGTTATGTTCATCGGTCGTGNNANGTCGCTCCCCCGAATAGGGAGCGACATGATCGGGCTTTACAGCCCGGCTTTAAATTCCTTGTTCCAGAAATCCAGGCTGGCGGCGCGATGGCTGGCCAGGGCTTTCAGGTCGTAGGGGTGAATGCGGGCGAGTTCTTCTTTGGTAAAGCCGACGGATGCCTGGAGTTCGGGCGGCAGCGAGGCGTTCTTGACCGTCGGCGCATATCCCATGGTGTCGGCAAAATGCACCTGGCCGGCGGGATCGAGCAGCGCGTTCATGTATTTCCAGGCCGCATCTTTGTTGCGGCTGTTTTTGGGCACGGCGGCTTCGAACGTCACGGGGATGGCGCCTTCTTCGGGGATGACGAATTCCAGCGGCAAACCGGCTTCTTTCCATTGCAGCGCGCGGGCTTTCCACATGCAGGCGATCCAGATTTCTCCGGATTTGAAGGCAGCGGCGACGGCTTCGTTGGACGGGAAGACTTTGGGCGAGTTGGCTTTGAGCTTTTTCAGGAAAGCGTAGCCGGGCTCGAAGCTGGAGCCGTCGCCACCTTCTGCCAGGCCGACAAAGAGCGTATTGAAGTTAAAGAGAATGTCGGAGAACCCGACGCGACCCTTGTATTTGGGATCCAGCGCATCTTTGAAGGAGTGCGGCGGCGTGGTGACGAGGTCTTTGTTATAGACCAGCACCATGGCGCTGAAAATATGGGGAATGGAATAGGGGGTCTTGAAGGTGTCGATCGCGTTGGCGAGATTAGGGATCTTGTCCGCGGTCACGGGTTCGAGTACGCCAGCCGTGCTGGCGTCGTACATGTCCAGGTCGCCTAGCAGCGCGATGTCCATGGAGCCGCGACGCGAGTTGCGCTCGGCTTTGAGCTTCGTGTTGCGCGCGGTGGCGTTGCCGGTATCGAAGACCACATCCACGCCTTGGGCTTTGACGATGGGGCTGATGAACTGCTGCAGCAGGTTCTGGTAATCACCGCCCCAAGTCCCTACTACGACGTTGGAGGAGGCGGCGTGTGCCATGCCAGGAATCAGAGGCAGGGCCGGCGCGATGGCCAGGCCTGCCGCCTGTTTGATAAAACCGCGTCGATGGAGATTGTGCTTATGCATGGTGCCCTCTGTGGAAATGGCGCAGGGATGGAGCGTCCTGCTGGGAAAAAGGGGAAGCGACAGCAGTGGTCAATAGGACCGGTGCATCTGGAAAGGCTGCGTTGATGTCCGCGGCATCGATATCGCGGGCGATCACAACGCAGATGTCGTCGGTGCCGGTACGTTGCGTCATCCTGCGCGGCATGCCGAACGTCGTGCCTACACTTTGGATCAGGATAGGTTCGTCGCAGTCGATGGCGTTGAAGACTGCCTTGACTCGCAACAGGCGATCGCCGCACAGACCCGCCAGATCATCCAGCCAGATCGATAGATCTTCCCATTCGGCTGGTTGCCGCCGTGTGCCTTTGAGCACATGGATACGGGGATGCGCTTGCGCACGCGTCTCAGATGAGAGCAAGGCCTGCAGTGCGAGGTCAACCGGATCGCTGGATGGCGATGTAGTGAACGCCTGCCGCACGGCCTGGGTACGATCTGCATCGGCGACGATCTGGGCCAGTGGGTTGACACCGCGTATGGCGCTGAGGTGATCTTCGATGGTCTCCGCGGCGATGAGATCGACTTTGGTCAGAACGATGCGCTGCGCGGCGGCGAGTTGGGCTGCGGCCTCGTCAAAGGACTCGATATTGAGCAAGCCGCGTTCGCAGTCGTAGGTGCTGACTACCGAGATACGCAATCCACGTGACCTGAGCAGCGGATCTGCCAGCGATGCGATGATGGGGCCGGGCCGCGACAGGCCGCTGGTTTCCAGGACAATGCGTGTGAGAGGCCCATGGCCTGCCGGCCGTGGCGCGTCAAGCAGAGACATCACGGTGTCGACCAGGCTGCTGCGCAGCGAGCAACATACGCAGCCGTTGGCCAGCATGGTGACGGAATTCTGCGAGCCGTCTTCCACAATCACGCCGTCGATGCCAATTTCACCGGCCTCGTTGACGATGACGCCGGTTTCTCCGCGATCATCGCTTTGCAGGAGATCGACCAGCAGCGAGGTTTTACCGCTGCCCAGAAACCCCGCGAGAATGATGAGTTCAATCGGCGCGTTGTCGCGTGATACGGCGCCGTGCTGACGAGACGCCGAGTCGCTGCCAGAGGGGGCCGACGCAGTGGGTGCGCCGCTGGTCGCAGGAGCCGTATCACGGCGGGAGCTCGCCGTATCGAGGGTGTGAGGATCAGCGGACATAAGGCGGTCGATTTTTGTCATCGCCCCAGCCATCGTTGACCAGTGCGCGTACATCGGCGAGCAATTGGTCTACGTCATACACGATGCCGGATTTGATGGTGTATTGCAGGGCGCGGCGCCATTCAGGCTGGCCGGTGCCGTCGTTCAGGCGCAGCGCGCCCGTGCCATACAGCAGTTTGAAATCCTCGAGCGGGTTTTCCTGCAGGATCAGGAGGTCGGCGCGTTTGCCGATGTCGACAGAGCCGCGGTCCTCGTTGACGCCGAGCAACTCGGCGCCCTGTGACGTGGCGCTGCGCAAGACCTCCAGCGGGTGGAAGCCGGCCTCCTGCAGCAGCTCCAGTTCGCGGATCAAGCCGAAACCAAAGATCTGGAAAATGAAGCCGCTATCGCTGCCGGCGCAGACGCGGCCGCCGAGGTTTTTGTACTCGTTGATGAACTGCATCCACAGGCGATAGTTTTCTTTCCATTCGATTTCGTTGGTCGTGCTCCAGCGATACCAGTAGGAACCGTGGCCGCCGCGTTGGGGCTGGAAATATTTCCAGACGGCTTTCCAGGTGTACTCGTCATGCCAATCGGCGCGGCGCGCGCGCATCAGGTCGCGGTTGGCGTCATAGATGTTGAAGGTGGGGACAAAGGTATGGCCCAGCTCCAGGAACTGCTCCATCACCGAGTTCCATTTTGCGCTGCCTGGCGCGGCGGCTTGTTTGAACGTCTGGCCCGCCAGCGCGAAACGGAAGTATTCGTCGTTGTAGTTGTAGTCGGTGGGGTAGTTCTGTACGACCTGGTTTTCGAAGAGAGCTTCGGGCAGGCCGTAATAGTGTTCGGAACTGGTCAGGCCCCACTTGGCGGACTTCAGCGAATTGACGCGTGTCACGGCCATTTGCGCATGATGGCAGCCAGAGCCCAGGCCGACTTTGGCGGCCTCGTCCAGCGCCGCCTGCATGATGGTGGGCGGCGCGCCGAAAAATTTAATGCCATCGGCGCCGCGGGCCTTCAGGCGTTGCACCCAATCGCGCGCTTGGTCGGGGGTGTGAATGGTCTTGACGCGATCATTGACGGCGGGGAAATAGGCGTACGACAGGATGTGCGGCGCGGCGATCTCGTTTTTGGCTGAGGCTTCTCTTTGCTGCAGGGTATATCCCAGCCCATTCAGACCGCCCATTTCGCGCACCGTCGTGACGCCGTGCGCCAGCCACAGTTTGTAGATGTAGTCCGCAGGCGGCTCGACGTCGCACATGGAGTGATAGGGCGTGCCGATGTGGGCATGCGAGTCGATCAGGCCGGGCATGACGAATTTGCCATGGCAGTCGATCTCGTGATCGCCAGGGGCAGGCCGGCGTGCCGGATTGATCGTATCCAGCGATGCACCGACGCCGATCAGTGCGACGATGCGTTCGTTTTCCACGACGATATCGACGGGGCCCCATGGCGGCGCACCGGTGCCATCGATGATGGTGGCGCCGCGCAGCACGAGGCGTTTAAAGGGGCCCTCTCCGCGATCGCGAGAGGTGGCGGCAACAGGAGGCTTCCAGCCTTTGCTGGCGTTGAGGTCTCCCATTTCCTCGCCGGGCTGGGAGTTGATATAGGGATTGTCAGGCTTGGACATGGGATTCCTTTGATCGGGTTCAGGCGGCGAGCTCGTCGTGATAGATCTGGCCGGCTTTCATGACCAGCGGGATGTGGTCGCCTTGACCGAGCAGGCAGTTGATGTCTTTGTAGGGGTTGCCATCGACTACCAGCACGTCGGCAATGGCGCCGGGGATGAGCTGGCCGAGTTTGCCTTGCATGTTCAGAATTTCGGCGCCGATCAGCGTGGCGCTTTGCAGGACGTCGAAGTTCGGCAGGACCTCGGCGCGTATGCGGAACTCGTCGCTTTGCAGGCGTTGTGATGGGCCGAGCAGGTCCGAACCAAAGCCCATTTTGACGCCGGCGCGTTTATATAGCTCGAGCGAAGCGAGGCCCGCGGTGCGCACCGTCGCGATCTTGGCGACGCTGTCGGCAGGCAAGCCGTATGAGGCGCCTTCGTTGGCGAGCGCTTCGTAGGTGACCAGGGTGGGCACCACATAGGCGCCTTTTTCGGCCATCAATTTGGCTACGGGTTCGTCGATCAGGTTGCCGTGCTCGATGGTGCGTACGCCGTTGCGCACCGCGCGCTCGATAGCCTCGGCGGTGTACGAATGCGCCATGACATAGGTCTGGCGGCCACGGGCCTCGGCGACGATCGCGGCGATTTCTTCTTCGGAATAGCCATAGGCGGCGATGGGGTCGGTGGGGGATGCCACGCCACCTGACGCCATGATCTTGATCTGGTCGGCGCCCATCTGGAATTCTTCGCGTACGGCGCGGCGCAGATTGTCGACGCCATCGACGACGCGGCCGATATCACCGGCACGGAAGCAACAGCCGCAATAGCTCATGGGACGCAAATGATCCGAGCGCTGACGCGGATCGCCATGGCCGCCAGTCTGGCTCAGCGCACGGCCGGAAATGAACAGGCGAGGGCCGACGATGGTGTTTTCCTCGACGGCGCATTTCAGTCCCCAGCCTGCGCCACCTGCATCGCGCAATGTGGTGAAACCGCGGCGCAGCATGGCGGCCATGATGGGCACGGCTCGCATCATCACCAATGCGTCGGGCAACGCGCCCTGGCTGCTGAGGTTGAGCTGCGTGGCCATGACGTGGCCATGCAGATCGATCAGGCCGGGCATGACGGTCTTGCCAGTGGCGTCGATGACGCGGGCAGACGCAGCGCTGATAGGCTTGTCGGAGACTTCCTTGATCAACCCGTCTTCGACGAGCACGTCATAGCCTTCTTGTAGTTCGGGTTGCGTGGGGTCCAGCAAATTCCCGTTCTTGAATAGCACTGCAGACATCGGGGTACTCCTAGAATTCGGCAAAGAGGATGATCAGGACACCATCGTCTTGACGTAGCGGCGATGGATAAACCAATTGGAAAGCGTGGCCATGGCCAGCGTTGCGACGACCAATACCAGAGCCAGCGAGGCGCCGAATGGCCAGTTTGCGGCCTTGGTGATCTGGTCGTATAGCGCAGGGGCCATCATGGTGATGCCCGTACCACCCAACAATACGGGGGTGGCGTAGGCATTCATGCACAGGATGAAAACCAGCACGGTCCCAGCGGCGACGCCCGGGGCGGCAATGGGCAGCACGATGCGATAAAAGCTCACGAAGAAATTGGCGCCGAGGCTTTGGGCCGCCTCTTCGACTGAAAAATCGATGCCTTCGAGCACGCTTTGCAAGGTCAAAATGAAATACGGCAGCACCACGCCTGTTGTGCCGACAATGACGGCAAAGGGCGTGTACATCATTTGCACCGGCTGGTCTGTGAACCCGAATAATTGCAGAAAATAGTTCACGAAACCCGCATTGCCCAAGATGATCATCCAACCCGCAGCGCGCACGACGTTGCCGACCATCAGGGGAAAGACCAGCAGGATGATGAACAGGCTTTTGTAGCGGCTTTGCGATTTGGCCAGAAAGTATGCGACCGGAAAGCCCAGGATCAATGACAAGATCGTACACACGGCTGCGACATAGACCGTGTTCAGAAAGACATCCCGGTAGTACGGGTCACCAAAGAATTTCAGGTAACTGTCCAGCGTGAAGCCTTCGACCATCATCCCGTTGTCGAAATGATTGAAGCTGTAGCGAAACAGCATGAGGATAGGCACCAGCATCACGATCAATACCATGATCGATGCGGGAAACGCCAGGCTGGCGCCCATGCGCCGGCCTTGGCGAGCACTTTTTTCAGCAGAATCCATGTCGTCGTGCCGCCTTATTCGCTGAACAGCACGCAATCTGCCGGGTCAAAGCACGCATGCATGCGTGCACCCTCGGACAGGTGCTGAATATGCTCGCCGCCTCGGTTGGAGATTTGTGCGCTGACAGATTCTCCCGAGTCCAGGCGTAGACGGACGTCGATGATGGAGCCCAGATAGATGGCGGTATCAATAACACCGGCGAGGGCGTTGGGCCCTTGGGGTTCGGCCGATAGGGTGACGCGTTCGGGGCGCACGCCGACTTTCTTGATGCCGCGATCCGCGCCGATGATAGCGATCTCGCGTTGACTGGTGGTCCGGAATTTGCCGGCCTCGGTGATCGCGCCCTCGAAGAAGTTCATCTTGCCGAGGAAGTCGGCCACGAACAGATTGGCCGGACGTTCGTATAGCGCCTCGGGCGCCCCGATTTGCTGCACTTTGCCGTCGTACATGATGGCCATGCGGTCGGCGATGGCCAGGGCTTCTTCTTGGTCGTGCGTGACGAATATCGTGGTGAGACCCAGATTGCGTTGCAGTTCGCGGATTTCTTCGCGCACTTCGAGACGCAGTTTGGCATCGAGATTGGAGAGCGGCTCATCGAGCAGAAATACGCGCGGCTGTATGGCCAGGGCGCGGGCGATGGCCACACGCTGTTGTTGTCCGCCGGACAGTTGGCGCGGATAGCGGTCGTGGAACTGGGACATGCGCACCATGTCCAGCGCGGCGCGCATGCGCTTGTCGCGCTCGGCGGCTTCGACCTTATGCATTTCGAGACCGAACATGACGTTCTGGCTGACGGTCATGTGCGGGAACAGCGCGTAGCGCTGGAACACCATGCCGGTATTGCGTTTGTGCACCGGCATATGTGTGACATCATCGTCGCCGATGCGGATGGTGCCCGCGGTAGGCTCGATAAAACCTGCGATCATGCGTAGCGTGGTGGTCTTGCCGCAGCCGCTGGGGCCCAGAAAGGCAACCAGTTCACCATCAGCGATGTCGAGGGAAAAATCCGAGACTGCGACGGCAGAACCGAACGTCTTTTTAAGCCGCTCAATAGAGACCTTTGCCATTATTTCTAAACCACCTGACTGAGTTTGACGAAGCGATCGGTCACCAGCATGACGATGCCCAACAGCAGAATCTGGATCGCGGACACCGCCGCAATGGTCGGGTCAAGGTTGAATTCCAGATACTGCATGATCGCAATGGGAAGCGTGGTGCGACCGGGGCCTACCAACGAAAGCGAGAGTTCGAGGTTTTCGAACGAGACGACAAAACTGAAGAGCGACGCGGCGACGATGGCAGGACGCAGCATGGGCAGCGTGACGCGCCAGAACGCGGTTCGCGGGCTGGCGCCCAGGTTGCGCGCGGCCTCGACGATGGACGGATCCAGGCCATGCATGCTGGCCGAGACCAGGCGCACCGTCCACGGGATGGTCAGGCAAATGTGCGCGAGCACCAGCCCGCCATAGGTGCCCACCACATCCATGTCCAGAATGTTCTCGACCTGTAAGTACGCGAGATAGATGGCTACGCCAGCGACGATGCCGGGAACCAGCAATGGCGACAGCAGCAGTGTATTGATCGCATTACTGCCCTTGAATGCATACCGGATGATGCCCAGCGATGCGGCCACACCCAGTGTCACACCGCAGAGCGAGGCAATGATCGCGACTTGCAGACTGGTGATGAAGCCATTGACGAAGGCAGAGTCCGTGACGGCCTTGTGGTACCAGGACAAGGTATAACCCGATGGCGGGAAATACAGAATGGCGTCTTTGAAGAAGCTGAGCCACACTACAAAAATCAGGGGGCTGAGCATGAAAAGGTACATCAAGACCACGAAAATGCGATGGAGCCAGGTTGCCCACGGTGCTCGTGATTTGCGGCCGGGAGCCGCAGGAGAGGCAATGCGCACGTCGGCGCGAGCGGTGGTTTGCAATTCACTTACCTGTTTTAAGTGGCCTACTGCAAACCCGTTGGAAAAACCTGGTTGCACCAAACCCATAAAGATACAACCCATGCTAATTAAAAGGCGCAACCGTTGATATCGGTGTTAGCCCCAATGGTTGTACTCCCCGTTATTGATCGGGTGTAAACGCCTGCTCTCGGTTGCAATCGTGGCGATTCGTTGCAAGGCAGCTGAAACGGTTTGGCAAACTTTATGCGACATGCTTTGCAATTGGCGCCGCATCTGGTACAAAAAGTTGCAGTCGGCAGAAGGCGCCTTGTTAGCATCATCTGGCCGGTTGCCCGGCAATGTCTATCTGCGCCATCGTTGCGCTATTGGAGGCTGTCATGCAAGCAAAAAGAACATTTCCTCGTATCGCGGCATTAGCCGCCGCCACGTTGCTGGTGGCGGGCTGCGCGACTCAACAGCAAACCAATACAGCGATCGGCACGGGTGCCGGCGCTGCTGCTGGGGCGGGTATCGGGGCGTTGATCGGCCACGGTAAGGGAGCGGCCATCGGTGCGGGTATTGGTGCGGTGGCAGGGGGGCTGATCGGATACAACTGGTCTGGCGTGAAGAAAGATGTGCAGCAATCTGGAGCATCGTCGCTCGGTATCGATGTGGTGGAGATGCCCGATGGCAGCCTCAAGGTCAATATCCCCAGCAATGTCTCGTTCGATACTGACAAGACGGCGTTGAAACCGGCTTTGCTGCCGGTGCTCGATAGCGTGGCGCGTGCATTGACTCAGCATCCTGAGTTGCGTACGAAGGTGGTGGGGCATACCGACAGCACAGGGTCGGCGGCCCACAATCAGACGCTGTCGGATAACCGTGCGCGCAGTGTGACGTCTTATCTGGCCAGCAAGGGTGTGGCACAAGATCGCATGAGTATCGAAGGGCGTGCGGCCCGCGATCCGATTGCTGATAACGGCACTGCCGAAGGCCGTGCTGCAAACCGCCGCGTAGAAATTTATTTGTATGCGCTGAAGCAGTAAGCCTGTCATTGCCGGCGGTGAGTTCCGCCGCAGGCAGTACGGGTATCAATCAATGGCGGGCCCTGTGGGCCCGCCATTGTCGCGTAAGGCGGAGGGCCTCAGCCGCGCACGTAATACAAGCGCATCGCCTGTTGGCGCTCGGAAGGATCGAGCACTTGAATGCGTACGGCGTTCGGCGTAAAGCCTTCGGGCAGCGCTGCAGTGCCCTGGGCAACTTGATAGCGTCCCAATGTGACATCGATGGGGTCCAGCTCGATGGCACCCGCGCGTCCGTTGCGATAGACGCCCTGTACCGTCAGTCGCAATATGCCTTTGAACTCAGCGTCTTTGCTGTCCTTCATCAGCAGGACCTGGTAGCTGAGTTTGCCGGGAGCACGGCTGAAGGAGCCCGCACGCACACCGATGTCTGTGCCGCGGGGATCGGGGGGCACGATATTCTGGAAAATCAAAAGATCTTGTTCGGCCTTTTGCATCCGGGTGCGGGCCTCTGCCAAGGCCGCGGTGGCTTGTGCCTCGGTCGATTGGCTGGCGTCACGCTGGTTGGTGGTCTCATTCAGTTGAGCCCGCAAGCGTTGCCGGTCGGCGTTGGCCGTATTCAGTTCGGACTGCAGTTGCTCGGATTCCTCGGCTGTCAGGCGTGGCGGCCCATAATTGGCCTGCAAAAACAATAAGCCGCCCGCGCCCAAACCGACCCCGACCAATAGCACGCCGAGCCAGCGCGGCATGCGGCGGGCCCGCTTGCTGGGCTGATAAACCGACGGTTTGAAAGCAGCTCGTTGCGAGCGTCCGAACATCCCCATACTTAAAACCTTGTGTGCGTGTGTTACCGGTTCACACCGGCCAAAAACCGTAAAGAATAACGTTTGTATCGGCGCTTAGGTTACGTCAGACAAATCCAGTTGCCTATGCACCGCTTGGAAATATTTTGCTTTATTGCCTCTGCCTACTCTTGAGCAGCGCATCGAGCGTCTCGAGCCGCTGAGGCGTTCCGACGTCGGTCCATGCGCCGCGATGATGAGTGCCCAGTACGGCATCACGCGCCATGGCGGCCCGCAACAGAGGGCCCAGAGGCGCTGGCATCGCGGGTGGCAGGTCGGCGAATAGCGCTGGGCGGTAGAGGCCGATGCCTGCGAACGTCAGTTTCGGCAGGGTAGAAGTGTTGGCGTCACCGTCTGAGCTGTTCGTCGCCTGCGGGCGGTCCGAGAGGACTATGCCTTGTGCGGACAAGATGAAATCGCCCTGGGGATGGTGCTCGGGATTATCTACCAGCAATAGCCAGGCGTCGGCGCCGGCACGATGCATGTCACGCAGCCGCGCCTCTGCCTCAGCGGGATTCCAGTCGCACCAGATATCCCCATTGACCACCAGAAACGGATCGGAGCCCAAGAGCGGTAACGCCTGGGCGATGCCGCCAGCCGTCTCCAGGGCGGCAGGGGATTCGGGGGAATAAGCGATCTGCACCCCGAAACGGCTGCCGTCGCCGAGCTGTGCAGGCAACTGCTCACCCAGCCAGGCGTGGTTGATGACGATCTCGCGAATCCCCACAGCGGCGAGGCGTTCCAGATGCCAGACGATGAGCGGTTTGCCCCCGGCGGGCAGCAGGGGTTTGGGCGTGTGGTCGGTCAGCGGCCGCATGCGTTCGCCACGCCCGGCCGCCAGGATCATGGCGCGCATCAGAAGGTATACCCGACTTGGGCTTCACGATTATCGAGCCGGTCCAGCAGGCGCAGCAGGGGCGTGAATACCCCATAGCGCTGCGCGACCTGGCGGACATAGGCGTTCACGCGGGGCATGTGCGCCAGATAGGACGGTTTGCCGTCGCGATGATTCAGGCGGGCAAACACACCTAGAATGCGCAGGTTGCGTTGCAGGCTCATCCATTCGTACGCCTGATGGAAAGCCGCAAAGTCGCTGTCGACGGGCAGTCCCGCAGCGCGCGCCATTTCCCAGTAACGCACGGCCCAATCCAGCTGCTGGGGTTCTTCCCAGGTGGTGCGGGCGTCAGTCACCAGAGAGGCCAGGTCGTAGGTGATGGGGCCCGCCAAGGCGTCCTGGAAGTCCAGAATCCCGGGGTTGGGCCCGTAGACGGGGTCGTCGCACACCATCAGATTAGGGGAATGGAAGTCGCGATGCACCAAAACGGGGCGCTGGGCAGCGTTCGCGTCTGACAGCAACCCGAAAATATGCTGGAGCGCCGCCGCAGTTTTGTCGTCCAGCTGTACGCCATGATGCCGCCCGACATACCATTCCGGGAAAAGCTCGAGCTCAGCCGCCAGGCGGGGGCGGTCGTAGGTGGGCAAGCCGTCGACGCCAGCCTGCTGCATGCGCACGAGCGCAGCCAGGGCATCGCGGTAGAGCGACTGCAATTGATCGTCGCTGAGACCGGCCTGGATCCGTTGGTAGTACGTGTCGCGCCCCAGGTCGGACAGCAGCAGCAGACCCTGGCCGGGGTCTTGAGCCAGGATCTGAGGCACATTCAGTCCGGTTTTTCGCAGCAAGTCGCCCACATGCAGAAAGGGGCGGACGTCTTCGTGCGGCGGCGGGGCGTCCATGACGATGACCGTACGCTCGCTCGCACTCAGGCGAAAATAGCGCCTGAAGCTGGCGTCGCTGGAAGCCGGTTGCAGGGTTTCAGGAGCCAGGGCCAAGTCAGCGGGCAGGGTATTCAGCCAAGTCTGGACCTGGGTCAAACGGGAATCGTGGTCGGTGCTCAAGAGGGCCGTCTCGTAATGCGGTATGGTTTGGTTTCGTACCGGGCGCTTCCTGTGACGGATGTTGCGCCCAGCTTCTCTATAATACCGGGTCGTTCCCGTTGACAGGCATGTCTTCATGCTTGGCGTGGTCGGGTCATCACCGCCACGGGCCGGTTTGTACCGGGGCGGGTGTTTTCTGTCAAAAAGGTTTACGTTCACGGTGCATATGGTCAGGTGGTTGATCCTCTCTGCTGTCAGCTTGGCGGGCGCCGTCCATGCCCAGGGCAGCCAGGGCACGCTTTCGTCCACCCAGACGGAATCCGGGGCGTCGTCCAGGCTGCAGGTAGCGCCTCAGTTGCGCACGTCGCCAGGGCTGCGTATTCATCGCGTCCCCGAGGACGATGTGGCCTCGTATTTGCAGGCCGACCAGATCGAGGGCAACGCGGATAGCAATGTGACCTTGACCGGGCATTCCGAGGTGCGTCGTATTGATGGTGTCGTCAAAGGCGATCAGATCGACTATCGCAACGCTACGGGCGAGACGAACCTGCAGGGCAATGTGCGGATGATGCGCGATGGGACGCTGGTGACAGGCCCGGCCGCGCAGTTCAACGTGGATACCGATAGCGGCGAAATCGATTCGCCGAATTTCTGGATCGGGGCAAATGGCGGTGCCGCCCGGGCAGAGCACGCCGAGATATTCAGCCGGTCGCAGATGCGGTTGACGACCGTGCGGTACAGCGGTTGTCCTTGCGCCGATCCGTCGTGGTACATCGAGGCCGATGGCGTCGATCTGGATTTCGATGAAAACGAAGGCGTTGCCCGCAATGGGGTGCTGTATTTCAAGGGCGTGCCCTTGCTGGCTTCGCCCTATTTGACCTTTCCGGTCAAAAAAGAACGCAAGTCCGGTTTTCTGATCCCGACGTATGGGATCACCAGTAATAGCGGCGTGGATCTGTCGGTGCCGTATTACTTCAACCTGGCGCCCAACTACGATCTGACCCTGCAGCCGCGCTATCTGAGCAAGCGTGGTCCCCAATTGGGTGGGGAATTCCGCTACATGGGCAGCACGTATGCGGGCAATATGGTCGGGACGTACATGTCTAGCGACAATCAAACCGGCGAGCGGCGCTGGATGTTCCGCTCGCGGCACCAGCAGTTGCTCGGTGGCGGGTTCTACTACGATTGGGATTACGCCAAGGCGTCCGATGACGACTATTTCCGCGACTTTTCGACGCTGGGATTGAACGAGGCATCGACGACGTACCTGCCGCAACGTGGCAAGGTCGGCTGGGGTAATAACTACTGGCAGGCCTACGCGCAGGTCTATAAATACCAGACGCTGCAGGATGAGGATGACCTGCTGTCGCCACCCTTGAACAAGCTGCCGGAACTGTATTTAAAGGGTGCGCGTTACGATCTCGGGGGCGTTGACCTGGAGTGGACCTCGACTGCCGTGCGTTTTCAGCGTCCGCTGTTGAGGGGGGTACGTCAGGGACCGGACGGTGATCGGCTGCAGTCTTATTTGACGGCGTCATATCCGATTCAGCGTCCCGGCTGGTTCATTATTCCCAAGGTCGGTCTGCACTATACGCAGTACCACACTGACTGGTATGACCCGGCATCGTACGGGACAACGTATGGGACGGGTAGTGACCAGCGCAATGCGTCGCGCACCCTGCCGATCATTTCGCTTGATGCCGGCATGGTGTTTGAACGTGATACGACGCTGTTTGGCAATGCGTCCGTGCAGACGCTGGAGCCGCGGTTGTATTACCTGCGCGTGCCATACCGCGACCAATCCAAGTTGCCTGTGTATGACACGACGCTGGCGGATTTCAGCTTTGAACAGGCGTTCTCGGAAAACATCTATACCGGTGGCTGGGATCGTATCTCCAATGCCAACCAGTTGACGGCCGCATTGACGACGCGTTGGCTGGATGCGAACACGGGGTTCGAGCGGCTATCGTTGTCGGCTGGGCAGCGTCTGTATTTCGAAGACCAGCGCGTTACATTGCCGCTCGAAACGCCCCGCGAAGACCGCAACGTGCGTTCCGATTTCCTGGTGGCGGCGAGTGCCGCGTTGACCGATACGCTCAGTACCGAAGTCGCTGCGCAGTTCGACCCCTACGAGGGCAACTGGTCTCGCGGCCTGGTCAGTGCCCGCTGGCGGCCGCAGCGTTTGACATCTGTGGCGTTGTCATATCGATATCAGCGTGATCCCACGGTGAATTCGATCTATCAACCGCAAGGGCAGAACCAGATCAGCCTGGCGTTTCAGTGGCCCTTTACCGAGCGCTGGTATGGTGTAGGCCGGATTGATTATTCGCTGAACTCTGACTCGTCCGCAAACGATTCGTCGAACAAAGGCGGGCCCCGTGTGACCCAGGCCATTGCCGGTCTCGAATACAAGGGCGATTGCTGCTGGACAGGGCGCGTGGTCTTCCAGCGCTATGCGGTGTCGGCAGCCGACACAAACACGGCCCTGTTCTTCCAGTTGGAGCTGACGGGTCTGGGTTCTTTGGGTACAGATCCCATGAGCCTGTTGAACAAGAGTATCCCCGGGTACCAGTCTGTGACGCCACAGACGCCTCAGGGCACGACATTTGAAAGGTATGAATGATGCGTAGCTTGCACACTTTGCGCCGGCTCTCCGGTAACTTGTTGGTCTTGACGGCTTGCGCGTCGGTGCCGGTGGCCCATGCACAGCCCAAGCCACAGTCCGCCAAGCCCGGTCCGGCGGCAGCACAGCCGGCCAAGCAAGCTGATCAGACAGTCGATGGCATTGCGGCGATCGTCAACAAGGACGTGATCACGCTGCGCGAGGTCGATAGTGCCGCAAAAAATGCAACCGCCGACCTGACGCGTCGCGGCATTCAGGTGCCTCCTCAAGACATTCTGCGCCGTCAGGTACTGCAAAGCCTGATCGTTGAACGGATACAAACCCAAGAGGCTGACCGTCTGGGGATACGCGTCAACGATGCGCAGATCGATCAAGCCATTGCCGGCATCGCCGAACGTAATCGCATATCGGTCCCGAATATGCGCGTGGAAGTCGAAAAATCCGGCATCAAGTGGGATCAGTATCGCAAGTCACTGGCTCAAGACCTGCGGATGAACCGCCTGCGTCAGCGCGCGGTCGACTCGCAGATCATCGTCAGCGATGCCGAGGTCGACGCTTTTCTGAAGGACCAGCAGAATAATCCCGCAGCGCGTGCAGGGGCAGCTGCCCCTGGCGCGGGACAACCTGCACCGCAAACCCGTGTACAGTCCGGTCCCGAGCAAATTGCGCTGGGCCAGATTCTCGTGCGCGTTCCCGAGGGATCGAGCTCGGACCAGGTGGCTGCCCTGCGCAACAAGGCGCAAAGCATTCTGGCGCGCCTGAAACAGGGCGCTGATTTTGCCAGCCTGGCTGCCGAGTCGTCTGATGGCCCCGAGGCACTGCAGGGCGGCGTGATGGGCGCTCGCCCCATCGACGGCTGGCCAGACCTGTTCGTGAAGGCGGTTGCGTCCCTGCAACCCGGTCAAGTCAGCGGTGTGATTCAGAGCGGTAATGGTTTCCACATCCTGAAGGTCCTGGATCGTGCGGGCGGCGCCTCTGCCGCGGCGCCTGCGCAACCAGCGCGCCCTGCTGCGCCTCCCGCGCCGGCCGTTGCGCCTCACCCAGGACAGGGGATGCCTGCGAACCAAGGGCCGGTACAGGTCACGCAAACGCATGCACGCCACATTCTGGTCAAAACCTCCGCGGTGATGACTGACGACCAGGCGCGCCAACGTCTGGAGCAGATTCGCCAGCGGGTGATCAATGGCGGTGCATCGTTTGCCGATATGGCTCGTCAGTATTCCGAGGATAACAATGCTCCGCAAGGCGGCGATCTGGGCTGGGTGAATCCTGGCGAGATGGTGCCTGCATTTGAACAAGCGATGAATGCCCTGGCAGTAGGTGGCATCAGCGAGCCTGTGCTGTCGCCATTTGGTTGGCATTTGATCCAGGTCGAGGAACGCCGCGAGCATGACGTCAGCGATGAGCTGCAGCGCATGCAAGCGCGCCAGATCCTGTTCGAACGCCGTGCCGAGCCTGCGTTCGAAGACTGGGTGGAGCAGTTGCGCAATGGCGCATATATCGACAACCGCCTCGAAAAGCAGCTGAGTATTGACCAGAACAATCGTTAAGCGCAGCGAGTGCATTCATGAGTAAGCACCAGGCGCGCAAGCGTTTCGGACAACACTTTCTGACCGACGATAGTGTGATCGAAGGTATTGTGCGGGCGATTGCGCCCGCACCGGATGATCACATCGTAGAAATCGGGCCGGGCTTGTCCGCGCTGACGCAACCCCTGTTACGCAGCCTGAAGCATCTGACCGTGGTCGAGATCGATCGCGATCTGGCGGCCCGTCTGCGCAATCAGCATTCTGCAGAGCGATTGACCGTGGTCGAGGCAGATGCCTTGACCGTGGATTTTTCCAGCCTGGGGGCAGGGCTGCGAGTGGTGGGCAATCTGCCCTATAACATTTCCAGCCCCTTGCTGTTTCATCTGATGGCGGCAGCCGATACCGTGCGCGACCAGCATTTCATGCTGCAGCGTGAGGTCATAGACCGCATGGTGGCGGCACCGAGCAGTGCGGATTACGGACGTTTGTCGGTCATGCTGCAATCGCGCTATCGGATGGATAAGCTCTTCGACGTGCCACCTGAGGCCTTTGATCCGCCGCCCCGTGTGGTATCGGCTGTGGTGCGGATGGTGCCCCTGCCTGCGAATCGTTTGCGGCCCGTCAGCGAGACCGCGTTGGAGACAGTCGTGGCGCGCGCTTTTGCGCAACGCCGCAAGATGCTGCGGCGCGCGCTGGGCGATTGGGCAGCCCTCGTGCCGTGGGATTCGCTCGAGATCGCCCCGACCGCACGTGCGGAAGAAATCTCCGTCGAAAAATTCATCCGGATGACGGACGCATTGGTCGAGGCCGGGGCTGTCGCTGTCTAAGGCGGAGCTGGCCGCTGCGGCTACAGCATGCGTTTGCTGGCGGCTACCCACAGCTGAGTGACATCGCGCGCACGGTCGCACAGGTATTGCGCGGCGTTTTCGCAAGCCTGTTGCAGCGTGACGGGGCCTGGCGCCAGACTGAATGCGGCCGTAATGCCGCCTGCATGCAATTTTTCATAGCCTTCGCCCAGCGAGCCCGCCAGCGCGACGACGGGCACGCCGGCGTGTTGCGCGATACGTGCGACGCCAGCAGGCGTCTTGCCGCGTAAAGTCTGTGCATCCATCCGGCCCTCGCCGGTAAAGGCCAGCGTGGCGCCTTCCATGGCTTGCGCGAGCTTGCCTAGCTCTGCGACGACTTCTACCCCCGGGCGAAAGCGTGCATTGAGAAACGCATGCGCGGCAAAGCCCAATCCGCCGGCCGCACCCGATCCTGGCTCATCACGCATATCGCGTCCCAGGTCGCGCGCGCAGATATCAGCAAAATGGCTCAGGCTGTTATCCAGCAAGGTCACTTGCTCCGGTGTCGCGCCCTTTTGAGGGCCAAAGATGTGTGAAGCGCCGTGCGGGCCGCACAGCGGATTGTCGACGTCAGAGGCGATGTCGAGTTGGATCTGCGCGAGGCGCGGGTCCAGTCCCTGTATATCGATGCGATCCAGCTCGGCCAGCGCAGCGCCGCCCGGCGGCAGGTCCTTGCCTGACTTGTCCAGAAAGCGCACGCCCAATGCGGCCAGCAAGCCCGCCCCGCCGTCGTTGGTCGAGGACCCACCCAGGCCGAGGATGATACGCCGCGCGCCCGCATCCAATGCCGCGCGGATGATCTCGCCCACGCCGCCGCTGCTTGCGCGCAGCGGATCGCGTTGCGCGGCGGGTGTTTGCTCCAACCCGGCTGCGGCAGCCATTTCGATCACGGCCGTTGCATCATCCAGCCAGCCCCAGGGCGCATCCAGCGATTCGCCCAGCGCGCCGGTCACTGTGGTCGTGCGCCACTGCCCACCCGTCGCTGCCAGGACTGCCTCGACAGTACCTTCACCGCCATCGGCCATGGGCACGCAGACAGTATGCGCATCAGGATACGCTTGTTTGATGCCACGCGCGATGGCGGCAGCCGCGTCGGGGGCGGAGAGACTTTCTTTGAACGAATCAGGAGCGATAACGATTTTCACGATAGTCGAGGTCGGCAAAATAAGTGTTGATCGTGGTGGTGCGCTGGCAACGAAAGACGTTAATAATACTCGTGCAGGCGCCGAAGTCTGCTGTATCCGTGTACCACCCGCAATTCACAGCGGCGTCGTACCATAATGCACTCATCATTTTGCGAGAGAGGTGATTCATGTCCGTATTGCGCCGCACCAAAATTGTCGCCACGCTGGGGCCGGCTACATCGACGCCCGAGCAACTGGAAGCCCTGGTGCGTGCGGGTGTTGACGTGGCTCGTCTGAATTTCTCGCACGGCACTGCCGACGATCATCGCGAACGCGCGCGTCTGGTTCGAGAGGTCGCCGCTAAACAAGGCCGCTATGTCGCTCTGATGGGCGATCTGCAGGGCCCCAAAATTCGCATTGCGCGATTCACTGATAAGCAAATCGTGCTGCATGTCGGCGACAAATTCGTGTTGTCGAACAGCCATCCCAAAGACGCGGGTGATGCCTCTATCGTGGGCATTGACTACCCCGAGCTGGTTCAGGACTGCAAGGCGGGCGATGAACTGTTGCTCGATGATGGGCGCGTGGTGTTGGTGGTTGACCGCATCATTGAAGACGCGGTGCATACGACGGTGACGGTCGGTGGCCCGTTGTCAAACAACAAGGGCATCAATCGGCGTGGCGGCGGCTTGTCTGCGCCGAGCCTGACCGACAAAGACCGCGCCGACATCCTGGTCGCAGCCGAGCTCGAACTGGAATACGTTGCAGTGTCGTTTCCGCGTTATGGCAGCGATATCGACGAGGCGCGGCAACTGTTGCGCGAAGCTGGCAGCGACGCCTGGATCGTCGCCAAAATCGAACGCGCCGAGGCGGTCGTGGATGACGAGGCGCTCGATGCCTTGATCCGCGCCAGCGATGGTGTCATGGTCGCGCGCGGTGATTTGGGTGTCGAGGTGGGTGACGCTGAATTGGTGGGCATTCAGAAACGCATCATTCAACATGCGCGTACCTTGAACAAGGTCGTGATCACTGCGACGCAAATGATGGAGTCGATGATCTCCAGTCCATTGCCGACGCGGGCAGAGGTCTCCGACGTCGCGAATGCGGTGCTGGATTACACGGATGCAGTGATGTTGTCGGCCGAGAGTGCGTCGGGACAGTATCCGGTCGAGGCGGTGCAGGCGATGGCGCGCGTGTGTTTAGGTGCGGAGAAGCATCCTACCAGTACGCACTCGCATCACCGTCTGGGCGAGACGTTTACGCGCTGCGATGAGACGATCGCGTTGGCGGCGATGTATGCGGCGAATCATTTTCCCGGAGTCAAGGCGATCATTGCGTTGACCGAAAGCGGGCATACGCCGTTGATCATGTCGCGGATTCGCTCTGGGGTGCCGATTTATTGCTATAGCCCGCATAGCCAGACGCAGCATCGTGCGGCGATGTTCCGGGGGGTTTATACGGTGCCGTTTGATCCTTCAGCCTATGATCCGGCGGAGTTGAGTGATGCGGCGATTGGTGAGCTGAAAAAGCGGGGGCGTGTGCAGGTGGGGGATTGGGTGATCCTGACGAAGGGGGATTCCTATCGGGATAGTGGGGGGACGAATGGGATGAAGATTTTGGTCGTCGAGTAACGTTTTTCTGGTGCGCATGTTTTTGCATGCAGGGGTGTTTACTGCATGCGTAGTATTGGGTTCTTTAGGCGCCGGNGTNCGCCGTGTAAAAGGGGCACCGGCCCTATCGC
>NZ_CBCSJH010000020.1:0-252 GCF_965139195.1 Bordetella tumbae | reverse complement strand
GGCTAAATCGCGGCTCNACGGNCCGGTGCCCCTTTTACACGGCGGACGCCGGCTCGCGTTAATGACTCATTACGGATGTGTCTGCGGTGTCGGGCGTTGATGATGGCGGCATCATCGTTTGTTGGACCGGCGGTCGTGTGTTGATGATGGTGGCATCATCGTTTGTTGAACCGGTGGTTGTGTGTTGATGATACGACGGCGGTATCTCTGGTCATCGCAATCAGCATCCTATGCATGTCACGACTGTGAGTT
>NZ_CBCSJH010000019.1:81582-105613 GCF_965139195.1 Bordetella tumbae | reverse complement strand
GGACCGACTTTGTGAAGCCCGGCCGGGCCGATTGCCTCGGCTCGACGACCAACAGAACCCCTACTCCGCAGCCATCAACTTCCGCCACCCCTCCCAGCCCAGCCTCCTCAACGTAGCAATATTCTTCTCATAAATCTCCGCCGCATCCTCAAACGCCTCCACAGCACGATCTATGCTGTCTTCCCGCAAGATATGCAAAACCGGATAAGGCGACCGATTAGTACAGTTCTCAACATCATCCAGCTCAGTCTCCGCAAACTGAAAATCCGGATGAAACGTCGCCACCTGCAGATCACCCACCAACCGCATACGCTTGAGCAGCCGATCCGAATAATCCTCAAAATCGTTGAACTCATAAAAATCGTTCAACGCATCCGGCACGATCAACAACGTCGTGTCAGTCTGCTCCGGATCAGTCTCAGACAACAACAGCAGTTCGTTTTCCAAGTCAGTCAGCACGCCCTCCGCATCAGTAGCGTCACTGACCGCATAGCGAACTTGGTTTTTCACCTGCACAGCTTTGGCAAAGGGACACAGGTTCAGGCCGATCACAGCCCGTTCCACCCAGAGACGAGTCTCGTCGATGATGCGCTGATAAGCGCCGTCGATATGAATCATAAGAATGTACTCAACTGCCAGACATCAAACCGGCAACGCTGCCATGATTTGCGCCACCGACGCCGTCAGGCGTTTACCGTATGGCACATGTAGAAACTCGTTTGGGCCGTGTGCATTGGAACGCGGTCCCAACACCCCACAGACCATGAACTGCGCCTTGGGGAATCCCTCTTGCAACAGACTCATCAGCGGAATCGTGCCACCCTGCCCGATGTAACCGCAAGGCGCCTCGTAATACTGGCGCGATGCCGCGTCCAATGCCTGGGTGAGCCAGGCCTCTGACTCAGGGGCATTCCAGCCCGTAGCACCATGCTGCGCGTCGAAAATGACCTTCGCGTTATAGGGCGAGTCCGCCTCAAGCAACTGCTTGATTTCATCCGACGCCGCAACTGCATCCACCAGCGGCGGCAACCGCAGCGACAGTTTGAACGACGTGCGCGGACGCAATACGTTCCCGGCGCTCATCAGCGGCGGCAGCCCCTCCGCACCGGTCACAGACAACGTCGGACGCCAGGTGCGGTTCAGCAAGGCTTCTTCGGGCTCGGTCGTCATCGGCAATACGAAACTGCCGTCGGCGCCACAGCTCCAGGGGAAACGGCGCCAGACTTCGTCGCCCAGGATACGGGCGGTTTCCTTGACCTGCTCACGGCGAGCCGTCGGGATCTCGCAGTGCAGGCTCTGTGGTAACAGACGCCCCGTGCCGCTGTCCTCCAGGCGGTCCAGCAAATGACGCAAGATACGGAAACTCGACGGCACGACACCACTCGAATCGCCGGAGTGCACGCCTTCGTCCAGGACCTGGACCTCCAGCGTGCCGGCCACCATCCCGCGCAACGACGTGGTCATCCACAATTGATCATAGTTGCCGGCCCCGGAATCCAGGCAGACCACCAACGCCACATTCCCCAGGCGATCACGCAGCGCATCGACATAAGGCAGCAAATCGTAGCTGCCCGATTCCTCACAGGTTTCTACGATGCCCACACAGCGAGGACGTGGAATGCCCTGCGCATCGAGCGCCATGATGGCCGTGATCGACGCATAGATCGCATAACCATCATCGGCCCCGCCACGGCCATACAATTTGCCGTCCTCGTATTTAGGCGTCCAGGGGCCCAAATCCGAACGCCAGCCCGAAAACTCAGGCTGTTTGTCCAGGTGGCCATACAACAGTACCGTGTCGCCATTATCAGCACGCGTCGCCGGCGCATCGAAAAAGATCACAGGCGTACGTCCAGGCAAGCGCACGACCTCCAGCTTCAGGCCGGCGACCTTGCGCGACTCGACCCACTGCGCCGCATCGCGTACCACACGCTCAATGTAAGCATTTTTTTCCCAATCCGCGTCAAATGCCGGGCTTTTGGCGGGCACGGCGATGTAGTCGGTCAGGGCCGGGATGATTTCATCGTCCCATTGGCGGTCCACAAACGCCTGCAGGGCGTCGGGGTCTAGGGTAGGCGGCAAAGCGTCGTCGGGAATGCGAGCGTTCATGGCGCAGATCCTGTACGAAAAAGGGTAAATCTGGATTTTATGCCTGTCCCGCGAAAGATGCAGGAGGGTCGCGAGAATGCTATGGTGAATAGCCCCGGGTTACTGCCGACAAGCGCTTGCAATGCAATAACGACAATCCGAGCCTAACAGCCAGTACTCCTTTTATGTCGAAAAAATTTCCCCCCATGAATCCTCTCCGTGCGTTCTACGTCGTAGCGCGCACCAAGAGCTTGACCAAAGCGGCAAAAGAGCTTCATGTTGGCCAATCGGCCATTAGCAAGCAATTGGATGTGCTTGAGAAATATCTGGGCGTGAAGCTATTTCGCCGTGAACAACGTGGCATTAGCCTGACTCATATTGGACAGGGATACGCCGAGCGTATTATTCCGGCCTTTGAACAGATATCTGGTGCGACCGACAGTCTGTTGGAACATGGCAATGACAACAAAATCCGCGTACGTACCTACACGACCTTTGCCGCCAAATGGCTGATCCCCAGGCTCGAAGATTTTCACAAACAGCACCCGGACCTGTCTGTACTGATCACCAACTCTGTACACAATACCGATTTTGAAAAAGATCACATCGATTTCAGTATTCAGCTGGGAACGGGAGACCAGGCAGACACCGTAGCCGACTGCTTGTTCGACGATATTATCGAGCCGGTATGCAGCCGCGATTTTTTGCAAAAGCATGCGCCAGAAGCGCTCTATCCCCAAGCCCTATTGCGCACAAGATTACTGGTTTCTCATTATCGGCCCAAAGGCGAATGGGCCATGTGGGCCCAGGCATGCGCGTACGCGCCGGAAATTTCCGACACGCCGCAAATGAACTTCAGCAGCTCAGTGCTGACCTGGCAAGCGGCCATGGACGGTCTGGGAATCGCCATAGGCCAGACGGCCTTGATACTCGAAGACCTCCAGGAAGGAAAACTGCTCGCGCCCTTCAATCAACCCGTCAGAACGGGTCTTTCTTTTTATCTGCTACGACCCAAAGTCCGGCGCGAATCCAGGAAAATAGCCCTGTTCAGAGACTGGATCCTCGCACAGGCGGCGACGACCCAGTCTTTGCTGCCTGATTGTTAAAGGCTGCTTTTGGAATTCAACGACATCGTCTTATACATGACCGGGTAGTAGTTGTCTGCGTAGCCGGCATCGATCGCCTGCTGCAACTTTCTGGCCGTCACTGCCGTCAGTTCATTATCGACGTCCACAGAAGCAGATAGCGCCAGCGCCAGTTTCAAGTCTTTGAGCGCATAGGATGCCGAGAACATTTTCTCCGGGAACGTGTCTTTCGCCAGATAGTCCGCACCAGTGAGTTTCAAGGCAAACGAAGCCGCCGAGCCCAGCCCCAGGACCTGACTCAGCAGGTCCTTTGAAACGCCCGATCGTTCCGATATTGCGAAGGCGGCAGCCAATGCATGCACCGTATTGATCAGGACCATATTGTTCATGGCCTTGACCACCTGTCCGGCACCTGTCGGGCCACACAGCAAAACATCGCTGCCCATGCAGTCGAGATAGGGCTTCAACTGGTCGAATTGATCTTGCCGTGCACCCACGGTGATCAATAGCGTTCCGCTTTTTGCGGCGGCGCGGCTTCTGGCAACCGGCGCATCAATCAGGCTGACGCCACGCTCCTGCAGTGCAGAAGCCAGCCCACGAACACGCTCGACCTCGCTCGTGCTCATATCGACAATTGTCTTCAAAGAGCCAGGGTTCGCCAACAACCCCTGCTCTCCGAGGCACACCTGCTCCACTTCATTAATCGAAGGCAGCGATAGAAAGACCGTATCCGCTCTGCTGGCTATTTCGGCCATGCTGCTGGCGATGACACCAAACGAGGACAAGGCGTAGACATTTTGCATGTCCAGGTCAGTGGCCAACACCTCACACCCTGACTTCTGGGCGAGGTTCATACACATCCCGGCGCCCATGGCGCCCAAGCCAATAAACCCCAGGGTAGCCTTCATGCCAGCCCTCCTTGGCGCACGCACTTCACACGCAGGAATTCCCTCAGGCCCTCGATCCCTCCTTCGGAGCCCAAGCCGCTGTCCTTGTAGCCGCCAAATGGTGTTTCGGGCAGAGACGCCTGCAGCTCGTTGATGCAGACGACTCCGCTTTGAATGTCATTGGCGAATCGATGAGCCAGCTTCATGTCGCCAGTAAATGCGTATGCCGCCAAACCAAACGGCAACGCATTCGCTTCGGCAATCGCGTCGTCAGCAGTGTCTACCGGGATCAGCAATGCCACGGGCCCAAAGGGCTCGATTCTGCAGACGTCCGCCTTTCTGTCATGAATAGCCAGTACCGTCGGCTGGTAGAAATAGCCGGGTCCGTCGATGGCTTTACCGCCTGCCAGCAGTTTGGCGCCAGACTCCACCGCGTTATTGACCAATCGATCAATCGCATCCCGCCGCCGCTTGTTTTTCAACGGCCCCATCGTTGAGTCAGGATCAAACGGATCCTTTACCTGCAGACTGTTCGCGTGCCTGACAAACTGTTCGCAGAATTCGTCGTAGATTTCCCTTTGGATCAGAAACCTCGTGGGTGACGTACATACTTGACCCGCATTGCGGAATTTCGTCGCTACGCAGGCCTTGGCGACCTTCTCGACATCCACGTCCTTCCAAATCACCACGGGCGCATGCCCACCAAGCTCCAGCGTCGCTTTTTTCATGTGCAATGCGGCTTTTGCGCCGAGCTGTTTGCCCACGTCGGTGCCGCCCGTGAACGTAATCATGGAGACCAATGGCGATGTGCAAAGCTGATCGGCAATAAAAGCAGGATCGCCAAACACCATGTTCACCGTACCAGCGGGCAACCCTGCTCGCTCAATGGCCTGCGCGATCAACAGCGCAACCCCGATTGTCTCCTCAGAAGGTTTCAACACAATAGTGCAGCCCGCGGCAAGCGCGGCGCTGATCTTGCGAGCAGGCGTGATGGCCGGCGCGTTCCATCCCGAAAACGCGCCCACGACGCCATAGGGCTCTAATTGCACCAACTGTTGTATGCCGGGCGCCCTGGCGGGAATCAGCCTGCCGTACAAACGGCGCGCCTCTTCCGCCGACCATTCAAACATTTCGGCCGCGACGTCCACTTCCTTCTGCGCCTCGGACAGCGGTTTCCCCAGCTCCGCCGAGATCTGGCGAGCCAGATTGTCTCGATCACGACGCATCTCGTTTGCCACATTGCGCAGCAATTCCGAGCGCCGCGTTACCCCGGTTTTGCGCCATGCATCAAACGCACTCTGCGCGCAGGCGATGGCTTGTTCCACGTCATCTTGAGACGCACCACGATACCGCCCAAGCTCCTGCCCGGTTCCCGGTGATACAACGGTCAACTCTGCATTGTCAGTGCCGTCACGAAACTTGCCGCCAATATATTGTGAATACTGCATGCTATAGGCTCCGAGATTACTCAATCACTATGTTCGCTTTTTTAATGATGCCTTCCCAACGGGCGGACTGGTCCTTGATGCGCTCTCTGAACTCATCCGGCGTGCTCGAAAAAGGATACTGGTCCAGTTTTAGAAGCTGAGCTTTCACCTCTGGATCAGACAGGACTTCGTTGACTGCGGTATTCAACGTGGTCACGACTTCTTTCGACAAACCGGCCGGGCCCATCAAGCCATTCCATGGCTCAGCCTCAAATCCCGGGACTTTTTTCTGTCCGATGATTTCAATATCAGGTGCGCCTTTGTCGGGTGATGAGCTCGCCGACGCCAGAATCCGAAGCTTTCCTGCTTCGGCCTGCGGCAGCGCGACGATCCCCGCCAGCAATGCGTAGTCGATGCGTCCTGCAATCAAATCGGGAATCGCCGCCGAATCTCCCTTGTACGGAGCGTGCAACGCGTTGATCTTCGTTTCATCTTTCAGCCACTCGCCCGCCAGATGATTGACGGCCCCCGTGCCTGCGGAGGCGTAAGTCAATTGATTATTCTTGTCGCGGCCATAGGCGATCAGATCGTCAAAGGTCTTGAATTTCGAGTCTGCCGGTACCGCCAGGTAATACGGATAACTGGCGACCAAGGCGATGGACGTGAAGTCTTTCAACACGTCATACTGAATACCCTTCTGGACGTACGGGACGATAGACAGTGTGCTGCTACTGCCGAGCATCAATGTATAGCCGTCCGGCTTGGCCTTCTTTAAAAGATTGGCTGCGACGACGCCACTGGCTCCGACCTTGTTTTCGACGACAAATGTCTGCCCCAGCTTTTGGCTGAGCTTGTCCGCCAACAGGCGACCGACCATATCGGTGGGGCCGCCGGCAGAAAAACCGATATAGAGCGTAACGGGTTTCTCCGGATACGCGGCAGCATGAGCGACAGACGACACGCTGAGCGCGGCAGTACCCGCGCAAGCAGCGGCGAGGCCGAGTATGGAACGGCGATTGATGACCACAAAAGTCTCCTGACTAATTGTTGATTTATTGGCGAGACACACCATTTTTCCGGTGCAATTTCGCTGCAGTCTATCAATCAAGCGGCGACGCCTGCGCTCACATTTCCTCTGCCAAATATGCCTTTTTAGACTATCAGCAGCCCGCTCTCTCGACGAACGATTCCGCACGACGATTGATATTCCTTAAAGGACTATCAAAGAGAAAAAATGTCCCCTCAAGGCCCCGTAGAACGTCGATACACTTTGCGCCTCAACAGGAGGCAACATGAATATAGGGTTCGTCGGCTTAGGCAGAATGGGATTTTCATTGGCGCGTTCATTGGTCAACAAAGGCGAAAAAGTCTGTGTCTTTGACCTGAATGAAGACGCCGCCAAAAAGCTGGAAGCGCAAGGCGCCCAGCGTGCCCGCAATGTGGCCGACTTATGCAAACAATCTGACATCGTGTTTACGATGCTGCCAGGCCCCAAGCAAGTAAAAGAGGTCGCGCTGGGCGCAGAAGGGATCATCAATAACATCCCCCATGGCGCGATATACATCGATATGAGCACTGTCGACGTGGATACGGTGGACATGCTTTCGCAGGCGTTCACCGCAAAAGGAATCGCATTCGGCGACGCGCCGGTCGGCAGATTGGCCATGCATGCGGACACAGGAGAATCCCTCTTCATGCTTGGCATTGACGGTGAGCATCTCCCGCAGGTCGAACCCGTGCTGTACAAGATGGGCACCACCGTCTATCACTGCGGCGGCGCGGGAACGGGCACCCGCACCAAACTGATCAATAACATGATGGTCTTGTGCTATTGCCAGATCAACTCCGAGGCCTTGGTCCTGGCCCAATCGTTGGGACTGGATCTGAACAATACGTTCAATGTGCTGACCAGCACCACGGCCAGCAACGGCCAGTTGAAACAGAAATGGCCCGAGAAAGTATTGAAAGGCGACCTCTCGCCCGGCTTTGATCTCGCGCTAGGCTACAAAGACATTTCCTTGGCCTCCAACGCCGGAGCATCGAGCCAGATAGCCCTGCCGGTATGCGACACCACCAAGAACATCTTCCGCATGGCGCTGGCCGCTGGAAAAGCGGGCCAAGACACTTCATGCCTCACTGATTTCTGGGCCGAAGTAAACAACTGCGCCAAACCGCGACTGAGTTAAGCACCACCAAACACCAAAACAATAAGCACAAAACTTTTGTGGCGCGAGCCGAACCCGGGCCTCGCGCCGACACGGAGGAGACTACACATGCCTGCCAACAAACGACTTCCTTTAGCCAGCCTGCTCGTCGTATTAGGGGCTACGTCCGCCGCGGCGTCTGCGGCGATTTCGGACGATACCGTGAAAATCGCCGTCCTCACGGATCTCTCGGGCGCCTACTCGGGCAATGTGGGCCCCGGCTCGATGCTCGCCACCAAGTTGGCTATCGCCGAATTCGGCGGACAGGTTCTCGGGAAACCGATCGAACTTGTGGTCGCCGACCACATGAACAAGGTCGATATCGGCTCGGCAAAGGCCCGGGAATGGCTGGATCAAGACAAGGTGGATGTCATCACCGAGCTCGGCAACAGCGCCGTGGCGTTGGCTGTGATGAATATCGCGGAAAACAAACAACGCATGACGATGGTGACCGGCGCCGGGGCAACCCGGATAACCAGCGAAGAATGCAAACCCACCAATGTGCAGTGGGTATACGACACCTATGCCCTGGCAAAGGTAGGCACGATGCCGCTGGTCGAGTCGGGAACAAAGAGCTGGTATTTCATTACCGCCGATTATGCATTCGGCCACTCGCTGGAAAATGATGGTTCCCGCTTTATCAAAGAGGCCGGCGGCAAGGTACTAGGCTCGTCCAGATACCCTTTTCCAGGGTCTGATTTTGCGTCTTACCTGCTTTCCGCCCAATCCAGCGGCGCCCAGGGCGTCGCGCTGGCGAGCGCCGGCGCGGATCTGCAGAACGAAATCAAACAGGCCAACGAATTCGGGCTGACAGAATCGCAGAAAATCGTCGCCATGCTGATGAGCATCACCGACGTTCACGGTGTGGGGCTCGACGCCGCCAAGAACATGAACTTCGCCGAGACCTTCTATTGGAATCTCGACGACGAATCCAGGACATTTTCTCGTAAATTCTATAAAGAATTCGGCAAAATGCCGACGGCGCTACAAGCAGGCCAGTACTCAGCCGTTCTCAACTATTTGAGGGCCGTCGAAAAATCAGGCAGCGATAACGTGACAGACGTCATGAAAACCCTGCAGAACATGCCGATCCACGATGCCTTTGCCAGAAATGCCCGGCTCAGAAAAGACGGCAAGCTGCTGCATGATCTATATCTGGTTTCAGTCAAATCCCCTGCCGACTCTAAAGAGCCCTGGGACTACTACAACATCGTAAAAACGGTGGGCGGCGAACAGGCCTTTATGCCGCTCTCTGAAAGCAAATGCCCTTTACTCAAAAACTGAGAACCGGCATCCCATGTACGAAGTCTATGCAATCCGATACGCCACCGTCTCGCGCCGAGCCGCGGATACGCACATCATTCCCGGCCACGATCCGCTCGTCGCCAAACAATATCCGGTCATGGGCGGCGACGGCAGCGAGATTTACTGTCTGCACCAGAATCCCGCTCTAGTACACCACAGGTAGCGCAATACAGAGATTCTCGAACGGAATCCATGAGGAGAACAACGGTGATCGATATCCAGGATTCACTGGCTCATTTGCCAGAACGATTTAACAAGAAGCTCTATTTCGTACAGCATGCAAAACGGCTGAACACCCGTTTCTTGCTGATGTCGGGCGACGACAGTTTTCGCATTCAGATCGTGGAAGGCGAGGTAGCTGCGGTCCAGGCGGGGCCTTTCATCATGGGAGAGTGGGACTTTTGCATTCGAGCAGATGAGGATACGTGGCAGACATTCTGGTCACCCACTCCCCCGCCCGGGTTTCACGACGTCATGGCGCTGTCCAAAGCGCGCAGAATGTCGATTCAGGGAAACATCTACCCGTTTATGTCGAATCTGCTTTATTTCAAGGAACTGCTGTCCACCGTCCGGCTCCCGGGAGCAACAAAATGAGCACCTCTGGCGTTGAAATCGAACCCATCGTTGGCCGATATCTCCGAATCACGCTCAACGGCAAGCCGCATAGGATTTATTTTGAAGAGGCGGGAGAAGGCATCCCCCTGCTCTGCCTCCATACGGCAGGCTCGGACACGCGCCAATATCGTGCCCTCATGAACGAGGCCCAGGTCACACGGAGGTTTAAAGTGATCTGCTTCGATCTCCCCTGGCATGGGAAATCTTCGCCTCCCGCTGGCTGGCACGAAGAACGCTACCAACTCGGGTCCAAGGAATATGCAGACATTATTCTCGCCGTCACGAACGCGCTGTCGCTGGATCGGCCGGTGGTCATGGGGTGCTCGATCGGCGGAAGGATTGTCCTGCACCTTGCGCTACACCACGCGAAATACTTCCGGGGCCTGATTGGCCTGCAATCCGGGGCTCACGTCGATCCCTACTACGATCTGGACTGGCTGCATCGCCCCGATGTCCACGGCGGTGAGGTATGTGCCGGCATCGTTTCCGGCCTCGTCGGTCCCGCCAGTCCCGAAGAACATCGATGGGAAACGCTTTGGCACTACATGCAAAGCGGGCCCGGTGTTTTCAAAGGCGACCTGCATTTCTACACTGCCGATGGCGACATTCGAAAGGATCTGACTCGGATCAATACGCAGGAGTGCCCGTTATGGCTGCTGACGGGCGAGTACGACTACTCATGCACACCCGAGGATACCGCCCTGTTGGGAAAATCCATACCAGGCTCAAAGTGGCAAATCATGAAAGGCATGGGCCATTTCCCCATGAGCGAGGATCCAGAGCGATTCTTGAGCTACCTGTTGCCGGTCCTCGACGAAATAGCCTGACCTGATTGGCGCGGCGGGACGCCGTGATGCGCGATGCTGCGCATCACGGAATGCTTACATCTTCTCAATTCCCGCCTTCGTCACGATCTCCGCATATTTCTGCATTTCACTGTTGAAGAAAGCTTTCGTGCGATCGGGCGGCATCAGGGTAATGACGTTGCCCTGAGTGGCCATGGCGGCCTTGACCTCTGGGGTATTGAACGCCTCAGTAAAAGCCTTGTACACGCGTTGCACATTTTCCGCGGACAACTTTGCCGGCCCGACGACGGCAATCCAGCCCTCGACGTTGTAATTGGACATTCCCTGTTCGCGCAGGGTGGGAATATTCGGCAGTGCTGCGCTGCGCTCGGTGCCACAGTATCCAATGGCCCGTAGCGCGCCACTCTCGAGGTGCGAACGAATCGACGCCACGGACAGCACACCCAGATCCACTTGGCCGCTCAACAGGTCAGTCACCATGGGGCCTACCCCTTTGTACGGAATATGGCGGGCCCGAGTCCCGCTTTGCAGCAGGAACATTTCGACAGCCAATTGCAGGATCGTGCCATTACCGGACGAGGCATAGTTGTAATCATCCGGATGCGCTTTCAACAGAGCAATCAACTCCGGCGCGGTCTGGGCCTTGATCCGAGCGGGATTCGTGACCAGCACCAGGGGTGATGTGCCCACCACTGAGATCGGAGTAATGTCGGCCAGCGGATCGAACGGCAGCGACTTGTATACGCTGGGGAAAATCACGTGGTTGTTCGATACCACGCTGAGCGTATAACCGTCTGCTGGGGACCGCACCAACGCCGAGGTGCCTACGATACCGCCGGCTCCAGGTTGATTTTCCACCACCACGGTATGCCCGAACGCGCGCGATAGCGCCTCGGAGGCACTGCGCGTGATCGTATCGACGCCCGAGCCGACACCCACCGGCAAAATGAATTTGATTGGCCGATCGCCTTGGGCGCGCAGCAGTCCGGGCGCCGCCAAGGCGGCCAAGCCCGCACCCATATGCATCAATACGTGGCGGCGTGACCACCCGGTTTGCTGCGTAGAACAGATGTTGTTCGCGAGTTTGATGCCGTTATCGCCGATTCTACTCAGTATGTCTTTTGATTTTTTCATGTCACCTCCGTCGTTTTTCAACCCTGCAGTCCTCTCTATCGAAGGATCTTGCCACCCTATGGCTAGCAGGGCCCTGTCCTATGTGCCTATTCACAGAGCAAAAGCTTATCCCACTGCCTTTCGCGCTTTGAGCTCGGCGATTTTCTGTTTGTCGTAACCGAGATCTGTCAACAACTCGGCCGTGTGTTCTCCCTGTCTGGGTGGGTCCAGTCGCACGCCCAGACGCTGGCCATCCAGTGTCATCGGGAACAGTGTCGTACGGGTGATTTCGCCCGCCCGTTCACCGTCCGGCAGGCGGATTTCCGCCAACCCACCGGTCGCACGCAAATGCGGATCATCGTAGAGTTCTTCGGGTTTTACGATGGGAGCATACGGTAGACCCTGTGCTTCAAAAACTGCGGACAGCTCGCTGGCACTATAGTTTTTCAAGCGCTCACGCAGTTCAGGCAACAAGGTGGGACGTGCGATGACTCGATCATTATTGGTCGCAAAATGCGACGCAGACTTCAAATCATCAAAACCAAACGCATCGCAAAACGTGCGCCATTGCGCGTCACTGACTGCCGCCAGGAAGATCTGCTCATCGTCTTTCACAGTAAAGACGTCATAGAGCGCCCAGGCGGAGATACGCTCCGGCATGGGTGACGCCGCCTTGCCCGTGATCGCATACTGCAGCATGTGCTGGCCTACGAGGAACACATTATTTTCGAACAGGGCCGATTGCACCTCTTGGCCGCGCCCGGTAATACCGCGCTGGATCAGTGCGGCCATCGCCCCGATCGCGCCGAACATTCCGCCCATGATGTCGTTGACACTGGTGCCTGCGCGCAACGGATCGCCGGGCCGGCCGGTCATATAGGCCAGCCCGCCCATCATCTGCACTACTTCGTCCAAGGCAGTGCGCAATTCGTACGGGCCCGGCAAAAAGCCCTTGTGGCTCACGTAGATGATGCGGGGATTCACACGATTCAAGGACGCGTAGTCCAGGCCATACTTGGCCATCGTGCCCGGTTTGAAGTTCTCGGCCACGACATCGGCGCTGGCTGCCAAACGGCGCGCCGCCTCGGCGCCTTCGGGGTCGTGCAGATCGAGCTCGATGCTTTTCTTGTTGCGATTGAATAGCGGGAAAAACCCTGCGCCAGCACCCAATAGATGACGCGTACGATCGCCCCCCACGGGCTCGACTTTGATGACCTCGGCACCCAGGTCGGCCAGCACCATGCCGCACGTGGGCCCCATGACCATGTGAGTAAACTCGACGACCCGCAACCCTTGCAGCGGCAATGCACGCGCCGCAGCCTGGCGGCTATCCGAAGGCGCTCTCACTGCGTGGGCACCAGATGCGGCATGAGGTGGTGCCGTCGTACCAGACGACGCTGTCGTGTCAAAAGATGAAGTACCGCTAGGTTGCTGCATGTCTATTTCCGAGAAATTGCTGGCTCGTTCTGATCGCAACGGCGTATCAAATCAACGCCGACGAGGCTCCTGCCCGAATTGATGAAGGAAACGCCGGCGCCTGATGCGCAGGAATCCCCGCCCGCCACAATGTGCCGTGCAGCGATTCTCCGGCCAGCCAGTCCGCCACCTGCTCGCGCAATTCAAGCAAACGCGGCAAATCTATGCCTGTCTGGATGTGCATGGCCTGCAACATGTAGACGAGGTCCTCGGTCGCGGCGTTGCCGCTGGCGCCCGGCGCATGCGGGCAACCGCCAATACCGGCCAGACTGGCGTCATAGCGTTCAATGCCCGTTTGCAAGGCGGCAATCACATTCGCCAGAGCCAGCCCGCGCGTATCGTGAAAATGACCGCAGCACAGGCGGTCTCCCGCCACATTGCGAGCGGCGCTAAACAACGCCAGCACTGAGGCAGGATCGGCATGGCCTACCGTATCGGCCAGACTGACCTGATCTGCTCCCGCATCCAATGCGTCCCGCAGGAGCGCCAGCACATCGTCCGCCTCCACCCTGCCCTGCAAGGTACAGCCGAATGCCGTGCCTATGCCTACCTCCAGACGCGTACGGGATCCTCTGGCATCCCGCTCGGCACGCATACGTGCAACCTCGGCGATAGCCTCTTTCGGCGTTTTGCGCAGGTTTGCCACGCTGTGTGCGTGGCTGGCTGACAAGGGTACCAACATCATGTCGGCCTGCTCGTCCATCGCTCGCTGAGCGCCGATCAGATTCGGCACCAGCACTGATACGAACAACCCCGGCAAGGTCTTGGCAAACTGCACCAGTTCGGCAGTATCCGCCAACTGCGGCAACAGGCGTGCTGGGACAAAAGAACCTACCTCTATTTCCCGTTGACCCGCCTCATACGCCGCGCGTATCCACTGCTGTTTTCGCGCCGTAGGCAGGACTCGGGAAATGCTCTGGAGCCCGTCTCGTAACCCGACCTCCCGCACGATCGCATGGGTGGGCCATGCAGACGTGGAGCCGACGTGAGAAAGCGACGGCGGTCCTGCTTGTGAGCCTAGTTGCTGTTTAGTCATGAGGGCGTAACACCGTAAGGGAATGCCCTTCAGTTTAGATATTCCTTAGAATTAAAAAAGTGTTAATTTGGAACCCTAAAAATTCCAAATAAGAATATCTTAAAAGGCCCCACCATGCGCGACCTGGACATCACGACCCTGCGCCTATTCGTACGCGTCTGCGAAACGCGCAACATTGCCCGCGCGGGCGAGCAATCCAACATTGTCGGCTCGGCCATCAGTAAACGGCTGGCCCAACTCGAAGAAACAGTGGGAGTACGGCTCCTGACACGGCGGCGCCATGGCGTCGAACCGACCGTGGCCGGCCAGACCTTGCTCGAACACGCCCGTGATATGTTGGCCAGTGCGGAACGGATCGATCGGGATATGTCGGCGTATGCGTCCGGTATACGCGGCAATGTCCGCATTTTGGCGTCGGCCTCGGCGTTGGCGGAGTCGCTCGCCGAAGACATCGCCGTGTTTCTGCAGGACCCGCAACACCGCGACATCAAAATCGAGCTCGAAGAACGCGTGACCCGAGATTTGATACGCGGGATACGCGATGGCGTAGCCTCGCTGGGTATCTGTTGGGACGCCGCGGAATTTGATGAACTGCAGACCCGCCCTTATCGCAGCGACCGTCTGGCCATCGTCGCCCATCCGTCCCATCCGATCGCGGCGCATCACACCATCAGTTTTGCCGAGACGCTCGACTACGAACACGTCAACATGCCGCCGGCCAGTGCTGTCCTGCTCATGCTGCAACAGGCGGCCTCCCGCGCAGGAAAAGTCATGCGGCACCGTGTCACCGTCTCGAATCTGGACTCGGCCTTTCGGGTGGTGCGCGCCAACCTCGCTATCAGCGTATCCCCACGGGAGATTGCCGAGCCTTATGCCAAAACGAACGGATTGCGCATCATCGATCTGACGGATGATTGGGCCTATCGGCGCTTTGCATTGGTCACACGCGACGAAGCCTCGCTATCTGGCGCGGCCCGCTTGTTGTTGACGCATCTGGAGCAAGCCGCCAAAACGCCATTGAATAAGCCGGCTCCATCACGTCGCTAGACCAGAACGATGGGCAATATGGACGCTATTGAATGATCAGGGCCGACTCGGCGGCACCTGTTCCGATCATCAAGCCGGTATTACCGCAAACACCCGCAACGGCGATCCAGACCCGTTCTGGATTTTCAACGGCGCAGCCACGATCAACGCTCCCCGCACGGGCAGTTGATTCAGGTTGGTCAAACACTGCAAGCCTAATTTGTTCGCGCCATGCATCAATGTATGGCACGGAAACGGTACCGGCCAGGCATAGGATTGGCCGGCATCGGTATTGATGGTCTCTACGCCGAATCCTCGCACATTGCGCGCCTCGATCAGCCATTGGACGGCTTCCTGTGACGGGCCGGGCGTGTGGGCGCCGTCTTCGCGCACGTTCAAAAAGGCCGCAGCATCAGGCATGCGTTTGTGCCAATCCGTACGCAGTAACACCCATTCGTCTTCGCCTATCCGACCGTGCTGACTTTCCCACTGCTGCAGAAACTCGACCGTCAACACAAAGTCTTCGTTCTGCCCGGCCTGGGCACTGGCGTCGATCACGCAGGCCTGCCCGACAAAGCGCTGGGGATCCATCGTCTCGACCGTATTCGAGGGATAGTCTTTTCCCGTGACCCAATGCACCGGCGCATCCAGATGGGTACCCGTATGTTCGCCACAGGTGAAGTTATTCCAATACCAACCCGGGCCAGCCTCGTCATACTGAGAGATGCGTTCGATCTTGAAGGCGCTGACCTGGGCAAACTGCGCAGGCAGTTGCAGGGCAGGAAACTCGGGCGACAGCGTGTGCGTCAGATCGACGATACGCAACGCCCCACTCGCGACCTCTTGGGCGAACTGCGTCATTGAAACGGTCATGTTGAACTCCTATCCAAATATCTGCGATTCGTCTGCTCGTGGGCCCACATCATCAGCGCACGCACGAGCGGTTGGAAACCGGCGTCACGTTGCCCCCAGCGCGCTCGCCACGTGAAAACCGGATGTGCCTCCCAGTCCTGGCCCCGGATGCGTCGACGCACCAATGTGCCATAGCCCCCGGACTGATGTCGAGTGATTGCGATTCACGCGAGAGGGACGCCAAAAGAAGGATTGATCCAGGCCACAATCCCCGCCATAGGGATCGCCGCCAACCAGGTTGATATTCATCGCCGCCAAGTCTGCCGGCGACAGCACGGCACGCCCCAACAGACTGCGGCGCAGATTCGGAATATGCTGCGCCAACGTGTCGATGATGCGATCGGCATAAGCCTCGCGCAATGCAACGCTCCAGTTCCCCGGCTCGGGAATCGGCAATGCGCCCAATGCATCGCCCACGGGGTGACGAGGACATTCCGGCAGCTGAACCCACAAAATATGTTTGCCGGGTGGTGCCCGCGTGGGGTCCAGCACGGTTGGCTGTGCCACACAGATGGTCGGCGCAGCGGGCAGCAGACCTCGTTCGGCCTCGTTCACCGCCCTGGACACCGCATCGACGCCGCTGGTGATGTGGACATAGCCGACGTCTCGTAAAGCCTCGACGTTCCACTGTGGCGCCTCGTCCAACGCCAGATGAATCTGCATATTGCCTTTGCCATAACGCCAGGCCTGTGCCTCGGCCCGCACCGCGTCGGGCACCTCGGACTCATCCAACAGGCGACCATACAACTGGGTCGGTGTCACGTTGCACACCACGTTTGCAGCACGGTAAACGCGGCCATCGGCCAGCACCACCCCGGCGGCTCTGCCCTGTTCCACACGCACCTTGACGACATCGGCCTGTGTTTCAATCGCGCCACCCGCGTCACGGATCAGCCGTTCGAACGCACGCACCGTATTGGCATTGCCGCCTTTTACGATAGGCAAACCGACTCCCTCCAGTGTCATCGCCACGACCTGCGCCATCAATGAGGACAAAGGTGCATCCGGGCTCAGGCCGCAATGCAGCACCCATGGCGCCAACAATGCCGCCGTCAAATCAGATTTGAAGTCCTGGCGCAGCCATGACGACGCTGGGGTCAGGGATCTGCCCATAAATCCGACCAGATGACGTGGCCCCTGCTTCCACGCTGTCCCCGCCACGGTGCGCAGCGTCTGCCAGCGCCACAATTCATTGCCGAGCAAGCCAAAGACCAGCGGTGCGTTTGCTTGCACATTGGCCAGCGCCGCTGCATATGCCTGCCCGTCACCGGCATGCGCTTGCTCGAATGCCGCCCGATTTTGCTCGTGCGATGTCGACAACGTCAGATGCCGGCCATCCGGCAACAATACCGCCGTCGGCTGCGATGTGTTGCAGTATTCCAGGCCGGCCTCGTGCAGTGCCTTTCCCAGCGCAGCGTACGCCGGCCCCACCATGAACAGAGGCTGGGCGGTCGACAGCGTGTCATGGTGAAAGCCTGGCAAGGTCAACTCATCGGTCCGGATGCAACCGCCTAATTGCGCCTCGCGCTCCAGCATCAGTACTTTGCGGCCGCGGCGCGCGAGCAGCGCCGTGCACACCAGGGAATTCATGCCGCTGCCTACGACGATGACGTCGAATACGGGATCAGAGGATTGCGCCATCAGAGATTCCGAAAATACCCGGCCTGTGTGCCAAGGCTGAAAGAGGCATTACCGTCGGCGATGACGGCAGGCCTGATGCCCTCAATCATGGCGTCCTCAATCCACACAAACTATCCGCAAAACGCAATGAGTTATCCAGTTTTGCCCTCACGAAGGCATGGCAGCATGGCGCTGTGTGCCCAGGCGTGGGGCCTGGGCACATTGTGCTTCTTTCAGCGCACGCCCCGTTTGCTTGGGCAGTTCTCCAAAACGTTCACGGTAATAGGCAGAGAATCGGCCCAGATGCCCAAATCCATACTCCATGGCCACCTCGGTGATGCTGACTGGCAGGCCTGATAGCAGACGCTGGCGGGCCGCATCCAGCCGCAGATTGCGCACCAGCGTCATCGGCGCGACACCACGATGCCGATGACACACTACGTTCAGCGTCCGCGTGGTGACGCCCGCAGCGCGCGCCAGATCTGCCAGAGAAAGCGGCGCAAACAGCCGGCTGCGAATGTAGTCCTCCAGCCGATCCAGTTGCGGACATTGTCCAGCGCGATATCCCGATACCATCTCGTCTGGCCCACCATCATTGAACCGCTCGGCAGCGTTCAACACTGTCGGCTGATGGGCGTAGACAAACCCTGCCAGCGTTTGCTCGAACTGGTTCAGCCATGCAGGATGCAGCACGTGCGTATTCCCCGCCGGCAACAACGCCACCGCCTGCTGCAACATCCCGATCCAGGGATCAATCAGATCCGCTCGGATCTTGTAGACGGGGTCAGTCCAGTTCAGCTTTGAGCCGCCCGTGCGAGGAGTTGCCATACCGCTGCGCGAGCTGAGGGCCTCTCTCACCAGCCCTCGAGGCCAATAATCGGAGGGCGTACAGGTGCTCGGCAATGACGCCGCACCGTCAGGGGTTTCACCACCATCGGCTAAAAGGCTATCCGGCAAACGCAGAATGAGCTGCTCACATCCGGGCTCCCATAGCAAACGCACCGGGCATCCACGCGGGACCACCGCGACCTCGCCAGGAACGACCCGGATACAGGTACCCGCGGACTCGATCTGCACCGCGCCCTTGAGCGGCATTTGCACCAGCGTAAAGTCCTCGAACGCCAAGGGCGAGACCTCGACCTCAGTGCCATACTGCAGAATCATCAGGCTGATGCGATTGAGTTCACGGCGATACAACGAGGCCGATACCTCGCCCGGAAACCACCGCAAACCATGATCGACCAATTGCCGGCTGAGCTGGTACTGCGCATCTCGGGCCGAACGCGTCTGGAATATCGGGGCACGATAAATCTTAGATAAATCCAGATTCCATCTGACGTCCATCATGCGTTCCCCCCGGATGCATAAAGTCATGAGTCACGTGGTACGTGCCATCAAACATCCGACGATAACGCTTCGTTTAGCCCTAAACTATTCGTGCAAATCCCTAGTCCCTGTTTGCGGCGCCGTCTCGAACCAACGTCTGGCGGACATCCCCTGATCGGGCCCCAGGCAACTGAATCCCCCATCGACGGCCAGGTCCGTTCCCGTCATCCACGAGGCGTCGTCGCTGACCGCGAAAACCACCGCTTTGCCGATTTCCTCGCCTCGGCCAACACGGCCCAAGGGATGCAGGGCTGCTCCGACCTGATCAGCCCGTTCAATAGACCCCTGGCTCATCTGGGCCAACATCGGCGACCAGGTCCAGGCGGGAGAGACCGACAACACCCGGATTCCCGCCGGCGCCAAGGTAACCGCGAAATTTTTGGTAATCTGCAGCAGCGCAGCTTTCGAGGCGGGGTATATGGCTCGCCCTGCCGCGCCGAATTTCCCGCCGATGCTGCCCATGTTGATCACGACGCCACCACGCGGCATATGTGGTGTGACCATCTGTGTCAGTACGGCGGCCGAGATCAGGTTCACGTTCAAGGTACTGAGCCACTGGTCACGCGTCGACGCCAGTCCCGCATCGTCATACGCGGCAGCGCAGTTGACCAGGATATCGATGCGGCCGGCATAGTCGGTTGCAATCCGCACGCATCGCGCCAATGCCGTGTCGTCCGTGATATCGGCCTCTATCGCCACGCCAGCCCCGCCCAGCGAGGCAGCCACCTCTTCTCCTGCCTGTTTGCCACGTCCCACGACAAAGACTCTCTCTGCGCCCGCAGCGGCGAGTTCGCGGGCCACGTCGGCCCCGAGTCCTTGCGTACCGCCGGTCACCAGTGCCACTTTTCCAGCCAAGCGGGCGGGGATGTTGCCAGGTGTTTGTGCAGACGCGATGTGCTGCTGCTCCATGATCACTCCTTTTCCGCTGACGCGATCAGCTCTTGAACCGTAATCACCTGCGCCATCAGCGCCATCGACGCCAATGCAGCCTCGTGCGTCGCACGCTGTGCTGCGGCACAGGCATCGGCGACAACGGTGACCTCGTAGCCCGACTCCGCCGCCTCGCGTACGGTGCCCTCGACCACTGAATGCGTGGCCACTCCCGCCGCCATCACACGCACAATGCCATGCGACCTCAGCAGTTGATCCAACGCCGTGCCACGAAACGCACTGATGCTAGTGTGCCTCAAGGCAAACTCACGCAGGCTGTTGAGCGGCACCAGTGACGGATAAAACTCGGCGCCCCACTCCCCGTCCTTTACCGCGCCGAGAGCTTCGGTGCGCAAAAAAATGGGCATATTGCGCGGCATATCTGCATAGTCAGGCCGAAAGGCGATACGCACATGCACTATCAACCAATCGCGGCGCCGCGCCTCAGCCAACAACGCCGACGCCCGTTCGATCAACGCCGTGCGCACCTCGTCATCAGCAATCCCCACACGAATCAGCCCGTCGGGATGCAATACCTCGTTCTGATAGTGCAGAGCCAGCAACGCCGTCGGGACTCGGCTCATATAAAGACCTCGAGGTTCGCGAACACGCTATCGCAATTCACCAGATCGACACGTTTGAGACGGATGCGCCATCCTCCCTCTCCATCGCGCGCCAACTTGTGATGCACGGCCCCTGCCAGGTGCCGCTGCTCACCGCGCCACTCGGTATGGTGCACGCTGGAACGCACAATCAAATGCCCTGCCGAGTCCCAGCCCTTGACCGCCACGTTGCCCACCAGATGCGAACATCGCGTAGGCGGCTGCTGCGACCAGTTTCGGGCGTTGCTCAAGCGCTTGACCCGCACCTCGCGCAGCATTTTGTCTTCCCAGAACAGCGACACCTGTTCAAAGGGATTCGCCTGGTGTTCAAACCGGGGAACCCAGTACCGGCCATCCTCATCCCACAACGCAAGCCACGCCTCAAAATCACGGTCATCCAGATACTGGACTTCCTGAAACAAGAACTGCTCCACACCGCGTATTTCGTCGGCGCTCAACGCGGCGGACGACACGGGCGTTACCGACACATCAAAATTACGATCAAGCAACAGCACGGCCCGCTCCTTGGATATGTTCCGATCCCGTCTCCAGCATGTACTGGCGCCATGCCTTGAACTGATTGCGCATGGGCAACTCGCTGGTGCCATTGGTAGACACCATGCCATCCGGCAGCACCTTGTCGGTACCCATGTAGCGATGCAGGCTGACCCAATCGCCACCGTCGTTCAGGTTGCCCTCCTGGCAGCGTTTGTAGACCTCGACATCATCGGGCATGACGTTGGATGAGGGGGAATTGATCACGTTCGCATAGGTCAGCGCTCGGTCAAACACGCCATCCGGCGCACCTTTCAAGCGAAAGGTCTGGATTTCTACCATCGTACGGTTGACCGCGACCGGGCGTATCACCCGAAACTGCTGAAACACGGTATGCGGCGAGCCGCTGCCATAGATGATGGTGTTATGTCGGTTCATCCCCAGGATTTCACGCGCACGCGTCTCGCCATGCACCGACGACAATGATTCGAAATGCGCCCGCGACACAGGATCACGCGTCGCTGCGGCCGGATCGAAAATACCCTCCATATAGCCATGACCGTTGTCATAGGCACGCAGCTCCAGCTTTTCCCAGAACTCATAGGGTTCGCCATTGCCGTCCATGATCAACAGCTCAAACGGCATCTCGCCCAACACCGCAGCCTCGTCGCGCGCCGCCTGAAACGAGGACTCGTGCGTCACCCGCGCATGCATGGTGTCGTGCAGATTCTCGTAAAACACCTTCCAGTTTGAGGGCTGCAGTACGCGGAACACGCCGCCTGCCACCTCGACCTCGCCCACCGGCGAGCGGTCGCACAGATTGTCGATCGACGAGATCACGCCCCCGAGAAAACTGCGCAGATCCGGCCCCTCGGCCGACTGACTCGCAAACACAAAGCCACGATAGCTCTCGACCCGCGCGACTTTTCTCATCGAAAAATCGGGATGCGCAGGATCGTAGCAAGTGCCCTCCATGGCATTCTTTAGCGGCACCGCCAATGACTTGCCATCCAGCTTGTACGTCCAAGCGTGGTACGGGCAACGAAAGAACTTGCCGGTATTACCATCCCCATCGGCCAGCAGTTTTGCGCCCTTGTGCGGACATCGGTTGTACAGCACGTGCACGGCGCCGCCCGTACTGCGCACCATGATGACATCCTGATCGCCAATGCGCGTCGTGTGATAGTCACCGGTATTGGGCACCTGGCTTTCGTGCCCGACATATATCCAGGCCTTGCCGTAGATACGCTTCATTTCCAGGTTAAAGATGTCCGGGTCCGTATATACCCGCTTGTTTACGCTATCCGGCCGGACCAACTCGGCCAGTGCTTCATTGGAAAGCGTCATCGCAATCTCCCAAAAGGTCCAGAGACCTAACACCAGATACCTGACAATCTAGAGACATCCCGATCGACAAAATAGCCAGAGTTCGCAATCCGGTATCCACGTTTGGCAAAAATGCGCCTCGCTGCACGATACGGATAAGACTGAGCTCACACCCGCCAAAATCGGATAGTCCGCCGCCACGGGTTTGCGCACAATCTGGACGAGGCTTGGCGACTTCCGCCAGCGTATTGCAGTGCCACAAACCTGGACCCGACACCATGAGCAAAGCTGCCTCCTTTCCACGCGTGCGCGCCACAGCGACCGCTGCCGCCCTGATCGCCAGCCTGGCATTCTGTCCCGCCCAAGCAGAAGACGCCGTCAAAATCGGCCTGCTGACCACGTTGTCCGGCCCCGGCAGCGCATTAGGCAATGAAATACGCGACGGCTTCAACCTCGCCGTAGAGCATGCAGGCGGCAAACTCGGCGGCGTGCCTGTCGAACTGGAAATCGAAGACGATCACCAAGACCCACAGACCGCACGCCGCGCGGTCGAGCGCTTTCTCAAACGCGACAAAGTCGATGTGGTGACCGGCATCGTATTCTCGAACGTCCTGTTACCCGTACTCCCCGAAATCCTGCGCAGCGACACGGTCTATCTATCGGTGAACACCGGCCCCAAAGACTACGCCGGCGCAAAATGCGATCCGCGCTTTTATGCCGTCGCCTGGCAGAACGAGGACATCCCCGCCGCCATGGGCAAATTCGCCACCGAAAAAGGCTACAAAAGCGTCGCCCTCATCGCCCCCAATTACCCCGGTGGACGCGAATCACTCGATGGCTTCAAACGCCTGTACAAAGGCACCATCGCCGACGAGGTCTACACCAAACTCAGTCAGCTCGACTTTTCCGCCGAACTGGCGCAACTGCGCGCCACCAAGCCCGACGCCGTATTCCTGTTCTTGCCCGGCGGCCTGGGCGTGAACTTCATCAAACAGATGGGCGCGGCCGGCATGGACAAACAAATGGCCATTCTCACCCCGGGTTTCTCCGCCGACGTCGACACCATCCGCGCCGTCGGCGACGCCATGGAAGGCCTGTACAACGCCTCACAATGGGCAGCCGACCTGGATAATCCGGCCAACAAAAAATTCGTAGCCGACTTTGAAAAATCCTATGGCCGCTCACCCACCATGTACGCCGCCCAAGCCTACGACACCGCCATGCTCATCGACAGCGCCGTACGCAAAGTCGGCGGCAAAATGGAAGACAAAGCCGCTTTCAGGCAAGCCCTCAAAGCCGCAGACTTCCAATCCATCCGCGGCAGCTTCAAATTCAACACCAACCAGTATCCGATCCAGGACATCTACATGCGCCAAGTCCAGCGCACCGCGGATGGCAAACTGCAAAACAAACTCGTCGGCACCACGCTGACCCAGCACGCAGACGCCTTCGCCGCCGAATGCAAGATGCCGTGAAGCACGCTTCGGATATAGACATACAAAAGCCGGACGAACATTGCCGAGACCATTCGCCCCCCTTGATCAATACCAACCTCAAGAAGCGAAAATCGAGCCTAATCCGTCCACAAAACTCGGACACCCGTGCATTGTGAGACGCTGCGAGTCGAGGCTGGGCAGTGGCCGCGTGAGGGCGCCTTGGGATCGAGCGAGGGAAACCGAAGGAGCGCAGCGA
>NZ_CBCSJH010000019.1:0-81572 GCF_965139195.1 Bordetella tumbae | reverse complement strand
CCTTCGGTTTCCCTCGCNCGATCCCAAGGCGCCCTCACGCGGNCACTGCCCNGCCTCGACGTCCAATAGAACACCAACGTGACCGCCTTTACCGGCCCAACAACCGACTCTGCACCGTCGAATTGCGGCCCTAAAGAGGGCATTTCTGTTTTAGGTCATCCTGGCAAAAAAAAGCCCAGCTAAAAAGCCAGGCTCTTTCCTTCACATCAAGCAGTAAAGCTCATCCTACCCAAACCCGAGCATTACGGAACATCCGCATCCAAGGGCTATAAGCACCACCACTATCCGCATCCCCCCATTGCTCAGGCGCCCAAGACATCATCACATTACGCGTCACACGCTCAGGGTGCGGCATGATCACAGTAAAGCGCCCATCCGCCGTCGTCACCGACGTCTGCCCATCTGGACTGCCGTTCGGGTTAAACGGATAAGCCTCCGTCGCCTTGCCATGGTTGTCGATAAACCGCGCAGCGACCAGCACCTTGCCCGCGTCGCCTTGCTTACTGTAGTCCGCATAGCCTTCGCCATGCGCCACCGCCACAGGCACTCGCGTTCCTTCCATTCCCTGGAAGAAAATCGACGGCGAAGCAGCCAACTCCACCAGCGACAAACGCGCCTCGTACTTCTCCGATTGGTTACGCGTGAATCGCGGCCAGAACTCCGCACCAGGAATCATCGGCGCCAATGCCGCCATCATCTGGCAACCATTGCACACACCCAGACCAAAGGTATCCGAACGCCCGAAATACGCCGCGAACTGATCCGACAAACGGCTATTAAAGCGAATCGTGCGCGCCCAACCCTCACCCGCGCCCAACACATCGCCATAGCTAAAACCGCCAACAGCCACCAGACCCTGCATCGTGCTCAAATCAATACGGCCCGATAGCAAATCGGTCATGTGCACGTCGACCGCATCAAAGCCCGCCGTATCAAACGCCCAGGCCATTTCGACCTGGCTATTGCAACCCTGCTCACGCAGAATCGCAACACGAGGACGCTTGCCCGTCGCGATGAACGGCGCAGCGACGTCCTCTTGCGGGTCGAATGCCACGCGCGGCGACAGACCCGGATCCTTGACATCGTTCCACGTATCCAGCTCTGCCTGTGCGCAAGCTGGATTATCCCGGCGCGACATGATCTGGTAGCTGACCTCGCTCCAGGCACGACCCAGATCGGCACGCGGCTCGCTCCAGATCTTTTTACCGTCACGATAAAACTCGACCGTATCGGTATCGTTCAGCCCGCCAATCACATGCGAATGCGCCGACAAACCCGCGCCGCGCAGAACCTGCATCACCGCATCGCGCTCGGATGCGGGGACTTGAAGCACCGCGCCGGCTTCCTCGGTAAAGAGCGCCTTGAGCGTCAGTTCATCACGTTGCACCGCGACCTGCTCGGGACGGATCTTGTAGTCGCCCCAATCCGCCGAGTTTGCATCAAAAGTCAACATATCCAGGTTGACCGAAATCCCGGTGCGACCGGCAAATGCCATTTCGCACAGCGTAGCAAACAGGCCACCGTCGGAACGGTCGTGATACGCCAACAACACCCCGGCCTCGGCCAACGTGCGAATCGTCACAAAGAACGCGCGCAAATCCTGCGGCTCGTCGATATCCGGCACGCTTTCGCCAACCTGGCTGTAGGCCTGCGCCAGGATAGAGCCGCCCATGCGATGGCGGCCACGACCCAGATCAATCACGATCAGCACGCTGTCGCCCACCTCGGCACGCAACTGCGGCGTCAGGCTGGCACGCACATCACTCACCGGCGCAAACGCCGTCACGATCAGCGACACAGGCGCCACGACCTGGCGATTTTCACCATCCTGATTCCATGAGGTCTTCATGGACAGGGAATCCTTGCCGACCGGAATCGACAGGCCTGTTGCCTGGCACAGCTCGCTGACCGCAGACACCGTGTCGTACAAGGCAGCGTCCTGACCGTCGACACCGCAGGCAGCCATCCAGTTAGCCGACAGCTTGATGTCCTCCAGACGCGCCACATCGGCGGCGGCCAAGTTGGTCAGCGCCTCGGCAACAGCCATACGGCCCGATGCGGGCGCATTCAGCACCGCCAGCGGCGTGCGTTCGCCCATCGCCATGGCCTCGCCACGGAAGCCTTCGTAATCCGCCAACGTAACCGCGCAATCCGCCACCGGGATCTGCCACGGCCCCACCATCTGGTCACGGCTGGACAACCCACCCACGGTACGGTCGCCAATGGTGATCAAGAACGATTTGTTGGCCACCGTCGGATGGCGCAGCACGCGATAAGCGGCCTCGGTCAAATCGATACCCACCAGGTCCAGGGGCTCCGACACACCAGGCAAGCGCTGCACATCGCGCGTCATGCGCGGAGGCTTGCCCAGAATCACATCGATCGGCACATCGACTGGCCGCGCATTGGCATCGCCTGCGGCCACACCCACCGCGCTCTCACCGGCCGCAGCCGTATCAACACCCGGCAGGCCTTCGCCATCGACCACGCGCAATTGACGCTCTTCGGTCGCCACGCCCACCACCGCATACGGGCAACGCTCACGACGCGCAATCGCATCGAAACGCTCCAGGTCCTGCGGCAAGATCGACAGCACGTAGCGTTCTTGCGACTCGTTGCTCCAGATCTCCGCCGGCGACAGACCGGACTCTTCCAGTGGCACACGCTTCAAATCGAACACCGCACCGCGGCCGGCATCATTGACCAGCTCGGGGAACGCGTTCGACAAACCGCCCGCACCCACGTCATGGATCGCCAGAATCGGATTATTCGTACCCTGCTGCCAGCAACGATCGATGACCTCTTGCGCGCGACGCTCGATTTCCGGGTTGCCACGCTGCACCGAATCAAAGTCCAGCTCGGCGGAGTTGCTGCCCATGCTGATACTGGAGGCCGCACCACCGCCCATCCCGATGCGGAAGCCCGGGCCGCCCAACTGGATCAGCAAAGCGCCAGGAGGAATGATTTCTTTCTTGGTCAGCTCGGCATCGATACTGCCCAGCCCGCCCGCGATCATGATGGGCTTGTGATAGCCCCAGCGCGTATCGCCTGCGGTTTGCTCGTACGTGCGGAAATAGCCCAGCAGGTTCGGCCGGCCGAATTCGTTGTTGAACGCAGCGCCGCCGATGGGGCCATCAATCATGATGGACAGCGGCGATGCGATACGGTCGGGCAAGCCATGATGGTCGGCTTCCCACGGCTGCATGGCATCCGGAAAACGCAAATGCGACACGGTAAAGCCTGTCAGGCCTGCTTTGGGCTTGGATCCACGGCCAGTCGCGCCCTCGTCGCGGATCTCGCCACCCGCACCCGTCGCCGCCCCTGGGAACGGCGCAATCGCCGTGGGGTGATTGTGCGTCTCGACCTTCATCAGGGTGTGCACGGTGGCATCGCGCCGCACATAGCGGGCAGCCTCGCCGCCCTGCCCGTCAGACGACGGCACACCGGCTTGGAAACGTTGCGCAGCACCGCCTTCCATGACGGCCGCGTTATCCGAATACGCAATGACCGTGCCCTGGGGCTGGGCCTTGTGGGTGGCACGAATCATGCCGAACAGCGTTTCCGATTGCGGCTGGCCGTCAATCACCCACTGGGCGTTGAAAATCTTGTGGCGGCAGTGTTCGCTGTTGGCCTGGGCGAACATCATCAGCTCGACATCCGTGGGATCCCGCCCCAGGCTGGTGAACGACTGTGCCAGGTAATCGATCTCGTCCTCGGATAGCGCCAAGCCCAGTGTCGTATTGGCCTCAACCAATGCATCACGCCCCTGCGCCTGTACGGCGACCGTACGCATGGGTTTGCCCGCCAGGGCCTGAAACAGCGCCTGTCCGTCGAAATCCGCGCCCACCACCGTTTCCGTCATGCGGTCATGCAGGCAATCAGCCGCACGGGCCAACATCGCATCATCCAGCGTTTTCGCGCCCAGCAAACCGCGCTCGGGCACCAGGAAATAACGCACGCCGCGCTCGATACGCCGCACTGCAGCCAGGCCACAGTTGTGAGCGATGTCGGTGGCCTTGCTGGCCCACGGGGAAATCGTACCCAGGCGGGGGATCACCAGCAGTGTCAGGCTCTTGGCCGGCGCCTCGCCCGCCACGGGCGTGCCGTAGTCCAGCAACTGCGTCAATTGCAGCTGTTGAGCGTCATCCAGGGCCGTATCCGTATTGATGAAATGTTCGTAGCGGGCGGAAACGTCTGCGACAGGCAGGCCCGCCTCTTGCAGCTGTGCCAGGAGACGCTCGCGGCGAAAGGCGGAAAGGACAGAAGAACCGGGCAAATGCTGGACGAGAGACACGATGCGGGCGCCGTTTGGAAAGTGGAAAGAAGCAAAACGAGCATTTTACCTTTTCAGGGATTTCCCGAGCGAATCCCCCTAAAGTCGGGCAGAAACCCTCCCCGGGTGGAGTTACAAAATAATTCAAAATCACGCTGCCGCATGATGCCGCTATGCAGCAAACGACGCTCTTCCCTGGAAATTGGACCAGCCAAACGCCCCGTTTTGACCCCAAATCCCGCGCAATTTCCGTACCGCAACATGTTGCAAAAGCCCTTCACCCACGGGAAAACACGCACTAACGCGAGCCGCCGTCAACGGTAGGATGCTGCGATCCTGGCCCGCTTGGCCTGCTCGTTCTGGCTTTCTGCCCGCTTGCCCCGGTTACCCGCTTTCTCAGTTTTCTGATCACCGCCTTATTCCAAGCTGCTGCTGCCCATGTCCCACCCAGACGTTCCCGTCGACTCGGCTACTCCTGCCGAACCCATCATCTCCGCCACTCCCGATCCCGACGTCAAGGTCCCGCTAGCCATCGAAGACTGGCTCGCCGTCGGCGTCCTGGCCATCCTCGCGCTGATCACCTTTATCAATGTGCTGGTGCGCTACTTCACTGATCAGTCCTTTGCCTGGACTGAAGAAATTTCGGTGTTCCTGTTGATTGTGCTGACCATGGCGGGTGGCAGCAGCGCCTTTGTCCGCAACCACCATATCCGTATTGAGGCGGTCGCCGATAGCGGCCCCCCCGCCCGCCAACGGCGCCTGGCTATCATTTCGCATACCGTGGTCTTGTTGTTCTTTATCTTGCTGACGGTATTGTCTGTCCGCTTGGTGCTGGACGAGTACATGTACGAGGAGACCTCGCCCGCCATCGGCGTGCCGACCTGGTGGTATTCGATCTGGCTGCCGGCGATGGCGGCGGCGATTGCGCTGCGCACGCTGGGTACACTGCGCCGCCTCTTGCAGGGCAAAACGCAATGATCGCCGCCCTGCTTTTTATCGTCTTCGCCATCCTGATGGTCATCGGCGTCCCAGTGTGCGTGTCGCTGGGCGTTGCAGGCACGCTGGCCATTGCGATATCCAATCATGATGTCGCGTGGTTTGGCCTGCTGGCCGTCCCCCAGAATTTTTACGCTGGCTTGGCCAAATATCCCTTGTTGGCCATTCCCATGTTTGTGTTGGTCGGCTCGATTTTCGACCGGTCTGGCGTAGCTCGCCGGCTCGTCGATCTGGCCATCGCCATCGTGGGACGCGGCCCCGGCATGCTGCCGCTGATCGCCATTGCCGTTGCCATGTTCCTGGGCGGTATTTCGGGCTCGGGCCCGGCCTGCGCGGCAGCCGTCGGCGCCGTCATGATCACCGCCATGTCGCGCGCGGGTTATCCCGCGCCGTTTTCGGCCTCGGTCGTCGCAGCTGGCGCCGCCACGGATATCCTGATTCCACCGTCTATCGCATTCATCATCTATTCGGTGCTGGTACCAGGCGCGTCCGTGCCCGCGCTGTTCGCCGCCGGCATGGTGCCCGGCATTTTGGCCGGTATTGCCTTGATCGTGCCCGCGGTATGGCTGTCCCGCAAACACAAACTCGGCATCCAGGAAGCCCACCTCCCCCGCCCGCCCTTGTGGGCCAGCCTGCGCGAGGCCAGCTGGGGCCTGGCAGCGCCCGTCCTGATTCTGGGCGGGATGCGGATGGGCTGGTTCACGCCGNCCGAGGCTGCCGTCGTCGCTGTGTTCTATGGCCTGTTCGTCGGCATGTTCATCCATCGCACGATCAAGGTCCGCGACTTGTTCATCATCTTGCGCGAGGCTGCCGAGCTCTCGGCCGTCATCATGATGGTGGTCGCCCTGGCCGGTATCTTTGCCTGGGCGCTGTCCACCCTGAGCATCATCGACCCGATCACCCATGCCATCGTCAATTCGGGCCTGGGTGAATGGGGCGTACTGTCCTTGTTGATCCTGCTGTTGATGACGATGGGCATGTTCCTGGACGGGATCTCGATCTTTTTGATTTTCGTACCGCTGCTGATGCCCATCGCCGATGCCTATGGCTGGGACCCCGTCTGGTTTGGCGTCATCCTGACCTTGAAAGTGGCGCTGGGCCAATTCACCCCACCGCTGGCCGTAAATCTGATGGTATCTTGCCGCATTGCCCGCGTACCCATGGAATCTACGATCCCGTGGGTACTGTGGCTGTTGGCGGCGATGTTCCTGGTACTGGTCGCGGTATTGGTGTTTCCGCAACTGGCGCTGTGGCTGCCGCACAAACTGGGGTATTGATCATCACACCCAGCCGTTGCATTAATAACGCATAAATTTCACAAACACGAGGAGATAACCCCATGAAGCTACGCAACCTGATCGGCGCTGCCTTGTGCGCGGCAGCCGCATTCGCGTTGACCCCAGCGCACGCCCAGAACTACAAGTCGGAATACAAACTCTCTATCGTCGTAGGCACCAGCTTCCCTTGGGGCCAGGGCGCGGTGATCTGGTCGGACCTCGTGCGCGAGCGCACCAACGGCCGCATCAACATCAAAGTCTATCCCGGCACCTCATTGGTCCAGGGCGATCAGACCCGTGAATTCACCGCCATCCGCCAAGGCGTCATCGACATGGCCGTCGGCTCGACCATCAACTGGTCGCCGCAGGTCAAACAGCTCAACCTGTTTTCCCTGCCCTTCCTGATGCCTGACTACGCCGCCATTGACGCGCTGGTACAAGGCGATGTCGGCGCCGAGCTGTTCAAAGTCATTGAAAAATCCGGCGTCGTTCCGCTCGCCTGGGGTGAAAACGGCTATCGTCAGTTGAGCAATTCGCGCCACGCCATCTCCAAGCCCGAGGATCTCAAAGGCCTGAAACTGCGTGTCGTCGGCTCGCCGCTTTACATCGACACCTTCACCGCGCTGGGCGCGAACCCAACCCAAATGAGCTGGGCCGATGCGCAGCCCGCGCTGGCCAGCGGCGCGGTGGATGGTCAGGAGAATCCCCTATCGATTTATACCGGCGCAAAGCTTTACGATGTCGCTCAGAAATACCTGACGTTGTGGAATTACGTTGCCGACCCGCTGGTGTTTGTCGTCAATCGCGAAGTCTGGGAATCCTGGTCTGAAGCCGATCGCAAGATCGTCCGCGAAGCAGCCATCGAAGCCGGCAAGAAAGAAATCGCGATCGCCCGTAAAGGCGTGACCCCTGAAGACCCATCGTTACTCAAGGAAATCGAAGGCCATGGCGTGACTGTCACGTCGCTGACCGAAGAACAGCACAAAGCATTTGTCGCCGTGACCAAGCCGGTCTACGACAAATGGAAACCACGTGTCGGCGAAGATCTGGTCAACATGGCCGAAAAAGCCATCGCCGCCCGCAAGAAATAAGCAGCAACCCAAGGGGATATGGCGGCCACGGCCGCCAACTGGAAGGCACGGCCAACAGAGCCCGCCTCCACGACGGACGCCGAATCGGCGTCCGTTTTTTTGTACTCTATCCAGAACCCGCCCTTACGTGCCGCACAACCATGCCGACCAAAACCCTGACCCTCGACGGAAACAATATTCACGATATTCCGTCGTTTTACACAGAGATCAATCGCGTGTTCATGGCAGACGAAGACTGGCAGCTTGGGCCAAGTCTGGATGCGCTGGACGACATGCTATACGGCGCCTACGGCGCGGCGCGCGGTGAAGAATCGGTGGTATTGATCTGGCGAAATATGGAAAAAAACCGTGCAGATCTCGGTATTGCAGCTACGCGTGAGTATTACCTCGAAAAACTAAAGCATCCAGACCAATTCAACTTGACACTCATCCGTAAAAAACTGGCAGCGCTGGAAAACGACACGGGTGCCACCTATTTCGATATCGTGCTGCAGATCATCGCTGACCATCCCAACATCACCCTGCGTGGGCAAGATGCGGCCTCATCGGACTGAATCTAGCGGCACGAGAATTGACATACCGATCGAAGTCATTCGGGATACTGCACTTCGAGAATATCCAGCTCTTCCACGCCACCGGGCGTGCGCAAGACAACCGTATCGCCTTCGCGCGCCTTGATCAGTGCGCGTGCCACGGGGGAAATCCAGCTGATCTTCCCGGCCAGGGGCTCTGCCTCGTCGACGCCGACAATCGTGACGACGTGATCCTCGCCCGCCTTGTCCGAATAAGTCACGGTTGCACCGAAAAAAACTTGGTCGCGATTCGGTTGTGCAGCAGGATCGACTACCTCGGCGATGTCCAAGCGTTTAGTCAAAAAACGCATACGGCGATCAATCTCGCGCAGGCGTTTCTTGCCGTATAGATAATCGCCGTTCTCGGAACGATCGCCATTCGAGGCGGCCCACGACACGACCTGCACGACCGAGGGGCGCTCGACATTCATCAAGTGAGCCAACTCATCACGCAAACGGGCATAGCCCGCCGGCGTCATGTAATTGCGCGTCCCTGCCGGCAGCGCCTGCGCCTCGGGCAAATCATCGTCGTCGTCGCGATCCGACTCTTTAACAAAAGCCTTGTTCATTCTTGTCTAGAACCAGTCGTGCCAGACTGGCTTTAAATCATCGGGTAATGGGGGCAACGAACCGAGATCCGCCTTGCTCTCTGTCGCACTATGAAAATCCGATCCCCGCGAGGCCAGAAATCCAAAGCGTCGAGCAACGCCAGCATAATGACGCGCCTCGTCAGCGGTGTGACTCCCCGTCACCACCTCGATCCCGACGCCGCCCAGCTGCAAAAACTCGTCGAACAGCGCATTGAACTGCAACAACGAGTATTTATAGCGGCCGGGATGAGCAATAACAGCCCGTCCGCCTGCGCCAGTGATCCAGCTCACGGCATCCGGCAATGTCGCCCATTGCATCGGAACATGCCCCGGGCAATCGTCGCCCAGGTATTTGTTGAAAACGGTTTGTACATCCGGACAATACCCGGCTTGCACCAAATAACGGGCAAAGTGGGTGCGGCTGACCAGGTCTGGATTACCAGCCAAGGGAATGGCCCCCTCGTAGGCACCGGGCATACCCATGTCCGCCAAACGCTGCCCCATGCGGCGCGCCCGCTCGGAACGGCCAGACCGGGTATTACGCAGGCCCTCCAGCAACGCGGGGTTTTCGGGGTCAAATCCCAGGCCGACAATATGGACCGTTTGCCCAGCCCAAGTGACCGAGACCTCGCTACCCGTGATGAACTGCATCCCGAGTTCGCGTGCAGCCTCGCCGGCCTGCGCTATACCGCCCACCTCGTCATGATCCGTCAACGCCCAGACATCCACGCCATTGGCGTGCGCACGGCGAGCCACCTCGGCCGGCGGCAAAATCCCGTCGGACACAGTGGAATGGCAGTGCAGATCGATGTTCAGGGTAGTGGTGTACATGAAGTCTATTGTACGGCCCTCTCGCTGGCTGGCAATGCCGGCTTTCTTGCCGCAGAGTTCAACCTAATTCTGACAGGGTGCCCGTTTGCAAAGCCACGGCCCAATCCGGCCGGCCGTTACGCCGCGCCAGATCCGCGGCAGTCTGATAGTCGTACGGCACTTTACGTAGGTCGACGGACCAATCAGCACCTTGACGCTCAACGATGGCATATCGCGCCTGGGGCGATCCAGTCTGCACGACGTGTGGCACCGGATGGCTATCATCGTAAGCCTGTAGGCCAACGCTACCGGGGTTGATTACCCTCCGCCCATCGGGCAGACGTACCGATCGAGGAATATGAGTGTGGCCGCAAAAAATAATCGATTGGTTTACCCCATCGAGACGGCTTGTTATTTCGTCTGCGCTGGCTGGCCGCAATCCTGTCTCGTCCACAGTCTCCATGAGGTACTGCAAATCATTGCCGGGCGAACCGTGCACTAACAATATATCCCCACCCAACTGCATATCGAGCGGCAAACTCCTGATCCAGTCTAAATGTTCCTTGCCCAAACGTTCATAGGTAAACCGATCAGAAGCTCCCATTGACTCCACCGGATGAGTCAGCAGCTGCCGCTCATGATTGCCTCGGACGGTGGGCAGGTCGAGTGACATCAGCAGATCAGCCGTCTCAACAGGATGCAGCGGTCCTGAAAGAATGTCTCCCAGATTGACCGTACAGTCCACTCCTTGCTGTGCAATATCCTCCAGGACAGCTTGCAAGGCGGAAATATTGCCGTGGATGTCAGAAAGGACTGCAATCTTCATTTTGAGGTTGATTGGGTGATTCGAGATAGATATTCATATATGGGCGCGACACGCCACCCAAAATCTACGACAGTCTAAACACACGCCACTGTACATCTTCAATGAACTTGTCCCGGTCCAATGGTGATAGGAGTATCGCGTCGAACGGCCCGACCTGGATTTCCACTCGTTGTAGCGACAGCGCTGGTCCAGCCAGAAAACTCCGCGAGCGCCTGACGGATTTGATATCGGTATAGGAGATTTTCCACTTCCGCATGCCGCAACGGACCAACAAATGACTGTCGGTCAAAACGTAGTAACACGGAAAAATCGTCAGGGCGAGAATGGCGAGCCAAAGGATCATCACCACAAAAGCGAGTACATGCCCGGAATGCCACGTGCCCCAGGCAAGCAGCGCAGTCACCACCGCCAACAAAGCTATCAGCCACAGGTCAACTTTCGAGGGATACTTCTTCATAGAAAACCTCGCTTACTCAACCTTCTATTCGAATTCAACTTCAGAACATGGAACCGCACGAATCTGCGGACCGAAACTGGAAATGGCTGACAACGTCGCATTGTGATGTCGCCGTATAGCCTCGCCTGACGCGTGCGGCTTGTCATGCGTAGTATGTGCATCAGCAGCGATCAGAACAGGGAATCCCAAGGCCGCCGCACGCCGAACCGTCGTATCGACGCAAAACTCCGACGCGTAGCCAGCGACTACGATTGATTCTGTACCTAGTTGTGAGAGCAAACCGCCAAGATCTGTGTTCAAAAACGAATCGGCGGTCTTTTTTCCGACCTTCAGGTCGGTCGGCAATTCCAATAACGACGACGCCAATTGCCAGCCTGGAGATAGAAACGCTAACTCTCCAGCATCCTCGTGCTGTATCCAAATCACGGGAACACCTTTGTCCCTCGCTCGCATTGTGAGGAAATTGATGCGCTCAAGCACAACGTCAGCCTCATGGGGACGTGGTTCAGGATCGAACAAACCACGTTGGACGTCGATAATCAGAAGTGCATTCTTCATTGCCTGATCCTGATTCTGGAGCTGACCGCTGGTCAAGGAGAAGTTTCGACTTTTGTTGAAACTGGATCAATCATAGTTCTTTCTATTGCACGCTATAGTGCACGGTCATCGAAAACCAAAAAAATGGTCCAGAATCACAGCGTGATCCTCGAATAGATCAGCTTCGATTTCGGACAGGCGCTCGATGGGCCACCACACGGCCTCCTTGGCGTCGTCGGCGCCTTGTACCTGCGGCAGTTCATCCCGACTGAAACGAAAGTGAAAAGCCTGTGTGATGAGACGACCGCGAGGACTGCGGTCCGGGTGATCAAAAACGGCACTCCTTTTCAGAGCGGCCCTAATCACGCCGGGTAGTGCGGCAAAGCGGGTCTCTTCGTTCAATTCGCGCACCGCGGCGTCATAGAACTGTTCTCCCGGGTCGACAAAACCGCCCGGCAACGCCCACTGCCCATGGCCCATTTCACCGCCGCGCTTGATCAGCAATACGTGATCATTCACCTGCAGCACGCTATCGGCCGTCAGAAAATACGGCCCCGTGTACTTTGCCTTGTAGCGCTTGATCGCCTGGTGCTCGGCACGCCGCACCTCGTATTCCGGCAACGCCGCCCATGATCGCAAATAGTCCAGCGCGCCGGGATCGACATAGGGTTCCAGCACCTGAATGCTGGAGGACAGCGAGCCTTCGCCAAAATACACATCGCGCAAACGTGTCGCATCCAGCGGTTGGATGCTGCCTGCATCCTCATAGGCCCAATCGGGAAACAGATCGAGGTAGTAGCCCGAAGCATCCTTTTTGAACCCGACCAGAGCGACTCGTTGACCTGAGGCACGCGCTCGTACCTCCTCTCGCAAGACATCCGCCCAACGCCGGTCATCGTAATAGTCCCGCACGAATACGAACTCCACACGTGCGCGTTGCGCCTGCGTCAACATGCTTTCCAGCATGGCGCGGCGTTCGAATTCACGAAATGGGTTTTTATCATTGCGCGAACGAAATGAAGAGCCAATCACGATCATCACGCGTTCGCCGGCGTCAAACGCGTGCTGGATCAGCGCTTTATGCGCCAAGTGCGGCAACTGCCAGCGGCCGATGACAACGGTGACGGGATAACGATAAGTCGAAGACATCACAATATTCCTGATTTTCTAGACAATGCCTGGCCCTCCTCCCCACCCCAATTCAGAAAGTGGGAGGAGCAGAAGTCGACGCCGAAGCCTCTCAATACTGCCGCGCCGTGATAGGCACCTGCCTGCCCGTCCCAAACGCACGGGCGCGCACTCGAATGATAGGCGGAGCCTGGCGGCGTTTGTATTCACTGCGCGCGATGAGCCGCTGTACCTTGTCCAGCGTCTGCCGCCCCGTCTCGGTCTGAACCAATGCATCAACGGTATTCTGCGCGACGGCCAGATCGTCGGCGTCGAGCAAGGAGCCCTCGATCAGGACCTTCAGCATCTCATCCAGCACTTCATACGGCGGCAGCGAATCCGTATCCTTTTGATCGGGTGCCAACTCCGCCGATGGTGCTTTTTCGATGATGCTCTGCGGAATCAGCTCCCGGCCTGCTGTCTTGTTGATATGCCCCGACAGGGCAAAGACTTCGGTCTTGTAGAGATCGCCGATCAGTCCCAAACCGCCGTTAGTGTCGCCATACAGTGTGCAATACCCGACGGATAGCTCCGACTTGTTGCCGGTCGTGAGCAACAACGGACCATATTGATTGGAATACGTCATCAACAACGTGCCGCGAACGCGTGCCTGCAGGTTCTCCAGCGCCAGACCGCTCGGCGCTTCGCCCACCGTACTGCCTTGCATCGAGGCCGAAAACTGCGACACGATGTCCCGTATGGGAATCTCGTGCAGCGTCACCCCCAGATTACGGCACAACACTACCGAGTCGGACACGCTGCCCTCGCTCGAATAGACTGACGGCATGGTGATGGCGATCACATTTTCTGGCCCGAGCGCCTCCACAGCCAACGCTATCGTCAACGCGGAATCTATGCCGCCAGAGGAGCCCACCAAGACTTTGCCGAACCCGCAACGACGCGCATAGTCGCGCAGGCCCAGCACGATCTGCTGACGATAGAACTCCAATACGGGCAGTCCATCACGCGGTACCGGCTGCAATACTTTCCCTTGCGCGTCGAAGAATTTCTGGCTGCCAAGATCGAAATGCAGTGTAGGCGAATCGACCTCGAACCGTTCGGCCTCGAATACCACCGTCCCCGCCGCATCCACCGCAAACGAGGCTCCGTCGAACACCAGTTGATCATGTCCGCCTACCTGGGCGACATACAACACAGGCAGTTGGTGACGCGCGCAAGCTTTCGAAAACAATTGATGCCGCACTTGGCGTTTTCCCTTGCTGCTGGGGCTGGCATTAATAGAAATCACCAGATCCGGCGCTGCATCCGCCAAACGCTGAAAGGGATTCACTGAATAATCCTGAGCCTCATCATTCCAGGCATCCTCGCAAATCAGAAAGCCGATCGTCGCCCCTCTGAGACGCAGTATTTTTGCGGTATCCGGTCCCGGTGCAAAGTGCCGCTGCTCATCGAACACCCCATAGGTGGGCAATAATTGTTTGTATTGCGTATGTACGACTTCGCCGTTCAACAGCACCTGCAGGCCGTTGTAAAAAGGCTTTCCAGACGTACCCTCTCGCCTTATCGGCAGACCGACCACCCAATACACATCCGGTGTTTGACGGCTCGTCTCATAGAGCGTTGCCTGCGCAGCCGCGCGACGACGCTCAAAAAGCGGATCGTCCAACAGATCGCCAGGGGTGTACCCCGTCAACGCGAGCTCCGGGAACACCACCATATCCGCGCCGGCGCCTTGCGCCTGCTGTGCGACCGCCAACATCATGGCGATGTTGCCATCCATGTCTCCGACCGTGGGATTGATCTGGCCTACCGTGATCGAAAATTGGTTTTGCATAGTTCGACCTTTATATAAAGAATTCCGCTCAATCCGCCGTGCGATTAAATACCTGACGCAGATACGCGAGGAAGGTCTCGTCATCGCACAAGGTTTTCCCCGGCGAGTCCGCTAATTTGGCCACAGGCTGGTCATTGCAACTCACCAACTTCATGACGATATTCAAAGGCGTCGCCCCCACGTCATTCGTCAGGTTCGTGCCAATCCCAAAGCCCAATTGGCAACGATCGCCAAAATGCGCGTACAGCGACAACATCTTTGGCACATCCAGCCCATCGGAAAACGTCAGGCGTTTGGCATGGGCATCAATACGCAGCGATTTGTAGTGTGCCAAAGCCTTTTCCCCCCATACTACAGGGTCGCCCGAATCATGACGCAGGCCATCGAACAGCTTGGCGAAATACAGGTCGAAATCCGCCAGGAACGCATCCATGCCGATCACGTCCGTCAGCGCAATACCCAGGTCGCCACGATATTCCTGCACCCAGGCCTCCAGCGCAGCCTTTTGCGACAAACGCAATTGCACACCGACCGCCTGAAACGTCTGCAAATACTCGTGCGCCATCGTGCCGATCGGCACCAGATCGAATTTCTTGGCCAAATACACGTTGGATGTGCCACGGAAATAGGCTGGCAATTCGGCAGCCAAGGTCGCTACGACCTCTTCTTGCCAGGCACCGCTGAAACGGCGCCGCAGGCCAAAATCAAAAAACTCAAAAGGATGCCGCAGCTTCAGATCCGTCAAAGCGTCCCGCAGTTGCGTCACCTTGTCGCGCAGCCGCGCGCGCCCTTCCGACAGGTCCTCGATTTCCAATCGGCGAAAGTACAATTCGTTCACGATCGCCAGCACGTAAATCTCGAACAACATGACATGCACCTGCGGCCCACGGGCGATGATCGAGAGTTGGTCTCCCTCGGCACGCGCCTCGATAAACGGGCGGTGCAGCTGGAACATGCGCAGGTATTCGATAAAGTCGGGTTTGAAATAACTGCGCGTGGCCAGGTATTTCAATTCGTCGGGAGAAAAGCGCAAGGTGCACAAATAGTCCAGCTGCTGATTCACATCATCGGCCAACTCGGCCAGCGGAAAAGCCGGCTGATTGCGGCACACGAACCGGTACTGCGCCGTGTTGGTCGGGTACTTGTGCAGCAATGCCTGCAGCATCGAGAACTTGTACAGATCGGTTTCCAACAATGATTGAATGACGGGACGAAAGTGTTGGGACATCGTGATTCTCTCTAATGAACTGTTGGACGATCAGCGTATGCACGCATCCATTACCTGTTGAGCCGTCAGCAGCTGGACGCCGGCCGCGCTCGCGCGCTGCAAAAACTGCTCGGCCTGGGCCTCAAATCCGCCGACAGGGCTCATGCAATCCGTCAGCAGCGCGACTTGAAAACCTGCCTTGAGCGACAACCTCGGCAACGCGCCCAATAACTGATCGACGCTCGCCGCCACGCAGTGGCTGGACGCCAGGCCTGCCACCAAGAGCAGATCGACCTCCTCGGTGACTCGCTGAGCCAGTGGGGTATTGAATTGCGTCGATGGCACGTCATCCAGAGGAACCTCGGCCTCGAATGCGCCGTAATGCTCGCTCCACGGGTATTCACCCTTCAGTACCTTGCGCGGCGTGCTGTGAGACTGCAATTCCCACCTCGCCAACGCATTGGCGACATCGGCGTGAATGTTGTGCCCCCACGTGCCCGTCACGCAATGCACCGGCCACACCACCAACTGATAACGGCCGGCATGCTCCAATGCGCGCAATTGCCGCAACACCAGATCCGCTTGACTGGCCGGCACGAAATCCCCTGCCGCGACCCGATCCGCCGAGATCAGGGTAAAGGGTGCAACTGGCTGTCCGTCGCGGTCTTTCCAGAATGTCGTGCGCTCGATCGCGACATGAGGGTGAGAGTCCAGCGTGATCGTAATGTCGCGCAGACGCGCCCCCATCCGGGTCACAAAATCAGCCAACCGTTTCATGTCCTGGTCGCCACCAGACACCGGCAAAGCGGGCGACGCCGCTATCCCCTGCACCTGCGGCCGCGCACTGGCCGGCAAATCGCAAAAATCGTTCTGAGGATCAATGATCAAAAGGTGAATCTGCTGGCTCACGACGGTTCTCCACAAAGGCATCTGGATAGGTTGATCAAATTATACATACTTACGGCATATTTGCCATAAGTTATGTAGGCCTATTCATGTAGAAATATGTGACATACCGCGTTTTCGCCGTTAATATCCTGACATCCCATTCTGGCCTGGCTATGAGCGATCTTTCTCCCACATCACACCCTACTCCGATCCTGACCGTCGATGTCGTACTGCTGACGTTACTGGATCGCTACCTTCAGGTCGGCCTGGTCCGGCGTGACAATCCGCAAGAGCCCTTTTTCCAGGCATGGGCCCTGCCGGGGGGATTTGTGCGTCCTCAGACCGATCACGACGCTCAACACACTGCGATGCGGGTCCTGCAGGAAAAGGCCGGCGTACAAAGTCCCTATCTCGAGCAACTCGCCACGTTCACGGGCGCGGCGCGCGATCCGCGTGGCTGGTCTGCATCCATCGTCTATTACGCATTGGTGGCGCCGCACATCGCGCCTCAGGGCAGCGATAAATTCCGATGGGAACCCGTCAACGAGGTCGCAAAGCGCACACTGCCCTTTGATCATTCCTCGATCTTGCGTTGCGCCGTCGAGCGCGTGCAATCCAAGACCAGTTATTCGGCGCTGCCTATCCATCTAATGCCTGCCGAATTCACGATTTCGGAACTGCGAGCGGTATATGAACAACTGCTGGGGGGCACGCTGGAGCCCCGCGGATTCATCCGCAGAATTCAGGAAATGAACGCGCTGGAGGAAACGGGCCGGACAAAGACCGAGGGTCACCGGCCCGCACGGCTGTATCGCGCCAGGTGTGATGATGTGCTCGCGACGCTGGAGCCGTCGCTGTTGCCCAAATAAGTCTCATGCTGCTTTCACCCAAGGAACGGCCCCCACGTCGCGTGTACCGAAGGAATACCGCCACATCATTTCAACTGCGGCAACACCGTTGCATCGCGTTTACCTCGGTAAACGCCGGCGCGCCACCTATCACGACGATACCGGCTGTCCGCGCAAGAAACTCGCCACAGGATCGATCTGCGCATCGTCCATGAGCGTCGGCGCATGCCCCACGCCCGCTACAGTGACCAGGCTAGCCCGGGCGTTGCGCGCCAGCATCTCCTGGGCAGTCACTTCGCTCAGCAAATCCGATTCAGCGCCTCGCACAATCAGAACAGGACAATCCAGGGAATCATAGGCGTTCCACAGTAACTGCTCTCCCGTGGAATACGCCTCGGCTGCCTGCGACGCCAGAGGCACAGCCAGATTCAGATCGTAGTGTTTGACCCATTTATCGCCGCGCTGGACATACACGTTACGCGTCAGGTCTTCCCATTGCGCGTCCGTATGCGGCCCAAACGTCGCTGACACCTCGCGCACGGCGTGCACCGCCTGAGCAAAAGACTCGAACTCGACAGGCTGGCCGACATATTGACCGATGCGGCCCAAGGCCTCGGGACTCAACCTCGGCCCTACGTCGTTTAACACCATCCGATCAAAGCGAATATCCTGATCGGCCGGCCATGCCTCGGGACGCGGCTGCACGGCATGCATCATGCGGGCAAAGGTGGCAATGCCGGCCAAGCCCAACCCGATCAAGCCCCCCATCGACGTTCCCACCCACAACAACGAGGCGGGCCGTAGCCTCGCGATCAAGGTCACCATGTCCGACACGTACTGCGGCACGCTATAGAGCGCAGGCGTGGGCAACCAGTCAGAACGGCCCCGCCCCACCACGTCCGGGCAGACCACCCGGAAATCGCCTGCCATTCTCCGAGCCAGGGAATCAAAGTCCCGGCCCGTACGGGTCAATCCGTGTACGCAGAGCAAAACGCGATCATTATCGGGATCCCCCCATTCCGTGTAAGCCATGCGATGCAATCCCGCGGGACTGGCGCAGGTGACGTAATCGAATCTGGGTTCCAGCATGGAGACTCCTGACCGTTTGGGGGAGCAGACATCTTATCTCAGGTATATCGCAGTCCTCCCGTCATATCCCCCACTACCCTCCTGCGTCATCACTAGGCTGCCTCTGAATCCCATTTATAAAATCGTTTCCGCAAAATTATGGTTATCCCTAGTTTTACACCAATAAAAACGCCGCGATAATTTGTGGAAACGTTTCCACCATATCAATCAAAGGCAGACAATGAATCAGGCACTTCAGGCGGCCCGTGTACAAACCGTGATCGATCACATGGCGCTCGAATGCGTACAGGAATGGGATAAGGTCATCGACACCTTCGAGCACCCCCGATACGAAATGCACTCAAGCGGCGCAACGTTTGACGGCGTCGATCAGGTGATGGGCTACTTTCACTCCTCCCGTGCCGCCTTTCCAGATCTGAAAAACGAGATCATCGCGGTTGCCGCAGCCGAGGGAACCGACACAGTCCTGGTTGAGTTCTGGCTTACGGGAACCCACCAAGGCCCCTTCTCCGTAGACGGCAAAACGTACGAGCCGACGGGACGCACCTTTCGCGTCCGCATGGCAGCCACATTCGAATTTGCGCCAGATTCCGACAGAATCATTTGCGAACGTCCCTATAGCTGTCAGAACGCAAAGCTGCGTTCGCTAGGGCTGCTGTAAAGCTCATCCGACGCTGTCAAAGGAGGCGGCGTCGCCTATCACTTATCGAGCATGACATAAACGGGCCTCAACGAGCGCACGGAAAAACGACCTATCAGGAGACAAAAAAAATGAAGAAACTATCTGCCGCTGTCATGATGGCGGGCTTGTTCATATCCGGCGCCGTACATGCCGACTACCCCGATCGTCCGATTCGTATGCTCTTGCCGTTCTCCGCCGGTGGAGGCGGAGATACGCTGGGGCGCATTCTCGCCGAACGATTCGCCGCCGAACTCAAGCAACCCGTCATTGTGGAAAACAAGCCCGGGGCGGGCGGAACCATCGGGATAGCGACTGTGGCCAGATCCGCACCTGACGGTTACACCATCACCATCGGCGGAATGACCACACATGTGCTGTCCCCATTGGTCTACCAGAATCTGCCTTATGACCCCATCAAGAGCTTTACCTCATTAGGCGCGATCGGAAACTCGGCGATCATCGTCATCGCCAACAACGACTTCCCCGCCAACAACGTTGCCGAGCTGCGCAAGCTCGCGGACTCCAGGAAAGAACCCGTGCAATATGCGAGCTGGGGAGTCGGCTCGACAGGCCATTTCTGCGGCGAGGTCATGGCGCAGAAAGGCAACGTCAAACTCACGCATGTGCCCTATAAAGGAACCACGCAAGTCATGACCGACGTGATCGGCGGTCATATAGATCTGGGCTTTGTCGACATGGCTACGGCCACGCCCATGGTCACGCAGCACAAGGTAAAGGCCCTGGCAGTCTGTACCAAGCGATCCCCGAGCACACCGGACGTACCCAGCTACAAGGAACAGGGGATTGATTTCGACCGGGATTTGAACTGGGCAATGTATGTCCCCGCCGGCACCCCTGCCCCCGTCGTCCAGCGGCTTTCCTCGACATTGGAAAAGGTTCTGAAAGAGCCGGACGTTGTCCAGAAACTCCTTGGCCTGGGAATCACCGCGAACTATATATCCGGGCCCAAACACGAAAAAGCCAATGCGGCAGACATCGAGGCCTGGCGCGCTGTGGCCAAAGAGGCCGGAATCAAACCGCAATAAACCGGCGGACCCTCACTCCTTTCCCTAGTTCTCGTTACCCAACGCTTATGAAACTGCTCGAAGGCCGTGTCGCAATTATCTCCGGCGCATCGCATCCCAAAGGAATTGGCAAAGCCACCGCACGCCTGTTCCTGGAGCATGGCGCACGGGTCGCCATACTCGATCTGAATGAAGATGCGATCAGAGAATGCGCGCACGACCTGGGCGCAGATGAGTCCAGCCTATTGCCATTGACGTGCGACGTTGGCGATCCTGAACAATGCGCACGAGCGGTCAATAGTGTCCGAACATGGTCGGCTGGCTGCATCGATATCTTGGTGAACAATGCGGCCATCACACAAAAAACCGTCTTCCAAGACATCGCTGATGACGACTTTGACCGCCTCATCCGCGTCAACCTCAAGGGTGTTTTCAACCTCAGCAAAGCCACCGTGGCGATCATGATCGAGAGATCCGCTGGCAGCATTGTCAGCATCTCCTCTTTATCCGCACAGAATGGCGGCGGTGTTTTTGGCGGCGCACACTATTGCGCTGCCAAAGCCGGTGTGCAAGGGTTGACAAGAGCCATGGCCAGAGAGTTCGGCGCCCACAACATCCGCGCCAATGCGATCGCTCCAGGGCTCATTACGACGGACTTTTCCCGTACCGGTCGATCCGACGAGAGCAAAGATCAGGCCGCTCAGATTTGGCCATTACAACGAGCGGGACGCCCCCACGAAATCGCCGGAGGCTGTCTGTTCCTGGCGAGCGACCTGAGCAGTTATGTCACCGGCACGACGTTGGATATCAACGGCGGCGCCCACATGAATTAAAGAGACTGATATGAGTATTTTCTTCAAAAGCGCACGCCAGGTCGGCTACGTGGTGCGAGACATCGAAAAAGCCATGAAGCATTGGTCGGATGTGCTCGGTGTTGGCCCCTGGTTCTACAAAGAAGAGGTCGGGACGACGGAGTTTCGATACTACGGCAAAGCCTCTCAACCGCCCCGGCTGTCCATCGCACTGGCTAACTCCGGCGACCTGCAAATCGAACTCATCCAGCAACGTGACGATGCGCCTTCACTGTATATGGACTCGCTCAAGCAGGCAGGCGAATGCGCGCAGCACATCGCGTACTGGACGCTGAATGAGTTTGATGCCTTTACCGCCAGGCTGCTGCAGCACGGCTACGTGGAGGGCCATGGCGGACAAATGGGAACAAGAGGCCGTTTCGCCTATTTCGTTCATCCGGACCTGCCCAGCGGCATGATCGAGATCTCGGAGATGAAAGGCGGCAAAGGCGAATATTTCGATGAGATCAGGAAAGCGAGCGAGGGCTGGGATGGTTCGGCCCCCATTCGCCAACGGTCATAAGGTATGTCACAGGCCTGAAGACAGTGTATGTTAGCCAATTTTGGCACGGGCAAATGCGAACATGAAAGACCGTATCACTATCCGCGATGTCGCGAAAAAAGCCGGCGTTTCCCTAGGCACGGCCTCACGCGCACTCAATCGTACAGGCCGCGTGAGCGATGCCGCCATCGCCGCGGTCAACCAAGCCGTGCGTGAGCTGGACTACAAGCCGGACGTCGTCGCACGCAGCCTGCGCACCCGCTCGTCCGGTGTCATTGGTTTGCTCGTGTCCGATTTGGCCAACCCTCTCTATGCGCGGATCATTACCGCCGCCGAGGCTGCCTTGCAGGCAGAGGGATATTCCTTGCTCGTTGCCAGCACACACAATGAACGCAAGCGGGAAGAATCACTGATCGAGATTTTCCGCGGCAGACGTGTCGATGCCTTGATTCTGGGGCCCTGCGAGAGAGAATCAGCCGAGCTCATTGAAAAACTGACTCAGGATCTGCCCGTCGTCGCCCTGGATCGTGATTTTGCGGCCGGCTCGGTCGGCGTCCTGGTAGACCATAATGCCGGCGCCTTTCAGGCCACACAGTATTTATTGAATCTGGGACACACCCGGATTGCCCTGCTGACGCCTGGCACAGAACTCCGAACGGGTAAAGAACGGATTGCGGGATTCCGCAAGGCATTCGAGGCCCGAGGCCTGACGCCCGACCCGGCCTTGATTCGAGCCGAGCGCTCTGCCATGCAGTTCGCCTTTGCCGAAGCGATGTCCCTGCTGTCGCAGGCCGAGCGTCCCACTGCATTCCTTTGTCTCGGCACGCGGATTCTCTCAGGGGTCCTCCAGGCCATCCGCCATACCGGCTACTCAGTTCCGCAAGACGTCAGCGTCATCAGCATCGGGGACACCGACCTGTCTCAACTTTTCAGCCCCACCATCACATCGCTGAGCTGGGATCTGGAAGTCATGGGGACCTGCGCAGCACAGTTGGTTCTCAAGCATCTGGACCGGCAGTTGCCCGCCGCCTCCAGCGACCGCATTGCCATCAAAACGCAATTGATACTGCGCGAATCATGCGCCCCCGCCGCACCGCCTAGTTGATTCATTTTTCACCAAGGAGCAGTCATGGCATTACCCAACACCATCACCCATCAGGATCGTCTGCTGAGCGTCAATATTGCTGACGGCGTCGAGTTGCCAGGTGCCGCACCCGGTTCATCCATCATTCCGCTGTTTCTCGACCGGGAAAACGGTGTCTGGGTGCTCTATGGCAAGTTCGCTCCAGGCACTCGGCTGCCCACGCATTTCCATACTGGCGTGGTTCATTTCTTTACCACGAAGGGTCAATGGAACTACCTCGAGTATCCAAATGATCCGCAGACGGCGGGCAGCTATCTCTATGAGCCCGGTGGGTCCGTGCACACGTTCGCAGTGCCCGAAGACGCAACAGAGCACGCAGAGGGTTTCATGGTGGTGTTCGGTGCCAATATCAATTTCGTCGATAACGAGTTTGCCAATATCCGGGATGCCGGCGCGATTGAAGACTCCATTCTCGCTGCCGCAGAAAAAGCTGGTCTGCCTATTCCCCGCTATATCAGGCCAAAGGGCGGTGCTGAATTCACGCGCGATTAATGAATGCGCATCCCGCAGTCCCAAACACGTTGAGACAAGAAATGAGACTAGCAGGCAAGATCGCCCTGGTGTCAGGCGCAGGAACGCTAAAGAAATCCTTTACCACGGCTGATCAGGTGGGCAACGGCGCAGCCTGTGCCATACGATTCTCCCGAGAAGGCGCCAAAGTGATCTGTACGGACAGATCGCTGGATGCTGCCCAAGAAACGGCTGACATGATTCGTGCAGAAGGCGGCGAAGCTGTTGCGCTGGCACTCGACGTCACTGACACCCCGCAGATCGACGAGGTCGTGAGGAATATCGCAGGCCGTCACGGCGGCATCGACGTTCTGCACAATAATGTAGGAATAGAGATTCAGGGCGATCTGCTCGCTGTCAAAGACGAAGAATGGGATCAGGTGATGGCCGTCAATCTGCGCGGCACAATGGCCATGTCCCGCGCCGTTGTACCGTATATGCGTCAGCGTGCAGGCGGCTCGATCATCAACGTCTCTTCTACGGCCAGCCTGAAGTGGAGCCCAATGCAATTTCTGTCCTATAGTACGGCGAAAGCGGGGCTCAACCACATGACGCGCGTCATTGCCCGGCAATATGCCAATGAACAGATCCGCTGTAATTGCATCGTCCCAGGCATGATACGGACGCCACACGCTGACGCGCTCTACGCCAGTGAGGCAGAGGCCGCGAAAGGCCATGAATTCCGGGATTCGCGATGCCCCATGGGCCGCCAAGGGACGCCTTGGGACATCGCAAATGCTGCGTTATTCCTGGCCTCTGACGAAGCCGCCTACGTCACGGGAACGCTGTTAGTGGTGGACGGCGGGTCGAGTCTATAAACATCAAGCACCGTGCAGCGAACGATACGTCAAACATTCCTCCACCCCGAACCGGCCGTTTTCGCGTCCCAACCCAGAATCACGCCTGCCACCAAACGGCGTGGCCAGATTCTGGGGTGCGCCATTGATGATGACTTGTCCCGTGATCATTTCACGGGCAAAACGCGTGGCACGATCCTGATCCGAGGACCATACGGCGCCAGACAGCCCGTAACGCGTGGCGTTGGCAAACGTTAATGCCTGCGACTCCGAATCATAGGGCATGACCGCGAGTACCGGGCCAAAGACTTCCTCCTGCGCAATCGTGAAATCCGGATCGATATCCGACAGGATGGTCACGGGGCAGAACCAACCCTTTGTAAAGCCCGCTGCCCTGCCCGTCCCACCGGCGACCCGTCTGGCGCCTTGATCCAGGGCCTGCTCGACCAAACGATTAATACGAATGAATTGCCGCTGGTTCGCCACGGGACCTAATCGGGTAGCCGGATCAAGCGGGTCACCGATGGACCAGTCGCCTAGCAACCCGGTCAGACGTTCTTCAATCTGACCGAGGCTCTCGCGGGGCACGATCAGGCGGGATTGACTGACACAGGCTTGGCCCGAGTTGGCGACCGCCATGCGCAGGGCCACGGGAATGGCCTTGTCCAGATCCGCATCGGGCAGCAAAACCGCTGCCGACTTGCCCCCCAGCTCCAGCGTGACGCGTTTGAACGCATTGGCCGCATCGACCGAGACGGCGCGTCCCACGGCGGTGCTGCCGGTAAAGCTGATCTGATCGACCTGCGGATGAATGACCAGTTGTCTGCCGATATTCGCATCACCCCACACCAAGTTCACCACACCCGGTGGCAAGCCGGCATCGTGGCACGCTTGAATGAACGCCCACGCCGCACCGGGCGCGAGCTCGCTCGGCTTCAACACGACAGTGCAGCCCGCCGCGCTCGCGGCGGCGACCTTGGCAACAATCTGATGCACCGGGAAATTCCACGGCGTAATGGCAGCGATCACGCCGACAGGAATGCGCTCTACCAACCCATTGCCTACACGCTCCTGCCATACGACCTGGTCCAAAGCGTCGCGAGCGAATTCCAGGCCCTTCATCGCCATAGGTAATTGCATCATCTCACCCAACCAGACCGGGCAACCCATTTCACGAGCCAAACTGTCCACCACGTCGGATGACCGCTGTTGCAATGCGGCAGCCAGCTTCTGTAGTGCGGCACGCCGCTCGTCGAGTGTGGAACGAGACCACTGCGGTAGCGCATCGGCTGCACACTGTATGGCACGATCCAGATCCTGCGCGGAGCAAGATTGGACATGTGCAGTAATGGCCTCTGTGGACGGATTGCACACAGGCAACGCGGCCGCTCCTGTGCAAGCCTCAAAACGCCCCCCCAGATAAAACTGTTCGTAGCGCATCAAAAGACTCCATCAAGTGGATTAGCGGGTGCTGCTGGCCCTGCCATGCCTTTCATCGGCTGCAGGCGCAGCAAGTGCCATGGGCTGGGCACCACGCCGATTTTGACCTCGACCATGACGGGGCCTTGTGCGGTCATCGATTGCTGAACCACAGACCGCAATGCGTCGGGCGTATCGACTTGCTCAAAATTCACGCCAAACGCCTTTGCCAACAAACCGAAATCGGGATTGGCCAATTCGACGGCGACTTCCGCATCGAACGTTCGACGCTGGATAGCGCGAACATTCCCGTAGTGCCCGTCGTTGAACACGATCAGCGTCACGGGCAGGTTGTAGCGCTTCGCTGTGGCCAGCTCTTGCAGGTTCCAACCGAAGCCGCCATCTCCAGTAATGGAGACCACCCTGCGCCCGCCTCCCCCCACCGCTGCGCCAAGCGCGACAGGGAATCCGTAACCCAAGGTGCCCTGATAGCCGGGACCGATATAAGTACGAGGCTCATATACAGGAAACGCAATTCGTGCCAGGTAGCCGATCTGGGTCAATTCATTCACAAAGATCGCATCATCAGGCATCGCCTCTCTGAGGGCATGTACATACTGTGCCTGGGGCGTGATCGCATTGATCTGATCCTGTGCCCAACGCTTGACTGACAGGGCGTCGGTTTCCTTGATGGACTGCCTGGGCTTGAGCCGTTCGGCGAGCTGCGGCAACACGTCGACGGCATCGGCAATCAAAGCGATGTCCGGCACTCTGGGAGCAGTAACGTCGGCGGGATCGATATTGATATAGACATACCGCACACCATCGCCAGCAGGCCAGGAGGCGGTAGGCGTCATGGCGTCGATAAAACGGCTGCCGACGACCAGCACGACGTCCGCGTGCTGAAAGACCGCGCGGCCCGCCAGAGAGTTCATCGCCAGCGGGTGCCTGTCGCTGAGCGCGCCGCGTCCGTTATCGCTGGCCACCACGGGCGCGCCGATCCTCTCTGCCAACGCCTGCAGCGCTTTTCCGCCCTCTGGGTTGCTGACTCCGCCGCCCGCATAGATGATCGGAAATTTCGCCGAATTGATCAACGTCGCGGCGGCGTCCAGCAATTTTGCATCGACGGGCCTGGCTGTCTTGTCGGTTACCGCCGCCTTGCCGGTATGGCTCTGATCCACCGTGGTATGCAGATAATCATGTGGCACCTCTACGCCGACGGGACGCGGGCGGCCCGATTCCAACTGGGCGAAGGCTTCATCGAACGTCACGGAGATACGATCGGCTGATTCAACCACCGTATTCCATTTCGTCAGTCCAGCCACGAAACCTGTCTGGTCCTTGATTTCATGGAGCAGCCCATACCCCTTGCCAACGCCTTCAGAGTGGATCTGAGGCGTAACAAACAGGACTTTCGAATTGGATGCGTAGGCAGTTGCCAATCCCGCGCCCGTATTCAATGCGCCGGGCCCAGGCACCACCATCGCGGTGCCGATTTTTCCCGAGGCGCGGTAGTAGCCATCCGCCATGTATGTGGTCGTCTGCTCATGCCTGGGCACGAATAGATTGATCTCCGAGGCGCGCTGACGCAGTGCGTCCACGGCCCAGTCCAATTGGATTCCGGGAATCAGGAAAAGATCTTTTACGCCGTGCTCAATCAAACTGCCGGCCAACGCCTGTCCACCTGTCATTGTCATTATCTAATTGCTCCTGCTTGCTAGCGATGAATTGTCTCGACCAGGCCCACACGGCCTAGAGATCAAAAATTCTTCCGGGATTAAGGATGTTCTTGGGATCCAGCGCGCGTTTGATTGCGATCATTGCGCCGATGTCGGCCTGGGTACGGGCGCGGCCAAGCATGGATTTTTTCTTGCGGCCCACCCCATGCTCCGCTGTCACGGTGGTGGTGTAGGCCGGCAACAGGTCATATAACGCTGCCTCTACGCATGCCCGAACGTCATCTGTCGGGCACGGTCCGATGACCGCATGGAGATTGCCGTCTCCTGCATGGCCAAAGAAATACGACTTGATGGGCAGGCCCGTTGATTCCAGATTGCTGCGCGCCGCTGTGACGAACGCATCGTATTGGCTTGCCGGCATGCCCAGGTCAAATCCTGCATAGGGGCGGATATCTCGTTGAATTTCTCCCACCGACTCGCGAATCGCCCACAATGCCTGTCCGTCCTTGATCGAACTGGGCAGGACGATGTCACGAACGATATTTTTGTCGTAGAGCTGTGAGAGCACTTCCTCTAGCTGTGCGCCGATCGCGGTCTCTGATTGACCCTCGACTTCGATCAATACAGCACGCATGCCATCGAATCCTTCTGGCAAACGCCGAACGTCTGCCTTTTCGGACAATGCCGCCTCGACGTACTCGGGCCACATGACCTCGAATGCGGACAACGACTCGCCAAACCCGACCCGGCAACAACGCAGCAACTCATCTACGCCAATCTGAGGCGCGACCGCCAATAACGCAGCCAGCCGTACAGGTGGCGTAGGGACCAATCGGAGCGCGACTTTCGTGATGACTCCTAGCGTGCCTTCGCTGCCGACAAGCAACTGCGTCAACGAGTAGCCGGCATTGTTCTTCACCAATACGTTCGGAGGCCCGATGACCGAGCCATCAGCCAATACGGCCTCGACGCCCAGCACCATATTGCGCATGTTGCCGTACTTGATGACCCTGCAACCGCCTGCATTTGTGGCCGCATTGCCGCCTATCTGACAGGATCCCCGGGACCCCAGATCCAGAGGCAGGGTCCAGCCCTCCTCCTCCACCAGCGCTTGTACGTCGGCGAGGATCATTCCCGACTCCACGACGATCACTCCCGCCTGACGGTCAAAGCTGATCACCTCGCGCAGGTTTTCGAGAGAGAGGATGTGCTCACCATCGCCCGGCGCAGCGCCACCAGACACGCCTGTGCGGCCGCCTTGCAACGCAACGGGGGACCCGTCTTCGTTGCAACGCTTCAGCCATTGCGCCAGGCTCGTCACGCTGCCGGGTTTTTCCAGCGATAGCGGCTGCCCATATCGCGTACCGCTCCAATCATGGAGATATCGTTCGTCAATCATGGACTAGGCTGACCTCCACCTGCAACGCGCGCAACAACCGTTCATTGTTCTGCTCGGACCCGACGGAAGTTCTCAGCCACGCAGGCAAGCCATATCCCCCCACCGGCCGGACGATCAATCCATGCTGTTCCAGTTGTTTGGCCATCGCAGCGCCATTGCCCACGTCTACCAGGACAAAATTGGCGAACGATCGCACATACCGCAGTCCCAGCTCGTCAAAGCCGGCATACAGTTGCTTGAGCCCGAGCTCGTTAACGCTGACGGTCCGGTCCAGAAATTCGGTATCTGATAGTGCGGCAATGGCAGCGGCTTGCGCCATCGCGGTCACCGAGAAAGGCGCGCGCAGACGGCGCAGCATGGCGATTACTGCTGGTTGGGCAACGCCGTAGCCGACCCGCAGCCCTGCCAAGCCATAAGCCTTTGAAAAGGTGCGGGTAACGATGAGATTGGGATACCGCTCTACCAATTCGAGCGAGGTCGGCCCATCGTCCTGAGGCACGTATTCAAAGTACGCCTCGTCCAACACGACAACAATCTGCGCCGGTACTCGAGCCATAAAATCGGCGATTTCTTGCTGTGGCAGTCTAGTCCCAGTAGGATTGCCCGGGTTCGCCAAATAGATCATCGACGTATTGGGACGAATCGCGTCCAGGAGCGCCGATGTCGAAACAGTGAAATTCGGCGACGGCACCTCGATGGCCTCTGCGCCAACGCGCTGGACAGCATTCACGAATGCCTGGAATGAGTATTGCGTGTAAACCGCTGACCGCTCGGCAGAAAGAAAGGCTGCCGCCGCAATGCCAAGCACGCTCTCTGAACCAGCACCAATCACAATCTGGCCTGGCGCGACATTCAGCGCCTCGCTCAATGCATCGAGTAGCAAGGTGCAGTCATTATCCGGATACAGCGACGGGTCTATGGCCGCTTCCCGCATGGCCGCCAATGCCAGCTCGCTGGCACCCAATGGGTTTTCGTTTGAGGCGAGCTTGGCGATTTTCTCGACCGGCATGGCCAAGCGTCTGGCCAGGTCCTCGATCGGCAGACCCGGTACGTAGGCCTTCAGGCCGGCAATATGATCGGGAACATTCGGAGCATATGACATGTAACGACACCATTATTATTCGGAGAGTAAAGCCGGATTCCTCGATGCCCTGCTCCTGAACATCGAGCTTATCGGGTGAATGGAATACGGCGACCGGTATGGCATCTTCCCGATCTGCGGCCGCCCACGTCAACGGCAACTCGGCTATCGTGATTCCTAACGGCAATCGCCTTGGACGTCGTATGATCGCGCTATCGCTCCCTCTCTAAAGGATGATTGGCGTGGCCATGACACTGCAGCAACTTCGCGACTTTCTCGCCGTGATAGAACACGGCGGATTTCGCGCGGCGGCACGATCACTGAACGTTTCTCAAGGGGGGCTGACCAAGAGCGTGGCCAAGTTGGAAGACGACTATTCGGCCATCCTTGTCAGGCGCGACGCCAAGGGTCTGCAACTCACGCCCGAGGGGGAAGCCTTTGCCCCCATGGCCCGCGCCGTGGTGCTGGAGGCTGACCGGGCGTCGGCCTGGCTGTTGCAAACCAGCGAACGGCTGCGTCCCACTATCAATGTGGGCGTATCCATTGACCCCGCGCTCAGGCTGGCCCCCACGGTCTTCAGCGATTTTCGGCGCAGCAATCCCAATGTCGCGCTCCACATCACGCATTCGATCACCAGCGACCTGCTCGTGCAGCTGCGCGATAACCGTATCGAATTGGCGCTGATTCGTATCCCACCCTCATCATCACCCGAACTGTCAGACGACATTCACGTCGAGCCCCTGTATGACGGCGAACCCGTGATCCTGGCCAGAGCGGGCCATCCGCTGAACGACGTGGTCGGCGTCAGCGCATTGACGGCCTACGATTGGATTGTCGTGGGCGGCGCGCCGGACGAGAAAACCGGCGACGCGAGTCTGGTCGAACTGTTCGACAACTTCAATATTGGCCGCCCCAAGGTCGCTGCTTATTCGTCGTCGCTGTTTGATGCGGTATCGCTATTGTTGAATTCCGATTATCTCGCCCGGTTGCCGGGTGTTGTACTGCAACATCCGCTCGTCAAAGGCAAACTCAAGGCGATCAAACTCAATGAGCCCGCCGCCAAGTACAAAGTCGCGCTTGTCTACAAATCAGGCCGCAAACTCAGCCGGGAGGCCCAACGGTTGAGTGCCATGATTTCGTCCTTTGTGAGGATTGACGCAGCGCGCAATAGCCAGCGCACATAAGGCCACGGATCATCTCTTTTGCCGGCCAGGTTTGGCCAGCAGCTACGCGGTACACCGTCTCCAGTATTCCAAATTCTCATCGCGATCACTGTGACGCGATTGACGCTCTGAGTGCCCAAAATCCAGAATTTGCGACGGCGATTATTCGTCAAGAAAATTCTAATTTAGGGACAAACATGCATATCCACGCAACGACCTCAACGGTGAACAAACAGAAACCGTGGAAAGTGATTCTCTCTGCCACGATAGGCAATGCGCTCGAGTGGTATGACTTTATCGTCTACGGCTTTCTCGCCGCTGCCTTGAGCCGTAATTTCTTTCCCCAAGACGACCCCAAGGCGGCGATTCTGCTCACTACGTTGAGCGTCGGCATCGGATTCGTGGCCCGCCCGCTGGGCGCGATCCTGCTGGGAATCTACGCGGACCGCGTGGGTCGTAAGCCTGCCATGATGCTGGTCATCGGCCTGATGTTCATTTCCACGGCCATGATCGCATTTGCGCCGACCTACGCCCAGGCCGGGATCTGGGCGACATTGCTGGTCGCTTGTGCTCGATTGATTCAAGGCTTTTCCGCCGGCGGTGAATTCGGCACGGCAACGTCATACCTGATCGAATGCGCCCCGGCGCATCGCAGGGGTTTTTACGGCAGCTGGCAGATGTTTGCACAAGCTTCCGGTGCTTTGCTGTCGACGATCGTCGGCGCGCTGCTATTTCAGTTCTACAGCCAGGCCGAGGTCGATGCCTGGGCATGGCGCCTGCCATTTTTCCTGGGTCTGTTGATCGGGCCTGTGGGCCTGTACATCCGGCGCCATCTTCACGAGGCCGACGAATTCGTCCAGACCAAGAAACAACACGTTCCGTTCAACGTGCTGTGGAATCAACATCTGACGGATCTGTTCGGCGCGACCGCTCTCAGCGCCGCCATCAATGTCATGTCTTATGTGATCATCACCTATCTGCCGCTCTATGCCAAACAAACGCTGGGCATGAGCCAGGAGGATGCCTTTCTCGCCTTGTTTATCGCCGTGGCCCTGCGGATGGTGCTGATCCCGCTATTTGGTCTGTTGTGCGATCGACGCAGCCGCAAGAGCATCATGGTCTGGTCGCTGCTCTTGTTTGTCATCACGATCTATCCGGCATATAGCTATATCCTGGACAATCCGCGGTTTGTTCCACTTTTGCTCGTCGAACTCTGGTTCGCGGTGTTGATTGCTGCAGCCTATGCACCCAGTCCCACCTATTTGTCGGAGATGTTTCCTCCCCAGGTCCGCGCCACGGGGCTGTCGATTTCCTACAACGTGGCCGCTACGATCTTTGGCGGATTCTCGCTGTTCTTCGTTACTTATATCCAACAGGTGACCGGCAGCAAATTTGCTCCTGCGCACTATTCGTTTTTCTTCTTTGCCATCGCATTGCTAGTATTGCTGACGCGGCGCGACAATGCTGCAGACAAGAATGCCGCAGGCTCACACCCGACGACACAAAGCGCAAATGCCGCTACTGACAATCACATGACCATCACATCAACTTAAAACCCCGCCGATCACATACACGGCCTCAAAAGAATGCCCCGGGACCATACGGAACCGGGGCATTTTCATGTATATCGTTCAAAAAAAAGCTATTTCACTTCACCTCGGGCAACGCACCTTCTGATCCTTGTTTAGTGTGCGTCACATGGCTCCTACGGCCTTGACCACGCCGCCCCACTTTTGAGTCTCCTCATTGATATAAGCGGAGAACTCCTTGGGACCAAGGTAGGCCGGTTCTACAGCCAACGTTGAAAACTCAGATTTGACTTTGGGGTCGGCCAATATCGTTTTTAGTTGTGATGACACTTTATTCACGATGTCGTCAGGTGTCTTGGCCGGGGCGAACACACCCAGCCATCCGCCTGCGGAATATTCCGGAAATCCCGATTCGGCAATCGTGGGAACCGTGGGTGCGTCTAACGCACGGCGGGCACCCGTCACGGCCAACGCCGTTACTTTGCCGGCCTTGATCGCACCGATGGCAGACGTCAAATCCACAATAGCCAGCGGTATCTGTCCGGCCATTACATCCGTCAATGCAGGTGCGCTGCCTCGATATGCGACGGACACCATATCTGCTTTGGCCTGTGAGGCGAAGAGTTCGCCCGCCAAATGATGCGATGTGAACTGGCCTGATGTGCCATAGCTCAATCCGCCGGGTTGATGCGAAGCAGTGATCACCTCTTTCAGACTTTTCAGGCCAGATTTCCCGCTGGCGACCAACACCAGAGGGATATCCGCCACTTTCGACACCGCACTCAATTGCGTATCGGGGTTCAGAGGAGCAGCATCCGGCAAATGCCGATTGACGGAAATCGCGCCGGTCGCGCCAATACCCAGGGTATAGCCATCCGGCTTTGCATGCGCCAGGGCGATCAGGCCGGTTGTTCCGCCTGCGCCTGCGCGATTCTCCACGATCACGGTCTGCCCCAGGGACTGCGACAGTTGCCGCGCGATCAGCCTCGCCACGCCATCCGCGGAGGCACCCGGCGCAAAGGGGGCAATCAATGTGATGGGCTTGTTCGGGTAAGCCTGTGCACTGGCCACGCCTGCGCTACAGAGCAACGACATTCCTATCACCGCATGAATACACACTTTAATTTTCACGATCTTGTCTCCGTGTTGTTGTGACTACTGATTTTTAGAATCGACGCTCACGCGCCCTTGATCAAAGACCCATCGAGTTCTTTGATTTTGTTTGCGCCAAGCAAAGTCATCGCCCTGCGCATTTCATCTTCAAAAATCTTGAGAACATCCGCCGCGCCTGCCGGCCCGCGCGCGGCGATACCGTATAACGTGGCGCGCCCCAGCCAGACACAGTGCGCGCCCATGGCCAACGCTTTCACGGCCTCGCTGCCGCGGCGAAAGCCACTATCGATCATGACCTTTACGGTGGACCCCACCGCGCGCACGATTTCCGCCAGTATCCGCATCGGGCTCTGCGCGCCATCCAGCTGCCTACCGCCATGATTCGACACCACGATGGCGTCGGCACCCATGTCCCGCGCCAGCAGCGCATCCTCCACGCACTGGATACCCTTAACGATCAACGGCCGATCCCAGTTCTTGCGCAACCAGGCCATATCGTCCCAGCCGATTCCTCGTTTCAGATGCTCTTCCATGATGAAGGGCGTTTTTCGCGAATACGGAAAATTCGCCAAATGGGGTTCGCCGTTCAGAAGCATCTGGATCGTCCATAGCGGATGTCTTGCGAAATCCAGGATCTTGCGTGCGTCCAAGTGCAATGGCAGACGAGCTCCCCCTCGAATGCTCGCCTCGCGTTTTCCCGCGCAAGGCGTATCGACTGTCAGGACGATCGCCTCATAGTCGGCGTCCCAGGCGCGCTGCAGCATCGCCGCCGTCGCGGCCTGGTCCTTGAGCAAATAGAGTTGAAACCACCGACTGCCAGCTGGGTTGCTGCGTCTCGCAACGTCCTCGATAGACATCGTCGATGCCGTCGACAGCACAAATGGGATTCCTGCTGCGGCCGCACAGTCTGCCAGTCCCAGATCCGCGTTGGGCCAGAACAACCCGGCAAAACCAGTAGGGCCAATCACCAGAGGCAGTCTCGACGCTTTCCCGAAGGTTTCCACCGACAAATCGATCTCGCCCAGCGACGTTCCTCTCAGTACTCTGGGTTGAAACTGAATCGCTGCCAGCTGTTCCCGGTTCATCCGGCACGTGATCTCATCCTCTGCGCCGGGATCCAGATAATCAAAGGCGATCCTTGGCAGGCGACGGGACGCCTCTCGACGATAGTCCTCCGTGTTTACAAACGTCCTCATCTGCTCAGTACACCGATTGAGATGTACTAACGGGCGCAACACCCTTGAACTCACCTACTAGCTGTCGCGCGGCCTTTACCAACAGCGTCGTATCAACTCCTACAGCCACAAACACCGCGCCGGCTTCGATATAGCGCTTGGCCAACTCGGTATCGGCACACAGAATGCCCGCCGCTTTACCGGCTGCTCGCACTCGCTTGATCCCTTCGACAATGGCGTTTTGCACGTCGGGATGATTCGGCTGCCCCAGATGTCCCAGAGAAGCCGACAAATCCGCCGGTCCGAAAAACACGCCATCGACACCGTCCACTGCCGCGATCTCGTCCAATGCATCCAGTCCAGCCCGGGTTTCGACCTGCAGCAGTACGCACATCTGCTCGTCCGCTTTGTGCAGATACTCGGGAATCTGGTTCCAACGCGAGGACCGGGCCAATGCGCTGCCTACGCCCCGAATGCCTCGTGGCGGATACCGGGTAGCCGCCACCATTTGCGCGGCCTGCTCTGCGGATTCGATCACCGGAATCAACAAGGTCTGCGTCCCGACATCCAATATCTGCTTGATCAGCGGAACATCGCCAATCACCGGACGGACGATAGGATGTACGGGATAAGGGGCAACCGCCTGCAACTGAGCGAGCACCTGACGCACATCGTTGGGCGCATGTTCCCCGTCGATCAACAGCCAATCAAATCCGGTCCCGGCGAGTGCCTCGGCCGCATAGGCATCCGCCAACCCTACCCACAAGCCTATCTGCAGCTTTCCCTCGCGGATGGCTTCCTTGAAAGTATTACGCGCGATATCCATGCCATCCCTCACACAAAGCGGAACTGCAGTTTGCCGAGCGCGCCGTAATCGGCCTCGAATTCATCTCCGCGACGCGCGGCCACCGGACGAGTAAAGGAGCCGGCAAGCACGATCTGCCCGGGCTCCAGGCGCTCGCCCCATGGTGCGAGCTTGTTTGCCAACCATGCCACGCCAACGGCGGGATGGCCTTGAACGCCTGCGGCCAGACCCGTTTCTTCCACCACCCCGTTTTGCCGCAACACCGCGCCACACCAAGGTAGATCCACCGCCCCGGGTTTGACGCGCTTGCCGCCAATGACGACACCGGCATTCGCAGCGTTGTCGCTGATCGTGTCGAACACCTTGCGCATTACCTTCGTGTGACGATCGAGCTGCTCTATGCGGGCATCGATGATCTCGATGGCCGGCGTGATGTAGTCCGTGTTGTACAAAACGTCCTCGAGCGTGACATCAGGCCCAGCCAGAGGATGTTTCAACACAAACGCCAACTCGACCTCGACCCGTGGCGCAATGAACTGGTCCATGGGCAGATCCAGTACACGTCCCGGCTGACACGTAAAAAGCATGCTGTCCAGCAAGGTGCCGAAGTCCGGCTCATCGATCTGGCTCGCCTGCTGCATCGCGCGCGAGGTCAAGCCAATCTTGTGGCCGATGACTTTGCGTCCCTCTGCCTGCTGCAACGCGACCCAGGCGCGGCTGATCCGATAGCCGTCTTCCAGGGTCATCTCCGGATAGCGTTTGGAGAAATGCTCAACTTGCACCCGGCTTTTTTCCGATTCGTGCAGCGATTCGGCCAGCGATTGAATCAGGGTATCGCTCAACATCATTTGCCTCCTTGTTGAAACAGCGGGTGCAGGTTTCCGAACTTGGCGTCGAATACCTCCGGCCCGACATCTATCTGAAACGTCAGCCCGACTCTGCCTCTCGCCATCAACGGACTCAGTTGTTCCTTGGCCACCGCAGTGATCGCCTGTCCGGCGTGTTCGATGGTTTCCGGTGTACGGCCGCGTCCCATACGCAAATTGAGATAGACAAAGCCATACTCGCCTGACTCACCCGCCGCGCGGCCCGCCTCACCGGCATCGGCGATCGCGTGATACGCCGCCGGGTACGCCAGCACACGGATTCCGCCTATTGGAAAAACGGGCTTTCCAGCATCATCCTTTACCTCGCGCATCGCGCCCGCCAGAGCGCGGCATACCGCGCTCATGTCCAGCTCACGTTCCAGGTTGCCGGAATAAAGCATCACCAAATGCGGCATCTCAGCCTCCTAGCGGCGTTACGGGAAAGATCGCATTGATCTGCCCTGTGCCCGAGCTGCCGAAGTACGGCGTCACGACCTCGGCAGGCGCCCTATAGTCCGTCCATCCGAGCGCGCCCAGCAGCATGGCGGTATCGTGCATGCCGCCCTCGCCCCAGCATTTCTCGTTGTACAGATTCAGCATGGGGCAAAAGGTCTGCCAATCGCCGCGTTCCCACAACTCGACGACACGGCGATCGACCTGTTCCAGAAACGGATCCCAGACCTTATGCATATACTCTGGCGCGGTGCCGTTCTCGGCGAAATGATGGCTGAGCGAGCCGCTGGCCAGAATGGCGACCGTGCCGTCGTAGCGTTCTTCTATCGCTTGACGCACCGCACGCCCAAAGCGCACGCTCGTGGGCAGGTCATGCCACACGCACCACCCGGAGATGCTCACGACCTTGAAATGCTGGTCCTGGTTCATGTAGCGCATCGGGACCAGCGTGCCGTATTCCATTTCCAACGTGGTGTCGCTATGCGCACGTGTGGCAATCCCCTGCTCGTTAGCAACATCCGCGATCAAATGACCCAACTCAGGATTCCCGGGATACTCATACGAGAGATTCTTGATGAAATGCGGCAGCTCGTTGCTGGTATAGCAGCCGGAAAAACGGGGTGCGCAATTGATGTGGTATTCGCTGTTCACCAACCAGTGCACGTCGAACACGACAATCGTATCTACACCCAGCTCACGGCAGCGTCGGCCTATTTCGATATGGCCGTCAATGGCGGCCTGGCGGCATCCTTTGTTCGGGCCATCCAATTCACTCAGATACATCGAGGGCACGTGTGTGATCTTGGCGGCCAGGGCTAGCTTTCCCATCGTCAGACTCCCCAGTGAGGAATGTGATGGCCACCGAGCGATACCGCTACGTTCTTCGGTTCGCAGAAGACTTCGTAGCTCCAGGTCCCGCCTTCGCGACCGGTGCCCGAGGCCTTGGTTCCGCCGAATGGTTGGCGCAGATCGCGTACGTTCTGGCTATTGACGAAGCACATACCAGCCTCGATCGCCGCGGCGACGCGGTGTGCACGGCCGATGTTCTCCGTCCACACATAGCTGGACAAGCCATACTGTATGTCGTTGGCCAACTCGATCGCATGCGCCTCGTCGCGAAAGGGAATCAGGCAGGCGACGGGGCCAAAGATCTCGTCTTGCGCGATCTTCATGCGGTTGTCGACATCGGCAAAAACCGTGGGCCATACATAGTTGCCATTGCGTACACGCTCGGGCAGGTCTGGCGCATAGGACGGCTGATCCAACCCGCCACACAACAGGGTCGCGCCTTCTTTCGGGCCGAGCTCGATATAACCGCGAACCTTGGCCAGATGCGCTTTGCTGATCAACGGGCCGACAATGGTTTTCTCGTCCAGCGGGTCGCCCACAGTAATACGGCGCGCGCGCTCAGTGAATTTCTGTACGAAATCCGCGTAGGCGTTCTGCTGAATCAAAATGCGGCTGCCCGCCGTGCAACGTTGGCCGTTATTGGAGAAAATCATGAAAATCGCGGCATCCAGGGCGCGATCCATGTCCGCATCGTCAAAAATCACAAAAGGACTTTTGCCGCCCAGCTCCATGCTGAACTTTTTCAGCCCGGACGCCTGCACGATGCGATTGCCCGTCGCGGTCGAGCCCGTGAACGACACGGCACGCACATCGGGATGCGCCACCAGCGGCTCGCCCGCATCGCGGCCATAGCCGTGCACCAGGTTCAGGACACCCGCAGGAATTCCCGCCTCCAGTGCCAGCTCGCCCAACCGCGCCGCTGTCAGCGGCGAGAGTTCACTCATCTTCAGCACGGCAGTGTTGCCAAAGGCCAGGCAGGGTGCGACCTTCCAGGTGGCCGTCATGAACGGCACATTCCATGGGCTGATCAAGGCGCAGACGCCCACCGGATGGAAAAGCGTGTAATTCAGATGCGTCGGCGTCGGGTACGTATGACCATCGACCCGAGTGCACATCTCGGCGAAATACGAGAAATTGTCCGCGGCGCGCGGGACTAACTGCTTGCCAGTCTGCGCGATCACCTGTCCACAATCATTCGTCTCGGTGCGGGCCAACTCGGGCACATTGGCAGTGATGAGCTCGCCTAATTTACGGATCAGGCGGGCACGCTCTGGCGCGGGAGTGGCGGCCCATTTCGGGAAGGCGTTCTTGGCGGCGCTCACGGCCGCATGCACCTCGGCCTCGCCACCAGCGGCGACTTCGGCCAGGACTTCCTGTGTAGCGGGGTTGATCGTCTCGAAATACTGCTTGCTCTCGACAGCCTTGCCGTCGATCAGATGTTGAATGTGCATTTTTTTCCTTCCTTATCGACCAAATACGGAATCGCCGACGATGGTGTTTTCCAGAGCGCCGATGCTCTCGACCTCGCACACCACTTCATCGCCCTCGTTCACGTTGATGACACCATCCGGGGTGCCGGTGAGAATGACGTCGCCCGGTAACAGCGTCATGAAGCTGCTCAGATACTCGATCAAAGCCGGAATATCGTTGATCATGTTTGCGGTGCTGCCCTGTTGCGTCACCGTTCCGTTGACGCGTGTTGACAGAGACAAGGCATGAGGATCGGGTACGTCTGCTGCATCGACGAGCCACGGCCCCAGCACGGTGCAGGTATCGCGGTTTTTCACACGCAGATTCGGCCGATACCAGTTTTCCAGGTAGTCGCGTATCGCATAATCATTCGCCACGGTGTAGCCCGCGACATGGGCCATGGCGTCAGCAGCCCGCACCCCACGTGCCGGCTTGCCGATCACGACGGCCAGCTCACATTCGTAGTGCATGAATGTGGCGTCACGAGGCCGCCGGGTTTGTCCGCGATGGCCGATCACCGCACCGGGCCCTTTAAAAAACACCAGGGGCTCGTCCTTGCTCGTCACGGTCAGTTCTTTGGACAGCTCCTTGACGTGATCCGCATAGTTCAAGCCCAACACGATCAACGTCCCGACGGCTACGGGCGGCAGCCACACCACGGCGTCCTCCGACACCACACGGCCGTCTGCCAACCTGAGTCCATCGTCGTGGGGAGTGGCGGTGTGAATGGCGCCACCATATGCAACGCGTGCGGTTCTCATCGTGCGTGTCCCTCCAATTGTCCCAAGCCCTCCGCGCGCAACATGAAACGTTGCCCGCGACGCAGCAGCGGCCCGTCTATACGGGTGCCCAACAGCAGCACATCGCCTGCAGAGAGCGTCATGAAGTCGGTAACGTCGGCCAGTAAACGCGCCGCAGGACGCACCATGTCGCTCATCGTTATCTGCGTGGCCACACCACCGTCTATCGAGACATCTATCGACACCGCGTCCGGATCAACGCCGGACGCAATGCGAGTCCCCAAGAAACAAGAGCCATCCCGTGCGACGAACCGCACCGATGGGCGATAGAAGGTCTCATGAGGCACAGTCAGATCCGCGACCAGCATGACGCCGCTCAGGTAGTCGAGCGCATGCTCCGGCGCGACCCGGCATGCGGTACGCCCGATGACCAGGCCTACTGTCGCGCCGATGCGTAGCGATTGCTCTTGTTCAGGAATGTCCACCTGACTGCCGCTTTCGGCCAGCGTGTTGCGTGGCTTCATATACAGCACGGGCCCTTTCGGCGGCGCTTTGTATGGAGGCTCGTGCGCGGCGGCACCGATCTGCTCCAGCACAGAACGAGGATTCAACAACGCGCCATACACCACGCCCGACAGGCGATATGGCGGATCGTCGTAAAACGGAAAATGCGGCATCTCGGGCCTCCGTATTCAATGAAAAAATTTACCGGCCAGGATCACTCCACCGTGGCGCCAGAGGCTTTCACGACGGTTGCCCAGCGGGCACTTTCGGTCTCGATATAGCTTTTCAATTCCTGTGGAGTGCTTGTGCGTATCGAGACGCCATAGGCCAGGAATTTTTCTTGGACGGCAGGATCGTTCAACACCTTGTTCAACGCGGTGTTATAGGCTTGGGTAGTCGCCTCGGGTGTCCCCGGCGCGGCGACCAGACTCTGCCAGGCGACTGCCTCGAAATTTGCGGTCCCGGGCACCTGTGTCTCTCGTACCGTCGGCACATCGGGCAGATTGGGCAGACGCTTTGCCGAGGTCACCGCCAACGCACGCAGCTTGCCGGCCTGGATCTGCGGCAACACCGGCGCCAGATCCGCGAACATCATTGACACTTGCCCACCCAAGACATCGTTCAACGCGGCCGATGTGCCCTTGTAGGGCACATGCGTCAGAGATATTCCCGTATCCGTCTTGAACATTTCCCCCGCCAAGTGCTGAGGACTGCCATTGCCGGCAGAACCAAAGGTCAACGCCCCCGGATCCGCTTTGGCCAATGCCACCAGTTCCGGCAACGTCTTGGCTTTCACCGAGGGCGACACCACAATGACCAAGGGCACCTCGGCCACCATGCCCACCGGCGCGAAATCGCTGGGGTTGTAGGGTAGAGACTTGTACAGGCTGCGATTGATCGCCAACGTCGTACTGGTCGCCATCAACAGGGTGTTGCCATCTGGCTCGGCCCGCGATACCAACTGTGCGCCGATGATCGTGCCTCCGCCTGCGCGGTTTTCCACCACCATCGAGCGATCCAGCTCTTGCGAAAGAGACTGTGCGAGCGTGCGGGCAAGAATGTCGGTCGCGCCGCCCGGTGCATAAGGCACCACCAACGTCACCGGCGGTTGCGCGGCTACCGCCATGCTGGCTGCCGCCGACACTGCCACCACGGCCGTCAACTGCGCGAAAAATTTGGATAGTTTCATTGTCCTGTCTCCGAAAATAGGTTTTTTATTGGGCTGATTCAGTTCAATACCCCTCGGAGTCTGTCCAGCAATGCGGTGCAATCGACGGGCAATACATCTCCCCGCCATGCCACATGCTGGTCAGGACGTGAAATCAACAACGCATGGCGATACGCCTCGGGCGCGCCACGGCGATCCAGATCCAACACCTTGATCGGCACTCCCTGCTGCGCGGCCGCTTGCAGCAATGGCTGTACATCGGCATCGGGATCCAGGCGCAATACGCAATAATCCGCTCCCATGGCGTCATACAACGAACGCCCGTCGGGCAATACAAAATGCGGGGTACGGCAGCCAGGCACCGTAGACGGCGTGAAGCTACCCATGGTGTAAGCCGGCTGCTTTTCGCCGTCGTAGGCGATCAATGGCGATTGATCGTAGAAATACCCAAAATTCAGGCCTGCACAGCAGTACTGCTGCACGTTCAACTCGTAGGCGCGCTGCCCCACTTCGCGGCGCACTGCTTCACCGGCCTCGTCTTGGGCTTCGATATTTTCAGGAACGATGCGGCGCTCGGTAGCCATAGCGTGCGCATGATCCATGACAAAATGCGAGACCTGCGACGTAATCGGATGACGCTCGCTGACGTACGCCTGCAACATGCGTTCATCGCCCCACCCCCGAACCACTGCCGCCAGCACCCATGCCAGATTCGCGGCATCGGCGATACCGGCATTCATCCCATAGCCGGCATAGGGCACCCACAAATGCGCGGCATCGCCGCAGATAAAGATTCGGCGATCCCGGAATCGATCGGCGACCAGGCGGCGTCCGTACCAGTCCTCTTTGCTGATCACCTCGTACTCGAAATCTTCGCCCACGCCCAGGATCTGACGGATGCTGAGATCCCGATCCACCGATTCAAAATCGGCCTCGTCGTCTTTCAAATAATTATGGACCAGCCAAAGCGTCTTGCCGTCGATCGCGTACATGTTGCCGCAGCGCTTCGGATTCAAGGAAAACGTTGCCCAGGCCGGTTCATACCGGAACATTTCCAACAACTTGGGCGCCCGGATATAGGTGGATTGAACGCGTTGAATGACCGCATCTCCCACCAGATTCGCGCCGATCACGGTACGAATATAGGAGCGTCCTCCATCACATCCCACCAGATAGTCTGCGGAAAACGACAAGGCTTCACCGGTATCGAGATCGCGTCCTTGAACACGGATACCCAGCTCGTCTTGGGTGACTTCGGAGACCTCGAATCGATTCTGAATTGTCACGCCGGGCATTGCCTCTGCGTGAGTGAACAAAATGGGCTCCAGATAAATCTGGTTGATACGATGCGGTGGCTCCATGGTAGGCCAATCGGTATCGGGTCCCGGATCTTTGCGCACTCGGCCAGCACGTCCGGGAATCGGGATGCGCGTCAACTCGATCCCGGTGGCGCTGGTGCGATAGGCGATGTCATGCGGATACTCGTCGGGCAGGCCCGCCGCCCGTACAGCGCCCGCCACGCCCAATCGACGAAAGATCTCCATGGATCGTGCCGACACATGGTTGCATTTGACGCTGGGCGCCTCGCCGCGATAGCGCTTTTCGAGCACCAGGACGCTCACCCCGCGCGAGGCCAAATCCATCGCGACGGTCAGGCCGACCGGGCCGGCCCCCACGACGATGACGCTGTGTTGTTGTGCTCCACTCATGATCCGTTTCTACCTAAGGTGTTGTTAGACCACCGCAGTGTAGGAATCGCCTCTACGCAGGACAAACGAGCTCTTTTTATTCATTTATAAGAAAATTTTATTTATTTGATAGCCCATATCCTTGGCGGACATCAGGCCGCGTCCACCAAGGGTTTCCAGAGGGGTCAGTCCGAGTCGGCCAGTCCTGCGACTTCTTCGCAGTGCACCAATTCGGGTTCGTCGCCGTCGCTTTCCGTCATCGCGACCTGGACCCAAATACCGTCCCCCATATTCTCGACAACCGAGCCTACGCGGCCATCCCGCAGCTTCAGCCTTTGGCCGGGCTGCAATTGCATGAAATTAATCACGACCTATCTCCTACTGAATGCGATCGTCGGGCGGTATCAGAAAAACATGGTGAGGTTCTTGGCCAACAACACGTTCTGGGGCAGGTGGATCTCGCGACGCGCGAGTTTCCATGTATCTCCCACGCGTCGGAAACAGTCGTATCGACGGCCAGTGAAGAAGTACTCTTCATACTCGCAACGGTTCTGGTACATCAGGAAACGGCTGCGCACGTAAACCTCCAGTTGTCCGTCCGCGTTCTCTCGAATATCGGTAAGCTGCACATTGCTGACCATGCGCGACAATCGCGACAGCGGCTCCTCGGCCCAATGCACGCCGGTAATGATTTGCTCGGCCCGTTTGGTCAACGTCCACTTGCCTTCGTTGAACCAACTCATGTCCTTCTCCATGCGTGTACGCTCGCCGTCCTCGTGGCGACCGAACTTGATGTTGAAGTTCATCGGCATGAAATACACCAGGTCGTCAGCCAGGGTATCCAGCCATTCCGCAAAGCAGCGCATATCCAGCAGCTCGCACTCGTCGTAGAGATGCTCTTCGATCTCGCGCTTTAATTCGTAATAGCGGGCATCCCGCACGATGGGCGCACGTTCACGCGCCGTCGCTTCCGTCACAGTCTCGTTCATCTTAGTATCCTCAATGCGCTTGGGGCCGGCTAGGCACCGGTCCTCCCTGATGGGCAAAGCACCCGACATCGACCACCGTGCCGGATACGGCGGCAGCCTCGTCAGACAGCAAAAACGCCACGGCGTTGGCCAGGTCTTCCCCGGTGGCAGGCCGCCCTGCCGCGGTACCGGCTGCCGGCCGGTTCTTGAATACATCCACATCGCCGCCAAATCGGCCCACGCTCATGCCCGAGACAATGCCGCCGCCACCGGGGATGGCGACATTGACGCGGATATGGTCATGAAAATGGTCATAGGCCATCGCCGCCGACAGCGCGAGCATTGCCCCTTTGCTGGCCGCGTACAGCGCCATATTGGGTTTGCCATAGCCGGCGCCGGAGCCGATATTGACGATGGCGCCCGCGCCTTGGCGCCGCATGATCGGAATCACTGCCCGGCTCATCAGATAAACCCCTTTGATGTTCACCGCCAGAATCTGATCGGCCATCGATGGTGAAGTGTCCAATACCGTTCCCAATGGTCCGATCGCCGCGTTATTCACCAGGCCATCCACCTTCCCGAATGCTTCGAGCGTGCGTTCTATCACCTTGTCAACATCAGCCTCGCTAGACACATCGGCTTGCATGACAACGACGGCATGTTCAAGACCTTCGTCTGCCAAGCGACGGCGCAGGTCCTCAAACCCCTGCGCGGTGCTGGAAACCTGCGGCGAGGCCAGGCCAAAAGCCAGCACACGATGTCCTCGACGAGCGAGATTCAGCGTGATCGAGGCCCCTAACCCAAAGGTGCCGCCCGTAACGATGGTGACAGGGCCGTTCATTGCGCCAGACTCGCCGGACCGTTGTCGTGCTTGCCCAGCAGCGTGTCCCAATCCGCGCCATTCATGTAATCACGCCAACGGCGGTAGTACTGACGCGGGTTCTCTTCGCTCACTTGCAGGCTGACATTGCCTGGCACCGGGCCGTCCGCAGTGACCTTACCCAGCGACTGCTGGTAGTTATAGGGATAGCGCTTGGCTATCACACCGCGGCTGCCGGCCGTAGCGTAGTTCCAGTTTTCCATATCGTCCTGCTCGGTCATGCCTGCCGGGCCGGAATACCGCATGTAATACATGCGCAGGAAATCCTTGACCTCTTGTGGTGCATTGGCGTCCACCAGGAAGAATCGCCATGCCTCGGTAGCCTCGGGCCCATGCGGATGCCAGACGCACAGGCTGCGCGGCTGTTTACCGTGGAACGAAAGATTGGGGTAAATCGTGCCGACGAACGGCACCAGCCGGCTGCGCTCTTCACCTAAGCGGCGCTTGCGTTCCTCGTGGCAATGGCGGAAGTACTCGGCGATGATGGGATTGTTCTGGAACGTATCAATGAACGGCGCATTCTCGGGCACGATGGCGCTATGTACACCGTGGCCCGCCGGGAAGTTGACCCACAGATGCTGCGCGAACTCCAGCTCGTTGTCGCGCCGACCTTTCACCCCTACCTCGGCACTGGGGCCGATACCGATCAGATCCACCGAACGATGGCTCACGTTGTGATAGGTGTCACCCAGAAAATTCTCGGCGGCGAATTTCCAGTTGCAGGGAATGATCCATTTGTGCACGCCCACCAAGACCTCGGAGCCGCCCTCGCTGCCATCGCGATGATCCAGCGCCAGATCCAGGTGTGTCTTGGCATCACCCAGATAGGTCAGAAAATCGGGCGCATCCTTGTCCCAACTCGCCCAAACGGTGCCCTTGTACAAAGCAAGTTTGGGGACTTCGATCAACGACCAGTTTTCTTTTTCCAGACATCCATCGTAAATGGCCTTGTATTGCGGCACGCCAAAGAGTTTGCCTTCGGTCGTGTAGCTCCAGCTGTGATAGGGACACGTGAAAAGCTGGGTATTACCATGATCGTATTGGCAGACTTTCATGCCGCGATGCCGGCAGGAATTCAAGAAAACATGGACTTGTTTTTTCTTGTCCCGCGTCAAAATGACCGACTCGGCCCCCATGCGCGAGGTATAAAAGTCACCGGGATTGGGAATCTGGCTTTCATGGCCGACGAACAGCCAGGCACGGGTAAAGATCTTTTCCAATTCCTCTTGAAAAATGTCTTTGTCGGAGAAGATCTCACGGCTGATGATGCCCTGCTTCAGATCGACCATGCGGTTGTATTCGGAGCTATTCACGATAGAGTCCTGCCTGCAAAAAAGAAGGTGTTCAGTTAAAGCGTTCGCACAACATGTCCTGGCGCGACAGGCCGGCGGCTTGTGCAGCCTGCCGTCCGGCCTCGACCATGGCGGGAGGACCGCAGAGATAAACACGGGCGCGCGGATCCGCGTCCAGCGACGCGATGAGATCCGTGGCATAGCCCTGGTGGCAATCCTCTGCAGGCTCGGATTCAGCGGCGATACGTAATTGCAGTTCAGGCCAGTCCGCACGCAATGCGCGCAACTGTTCCAGCGCAAAGAGATGCGCGCCGGTGCGCACGCCCACGAGCAACGTGGTCGGTATCGCGCGGGCCTGCGCGTTGTCTGCGAGCGAAGACAACATCGACAAGAACGGCGCCAACCCTGTGCCGCCGGCCACAAAGAGCCGAGGCCTGTCTTCGTCTCTCAGGAAAAAACTGCCATGAGGTTCAGTCAATTCGATCCGGCTGCCGACAGCGGCGCTGCCTTGCAGCCAAGTCGAGAAAAAGCCGCCTTCTACCAACCGGATATAAAACCGCAAACGCCGGTCGCCCGAAACACCTGCCATCGAATACGAACGCCATTGATCACCGCCCTCGGGACGCAAGCGCACATACTGGCCCGGCTGAAATTCCACGCCCTGCTCGACCTCGATATCGAGCATCATGGTCTCGCTGGCCACTTGCTCCAGGGCTGTCACCAGCCCGATGACCGGCGGCATTTCTTCAGCGGTCGCTTCGGCCAAGTCGTAGCCCAACTCGACCACACACGGGTTGGTCACTCGACTCACGCAACAGAGAATGGCCCCATCCTCACGATCGCTGTCCGGCAAGACCGCCCGGTCGTATTTGCCCAGTTCGACCTGACCGCTGACCAACTGCGCCACACAGGTGCCACACTGCCCATTGCTGCAATCCGTCAACAAACCCAAGCCGGCATCGGCGGCCGCCTCGACAACACTCTGACCGCACTGGGCGTCGATACGCCGCGATGCGCCGTCAGAGAACAGTAAAGTAATAGGCACTGTGCTCATGTTTCACTTCCGTCAATTGACTTTGATGTTGGCCGTATGGGCCACCTCGGTCCATTTGGTAATGTCATCGGCAATGCGCTGCTGAAGGGCTGCGCCATCGACATTTCCTACCTCCATCCCCAGCGGGCGATACTTCGCTGCCGTGTCCGGATCCGTCAGAACATCCTTTAGTGCGGCCTGCAGCACAGTCACCACTTCATCAGGCGTGTCGCGCGGCACGACTAGTCCAGTCCAGACGGGCACGTCATAGCCAGGCAGACCCGCCTCGGCAATCGTCGGCACTTGTGGCAGTACGCTGGAGCGCTGGGCCGTCGTCACCGCGAGCGGTGTGAGCTTGCCCGCATTGATCTGCGAAATAACGCCAGCTACATCCACAAAACCGATATCCACTTCGCTGCCTAACAACGCAGCGACCAATGGCCCTGTACCGCGATAGCTCACATGCACCATGGGTGTACCGACTTGCCGTGCGTAGTACGCTGCGGCGAGCTGAAACGTCGAGGACGCCACCCCGTGCGTCAGAGCGCCGTCCGGGTTGCTGGCAGCCACCGCCTTCAGGTCAGCCAGCTTGTCCCCTTTGAAGGAAGCATTGCCTACCACCACCAGCGGGAACGACCCCAGCAAAGCCACCGGTTTGAAATCCTTTTGCGGGTCGTACCCGAGCTTGGAATAAATGGCAGGGTTAATCGTCAGTGCCCCGCTTGAGGCGACAAATATCGTGTAGCCGTCGGATTTGGCGCGCGCCACATACTCGGCCGCAATGATCGAGTTGGCGCCCGCGCGGTTCTCGACCACGAACGGCTGTTTGAGCTTGGCCTGCAGTTTCGAGGCGATCAGTCGAGCCAGGATGTCATTGGTACCGCCTGGGGCGAATCCCACCACGACATTGACGGGGCGGTCCGGGTAGGCCGCCACGGCGACCGGTGCCGAGATAGCCAGTGCGATTGCCGCCAGCCATCTGCGCATACAGGAAGTCCTCATGAATCCGTCTCCTTTTTTGATTTTTATGTCCGTCTGTTGGACAACAATCTCATTATACGTACAGAATTGAGCAATTCAAGAAAATTTTTGAGCCACGAGGTCGCATGCCGCTGGGCCGCGGCCATGACGCCCGGCAAGGTAGACTTGTGTGTTCTAGCAACAGGAGATGGCTTTGGAAGGAAAAACGGCGCCCAACCCAGAGGCGGAAGAAAAGGGGGAAAAAGGCGCGGACAGCGTGCGGGCGGTCAACCGGGCGCTGGATATCCTGCTGGCCTTTACGCGCCAGGATGCCCAGCTATCGGCCACCGAATTGCTGCAACGCGTGTCCCTGAGCCGCCCTACTCTCTACCGGCTGCTGTACACGCTGGAGACCAAAGGCTTTATTACGTCGTCCGGCGATCCACAGCGATTTCGTCTTGGTCCGGCGGTCGCGCGTCTGACGCATATTTGGACAGAGACTTTGGACATCACGGCGATTGCCGAACCCGTCATGCGGCTGCTGTGGCAGGAAACGCAGGAGACCGTCGCCGTCTTTGTAGAACGCTCCGACATGCGTCTGTGCCTGGCGGAGATGCCCAGCCCGCAGCCGCTCAATTTCAAGCGCGGGGTAGGCTATCAAGAACGCATTGCCGTCGGCGCGACCGGCCGGGCGATCTTGGCATTCAAGCCTGATGCGCAAAGCAATCTGGATCAATATTTGAACGGCCTCACCATCGACCGCGCCAAGTTTCTAGAGGAACTGGAGCACACCCGCCAAGTCGGCTATGCCGTCAGCCGTAATGAATTGATCACCGGCGCGGTGGCGGTCGCTGCCCCGTTCTTTGACAGCAAAGGCGTCGCGGGGTCGATTGGCCTATTCGGCCCTGCCACCCGGCTGGACGATGAGGCTGTGAAAAAACTCGCTCCGCAAGTCATTGCAAGCGCGCAAACTTTATCCCGTGCGCTGGGTGTCGAGCCCGCCTGAAGTCAGCCCAGAGAGCACTGAGACAGAGCAGGCCTAAAAATAAGACCGGAAAGTGCAGGAATTCGAGTCCATCCAAGCTGGCTAGAGCGCGGCAGCGCCTGGCAGCAGATCTGCAAACGCCTGCGCAGCCGGTGACAATTGCCGGTTCTCCTTGCACACGACGGCCAGCGCGCGCGGCACGACTGGCCGTATCAACCGGCGACCCACCAAGTTCGGATAATACGTCCGCGCAAACATGGACTGCGGAATGATCGCGACCCCCAGGCGACTCGCCGCCATGGCAAGCGCAGTCGTTAACAGAGAAACTTCCTGCGCGATCTGCAGTTCAACGCCTGCGACGGCAATCGCGCGGTCAATCGCTCGCCTGACACCGTATCCGGCCTGCACCACGACGACAGGCCATTCCGACAATTGCTTCCACGTCATGGGCCGATCGTCCAGAAACTCGTCCGACGTCGCCACCGCACATAACGTGTCATTCAAAAACACAGTTTGCGCCAACCCTGGCACAGGTCCTTCCAGGGCGCCCACACCGAAATCGACCTGCTCGCCCAGGACGCGTTCTACAAATTCGCCTGGCGCACAATCGTCTACGGACACCCGGACGTTTGGATACTGATCCAGATATTGCCGTATCACCCCGGGCAACAATGTCTGTGCAACGGTCGAGGTGGCAGCCAGGCGGATCCTGCCTCGTTTGACATCGACCAGGTCCGACATGCGCTCGCCTAACGCCGTCAAATCTGCCAGCGCACGCTCTGCATAGGTGATCGCCTCCGTCGCCGCATGCGTGCGGCGCAAAGAGCGGGTCGTGCGGTCAAATAGCTTGATGCCCAGTTTGTCTTCCAGCTCTTTCAACAGCAACGTCACCGCCGGCTGCGTCAATGCCAAGGTCTCGGCAGCAGCCGACAGACTGCCGGTGTGATAGACAGCCACGAACGCGCGCAACTGCCTGATAGAGGGCGTGCTCTTGAGAGAGATGGTAGTGCGATAGGACATGTTTTCTAATCGAGACGCCGGATGAGGCGCATGGGCAGCGTAGCACACAAGCACATCCTCTACGGCAGGTCGCGATGCCAATATCGGCGCGATACATGCGCCTGCGTCTCGATGCGCAGCCCTGCTTTCGGGTCAGAAATAGCCACAGTCGCGCCATGATGATCGGTCCGCCAGAAATCCGCGCCTGCCTCGCGCCAACGCGCTTGCACCGCGGCTGCAGGATGTCCGAACCGGTTCATGTATCCGACCTGCGCAATGACGTGCTTTGCATCGACCGCCCTCACCAATGCCTCACCGGACGATGTCGCTGAGCCATGATGCGGCGCCATGACGACATCGACACGCGGCAGACTCTGTACCAGACGACGCTCTTGCGCAACGCCGATATCGCCAGGCAGCAATGCGGTATGCGCTTTGCCTTGGATCATCAGCACACAACTGCGTGCATTGCCCGGGCCATCGGTTTTTATCGCGGCATCGGGATGCAAAAAGCGAAACTGCACTCCGTCTATGGTCCATGCTTGTCCAGCCTGACAATGTTGCATGGATTGAGGCATGCGTATCTCGGCGTAAAGCGCCGATGCCGCTTTGCCTGCACCCTGCTTGCGTATCAACGCGGGTAAATCAAATGAGCTATAGGATTGGTCCACAACCACCGAGGACAACACGCTGCGCACGCCACCGGCATGATCCATGTCTGCATGAGACACCACGAGTCCGTTTAGCGCCCGATATCCTAGGGCACGTAAAAATGGCACGACAACGCGTTCTCCAGCATCGTTCCCCTGCCGCGTCATCGGTCCCGTATCGAACAGCCACACTTGTGTCGCCGTCTCGATCACGATAGCGCTACCCTGCCCCACATCCAGCGCCGTCAACGTCCAGTATCCAGGCGCAGGCCGCTCAGGCCGCCAACACAACATCGGCAACATCAACAACCATGCGGCCGTACGCAAAGGCAAGCCATACGGCTGTACGGCCCACGCGACGCCAAACAAGGCCAACGCCATCCAGGGCCATGGTGCAGCGGCGACATCCAACACGGCCCAGTTCGAGGTGCTCATCCACTTCACCGGCAGCATCATGGCATCGAAAATCACATGCCCGAGAACGCCGGCCCCATGAGCCAACCATTGCAATCCGGGAATGGTGCTCAATAAAGCACAGGCCAACGCCAGTGGCGTCACCAGAAAACTCACGATAGGGATGGCATACACGTTGACCAAGGGCGATGCCAAAGACACCTGTTGCATCAGATAGGCCAGCAATGGCACCAGACCCAATGTGATTGCCGACTGTACCCAGCCGAACTCTACGAGGATCGCGCGCAGCCGCCCCCTCCAATTGGGACGCTCGCGCCGCCCGCCTGAATCCATTGATGCGCCTACCCGCAACAAGATCGCCACAGCGCCAAATGACAGCCAAAACCCTGGCGCCAGCACCGACCACGGATCCAGCAGCGACACCACAGCACCTGCCAGCGCCAGAATCCGCGTGGGCGACAAAGGCAAACGCACCATGGCAGCCAAGGCCACTACCGCCAGCATGAAAAAAGTACGGCGTGCGGGCACGCCCCACCCTGCCAATAGGCAATACAACAACGCGACCCACAACGCAGCGGCTGCGCCTACGACCTGCGCAGGCAAATACTCGGCCACCCGCACGGTTCGCCAGCGCACGCGCCGCCATAAAAAAGCCGTCGCCACCCCACCCACTGCCGCAATCAAGGTGACATGCATGCCGCTGATCGACACCAGATGCGTGATGCCCGCGCGGTTGAATATCTGCCAATCGACACGCTCAACGGCGGCTTGATCTCCCATAGCCAGGGCGATCAATACCGGTGCATAACGGCGGTTCCCTAACGCCTGTTGCATGCCATCTCGCATCCAATGACGGACACGCTCGATCAGGATGCCAGGACTATGCCAAGGCTCGTCCCCCAACAAGCGTGGCACGCCACGCACCGTCGCCGTCGCGCGAATCCCCATTGCGAATAATCGTCCCTCAGCGTCATAACCATGAGGATTGCGCGCACCATGAGGTTGACGCAGTACCAACGCCATGCGCCAGATCTGACCGGGTTTCAACGCTGGCAATGGGGCACCAGACTGTGCATGCCAACTCACGGCAATACGCGACGGGATGCCCTCGGGACGAGGCTCATCAATATCCGCCATGAATCGATAATGTTTTCCATCACCCTGCGGCAAATCAACGATCCTCACAATCAAGCGGCTGACCACGTCATGATGAGCCCCGGCCAACGCATCGTCCAAGCGGAGCTGAGCTTGCCACATAGCTGACGCTGCGCCGATGCACAGACCTAACACTGACGCCATGCCTAAACGGGCCAGACGCCACAGCAATGCAGATCGTGGGGTGGACACGACCGCGGCCGCGCCTGAAAAAACCATTCGTGCGATGGACCACACTACCCCTGCAATAACGGCCGACGCCAGTACCATCGGCGCCAACCATCGCTGCTGCGGCAATGCCGGCAAGCACTGCACCCATCCCGCCCCCGCGACAACCCCCAACAACAGCAAACGACCAGTAATGTCCGACTCCCAAATCACACAGCATAGGAGTTGAGCCAAATCGTTGGTAGAAGCAGTGAATGGAAATGTCCGTCCGTAAATCCCGCAGATTGGAGGGAATATTGCGAAACGCCGAAGTCGTCTCGATCAAGTGCAACGGAAAATTGAGCAGAGCCTCATGAAACTCGCGCTCCAGCAACCAGCAACGTAATGTTGACAAGGCTCACTTTTAATTTCTAGAATACTAGAAATTAAATTCCAATATTGTAGAAATGCCCGACTCACCTCAAGACGTCAACAGCCTGATCGCCCGGCGCTTGCGCGAATTGCGCGATGCACAGGGCTGGTCTCTCGACGAATTAGCGGAACGCAGCACGGTCAGCCGCTCTGCTATCTCGCTGATAGAGCGGGCACAAAGCAGTCCCACCGCCACCGTACTCGACAAACTCGCGATGGCGCTGAATGTGCCGTTGGCCTCGCTGTTCGAGCCCGAGGCGCGTCAAAACGAGGCCGCCCCCTCACCGGTGTCGCGTGCCGACGAACAGCATTCGTGGTCCGATCCGTCCTCGGGTTACATCCGCCGCAATCTATCGCCCTCGTTTCCTTCGCCCATCCAACTGGTGGAAGTCGAGTTTCCGGCCAGGCAACGCGTCGCCTATGACACCGCCATTCCCGATACGGATATCTATCAGCAAGTCTGGCTGATCGAGGGCACCATGGACATATCGGTCGGCGCCCAACAATGGCGACTGAAACGTGGCGACTGCCTCGCCATGCGCCTGGATAGCCCTATCGTCTACCACAACCCCACCAACAAGCCCGCGCGATATCTCGTGGCACTGGCTCGATTGGGGTTTAATAAACCCCGGAAACCATCATGAACAGCGCAATCAATATACGCCGAGTCGATGACCATGACGCCGACGCCTGCATACCAGGCTTGGCCGACGTTCTGATTGATTGCGTAGAAGGCGGCGCCTCGGTCAGCTTTATGCTGCCGCTATCGCGCGACAAGGCGATACGGTTTTGGCAAAACGTGATGGATAGCGTCGCGCGCGGTGAACGGGTACTACTCGTTGCAGAAGACACATACGGGCAGGTCGTCGGGACGGTGCAGCTCATCATGGATCAGCCAGAGAATCAACCGCACCGCGCCGACATTGCAAAAATGCTGGTCCACCGCCGCGCACGCCGCCAAGGCATTGCCGCGCTATTGATGGCCGAGATTGAACAGATCGCCCGACATGAGGGCAAGACCGTGCTGGTGCTGGACACCACGACGGGCGGGGACGCGGAACGCGTGTATGCGCGGGCGGGCTGGCAACGCGTAGGCAGCGTGCCGGACTATGCGTTGATGCCTGATGGCACGTTGAGCGGGACAACGTATTACTACAAACGGCTGGAAACGAATTCTCTAGCCGGGTAAAGATTTCAGAAAACGGTCTCTATGCATGTTGAGCGCAGATACTCAAGGTGGTTAGCATTCCCGAAATGTTGAAAGGTTGATCCGCAGTACCCTGATAAATCCAATACATCAAAAGCACACCAGACCTATGCTCTATCTGAATCCCAATGCGAAACTGAGCCCGTATCCAAGCTCACTGCAACGCGTGATGAACATCGAGACAGCGCGTCAAACTCGAACATGGCTTCAAGCATGGACAGGGCTCAGGTCTGGTCCGACACCGCTTTATGACATGGCCATGCTGGCCGACCGCCTTGGAATAGGTCAGTTGGCACTGAAAGACGAATCTGTCCGTTCGCCACTAGCAAGCTTTAAAGCGTTAGGCGCACCCGCGGCTTTGATTCGGTACATATTGTGCAAATATAAAGACCAGGGCATGGATCCCGCTAAAGTACTGCGCGGACAATACGCCAGCACCTTAGCGAGCGAAACAGTGATCAGCGCCACAGACGGAAATCACGGGCGCGCCCTCGCGGCCGCAGCACGCGATGCGGGGTGCCGCTGCGTCATCGTCTTGCATGCCCATGTCAGCGAGGAACGAGAACGCGCCATCGCTGATTTCGGAGCACAAATCGTTCGAATCAATGGTAACTATGACGATTCCGTCAATGTCGCTGCCGAACAGGCGACCCAGAACGGTTGGCAAGTCATTTCCGATACATCCTATGAGGGATACGAGACCATTCCCAGGGATGTGATGCAGGGTTATGGCGTCATCGCCGACGAAATCTTTGAACAAGACATTGCGCGGGGACACGAGGGCTATACCCACGTATTTTTACAGGGAGGCGTCGGAGGGCTTGCTGCAGGCATCGCCAGCTATTTTTGGGAAAAACTCGGTGACAAACGGCCCGCTCTATACGTCGTTGAACCCACGCAGGCCGACTGCCTGCAACAAAGCGCCATGCTCGGCCGAGCAGCCAAGGCCACCGGATCCGTGGACTCGGTCATGGCAGGATTGGCATGCGGAGAAACATCGCCATTGGCCTGGACTTTTCTCGAGAGTTCTATTGACGCCTTCATCACAATCGAGGATCACGAAGCCGTCACCGCGATGTCGGCCCTCGCCCGCTGCCCTGACGTTCCGGTTGTCTCGGGCGAATCAGGCGCTGCAGGGCTGGCCGGTCTGTGCAATATCCTCACTCAGGAAATTGCAACGGGCAGGTTAAAAATAGACGGAACATCTCGCGTGCTATTGATAAATACAGAGGGCGCCACAGCACCATCTGTATATCGAGAATTGACGGGAGAGGACGCTGATGACGTTTTGCAGCGGCAACGGGATCACCTGGCTGATATCTAGGTCATGGCGATAACACGTTGAAGGCAACTGCCTCACTCACAGCATACTCATTGGCTCATTGAGCGTCATGAAAAATCAAACCTGCGGTGTATCGCTCACCACATTGGATACGACTGACGCCATGCCTCATCGCGCCCTTGCGTGTGCCTCGTTTCCCCATCACAGGCCTTTCATTGACGGCGAACACCACGGCATCCCCTTGGCGTAACTGCACCACTTCCACGCGTTGGCTTCGCGCTGAAAGCTCTGTCATCACGAATTCTCCACCGACGAAATCCTTGTCAGGCCTGGACAACAAGATGGTCGCCTGCAGCGGAAAAACATGTTCGCCGTACAAGTCCCGATGCAAACAGTTGTAACCGCCCTCGGTGTAATGCAGCATCAGTGGCGTTGGTCGGGTTTGGCCGGCATCTTGGCACCGTTGCAAGAAGGCATCCAACTCGTCTGGATACTGCACATCGATCCCTAGTTGCTGATTCCAGTGATTCGCGATCGGTGCCAGGCCGCGATACAACTCGTGACGCAGTTGGTCTATCACCGGCGGCAAAGGATAAGCGAAATACTTGTACTCGCCCTGCCCGAACCCATGGCGAGCCATGACGATGCGCGAGCGATACGCGTCGTCTTTAGCGTAAAGCGCAGCGAGGGCTTCGCACTGCTCTGCGTTCAATAGCCTGGGCAGTACGGCGTGTCCATGAGTATCAAGCGAATGTTCGATGTCCGCCCAATTGCAGGTCAAGGCAGGTCGTTCGCGTTTGGCGGTGGCTCTCAACGGTATGCCTCTCCATAGACTTAAAGGGATGAGATCAGTATAAAAACCCTGCCTCATGTGCGACACCCCGGTCTTTGCGGTCGAATTTATTCTGGTCAACGGTGCGCGATACGCACTCAAGTCCTGGCCTCATATCCGGACGCCTCTCGTTATGGCTCCATTGCTCATCATCGACCCTTCTTGACGCCAAGCACATAACAGCTTTGTCTGTCAGACCCCTGCCTTCTCGTACCGGGAATTCCTAGACTGGCAACACGTTACAGGAATCAAGGAGAGGGTCTTGCCTGCGCTGTTGTCAAATATCAAAGTGCTGGATCTCAGTCGGGTGTTGGCAGGCCCGTGGGCCAGCCAGATTCTGGCCGATCTGGGCGCAGACGTCATCAAGGTAGAACGCCCCGGGCGCGGGGATGATACCCGATCCTGGGGGCCACCCTTTCTGAAAAACAACGCGGGCGAGGACACCAGCGATGGGGCATATTTCATTGCGACCAATCGCGGCAAACGCTCCATCACCCTTGACCTGCAGACCCCGGAGGGGCAAGAGCTCGTCAAAACACTATGCCGCGACGCCGATGTGGTTCTGGAAAATTACAAAGTCGGTACGCTCGCACGCCTGGGCCTGGACTATGCCGCGCTGTCTGCTATCAATCCGCGGCTGATTTACTGCTCTGTCACCGGCTTTGGGCAGACCGGCCCCCGCGCAGCAGAGCCCGCCTATGATTTTCTCATCCAAGCCATGGGCGGTTTGATGAGCGTGACCGGAGAGCGGGATGATAAACCCGGCGGCGGCCCACAGAAAGTCGGCGTTCCTATTGTGGATCTCAGCACCGGGGTTTACGCCGCACTGGGTATTGTGGCGGCATTGCTGCGCCGCACCCAGACGGGTCAAGGGGAGTACGTCGATGTCTCGATGCTGGATGTGCAGGTAGGTCTGCTGGCTAACCAAGCAATGAACTTTCTATTGGGTAACCGTATCCCCAAACGTACCGGCACCGCTCACCCCAACATTCAACCGCAGCGCACGTTCAGTTGCGCCGACGGCGACATCATCATTGTGGTCGGCAACGACGCGCAATTTGTGACGCTATGCGATGTCATTGAACAGCCAGGGTTGGCCCAGGACGCCCGCTATGCAACCAATAGCCAGCGCGTCAAAAACCTGGAAAGCCTGGATCCGATACTGGATGCCGTCTTTGCAAGCCAGCCACGAGCATATTGGCTGGACAAGCTCAAGCAGGCAGGCGTGCCTGCAGGCTCTATCAACAACGTTGCCGAGGTCTTCGACGACCCGCAAGTGCAGCATCGCGCCCTGCTGCGCCACCTGCCTCATCCCGTCGCGGGCTCAGTCCCTCAAGTCATGAACCCCCTGCGTTTCGGCCACTCTGACTTGCGTGTGGATCGTGCCCCGCCGTTATTGGGCGAACACACGGACGACATTCTCAACGAACTGGGGATGAGTACCGAACGTATCCAGGATTTGCGCGCCCGCAAAATTATCTGATCCATCACAAGGAGACAGCTTTGACTATGCCCCCCGCTCTGCAAGGTCCTTATACCGCCCTGGATATCACGCTGGACAACGGTGTCGCCGTGATTCTCCTGGCCAACCCGCCCGTCAATGCACTCTCGACAGAGATGATGAACGAGCTGTCGTGGGTGCTGGACCGCATCTCCGAGACCCCAGAGGTCAGAGCGGTCGTGCTATCGGGACAAGGCAAGACGTTCTGCGCCGGCGCGGATCTGAAAAACCGTGCCGCCACGATCAAAGGACCGGGCGATCTGCCTCAGCACTCGCGCAGGACGCGGGAGTGTTTTCACGCCATTCGGGAATGCGCCAAACCGGTCATCGCAGCGATTAATGGCCCGGCCTTGGGTGCCGGTCTGGCGATCGTGGCTTCTTGCGACATCCTGATTGCCGCGACGACTGCCACGGTAGGCCTGCCGGAAATCAATGTCGGGCTATTGGGAGGCGGCCGTCACGGCATGCGCTTGTTCAGCCACTCGCGCCTGCGCCGCATGATGCTGACGGGCTTGCGAGTCGATGGCAACGAGCTATACAGATTGGGCATTGTCGAGGCTGCCGTGCCGGCCGAAACACTGATGGACGAGGCCATGGCGTTGGCGCGCGAGCTTGCCTCCAAGAGCCCGCTCGCCTCGGTGCTGGCGAAACAAACGCTCAATGCCATTGAGGAAATGAGTCTGCGCGATGGCTATCGCTACGAACAGGATATGACGGCTGCCATCGCAAAAACGGAAGATGCACAAGAAGCGCGGCGCGCCTTTCTGGAAAAACGCCCGCCGGTTTTCCAAGGCCGGTAAGACATCCGATCCGTTCACGCAGAACGTTCACGGGTAACGAGACAAGGCCTGCATAGGGTTTTGCTCGACACGCGTCCAACAAACAAGGAGACATCATGTCAGGAGCGCTGGACGGCGTAAAAGTATTGGATCTGAGCCGTGTGTTTTCTGGCCCCTGGGCGGCGCAGATGCTGGCGGATTTCGGTGCACACGTCATCAAGGTCGAACGTCCTGGCCGCGGTGATGACGTGCGCCATCAGGGCTACAAGATGCCAGGCCCTGATGGCACCCCCGGCAGTGAAACATCGTCGTTTGTAGCCATGAATCGGGGTAAACAGTCGCTGACCATCGATATTTCGCGCCCGCAAGGCCAAGACTTGATTCGCCGCCTGGCGCAGAATGCGGACATTCTGATTGAAAATTTCAAGGCCGGCGACTTACGCCGTTATGGCTTGGACTATGCGGCGCTATCGGAACTGAATCCGCGGCTCATTTACTGCTCGATTACGGGATTCGGGCAGGATGGCCCCTATAGCCATATGCCCGGATACGACCCGATCTTTCAATCGATGAGCGGTTTGATGAGCGTGACCGGCGTCCCCGACGGTGAACCAGGTGCCGGCCCCGTCAAGGCCGGCTATTCGGTATCCGACCTCACTGCCGGGTTCTACGCCGTGTGCGCCATGTTGGCTGCCCTGCACCATCGCGATCAGCATTCCGGCCGTGGACAGCACATCGATCTGGCATTGCTGGACGCCCAGATCGCAGCGATGTCGCATATCGGCATGAACTATCTGGCAACGGGCACGCTGCCTAGGCGTACGGGGTCGTCTTCCCAGATCACGGCTCCGTTCAGGGCCTTTGCCTGCGCAGATGGGCATCTCATGGTAGCCGTTGGCAACGACACCCAATTCCAAAGTTTCTGCAGCGTGATCGGCCTGCCTGATTTGGCCAACGATCCGCGCTTTGTCACGAATCCCAAACGCGCTGCGGCACAGACCGAGCTTTCCAGCCTGATAGAGCCGGCCATGCTCACGAGAAAAGTCGGTGATTGGATCGTCGCGCTGGAACAGGCCAAGGTGCCGTGCGGCCCGATCTATACCATGGATCAAGTCTTCGAAGACCCTCAAGTCAAACATCGGCAGGTAGTGGGACAGATGCCGCATCCCAGCCTGGGCTCGATGCCTTTCATTCGCAACCCGATTCATTTTTCCGGCACGCCAGTGACAACGAACCGGCCACCTCCATTACTGGGCGAACACACGGCCGAGGTCCTGGTTGATGAACTCGGACTCACTTCAGACGAGATCGCGCAACTGCAACAGGACGGCATCGTATGACCTGCCCCGACCCCTCTCTGATCGAAGAAATCCGCGATAGCGCACGAGACTTTCTGCAACGGCTGGATCAAAAGAAGCGTAAACGTCTGAATGCACCACTGGACCGAGACTATTGGCGCACCATCGCGGACGTCGGTTGGCTAGGGCTGGCAGTGCCCGAACAACATGGAGGGCTGGGTCTAGGCTGGCATGCGATGGCAACCGTGATGGAGGAAGCCGGTCGAGCCCAACTGCCCGAACCTCTGATCAGCGCTGCCATATTGCCTGCCGCAGTCCTGACGCGCCTGGAGGACCCGCAGGGCGCACAGTTCCGCGAATCGTTGTTGAAAGACATCTGCAACGGTGAGCGTATCGTCGCACTCGCGTGGCAGGAAACCGATGGTCAGTTGGAGACCGAAGAAGCCGCCGGCGCGTTCGGTGTCAACGTCACCTGGCTCGAAAACACCTATGTGCTCAATGGCGAAAAACGCCATGTCATCCCAGGCGACGATGTTGACGGCTGGCTCGTGTCCGCCGACGGCGAGCAAGACCTCGCACTGTTTTACGTTGCGGCCCATACACCTGGCGTTCAGGTCCGCCGTTATATGCGCGCAGACGGCAGCCGAGCCTGCCACTTGATACTGGAATCCGTTGCTGTATCGCCAGAAGCATTGATAGCCCGGCACGGCGTGGCAGACGCGATTGATACGGCATTGGACTTGAGTCGTCTGATGCAATCTGCCGAATTGATAGGCGCAGCTCGTCAGGTATTGGCGGACACGGTAACCTATCTGAATACGCGTCAACAGTTTGGTAAACCATTGGCCTCGTTTCAGGCCTTGCAACACCGGCTCGTTGATACCACGCTGCAAGTCGAGTTGGCGGCAAAGAGTCTATTGAATGCGCTGAACAGCCTCGAGCACGGTGATCGCGCTGCTATCCGAGCCACCGCCAGCCGCGTAAAAGCACGCGCCGCCAAGGCCGGACTGGAAGCCGGACGCCAAGCGGTGCAATTGCATGGCGCCATCGGATACACCGACGAATGCGACGTCAGTCTGTATTTCAACAACGTGCTGCATCTGGCCTCGTGGCTGGGCAACGCCACGGCACATCGGCAGCGGTTTCAGGCGCTGACGCCTGTTCCCCCGCAAACGGACGACGAGGACCACGAGACCTCAATCATAGACGAAGCATTTCCCCGCCATGCCGACTGGAACACCATGCCGGAGGAAGAGTTTCGCGCCCTGCTTCAGCGATTTTTCCGGCGCTATTACCCGCCGCACTTGCGCCATGTGGCGCGGCGCTTGCACTGGAGTGAAATCAAAGACTGGTATTTCACACTTTCCCGCCAAGGCTGGATTGCACCGTCGTGGCCGCTGGAGCATGGCGGCATGGCCTTGTCTCCGGCACGGCTGATCGCCTACATCGAAGAAGCCGAACGCTACGGCGTAGCACGCGCCCCGGATCAAGGCCTGATCATGCTCGGGCCCATCCTGTTTCGCTACGGCACTCAAGCACAGCGCGACCGGTTTCTACCCGGCATCCTGTCAGGTGAAGACGTCTGGGCCCAGGGATATTCAGAACCGAATGCGGGCTCCGATCTGGCGGCGGTCCGCTGCGAGGCGGTCATTGACGGCGACGACCTGATCGTCACCGGGCAGAAAACCTGGTCTACGTTGGCGCAGGATGCGACACATATGTTCATGTTGGTGCGTACCGACAAGACAGTCAAAAAACAGGCAGGCATCAGTTTCCTATTGGTCGATCTGCGCACACCGGGCGTCACTCGCCGTCCGATCCGGACACTGGCAGGCCACGAAGAATTCTGCGAGGTGTTCTTTGACCAAGTCCGTGTCCCGCGCAGCAACCTCGTAGGCGAGCTCAACGCCGGCTGGACTATTGCCAAGGCCTTGCTCGGCTTTGAACGCTTGTTCAGCGGCAGCCCCAAGCATGCGAATCACACGCTGCAGCAGATATTCCACCTCGCGCGCCAGCGAGGCTTGCTGACGGATCCCGCCTTTTGCGACAGATTGGCGGAACTGCGCATGGATGCGGCTGACCTGACCGCAATGTACGAAGTCTTTGCCGACATGGCACGGGCAGGCCAGCCGTTGCCGCCCGAGCTATCGCTATTAAAAATCTGGGCGACCGAAACCCACGAACGCTTGGGCGCATTGCTGATTCAAGCCACCGAAGAGTATGGCGGCGCGGCAATCGAAGAGGCACATGGCAAGGTGTACGCACTAGCCCCGTATATCAACGCCATGGCCGCCACCATTTTCAGCGGCACCAACGAAATACAACGCAATATCTACGCCAAACAGGTTCTGGGTTTGGACGTGGCATAACTCGCGCGACGATCGCGCCACAAGGAGACGACTAATGACAAGCCCTCGCGCCATCCTGGCCGCCGTTTTTGCCCTGGCACTAGGTGCAGCACAACCCATTTCCGCACAGGCGGCTCAACCCTGGCCCAATCAACCGATACGTCTGATCGTGCCCTACCCGCCTGGAGGGTCGGTCGATAGCTTGGCGCGGTTACTCGCGCCTACTCTGGGCAAAAAGCTGGGACAAACCATCGTTGTGGAAAACAAGGCCGGCGCCTCGGGCACCATCGGTGTAGATGCCACCGTCCGTGCCACACCGGACGGATCGACGTTTGGATTCGGCGTTCCAGGGGCGATATCTGGACTACCCCACGTGATGAAGGTGCCCTACGATGTTTCCAAGATCCAGTACGTTTCGCTCGTCGCACGTATTCCCATGGTGTTCGTGGTCAATCCCACATTACCAGAGACCACCCTCTCCGCCTTTGTCGACGCCGCGAAACAGCATCCCGGGAAATACAATTATGGTTCGGCAGGTAATGTGACCACGCCGCATTTAGGGGTCGAGTTGCTGAAGCAGCAGACAGGTATCGACATCGCACACATTCCCTACAAGGGCGCCGCGCCGGCTGTCACTGCACTCTTGGCCAATGAAGTGCAGTTATTTCTGGGCGATGCTTCGGCAGTGCTGGGGTTCATCAAGGCCGGCAAATTACGTGCGCTGGCGGTCGGCAGCGCCGAACGCTTTGAGGGCCTGCCCGATATCCCAACGACTAAAGAACTGGGATTTCCCGGCGTGCAGGTTGAATCGAACTATGGGGTCATTGCCCCGACGGGCACTCCCACGGACATCGTGAACAAAATGGCCTCAGCGATTGCCGAATCACTTGCCGACCCCGAGTTGCATCGCAAGATGATCGACCAGGGCGCCGTACCTGCAGCCACCACACCGGACGAATACCGCTCGCTCATGGAAGCCGAATCAACGAAATGGGGAGACGTCATCCGCCGAGGAAAATTGGGCCTGCAGTAAATAGACTGCCCTGACTACTAGGGCGCGCACTATCAAAGCTGCACGCCGCTGCAGGCTGCCGTATAGTGTGATCGCCCTCTGCCTCTCCGAACGACCATGCCCTCTGTCAAAGCCACTAGCCCAAGCCTGGACCTGACTGCCGACCTGCATAAATGGCGTGCTTTCATCGCCATTGCGGAATTGGGCAGCATCACGCGGGCCGCCTTGCATCTGGATCAAGATCAGTCCGTGCTCAGCCGCCGCATCAACGCGCTCGAACGCGAGTGCAATGCTCGCCTGTTCAATCGTACCGGCCGCGGCGTGCATTTGTCTGAGGTGGGGCAACGGCTCTTTCCACTCGTTCGCACACTATTGGATGATGCCGAACGCCTGGAGCTCGAGGTCAATGGCCAGGCTCGAGAACCCGCTGGCGAAGTCAGGCTGGGCCTGCTGCCATCGACTGCACACCCCATGATACGCAGGCTATTCTCACGTCTGCGCAAACAATTTCCCAAGGTCCATCTGAGAATATTCGAGGGCTCCAGCGGGCAGATCGAAGAATGGCTCACCGATAGCCGGGTGGATATCGCGATCCTGTATCGTTATGCGGAAAAATGCCCGCCCGGGGAAACAGCGCTGGCCTATGTGGACTCGTATTTGATTGGCGCGGCGAACGATCCGCTCACGCAATCCGCTGAGATCGATTTCGATGCGCTGGACGGCCTGCCGTTCATTTTGCCGGGCGCGCCGAATGGTTTGCGAAATACGCTGGATGGCCTGGCGCGGGCACGCAAAATTACCATATCACCGCTAATTGAGGCCGATTCGCTACCCTTGATGAAGTCTATCGTGGAACACGAAAACATGTACACGGTGCTGCCTCTGCATGCAGTATGGCAGGAAGTGCACGAAGGACGGCTCAGCGTCGCCGCACTGCGCAACCCGACCATGGGGCGGATTATTTCCATGGCTTACGCTCGCAGCAAAGGCCCCGGCCGCACGGTCAAGGAGGTCGCAGATCAAATCGAGGCGCTAGTGCGAGAAATCGGTGATGAGGGTATCTGGCACGTCAGTCCATAGCCGTACGTGCCTTGGCCGCAAGATTAAAACCCGTACAGATGCGCCGGATTATCTACCCATACCTTCTGACGCAGCACATCAGTTTCCAGCCAGTCCCACGCCAGATCAATCAACGCATCCGCAGCCGGGGCGTTCTCGCCCATGCGTACATAGGGCCAATCCGATCCCCATAAGACCTGATCCGGATTCGCAGCGACAAAAGCATCGTGCAGTGCTTTGACGTCGGCATAATCAGGCGCTGCCCCGACCCGGCAGACGCTCAATTTCATCCAGATCGTGCCCTCAGCCAACTGCGCACGTAGCAGTTGAAACACCGTGTCGGCGTATCCACGTGCGGGCGCCAGGCTGCCCATATGGTCGATCACCAGCGGCAGACCCAGCCGTACCAGTGACGGAAGATGCCGCTCATAGACATCGCTAGGTCCCCATAGCTGGGCATGCAGGCCAAACTGCTTCATGCGCGGCGCCAGTGCCGCCACCTGTTCAAAACCTATGCTGCCTGGGAATAACCGGCCAGCAGGGTCTCTCGCCTCGACAAAGCGCAACGCCCGCACGCCCGCGTCGGCCATCTTCTGGAGCTCGGTATCGCTGACACTGGCGTCCGCTACAGCGGCCCCTCGCAGACGCCCCTGCCCACGCGCGAGGGCATCCAGCAATGCTGCGGGATTTGTCCCATAGGGCGCAGGCTGAACCAACACGCCCCGCTGGGCACCCAATGTGTCCAACATCGTCAGATAACGCTCGGCGGGCGCATCCGGTGCTGCGTACGATGACGCATGCTGCAATGGAAACCGGTCATACGGCCCAAACACATGGCAATGCGTGTCGCACGCCTGCGCCGGCAATTCATGGCGCGGCCGGCCAGGCATACGCGGGGTTTCAATGGTTTCGGGAACGTACGAGATCGCCTGCGATTCGAGCATCATGGCTTATCCTGATTCACGATAGGAGGCAACGTGCTCAAGCTCGGTTGGCCAGAGGCGATCGGCACGTCCAATGGCTCCGGCGCCTCGTCGGGCATGGGAATCTCATGCGCATTCAAGGTCATCGATACCAGCGTGTAGTAGCCAATGACGGCCGTTAATTCGACCACACCCGCGACACCCCATTGTGCAACCGCCTTTGCGTGCAGAGCCGACTCCACGCGGCTGGTTTCCTGCAGTTGCCGCGCGTATTCGTAGACGATCTCGTCGGCGGCCGTTTCAAATTCCGGCACGCGCCGTTCGCGGATGGCATCCAGGACACTGGCGTCGATACCGGCGTCCAGCGCGGCCTGCGCATGAATATGCCACTCGATCTGGCTGTTCCAGCGCCGTGCAGTAACGACAATCGCCAACTCGCTCACGCGCGGCGGCAGGCTGGTACCGAATCGCAGCAAAGCGCCAAAGGCCTGCCAGCGTTCCGCCAACTCAGGGTTGTGCAGCGCAGCACGCAACGGGCCCACCAATCGGCCACGCGGCCCGGATACGATACGTTCATAGACGCCACGCTGCGCCTCGTTCATCGTATCGGGCGTGGGAAATGGAATACGGCTCACTGAATTCTCCTGGCTGCACTGGCACTCATACTGCAGCATCGTCTGGTTGACTGCGGACGACCGAAGGGCGCTCACTGAAACGGCGATGCCAAACCGCCAAGGCAGGATGATCATCGCGCCATGGCAGATCGGCAAACCGATAATCCATGTACGACAGGGCGCAACCTATCGATAGCAATCCTAAATCAAAAGGAGTTTTCTCTAGTTCGGGAGCCTCTTTTTCCAGAGCGGCCAACACCGCTCTCACCTTCAAGTCAAAAGCGCTCAGCCATGCGGGCGTCTGCCTTTCCTGAGATTTATTGCGCTCTTGACGATACAGCAACAGTGCATCGAGAAACCCGTCACCCAATGCCTGGCGGCGCTCGGCAGTCAATCGTGCTTTCGGTTCGCTGGGCAATAATCCCGTACCTGCCAGCCCATCCAGATACGCGCAGATCACCCGCGAATCGTAAATGCCTGTGCCATCGTCCAATACCAAAGTCGGCAATTTAATCAGTGGGTTATCCGGCACCAGATCCAAATTGGGTTTGTCCATCGCAACAGGCGTACGTACGCACGTCACCTGATCTTCCATGCCGGCCTCGTACAACACGATCATGACCTTGCGTACAAACGGCGAGCGTGGCGACCAATGCAGTTTCATGCGTTTCTCCTGATATGGCTTTACCTTCTTAGACAGGATGATATGAGACCGTCTTTTAACTGGCTATGCCAGGAATGACAAATCTGCTATGCAGGGTTTGAGAATGGTTGTTGACTCGTCTCCCAGAAAGTCAGACATCCGCACACTCTGCGTATGCCTGACATCAAGGCAGTATTGGCACAATCAACGATTCACCAACGTTTTCGGCAACGTCAGCGTCAACGCCGCACCGATCACCGCTATGCAGGCAATAAAAATTACACCGTTATCCGTACTACCTGTCACGTCTTTCACAACCCCGACGACATAGGGACTGACGAATCCGCCCAATCCACCAAAGCAATTAATCATCGCTACCCCCGCCGCCATCCCAACCCCTGATAGAAAGAGCCCTGGGATCGTAAACAACATAGAGGTCGTGCTGTAGGCACCAATTGCCGCAATGGTCAGAGCAAAAAGCGCCATGCCCATCGAATCGTGGAACCAGACACTACCAATGAGACCAGCGCATACACACATGAACGGTCCCACCAGATGCCAGCGACGTTCACGCATACGATCCGAATTGCGGCCGATCAAATACATAACAATAAAGGCAGCGGTAAAGGGAACAGCGGTGTACAACCCCACATGCATGACGTCGCCGACGTTAAGTTGCTGAACCAGTGTCGGTAGCCAGAACGACACACCATAAGAACAAATGGCCGAGCAAAAGCAGATGCAGGTCATTTTCCAGACGCGACGGTCTCGCAGTGTTGCCGCCAGCGAACCCGTGGACTTATCGTTCTTGGCCAACGCTTTCTCGGCCGACAGGTCGGCCTCGATCAGTTCGCGCTCGCTGGATGACAACCAGGTTGCCACAGCGGGGCTGTCCGCCAAATACTTCAAACAAAGCAGGCCCAACAGTAATGACGGTACGGCCTCGATCAAAAACATCCATTGCCAACCGGATAGAGCGTGCGCGCCGTGCCCCAATTCGATGATAGCGCCCGATAGCGGTGCTCCTATCATGCCTGACAGAGGAACAGCGCCGACAAACAAAGCCACCATCTTGGCGCGCTTATTGGCAGGAAACCAATAAGTCAGGTACAGAATGACGCCCGGATAAAAGCCGGCCTCAGCGGCTCCCAACAAAAAGCGGGCAATATAAAACTGAGTGGGCGTCTCGATAAAGGCAAAGCTGGCCGAGATCACCCCCCACAGAATCATGATGCGCGAGATTGTTTTCTTGGCGCCAATGCGCATCATCAACAGATTGCTGGGGACTTCAAAGATCAAGTAGCCAATGAAGAACAGCCCCGCGCCCAATCCGTAGACTGTGTCGCTGAAACCCAGGTCGTTCAGCATATGCAGTTTGGCAAAACCGATATTGATCCGATCCAGGTAGGCGGCCACATAGCAAAGCATCAAGAACGGCATGATGTGTAAAGCGACCTTGCGGTACACCGCGTTGCGCTCAGTCGCCTGGCCCGCGTGCACAGGTGGATTCAATGTTGCCTGCATGGTTTATCCCTTGAGAATGTTGCATAGGTACCCGGCGAACCGGGCCTCGCGTTTATGACTTGAGTTGAAAAATAGCCTCGACTTCGACCGCCATCCCGGACGGTAACGAAGACGCGCCTGTTGCAATACGAGCATGGCGGCCACGATCGCCCAAAACGGCTGCAATGAGTTCAGAGGCCCCGTCCAGCACCTGGGAATGCGCCGTGAAGTCTTCAGCACAATTGACCACACCAGCCAAGCGCACGGCGGCCACAACGCGATCCAATTGGTCATCGCAGGCGTGCGCCAAATGGCCCAACACGTTCAACGCACATATCTGTGCAGCCTCACGACCGGCCTCGATACTGATGTCACGGCCGACGCGACCGGAGAACTTCAGCACCCCATCCAGACGTGGCGCCTGGCCCGCAATAAACAGCAGATCTCCCGCCCGCATGGCGGGCACATATGCGCCGCGTGGCGGATTTGTGGAGGGCAGCGTCATCCCCAATTCGCGCAAGCGTGCGGAAAGCGTGGCGGTACTCATTTCAACTGCCTCCAGTCGCCCTGGTGGCCCTGCCAATTGATGGAATGTCCGAGCGCACGCATGACGCTGCCTCGCAACGCACGGACCATACCTGCGTATTCCTCCATCGCGATGCCATCGTGCGCGGGCTCCGGCGCCATGAACATGCCGTCCACTCCGCCACTGGCCACACATAATTCAGTACTGCGCGTTTCCAGCTCCGGAGAATGAAATACCACTGGGTTCTCGAGCAATGCCGACAAGGCCGCCACAACACCGGTAGCACCAAAGTTGGACACATTGGATACGACGAGCCAGTCTGCCGCTGTGACGGCAGCAACTCCACCGCGCCCTGGAATACCTGTGTCCGCTGCTTTGGGAGAAAAGCCCGGCAAGTCTTCAGCAATCACTCCCATGCCCAGTTCGTTGCCCCCGTCACCGATGCCAATGAACGGAATTCCTGCGGCTTTGGCTTGATCGAACAGATAGTCCAAATTGGCAACCAGACCGTCCAAGGGTCGACCGCCGAGGCCGTGATACAGGCCCTTGGCGTTACGGCCAGGCCGCTCAATCGCGATGGCCGCACTGGGTTGCGTAATGCGGATCAGATCGTCGCATATGGCGTGCGCCCCAAGATTGTCTTTGGGAACTGTCTTGATATAGACAGGCCGTAGGAAATCGAAAGGTTTAATCACGCCATCGTGTGGAAACGGCATGGGCGCCAAACCCGCTCCACGGCAAGTAGCAACCATCATTTCCTCCCAATCTTCGTCGATGACGATCACTGTCTCGCGGCTCAGCCCGAGAAAAAACGCGCGCGCCATCAAGGCCGCACCAATCGGACCATCGGTTTCAGGCGCGCCGCCTCCCTCCGGAAAACCCGTAGCGATCAAGATTGGACCTCTACTTTGCTGAACAGCCTGCACTAGCCGCTCAGCCGCCCCCATGCAGGCATAACCAGGCTGGCGTTTTTGCAGCGCGTTATAGAGATTGCCGATCAGGCCCACGCCGGTGTAATCGACACGCATGAAATCGTCGATCGTGCGAGCGACGCGATGATAAGTAGTGGAATCAGAATTCAACATGGCGGGTACACTCAAGCGGTCAACGCGTCAACAAACATGGCGGCATCAACATTGCCGCCGCTCAGTACGACAGCAATGGTCTTGCCGGTCACATCCAATTTGCCTGCCAATAACGCAGCTAACGGCACGGCGCCGCCGGGTTCGACTACCAGCTTCAAATGCTGATAGGCGATCTTCATTGCGCGCCTGACATCGTCATCACTGACGACCAGACTACCCGCCAGAAAATGCAGATTGATAGGGAACGTCAGCTTGCCGGGGCGTACGACTTGCAACGCATCGCAAATCGATTGCGCGCCTGGTGCATTGCTCTCGGGCTGGCCAGAAGCGAGCGAACGCGCCAACTCGTCAAAACCCGCTGGCTCACCCGCATAGACCGCAGTCTGCGGCGACAGAGCCTTGACCGCTGTTGCCACGCCGGCCACCAAACCGCCACCACTGCTGGCAGCGATCACCGCGTCCAACGTCACGCCCAAGGCCTGGGCTTGTTCGACCAGTTCCAGACCTACCGTGCCCTGCCCAGCCATGATGTCGGGGTCATCGTACGGCGGCACAATGACTGCGCCGGTTTTGCCGGCGATCTCTGCACCTATAGCCTCCCGATCGTCTTTTAGGCGGTCGTACAAAATAACGTTCGCACCGTTAGCTCGCGCACCTTCGATTTTTGCTTTGGGCGCATCGGCAGGCATGATGATCGACGCGGGAACGCCCAGCGTGCGTGCGACCGCAGATGTCGCCAGCGCATGGTTGCCCGACGAAAACGCCACGACGCCAGCCTGTTTCTGTGAAGGGCTGAGCTGCAGAAGCCGATTGCAGGCGCCACGAAACTTGAACGCGCCGGTATTTTGCAGCGACTCGGCTTTCACCAGAATGCGGGCGCCCAACAAGTCATTGAGCGCGGCGCTTTCCAACAGTGGCGTACGCACGATGTGCGGGCGAATGCGCTCGTGGGCCTGTTGTATGTCGCTAAGCGACACAGCAAAAACGTCTGGGGTGGTTGAGATAGTGGTCAAGACTGTTCCTGGCTGAATGTGAAATTGCTCAGCCATTACAGCCCGCCACACCTATAACAACAAATTTTGTTTTTGGATGGAAATCAATAAGATAAGCTTATTCATAACCACTTTCCCAGGGAAAACCTCACCAAGCCGCTCAGCTAAGTGAGTGGCGATCAGGGTAAGCACTAATGTATGAACCCTAGCGTTCGACCGGCTTGGCGCGTGGGCGGCGACGCGGTCCCGCAGCTGCCTGCCGGGCCACCTCGCAGGCCAACTCGGCCAAAGCGACCTTGGTCGCTTGGTCACTGCCCCGCGCGTAAGCCACGGCAAAGCTCAAATCCCGCAGCTTCAATTGCGTACGCCGCACCTTGAGACGTCCCTGCTCCACCTCTTTCAACACAGCCAGGCGAGGAACCACGCAAACGCCGAACCCATCCTCTGCCATGCGTACGATGGTCGACAGCGACCAATTCGTGAAGATCCGCGGAGAGCCGTGTTCAGGCGTAGTCAGCTCCTGATAAAGATAGGTGTAGGGATAGGTCCGCTTGGGAAAGGTAATCAATGGATGAGCCGTCACATCGCTATTGGACAAAGGTTCCTTGCCCAGCTTTAACGACGGCGCCGACAAAAAATTCAGTTCATAACTGCAAAGCGCCGTTTCAATCAAGTCCCCGTCCTGTTGCGGTCCCAGCAAAAACGCCATGTCCAACTCACCGGACTTGACCGCCTCACGCAATGTCGGCGTGATGTCCACCACAATATCGATAATCAGATTGGGATACCGCTGACGGCACTGTTCCAGAAACTCTACCAACCATGTGTGCACGATCGTTTCAGCAACACCCAACCGCATGACGCCGCTCACCGCTTGATCCTCTGCAACTTTCAGCATCATCTCCGCATGCAATGCCATGAATCGCTCGGCGTAGTCATAGAGCACTCGGCCCTTGGCTGTCAGCTTAATAGCGCGAGCGCTGCGATCCAGCACCTTGATGCCCAGCTCCGTTTCCAACGCGGCAATGCGCTGCGATACCGCTGGCTGAGTAGTATGCAGTTTGACTGCAGCCTTGTTAAAGCTGCTGAGATTGACGACCCAGTAGAAGACCTCGAGGCTTTTGAAATTCATCTGACCCGCCCCCCTGCTGCTCGGAGATATCGCTCATGCCGCCGAGACAATAAAAGATTTTTCCACGGGATTGTACATAGGCGCTGATCGCCTATAGGAGACTCGCTACCGTTCCTTCCGCTCGCAGGAACGTCAGTCCTGAAGCGCCAAACGAGGCAATACCCGTCGCGCTGTTGCCGTCGTCGCCTCGGCAATGTCGGACACACTCTGCCCTCGCAGTTCGGCTAGAACCTGAGCAATACGCGGCAATTGATCGGGGGAATTGCGCCGATGCGGCTCATACAACCAAGCAGGAGGAATATCCGGAGCATCGGTTTCCAAGACCAGATGCTCCAGCCCGACATCCACAGCGTGACGACGGATCTGCAGGGCACGCGGGTAAGTCATTGCGCCCCCTAACCCCAACGCAAAGCCGCGATCCACAAAGGCATGCGCTTGTTGTTCACTGCCGTTAAAGGCGTGGGCGATGCCTCCGCGCACGTCCGTGCGACGGCGCAGGTATTTCAGCAGGATGTCTTGCGACCGGCGCACGTGCAACAACACGGGCAGATCGAACTCCGCGGCCAAGGCCAGCTGCGCATCGTAGAAATATTCCTGGCGCTCGCGCGGCTCGCCTGATGCGATGTCCTGGACGAAAAAATCCAATCCAATCTCGCCTATCGCCACGAAACGGGGGTCATCCAACGCGCGGATCACGGCTTGGCGCAAGGTATCCAGATCGGCATCCTGGGCACGGCTCACGTAAAGCGGATGGATACCCAAGGCATACGCGCCGCCCGGGATCTGTGCGGCCAGATCCTGCACAGTAGCGAAATTTGCGACCTCGACCGCCGGAATCACGATCCTGCGCACATCGGCCGCCCATGCCGCCTCAGCCACCTGCGTTCTGTCAGGATCGAATTCAGAGGCGTCGAGATGACAGTGTGTGTCGATCAACATGGCAGCCTCGTGCCGATGAGTGGGTTACCCCGAAACCAATTGCCCGCGCTCCATCAGCAATTGCCGATCCGCGCGCGCAGCCAATTCGATGTCATGCGTCACAATAGCAAATGCCGTGCCGGACTCGCGATTCACCTGGGTCAGCAGCTCGAACATTTTATGGGCGGTGCCACGATCCAGGTTGCCAGTCGGCTCGTCGGCCAACACGCAGGCGGGCCGTGTGACCAGCGCACGCGCCAGCGCGACACGCTGACGCTCGCCACCGGACAACTGACCTGGGTAATGCTCGGCACGCTCGGCCAAACCCACGAGCGACAGCACTTTGCGAGCCGCCTCGCGCGCCGTGTCACGATTTTCGCGGCGCACGATCAAGGGCATCGCGACGTTGTCCAGTGCAGAAAATTCCGACAGCAGATGGTGAAATTGATACACGAACCCCAGACTGCGATTACGCAAGGCGCTTTTTTGGACCTCGGACAGCCCCGCGGCTGAGACGCCGTCAACCGTGACCTCGCCAGCGCTCGGCACATCCAGCAGTCCCAGGATGTGCAATAACGTGCTCTTGCCAGAACCGGAGGCGCCGACAATCGCCACCATCTCGCCGCGTTCGACGGTCAGGCTGACGTTGTCCAGGACCTGGATACGGGCGGGACCTTCGTCATAGACCTTGCTCAGGTTGTTGGCCTGCAAGGCGGGGGTACCCGCCTGTAGTGTCAAGTCGTTATCAGTCATGGCGCAGCACCTGTGCGGGTTGCAGGCGCGAGGCGCGCCAACTGGGATACAAGGTGGCCAACAACGACAGCACGAACGACGTCACTGCGATCACGACGATATCTTGAGATTGCGGATCGGACGGCAACTCGCTGATGAAATAGATTTCGCGAGGCAGGAAATGAACACCGAGCAGGCCTTCGATAAATGGCACGATGACATCCACGTTGTAGGCGATCAACACGCCGAACACAACGCCCATGATCGTCCCCACCACACCGATCAACATGCCTTGCACGAGGAAAATGCGTGCAATCACGCTCGGTCTGGCGCCCAAGGTGCGCAAGATCGCGATGTCGGATTGTTTGTCCTTGACCACCATGACCAGCGAGGACAACAGATTAAAAGCCGCGACCGCAACGATGATCGCCAGGATCAGGAACATCATGCGTTTTTCGGTCTGCACGGCGGCAAACCAGGTGCGGTTGTTGCGCGACCAGTCGCTTGCCATCACATACGGCGGCAAGGTTTTGGAAAGCTCGAGCGCCACCTGCGGCGCGCGCTGCATGTCCTTCACCCGCAGGCGTACGCCGCCGGTGCCGCTGTCGCGGAACATCTTTGCCGCGTCTTCGTTATCGACGAAAACCAGGCTGGAGTCGTACTCGTAATGGCCGGATGAAAAAATGCCGGCCACAGTGAACTGACGCATGCGCGGCGCAAAGCCTGCCGGGCTGATCGAGCCCTGCGGCGCCATCATCATCAACGTATCGCCGACCTTTACCCCCATCATGTTGGCCAGGTCACTACCCAGGATGGCGCCAAAGCTTCCGGGCTGGAGGTCGGAGAGTTTGCCACTGACCATTTGCTGGGGCAGATCCGACACCTGCCCTTCGCGCTCGGGGTCGATACCACGCACCTGTGCGCCACGCAGCGTCTGACCGCGCACCACCATGGCCTGCGCGGCGACAAAGGGCGCGGCCCCTTTGACCTCGGGATTGCGCTCGGCCACGCTGGCAAATTTTTGCCATTGCTCGATGACACGCTCGGGCGAAGCGCCCGGGATGTACAGCTCGATATGCGGCAGCACCGACAACATGCGGTCGCGCACCTCTTTCTGAAAACCGTTCATCACGGACAGCACGACGATCAGGGCAGCGACGCCCAGCGCAATACCCACCATGGAACTGGCGGAAATGAAAGAGATAAAGCCATCGCGGCGGCCACGGCGTTTGCGGAGTCGGGCCATCCCCGCATAGCGGGCGCCGATCCATAGTTCATAAGGTATTTTCAGCACGCGTGCATTATGGCATTAACTGGGACGTGAGTTTGAACCGCAAACACCAGGGCAGTTCCCAGATGTACCAGGAAACAACATTCGGAAATATGTGGACGGAAATCGGGAAGCGTGTCGATCTCTGATAATTCCGAGACAGTGTCTCGGAAATTCGATAGCTCGCAACGACTACAATCGTCGTCATGCTGATCGTAATTCCGGGCGCTCTGCCCTCTTTACCTGTTGCCGCCGAGTTGGCGCGCTTGCTGCCGCAGCGCGCGCCTGTTCTGCACGGCTGGCTGCAGTCCGCCGCCGCCCAGGTGAACGGTTTTGATGTCCGCGCGCAAGGCTGTACGCCGTATGAGGCTTGGCAGCTTGAGCAAGCTGGCTATCGGCCCGCCGCCGGGACACCTGCAGGAGCAGGGCTGGGGCCATTTTTGGCAGGTGACGTCGTCAACGACGACCGTCCGGTATGGCTGGCCGATTTGGCGCATCTGTCTCTAGGCACGGATCAAGCCGTCTTGCTGGATCCAGGCCTGATGGACATCCGGGCGGACGAGGCCGAGACCCTGTTGGCCACGGCGCTGCCCAGCATTGAGGCTGCGGGCTTCGGCGTCACTGCCCTGACACCGCAGCGCTGGCGGTTGACGCTGCCCGAGGGTCTGGAACCCCGCACAGGCAGCCCGGCCGCCGTCGCCGGTCAACCATTGCGCGACTGGTGGAGCCAGGACGCCGCAATGCGGCCCTGGCGGCGTTTGCTCAATGAAATACAAATGGCCTGGTATGAACATCCGGCCAACGAGGCCCGGGCCGAACGAGGGTTGCCGCCCGTCAACGCACTGTGGCTGTACGGTGGCGCACGGCGCTGGGAAAAAGCTCCGACGAGTTCGGTCACGAGAGATGATTCCGCCCCGTCTGCGGGCCAAACGCATCTCCTCACGGAACTGGATGCCGCCCATCGCGCCGAAGACTGGGCGACTTGGCTCGACGCTCTGGCCGATCTGGACAAGCATCATATCCAGCCGCTCAGCGGCGCCTCCGGCCTGCCTGCGCAGCCGGCACAACTCATATTGCTGGGCGCCGATCGACGCGCCACGCTTACCTTGCAACCGCGCAGCCGCCTGCTCGCCTGGCTGCCTGCGCCTAAAAAGAATTGGAATTCCTGGTGGTCTCGCCCCGTCTAACTGTCCGATCGACCAATCACGATGCCCGACTCTCGCTGGAGGCCGCGGGCATTCATCCGTTGCTAGCCCGACTATGGGCGGCACGCGGGGTGACTCATCCCGAGCAAACCCGCATGGCGTGGCCCGCGTTGATTCCTCCCGGGGGCCTGACCCACGTGGATCACGCCGCCCGCATTCTGGCCGACGCGATCTCGGCAGGGAAACGATTGCTGATCGTCGCCGATTATGACTGCGATGGGGCCACCGCCTGCGCCGTCGGGTTGCGGGCGTTGCGTGCCTTTGGGGCCAATGTCGATTTCCTGGTTCCCAATCGTTTTGAAACCGGCTATGGCCTGTCGCCTGCCGTGGTCGATCTGGCCTGCGCCCACCGCAATGGCAAACCAGACCTGATCATTACCGTGGACAACGGGATCGCAAGCGTGGATGGGGTCGCCGCGGCGAATGCAGCCGGCATTGGCGTGGTCGTCACGGACCACCACCTGCCCGGCGACACCCTGCCCGACGCGTTGGCCCTGGTCAACCCCAATCAGCCGGGCTGCGGCTTCCCCTCTAAAAACCTGGCTGGAGTGGGCGTCATCTTCTACGTGATGCTGGCCGTCCGTGCCGAACTGCGCCGGCGCGGGGTTTACCCGGCCGACGGCGGCCCCCGCCTGGACGCATTGTCCGATCTGGTTGCCTTGGGCACCGTGGCCGACGTGGTCAAACTGGACAACAACAATCGCCTGCTGGTCACCCAAGGCCTGCAGCGCATGCGGGCGGGACGGATGCAGCCTGGGCTGCGTGCCCTCTTTGCCGTCGCCTCGCGCGAGCCGCGCAATGCCAGCGGCTTTGACCTGGGATTCGCAATCGGTCCTCGTATCAACGCGGCTGGGCGATTGGCGGACATGAGTCTGGGTATCGCCTGCCTGACCACCGATGACGAAGCCGAGGCGCTGGACATGGCGCGCCAGCTCGACCAGATCAATCGAGAACGCCGCGGCATCGAAGCGGAAATGCGCGAACAGGCCCTGGCTGCCATGGAAAGCGCAGGAGCCGCCCCTGGCGCGACAGTCTGCGTGTTCGATCCAGGCTGGCACCAGGGGGTGGTAGGCCTGGTCGCCTCGCGCCTGAAAGAGAAATTCTGGCGCCCTACCCTGGCCTTTGCACCGGCCGACGATGACGAAATCCGGGGTTCCGGCCGGTCTATTCCCGACGTGCATCTGCGAGATGTCCTGGATCTGGTGTCCAAGCGCCATCCGGGGCTGATCCGCAAGTTCGGGGGGCACGCCATGGCGGCGGGCCTGACGCTGGGTCGCCAGGATTTTGCCGCCTTTGCTCCCGCCTTTGACGCGGCGGTCCAGGAACTGACCGGGCGCAATCATTTCGAGCCCCTATTGGAAACAGATGGTTCGCTCGAATCCGGCTATGCCAATGCCGAGGTGGCCACCCTGCTGCAACAACAGGTTTGGGGCGCAGGCTTTGCCGCCCCGCTGTTCCTGGACGAATTCATTGTCCGCAACCAGCGTCTGGTGGGCGAAAAACATCTGAAACTCTCCCTGGAGCGCGGCCACCAGCGTTTTGACGCCATCTGGTTCAGCCACGACCAGTCGCTGCCTGAACACGTGCAGGTCGCATACCGTCTCGAGCCCAACGTCTGGAACGGCGTCGTGTCCGCTCAGCTCGTCGTCGAGCACGCGGAGTAATCCACGCTAAAATGTTGGGTTTCGCTTAATTGCTATCAGGATTCACCATGGAAGCCGAACGTCAGAACCAACTCGCCGCCCGCCTCGCTGACTACGCAGAGCGCGAGTTGGCGTTACGGGGGTATCTTTGACTACGATCTGAAGGCCGAACGCCTGCAGGTCGTCAATGCAGAACTCGAAGACCCCGCGGTCTGGAATGACCCCAAACACGCCCAGGATCTGGGGCGCGAGAAAAAGTCCCTCGAAGACGTCGTCGAAACGCTGAGCGCGCTGCACAGCGGCATCGCGGATGCCCAGGAGCTCTTCGAACTGGCGGCCGCCGATGACGACGACGCCACGCTGGAGTCCATTGAGGGCGACGCCGGCAGTTTCCAGGAGAAACTGGAGGGCCTCGAATTCCGCCGCATGTTCTCGAATCCCGCCGATCCGATGAACTGCTTCCTCGACATCCAGGCCGGCGCTGGCGGCACCGAAGCCCAGGACTGGGCCTCGATGCTGCTGCGGCAATATCTGAAATACGCCGAACGCAAGGGTTTCAAAGCCGAGGTGCTCGAAGAATCCGAGGGCGAAGTCGCGGGCATCAAATCCGCCACCATCAAACTCGAAGGCGAGTACGCATTCGGCTTTTTGCGCACCGAAACCGGCGTACACCGCCTGGTGCGCAAGAGTCCCTTTGACTCGTCGGGCGGCCGCCATACCTCGTTTGCCAGCGTGTTCGTCTACCCCGAGGTCGACGACTCGTTCGAAATCGAGGTCAACCCGGCCGACTTGCGCGTGGACACCTACCGTGCCAGCGGCGCGGGCGGCCAGCACATCAACAAGACCGATTCGGCCGTGCGCTTGACCCACATGCCCACGGGTATCGTGGTGCAGTGTCAGAACGACCGTTCACAGCACCGTAACCGTGCTGAAGCCATGCAGATGTTGAAATCCAAGCTCTACGAGCTGGAGATGCGCAACCGCATGGAGGAACAGCAAAAGCTCGAAGACTCCAAGACCGATGTGGGCTGGGGCCACCAGATCCGTTCGTACGTGCTCGACCAGAGCCGCATCAAGGACCTGCGTACCAATGTGGAAATTTCCAACACACAGAAAGTCCTGGACGGCGACCTGGACCCATTCATCCAGGCCAGCCTGAAGCAAGGCGTGTGATACGACGGCTTGCACCGCGTCCTGGTGCAAGCCTCACTCCTAAAGAGGGCAAGCGCATGACCGATACGATTGCAATTCTGACTGGCGCCTCGCGCGGTATTGGCGCAGGCTTGGCTCGCGGCCTGGTCCGCCCCGGCACGCGGCTGATCACTCTGGCACGCCGCGCCGACCCGGAGCTGGCCGCCTTGGCACAGGCGCAGGGCGTTGAGCTCGAACAAATCCAGGTCGATCTTTCCGATCTGCAGGCGGCCGAACAAACCGCCGAACGTGTCTGCGCCTCCCTGCCTCGCGATGCCAAACGCTATCTGCTGATCAACAATGCCGGCACCGTCGAGCCCGTCGCGACCGTTGGGACATTGACTGATGGAGCCGCTATCAATACGGCCTTTACGCTGAACGTGTCCGCCGTGATCCTACTGACGGCCCGGTTCATCGCCGCCGTGCAGGGTCTGCAAGCCGATCGCCGCGTCTTGAATATCTCGTCGGGCGCGGGCCGCAATCCCAACGCAGGCTGGGGCGTTTATTGCGCCACCAAGGCCGCCGTCGACATGTACACCCGCGTGCTCAAACAGGAACAAGGCAGCAACGGCGTACGTACCGTCGCGCTAGCTCCCGGCATCGTTGACACCGGCATGCAAGAAACTATCCGCGCCAGCGATCCCGCCGATTTCCCGGCGCTGGCCAAATTCCAGGAATTCCACGCCACCGGCAAATTGGCCTCCCCCGCCGACGTCGCCGCTCGCATCCTGGCCTATCTAGACCGTGACGATTTCGGCACAACTGAAATCGACGATATCCGCAATTACCAGTAATCACCATGACCGACCATACGCCCGCCGCCCCGTCCGCCCAAGATGAAAACCGCTTGATCGCCGAGCGGCGCGCCAAACTGGCCAAACTCCGCGAAACCGGCGTCGCCTATCCCAACGATTTCGTCCCGGACGCGCGTGCAGCCGACTTGCACCGCCAATACGGCGAACAAGAACAACAAGCCTTGGCTGATGCCAGTGTGCAAGTCAAAGTCGCCGGCCGCATGATGCTCAAACGCGTCATGGGCAAGGCCAGCTTTGCCACCGTCCAGGACAGCAGCGGCCGCATCCAGATCTATCTGGAGCGCGGCACGCTGGGCGAGGACGTCTACGCCGCGTTCAAACAATGGGACATCGGTGACATCATCGCCATCGAAGGGTCGGTCTTCAAAACCAACAAGGGCGAGCTCTCGGTGCACGCGACCACGGCGCGCCTGCTGTCGAAATCGCTGCGCCCCCTGCCCGACAAATTCCACGGCGTTGCAGACCAGGAACTGCGTTACCGTCAACGCTACGTCGATCTGATCATGACCGAAGGCACGCGCCGCACTTTCGAGGCGCGCAGCAAGGCCATCGGCAGTATTCGCCAAGTCATGCTGGACTCGGGCTTTCTCGAGGTCGAAACGCCCATGCTGCACCCCATCCCTGGCGGTGCCGCGGCCAAGCCTTTCGTCACGCACCACAATGCGCTGGACATGGAAATGTACCTGCGCATCGCGCCCGAGCTCTATCTCAAGCGCCTGATCGTGGGCGGTTTCGAGCGGGTCTTCGAGATCAACCGCAATTTCCGTAACGAAGGTGTCAGCCCGCGTCACAACCCCGAATTCACGATGATGGAGTTCTACGCGGCCTATGCGGATTACCGCTGGTTGATGGATTTCACCGAACACGTCATCCGCGAAGCTGCCATCGCCGCCACCGGCAGCGCCGTGCTCACGTACCAGGAACGCGAGCTGGACCTGTCCAAGCCCTTTGACCGCCTGACCATCTGCGAAGCCATCCTCAAATACGCGCCTGATTACACGCAGGCCCAACTGGATGACATCGATTTCGTCCGTGGCGAACTCAAGCGCCTGGGTGCCGATGTCTCGGGCCCCGTGCTTGCACGCGCCGGACTCGGAGCATTGCAACTCGCGTTGTTCGAAGAAACGGCCGAAGCGAAACTGTGGAGCCCGACCTACATCATCGACTACCCAGTCGAGGTCTCGCCACTGGCCCGCGCCTCCGACACGCGCCCCGGCATCACCGAGCGTTTCGAGCTGTTCATGACCGGCCGTGAGATCGCCAATGGTTTCTCGGAATTGAATGACCCCGAAGACCAAGCCGAACGTTTCCGTTCCCAAGTCGAAGCCAAAGACGCTGGCGACGAAGAAGCCATGTACTACGACGCCGATTACATTCGCGCGCTGGAATACGGCATGCCTCCGACGGGTGGCTGCGGCATCGGCATCGATCGCCTGATCATGCTGCTGACCGACAGCCCCACGATCCGTGATGTGCTGTTGTTCCCTCACCTGCGACGCGAAGACTAATCGGACTGGACCGCCATGCTCGTCAAAATACTGATCATCGCGGTCTTCATCGTCCTCATCATGTACGTGGTGCTGCCCAAGCGCCGCGCCCCTGCCGTATCAGCCGCACCCACACGCGGCAGCCGGCTGGCCCTGAACTTGTTCGCCAGCGCGGCCACACTGCTATTCATCCTGGCGCTTTTCTGCCTGCTGCTCTGGCTCGGCGGATTGGCGGGCGTCATCACGGGCGGTGGCGAGGTGCTCAATGGCACTGGCCTGCTGCGCATCGGCGGTGTGCTGTTCGTGCTGTCTATCGCTTGCGCGCTGGCTGCTTGGACAAAGCGGCCGCGCTGATCCGATACGTGGCAAGCTCGCCGTTGTGTGCGAGGAAAGATGCCGGTTTATTGAGCGTTGCAACGCGAGGATATGAGTGCTATCAGGCGTTGGCGCGCTGGCAGGACGGGGATCTAGTGCTATTGGACGTCGAAGCGGGGCAGTGACCGTGTTGGCGCTTCACGGAGTCGGTCGGCCGCCTGCGCGTCCGACTGCCGCATCGCTCGTCTCGTNCGGCCCCTTCGGGCCTNCCTACGACNTCCGCTCGCGCGACTCCGAGGCGCGCCAACAC
>NZ_CBCSJH010000018.1:61591-109618 GCF_965139195.1 Bordetella tumbae | reverse complement strand
GGCGATGGCGGCATTGGATCGGTTGTTGGCGGGACCGGTGGATCAAGTGGTGTTTGTGAAGACGACGCAAGCCTCGGCGGCTCGCAGCCTGGGCATTAGTGAGAAGGTCACAATCACGACGGCATCAGATGCGCCCAGGGTAGCGCTGCAGGCACCGTTGGTGACTGCCGTGCCGGAAGCCTTGCTCAGTGCGCGCCGCAGACTTGACGCCCGCGCGGCATAACTCACTTCTTCTGCAGAAAATCTCGCAGTCATTGGGCTGCCGAATGAGGAACCGAAAACCATGTCAGTACTGGTACAAGACGAACCTGAAGTTGCTGTACAGGAGTACGGTCTTGAGCAGCACCTAAGTCGACTGTTGTACGCGCTATTGGCGCAGCAGGGTTGGCTTTCGGCAGCCGCGGGGTTGGCGCCGCGCTATGCGCGCTGGCACGAGGCGGGTCTGCGGATGCTGCGGGAGCAGGGCGTGATCCAGGATTCGGCGCAGTGGGATTGGGAGACGTCATGGTCGCAGTGGCAGACCTATCGAGAACAGGCCCGCGACGACGCGGTGGTGGCGGCGCAGTTGCGATTGCTCGATGTCGTCCTGCCGGCGCTGCCAGCGATTCTGCGGGGAGAGCGGGCGGCGACCGACGTGTTGTTTCCGCAAGGGCAGCTGGGTCTGGTAGAAGGTGTCTACCGAGATCATCCGGTGGCGGACTACTTCAATGGTGTGTTGGGAGAACGGCTGGATGCGTATGTCCGTGCCCGCGTGAGTCACGACCCGAGGGCGAAGCTGAGGATCGTGGAGATTGGGGCAGGCACCGGGGGGACCAGTGCGGGGTTGTTCACGCAACTGGCAGCTTACGCTGAGCACATCGAGGAGTATTGCTACACGGACGTATCGCCGGCGTTTCTGCTGCACGCTCGCGAGCACTACGCCGCACAAGCGCCGTATCTGCAGACCAAGCGTCTGGACATCGAGCATACGCCCGTGGCCCAGGGGTTTGCGTTGGGTCATTTTGATGTGGCGGTGGCGGCCAACGTGCTGCACGCGACGCGGGATATGCGGAGCACCTTGCGGCACGTCAAGACGCTGCTCAAAGGCAATGGTCTGCTGCTGCTCAACGAGTTGAGTGCGGCGAGTCTGTTCTTGCATCTGAGCTTTGGGTTGTTGGAAGGTTGGTGGCTGGCCGAGGACGAGGAGGTGCGGATTCCCGGGACGCCGGCCTTGAGTCTGCAAGGTTGGCGCGAAGTGCTGACGGCGGAGGGCTTTGGCGCGATCGAAGCGCCAGCGCAGGCCGCCCATGAGTTGGGCCAACAGGTCATCGTGGCCACGAGCGACGGCTTGGTACAGGTCCAAAGCGAGACGAAAACGCTGCAGGAAGAGCCTCGTGTATTGATGCCTTCGCACGAATCCAAGGCGTCGACGCCAGCACCAATGCGTGTATCAGCCGAGATAGCACCCCGACGAGACTCGGCGCAGGCACGGAACGCAATCCGCACGAGCATTGCTCAAACTCTCAAGGTGAGCGAGGCAGACCTGCAGGACGATCAACCGTTCTCGACATACGGTATTGATTCGGTAACCGGCGTGGCGCTGATCAATGCGATCAATATGCAGCTTGGGTTGATGCTGCCCACCACCGTGTTGTTCGATCACGCCACGATCGAGGAGCTTGGTGCGCATATCAGTGCGATCAGCCCGACCATTCAAGAGCCTTCGAGTCCGGTGGCCTTATCTGTTGCGACGGCGATGCCCACGCCCGAGGCACCGGTGGAGAAAATCAAGGCCGTCCCGATCGGACGAGGGCGCCGCCGGCGTGGGGAGTTTACTGCCGCGCCGCCGCTCGCTGCGCAGCGAGGCGCGCAGATCACAGGGCCACTATATCGGCGCGTATGGTTGGAGAGGCCCGGCACGATTGACGACCTTCACATCAGAGAGGACCGCCTGCCTCCCTTGGGCGCACACGACGTACGGATTGCGGTAAGAGCCTTTTCACTGAACTTCGGCGACTTGTTATGTGTGAAAGGTTTGTATCCGACCCAGCCCGCCTATCCGTTCACGCCAGGCTTCGAGGCCAGCGGAGTGGTGGTCGCGATTGGGTCGAAAGTATCGCGTGTCGCAGTTGGCGACGCGGTGATTGCGCTCGCGGGATCGACATTCGGAGCGCATGCGACGGCGCTGACCTGCGCCGAGACCCGGGTGTTTGCTTGTCCAACCGGTTTGTCGTTTGAGGCAGCCTGCGCAGTGCCTGGCGTGGCGCTGACGATGATCGAATGTTTCAAGAAGGCGCAGCTCAAACCTGGCGAGCGGATCCTGATTCAGACGGCGACTGGCGGTGTCGGTTTGATCGCGGTGCAACTGGCTAAACATGCTGGGGCCGAGATCTATGCGACGGCTGGGTCCGAGGCGAAGCTCGATTATCTGGCATCCCTGGGTGTGCCGCATCGGATCAACTATCAGGAAGAGGACTTCGAGGCGGCCATTGAACGGCTGACGGACGGTCAGGGGATGGATGTGGTGATCAATACCTTGCCCGGGGATGCCGTTCAAAAGGGGCTGAACTGTCTGGCTTCCGGCGGTCGCTATATTGAGATTGCGATGACGGCGTTGAAATCCGCGCGGTCGATCGACCTGTCGGGTCTGACCGACAACCAAGCGCTATACAGCGTCGATGTGAACAAGCTTAGCCACGGTAAACTCGCCATCCTCCAGAATTCCGTGCTCGAGATGGGGAGGCTGTTGGCCGACGGAGTGATCAGTCCGACGGTAGGCCGGACGTTCAACTTCAACGATATCCAAAGCGCCTACCGCTGGCTGCAGGACCGCAGGAATATAGGCAAAGTGGTGGTAAGCATTCCACAAGAGGATCGCCTCGATGCCGACGAGCCAATTGCACTGACACCGCAATTGGAACCGATCGCCGTGATCGGTATGAGCGGGCGCTTCCCAGGGGCACCGGATGTGAATGCGTTCTGGGACAACCTGATTAACAATAGAGATTGCATTGTAGAGATTCCTGAAAACCGCTGGAATCTCGATGGTTTTTTTAATTCCGATCGAGAAGAAGCCATAAAAAAAGGCATGAGCTACTGCAAGTGGGGAGGTTTCATTGAATTCGATGGCCGAAGTCCGAAATCTTTTTTATCCGGCGTTCTGGGGAGCGATGAGCCAGACAGCACACCGTACCGGCTGGCCGTAGAATCTATCTGGAGCGCCTTGGAATCTTCCGGCTATACGCGATCGGCCTTGAAGAAAAGCACTCAATCCAGAACTGGCCTATATCTGGGAATGATAGGGGAGCTGCGAGGGCCAGGCTCCGATGCTGCGGCGCAGCCAATGTCGTCCGGCAGCTCAAGTGCCCTTGTCGGTCATATCTCGAAATTCTTCAATTTCACTGGGCCGACCATTGCGGTAGACACACTCAGTGCCTCGTCTGCGACCTCGATCCATATGGCTTGCCTGGATCTTCACTATGGTAATTGCAATGTTGCCGTTGTCAGCGGTGTAATGCTTCTGGACGAGGGGCTGTATCGCCGGGTATGCGAGGCAAACTATATGGCTAGCGGAATAGAGAGGCGAAGTTTCGCGGAAGGAAGAGACGGCGCGCTTTTCGGCGAGGGAGCTGCCACTGTGGTGCTCAAACCGCTGTCTCAGGCGATCAAAGATAAGGACACTATTCTCGCGACAATAAAGTCGACGACATCGCAGTTTGGGGATGGCTCGGTAGAGACCTTGTCAAGGGCAATGTCTGACAATGTCCTTCGCGCAAAAGTACCGCCTCGGACCATAACTCATGTTGAATGCTCGGCGAATGGGTCGCCTTTCGGCGATGAACTCGAATATGTTGCTACGAGCAAGGTTCTGGACGCTTTCACGTCTGACAGGAATTACTGTTCCATCGGCTCTGTTAAACCGAACATAGGGCATCTCGGGCCGGCGTCGGGAATGTCCCAACTGCTGAAAGTGATCATGCAGATGAGAAACGGAAAATTCGCGCCGCTCATGAATTCCGCGGCGTTCAGCCCGATCTTGAGTCGGGAATCCTCGCCGTTCTTCTTATGCAGCGAGACTCAACCATGGCCGCGTCAGCGGGTCACGGTCGATGGGGCGGAGCACGAAATTCCGAGGCGAGCCATGATAAATTCGTTCGGTTATGGCGGGTTTTACGCAGGCGCTATTGTAGAGGAATACATCGAGCAGAATGATACCCAGCGGAATGTTCGTTCCTCCACCGGCGGGCCCGGGCCGCAGGTAATTGTTCTATCGGCCGACGACAAGAGTGACCTCGAGGTAAAGCTAAACCAACTGTCCCAATATTTGAAGGGGAATCCGGAAGTTTCAATGGATGATCTTGCCTACACCCTGCAAATAGGGCGAGAGGCGATGTTCTATCGTTGGGCCACCGTTGCGACGGGCTACGATGATTTGCTTGATACGCTGGCCGACCCTTTCCAAAAGCTTCGTCCCGAACAAGCGCCGACAAACCACGTATTTTTCGGTTGTGCCGCCGACCTCTCGCAACGACGCAGAGAAATGTCCGGCGGGGCAGGTCCGCAGTGTCCGGTTTGGAATCATGCCGATGAAAGTGATTTATTAAACTTGGCGTCATGGTGGGTCGACGGCGGCGATGTGCCATGGAATGAGTGCTCTGCCCAGGGTGCCCGCAGAATCGCGCTACCCGCCTATCCGTTTGCAATTCCATGAGTCTTTCACGTTCGGTCGTGCATGGCTCAATGTCTTGTGCTCTGGGACTCGAGGCCGACTTGAGGCGCGAGCTCTTGCAGCTGACCTGTCAGCCTGTCGCTTGCGCCGTTGAACTCATTGATCGAGACGAGGGCCTGTTTCCTGAGGAAATGTCAGTTGTCAGGAACGCTGCCTGGAAGCGGAGGGCGGAGTTTGCCGCGGGACGATCCGCCGCCAGGCGGGCGTTGGGGCAAATGAGTGTGCCTGATCAAGCGATACCGAAGGGAAATTTCGGAGAACCGATATGGCCGACAGGGTACGGCGGGTCGATCAGCCATGATGACCCGTTCGCAGCAGCCATCGTTCACCCCATCAAGGCCTCCACCTCGGCCCTATCGATTGATCTGATAGACACTTCCGATTTGGCGCGATATTGGGAGGTTTCCCACCTAGTTAGGGCAGCTGGTGAACCGTCGGAGATTACTAGCGATCCGAGGTCTGCGGCTCTCCTGTTCGGGGCGAAAGAGGCGGCAATTAAGTTGATATCGCCTCGCGCTCAATGCTATGTAGGATTCGAGCGTCTTGTTGCCACCAGGACAAATCGTGGATTCAAGATAAGGTGCGCGTATACCAATACATGTATTTTGGTTCGAGTCTTCGAGTCCAACGGTATCATTGTGTCGCTGGGGGTTCTTGATTGCCAGGGGTCTCCCGTAGGTTGAATGATGCCGGTGCCAGAATGCGCGGCATCCCGCATTGCCGCTGGTCGTGTGGCGCATTTGGTATCAGCTTTACCTCAAATGGATTGTTGCTGCATCCGAGCCGAAAGGGCGGCTGCCGTTTCCTTGCGCTCACTATAGCGGTCCACCAAATACGGTGTGACATCGCGCGTGAGCAAGGTGAACTTCATCAACTCTTCGACGACATCGACAATGCGATCATAGTAGGGCGAGGGCTTCATGCGACCCGCATCGTCGAACTCCTGGTATGCCTTGGCCACCGATGACTGATTGGGTATGGTCAGCATCCGCATCCAGCGGCCCAGCATCCGCATTTGATTCACGGCGTTAAACGACTGCGACCCGCCCGATACTTGCATGACGGCCAGCGTCTTGCCCTGAGTCGGGCGCACAGCGCCTACCGACAGCGGAATCCAATCGATCTGCGTCTTCATCAGACCCGTCATGGCGCCGTGACGTTCAGGCGAGCTCCAGACCATGCCTTCCGCCCATTGCACCAGTTCGTGCAACTCGCGAACCTTTGGGTGCTTGTCGCTGGCGTCATCGACTAACGGCAGACCGGAGGGATTGAACAAGCGGGTTTCTCCTCCTAGCGCCTGGAGTAGTCGCGCCGCTTCTTCAGCGACCAGACGGCTATACGAACGTTCCCGCAACGATCCATACAGCAGCAAGAAGCGTGGCGCATGGGTTGCCCGCTTGGGTGCAAACAGTTCCGCGGGACTCGGTGTATGCAATAGCGTGGCGTCAATGTTGGACAGGTCGCCGAGCAGATCAGACACGATGGCCCTCCGCGTCGATCACCGGCTCGCCGTCTTCCTTGTTGAATGCGCCGCGCTGTGGTTGCGGCAAGATATCCAAGACTGCCTCCGACGGGCGGCACAGGCGAGTACCGAGGGGGGTAACCACGATAGGGCGATTGATCAGGATCGGATATTGGAGCATGAAGTCGATCAGTTGCTGCGCCGTCCATTTCGGATCCGACAACCCTAGTTCGTCGTACGGCGTGCCCTTCTGCCGGAGCACATCACGCACGTGCATACCCATAGCGGAAATCAACGCCTTCAGCATTTCGGCATCAGGTGGAGTTTGCAGATATTCGATAATCGTCGGCTCTTCGCCGCTGTTGCGGATCAAACCAAGGACATTACGCGATGTCCCGCAGGCAGGGTTGTGATAGATCGTGATGGAACTCATGAGATACCTCTGTTGAAGCAATATTAGATTTCAATGCGCCACAGGCCGTGCATGCAGCAGGAGTAGCGCCACACAGGCAGCGAGGCCGATGCCTCCGGATAGCCATAGCGCGTTGGCTCCCCAGGCATCCAACGCCACACCGAAGGCAAACGGGGCCAGCGCTTGAGCGACTCTCGCCGGCATCATGAGCCAGCCTTGGCGTGCCCCATAGCCCATCGGGCCGAATAGCGCCAGTGGCAAAGTGCCCTTCGCGATGGTCAATATGCCGTTACCCGCCCCATGCAGGATGGCAAACACCGGAGCCATCGCTGGACCGACGGTCAGCAGCACTGCGACACCGGCTGGATGCGCGACAGCGGCCAGCCGCGCTGACAGCAATGGATGAACTTGTCGCAGAAGGCCGAATTCAAACAATCGGCCAGCTACCTGTGCCGGACCGATGAGTGCGCCCACCGCTACGGCTGTGGAGAGCGTGGTTCCTGTCGCTTCCAGTATCCTCGGCAGGTGTGTCGCCATCGCTGTGCTGATGAACCATGTTGCCGCGAACACAAATGCTAGGAGGGCAATGGCGTACTGGCGATGTTCCGATTCGGGCGCTGGGGATGCGCCGCCGTGTTCCGCGTTGGCGGCATTCAGGCTTTCCATTTTCGTGACCGCTGGCACTTTGGGCAACCCGGCGTTCAGCGGTAAGCCGATCAACAGATGCATGACTGCCCAGCCAAAGCACGCACCGCGCCAACCGAATACGGTTTCCATCCAGGCGGAAAGCGGCCATCCAACAGTGCTGGCGAATCCGGCGATCAAGGTGATTCCCGTAATGGCGCCGCGCGCATGATGACCATAGAGTCTCACCAGGCTGGAGAAGGCGGCTTCGTAAAGCCCGGAACCCATTGCCACACCAATGACGAGCCAGGCAGTCACCATCATCCAGAGGTCCTGGGCGGCGCCGAGCATCCCCAACCCGAGGGCAAACAGCAAACTGGTGCCGACCAGGACGATACGACCACCGCGATGGTCGATCGCTTGTCCTGCCCATGGGCCTGCCAACGCCGATGCGACCATGGCGATCGAGATGGCTGCGTAAACCGTCGGCGCGGATACGCCCAGATCGCGAGCCATTGGGTCCGCCAGCATCGCCGGCAAGTAATAGGACGATGCCCAGGCCAGCGTCTGGGTGGTTCCCAATGTGCCGACTACGCGAGCAGGGGCGCCTGGCATGCATCAGCTCCGCTTAACGCCGGCGTCATACCAACCTTTGCTCCGATTGACGATCCGCACGACAAGCAGCATGACGGGCACCTCAATGAGCACGCCTACGACCGTTGCGAGCGCGGCTCCCGACTGGAATCCGAATAGGCTGATCGCAGCTGCCACGGCGAGCTCAAAAAAGTTGGACGCCCCGATCAGCGCGGACGGGCACGCAATGTTGTGCTTTTCACCGACCCGGCGGTTGAGCCAGTACGCCAGGCCCGAGTTGAAGAACACCTGGATGAGAATAGGTACGGCCAGCATCGCAATCACCAGTGGCTGGCCAATGATGGCTTCGCCCTGGAACGCAAACAGCAGCACCAACGTCAACAGCAACGCAGCCATCGAAAACGGCCCGATTCGCTCCAGCGCTGCCTCAAAAGTGGCTTGGCCGCGGCGCAGCAGCGCGCGCCGCCATAGCTGAGCAAGGATGACCGGAATCACGATGTATAGACCCACTGACACCAGCAATGTATCCCAAGGTACGGTGATGGCCGACAGACCTAGCAACAATCCAACGACGGGCGCGAACGCGAACACCATAATGGTGTCGTTCAGCGCCACCTGGGACAGCGTGAACACAGGGTCCCCGCCAGTCAACCGGCTCCAGACGAAGACCATGGCGGTACACGGAGCAGCGGCCAGGAGAATCAGGCCCGCGATATAGCTGTCCAACTGATCGGCGGGTAACCAGGGGGAAAAGAGCTGGCGGATGAACAGCCAGCCCAGAAAGGCCATCGAGAACGGTTTGACGGCCCAGTTGATGAACAGCGTCACGCCGATGCCGCGCCAATGCTGCTTGACCTGGCCCAGTGCGCCGAAATCCACCTTGAGCAGCATCGGGATGATCATCACCCAGATCAGGATCCCTACCGGCAGGTTGACCTGGGCGACTTCCCAGCCCCCAATGGCTTGGAACACCGTCGGCATAAGCTGGCCAAGCGTCACTCCCAGCACGATGCAGAGGAAAACCCACAGCGTGAGGTAGCGCTCGAAAATACTCATCCCGGAGCGCTGGCGCGGAGCCGACGCTACCTGTGTATTGAACGACATCGGTTCACTCCCGAGACTGGCCGATGCCACGCAGCTCGGTCTGCAGCGACATGGTGTCCAGACGGTCGAGCGGCAAGGACAGGAACAGTTCGATCCGGCGCTTGAGCATGCGAGCCGCGTCATGGAAAGCCTTCAGGCGCTCTTCGTCGTTTCCCTCGCGCGCGGCGGGATCAGGCACACCCCCATGCGCCGTCGTTGGATGACCGGGCCAGACGGGACAAACTTCACCAGCGGCGTTGTCGCACACCGTGATGATGAAGTCCATTTTCGGTGCATCAGGGGCTGCAAACTCGTTCCAACTCTTGCTTCGATAGCCGTCGGCCGGCAGCGAATAAGACTTCAGGGTAGCGAGAGCGAGTGGGTGGACTTCGCCTTTAGGTGTACTGCCGGCGGAATACGCCTGAAAGCGATCACCAGCCAGGCCTTTGAGCAGCCCTTCAGCCAGAATCGAGCGGGCGGAGTTGCCCGTGCAGAGAAAAAGCACGTTGAAAGGGGGGGGCGACATGGAAGTTCCTAGCAGCAACGAGTGGGGAAAGTGGTTGTCGGAGCGCAGCAATTGGCTGGCGCTGAGGTTTCGATCGATGGCGAACAGCAGGCGGACGTTGCAGACTCGTTGGCAGACGCACCGTGCGATTCGCCATAGACGGGAATGGCGCCCGGCGTGTGGAAGTGCTCCCATGCCAACCCCTGGGGATCGGTGATCCAGTACTTGTCGCTGCGGGCGTAGCAGCAGGAGGTCTCGCCTTGGTCTTCCAGGACCAAACTCGCAGCCTCCGCTCGGGACTTCAATACGATGAGCTCCTCGGCGCTCTCGGTCTGAATGCCGAAATGGTCGACTCCGTGGCCAGCGCCACGAGTCGATATCGCAAAATTTACGGGAGGGTCGTCGAGCATCCATTTTGCGTAGTCCGATTCGACACGGGCTGGCTCTCGGGCGAACAACTGGGAGTAGAAGCTGACGTTTTTTTCGAGGTCATCGACATGCAAATGGACATGAAAGCGCTTCATCGAAAGCTCCTGATTAGCAGGTCGAGCAGCCGCCTGGGTCGGAAACCTCGCAGGAGGCTCCTTCGCAGCAGTGCTCCGTGAGATATCCAAGCAATCCATTCATCTGAGAGAAATCGGCGCGGTAAATCAGGTTGCGTCCTTGTTGCTCGACATTGACCAGGCCGGCGTGCGCGAGCTCCTTCAGATGAAAAGACAGCGCGTTACGGGCCACGCCGAGTTGATCGGCCAGGACACTGGGGGTAAGCCCGGGAAGGCCGGCCACCACCAGAGCGCGGAACGTGCGCAGCCGCTGGGGGTGAGCAAGGCCTGAGAGGGCGGCAATAGCTTGGGTTTCATTCATTATTCAATAATACAACGTTTATTGAATTAAAGGAAAAAATTCTTTCGATGAAGCCGCTAGCGCATTGGCTAGCTCATCGAGTGAGGTATGACAGGACTTGATGACTTGTCCATACTCTTTCGATACGGCCCGATGGGTATTGATGCGCAGTCCGGGACGTCGCACCGCAACTGCTCATTGACGAGGATGCAGGTATCAGGCTGTATGAACCGAGGACTGGCGTGCGGTCACCACGGTCAACACAGCGCAGCTCGCCAGCAGCACTGCACTTGCGATGAAGGTACTGCGATAGCCGCTGTAGTTGAACAGCAGGCCGCCGACTGTGGAGCCCAGCGCGATCGACATTCGTGACGCTTTCAAGGAACGGCCGCACGTAGGTGAATAGGCCGAACTGCCTCATGAACAGCAAGCTGCTGGCCAGCATGCCTACGGCGACGCTTGGACGTTTGAACAAGCTGAACACCTTGAACGCGTTGCTGATGCCCGGGGCGTGTGCCGCAGCGGGCATCGAGGTAGAGTTTTCCACTGCCAGGCCAACGTGATCAGTGATATCGGCACTATTCGGTCGCGAAGACGTGATATTGCGGGTATCAGCCCAACTCGAACGGGCGGCACCCTGGCGGGGGCGCAAGCCGGCATTCTGAGACCGGTAGAGGCACGAAGCACGCCAGTTCCTCCCGTATTGGAAGGCCGTGAGTTTCTGCCCTCATTTGGGATGGAGGCGCGGCTGTTCAACTCAAGAATGCCATGATGCCCTGGTCGCCCCTTTCTTTTTTCCTTGAACGTGTGACAGCGGTAACGTCGCGCGTCAGGCTTTCCAGGCCTCGGGGTTGCGCAGGTTCGGCGGGCGCTCGCCTGCCAGCACCGCCACGATGCCTTGTGCGCACTGCAGCGCGGTTTCCTTCAGCGCCTCGACGGTCGAGCCGGCCATGTGCGGCGTGAGCACGACGTTTTCCAGTTCGGTCAGCGGATGGCCGGGCGCCAGCGGTTCGTTCTCGAAGACATCCAGCCCGGCGCCGGCCAGCCGTTTGCCGCGCAGGGCCGACACCAGCGCCGCTTCGTCGATCAGGCCGCCGCGCGAGGTATTGACCACGATGCCATGTGGGGGCAGCCAGGCCAGCGACTCGCTGTTCAGGGTATGGCGGGTGTCGGGGCGCAGCGGCCGGTGCATGCTGACGACGTCGGCATGCGCAAGCAGGTCGCGCAGCGTCGGCGCAACTTCGACGCCCTCAATGCCTGCCGGATCGGCGCTCGGCGACCAGACGCGTACCCGCATGCCAAAACCGCCTGCGGCCATGCGCGCCACCCACTTGCCGGTATGGCCATAGCCGATCACGCCCAGGGTCTTGCCCGATAGCGAGTAAGTATCGTGGTGGTACTTGAAGCGCCAGTCGCCGCGGCGTGTGGCGACGTCGGCCGCCGAGGCCTGGCGTGCGGTGGCGAGCATTAGCATCATCGCGTGCTCGGCCACCGCCTGGACGTTGGCTTCGGGGGTGTAGACCACCGGGATGCCCCGCTGCGTGGCGTGCGCAACGGCTACCGCGTCGGTGCCGGTGCCGTGGTTGGCGATGACTTTCAGACGCGGCGCCCGGTCGATCACCCAGTCGGGCAGCGCATCGCGGATCAGCACGGCGTCGGCCTCGGCGATCTCGGCGGCCAGTGTGTCGAGATCGGGCGCGCTGGCCAGACGAACTTCCAGACCGGCCGCGCGCAAGGCGTCAGTGCCGGCTTCGTGTATGGGTTGGGCGATGAGGCAGACAGGCATGGATGCGGGGGCTCTGTTGTCAGGTTCCGACACGCAGGGCAGCGGCTAGCTTGCGCAGCGCTGCCACCGCCGACAGCGCCGTGATGCGGCCGGTCTTCGGGTTTTCGCTGGGCACGTTCTGGATCTCCATGCTCAGCATGGCTTCGTCGGCGTCCACCTCGATGCGGTGGATATTGCGCGAGATGGTCGGATCGGCCCAGATCTCGAGGATGGTGCGATCCGGTCCAATACCGGCCAGCGACAGCGAGACCGCGACGTTGAGGTTGGCCGGGAAACCCGTGGCCGCCTCGCGCGCCGTGCCGGTATAGATGCGTGTCGGTTCCTTGATGGCGTCCAGATCGATGCCGTGCTGCACCACATAGGGTGCGCCGGCGAAGCCGATCGGCGGCTTGCGGCTGACCATGCGTACGGTATTGATCTTGCCTTCGGCGGCGGCGGTGACGGCGTCCAGCCCGAGTAGTGCGCCGGTGGCCACGATGATCTGGCCACCGTGCTCACGGGCGAGCTCGACGAGATCCTGGTTCATCAGCAGGGCGCCGCTGCTCAGCACCAGCAGCTTCTTGCCGGCTTTGAGCACTGGCGTGGCGATCTGCGGCAGCAAGGCGGCCGGTGCGCATTCGACGACCACGTCACAGTGATTGACCAGGTCGTCGATATCCGTATAGACCGGCGGCGTGGCAAACGCGCAGGCTGCCTGCGCCTTGCCGACATCGCGCACGCCCACCGCGGCCAGGCGCAGTCCGGGGATGCCGGCATCCAGTTTGCGGGCTATGGATTTGCCGATGGCGCCGAGGCCGGCGATGCCGACACGAATGGGTTGTGCTGCGTGCATGGATGACTCCTGAAGCTGGATGAAGCAATGAGGGGGCAAGGCTACGTAAAAAGGCGGGAGCATGCAAAAGATTAATTCTGCCGGCTGTCATTAGCAGAAGTAATAGCGGCGCTGCGCGCCGTCCCCCAAGGGGTGTGTCCGCCTTTCTGGCGCCTGTGCAGGCTCACACGCTGTCGTCCAGCCCATGCTGCGCGCGCGTAGCGCCGGCCTGCTCGCCCAGCCATTGCCGCACCGCCTGCACTGCGGGTGAGGTGTCCTGTGATTCGTGGGTGAGCACGTAGTACTCGCCCGCGCTGCGAACAGCCGGCAACCAGGCCGCGGTCAGGTTCGTGGACTGCTGGCGGGCGTAGTGGTAGATGAGCTCGGGAACCAGCGCAATGCCCATGCCTTCGAGCGCCGCCTGCATCGAGATGAAGAAGTGACCGAACTCCGGGGCGTCGGCGCGCGGATGGAAGGCCAGGCCGTGGGCTTGGAACCAGTCTTGCCAGGCCCGCTGCCGGCTGACGGTGTGGATGAGCGGATACTGCAATACATCGGCGGCCGTGGCGATCGGCGGACCGGCCGCCAGCAAGGCCTGCGAGGCCACTGGCACCAGTGCGTCGGGGAACAGCGGGTCGGCCACGATGCCGTCCCAACGCTCGGTCATGACGAGATCGATATGCGCGCGGTCGCGGCGATAGCTGCGCCCGGGCAGCTTGCCGACCCGGATCGCGACATCCACGCCGCCGGCATGCAGGTCGGCTGGTTCTATCGAGGTCATCAGGCGCAGGTCGATGTCGGGGTGCAGCGAAGTGAACGAGGACAGGCGCGGCATCAGCCAGACTGTGGCCAGCGTGGGCATGGTGGTGAGCGTGACGGTTTCGCGGGCTCCGCGCGCGACGATGCGCGCAGTGGAGCGCTCGAGGTCGTCGAGCGCCCGCCGGGCCGACGCGTAGAACTGCCGGCCGGCTTCGGAAAGATCGAGCCGGCGGGCGTGCCGCTCGAACAGCCGCACGCCCAGGAAGTCTTCGAGGTTGCGCACCTGCTGGCTGACCGCGCCCTGGGTGAGCGAGAGTTCGCGGGCGGCCTGTGTGAACGAACCCAGCCTTGCCGTGGCCTCGAAAGGCCGCAGCGTTGTCAGTGGAGGAAGGCGTCGACGCATCGATCATGGACCATGCTGCGGGAAGAACCTGGGATTCTACTGCGGCGTGATCCCGGCCTCTTTGATGACTTTGCCCCACAGCGCGTATTCCTGCGCCATGTAGGCCTTCATGGCGGCCGAGGGCAGGGGCATGGCGTCGACGCCGCGATCGCCCAGCGCCTTGACGATTTCCGGGTCGGCCAGGACTTGCACGAGCGTGTCGCTCAGCCGTTGCAGCACGTCGGCGTCGACGCCAGCTGGTGCCATCAGGGAAAACCACGTGCTGACTTCGTATCCCGGCACGCCGGCCTCGGCAAACGTGGGCACATCGGGCAGGAGCGCCGAGCGGGTCTTTTGCGAGATGGCCAGGGGCAGCACCCGCCCGCCGCGGATCTGCGGCAGCGCCGTGGCGACCGGTTCCATCATCAGGTCGACCTGCCCGCCCACGAGGTCAGTCATGGCGGGCGCGCCGCCCCGGTAGGGCACGTGCATCATCTGCAGTCCTTGGGCCAGGTTGTACTGGGCCATCTGCATGTGCTGCGAGGTGCCCGGCCCGGCCGAACCGTAAGTAAGCAGGTCGGGTCTGGCCTTGGCCGCTGCGTGTACGGCGGGCAGGGTGCTGTAGGTGTCCTTGCGGCCGGTGATCAGTACGCTGGCGACTGAGGCGATGCCGCCCACCGGCACCAGATCGTCGAGCGGATGGTAGCCGGCGTTGGTGTTCAACTGCGGCACCACCGCCAGGGTACTGGCCGCGCCCAGCAGCAGGGTATAGCCGTCGGGTTTGGCGCGTGCGGCCTGGCTGCTGCCGATCGCGCCACTGGCGCCGGGGCGGTTTTCTACCACGATGGAGGTTTCCAGGGCTTCGCCCAGTTTTTGCAGGACGGGACGTGCGATGGTGTCGTTGATGCCGCCCGCGGGGAAAGGCACGAGCACCGTGATGGGCCGCTCGGGATAGGCGGCCACGGCGGCCGTGCAGGACAGGACGGCGGCCACCGCCAGGATGGCCGAAGCGCAGGTGCGTGGGATCGGCGCCGCGGGCGCAATACGTGAGCAGAACATGGACTTCCCCTTGATTGTTTTACGCACTGGTCTTTCCGGTGCGTTGATGCCAGCCTACTGTGGCGCAGCAAATTCATTCAAACCGTTTTTTTTGGCATGGGCATTAGCCAGGCTAATCACCTGCCCGGATGCGCGGACGAAGGTGCCTGCAGGGCCTCGACCAGATAGTCGATGAACATGCACGTGTGGGCCGTCTGGTTGCGCTGGCTGGGGCGAGCGACCATTTACTGGCGGTAAACTCCTTCCGCCTGAGTGTGTGGTTCTTTCAAGGAAGCAAGTCGATGACTCTGAACTTCGAAGCCTTTGCCCGACTGCGCCCCATGATGCCAGTTCAAGCCTTGATCGAGGCGGCCGGTGACGCCTGGAAGGCGCCGACACCCGAGGATGAAGGGTATGTGGGCTACAAAGGCGCAGATGGGATGCCGGTGTGCAGCGCGTATCTGGACGTCGAGAATCGGCTGCACAAGATCAGTTTTTACCGGACTTTCCCCGGAGACTTGGTACTGGATGGCGTCTCTATCGGAATGCCAGTAGAGGCCGCGCTCGCCGCCAGGCCTGGCATGCGCCCCATTGATGGCGACGAAGCAGAGGAGTGGGCGCAGCGCAAGATCGCCGTCTATCGGGAGACGACCGCCGCCGGTGATGTCATGGAACTGCGGGCGAAGGAGGGTCGTTTACTGGTCATTGAACTATCACGCCCCGGGTTAGCGACGCCCGAGCGTCCGTACAAGTACGCCGATCCACGCCTGACACGGGCTTACAACGTTTTTCCCGGCGAGCTGACGCCATTGCCGGTCACCGAGAGGGCGGCTCTCTGGGGTAACGGATGGTGCCTGGGTCGGCCACCAGGTATCTCCGCGGCGCAATGGCCATTGAGCGAGACCTATGGTCACCCATTGCGCCATGCGTTTACCTTGCGGGTTCCGGAGGACTACCGGGCACAAGGTTCGGAGTATGTCGCCCTCAGTCTGTTCGTGGATGAGCAATTCGTCGAATTGAAGAGCCTGGCTCGACTCCCGGAATTCACGTCGTCATCAGGGCGCGACGGTATTCCGGCTGGAGGTGGCCTGGTTGAACAACCGCATCACCACCGACATCCGCGCAGCTACAAGATGCGCGATGTTCTCGGATGTGAATACGCCGTCCTGTGGCTGACCGAGGCGGAATTCGCCGGTCCGTTAGCCTCGCCACCGGATATGACCGAGTATCCGTGGCTGCACGGGACGCCGCAGCCGAGTTGGCGTCTGGGACAATCGGCTCCTGACTGGCTCTCGCGATCACAACCGGACATGGCCAGTTATGGGGCGGGATCGGCCCGCCCGATCACCATTGAAGAACGCGAGGATCCCAACGCCGGCAAGCCGGCACGAGAATGGGAACACGAGAATCAGTGCAGTGGTTATGTGCCGGCGTTCAGCGACCAAGGCCAAGCGTTGGGATTGGATAGGTTTCAGGAGACGCCCCATCACCTGGGCGGCACGATGATCCCGGTGCAAGGCTATCCGCCATTCAGTCCGTATTATTTCGAATTCGGGGAAGAGCTCGCCTGCTTTAACTTCGGCGGTGGCGTGGGGCAGGTGGACTTGGAGCAGATGAAGATCGATTGGGCTTGCGGGTGAGTCGCAGTCTGATCTAAACGCCTTGGCCAGGCACGATGCGATTATTGCCGCAGGATCTTTTCTAGCGCCTTCCCCTTGGCGAGTTCGTCCACAAGTTTATCCAGGTAGCGGATCTGCTGCATCAATGGATCTTTGATGTCTTCCACACGAATCCCGCACACCACACCTTTGATCATCGAACTGTTGGGATGTAGGGCTGGCGCTTGGGCGAAGAATGTCCTTAAATCGTTTCCTTGTTCAATCTGCTGGCTCAGTTCGGCCGGATTGTATCCAGTCAACCAGCAGATCACCTGGTCCACTTCCTCTTTCGTCCGACCCTTACGCTCGGCCTTTTGAATGTACATCGGATAAATCTGTGCGAACTGTGTTGTGAAGATTCGTTCGTTGCTCATTATCATTCCTCCGATGGCTCGGGCCGATGTGCGGGATGCACTCGTGCCTGATTCGATTTGGCTATGTACCATTTGGGTCGCAAATATGCCGCAGCGAATAGTTTACGACTCGCATCTACATCACTCCCCACTCGCAAGTCCAAAAAATACCTATGAAAGGCACCCGCAACTCTCTGTCTTCGCTGCGCATTTTCCTCACCGCCGCCCAGACCCTGAATTTCAGCCGAGCGGCTGAAGCCCTGAGCCTGACCCAGAGCGCGGTCAGCAAACACGTGGCTGCTTTGGAAGGCCGCCTGGGCACGGCCCTGTTCAAGCGTATGCCCACAGGATTGCGCCTGACCTACGCGGGCGCCTTGTACCTGGAACGCGTGAGTGCGGCTGTACGCCTGATCGATGAGGCGGACGCCCTGGTTGCAAATCCCATGTCGCGCGTCGCCTTGAACGTTGCGGTGTCTCCATCGTTCGCACAGTTCTTTCTGCTGCCCAGGCTGTCCGAGTTTTTTGATTCGCACCCCGAGATCCGGGTCAACATACGCCCCCGCCTGCTGCATGGGCGTGAGCGTTCAGAACGGTTCGACGCTGAAATCCAGCTCCATACCGGCTACGTCTCAGGCATGAGCGCGCAGTATCTCTGCGGCCGCGAAATGACGCTGGTCGCCGCGCCATCGCTGTTGAAGCGCCATCCTGTCCAATCCGTGGATGACGTGACCCGGTTGCCGTTGCTAAAGCGTGCTCAGCGCGGCTATGGTTGGGACGAATGGAAAGCCGATGTGGTGCCGTTGTGGACCGGACCTGACGCCACAGCGCCCGAATACGAAGGATTTTCGATCTTGCTGCCGGCCGTGTTGAACGGATTGGGTGCGGGAATCATGCCCCTGTGTATGGTGCTGGAACAACTGGACTCCGGTCAGCTGGTCCGCCCGTTCGGAGAGACAGTCGAAGGCCGCTACGGCTATCACCTGATGCAGCCGCGCCCCAATGTTGGCGGCCCGTACTGCCAGGCTTTCTGCGATTGGGTCATTGCGCAGGGCCAGAGCCTGAATGCGCAGGCTCGAAGCCGTGCAGGGCTGGCGTAGCGGCCGCCACGCATGCCGACTGACGGCATTCCGGATTGGAATATCCCATGCTCATACTTCCTTTGCCCAGGGCAGGAGCAGCCACCACAATGACATGAAATTATTCATGGATCACCCAAAAAATCATGTTCAAGTGGAAAAAACTGCTGGCCGCCCTGGCCGTCCCCGCGACTCTGGCAAGCGCGCAAACGGCATCAGCTGCCTATCCCGATAAGCCGATCAAGATCGTCGTGCCGTATTCGGCCGGCGGCAGCTCCGACGTGGTGGCCCGCGCCATCAGCGATCAACTAAGCGCCCAACTTGGCCAGTCCGTCATTGTCGAGAACCGCGCCGGCGCAGGGTCGATGCTGGGCACGGCCTACGTATCCTCCGAAGCGCCCGACGGCTATACCCTGCTGTTGGCCGATGTGCCGTTCACCATCGTTCCCGCGCTGTACAAGGACCGCGTGAAATACGACGCGAAGATTGACTTTGCGCCCATCACGCTGCTGGGCTTGTCACCCATGTATCTGTTCGTCAATCCCAAATTCGAAGTACAGGACGTCAAGTCCCTGGTCAATGCGGCTGCCGCCAAGCCGGGAACGATTTCCATGGGTTCTGGAGGTAATGGATCCTTGACCCACTTGATGGCCGAGCTGTTCATGCTGACCACCAAGACCGAGTTCGCGCACATCCCGTACAAGGGCGCGTCCGCATCGGTCAATGACTTGGCAGGCGGTCAGATCGAAGCCAGCTTTACCACCATGGCCACGGCCGTAGCGCTGTACCAGAGCGGGAAGATCAAGCCCATCGCCGTGTCCTCCCCCACGCGCCACGCGGATACGCCTGATGTCCCGACCTTCGAGGAGCTGGGCTACCACGGCCTGACCGTGCAAAGCTGGTGGGGCCTGGTGGCACCGGCCGGAACACCCGAGGATGTACAGAGAAAGCTGTCGGACGCGATGACTAAAGTCATGGAGTCCGAGCCCGTCAGGCAACGGCTGGCCAGTGTGGGCATGGATCTTCCGCCGGATACCAGCGCCGCTGCCCTGAAAGCGCTATTGGCACAGGACTTCGGACGCTGGGCCGATGTCGTGCAGCGCGCCAATATCACTTTCGAATAACACGCTTTGCATGCGTCGCGCGCATCGCAGCGCGGCGCCGGAGACACAGATGACATCCTGGCAACAGGCGGCTGCCGACGACGCGGCCCTGATGAACGATTTCCAAACCATTTGCCGTTTTGGCGGACGTTTGTCCGGCACCGGGCAGGATGAAGCAGCCATGGAGTGGGCGCTGACGCGCCTGCGGGAGGTCGGACCCGACGTCCGGCGGGTAGCAGTGCCCTATGATGGCTGGCGCTGTCTCTCGGGCAGCCTGACCTTGCTGGGCGACACGCCCGTAAACCTGGAATGTGTTCCCCTGCTGCGTTCGGCATCGACGGATGCCCTGGGGCTGGAAGGCACCGTTCTGGACTTGGGGGCCGGCCGCCAGGAAGATTTTGAACGCGCGGGCGACGCCGTGCGCGGCAAGATCGTGCTGGTGCGCCATGAGTATCCGTTTTCCAAGGGCCACGTACATCGCCGCCGCAAATACGACATGGCGGTGGCGCACGGCGCCGCCGCCTTTCTGATAGCCAATCCCTTGCCTGGCGCGGGCCCTTTATCCGGATCGTCAGGGCGGCCCCGCGATGGCGCAGGCATCCCGGCGGCCTATATCGACCACGAAGGTGCCTTGGCATTGTGCGCGCAGCCTCGGGCGCGTGTGCGTTTGCTTATTCAAGGAGAAGAACTGCGGGATTCGATGGCCTGCGCCGGCATCCTGGATCTGCCCGGCGGACGCGACAGCCGGATCGTCATCAGCGCGCACATGGATGGCCATGACTTGGGAAGCAGCGCGCTGGACAACGCCACGGGCGTCGCGGTTGCGCTGGCGGCGGCGCGCATCCTAGCCGGACAGCTGGGACCCGGCACGCCGGGGCTGCGTATATGCTTTTTCACGGCTGAAGAGTGGGCGCTGGCGGGTTCGGCACGATATCTGGCCGACATGGCAGCCACGGAACGCCACGCTTTGAAGCTCAACATCAACCTGGACACCGTAGCGGGCGATGACACGCTATGCGCGCTGATCAGCGACTATCCCGCGTTGGCGGGCGTGGTCGAGAGTGCCGCCACGCGGGCTGGCGTGCCGGTGTCGCACTGGCTGCCCTTCATGCCCAACTCGGACCACGCCAATTTCGCGAGGCACGGCATTCCCGCACTTCGCCTGGTGGCTGGTTTTGACAAGCCTCAATCGTGCGTACGTCACATCCTGTCGCGTGGCGACGTCCCGGACATTATCCTGGAGGGCGAAATGCGCAATGCCCTGGCGGTGACCTGCGCGATGGCGTCGCTGGCGTTGGGTATGACCGACCAGGAGCTGGACGCGTTGAAATCAGGGTCGACCTGCCCCCGCATCTAGGCCATCGGGCGAGGCCTCGCGCTCCATAGGCGCCCATCGAGTTCGCGGGCGGCCGCCTGCTTGCCCACGCGGAAAACCCACATAGTTCCCGCCCCTTGGCGAAATGACATCGGCGCCGTGATGTCTAGGAGCGTGCTGTCGGAGTGGAGGAGGCCCGTGTCAAAGGTGCAGTGTCTTCCGTAGATGTCGTCGAGGTTGTCTTGGCTCTCTCCTTGACCCGTCATCTGCGCCTTCTAGCGACATAATTCGGCGTACGCGTGGCGGTTCTGACTGGAAGAGGTGTCAAGGGCGGGACCGGAGGCCGCAGCCCGGAGCAAGGCGTACGGAACGGGTGAGGATGCCGGTCATGGTAGAAACAAAAAGCCTTGGAACACGTTGTGTTTCCAAGGCTTTTTCATCCGGAATTTTGGTGGAGCGGAGGAGGATCGAACTCCCGACCTTCGCATTGCGAACGCGACGCTCTCCCCGAGAGCGAACGCTTGAATGGCCTTTACTCGTAAGGCTTGACAGGCGCAAGGTCGGGAGACTCGCTAGACGTGGTGACAGCCCGGTGACAAATCTCTGGAGATTTGTTCATGCAAACACTACACGACCCAAACCCGCAAGCAGTGGACCGAGCGTCTAAGGAGGTCGAGCGCCACCTACTCGCTTGCAAAGCGGCAAGAGGAGTCACGGTCTATTTTCGTAGGGCCTGGCGCTGCGATCGCGCTCATAGGCCTTGGGTTAAACCGTTTTACCGTTCGGTACGTTGTGCGGGAGTGTGGCTTGTTGCTGTATGGGTGCCGGCATGCCTACTGTGATCTCTCGAGGCGACAAGTTCCTGGCTCGGGCTCGCGCAGCAGGACAGGCAGCAAGCCGCAGTTTCCATGATAAGAGAGCTGCGCTACGCTGGGCTCTGGCAACAGAGGACGCTATGCGGGCTGGCTTGTATCAACCAGAGCAGACTGCGGCCGTCATGACGCTGGCCAAGGCGCTTAGTCGTTACCAGCGAGACATCAGCGCTCGCAAAAGGTCAGCCGACAAGGAGGCATCAATCATCCGAGCCTTGGCCTCGGCCTCGATAGCTGCAAAGCCGTTGGATCAAGTACAGGCGTCCGACGTGACGCAGCTAAGGAATAATCTTGCGCGAGACAAGGCCCCGGCTACCGTAGCGCGCCACCTGGCTGTGTTGGGTCATGTGTTTCAGGTGTCCAAGTTGGATTGGGGTGTGCCGTGTGGCAATCCTGTGCGCGACATTCGTAAGCCGACCATACGCAACCAGCGCGACCGTCGTTATCAAGAGGGGGAGTTCGAGGCGGTCATCGAGGCCAGCGATAGCGCAGTTCTACCTGCCGTAGCGGGCTTGGCACTGGCGACCTGTATGCGCTTGGGCGAAGTCGTGAACCTGCAATGGCGTTACGTCGATCTGGCTGCCAGCGTGGCGCATTTGGTGGAGACGAAGAACGGCTACGGGCGCGATGTTCCGTTGACGGCTAAGGCAGTGGAGATTCTGAGGAATCTACCGCGTACAGGTGAACGCGTGTTCAATGTGAGGGCTGATGCTATGAGTAAGGCATGGAGTCGTGCGGCCAAGCGTGCTAGGGCAGCATACGAGGCGCAATGCAAACGCGAAGGCGTGACGCCTGATCCTGATTGGCTTGTGGGAGTTCGGTTCCACGATAGCAGACATACGCGGGTTTCCGAGCTGCACGAATTAGGCTTGAGCCTGGGCGAGATTCAAGCGATTAGCGGACATCGAACACTCACCCAATTGGCACGGTATAGCCATGTTCGCGCGTCGCACTTGGTCAACAAGCTAGCACAACTCGAAGGGGGCATGCCATGAATGATACCGCTATCGCGGCCATGGGCCTGGAGACGCTCTTGCATGTGTGTCGTTGTTCACTACCGCCAGAGGCGGAGTCCCCCCAATTCATACGTTATTTCTGGCCTATTGTGCGACTACGTATTCACAAGATGTCCAAGGGGCCGGGTTTACAGCTTGCTTACTCATTGAGGGATAACTGATGCTCTGGCATTACACAACACATGTGCGCGCTGGGCGAATACTGGAGTGCGGCGAACTGCGCCCAAGGGTTGCAGCGTACAGCCTACCGGGGGAGCCCCCTCTCTTATGGTTCTCCGCTCGCCAAGACTACGAGCCTACCGCGCTAAAGATTTTCGAGCAGGGTAATCAACGAGGTTGTATGACATTCAGCGAGCAACTTGCTCGATTTGGATTGGCTCGGTTTGGGATTCCAGACGATTACCCCGATTTAATGCGGTGGAAAGAGGCGTGTCAGTACTCCGGCATAGGGAGGGATGAGAGGCGTCAGATGGAACTGTATGGGCGTAAGTTGGGTGCTGATAGAGCCAATTGGTTTGCAATAGCAAGGCCAGTGACGACCGTTGATACTCGGTTCTCGCTATACCTGGACCACTGTTGGGTGAATTACACACTTACCGCGCTGTAATGCGCCGGGGCGGCGCAGCCGCTCCACCTTCAAGTTAGAGGATGTTCGAGATGACGACACTACTAAACCCGGGTGCAAAACCAAAATTGAACGGCGAAGGCGCGCTGACTTGGACACAGCATGTTCGACAGCCAGAGACACCGCAAGCGCGTTTCAGCCTGGAAGCCGCAGACGAACTACTGCGCACACTGCGCCGCCAAACAGTTGACAAGGCCGTGCAGCACTCGCTCAGAGACTTGAGCGACTTGCTAGATCAGTACCGGACAATGTGCACTGAAATTGCAGTGATTGCGAGTCTCGGGAAAGAGGACGCGAGCAAGTCATTAGCCAACATCGCTTGGATGGCTCGGCAGCATATCAAAGGATTACACAAGGATTTGGGCGAGCTTGCGGGTGAGACGTTCCGTCTCGGCTGGACGCTTGATGAAAACGCGAAAGAGCCGAAGCCTAATTTCCACGCTTGAGGGTAATCTCATGCCCTTTGAAAAGCACTTGCGGAGACTGTATCGGATGCGGGATCTTCCTGGGATCACCGGTCTGTCACGATCCGAACTATACCGGCGGATCAAATTGGGTACATTCCCACACCCAATAAAAATCGGACTTAGAGCAGTGGCGTGGTATTCCGCAGATATCAGTCGCTGGCTGGAGAGCCCCCTGACTTATCGCACTGTGGCCGACTCCGATAGCGAACCTGATTGACTTGCAGAGGGACAACTGACAAGAGGGCAAGTTGCGCGGTTCCGGTTGGCTCTTTCGAAAGAGCCAACACGCTAGCCACTTCCAGCGAGGTGCCTAGCGTGTTCTTTAAAAAACGGCAATCAGCAGGCTCGAATCCGAGCCTGCTGGCCTGCATTACATGCGCGGCATAGGTGCCATACGAAACGGCAGCGAACGACGTTGCCCGTTGAAGGTCTGGCCAGCCCATTGCTGCTCACCCTTTTCGAGGGTATGCAATTCGGCGGTACTCCAACCTAAGCGCCAAGCCGCCAGAAGTTCTGAATCAACATCAGTCCAGACTGTGTGGTCAGTGGGCCAGCCATGGCTGTCCAACATGCCTGCACGTTGCATGCGTTCAAGGTCTCGTGGCCGAAGTTCGTGCCATTGGTCTATTTTGAATTGGCGAACTGCTCTATGTAGGTGGTATTCATTCTCCGTCAATGGGCCGTGTTTACCAGCGAGCGCTCCACGCGTATCGAGGCGAGCCCAAGCGGTGTCGTATTGGGCATTTAGGCGGTGATCGAGTCCCTCAAGGTTGTATGTGGTGCCATCTTGCAGAATGCGCTCAAATGAACTCAGCACTAAGTGATAATTAGCCCGTTCAAAGTGGGGCTTTAGAAACTCTAGATCGCAGGCCCCGGCTTTGGCGAAGAAATTTGTAGAGTGCCATCCATAAAACGGTCGGCGTATGTCAGTTTCATGTCGATACGTGGACGAGCCCCACTCACGCTGAATGGGTTGGGCAGCGGATTCTATGCGTTGTACGACTCTTGCGATTTGCTCGGAGGGATCGATGCCGACAGCGCCCGTGGTCTGCTCTTTCGAGACGGCGTTATGCACAAGGGTGAGACACTGCCTTGTGTATGGAGCCCCTGTCTCTGGGTCCTTGCCTGTATCGCCCTCAAGGATGCGGATATCGAAACCTCGGCGACGGAGTTCGCGTCGAATATGAGGCAGCTTCGCACGGCCGCCTAGGTTTGTAAGCCATTCGGGATCGTCTAAGGTCAGCGAGTTCCAGGACCGGTAGTGCGCATCGAATGTTGCCCGTCGTACATTCATTTGTATCGCTGCCGCGGGGTTGATAGGGAAGTTGCTCTCGGGCGCTTGCCGCAACAGATCAAGAGTGGCGATGAGTTGTTGTTCGGTCATTTGCAGAGTTCCCATACCGGACCATTGAGGGTGATAGTGCGTTGCTCAAAATTTGTCCCTGGATATACGCCATGCCACATGCGAAGCAGGTCTAAGGCCTCGGGGTGCATGGAAAAATTCGAGTATTCGAGAAACTGAATGCCTGGGGTCCGACTGATTTCTGAGCCGGGGATGCGTTTCCATGCACTCATTACGCGGGACCAAGCGAGATGGCATACCTGAAAGCCCAGGCGGTATCGCTTGAGATCTTGCCCTCCGATGCTAGCCGGAGCACATTCCGAAGAATTCAAGCGTTGGACGGCCAGCGTTTCTGCTTGAATCGTTTGGACAAGGAGGGGAGACGCCTCTTCTTTGGCGCTGTTTAACGATCTGCGAGGCATGGTAGTGAACCCTTTGTGTCGCGTGTGTTTACAGAAGTGCTCATGCAAGCGACTGGGACTCTTGCCGTAAACATTGGCGTCAAATCCGCCGATGAGTGAGTCGAGCTTTTTCATTATTATTGTGTGTCCTCTGCGTGGTTGACGGGATTACTGGCTGTTCTCGGCGTAAATGCCGGCACTGATCGGAACTGAACCTACGAGGCCGCGGCCATAGAAGATCGGCACAGGATTTCCCTGCGGCACAGTTTGAGCGGGGCCTGAAAAGTATTGGCTGGCCTTGTTGTTTGCACCCTCACCCAAGTTGAGCTTGGGTTGTGGGCTCAAGAGTTGGGCAATGCCGCCAAGGGTGAGGCCGACTCCGACGCTCATCATGCCTGTAAGCAGCGACGAGCCGGCGGCTAGACCCAGCGGGTTAAACCAGGCGGTTGCGATCAGGGCAACGCCAAGGATTGTTTGAAATAGTCCGCCTCGTTTTGCGCCAGCGGGAATTGGTGCGATCCTGACGATGCCATCGCCGGGGGGCTCGTGAAGCTCTTCAGGCTTCGTGTGTAAGTTGACGCGACGTTTGCCGATCAGGACGGCGTAGCGGTACGCCTCATTGCTTATGTGCTTGTCGAAGCCCTCGATTTGGCTGCATAGTGCACGGATAGCCTCGGCGGGTGTGCTGACGTATAGCTTATGTTCGCGCCCGAACTTGGAGCCGAGGTCGCCGTACAAGCGGATAGTGCGTAGTTTTTCGGTGGGTTGGATGACTTCGCTCATTTGGGATTTTTCTCCTCTTGTGTGAGCAGTTTTGTGCAGGGTGACTAGCTGCGAATACGACGCCACGGGACGTAGTTTTTTGCGTAGGCCTCTACCTCGTCACGATCAAAAATGACGGTGTTGCCAACACGGTAAACGGATAGTGGAAGTCGTTCGTTCAATGCAGCGTCTTTGAGTGCGCCGATAGAACGATGTAGTACCTGAGATAGTTGCCGGTAACCGATGATCGGCCTCGGCGGCATGGTGTGAAGTGCTTTCACAATGGGCCCTTATTGACATAGTTATGGGGACTCAGTGATGCCATTATGAAACTACTTGCCGAGTAGGTCAATGTCTGCGTCGCCTGGGCTGTCCAAATGGTGGGCCGTCTGATGTTTGCACGTTCGTCAAAAGTCTGGTTGAATTAGCGGTGTCGATAATTAATGATAAGAACCTACGACATGAGAACCGTTTTTCAAACCTCCGAGCGACCGCGAGACTGTTATTTTGGTTGGGCTGAATTGGCTCGAGTCCTGGGCAGGCCTGAGGCATCCGTTCGTAACGCTCCCCCTAACTGGTTGGCCGCGATTCCGTGCTGGAAGGTGGCAGGCGTGCGTTGCTGGGAGACGGGAGAAATCGCCAATGCGCTTGCGGGATCGAAGCCTACGACCGTTCGCAACATAAACCGCTGGGACACCTGATTTGACGCTCGGTGCCTTCCGTTGGCATCGAGATATACGCCAGGGCGGCGCTGGTGCCTTGGCCGTGTTGGCGCTACCTGCGAGCGTATTGCAGAAGGCCTAAATAGGCGGATGATAAGGAAAAGTAGGCGGCGCTGGGCCGCTGCCAAAGAGAAAGGCCTGACGTCATCGGCATAACGTCAGGCCCTGAGCACAGCGGGAACAAATAACAGGTGTATTTTACCTCTGGGCTGGCGCTGTGGCTATCAATATGCCTTGTTTCATGAGGTCCTATGTACCAAAACAACAAGATCGGCATTGAAGCCGACACACAGGGCGCTGACAATGTTAGCGCCCTCACAGATAGCGGAAACGCTGGGCGGGAATTCGTGCGCTACTACCAGCGACAAGCGGAGAGTGCATGGCTTTCTATGCCAGAGGAAAACGCGGACAACATCCCATCCAATGCGTTGTTCCGTACTATCTGTGCGACCACGTATCAGAAGAATGATGAGACGGAGACCCCACCAAACGAGGTGAAATACCTCGCTGATTGTGCATGGTTCGATATTGATCGAGACGAACTCGGCGATGCTATCGAATCAGTTCAACGGTTCCTGTCCAAGTTGCAGGGGTACGGTGTAGACGTGGATATGTTGCGACTGTACGCGACAGGGAAAAAGGGCTTTCACGTCGAAGTCCCGCTAGCGTTTTGCGTTGAGAGCGGGTATGCGAATTTGCGAGACGATGAGCGGCGAATGTTGCCGAGCATTGTCGAAAAGTTTGCGGAATCGCTGTACGTGGACGGCCTCGACATGCGCGTTTACTCGGCACGCAAGGGCCGGATGTGGCGCTGCGTGAATGTGAGGCGACCGGACACGGGCACGTTCAAGGTGCAGATCAGTCGCGATGAAATCATGGCGATGACACCGGAGAGTTACCGCGCCTTGGTGGCGAGTCCCCGCGATACGTGGGCGCCAGAGCGATTTACTGAGGATGAGCCGCCATTGGGCGAACTCTGGGACGCAGCAGGCTCGAAGGCGATGGCCCGGGATACGGTATCGGCAACTGCAACGCCAGTCACTGGCGAGAAAGTCGCACGCGTGAAAAGCTTGTTGAAAGTGCTGCACCCTGACGACGAAGCGGATGGCGTGAGCAAGCATTCCCTGAGGTTACAGGTGCTACAAGCAGTGTATTTCGAGTTGGGCCGCGATGACGGTTTGGCTTTGGTGCGGGAGTGGGCCAAGCAGAGCGGCAGCAAGGAATTTTTCAAAAAGCGTGAATGGCAATCGATGTTTGATGCTTGCAGCGCCAAGACGGGCAAGGTGGTGGCGCTGGGCACTCTGGTTATGCGGGCGCGAGAAAAAGGATGGGTCGATCCGTATCCAGAGTTGAATCCTCTGGCCGATCTAAAACAGAATCCGGATGCGCGACCGAAGCTAACAGAGCTGGGGATGGCTGAATTCATCGCGGCGAAGTATTCGCATCAAATACGATTTGTCGAGGATGCGGGCTGCTGGATCGTGTGGGACGGCAAGCAGTGGAATTTCGAATCTGATGGCGCGTCGATTAATCCTCTGCTCAAGGTCGAGGGGCGGGGCTTGGTGCGGCATATCACGGCGGACATGGACGAGGATCGCGTGAAGGCTATTACATCGTTCGTGGCACGCATGGAAAAGGCGTCAACGGTGCGAGCGGTCAAGGAGTTGATGCGGGCGGAGTTGGCTCTGCGTGTTGGGTCTGGTCTGCTTGATGCTCAACCGTACCTACTCAACGTCGACAACGGCGTACTCGATCTGAAATCGGGCCAACTGTTTGCCCATGACCCGGAGTTGCTCCTGACACAACGAGCTTATGTTGCTTTTGACGCTGGCGCGCAGTGCCCAAGGTGGGAACAGTTTGTGAATGAAATTGCATGCGGCGATGCCGAGCTGGTGCGGTATCTGCAATGCGTGGCTGGCTATTGCTTGTCCGGCGATATTTCGCGACATGAAAGCTATTTCATGCACGGCGCTGGCGGCAATGGTAAATCGGTGTTTGTTGGCACTCTGCGCAAGTTGTTGGGTTCGTATGCGGCGACGTTGCCTGTTGATGCGCTGATGGTGAAGCATAAGCCAGGTCAGGCGACTCCTGATTTGGCGCAACTGCGCGGTGTTCGCATGGCGGTAACGTCAGAGATAGCGCGGGGGCAGCAACTTAATAGCGGGGTGTTCAAGGATATTGTGTCGGGTGACGCGATGTCAGTCCGGCTTCTCAATCAAAATCCTGTCATGTTGCGGCCAGTGTGCAAGGTAGTGATGCCCGGTAATTTTCTACCGACAATTTCCGAGAACGATCATGGCACTTGGAGGCGTGTCCGTGCGGTGCCATTCTCTGCGACGTTTACGGGGTTGGGCCGGGATATGCACTTAGAGGAAAAACTGGCACGGGAGATGGCCGGGATTCTAAATTGGTGCCTTGGCGGTTTCCAGATGGTGCAGCGACGTGAGATGCGGCTGCCGGCATCGGTCGAGAAAAAGACTTCTGACTATCGCGCATCGCTGGATACGGTACAGCGGTTCGTTGACGAATGCATGGTCGAGGACGAGCCGGGGCGCCAGAACGGAGGCAAGATAGAAGCGGCGGTATTGTTTCAGGTGTTCCGCGCTTGGTGCATTCGGAATGGACTCCCGTGCCCAAGTGGGCGGGTATTCGGTGAGGACATGGTGGATAAGGTGCCGAAAGTCCGCTCTGGGGGACGGGTCAGTTATCGCGGTTGGCGAATTTGGGACGACGTGGTGCCGGATTCGGTGCGGGAGAGCTGGACGGAGAAGGATGCAGCCGCAGCGATGGCGATAGCCGAAGACGACTAAAAGGCCGAGGCCGATCATCGCTCAAGTGATGCGTCGGAAAATTGGTGATAGTGGTGATAATTAATCCCTCAAAAAGTATGAAATCCTCATGAATAGATTATTAAAAAAAGATACCTTTTGGCGGGATTAATTATCACCACTATCACCAATTGGCGGGACGGCTAAGCCTTGATCGAGGCGGAAATCCAAAATTTTAGAAAATTTTACGAGCTCACGGCCCAACTCCACGGTCTCGCCCTCTGTGTTGGAATTTTCGGCATACTGCGCGTCGAGCCGCATGAATCCTCAGAATTTTATCCTGCAGTTTATTGATTTATCAATTATTCTTTTCAGTGAGCAGAAGCATGAGCGATCCACTTAGGCAAATTACTTCTTCCAGTGAAACTGATGGCACTGTCAGGCGAATATGTGAGATGGTAGTAATGCCTCGGCTGCTTAAAGTGCTAGCGTCAGTTGTGGGAATCTGTCCGCTGAGGCAGACCTGATTCGGTAGTTTTTTGCAAATAAACGGGCAAGTCGGACTTTCTCTGACCGCTTGAGCCGTTGACGTTTTTGCTTGAAGTCCCTAGGGCTAATCAACCAAGTTAAGCGTATCGACAATATTTTGAGAAAACTCTTCCCCCGTTTGTTGGTTATCGCGTAACCAGATTCTTACGAGTGCCTTCATAAGGGATTGAGGCTCACATTTGAGCGAGCGTGTTAATTCTGTGAACCAGTCGTGTGCGTCCAGGCCTTCTACCATATCTAATGCAGTCCTAACTACCTCTTCATTACTATGTAGCTCCGTTGCAAGCAACTTTTGCCCTGCTTGTAGGGAAGTAAGCATGTCACGCAGCATTTGCTCAGGTGACGCGTTTCCGGGCAAGAATAGGTGTGGCCAATTGAAGTTACGGGGCTCTACACGCTTGCGCATATCCCCGTCATATATACCGATTACCTTCGGCCAACCTGTTTGGGAGGCTGGTAGTGTTGAAAGAATCGAATCAATATTTGCGGCACCTCGCGCTTCTATGACCTCGAGGTGGGACAATAGGTCGAAATTGAGCTCGCCTACTAGTGCAAGTGCGAACAGAGTCGCTGTCCTGTCCTCCACTAAGACCATCGCATGTTTTAGCGTAGTCGCGCCGAGCAGGTCGTTCACTTGCACTTTGCTTGGCCCAATGGAGGCCTGGGTTCCGTGTGCACTCTTAGAAATTAAGATGATGTTTCTATTCGGCAGCTTGGCGATAATGGTGGGCGAGTGAGTAGTTAAAATTATCGACAAACCTCTTTCGTCACAAGCTTTTGCAAGAATATCCATCAAAGCTCGCTGGGATCGCGGAGATACGTGAGCTTCGGGCTCTTCAAGAACTAAGACTGAGTTCTTCTCGATCGTTCGCAATTTCCATACTACAAATAGGAGCGCAAGTTCACCGTAGCCCATGCGCTCGCTTCCATAGTGGTGCCCTCCAGCCTCGGCGACGAAATATGGAAAGGGGTCCAGGTCACCATATTCTGTAATTTCGTAGATTAAGCATGAATCGATCTTTTTCCCCAACAAGTACCGGAGTATTTCCAGTTCTTCGTCCTCAAGCTTGGAGGGGCTAAGAGGTTCTAGTAAGTCAGAAAAATTGGCGTCTTCGTTTATTTGCTTATGTGCCAAGTTGACAAGATAGGAGGGTTCGAGCCAGTGGAATTCTGCTTGGAATTTGTCTCCTTCAGAATTTCGTACTCCGGCAGCGTCTTCGCGAACAATTATTTTTTTTTGACCCGTTTGATCGACGACGGTCCCTTCAAGCTCGCTGTGTCGCAGTCTCGTGTGGTGCCCTACGCCAAGGGGCATCTCCGGATCTGCTAACAGCTCAGAAACCGCGGCGAGTAATGCTGATTTACCCACACCATTCCCGCCCACAATGGCACAAATTCCCCGTGGGATAGACAATTCATTATCTGCTATACATAGGAGTTGCTTGAACCCTATAGTTTCAAGTCGGGTAGGATAATTCCTAGCAAATGTACGACGCCAATGGTCATTAAACCGAGCACTTCGCAGACTCATGCTAGATCTCCCCAACCATTTTCGATTAGCCGTCGAGCGACCGAATCGTCCTCCGGTGGTTGGTTGCTATTTGGATCGTAAGCGAACGCTGATAGGATCGAGTCGATGTCGGGACGCGCTGTGTTTATTGCATGCGCACGTATGAACTCATCGAACACCAACCACAAGGTCGCGTCACGGAGTAACACTGAAGAAACGTCTGCGACTCGGGCCGTCGACCGACTTACATATACGTTAAACAACCACTCGGTCGAAACCGTCGAACTAACACGCTCGGAGTGGGATGAGCCAAGTAAGCGAGCTTTTTCAAAATATTCCATGAAATCTGCGAGCGTTTTGGCAGACATCCAATCGTAATCACGCGTTAAACATCGAACTGTGAACAGCAGCCAAGTGGAAAGAGTCGCCTTGTTGAACTTCATGTCCACCATGAGATGTTCTCGAGTCTTGCCAAATAATTCCAGCGCCTCATGGATTAATCGCGTCGTCTCGGGGGTCAGGGGAGTCTCTGATCGATAGAGTTCAATTAAGTCTGAGGACTTCACTTTTATGTCCAAGGATCCTCGCTCTAAGAACAATGCAACGCGAGATAGAACGTCGTCGTATGCCATCCTTGAATTAGAAAATCCGAGAAAGTCCTTGCCTAGACCCATTTCATTGAGGCCTTCTACCAAGCTCTTTATTTGAGCGCGGACAGGTCCAAAAAATGCATTTCGCTGTTCTGCGCCTGTAAGGCTGGTCGGTTGATTCAAACGAAAGAACAACTCCCCCGGTTCTCCAGGGCGATAATCAACGATTCGAAAGAGGCGGATTGTGAACTGGTTAAATCTCCTTCTCCACGTTTCTGGCAGATCTCGATACTTGCTCCCGTGAAGGGGGGTTAGTCCATCGTCGAGAGGTTCAATCGTACCGTCTAGCGCAAATTCGCCATCGACAAAGTCTCTGATAGCAGCTAGGCGTTGCTGGCCGTCGAGTACCTCTTGTTTACGTGTTTGCACGTCTTCGATAACGTGAATAGGTGGTACGTGCCAATCACGCAGGACGCTATCGACCAGGCGCTGTTTCTTTGCGCGAGTCCAAACTTCCCCCCGCTGGAAATCTGGTTGTAAATCGATATCGCCGCTCTTGATGCGTGAGACGATAGTTTCTATATCGGGGTCGGACGGTAGCAGGCGCATATTTGAGTCTCTTATCGATCATTGCGTCGAACGGCGGGTCACAGCCTTCATACTGTCTCTTCATGTATTGATACCAGCGTCGAGCCGCGACAGGCGGGGCATTGGCTACCGAAACTAACGTCTATCACTTTATGGACGCCATTCACGATAAAGCCTCACGGGGTAATCGTTGACAGATAGAAAGTCCTACAAACTGCCATCTAATTCATACCTATGAATGTCCCCCAAGCTGCATATCCTGAAATGTTCACATCGCTTACTGATGAGGTTTCAAAGTAACTGGAGACAGAATCAGCCATGCCGCCATTCTAATAAAAGTACCTTATTTTATCTATGAGTTAAGAAATGTAAAGTCACGGAAATGCACCGTTTGACTAGCCGAGGTTAGTCCTCAATTAGACGGGCTTGTTATTGACGTGCTGCGACAGGTTCCTGATCCATTGAGACCGGGCTGTTGGCGTTCACTGTGCTGGTTCAACTGCTGCGCGAAGTCCGACGCATTACGAGCGTAGCCGTCTACTCGCTCCATGGTGCTATGGAACAACGTCACTTCGTATACCAGCAGTCCGCTTACGTATCTTCGGACACTTGGCGATTTTGGTTGACGCCTTTAGGTATAGTCGGGCCGTAGCTGCCGGTACGACTGTTGCCGATGTACATGTGCTGGCGGGGAATAGCTCTTTCGCCGTTGAGAGTGACACCGTTGGCTTCTGCTTGCATACGGACGTAACCCCTAAGCATTTTCTCACTGTATTCGTACCATCCGCTTCTACCTGCTATTGGCTTAAGGATCGATCCGTATACCGTTGTGCGCAACTTTCGCAAATAGTCCCCGTATTTGCTGCGATCGACAGTTGGTCGGTCTAAGCGCTTTGAGATGACATGTTCGTAAGAAGAAAACATTGATTTCGAGTCGCGGAATAGATCGTCTCCGTCTGCAGTTGACCAGACTATGTCCTCTAGTTCTGGAGGGCGATATAAAACAGCCTTCATATAAGGCTTTTTTAGGTCTGCATTGGTTTCTTCCACAGCTACTCTTAGGCCTGTGTGGAACTCATCCCATCCAAGCTTTGGGTCGTCCGAATTTGAGTCGAAGGCAGCCCATAGCATTTTTTCGACGATTAGATGTATATAGTATGGATACCCGTCACTGATAAGTGCAATCCGCCAGTTCACATCGTCGTCCAGTTCGAAATCAAACGCGGATGCAGCTTCCTGGACTATCTCTCGGCGGCCCTCAAAACCTAAGCGCATAAGTTCGAAGGTGGCCAATTGACGATGGGTTGAGGGATGGGCACCTAGCAATTCTTGGCATGAAGGGCCCACGCCCGTGATGAAGAATTTTAGGTTGATGGATTGATCGCCAAGCTGCTTTAGTAAAGAAGCAAACTTAGCTCGCTCGTCGACATTTTTAATCATGTCGAATTCGTCTAGCACGACAGTAGGTTTGTCTGAATGCGCTGCCGATGCCTGTTTAAGAAGCTCAGACGCGTCGCCAATACTTTTGACTTGGCCTATCAAATCGGTAGCGCTAATTTCGTTGGTTGAAGACCACTGTAAGCCTCGAAACGAGATCGAAGCTGTTTCTCTTTTGTTTTTACTTTGTACCTTTGACCGACCCAAAGCTTGTACTGCTATATTGGCAATGATTGACTGAAAGGTATCGTCGGGGGATCCAGAGACAAATATTGGCTCAGCGTCCGAGCTTTGGTATTGATATGCTGCGGTGGCAGCTAACGAACTTTTTCCTACGCCACGATCACCATAAACAAAAATGTGGCGTCCTGCGGCATACAGAGCTCTTTGAATTTCTTCAAGCTTTTGGTCTCGTCCCTTAAGATGCTCGACAGAGCGTATCGGCGTGGCGGCATTGACGACCATTGCGACCTTTTTTCCGAAGTCATCTTTGGAATAACCGGAAACTCCCATTCTAATCTCCGCTTTCAGGGCCAATCGATGATTCTACTGGCGTACGCCAACACTACGAGCTTAATGCTGGCCTTTGCTTGTGCACATACTACCCGAGAGGCACTAGCGTTAGGAGCATCCGAAGTTTCAAAAATCCAAAAATTTTTTTGAGGGACTTGGCCGGCCCAATGTGAAAACCCGTGTAGAGAAACTTACCCCGTCACTCGACGCATCGACCTCGGCCCCTACCTGGGAGCGGTAGTAAACGAGTGTCGGCAGGAGCAATTAGTACGCTCACACTTAGCCTCAGTCGTGGTGACACCATGGTGACAAACGCGGAGGTGGGGCCAGTCTGGGTCAAAGACGTAGTTAGGTCTCGCAGGAGCGATGATCGCTCAATATTTATCGTTAAAAATCAGGAGTTTAAATGCAAAAACCTACCCGCAAGGATAGGTTTTCGTGAGATAATATGTGAACTTGCTCAAGGCAAGTGGTGACAACAAGAGTCACCGGACTGGCACGAAGCCCCGGCACATAAGTTCTTGTATTAAAGCAAGAATTTTGGTGGAGCGGAGGAGGATCGAACTCCCGACCTTCGCATTGCGAACGCGACGCTCTCCCAGCTGAGCTACCGCCCCGTTTAGTCGACAAATATAGCATATCCGGCGGCCTCCTTGTGGCCGATGAAGGGATTCACCATGCTTCTGAAATCCGGTCGGAGTCTTGCCGCGGACGGGGTTTTGTAGTATCAAACCATGGGGCTAGCCTTGCTAAATTACACAATAAAAAGGCTTTTTTATTCTATCGCCGGTGGCCACTGTTGCGCGGCATGAAGGACTCGCAAGATGCGCACGAAGAACGGATCCTCTGTGTAAACAACGACATAATTGCCCCACACCACCATTTCGCGCGTCCCAGGGATTCGACCGCAACGATATAACCGGGGATACTCTCGCAAGCTCGCGGCTTTGGTTTCTATGTCGTCCTTTAAACGTTGTGCAGCATCCAGGTTATCGTCCGAAATGTAGTCGACAATTGCCAGCAGGTCTGCGCGGGCAAACTCGGTCCATTCAACTTCTGGCACGGCGCTTCCGGTCGATCAGCGCTTGTACCTCGTCCAGTACCTGCTCATGCGGTACAGTCTGTTGAGTGTTCGCCAGCGCCTCGCGGACTTTGGTAGTAAACCACGCATCATGTGCGTCTGGATCAAAGGTCAGCCCTGCCGGTAGCCCTCCCTCCTTTACCACGCGCGTCAACAGGATGCGTACAGCATCCGAGATAGACAACCCAAAGCTGGCGAGTGTCTCGGTTGCATCTGCCTTGAGTTTTTCATCTACACGGACGTGCAGCATGGATGTTTGAGCGGCCATCGTCGCATCTCTCTTGATTGGTGATGCTTCAATTATGTATCTCAATCGAGATGCATTCAAGAGCTGCATGGTACTGTCCATATGATATTGCCCTTTCCTCAGCTATCTATTGAGAGTCAGACAAGCTCGTCTGACGGACTCTAGACATAACGTCAATGGCAAAAATATAGCTTCAGCACACCAAAAACCTGGATATTCGACCAGCATAAACCTCGAATCGGACTAATCCCGCAACGTCTCACCTCCACGCCGTGGGACACCTCATTCGAGATTCAACGTAGCGATCACCGGTGCGTGATCCGAGGGCTGTTCGTTCGCGCGCGGCGCTTTGTCGATGGCGCAGGCGGTGCACTGCTTGATCAACGGCTCGGACAGCAGAATATGGTCGATCCGCAGACCCGCGTTGCGCCGAAAGCCGAATTGCCGGTAATCCCACCAGGTAAAGGATTTTTCGGGCTGCTCGAATTTGCGGAATGAATCGGCCAGGCCGAGATCGATCAGTGCGCGAAAGGCCTCGCGTTCCGGCTCTGAGACCAGCACTTGACCCACCCATTTGGCGGGATTGTGCACGTCTTCGTCGGCAGGGGCGATGTTGTAGTCCCCTAGCAAGGCCAGGCGCGGATAGTTTTTCAGTTCTTCCGCAACCCAGCGATTCAGATGCTGGAACCAGTCTAGTTTGTAGGGATATTTTTCGGAATCCAGCGATTGTCCATTGGGGCAATAGGCACAGATGACGCGCACGTCGCCGCCCGGCGCGGGCAGGGTGACGGCCAGTACGCGCTGTTGCGGGTCGTCCATCGTCGGGATGTTGCGCACCATGGCAGAGCCCGTTTCGCGCGAGATGATTGCGACGCCGTTATAGGTTTTTTGCCCGGCCCAGACGGCTTGATAGCCGAGCTCGGTGAAAGCGTCCAATGGAAACTTATCGTCGGTGAGTTTGAGTTCTTGGAGGCAGAGGGCGTCGACGGGGTTGGCTGAAAGCCAGTCCAGGACTTGAGGCAGACGGACTTTCAGGGAGTTGATGTTCCAGGTGGCTAATTTCATTCCGTATCAAAACTCTTTTTATTTCAACTGTTTGGCGGGTTTTTGCGCCTTGATTTTATGGGCTTGCCTAGTAGTTGGCTACCCAAACTCAAGGCGCGGCAACAGGTTTCTGCGTGCCGCGTCTACGCCATAGTATCAGCGGTTCTGCAGACCGATCTCTGCTGCTTGAATTGTTCCCGCCACCAAGGGTCTTGATCGAAAGAAATTACGGCTATGAATATTCCATCCGCCGCCTGACGAACTGAGTCAGGGAGCCGGCATTGTCGTTTCCGGCAACCCTGTGCAATGCGCATAGATTTCGCCGGGGTGGGTAAACCACACTTTGTCGCGCTGCGGATGATTGACGATGTGTTGCAGCGCGCGGCGCAAGGCGCGCAGCCGGTAGGGTTGCCCCACGATCATGGCATGCAGAGCCAGGCTGAATACCAGCGGTTGCTTTTCGCTCTGCTCCAGCATTTCGTCGAACTGATCAATAATGGCCTGGCTGAAATCATCCGGGCTTTGATGGCGCACGAGCATTTGCGGAGAGTCATTGAGTTCAAAGGGGTAGGGCACGGACATGATTCGCCCTTTACGCGTTTTCATCCACAGGGGTTGATCGTCTGCTGGCCAGTCCATGACGAACTTGAATCCCGCTTCGTCCAGCAGGTCCAGGGTAGAGGGGGTCACCGACATCCATGGCGCCATCCAGCCTGCCGGAGCCTGGCCCCAATGTTTTCGGATGTCGTCGCGCACTTCGGCGATGAAGCGGGCCTCATCGGCTTCCCACATGCCGGCGTGGCGCTCTGCGTTGGTGCGGCCATGGGCGATGACCTCGTCGTTGCGCGCCTTGATGCGTTCCAGGATCTGAGGCGCATATTCGAATAAGGTGGTGTTGATCAGGTGAGACGCCGGCAGCTGCAGATCGTCCAGCATGTCAAAGATGCGCCAGACGCCGACCCGGTTACCGTAATCCGACCAGGCGAAGGCACGCTGATCCGGCGCCGGCAGTGGCACTGACAGAGAATGGGACAACCCGGCACCGAAGGCGAAATGTTCGATGTTCAGCCCGATAAAGAAGGCCAGGCGCTTGCCCTCTGGCCACGTGTAGGCAGGGCGTTCTGTGATCGGGCGGTAGGCGTAACGGTTGTGGTGAGGCAGTTGCATGAGAGTTCCTTTGGGAAGAGGACTGCATCGAACAAAATTCGGTAGCACGAGTGTACCAAAATTGGTTATGATTCCAATATAGCGACAATTCAGCGTAAAACGGATGACCCAATGAAGCCCGGCAAATTTACGTATTACGAACCCAGTTCCGTCGAGCAGGCGGTCATGATGCTGGCCGATGTGGCGGATCAGGACGGCCGCATCCTGGCTGGCGGCCAGACCTTGGTGCCTGCGATGGCATTGCGTTTCGCGCAGCCGGCCTATCTGATCGATATCAACGGTATCGCCTCCCTGCAGCAGCTTGTCGCCGAGGGGGATACCTTGAAAATCGGTGCCTGTGTTCGCCATGCGGCTTTTCATCAGCCGGTCGTTGATGGGCCGCTTGGCGCATTGCTCAGTACTGTCGTGCGCCATATCGCGCATTTGCCTATACGCAATCGTGGCACCTTCTGTGGGAGTCTGGCGAATGCGGATCCGGCTTCTGAATGGTGTCTGGTCAGCGTCACGCTGGATGCGACGATGCAGGTACGTAGCCAGGACGAGGCACGGCAGGTGCCGGCCGCNTCGTTTTTCCTCGGTTACATGACGACAGCGCTGGCGGCCAATGAGCTGTTGGAATCGGTATCGCTGCCGATGCTGTCTCAACACTGTTCCTTTGGTTTCGAAGAAGTCAGCCGGCGTGCGGGCGATTTTGCTCAGGCGATGTCTCTGGTCGTGGTCGAGCATGACGGCGATCGCGTGCGCAATGTCCGGATTGGTTTGGGCGCGGTCGAGACCACGCCTCGCCGGATGACCGATGCCGAGGCCATGATCGAGGGCCGGTCCGTGACGCAGGACCTCATTGACGCCGTTGCCCAGCGTGCCAGCGCAGATGCAACCCCCTCCGATATCAGCGAGGAGGGGCAGCAGTATCGACGCCATCTGGTCAATACCGTCGTTCGTCGAGCGTTGGCAAAAGCATGCGCCCGTTTCCTGGCCACGAACAAGGGGGAATAAATCATGGACAAACTCGATATAACGCTCAATGTAAATGGCGAGATTCAGGATCTGCGGGTCGAGCCTCGCCAGAGCCTGGTGGATGTGCTGCGCGATGAATGTGGCCTGACTGGCACACATATCGGCTGTGAACACGGCGTGTGCGGCGCTTGCACCGTATTGGTTGACGGTGATCCTGTTCGTGCCTGCCTGATGTTTGCGGTACAGGCGAACGGGCGAATTGTGCGCACCGTCGAAGGTCTGGCCTGTGGTGAGCAGCTGAGTCCTTTGCAACAGGCCTTTGTCGATCAACATGCGCTGCAATGCGGTTTTTGTACGCCGGGGTTCTTGATGCTGGCCCAGGGCATTCTGGAGCGTAACCCGCACATCAGCGATGCGGAAATCGTCGATGCCTTGTCTTCCAATCTATGCCGTTGTACGGGCTATCACAACATCATTGCCGCAGTGAAGCAGGCGCGAGACATCTTGAACAAAGAGGGCCATCATGAATGCGCGTGACTCCACCATGGTGGATCCCGGTACCGGCGCGATCGCTCAGGGGGCAGAGACCGCGGATGCGGTGATCGGCAAGTCGGTCACCAGACTGGAAGACGACGCGCTGGTGCGAGGCGAGGGCTGCTTTGCCGCGGATGTGAATTTCCCGCGTCAATTGCATATGCGGGTGGTTCGCTCCGAGGTGCCGCATGGCCGCGTGCGGGATGTCGACGCGAGCGAGGCCTTGCAGATCCCGGGCGTTATTGCGGTGTGGACCGGTACGGATGTGGCCGATATTCCGCCCATTCCATTTCGTGCCACGACAGTCCAGGGTTTGGAGCCGTACTGCCAACCCATTCTCGCGCAAAGCCACGTACGCTACGTGGGTGAGCCCGTCGCCGTTGTCTTTGCGACTGATCCCTATGTCGCAGAAGACGCTGCCGCACTCGTGCGCATGGATATCGAGCCGTTGCCGGCATTGATGGATGCGCGTGACCCGCCGCAGGAATTCTTGCCGGGGTTGAATACCGAACCTACCGTGATCCGCAAAGGATACGGCGATTTGGAATCGGCTTTCAGTGCTGCGTGGGCCGTCGTGTCACTCGATTTGTCCATCGGTCGTCACAGCGGGGTGCCATTGGAATGCCGAGGCGCTATTGCTCGCTATGACGCGTCTCGGGATGTGCTTGAAATGCATGGCGCGGCCAAGAAATCGCACTGGAACCGCGACGAAATGGCAAAGATGATAGGCCGCGCGCCCGCGACGGTTCATCTGTATGAGGGCCATGTAGGTGGCGGATTCGGTGTGCGCGGCGAGCTTTATCCTGAAGACGTACTGGTTTGTCTCGGCGCATTGCGTTTGCGGCGGCCAGTGAAGTGGATCGAAGACCGGCGCGAAAACCTGTTGGCGACGAATCACTCGCGCGAACAGTACCACTCTATCAATGCCGCTATCGACGAACACGGGCATATTCTGGGAATACGCAATCGCTTTTTCCATAGCCAGGGCGGTTATGTGCGCACGCACGGGCCGCGCGTAGCGGATATGTCTGCGGGACTGTTGCTGGGACCGTACCGCGTTCCGGCCTATGAGGTCGCTGGCCATTATCGATTGACGAACAAGACGCCTGCCGCGACATATCGCTCGCCTGGGCGCTACGAAACCAGCTTCGTACGCGAGCGGCTGATGGATGCCATCGCTGCGCGTACCGGGATTGATCCCGTCGATATCCGGCGCCGTAATCTGATCGACAAAACAGAGATGCCGTACACACGTCCGCTCGATGCGTTGGGGGTCGATGTGTTGCTGGACTCTGGCGATTACGCGGGGCTGCTGGACAAGACGCTGTCGCGCGTAGACTGGAAGGCGTTGCGCGAGAATCTGCATGCTCGCCGTCAGGCCGGAGAACGTGTCGGCCTGGGCTTGGCCATGTTCGTGGAAAAATCCGGCTTGGGGCCCTCCGATATGGTTCGCCTCACGGTCGATCGTGGGGGCTCTATCGAGCTCGTTACCGGCGCAGGCTCCGTAGGCCAAGGGATGCAGACCGCGTTGGCGCAGATCTGCGCGCACGAGCTGGGTGTGGACTACCGCAAGATTCGCGTGATCAAAGGCCGCACCGACCAGATCGAGTTTGGTAACGGTGCCCATGCCTCGCGCGTCACGGTGATGTCAGGATCTGCCACGCAGATCGCGGCGAAAAAAATCCGTGCCAAGGCTCTTGGCATTGCGGCGGCGATGCTGGGCGTTGCGGCAGACCGGTTGTACGTGCGTGATGGGGTGATCAAGTCGCTGGACGACGATGAAAAGCCTGGCGTCACACTGGCGCAGGTGGCGTCTTATCTGCATCCCAGTCAGAAAACCAGCAATGGCCATGAGCCCGGTCTGTCCGCGGAAGGCTGGTTCTATAGCGAACACATGAATTACCCGTATGGCGTACACGTTGCCCAGGTCCGTCTGGACGAAGGAACAGGGCTGGTGGATATCGAACGCTACTGGGTTTCGTATGACGTGGGCCGCGCCGTCAATCCGAAAATGATCGAGGGGCAGATCGTCGGGGGCCTGGCACAGGGGCTGGGCGGCGCGCTTTATGAACAGTTCACCTACGACGCCAATGGGCAGCCTCAGTCGACGACGTTTGCCGACTATCTGATGATCACGGCGCATGAGATGCCTCCGGTCGATGTCCTCATTACCGAAGACGCGCCCAGCCCATTGAATCCTCTGGGCTTGAAAGGCGCAGGAGAGGGTGGTACCAACGCCGCAGGCGCCGCGATTGCCGCGGCCATCGACGACGCACTGGGCATGCCCGGTACGGTCAATCGGCTGCCGGTATTGCCTGAAGATATCTTGCGTTATCTCACCCAAGGTCGATCGACGCAGACACAACGTGACGCAGCCGCTGGCAATGCGGCGGACTCCAAGTAAGGGACAAGATGCAATTCACGAATCATTTCCAGGTATCGCTTCCACCGGAGGAGGCATGGCCGCTGCTGATGGATCTGCCGGCGGTGGTTCCCTGCATGCCGGGGGCGGAGATCGTCGAGCGTATTGATGAGCGCCGTTTCAAGGGCAAGGTGTCGGTCAGGCTGGGGCCGGTCGGTCTGGTCTTTTTGTGTGATGCCAACTTTACCGAGATCGATGACGAACGTCGGCGGGCAATCGTGCAGGCCGAGGGCGCCGACGCGAAGGGGCGCGGTACTGCACAGGCCAGCATTCAGTTTCATTGTCAGCCTAGCGCCGCCGGGTCGGAGATTGTGATCACCACGGACCTGACATTGGCAGGCGCAGTGGCGCAGTATGGCCGCGGAGCAGGGCTGATTCAGAACGTGGCCAACCAGATCGTGGCGCAGTTCGCTCGCAATCTCGAGGCGCGCATCAAGCAAATCAAAGAGCACGAAAAGGTGTATGGCGTATCGGGTCCCCCTCGTCAGGAGGAGACTGCACCGGCCGCCAGTATGTCAGGTTCTGCCGTGGGCGAGACCGCATCTCGCGCGGTCGCGACGGAGCCTGCTTATGCCCAGGGTTACCGCGATGGCTTTGGCGCCGGGTTCAATGCCGGACACGCTGCAGGCCTCGCCGCAGCCGCCGCGTTGCAACGATCCGGTCTACCGCCTGCAGGGACACCTGGCGCACTGCCTCCCGTCACGCCTGCCAAGCCGATAGGCGGCATCTCGCTCATCTTTTCGTCGCTGTGGGCCACCGTTCGAGGGTGGTTCGGCGGCCGTACGCATTAATACAAATCATGGGCTGCGAGTCGTGCAGCCAACGCTATCAGGAGTGTCATTCATGTCGATCAAAAAAAGCACGGTACTTACCATGCTGAGCGCAGAGGAGATCGAGCGCTACTATGCGTCGGGCCATTGGCGCGATCAGACGATTTATGCGGCCGCATTGGCGCAGGCGCAGCGTAATCCGGATAGTTATGCGATTCGAGATGGCGCGAATCGGCTGACTTACAAAGAATTGATCGCTTGCGCGGATGCGCTGGCGATACGTCTGCACGATGCAGGCGTGCAGCCTGGTCAGCGTGTGGGTCTGTGGACCGCCAGCCGCGTAGAGACCGCAGTGGTGTGGTTGGCATGCTCGCGCAATGGATATACCTGCTGCCCTTCATTGCATCGCGATCACACGGTCGGGGATGTCAACGTATTGATGCGCCGGGTGCGCGCCGCGGCATTCATCGGCCAACAAGGCTGGGGCGCGGACGTCGCGCGTCACGACATTTTTAAAATGTTGGCGGATCTGGAAAATCTGAAGCTGGTGATTGATCTCGCCGATACGGGATCGGGGGATTTGCTGGCCTCGAGAAAGGCTGCCACCAGCGACGTACAGGCCGGTGCGGTCGATGTGCCTGTCTGCACGGATCCGAATCGCGTCGTGTACTTGGCCTTTACCTCGGGCACGACCGGCGAGCCCAAGGGTGTCATGCACAGCGATAACACCTTGCTGGCCAATGCCCGTGCCATTGCCCATGATTGGAATTTTGGGCCTGCGTCTGTGTTGTATACGATGAGTCCGCTCAGCCACAACCTCGGCTTGGGTGCCATGATCAGCGCCTTTGCCACGGGTGGCGAATTGGTGGTGCACGATCTGGCTCGTGGCGCGAGCCTCGTTGACCGGTTGATTGAAACCAATACGACTTTTCTCTTTGGCGTGCCGACGCACGGTATCGATATTTTGAATGAGCTACGCCAAAGGGGCCTCAAAAAACTGGGCCGCCTGGAGGGCTTTCGGATTTCGGGCGCCTCTGCTCCGCCAGAGGTGGTCGCGGGCTTGATCGAACACGGCGTGAAGCCGCAAAGCGGCTACGGCATGACCGAGGCTTGCTCGCATCACTACACGCTTCCCGACGATAGTGCCGACCGGATCATCAACACCTCTGGCCGCGTGTGCTCCGGCTATGAGGTACGTATTTTCTCCACAGAGGATCCGGATACTGAGATCGGTCCTGACCAGATTGGCCAGATTGGCGGGCGAGGTGCCAGCCTCATGCTGGGCTATTTCGATAATCAACAGGCCACCGAAGAATCGTTCAACGCCTCTGGCTGGTTCATGACCGGTGACCTGGGTAGGCTCACCGAAGACGGCTATCTGGTGATCACCGGCCGCAAGAAAGACCTGATCATTCGTGGCGGGCACAACATTTATCCGGCCAAAATCGAGAACCTGGCCATGCAGCATGATGCCGTCGCTCGCGCCGCGGCACTGCCTGTGCCGGATTCGAGAATGGGAGAAAAGGTCTGCCTGGCTGTCATGTTCAAGCCCGGCCGGTCTGTCGATGCGGATACGTTGCTGGCGCATTTGGACGAGGCGGGTTTGTCGCGCTATGACATGCCTGAGTATTTCATCGCATTGGATGAAATACCCCTGACAGCAAGCGGAAAAATGTTCAAACGCGGGCTCGTCGACGACGTACGCGAGGGGCGTTTGGCAATCGAGCCTGTCCGCTTCAAGGCGAGCGCGACGGTGGCGTCATGAGCCAGCGCGATGCCCTGGATCGGCTGCGCCACGAGTTGGCACACCCACCGTTTCATACCGTGTTGGAACCGCAAGCCATCTCGGCCGACGCGGATAACGGCACAGTAGTGATCCGGCTGCCGTACAAGCCCGTATTCGGCCGAGCGGAAAACAGCCCGGAAGTTCATGGCGGGGTGATCGCCGCGCTGATCGATCTGGCGGGGCACGCAGCCGTTGCGGTGCAGATTGGCAGGATGGCCCCCACCATTGATCTGCGCATCGATTTCCTGAGGCCAGCACCTGCAGACGATCTGATTGCGACCGCCCATACGCTCAAGGTAGGCAAGGCCGTATCGCGCGTCGACATCGAGATCCGGAGTCAGCATGACAAGCTGATCGCCGCAGGCCGTGGGACCTTCAGCAGTTTGAATATGAACGCACAGGAGCAGTGATGAAAGCCGTATTGATCCGCGAGTTTGGCCCGGTAGACGCCTTGCGTGTAGAGGAAGTCCCGGATCCCGTGCCTCAGCCCGGCCAGGTATTGATCGACGTCCAGGCGACGGCTGTCAATTTCGTCGACACCCTGGTCGTCACGGGGAAATATCAGTTCTTGCCTGAGCGGCCGTTCGTGCCCGGGAAACTGCCTACGGGTATCGTGCGTGCGGTGGGCGAGGGCGTGACGGAGCCGCGGGTGGGCGACCACGTGCTCACACTGGCCGAACACGGGGGATATGCACAAAAGGCGGTCGTCAAGGCCGCGGATTGTTTCCGTATGCCGGAGGGTTTGCCTTTTGTCGAAGCTGCCAGTATGGCGCTGGCGTATGACACGGCTTGGTTCGCGCTGTGTGACCGTGGCCGCGCCGCAGCGGGCGAGACCGTGTTGGTGATGGGCGCATCGGGCGGGGTAGGCCTGGCTGCGCTGCAATTGGCCAAGGCCTACGGGCTCAAGGTCATTGCCGGCATATCGGGACCTGGCAAAGCCGATCTCGTGACGCAGGCCGGCGCCGACGCGTGGATCGACCTCTCTCGCGACAACCCGCGCGACAGCATACGCGAGCAAGTCTATGCCCTGACCGACGGTAAAGGCGCTGACATCGTGCTGGATCCGTTAGGCGGGGATTATTTTGACGGCGCCATTCGGGCGGTCGCATGGTGCGGACGTCTGGTGGTGATCGGGTTTGCGGCGGGGCGTATTCCCACGTTAAAGGTCAATTACGTGCTGTTGAAGAACATCGAGGTCAGTGGCGTTCAGGTTAGTGACTATCGCAAGCGTACGCCCGAAAAAATGGCGCACTGCATGTCCGAGATTTTCCGACTTTATAGTGAAGGAAAGCTGGTAAAGACGCCGAGCCACACCTATTCCCTCGAATCCGTTGGAGAAGCATTGCGTGCCCTGGAAACGCGTACGGCAGGGGGGCGGCTGATCCTGGTCCCTCAGGGCTGATGCCAAGCTGCCGGCGGGTGCATGGAACTTGCAGCATCATGTGTCTAAAGGGGGGAATGTTCCAAAATTGGGTCAACATTGTATGATCTCAGTCCCTTTCGTCGATGCGTTTGTATGCTCGGCAAGACACTACGGGAGTCAAAATGCCTTCGCAGTATGAAGAAATCGGTCAACGGGTCCGGGCGTTCCGGATGGCCTCGGGGTTCAGTGCCGACGAGGTCGCACAACGTATCGGGATTTCACGTACCGCCCTGTACCGTGTAGAAAAGGGTGATATTGCAAAAATTGATACGTTGGAGCGGCTTTCCGAGCTGCTTGACGTTTCGATGCCCACGCTGATGGGGGTGGGTATCGAATACCTGGCTTCCGCGGTGAGCTATTTCGAGCGTACCCGTCAGCTGGAGGAACGGGCGGATCAGATCATCGTGCTGGCCAGCCCTGTGTCATTCCTGCTGGCGTCGGATGACTTTATTACTGTGCTCGACCAGTCGTTGCGCGAGTCCGTGCCCGAGGATTACCCGCACCGCGCCAAATATATGACTGACGTGAGCCAGGTCATCGACATACTCGCTGCGCGTAAACAGACCTACCGGCGCCGGCGGCCCAGCATCGTGAATTTGATCTCGGCTGATTCGATCGAGCGTTTTCTCAAGATGGGGCTGATGGGGAAACGGGATTTGCCGGAGACAGTGCGCCGGGAACGGCAGGAGAAGGCGCGTGCCGAGATCGAGCATCTGGCCACGCTGCTGGAGGCCGACGATCTGGGCGTGCAAATCGGTTTGGCTACTGACATTTTGCCGCACAACGGATTCCAGATTTTCCGTCAAGCGGAGCGTCGTACTTTGACGATCAGTCCGTTCCGCTTGGGGGAACAGCCCAATATCCGGGTGGGTGTAGCGATGCTGACTTCGGCCCCGGAGGCACTGAAACTGCACGAAAAGATCGTGAAAGAAGCTTGGCGGACGGCAATCAAAGGTGAGGCCGCGGCGGCACATTTGCGTGAGTTGCTTGCGGCAACGGAGAGCGCCACGGACGCTGTAGAACCCGATCCGAAACCCGGCCGAAAGCGCGCTGCGCGTTCGTCGAAATAGTGGCCGCGGTGTCATCGCGGCAGTTTTGCAACTGTATTCAAACACCATATTGATTAGAGCCGCCATGACAACCAATATCGACATCTGCCGTACGGAGCTTGTTCTCGCTAATCGTATTCTGGCCAGGGCTGGCGTGCTGGACGCGTTCGGTCACGTGAGTATCCGGCATCCAGATCGGCCCGATAATTTTCTATTGTCGAAATCGAAAGCGCCTGAGCTGGTGAGCGATGCGGACATTCTCGAATATGACAGTGAAGCTGTGCCCGTGGACGGTGTAGGAGTGCCGCAGTATAGCGAGCGTTTTATCCATAACGAGATATATCGCGCGCGTCCGGATGTGATGGCGATCTGCCATCATCACAGTCCGTCGGTGCTGCCTTTTTGCGTGGCTGGCGTATCGATTGTTCCTGTATATCAGCACGGTGCGTTGATTGGCCGGCATGTGCCTATGTGGGATAGTCGGGACGAATTTGGCGATACGAATCTGCTCGTCACTAACGGAAAGCAGGGGGCATCTTTGGCGCGTGCGTTGGGTTCCGCTTCGATGGTGTTAATGCGGCATCATGGCGCGACTGTCGTGGGTACTGGTTTGCGTGAGCTGGTATTTCGGTCTGTTTCGGCGTGCAAGAATGCGGAGTTTCAGTATCGTGCTATGGCGATTGGGACGGTGACGGGGCTTACTGATGGGGAGATTGAGCTTGCTGCTAAAGTGCCGCCGGCGGCTATAGATCGGGCTTGGGATCTGTGGGTGGGGGAGGCGTGATGACGGCCAGCCTATTGGCGGATAGGGATTGAGTTCTATTGGACGNCGANGCGGGGCAGTGACCGCGTTGGCGCTTCACGGAGTCGGTC